>JBALTE010000008.1:149842-208858 GCA_036963965.1 Oceanicoccus sp. | reverse complement strand
TTTCAAAGGCTACTTCGGTTCTCAATATCCAATCACCAAAGGCATTACTGGCGGTGCCACCAATTAAATGGCTACGCTCATAGGCTTGAGTAACAACGACCGAGTCACCACTGATACTGGTACGAGCCACCGGCGTGTCGACATAGTGATACAAGTAATTTACTGAAATATCCCAGCCACCGACGAAGTGAACAAATCGCAAGCCTGTGTCACTATTCTCTAAGGTCACAGAAGGCGCTTTTGCCTCTTCAACAAAAACTTCAGCTAAGGAGGAAGCGGACATTTGAGGAACCAATGAAGTGCTAGTAAAGGCAAACGGTGAATGGCTGGGCGCCAATTCATGGGCAGTGGTATCAGGTATCCACAGCAACTGAAGTACTCCGCCGCTATTTAAACTGTGTTCAATATTTACCATCCATAATGGGGTTCGCGAGTCGTCGAAATCATCCAGAATAAATTCACGAAAGCTTTGTGGGTTAATCACATCCAACAGCTTTCGTCCGTCAGCTTCTCCCCATACCACTTGCTGTTTGCCAAGCCTTAGAAAAGTATTATCACTGGCCACATCCCAATAGAATTCTCTTATATCTATAATGCCGTCGCTACCGCCGGCCAACGGCCCGCCGACAGATGAGTATGAATCTGGTATTGAGGAATAATTAAGATCATCTACCGTATCTAAACGCGCCCGACCTATTATTGTCAGATCACCACCGAACACCTCCTCGTTATACTCCAGGTCGAGCAGCCATTCCTGCTGCTGGAGTTTATCTGTTTTAACACTAAAGGACGTCTGGCTTTTTAACACACCACTAAAGTCGCCCGCCACAGCATTGCTATTGATAAAGACAAGCAGTGCACCATAAATACACCCACGAATGGTACTCATTAGCGAGCACCCCTAGTTAATGACTGGCGAGAGAACACAGAGTCTTTAACCGCTGATGTATAGTCAACTTCAGAAAACACAAACTCGGTGTAATGGCCGGTTTTATGATTGGTTACGTTTAAATTATGACGCGTCCAAATACCATCAACCAAGCGTATATCACTGGCGTTCAAGGTTTTAAACTCATTGAGCTTTACATCCCAAAACTGGATTTTTACCACCACCCAATTAGACGGGTCTACCCAACTTACCAACTTGCCGTAACCGAGTTCTTTGGCTGACGCTTTGTTAACAGGAATCGCCTCAACTAGAATCACCTCGCGACCATCGACGACATCTCTACCTAGGATTTTGAAATCATAATCGCTGATCTCTATTTTTCCCTCTTTCTTGATATCTTCATAACTGAAATCGGTACCTAGAAAGTAATCGCCCCGGTCAGACGCTGATATACGCCTGGCCTTGCGCAATGCTGGCAAGTACAACCACTGGTCATCATCAAGCGTGGCATCAGGGTAATCAAAAGTGAGAAAACCAGTACCTTTTACGTTTCTGGGTGATTGATAAAACAACACCGTACGTTTCTCTTCACCGAAGTATTTACGATGCGCAATGGTTTCACGTAATCGCTCTTTGCCGCGTTTATCAATCATCTTCATCGATAGTTTGCGGGTGACATACTGACCGTCATCTACTGCATTAACTTGCTCCATTACCCAGCGCCCCTTGGGCAATTCATCGGCAGCAGCGGATTCGATGTTAACCAAAGAACCAGTTATTCCAATAGCAACAAGGACCATGAACGTTTTAGCAACGGCAGCAATACTTGAACTACCTTTATCAGTTTTTTCTTCACCGGTAATAAAGCGCGGTTTAAACAACTGCACCATGGCTGGTAGTAAAGTCATACTGACAAAAAAGCTAGTGGTTACTGAAATAGCAACAATTGTTCCGAAGCTATTAAGTGAAACTACTTTGCTAGAAATCAACACACCAAAGCCCAAGGCAATAGCCAATAAGTTAAAAAATAATGCGCGGCCAGTGCTGGGGTAAAACTGCATTAATGTTTGGTTCATATCTTGATTTTTTTGATACAAGGTACGCAAACGATCAATGGTATGGATGGCAAAATCGACACCTAAACCAATGGCCACTGCTGCAAACATCGATGTGCCCACCCCTAAAGGAATGGCGAAAAACACCATGGCCGAATAGACCATTAAGATACTAATAGCCACCGGAATAAGCGAAAAAGTACCTGCCACAGCTGAGCGAAATAACAATGAAGAAACCAGCCAGACAAGTAACAAGGCGATAGCAACACCAAGAAAGTGGCTGGGTCCTAAATCTTTAATCCAGTGATAGGTAAGGTTAACTCGGCCACTTAATGTACCAACCACAGCATTGTCATTAAAATGCTCAAGCAGGTACTGGTCCATCGCTAATACTACTGACTTATTGTCTATGTAAGCGCCGCTACTAAGGGTTACCCGAACATTTGCCAATCGATAGTCATAATCAATTTCTTCTTCAAAATCGGTAGGGTCACTAGAGACGCTATAAAGAAGAAAATACTGCGCAATTAGATTTTGATCGCTAGGGACCTTGTATTCATCAACGCCGCCGCCATTAAGTGCACGGTTCATTTGCTTCAGATAGTCTACTACCGAAGTCGTACCTGCCACCTCTGGCAACGATTGTGCATAGATCTGCAAGGCGTCAATTTTACGCAGCACATCAGGGTCAAACACACCTTCATCTTCCTGAGTTTCAATAACGATATCGAGATAGTTACTACCGTCAAAGCGGTCGTTAATGACTTTATTGGCAATATATAAGGGTTCAGAATGATGGAACGTTTCGATCCGATCTTCGTTGACGATTATACTGCTAGCGGCCATCGCTCCAACCAGAACTACTACTACTGCAGTGCCAACAATGTAGCGTGCATTAGTGCGCGTAAACTGCCCTAGTATCACCATCGCTTTAGCAAATATATCGTGTTCTTCACTTAATATCTTTTTCGCTAAGCGCGGGTGCACTTCAGTTTTGAACAAGCTCATTATGGCGGGTAAAAAAACCATCGAATAAAGCCAGGCAACACTGACACCTAAAGCAGTAAACAAACCAAAGAATTTGAACGGAGGCATATAGGCGGCAAAATATAGGCCCATAAATCCTGCTGCCGTAGTTAAGGTTGTCAAAGTAATAGGACGCCACATAGAAACCATAACATTGACAATAGAGTCGTTAATCGACTCATCCGAATGCAATGACCTACGTTCATAGTATTCGCTGTAGATATGAATGCTGTCGGCCACCGCGATACCAATTAGAATCACTGGCAGAGCATTGGTAATAACATAAAACGGCACCTCAAATACGGCCATAGCGCCTACAGTTACCGACGCCGATGCAGCAATGATTAGATTAGCCGCTAAGGTCGATCCACCGCGTAAAAAAGCCACAAATACTATTAAGGTGATAACCACCGCTGCCAGCGGATTTAATCGCTGAGCATCACTACTGATATAGCTGCCAAGGTAACCTGAAATAGCACCCTCACCAGCTATATGAAGCGTCACTCCCTCAGGCAACTCTAGCCCGTCCAGCGCGACAACTAAGTCGGTATAGGTTTGCTCAGCTAATGTTTCATCCAGTAACTCAGCAATCACCAAAGTTGCGGATTCATCGTGGGCAACCAAACTTCCCTGATATAAAGGGAAATTTCTAATAGCGTTGCGAACGTGATCAGCTTCAGATTGCGAGTTTAACGTTTCTTCAAAAAACGGCTCTACATCCATCCCCTCATCGCTACCGACAATATTATTCTCAGTAGCTAGACTCTTCACTCCATCAGGATCGATGTTGCGCACATCAATAACCGCATCACTGACAGCCTGCACTGCATTCAAACCCTGTACTGTAAAGATTGAATCTTCAGCAACCACCGCAATCACCATTGGGTCACTCAGCCCGAAGATAGATTTAACCTTCTCGCGATAAATTAGGGCGGGATTGTCATCAGCCAAAAACGCATCGGAGCGGGTATCTTGGCTTAGCTGAGGTAGCATTGAAGCCATCACGGCGATGAATAGTAGGCCAATAAAGACAACCCGCTTAGGGTGACCGACTATCAATTTAAATAGGCTCATAATGGTTCTTTCCGGTGTATTGCTCATCATCCTTCTCCTACATCTAAAAATATATGCATATGCATGTTTTTGCAAAAAAATATGGCTATTTGTCTTGGTAAAATTTTTGGCAGCATCGCTCCAACGCAATCAGCCTTTTTTCTAATATCGTTATCGCATCAGCTATTTCTCTAATTGTGATAGTGGCATGCTTATACAGAGTGGAATCAAACGTCTTTATCCAGCATTCAAACCAGCTAAATAGCTTATGTAAAAACGAATATTTTTTTCCTATCGCAAAATAAGCAGACTCACTTATTTTTTCTCCTACACCTTATTGGTATGTTTTGTTAAGTCATTTACCTTATGATGCATATGCATGTATATGGTAAAAAATTATCGCTTAATCGCCACTATCTTGCGACTCAATTCAATCAACAGCTCATCTTGCCCAAGACCAACTATTTTCTTCAGCGCTTTTTGTGCTTCGTTCCAAGGCGCCAATGCTTGCTGATAAAGCGCTTTACCCTGCGGCGTTAAAGACAAGGCCTTCTCGCGTTTATTCACGCCTTCGTTGACAGCAATATAGCCGTCGCGAACTAACGGTTTTAATGCCCGAGATACTGTCGCCTGCTCCATAACCAATACTTCTTGGACCTGCAATGCCGTTGTCGTTCCCATTAGATGTAACGCTTTCAAAATTGAAAACTGGGTAACACGAAGACCCAACGGCGCTAGATGCTCATTGTAAAGCTGGGTTACCACGCGGTCTGCCCTTCTAAGGGAGTGCGCTAAACATATGTCTGATTTTTTATGTGCCATGAAACGAACTATACATGCATATGCATTTAATGCAAGTATTATTATTTGAAATATAGCTTTAAGCTAGATTGGCACGGCGCGATAGCGTCACACCAACCTCTAGTCTAAATACTCAACCCAAAGACACAATAGCACCTCACTCTAGTATTGATATTCACAGGCTAGCGCCCCTACAGCTGATATTTGATAAAAGTACCTATTTACTTGCCGGCCATTGTTTTTACCAATACCATATTGTTCCTAGAAAATTTGTTCACCGTTAACAATTCATCTACGGAACCAACACTATGACTGCCCTTGAACTCAACTGGGATTATCCTCAGCCACATGTCATTGAACACGTAGCTTTAGCCAATGAAGCTGATGGCTATGGCCATATAAATAATAGCGCATACCTTAAATGGCTAGACCAATGCGTATGGTCACACTGTGACGAAGTACAGATGGGGCCTGAGATTTGCCGCGAGATAAATCGTGGCTTTGCCGCTGTAAGGCATGAGATTGATTATATTGCCGCAGCCTATCCTGACGACCATTTAGCCATTGCCAACTGGGTAACGATAAATGACGGTAAGCTTAGAGCCGAAAGAAAATTTCAAATAATGAGACTGGCTGATAAGAAAACTCTTTTAAGAGCCCATAGTCACTATGTTTGTACTAACCTAACAACAGGCCGTCCGGCCAAAGTACCTAAAGAATTTAACACCGCTTTTAGGGTTCTTCCTAGTGTAGCAACAGCATTAGACAAGGCTTAGCGTCTGGCGCACTATTTCAGATTTGAAAAATTAATAGTCTCGAAAAATTATACTAGTGACTAATTGATTTAAGCCAATGCTACTAAGCTGAAAATAACAGCATAGATTTTCCAGCCCCCTAATTAGTCAACAAAACAAAGCTATCAACCTACGGCGCCTCTCTGCCGACTCATACTAATCGTTCATTATTATTGATTGATTGTTCATAGTTTCCATTTCAGCACTAGCAAGACACTTCCCGCAGGAACTTATACCTATCATGGCTGTTCACTATGGTGATAACTAGTAGCTTTAGCTGCGGTCGATGATGTATTGCCATAGTCCGTTTGGGTAGGATAGGGTAGCCACGAATAGGGGGTTTGTTCCGCCTATACTCATAGGCCATTTTTAATTAAAAATTGTCCCAAAAAGGTACATCAGTTCCAAGGTGTTTAATTAGAAGATCTAGAAATACACGTACTTTAATGGGTAAATACTGTCGCTCGGGGTAAACCGCATAAAGGCTTTTATGTGGCATTGTATAGTCTTGAAAAAGAGCGACCAATTCGCCTTTCTTAATAGAATCCCCTGTGACAAATGTGGGTAAACGAGCGACTCCCATGCCCGCAATTAATGCTTTTTTTAAAGATGCACTGTTATTAACGCGGTAATTTCCTTTTACTTTAATTTTGTGGTTTTGACTGTCTTGATTAATCGTATCGAACTGCCAAGTATCTGCATTACTGGAATAGCTGTAAGTCAGACAATTGGCTTTTGCTAATTGAGATGGATGTTCCAGTGCTTGCTTATGCTGTTGATAAAACTCTTGCAGATAACAGGGAGAAGCGCAAACAACGCTGTGCAAAGGGGCTAATAAGCGGGCAATTAAATTTGAATCTTCCATGTCTCCTGCTCTCACCGCTAAATCATATCCTTGCTCTATCAAGTTGACATGGCGATCGTCCATTACTAAGTCAATGTGAAGATGTGGATACTGCTTAAGAAATTCTGGAATCAAGGGTGCTATATGCATTTGACCGAGGGTCATCGGTAGTTGCACCTTCAGTACCCCTCTAGGCTGTCCTTGTAGCTCGTAAACTGCATCCTCAGCTTGCTGTGCTGATCGATTTGCCTGAGCTGCATATTCATAGAAGCGCTCGCCTGCCTCGGTGAGGCTGAGCTTACGAGTCGTGCGGTGAAATAGACGAGCGCCCAATTGATCTTCTAATTGTGTTATTCGTTTACTGACCGCAGATTTCGAGATTCCAAGTTCTCGTCCAGCGCTAGAAAACCCCGCATTATCGGCAACAGCAATAAAAATTGGAATGGCATTAAAGCTTTCCATAACAAAACTCCCAGTTAAAACTTACTAATAGTTGAGAATAACTCAACAAAGAGTCTACTAAAAGCCATATTGTTCTTATTTCTGGTTGAATCTAAAGTATACGAATCAACGGCGTAGGGGATTGTCATGGTTCGATTAGAGCACGTTAATTTAGTGATGGAAGATATTAAGCCGACACTCGACTTTCTATTGATCGCATTTCCCCATTGGAAAGTGCGGGGTGAAGGTGAAATGGTTTGGGGGCGAGGTGAGAATGCAATACCTAGGCACTGGTTGCATGTCGGCGATGATGATTATTATCTGACATTGAATGATAACGGCCAAGGAGAAAATAGAGATGTGAGAACTGCGCAAGTAGGCGTCGCACATATAGGGTTTGTTGTAGATGATTTAGCACAGTTGATCTCACGGTTTGCTAAGCAGGGGTTTACTGTGGATATCGCTGGCCAGGATCATCCTTTTAGACAAACCGTTTATTACAACGATCCAGCAGGTTTTCAATTTGAGTTTCTGCAATACCACAGTGATAAAGCAGAAGAGAAGAATATGTACGGTGGTGAAAGCGGACAAATAGTACGGAAAGCCAATGGTGAAATAAGTACGAGTAACAGAACAACAAACTAAAACGCTATTTATAAGAGAATATAATTATGAATCATCTACAAGCTCAGCAACTTTCTAAAAATTTATACAAAGCCGTTGATAATAAAAATGTCGACTATTTAAAAGAGAACTTATCGCAGAAAATTCGCTTTCGTATTGGAAGTAATCCAGCAGCAACTGATAAAGCTGAGATATTAGAAGCCAATAGCCAGTTCTTTAAAAGTATTCATTCTATGAGCCATACAATTGAAGATGTAATTTCTCAGGTTGCTAATAAAGAAGGTGGTGTTGTGGTTAAGATTGCTTGCCATGGACGAGTTGATTATGTGCGCTTAGATGGGACAGAGCACAGTGCTGTATTTTCCGCTGTACTGGAGATAGAAGATAACTTGATTACAGACTATCTGGTTTTTGCTGATCTTTCAGGGTTATTTATCGATTAGTTTTTTGATAAATGAATACTTTAGTCAAACATCTTTGCCGCTAATAAAAAATCGATTAAAGCTCTGGTTCTTAACGGTACTTGGCGGCGAGAGGGATAAACTAAAGAAAAGACCATAAGGCTGCTTCGGTAGCCTTTTTTAATTCTGCTACTGTTTGCTTTTGGCACTTTTGACCCTTAACGAACATCAACATTAACCCCCCCAAAAATTTCGAGCCCCTTTGGCTTCTTAGTTCCTAAAACAACCCGCAACTCATTGATTTATATAGCCGTGCTCCTTGTTACAGGGAAACTCTATAATAAAGTTATACGAGCGTTGAGGCTTCATTTGTCGGGAGGGCCAGTTTTGGTGTATTGTCGTAAGCAATTGAAAACGAAGAAAAATACGCATGGGCTAAGGATAGTATTTTCTTGTTCAAGAGCCTCGTAGTTAACAAACCCAATGGCTTATTAATCAACTATTAGGCGTCACGGAGATGTTGTCATGAACTGGGATGCTGTAGGAGCGACAGCCGAAACGATTGCTGCCGTAACTGTAATCGTTACTTTGTTGTTCCTGTTAAAACAGCTTCGACTCAGCAACTCTCAGGCCGAACAAGCGAACGACCTTGCTAGAGCTGATAGCCAGCGTGATATCCTGAAACAGGTTGCGTCCCACGCAACTCTCGCGATTGATAATACACAGCTTCAAGAAGATATTCGATCTTGCTATCAAGCTTGGGAATCAGCTCCCGCGTCAGCTAAGTGGAATTTCGAGAGCTGGGCCTCACATTACTTCTACATCATGGAGCAGGCGGTTTATATGCATGACCAAGGCCTATTAAGTGATGAGACCTACTATGCAATGGAGAAGGCCGCGGTTCGAATCGTGCTTACTCCGGGAGGCTCCGAATGGTGGTCTCGAAAGTCAGAACACATTGGCGCAGGCGTAAGCGGGCGAATCAACTCGGCAAGGGACTCCTCCAAGGACAAACTTAGGCCAATGATGGGAATTCAACCTAAGGTAGTTACGGATGACGCCTAACGAGTTGTTGAACTGGATTGCCAAAGAGGTCAGGTGTTTTGCTGAACGTAAAACCCGCGCCATCTTCGCCAACAAGTTAACATGGTGTTTAATGTCTGCATTCTTCAATCATCAAATCGCTTTTTAGTCCGCTTTCCGCCAACAACGAACATCAACGCTCATCGTGAAGCTCACAAATCCAGCTTTCAAAGGTGCCATCACAAAAGTCGGGAAGTTTGTTGTTGCGCCAATAATCGACCACGCCAATTTCCTCTGCCACAGATCGGAAGCGCGGATCATTAATAACCCAGCGAGACCTCGTACTCAAAAGTGGGATAAATGCGCCCAATAAATTGCCACCCGCAGCGGCGTAGTTTTCCAACTCTGGCCAAAACCGAGTGTCTTGAAAGCCTGCCAATCTCTGTAATCGTCCTTGCCCAGAGCCATGTATCCCTAGGTAGACCGAGTTCATGGGGTCATCGAGCGCATCGATTCGCGTGACAGGGTCCGCTACTCTTTCGAGAAAAGTGAAAACCTCGTCGACGTTTTGACCGGTTTTTTCGGCATAGCTATTAACAAGTCCTCTAGCACGCTCGGGATAGTGAAGGGCCATAACGTTCAGTCCTGTGTATTGTTTGATGCCGTTAAACCAAAACACGATAGCGTTCGTCGCTTCTTCCGTTCGACCGAGACCTCGGAGCGCGTAACTGCGTTGCAGGTAGTGATTCATATAAAATGGATCTTGGGCGATCGATGAATCGGCCTCTTTTATTGCCTCTTCGTAATAGCCTAAAGCGAGCAAGATCCACGTACGGTAAAATTGAGCGTCACTATTTTGTGGTTGCGCGGCAATCACGTTCTCCATGCTCCGCAGAATTTCTTCCGTTATAAAAGAACTGGCCGTCGTTTCTGCAAGTACTTTTACCCATACCCGCTGGGGCGCAATTCTAAGGACGGCGTTCGCATGCTTGACGACGAGAGGTTGGTATTCTTTTTCAGTCCCCTGTCCAGAACCAATAATATTCGCATATAGGATTGCCAAATGTTCATGGGCCTCAGCAAATTCCGGATCCAGCTTTACCGCGCTTTTAAGGATTTCTACTGCGTCAAACGATCTGAGGTAATCGCTCGCTGCTAGGGCCTTTGCCTCCAAAAACAGTTGGTACGCCTCCATATTGGTGGTTGGCAGCCCGCGAAGGGGAATGGGAAGCGCTAGCTTAATATGTAATGCCGCGACAATTTTCGCGGCAATTTCATCCTGAATAGCGAAAACGTCAGTCATCTCCCTGTCATAGGTTTCAGACCAAAGATGGAACCCGTCTTCGACGTTAATTAACTGGGCGGTAATGCGTAAACGATTTCCCGAGCGTCGTACTGATCCCTCGAGTACGGTTGCCACATTTAATTGTTCACCAATTTTCCGTAAATCTTCATTGCGCCCCTTAAAGGCAAAAGATGACGTTCTGCCGGTAACTTTCAGCTCTCTTATTTGGGCAAGCAAGTTCAATAGCTCTTCACTGAGACCGTCGGAAAAATATTCCTGTTCAGGGTCGGAGGACATATTCACAAAGGGCAGCACGGCTATGGAGTGTTGATTGCGGATAGTGTCACTGGCGGCTTTTGAGGGAGAAACAGCGGCCTTAGCGGGTGAGTTATCAGCCGGTATAGTCGCGTCTCCGGACTCAGCTGCTGGCGTCGATTGTCCCTGCCAGAGAGCAATGGCGGCAATAGATACCAACATGCCAATGACAACGTAGTTAAGCTTGCGACTGGAATCAGCACGAATACTCGCGTCGTCTGCCACGTCAGAACTGCGTTTTAGGCCATCCGGCGTTAATTCGAACGCCCAGGCCAGAAGCAGTGCAAAGGGGAAGCCAATAAGGCCTAAGTAAAACACGATGCTATTGAGCGTTTCAGGTAGATTTAGCGCAGGCACGGCAATATTGGTAATTTGGATAATGAGCCAGGTAAGCGCGAGATAGGCGATACCTACCCGAAAAACATTACGATGTTTGAGTTCTTCAAAAAGTCCGTTCATCTATTTCTATTCTGATAGCTGCGAGAGGAGGCGGATCATAACAGATAAGCGAAACTAAGGTGAATGGGGAGCCTGCTCTAATGACTGTTGTGGGTCAATAGCGGACATTAGCTTATGACTAGTTATCAGTATGCACCTTATCGAGCATAGGAAGGATTAATACCCCCACCTCCCCCAATCTACAATAAAAAAACAGGCTAATGACCACCGCTTATAGCCGGTATGCAGCCATCAGTCATGTCAAAACCGAAGGAAATTTTGGATGCCTCGATTGCGGCTGGACAAGGTTTACCTATATACAATTATCTAGTGGCTTTAGTTAAAAATAGCGACCCCACTTACTTCTAGAACCTACTTATTTTAGGGTGCCTATCTACACATATTTTAGTCCGCGAGGAGAGGCAAAGAAGGGTCAGCTGACCACTCGAGAAGAGACCCATCATACAGCGAGACATTTGTATAACCGAGTAAGTGTAAGACAAAAAAAGAGGTGCTGGCTGCGATCCCGCCGCCACAGTAGGTGATCAAGTGCTGATAAGTATTAGCTCCTGCTTTTTCAAACAATTGCGCTAATGTTTCTAAAGGTAAAAACTCACCTGTTTTACCATCGACAAAACCGGCAGAGGGAATACTGATACTCCCGGGAATTCTACCGGGACGTCCAAAGGGCTGACCTCTGCCAACAAACTGTTCTGCAGAGAGTGCATTAACCAGCGCTGTAGACTCGTCATCCATGCTATGAATAACATCGTCTTTATCCGAAACCCACTGATCTTTAAATTGTCCTTTGAAATCCGACTGATCAAAATACTGTTGTCCCGATTCCGTTGGCCTTTCCGCGTTGAGCCATTGAGAGAAATTGCCGTTAAGTACTCGAACATCTGCTCCTGCGGTAGCTAACACCCACCAACAACGATGGGTTGCCCAATGAACTTCATTGCCGTAGAGGACAATAGTATCGCCGCTGGCAATACCCAAAGCCGAAAGTTTCTGCCACAGATATTCAACAGGCGGTAAAGCAAAAGGAAAAGCTCCCTTAGAGTCCGACAGATCGTCGACCATATGGAGATAAGCAGCTCCCGGAATGTGTTTTTCTAAATATTGGGAGTATCTTGATTTATATTCGGAAGGACCGGGCGGGCGTGGAATGATATCGACGCTAGTATCAATAACCCGGATAGTCGGGTCACCTAAATGTGTTTCCAACCACTCGGGTTCGACCAGAAAATTGCATTGTGTCAACTTGGAATCCTTCTAAAATTGTAGGCTAGTTTGATGATAAACCAAACTTATCTCTTTTGACTTACTCCGGTATTTTTTAACATCAACTCGTCTTATTCTCTACTTCTATCAGTGACAATTCTACAATACCGTCCATTGCGGAAAATTGACAGCTTAGGTCTGTTGTCGGTCACTAAGCGACTAGTGCGTTAGGACTAACTGCATGGTCGCTAATGTGCCAATAAGAGACTAAAAAGGTGTAAGCGTCGGAAAAGTCTGCATTAGTTTCCTCAAGGCTTAAGCTGCAACTCGCTTGCGTAAAACGGTAACTACTTTTTCATGGCCTTCCGTGCCAGGCACGCTACTCAATGAATTAGTCTCCCCCTGTAGGAATTCATAACTCAACGTACATGCAGTGAAAAACCCGTTTGCTCAAGATCTAAATAACCGATTAACTGAGTCAAGGCTTTGCTGTCGCCCTTAATTTCTACCTCCTCACCTGCGAGAAAAGAGCGCAATTCGTTCATGCTCAAACTGACTGCGGGTATGTCTTGAGGAGCCCGTTCAGAGGTGATTTCTAAGATACTGTTTCTCAACTCCACTCGATAATACTCTCCGCTATCGGTAAAATGAATCGCAAGTGACAAACGGGTGGCGACAGCTTTCTCTGCATTTACTTGAAATCGCCAAGATGCCAGCATTTCTTCGCTGTTCATCGAACCCCGCACCGAACTCATACGTGCTTGCAGTATGCGCGCAGGATTAATCTTGCCTTCCAATTCCAGAGCGCCTTTTAGATACCAAGCTCGTGCAATGGTATTGATTTCCTCATACCCACGCTGACGCAAACTAGCCGCCTTGAGATACCTCGCACCCCAATCATCATGATTGATACGCACCAGCATTTGAGTTAACTCTGCTGAAAACTGACCATCGCCCGCTTCAAAGGCTTTTTCTGCTGCAGCCATGACTTTGTCGCGCCCCCCCATCAACTCAACATACCGTCGTGCTTTCTCGACCGGCTCAGTGGGCAACAACCCTGTCGCATCGCCGTTAAACCAACTAACCCAGCCGGTATAGATTTCGGGGGTAATAATCCACGGCGTTCCGTACATTGGCCTGGTATAAGGCGGGTTGTCGAGATGGGCCGGTAGCTCTTTGAATTTCTGTTGTAGCTCACCGGCCGTATAGCCCTTATTAATGTATCGGATACTTTGATCCCAAAGGTATTGAATAGCATCTCGACTTGATGTCACAGCCGCTTGGATATCTTCACGGCCCTGCATTGGCATGATATGCGAACCCAATAACCATTCGGGTTCGATTTCCCTAACTTTATCGAGTGCTTTTACGTAGTTCTCCGGTAAGCGCGGTTTGGAACCACGGATTGAATGCACGTTGGCTAATGCGTAAAAAAATTCATCGCCTATCAGAACCATGTCAAATTCTGGTATGTATAAGCCAAACTCCGAAATAGCCTCACCTCCAGTATAAAACACGTTAATTTTTATTCCGGCGATTTCCATTTCAGCATCTTCACTGAAAGTATCGGTAGGAGGGATATAACCAGACGTGCCGCCTAGTAATTTGGGCGAACAACAGCCGTGGTAATGTTTTTCTTCCGGCTTTAACAGGTCGGGCCCGTAAAACAGTACGCCCATAATTTGTCGTGGCATGATAGCCCCGAATTCATTTGCGATTTCTTCTTCAAAATTATCCCATGCATAAATTTTTACACTACCATCAGCAATTTGTTCTGGTGTTACCAAAGCAGACGTACCATTGTAATGATCAGTGTGGTGGTGTGAGTAAAAAATGGCTTTGATGGGCTTGTCGGAAATTTTGCGGATTTCTTTGGCTATGAATGCACCTGCTTGTGCATTCACACTGGTATCGTAAACAATCAAACCATCTTTACCTTCAATGACAGTACTGTTTCCTATCCAGCCGTCGGGAACATGTATAGTCCACACCGGGTGTTTACCCGCTTTATAGGTACCGGCTTGTTCAGTGAAGAGTTTTTTGTGTTCTAGAAAATAACCGGGCCAGCTGCGCTCTACTTTGTAGGGGTTTTCCATGCCTGCTTGGTTAACAGTGCCTGCGGCATGGGCAGTATTGTTAAAAGCGGTAAATACGCAAAATAGAGCTGCACTAAAAATTAGTTTTGAGTTCATCGCTATAGCCCTGCGTGATAAAAACATCAGTTATTGTTCATGTGTTTATACGTGTATAGGCGGAACAAAACCCCTATTCGTAGCTACTCTACCCGATTCGTCCGGCGTACGGCAATGCCGCATAGCTACTGAAGCGGCCGCCGACTGTTATAAATATGCTAATTGCTCGCACGGCATATTTTTACTCATATGTGATTTTGGAAGATCCAGTCATTGTTGTTGATCCGTATGTATATACGAACCTATTTCTGAAGAGATAGATTTTCGGGATTACCCGTCGAAAGGCACACAAAAATTCTCCTTCCACTACCTGCAGTGGAGTTTTAACTCCCTTGCTCCCAATAGGTGATTACGATGATGGTAACAATAATGATGTCAATTGGTGGACTAATCGTTATTTGCTTGGCGGTTTACGCCGCTTATCTTGTTATAAAGAGTCGAGGCTACGAAAAACGGCGGCTTATTGCAGAAAAAAATCAAACATTACGTATGGAAGAAGCGGCCGATACTGCCAGGAAAAATATCTCCATTATGTTGCGTGTGATTGAACAAAAACAAGTCTCTCTCACTGAGGCTGCTATTCGGATCATGGCCTATAGGTTAGCATTGCCAGATTCTGAAAGAGATTCTATCGGCTATCAAGCATTTGATCAGCTTGCTAAAGCGACCGCTCACATCCCTATTCTCGGAAAATGGAAAGCTCTAAGTCAAGAAGAGCAGGCCGGCTTCGAGAGTGAGCGTAAGGTGCTTGAAAGCAGTCATCGGCCGGCAATCGAAGAGGCGGTTTTATCCTTGCAAACCGCATTGTCGTCAGAATCAGAACCTTTGAGCGCCTAAAACCAGTGATGCGCAGAGCCCAAAGCAAAATAGTATAGGCGAAACAAACGCTCCATTCCTGGTCACCCCACCCTATTCATCCGGAGTACCGCAATGCCGCATAGCTGCTGAGGCGGCGCCGATTATCAATTACCCCAAGCCTTTGCCGGCGCCCTCCTCCAAGGCCTCGATCAAGCGCTCGATTACCACCCGAACCCGGGGTACTTGTTGCATGCTCTTGGCGCAGACAATATAGAATTCAGCCCGCGGGATGGTTACCCCTATATCTATTTCGACGAGCTCTGAGCGAATAAAATTTGGTAGATCAAACCCGATCGGCTTACCGATGATCATCGCCCCCACACCACAAATAACTGCCGCTTTTTGCGCGAGATAATCATCGGAGCTAAAAACCGGTTCGAAATTCGGGATAAGCTTTTCCAATATCGGCCGCGGAGTGACATTGAGATAGGGGCTACTCCAGGTCACCCACTTCAAGTCCCGCCAACTACAGGGCTGCTTTAGGGTGTCGGCATAAGCCTTCGACGATACGACAATGGGTTGGGAGTGAGCGGTATGCATGACCACCAACTCGGACTCTTTGGGGTACTGGGTGCGAATAGCAATATCGGCATCACCACGGGTTAAATCGATATGCTCGATCGAAGAGCTGACCTCTAGGGTAATGTCGGGCTCTACCGCGAGCAGCCTTGCGGCAAAGGGCCCGAGCTGCTCGACAGCGACACCCGGCGACGCGGCGACTTTAACCACCCCGGATATTGCATTGCCTACACCCAGTGCCTGGCGATTGAACTCCGCTGCCCATTTAGCCATTTGTTCCGCCGCCGGAAGTAACTTGGTAGCGGCTTCGGTAGCGCTCGCACCGTGCTTGCCGCGCTCAAACAACTGCTGTTTTAACATGGTTTCTAGCTGTTGAATGTGGCGACTTATAGTCGGCTGGGCAACACCTAAGGCCTTTGCCGCAGCGCTAAAACTCCGGTGTTCCGCCACGGCTAGAAACACCTGGGCATCTTCCCAAGACAATTTCAATCTATTCATATTTGCATGGATCTATGCATTTCAAACACCTATACATCTGATAAAGAATAAATATACTGTATCTGTCCCCTAAAAACACTACTCATACACCAGAGGAAACCACAATGAAATGCTCAATAACCCTACTGTTTACTATCTTGATACCGGCACTGGTGGGCTGTAGCGCCAGTAGTTTGACCACTGAACCGGCAGCGCTGGGGCAAAAAACAACTCTGGCTGAGATCGCAAAAGTGATTAATACCCCGGGGCCGATCGTATTCGAGAAACACCTAGCGGCGCACTGGGCGATTAACCTGTCGGGATTGTTAAATCTGGACAGCCCCAAAGCTATTGCAGCGGGTATCGACGACCGCGACGAGGCCATCGAAATCTATACCTATTCCATCGTCCACCCCGACAAAGGCCTGTACTTGATTGATTCGGGTATCTCAGAGGGTTTTGTTAATCCCGAGGTGGATAATGGCGTGCCTTTTTACGTAGCGATGGCCATGGGTATGGACAAGCTCCGGGTTGAAAAAACCACCGGTGCCTTATTGATGGCACACAGCAGTGCCGAGAAGGCTTCGCCGCAGCAGGTCGGCCAGCAAAATTCCAGCGCGATTGCCGGCGTCTTTCTAACCCATATTCATATCGACCATATAATGGGTCTATTGGATTTATCTGCCAGCACGGCCATTTACACTGGGCCCAACGAGGCGAGTACCAGTAGTTTTCAACATGTGTTTACCCAGCCGACAACGGACAATATTTTGTCGAAATTTGGTATCTTGCAGGAATGGCAATTTGACGATGGCGATGTGGTCGACGTTTTTGGCGACGCATCGGTGTTCGCCATTCACGTCCCGGGACACACCCCGGGCTCCACGGCCTACCTCATTAGAAGTACCACCGGTCCGCAGCTGATCTTAGGCGATGCCTCGCACACAAGCTGGGGCTGGAACAACGCTGTAGAACCCGGCACGTTCTCCAACAATCAACCCCAGAGCGCAGTCAGTCTTGCCAAGCTTCTCGACCTGAGTAACAGGCATCCGTCGATAACGGTGCACCCCGGGCACCAGAGTCTATAGCGGGAAGGTATCGTTGATAAGGTGACTGGGGCAACCGTTTTAAAGTGCCAGCGCCCTAGCCTCTGGCTTTAGCTTCATCCTCGGCAGACTCATAACGTCCACGATCTTCTGGTGACTGCGGTTTCGCGTAGCACCGGTACACACCATGCCATACCAGCCAGAGGCTGAGCATGGTTAGCATCAAGTGTTTGGCCACAGAAAGGACAATCAGAAGGTTGAATCCATAAAATCACACCCCCCATATAACTATTGTTTGGAATTGTTTTCTGTAAGTTCAGATATAACCACGCTCATTTCTCTGGGTGCATCGATAATCACACTGACCTGGCCGTTCTGAATTTGAAGAGTAATAGTGTTATTAACGAAGAAATATCTTGAAATGACCACCGGTCAGTTATATAGTTGAACGATGGTCAGTTATTGCTCGGGAATTGTTAAACAACCCTGGCCAAGCAACCAAACAAAAAGCAGTGTGGAGACGCTCATGAGTTCAGCCGTTGTGATTAATCAGAGGGCGAGAAGCGCAGAACAAAAGGCGCTGCGGCGGCACGCCGTACTAGAGGCCGCCGAAACGTACTTCCGTGAGGTTGGGTATGAGGCCTTTTCTATGGCTCAACTCGCCAAGAATACCGGAGTAGCCAAGGGCACGCTCTACCTTTACTTCCAAACCAGGGAAGAGCTTTTCTTGACCCTTTATGAGCAAAGCTTGATTCGGTGGAGCCAGGTTTTCATCGGATACTTATCCGATTGCATGACGAGCAAGGCTTATGCCCAGGGGCTGTATAATACTGCATTGGCGGATCGCACCTTCTTACCTTTACTCATCAGGCTTGAACATGTCATCGAACACAATGTTGCGATCCCCAGGCTGATCGAGTCGAAACGAGTGTTCATACTTCAGGTAGAGGTTATTGCGGAATACACGTCAACTGCCCTTAAATTGAGTGAAGCGCAAGCTAGAGAGGTCGTAAAAACAATGGGCGTCCTCCTGATTGGTGCGACGCGAGCTGACCAGGGCCCATCACTTGATAACGAAGAGTTGCCTGAAGATATTCAGAACCTTATTGCCAGTTTTTCATCTGAACCCCTCTTCGTTAAGAATGCAGTTCGCATCATAGAGGGCATACGCGCGGAAGTGGCATCCAACCTCTAATCAAATCCAACCCTTGTGTAAATTACCAAACAGAAGAAACGCAGAGCGACCTAGGAGAGAAATTATGAGCATAGCAGAACACAACAACGTCACTGAATTGGAGCTTCAGAACCTGAAGACATTAGTCGACCGACAGCGACGCGAATTCCGTGCTGAAGGCGAGGTCACTTATGCAACACGGATCGACCGCCTAAAGAGACTAAAGGCACTGATTATTGAAAATAAAACAGAGTTTGCGGAAACGACCAAACGCGAATTTGGTGGTGCACGATCCTATGAATTCAGTTTGTTCTCAGAATTCGCGTCAAAAGTGGAAGCAATCGATTATTCAATGAAACATTTGAAAGAGTGGATGAAACCAGAAAAGCGAAAAACCAACAAACCAATGAACTTTTTGGGAGGAAAGAGCCAGGTCAGGTATTTCCCCAAGGGGGTTGTGGGCATCATTTCTCCCTGGAATCTACCCTTCGGCCTAACTGTTTCACCGTTGACAAGTGCGTTGGCTGCCGGTAACCGTGCGTTACTTAAACCTTCAGAGTTCGTTCCTGAAACAGCGGCATTGTTTGCCGAGGTTGTCCCTAAATATTTCTCAGAAGATGAAGTTGCGGTGGTAACCGGTGGTGCAGATATTAGTCAAAAATTTGGGGAGCTGCCTTTCGATCACCTTATATTTACGGGGTCCACTCGCGTCGGTGCGCAAGTAATGCAATCCGCATCAAAAAATCTGGTGCCCGTCACACTAGAACTTGGTGGCAAGTCACCCGTCATCATTGGTCGCAGTGCAAAGCTTGAACTCGCTGCAACACGCCTGACATTCGGTAAGCTTTTAAATGGTGGTCAATTGTGCCTATCGCCAGACTACGTCCTCGTGCCGAAGGAGCTGGAAGAACAGCTCATTGCACAGGTAATTTACGAGACGCAGTCAATGTATCCGAACATAACCGAAAATACGGATTACACCGGTGTTATCAACGAAAGACACTTCGCCAGGTTGCAGAACTACATTGATGACGCAGTTGCAAAGGGGGCTAAGCTCACGATTGTTGGTGCTGACAAGACTCGTGCGTCCGAAGGCAACCGTCGCATGCCTTTACACATTCTACAAAACGTCAATGAAGACATGCTGGTTATGCACGAGGAAATTTTTGGTCCCATTCTCCCAATCATGACCTATGCTGATATCGCTGAAGTTCCGAATATGATTGAACCCCGCCGAAACCCCCTCGCCATGTACTACTTCGGCAAAGATAAAAGTGAGCAGGAGTACTTACTGAGTCACGTGCAAAGTGGTGGTGTTTGTATCAATGATATTACGCTGCACTACGTGCAAGAGGATCTGCCATTTGGCGGCATTGGTGCTTCTGGTATGGGTGCCTATCACGGTCCCGAAGGGTTTAGAAACATGAGCCACGCGCGCGCGATTTACAGCCAAACCATGATCGATGTGCTGCCTATCATTGGCGCAAGACCGCCCTTTGGCGAAAAGTTCCGAAAGAATATAAGCAAAATCCTTGGCTCGATTTAATGGTAGGGGTATAGGCGAAACAAATACTCTATTTGTGGCCACTCTACCCTATTCGTCCGGAGTGCCGCACTGCCTCATAGCTGCTGAGGCGGCCGCCGAAATCTTGTCTGGGGCCATCAAGCGGCGCATCAGTGTTAGCACATCCCCGGAGCAGGAGGGCGACGAAAATGTTAGTGAAACTGAGCATGCGTTTATCAAAAAATACGCTCCAACGTTAAATTCACCAACCTTGCTAAATTTACCCAACTTCATTCGATGAAAGTTCAGGGAGGTTTTAGATTTGCAATCCTGTCGTCGCCGCACCATCAACCAATATATTTGCGCCTGACACCAGGCTGGCTCGTTCACTGGCGATAAACGTCACGACGTCAGCGATTTCATCCAATGTACCCATGCGTCCCATGGGATTGTCGGCCAGAAACTTGGCGTAGACTTTTGGGTTGTGCAGTTTAGCTTCGCCCCAAGCGCCACCCTCAAACTCTATGTCGCCCGGCGATACCGCATTGACTCTAATACCACGGGGTGCCACCTCCATTGCCATCGACTTTACCATGCTGATCGTTGCTGCTTTCACTGCGGCATAGGACTGCAAGAAGGGTATGCCCATGGAGGCCGCCCGGGAAGAGATACAGATAATGTTAGCACCGGACTGATCCGCCATATGTGAAAGCCCGCCGCGCATTAGTGCTTGTGCACCAATGATGTCAGTCTCAACGCTGTCCCTGAAACTTCCGCCGCCACCGGCACTGACATTCGAAATCAAAATGTCCAGACCGCCGAGCTGTTCACTGGCCCAGTCGACAAATGCTGTGGTTTGTTCTGGGTTACTTAAATCACAGGGCTGTGCGTGAATCTCGCCTAACACTGACAGTTCTGAGGTCGCTTGCGTGAGTCTCTCTTCATCTCTGGCACAAATAGCCAGTCGAGCACCTTCATTAAGTAAGCTAGTGGTAATTGCGCGGCCAATGCCTTTACTCCCGCCTGTCACGATGATGCGTTTGCCTTTGAGTCCTAAATCCATAGTTATCCCTGATTTCTAATTTTGAAAATGATTTAACGACGACTGTGAATGGTCGCTGAGTGAAGGCAACCAGACAAGAGGGTTAGCTTCAAACAGCGGTTGATACACAATCCCTTTGACAAAAGTTGCATCGACACTTGAATTAGTAATTCGATCACGTCACTATTTTATATACTATATACTAACGACAAAAAATTAGCAGCAAGTTGACCCTCTTTGATAACACGAAAACTGGCTCCCAGATCGGCCAGGCGGCGCCTTGGACGCGCTAGCAACAACAGCCTTGCTGAATCATCGCCCTGGCGGTCATAAGCTCAGTAGCACCGGTAAACAATTGCTGGCTCGCTAAACCGGAGAGGCTATTCTCAAGATAAGCGACGTTTGTAGAAAATACTCGCCACACAATTCTTGTTGGAAGGTAGGAATTGGGTGCACGCAGAGCATTCTCCGATACCCCGGCTACTGGCAATCGACAGGCTATTATTTGCACTCAACTGTACAGTTATTAAGTATAAATCAATGGTGCAGAACTATTTTTGCGCGGTCGACGTTTCCTTCTCGTTATACATCGCTACTCTATCCAATTGTTTGACGCGCGCCTCTCCTTCAGCATCAGCAGCATCCTTAACTTAATTACTATCAATTCCTTTCCCGTGATCGTAATTGCATCTTCAGAAAAATCAATCAATTACAACATTTATATCCGGGATGTAACGACCGGAGCTACTGATCTCGGGGATAGATGGCAAAAAAACTGGGTTAGTGTCTGCTTTCGGGGAGGGTATTATGAAATTGGTTACTGGTCGCTCTGGGTCAGGAACAGACTATTTTTACTTCTAACACCAATAATTGGTTTGGTTAGTATTGCTGATATAACAATTTCCATTGCGGGCACGATTTTCGGACATGAGACACGTCAGCTATATAAACTGTGAAAAATATCGTATTCCTTAGTGCTAGCGTATGACTTAGCAAAAGTCACTAGATGCGGTTTCAATCCAGGCCACTTAGTGAGTTTGACATCGACATCTTCGCAATATATTCGATACATATAGGGGTCTATTAGACCTTGTTCGTGGGCGATTGCTGTTGTGAGCCATATACCCGCAAGTAAAGGGACAAAACTATCGATTTGTTCTTGTTCTTCTTCTGATTGAACAATGTAGCTTGGATTTTTTAGCCTGGTGACGAGGCCTCGAATTTCAGAGTTTGTTGCGATCAAGGTATAAACATGCGTGTACTGTTGCTGAAGCTCTCGGGCACCAGTAGCTGTTGAAATACTATTTGCTTGGGAAATCTGTCTAGCAAAATATATTAGCGTCGCAACTATCGCTAGAACACCAATCGTTTCATTTATTGCTCCAACTGCATCCCAATTCATATCACGCCCCTACTGTTGCTATTATGTCGAATGAGATGGAGAGTGTTGCATGTGGCAATCCGTTAGGAATGACCTAGCACTTATGAACGTCCGATTTATTTTGGCATGAACCTGCTCAGGCAACTCACTCAGGTCACATTGCTTTAACCAAATAATATTTTTGCAATATTTACCCATTCAGACGTCTGCGCAAGGGTGAACTTGACGGCCATAGCTGCAAAAAAAAGTGCCAGACCTAACAGACTAGTCCAATGAGGTCTGCTCAACCTTACTAGATCGTAGCCGATCAATAAGACAAAAAGACCGAGTTCAACAATCGGGATAAACGGAAAAGGCGCACCGACAGTGCCAATGAGCCGAGCCACAGCCGGGTCCAAAATCAACATGCCAGCGAGCAGCATTAGACGCTTGTGAGCTACCGCGTTGGCACGATTGAGAAAGCCCAACACAAAAACAATACTAAAGTTAATCAAGTCTGTCGTAGGGAACATCATCGATGCGGCGTGGCTATTGTTGCCGATTACAAACTCGGGTAAAGCGTAGGCCGCTCTCATCATAAAGTATCCCGTAATCAGCATGGCAATAGCGACACCAATGCTGCATTGACCAAGTTGACGATGGAGTCGTAAATACCTGCCTTGTACTAAATAAGCCTGCAAGGTAAACAAACCAAACCAAGATAGGAAAACCATTCCATGCAGGTGGTAGAGCAACGGTAACGAGAAAGCTCCGCTTGGCTTTGACAGCACCGGCGGTATAAAACCGAGTAATACGATCGCCGTGAGTAGAACACCCATAAACAAAAAAAATCTCTCTGAGGCGGCTCTCGTCTTTGCTATTGGTTGACTATTGATAATTTATCCTCCCGTGGCGTTTGTTTCGCCTATGCTCATACTCAGCCGTTTTTTTTTACCCAATCCGCTGGTACTTCCCGTTATTACAGTGGTTCTAGGCATATCAACGCCTGGATAACTCATGCAGTAACGTCATTTATTTCGCTACTGACAACGCATGATTGCATCACATCAAACAAATGTCATTATCGCCTTATAATACTGTCTAACCAAGCTGATCTAAGCTAGGATTTGGCCATCAGCGTAATCATGGCAACTTTTTACTCCTGTCCATTTAACGCTAGCTTGCCCCAAGCAGGCATAAACCATTCTCTCCACCCATCACCTATGGATAATCATTATGATTTCTCACCTTTATTTTAAATCGCTAGCCATCTTCCTGGCACTAACACTTTCATCTTTTCAAGCGCTGGCAAATGATGATAAAGATCGTGCCGAGATTAACAAATCACGACAGGAAACCCTAACCCGGCTATACAAAGAAGAAGCCGATGCAAAGAAAGCCATTAGTAAAGCCTACGGATATGCGGTTTTTTCCAATGTAGGTGTCAATGTAATATTTTTCTCCGCCGGTGGCGGCAGTGGTGTCGCTCACAACAATAAATCCGGAAAAGATACCTACATGAAAATGGCTTCAGCGGGTATCGGTATTGGTCTTGGTGTAAAAGATTTTCGTGCGGTTTTCGCCTTTCACACCAAAGATGCCTTTGACAATTTCGTCGATAAAGGCTGGGACTTTTCTGGCCAGGCTGACGCTGCGGCAAAATCCGGTGATAAGGGCGGCGAAGGTAGCGCTGCAGGCTCAGTGGTTAATGGCGTAACAGTCTACCAACTGACCGAAAGCGGCCTGGCGTTACAGGCCACCTTGCAAGGCACCAAATACTGGAAAGATGACGACTTAAATTAAACGAGAGCCCGTCACATAGCCCGGTAAAACACCGGGCTTTTTCCTGTGGATTGATGGCAAGACTCTATGAAGCGCTTAGCCGATGTAGCCGCGAGGAAAACTCCCTCAGCATAAGGGACGGCAGACCCTATTCCCGGAGAAGATCTAGAATCCGAGATACCTCAAGTTGTAGTTGGGCGGCTATATTCATGCCTGTCTATAGTTGATAGCTTAGGAATCGAGTACGGCTTGGGTTGTGTTTTTGCCGGTTATGGCTACTGCAGGTAGTAGGCCCAGCAGAGTAATACCGGCGCCCAGATAGAAAATCTCGGCTAAACCAAAGTCATTCCTGTCCATAATTAAGAGGGCGCTGAAAAAGCTTAGCCCTAGGGATGCTCCTATTTGGGTGGCTAGGCGGCTTACGCCGGATGCAGTGCCAAATAGCTGGGGCGGCACACAGTATGAGATTACTGAGGTTAAAGGGGGCAAGGCAAAGCCATGGCCTATACCCTGTAGCACCAAACCAATGCCTAGCAGGACAATGTTACTGGTTAAAACACCAAGCCCCACCACAACCAGTCCCCCGGCCTGTATTAACAAGCCCAACAAAACTACCGTCCGCTCGCTAAAAGCTACCGACAAACGCCCACCAATGGGAGAGGCAATGGTTAAACTCATGGTCCGTGCCAGCATAAACAATGCAGCAAGCGCTATGCTGAATTCAAATTGATCAATCAAGACAATGGGCGTAACCACAAAGCCACCTAAATACGCAGCCTGGCAAATAAAAGACGTGGCAACTGGTGCCATAAAGCTCTTTTGTTGCAGCAATAATGGCGGAATTATCGGCTCGTCAACTTTAGTTTCGATTTTGTATAGAAAAACCAAACCTGCAACCCCCAAAACCAGACTCAGCCATTTTAAAGATCCTGCAATACTAGTATCGGTTATCGAGCCCACCGCAAATAACAACATACAAAAAGAGACAATTAACAAAATGTTACCTTGGTGATCAAACTTTGCAGTGCGCTGGCCGGTTTCAGGCAAAGCTCGCAATGCCAACACAAAGGCCAGCACGCCGGTAATAGCTTGAAATATAAATATTGACCGCCAACCCATGGCATCAATCAATGGCCCCCCAATAATCAGACCTAAAGCCGCTGATGCCGGTCCTCCCATTGCCCACCAGCTTATTGCCTGGGTTCTTTTATCTTGGTCAAACACATGAAAGATTAATGCCATGGCCGAAGGTGTTGTGGCTCCTGCAAAGGCCATACTGAGAATTCGCAACCCCACCAGCCACCAAATATTGCTGGCAAAATAGCACAACAAGGCAAACACTGTAGAGCCAACAATACCAATAAGAAATATTCGTCTATGGCCATACAAGTCGCCTAGCTTGCCTAAAAAAGGCATACATACAGCAGAGATCAACATAGGCGCTGAAACAGACCAACTGGCCAAGGCTTCTGACACCTTTAGCTCTTGCGCTATCAGTTTCAGTGCCACCGCCAAAATAGTAAAAGGGAAACCCGTGGCCAACATACCCACCAACAAAACCCAAAGTACCGACCGAGAGTTCTGCACTAACGCAGGCGAACCTAAGGATGAATTACTAGCGAAGCTCATTGCAATATTTTACCTGGTCGAGTTATTGATTCGCAGTGATAGTTGAAATAGACAATATAAAATGACAAGCCCAGTGCTAGATCGACATCCCTATCTAAAATCGCAGCAGTCGTCTTTCAACGTTAGCCAAAAAAGAACGCTGGAGAAAGTTTAACCTTGCTGCAACACCCGGCTAGCTTTTAAACATTGGCCTATTCTAGCGCCATTTTTAGCCCTCGCCTAATACCAATTTCTTTTTTGATAAGGCTTCATTACTAAGTCAACAAGAGAGTTTCGACAAAGACAACTATGTTTAATTTGCATGGAAAGCTAAATCCGTGGCTGAACCCACGGTCAACAGCAAACGTAAAGCCGATACCACTGTCGATGTCCGTTCCGGGTCACTAAGCGACTAGTGAGCCCGCATTAACCGGACGGTCGCTAATGTGCCAGTAAGAAACTAAACAAGATGTAAGTTTCGGGAAAAAGCGGACCGAAGAGTATAGGCGAAACAAACGCCCTATTCGTGGCCACGTATCCTATCGGCCCAGAGTCTTTATCGGCGTGGGAACTGATCCGGCTCATGATTCATCACGCCATCTATCTGTAAAACATCCAGTAAATAGGCTATATAATCTATGGTCGTATACCCCGCAGCTGGAAACCCCTCGTCGATATGCCAGACATGGACCCACAAACCGTTATTGTGAGCTGCCTCGATACGACTTTGATTTGGGGGTAGTACCATGTGAAGTAATGGCGCTACGCCATCGGCATAGGTGGCAATGTGCTGCAGGCCTTCCGTACTTAAATAATCGTAAGTACTGCCGGGCCAAACCAACTGTATTAATGCGTAGTTGTCTCCGTTGAGCTCCCTTAGACGCTTCAAACTGGACTCGTGGAACGACTGAATGACAATAGGCGTATCGATCTGCCCCTCTGGTGTGTGTAAGCCATTTTGAACAAATATGTCATGCAGAGCCTTATCGATATCAAGCCCTCTAGCAGTGTAGAACCCCGGATCTTTAGTCTCTGGATATAGTCCAACTTTACCCCTACTCAGGGCGATCAATTCTTGGAATGTGACAATGCGTTCAGTGGAATACTGGGGGCCAAACCACGAACCGAAATCCAGTGACTTGATTTCATGCACTGTGAAATCATTGACATACCACGTTTTCACAATTTTCCCATCGACCTCAATTTCTGAAAACCGATCGGGAAAAAGCTCTTCTACGTTGGTACGGTTTTCCAGTGATAGGTCATGAAAGCAGATGAGTACGCCGTCGGCCGTCAGCTGCACATCGGTTTCAATATAATCCGGTTGCATCGGTAATGCAGCTTGAAAAGCTGTTAATGAACTGAAAGGAAGCAGTTGACTCGCACCGCCATGAGCAATGGATACTCGGTGGTAACGCCCATCCTGTTGGGCGAAGCAAGCGGACGAGGATAGAAGCAATAACAGCACAAATGTTGAATAACTTTTATGAACAGACGATCTTGTAGACATATATTTCCTGAGGGTTATCGGGCCGTCAATGAGTCAGAGTGTATTATACAAAGTTATTCAAATCCTTTGTTATTTTGAAGCATGATATTGAAATCACCAAAACCCTGGATGATTTTCGATCGCGAATTAGTTTACATTGCAGTAAAGCATACTCTGGCTTTTTCGTAGACTTCAATACCCTTTAATCAATCTTAGAAAGAGCATCAATAAACCATCGGATTCTCATCGCTTTATTTCAATAGCGAGATCGAGTGTAGGCGAAAAAAAAGTCCTATTCGTGGCCACTTTACCGTATCCGTCCGGAATACGGCAATGCCGCATAGCAGCTGAGGCGGCCGAAACACGTCTGAGAGAAAGTCCGTTAAGGACCAATAGCGCGCTAAAGCGGTAATGGCAGGCCAAGGTTCACTATACACGCGTAAGCAGACATAAAAATGCCCCGAACCTATCGAAGCATATAGGTCACTTAGTGCCAGCTTGAGACATTCAGCCACATTAAATTTATAGCATCGGTTTTATGAGCAAAAGAAAACGGCCCCGCAAGAGCCGTCTTTTTTAGACTTTTGGTTACGACTCTAGGCTTTGGTTTTACGGCGACTAAAGCCAAGTCCGACCAATCCAAGGCTTAGCAATACAATTGATGCAGGCTCTGGTACGGAACTAGAAGTGCCGCCATTGTAATTTAGAGATACTTCTGAAAAGTAGTAGGATTGGAAGTTATTCGACCCAATTCCAAAATCAACGGTAACTACTGCCAAGAGGTCAGACATTATCGATGCTAAGGTAGCTGCAGGTATCAAAAAATCCATAAAGAATTCGCGGTCATCACTAGTATGTGTCGTAAGATCATATGCTCCAGTGCTATCGAAACTAATGCCGCTACCCAACACATTCAAATCAATTGCCATAGAATAATTCTCGTTATATATACCACCTTGATAGAAATCTCCACGAACATGAACAGTTAGTGTTCCAGAATTTCCATCTGAAGCAGGCCCTGACAAATTGTGAGTGAATAACTGTCCAGTTGAAGTTTGATATTGTATATCGGTAAGTAATACAGCATTGGCGTTAATAGCAAAAAGACATGCCAGAAAAAACAATATATTTTTCATTCTATTTTCCTCGGCTAAAAGATCAAATCCATTTAATTTCCCGAATCTGATTCGTGTCAATATTGACATTAATTTAGACTGCAATATTTACACCAATAGTATTAACCTTTTGAAATACAAGGCGATTAAAAATTGACCATCTTTGCGAATCTAGAAAAGTGTAGAGTTTGTCGACGAGCAGATATATGCAGGGTTTATAAGCAGTAAAATTATTAGAATATTAGGTTATTAACTTTAGTGGTGGTTCTTATTTCACTGGTAGCCTTGGGTCACTTTCTATTATTCACCAACGAAGAACCACGCCACCCCAAGGTGGAAGAACGCAAAATTATAGGCACCATTAGCATGGCGGTTATGGGTCACGAACCGCCAAAAACCCTTTTATATTACGCGTGAAATAAACGGCAGCTAACCGCCTGGAAGCAGACCATAAAAAACCCCGAGGTTAGTCGAGGCTTAGGGGCGGTTTGGTGCCAAGAGAAGTCATTGCTACTACTTTATCAGGAGAAAAAGTAGATGTTAACGCTTGTAGCAGTAGAGCAAAGTCACAGGTTTTATGAACAATATAAAATGACGCCTACAAGCACCAGATACTCTGGGTGACAATATAACCCGCTGGCAGCGATGGGCGCGGGCGGGATTGGATGTGTTATTAGAATTAGACTTTACGATGCCTGCGAGTGATTCCGATACCAGCCAAACCGATCCCTAATAAAATTAGTGATGCAGGTTCTGGCACGCTAGCGACAAAATCACCATTAAAAGCAACTTTGATATAGGGGACCTTTGAACAAGACGACAGTATACTTAACGCGGAGTCATTGAAACTAGTCAGTTAAGCATACGGTATCTTGAATCGCGCGATTAGGGTGTGCGCCCTAAGCGTGGAAATTGTAGTGGCGACATCCCGGCAGGCGGCCGTACCAAAGCCGCTGGATCAGACCCTTTTCGTGGCCTGTTTCTTCGTTTTCCTTAATGTCTCGCTGGGAAGCTCACCGAATGCGCGCTGATAGTATGTGGATAATCGGCCTAGGTGATCAAAGCCCCAGTCTCCAGCAAGTTCCGTAACTGTTATTTTTTGGGAGCAGTAACTAGCCAACAGTTCTTCCCTGAAGCCGCTCAACTTGATAGCTCGAATGAATTCACTGGGAGGCGTACCCAATACTGTTAAGAAGGCTCTGTGCACAGTGATTCGTGTGACACCACAGGTGTCGGCAAGGTTCTTCACAGTCAAGGCTTTTGTCTTATTACTATCAACGTATTCCCAGCATTGTCGAACGACTACCTCATAGTGGTGTTGTCGCGACTCGATGGCATTATCAGCTCCGGTTACTGTCAGATTATCTAATGCAGCACAAAGTGTTTCTTCGACTAAGTCGTCGAGCGCATTGCCGTCGGCCCTATCTTCCAATCCGCCGATTAGGGAGTGTAATCTCAGAACTGAACTTAGTAGTGCGTCACTCGCCGGAATGGACTGGGGTGTGACAATATCAGCTTGCCGCAATCGAAGCTCCTGTTTGTCTGCAAGCGATAGGAGCTTGGCTTTGGGTGCGGCGAGTGATACGTATTTCAAATCGCCCGTATAGACAGAGTGAGAATCTTCGGCAGGCGGGAAGAGAATCAAAGATCGAGCAGCAGATGTTTGTCCAAATTGTCTAGTCGGACCACCGTCGCAGAGTACAATCCCAAAAGTAACATGGGTTTCTGAGAGCGCTCCTGCCACTTCCAGCTGACCAGTGGTTCTTCCTGCGGAGCAGAGAACGTTTTCTGATTGAGCTTGGCTCACCCAGCCAGACACAGGCGCTGACGATAGCTGGCGCACTGAGAGTTGCACGCCGTTAACGGCCTGCCGCACGTCTTCTAATGAATTTATGGAATACTTCACTGCTCGGATTGACTCACTTTGAAGTGTTAAAAAATAGCGCAACTCTTTGCTGATACAAATCGGATAGCCGCAATTTTAAGTATAATATATTATTGGGATCATTCTGGCCACCGGTCAGTACGCGATGTCACATTAGCTATAAGATGTACATTACTTTTATCGGCCTCAAAATGTTAACGAATATTATGAATAACTCCACTCATCAAATTGCTAAAATAATTCGCATCTTTTTTATTGTTGCTTTAATTGCTACCAGTCAAACAACAATGGCAATGGATGCTAAAGAAGAAACGAAAACACTTTCTAGTGGTCACGACTTTAAAGGCAAAATCGCAAAGTCTTATGAAGATTCTGTAGAGGATTGGCCTGAGCGTGCGCAGGCTCCAGAAGATGTACCAAATGTTCTGATCATTTTACTCGACGATGTAGGTTTTGCTCAATTGGGATCCAATGGTGGACTAATTGACACACCAAACATTGATAGACTGGCTGACAATGGATTGAATTATACTAACTTTCATACGACTGCATTATGTTCTCCTTCACGGGCTGCCCTTATGGCTGGACGTAATCACCATTCTATTGGTTTAGGCAGTCATGCGCTCACTGCTATGGGCTTTCCTGGTTACAATGGAATGATTCCTGAAAGTGCCGCTAGCGGCGCCAAAATGCTTCAACAAAATGGTTATAGCACTTATGCCCTTGGTAAATGGGACCATACTCCATTATGGGAAATTACAAGTAGCGGACCATTTAATGGCTGGGCTAATGAGGAAGGTTTCGATCATTTTTATGGTTTTATGTCAGCAGACATTCACAATATGGCTCCTGTAATGTATAACGACCATTGGCCATCTAATCCATCTATTGGCAAGCCTAATTACAATGTTAATGTTGATATGGCAGACAGAGCCAATTATTGGCTGACGGCACATGCTTCCATTTCGCCGGACAGACCGTTTATGATGTTCCATGCCACTGCAACTCTCCATGCACCACATCATGCATCTCAAGAATATCTTGATATGTATAAGGGAAAGTTTGATATGGGTTGGGATGCTGCACGCAAACAAATATTAAAAAACCAAATTGAAAAAGGAATTCAAAAAGCGGGCACTCAACTTGCTCAACTTCCAGACGACATTCCTACCTGGAAAGATATACCAGCCGAAAAGCAACGGATGTATGCTCGCCAAATGGAAGCTGCAGCTGCTGCATTAACTCAGGCCGACAATGAAATTGGACGTATTTTAAAAACACTAGAGAGAACAGGCCAATTAGATAACACTCTAATTCTTGTAACCTCTGATAATGGATCTAGTGCCGAAGGTGGTTTAGAAGGTTCCCATAATGAGATGTTTGTTCTAAATGGTATTGGTTTAACTCCCTATGAACAAAACGCCCGTTTTTATGATGCTTGGGGAACGGCAGAAACCGACAACCACTATCATGCCGGCTGGGCGGCCGCAGGGAATACACCTTATAAGTATTTCAAACAAACCGTTCACAATGGTGGCTCAAGTGATGCCCTAATTGTGCACTGGCCAAACGGTATCAAAGCAAAAGGAGAAATCCGTACGCAATACCACCACATTATTGACATTATCCCGACTATCTTAGATGTGTCAAAGGTAGGGTTCCAAGAAGAAGTTGATGGGGTAAAGCAAATGCCTTTTGATGGCGTTAGCATGCAATACTCATTCAACGATGTTCAAGCACCAACAACTCACCCAACACAATATTACGAGCAATTGGGTAACAGAGGGATTTATGATAATGGATGGAAAGCCGTTGCATTACATGGAGGACGGATGCCTTGGGTACTTGCCGGTACTTTTGATTTTGAAAAAGACGATTGGGAATTGTATAACATTGACGAAGATCCCACAGAAACAAATAACTTAGCAAAAACTAATCCTAAAAAATTAGAAGAATTGATAAAGAAATTTGATGAAGAAGCTTGGAAATATAATGTATATCCGCTGTACGATGACATCGCTTCGCGTCTTAAAAATGTGACCGATCGTGTTCATCCTCCTTCTGAGAAAACATATACTTTTTATACTCCAGGTGCAGAGTTTATTGCAGAAGCTGCTTCGCCTCCGACAAAAAATCGCAGCCATACAATTACTGCGACGATGGAAACAGATGGGAAAACGGATGGGGTAATTACAGCAAGTGGTGGTTATTTTGCGGGGTATTCTCTATATGTAAAAGACAATATGGTTACATATGGCTACAATTATTATGACGAAGAGTATTATTTCATTACCGCAAACAAACCTTTAACATCCGGCAAACATGAAGTAAAAGTGATTTATGAAGCAGTTGCAGGAGACACTCCACAAACTCCGACTGGAAAAATTACACTACTGATTGATGGTGAGCAAGCAGGTGAAGGGACAGTTGACAAAGTGGTTTTAGGTAAATATTCACTTTCAGAACCATTTGATGTGGGAATCGATAATGGTGGTTCTGTAATTCGTTCGGTATACGCCGCACCAAATAAATTTAGCGATAACTTAGATAAAGTAGTGATTGAATTAGAGTAAGTAATATCAATTGATATTGTGGATTCTAGCCAATAATTATAAGCGAGTAATCAGGGACAGACTGAGTTTGCCACAGGTTTTCGATATCAAGGAAGACCCGAATGAAAGCTATGATTTTTTGTGGGGTAATGAAAGCCATATTCATGCTTGGGTGATGGGGCCTGTCATAAAGATCCTGACAGATGTGCCGGGTAGAAGGATAATCCAGATTATGCAGAAATGGCCGCCAACGTGAGTGACCAGCAAAGGTTTTCCGGTAACGTTGTTCGTGATGAGGATTACGTAGTTGCGGCATCCAGTCACAGGGGAATGGCTGCGGGTTACATGGATCATGTCATCTTTGGTCGAAATGAGCCTGCCTTACATCATTATACTTATCGTGAAGCGTTGAACTTACCTCCGCTTGAAGAAAAATAGCAGGCATTTTGTGCTTGCGTACCTCGACTCAGGCGGTGATCTTACCACCGCGTAGGAGAACGCCGGACAAGTTGCCCGTCGCTTTGCAGTTCTCGAAGGTGACCTGACGAGACTTGATGGTGGCAACGTATCCATTTACCTTTTGGATGAGTCGTTGAAGATAGGAATTATGAACCACATTTTTCGAAGAACGGTCATGTATGAGTAGATGCCAACCAGCGCAGTTTGGCGCGCAGGGTAAACTCGTCAAAGTCGTTGGTGTCGTCTTTGTCTAAAAAGGTGTTATCAACATAGCCGTCAGATTTATATTGCTGAATAGATGCGCGGTACAACAATTCGTCTGTTATAGCGCCGCCGCTGGCTGCGCCTAAGCTTCATGTGTCGTAGTTGCCAAGGGTTGATTCAACATAGCCATTAAAGTCTTCAGATGGCGCAGTAGAGGTGATGGCAACAATACCTGCTAGTGCATTAGCGCCATAACGTGTTCCTTGTGGACCGTGGAGTATTTCTACTCGCTCAACGTCAAACAAAGTGCGTGCGATGCCAATACCGCTAAAATCTACATCGTCAATAATTGTGCCAACGGACGGATTAATGGGACTTGAAAATTGACTGCGCTCACCAATGCCTCGAATTTGTATATAGCGAGTGCGAGAGCTACCACCACTGAAGTTTACATTGGGTGCTAGCGCTAGCATTTGTTCTAAGTGCTGAGCGCTGCGGCTATTAATGTCATCCGCTGTCATAACGGTGACACTGGCTGCATTTTTTGTAATTCAATATCACGAAAATCAGCGGTAACTATTGTTTCTTCAATAGTGTTAGCGAGAGATGTAGCTGAGAGTAGGGGCGATGCCAACGCGATGGCGGCAACTATATAACGATGTTTGTATTGCATATTGGTCTCCATAAATTAAAAGAGACCCGGAGCGACGATAAAACGGCTGGTTGAACATACCTATTCCTACGCCGGTATTAACCGGATCAGGTTCAACAGGTTCACTTGCGCGTCTCAGGCATTTAAAAATTAATGTAAACGCCACCCCTAAGGTTTAGTGCGAAGCGACTATATACAAGGCTTGGCTTAAGTAAATAGATGCTTTGCAGAAATAAAAAACTCGACGGATACTGGATCACGTCGAGCTTTTAAGTTGCGCGAGTTTTTATTTAGTGGGGCTTAAACCTTTTTCACGCGCGTTAACAGCGTCTTTAAGATCAAATCCACCGATTTTCCAGTCCGCTGCTTCTGCTGCAGTAAAGGCTTCAGAGGCCCACTCAGACGCTTCTTCTAGATCAAACTTTGCCGCAATCCAATCAGCTGCATCCGCAGCGCTAATGCCTGCTTCTTTCCAGCCCTGCGACGCTGCTGCGTCTAGTCCTAGTTCTTTCCATTCAGAAATATCTGTTTGTGACATGCCTTCCCATGTTGGGGTTGAACCGCATCCACTAAGGACTAAAACAGATGAGAGGATAACGCCACCGATTAATTTTTTATTCATAATGATTCCTTTGCCTTTATTAGCGATTATTTTGTATTCACTGTAACGAGAAATAGAAATTTCACAGCTAGCCTACTATTATCCTATCGAAGCTTCAATAACTGATTCAGTGCTAATAAATCGTGATCTACGCTGTCAAAAAACAGTAGGATAGGCCATCAGGAATTTCAATTAGGGGTTTTCATGAAAGTTATAGTTACAACTGTGTGCATAGCATTATGCTTGTCTGCTCAGTCCAGCATAAGTCACGCTGGTGATGCAGAACAATGCCTGCTCGATGCTTTTAAACAAGCCTAGCCAACAAGTACTATACAAGAGCTAAAAGATCTGTGTCCCTTGGCAATTGAGTCAGAATTGGTAAATACCGCAGTTGTGGTATTAGATGATCCTATTGAACTTAAGCAAGCCGCTGTCCAAACCGATTCATTGAATATTGACGACGCACCAGCTATTACTATCGGTGAAGTAAGAATGGCAAGGTTGAAAAAAAACAGCAGCCTAATTACCCCATACAACCGCAACTATATTTTACCGTTTAGTTACAGCGACAAGCTAAATCCGGAACCATTTCGAGTATAGGCGAAACAAACGCCTTATTCGTAGCCACTCTACCCTATCCGTCGGCAGTACGGAAAGCTGAGGCGGCCGTCGGTGAAACCATTAGAGAGTGCCATGGTGGGTTTATCTCCCAGGCTTCGATAATAGTGAATATTTATTCCGCTTACGTCTACATTCTCAGACAACCCTTTACTCATCGAATACTCCATTGTATCGAATATACTTTCTCACAGTTTGTACATCGGGTTTGTCACAAGCCCAAATTAAAGACTGGTGAAATCTGGTTCTCGTTTTTCCTTGAAGGCATTCAATGCTTCACGGTTAGCAGGACCACCAACTAGATTGGCAAATACCGGTATTTCTCGCGCTCTGGCTGCGCGTATATCGGCCAATCTTGCATCGACTAAAAGCTGTTTGGTAGCAATCAAAGAGGCAACGGGATGAACAGCGATTTGCCGCGCTAACTTGGTCGCCTCACTTATCAATTGATCATCTTCGGTCTTTTTATAGGCCAGACCGATGTCGACGGCTTTATCAGCATCAAACCAACTCGCAGTAAAAAGAATGTGTGCGGCCTGCTGCATACCGACTCTTTGAGCGAGTAGAAAACTACTACCTGCCTCAGCGGTAACACCTAAACTGACAAACGGGGCTTTGAATCTTGCGCTTTGAGACACCAACACAAAATCACAGTGGGGCAGAAAAGTGACTCCGATGCCAACCGCCATACCGTTAACTGCAGCGATTAACGGCTTATTGAAGCTCTCGACTGTTTCTATAAAAGGTTCAAAACCATGCCTTTTACCATCCTTATAAATAGGGGGAGAGGCAAGTTCGGCCAAATCAGTTCCGGCGGTAAAAGCGCGCCCGTTGCCTGTCACTATCACACAGGCAATGTCATCTTTAACTGACGCTTCTATCAAAGCACTGGTAAATTCATCGAGCAATGGACTGTTGGTTGCATTGAGAGATTCGGGTCTATTCAATGTAATTGTTCTTACTCTTTCGTTGTCTTCGACCAAAATTAGATTGTTAGCTTTCACGTTTCACCCCTTCGTCTATAGGTAAAATTATTTGCTTGGATTTAGCTCATTATTCAATAGGTTAGAACCTTAACGCACTTTACATGCTCAGGCAAAAACAAGCCTTTGGCTCAATATAACGTGTTCAAGGGTTTTCCCTTGAACAATAAGCGGCCTTATATAAATCAGTGAGGTACAAGCACTTTTTCAAGATAGAGAACCATTGGCAGCTGATTTCGGATGTAAATGGCCAAAATTTCGAGTTAGTGTCTGCTTTGGAGCGTAGATAAAGATGCTTGATAAAGGACCGCTCTGGGTCACGAACCGCCAAAAGCCCTTTTATATTACGCGTGAGATAAACGGCAGCTAATCGCCTGGAAGCAGACCATAAAAAACCCCGAGGTTAGTCGAGGCTTAGGGGCGGTTTGGTGCCAGGAACAAACTATTACGTGAAGGATTTACACCTTTTTTTCGCCCCGTCCACTATAGAAAATAGACTACTAGCGACTTTCATATGCTGCTAGCACAACGAGAGAACATTCTACAGAGTTCTATGGCGGTCCCTATCTGACTTTACCCGTGATAGACACAATCAGTTCATTGAATGCCGGACTGAATTCAAGTTTACTCATCTGCCAATGATCGAACAATCCGCGATCATTAGTCATTATCCTTGTCCATTTAGTTTGGGTTCCAATCCAAATTTCCTCGTCCATAGCACCTGACAAATATTGGAAATGAATAAATTGCCAAGAGAATAGAACATTTCCATAAAAGACCGATAATCTGATTTGGTTCGCTGGTGCAATTTCTTCACCTTCACGCCCCTTATGAAGAAGTTCGGAAAACTCGGGGCTTCCGGCGATGAATAATTCTATTTCGCTGAATGTGTTCTGAAAATTACTCGCCGCTTCCAATTGTGTCGCGACTGTATTTTGTTGTAATTCGAATACAAGAAAGATAATTCCAGCAAGCACACCGATATTAGCACCGAGAGTTAGCCAGTGATTAAGACGATCAGAATTCATTTCAATACCTTACAAATTTTTGATTGTCGAAAGAGTATAGGATAATTTGTGAACATAGTCCGTTGTGGGTCACGAACCGCCAAAAGCCCTTTTATATTACGCGTGAAATAAACGGCAGCTAACCGCCTGGAAGCAGACCATAAAAAACCCCGAGGTTAGTCGAGGCTTAGGGGCGGTTTGGTGCCAACTTCAGACATTAACACTTTAAATAAAGAGTACATGTAGCGCATCTCCTTGATTTATTTGTTAAGTGTAGATTTGCACCCATTCTATTCGATAAAAGATATAGGGTTGCTTCGTATCAAATCTAATCAACGGTCTCTTAAGCTTTAAAGCTTTGTATAAATTTACCATAATTGGACCATTATCTAATGTATACATCTCGGAGGCTTTCTCAAAGTCGCTGTACAAATTCAGCTTGTTTATAATAGCTGGCGGCGACCTCAACCGCGATAACAGCGTTCCCACGGCCTGCGGATTAGGTTAGATTAGGTGGGGTGGGGGCGTTAGTCCTTCCTATACTTCTCTCGGAATAGGGTGGTGCATTTTCTTCCCCACAGGCCCTGCACGCCAAAACCAATGCACAGAGCCCCAGTTGAGCTACTAGCGTTACTGTTTCTTTCAGAATTAAATTCCTGGATAGGCGTATTTGAGTAAATTGCCTTTAATAAGCCTCCCTGGACCTTTCATACTTGAAATAGGCGCACAGGTCACAAAACTTGTATGTAGTGCTCAATCGAGTTTAGCCCAAATCATCAGCAAACAGCCACCTCAGGGCTAAAGCTATTGCATCAAGCGACGTACTCGGCTACCGTTTAACTTCCCCTCTGCATTCCACATAAAGCCACAGGTAAAAATCATGGCAACAAATTTCACCGCAGGCAGCTTTTTTGCACGCTGGTTATTCGCAGCCGCACTTGCTTTTGGCACCTACAATCCCAGCGGCTATTCCTATATAGGATGGCTACTAAAAGACGGCATGGAGTTTGGTCCTGTTCCGGCGATTATAGGTTTAGTGTTAGTGATCGCCTGGATCATCTATCTGCGCGCCACCTTTCTCTCAATGGGGTGGTTAGGCGTGTGCCTCGGCGCTGCCCTGTTTGGTTGTATTGTCTGGTTATTCGTCGATTTGAAATGGTTGAGCCTGGATTCCACAAGTCTGATGGGTTATCTCGCATTGCTGTTGCTATCATTGATACTGGCAACAGGGATGTCATGGTCGCATATCAGACGACGTCTAACCGGACAAATTGATGTGGATGATGTAGAAGACTAAAGCAGATCTTGAGGGAACCGGGGAAGCGCTGAGCACACCCCCAGTTTATTGGTTTGTAGAATTGACCTGTTAGTCGTTCATCGAACCCTTATCGCTCTTTGATAAAGGGCTGCTCTGGGTCAAGAGCAGAAGTAATACCGATGTCACGGTCAATGTCCGTTCTGGGTCTGTGAGCGGTCATTCAGGTATTGATACCATCTGCGTAGATTTGCACTAAGTTGTGTAAAATTGGGCAACGGTATTGGATGACTGAGCCTATGACGACTAAAGGTACTCTGGTGCGACTGGCCTGCCAAACTCTTCACTGGCTATTTCTTTGCTTCCTTTCACTCTATTGCGTCATCTGCAAAAACATTGTGTGTTCACTTCTGCGGGGACTTAGGCACAACTATGAGAGCAGTAATATCATCCCTCAATTTGAGCTGTCCTATAATGAACCCAACATACCCGCTGTATGATTCCTTTGTCTGGACTTTTTTTCATTTTGAACAGCGCTTGCGTAGCCAGTTCAGCATCCTTAATTCCCATTTGCTTTAGTGTGAGAGCTTCGTGAATCTTGCATCAGTCGCGTCATCGAGACCGGGAGCACTAATGTGCAAGGCGTTTGTTTCTGCATCATTGTCTCCGTTGACTCCTGTGCAGGTTTTAACGAAATCAGGGCCGAAGGGTTTCTGGTGAATAGCATGAATCCGCAAATTGACGGTTCCTGGTCCTTTGTATTCTTCGAGAAACGACTGTGTAGCCAGCTCAACATATTTATTCCGTATCCTTTTCGCATTGCGTTAACGTCACTCTAATCTAACGGTTGATCAATCGTGGCGTTTCCATCGTCTGTAATTACTTTAACATCTCTTTCCGGCGATATATTCAGGATGTTTTCGCTGACCGCGGTCAAGCACCGTCGCTATTTGATACGCCGAGTTTCACCGCTTGCCCTTCCGCCAGTCATAGGGATTTATCGGACTAGCCTCAGACCACAAACCCCAACCTCTCGCTTTAGCTTCATCCTCGGCAGACTCATACCGCCCACGATCCTCACGCGACTGCTGCTTAGCATAGTATCTACATCACCATGCCATGCCTGCTAGAAGCTGAGCATGACTTGTATCAAGAGTCTTGCCACAGGAAGGAGGGTCATACGGCTGCACCCATACTTGGCCCAATACATGGCCATAACGATCATTCTTATTGGGCTCTACGAAGACTTCCTTGCCTGACACCATCGAAGCCAGGTATTTTTTGGATGCCTGGCCAAAAGGCTGACCTCTCTCGGGAGCGTCGATGCCGGTTAGTAGAGAACAATGCCTCCAATACTTTGATATAAGCACTATTCAGCAATAGTAAGAACAACGCCCCTGAAATTTTTTCAGTTAAGTCTACCTTGCACAGCGCATTGTTACTCTGTGCTGCTATGTAATTAACATCATGTCTAATTAGCATTCGTAGAGCATATGTTATCTTTACTGAGTAGTTAATATTTTGAGCTAGTGATCCAGTAGATTCAATTGCAACACTTTGATTTAAAGATGCGGATGAAATGTCAATAACTGCTCCTTGTTCGTTGACAGTCGGACTACCAGAGTTGCCAAGTTGATTTGTCCCCCCAATTCTCTCTATCTTTGACCTTCCGGTAGTAAATCAAAGCTAATTTGTCAATATCTGCCCCATAACTGCTAAGCCAAGGTATAATCTTTTCCTTCGAGTTCATGGACTTATAATTATTATGTTTACTATCAATGGCTTTATCTGCGTCCTAGCGTTGGTGTTTTCTGGTTGGGCTCTTTACAAAGGACTGCAGAGCAAGAAAGATTACATGCGTCTAAAGTCAGAGATGCTCACCCCGCCTAATCAAGATGAATGAATTCACGGACCGAGAATCATGGAACAAGACCTGAATAATTGGTTTACTTTTCTAGCAATGGCGTTGTCTTGCGTAGCGTTATGGATTGGATTGGCAAACAGGCGAGAAGATCACCGACTTGGTGCTATAGAAACTTTAGGTAGGATTGAGAAGAAGCGAATAACCTCCCAGAAATTCTTTACCCAAGCACGGCAGCGAGCTCAGACAATCCTCGACAATCCGACATTAGAGTCACGGGACGGCTTAAAGGATGTGGCGACCGAATGGCTCGAAGCGTTAGTCGATATTGAGACAAATCACGATCAGGTAGTTGAGGAGGTGGCTTTCGTGAGGGATCGCCTCCATAGTAGAAATCATTTTGACTCAGGAAAACTGAAGGTTTTGGAATCTAATCTAGATAGCTTATTAGAACGTGCGGCTTCATTTCTTGAATATACGTAGTCAGGTTAAAACCAAGTTAATCGATCCAGATTGATACAATCGTTCCATGAATACAATACTGGTAAGGTAAGTTTCTGAGGTCAGATCAGGAAGAGTGCAGGGCAGAATTAAGACCCACTTCTCTTTCAATCTACAACAAGATCCCGGCTACAGGTGATTGACAGGCTATTATTAGTGCCCCACTACTATTAAGACGGCCAGGTTTGGTCGAAGCTAATAGTCCGCTAAATGCCAAAAGCGGATATTAATCGATGATTAATTTAAGGTATGTGGCTTATCGAGTATAGGAAGGGGTTAAGACCCCCGGATTAGCTGAATCTACCGGTCTCATCCTTGAGCAGCACCTATCATCCCATCCCTGTTTTCTTAATCGATACCCATAGTACTCGCTACGCTTATGGGATAAATGATATCGTGATTATCGCTTATTGAAGTGTCCGAAATCATTAGACGTGAACAAACACCTATGGATCAATTGAGAGCCCTACGCTACTTCAGTAAAGTGGTGGAGACGGGAAGCTTTACACAGGCCGCAAACGTATTTTCCGTTCCGGCCTCCTCTATATCCCGGCGCATTGCTGATCTGGAAAAAAGCCTAGGTGCAACACTACTGCAACGCAGTACTCGCTCTGTTCAGCTAACGGAAATTGGTCAACTGTATTTCGAGCAAGTACACGACATTTTGGCTCGGCTGGAGCAGAGCGATGAAGCTGTCCGCAGCTATCAAGCCAAACCCGAGGGCCGGCTACGTATTAGCTCCTTGGTGGGATTTGGTGAGCGGCTGGTTTTACCATTGCTGGATGAATTCAAGCAGCTGTACCCGAAAATAGTCTTGGATGTCAGCCTTAGTGACGAACTGAAATCTCTGGAACGCGACGAAGTTGATATCGCGATACGCGGAGGCTATGCCCCCAACGAACGCGTACAGGCGATCAGATTGATGGACAATGAGTTCATTCCTGTCGCTTCGCGCGAGTATTTGGAAAGCAAAGGCACACCACAAGATGTGTTCGAACTTAGGCAACACAATGGCTTGTTTTACCGCACACCAACCGGCCCAACAACCTGGCTCTGCGAGCTGGAAGGGCAGTGGCACGATGTATCTGGAATACCGGTAGCCGTGTCGAACAACGGCAAATGGTTAGGCGATCAGGCGATGGCAGGGCTGGGAATCTTGATGGCGCCACGCTGGTCGCTGATCGACTATCTAAAAAGCGGAAAGCTAGAAGAGTTGGTGTTCAACCCTGTCCTATGTGTCAGTCAGAACCCCAACCTGGCAATTTATCTGCTGTATCAAAAACAGCGGTATCTTGTGCCTAAGGTTATGGCTGCCGTGGAATTTCTAGTGGAGCGATTAAAACAAAACTAAAAATCCCACAACAAAGCACTAGGGATTGTTACAGTAACAACCAATCCCGTGGCTCTTTCAAAGCCTCGCTATTTCTTGCTTGGAACAATAAGTACCTTGCCATTTCTGCCGCGCTGCGCTTCACGCGTAACGGCTTCTTTAATGTCGGCAATGCTGAAACGTGAGTCAACATCGGCTTTTAGCGCACCACTTGCTATTAAAGGAATGATTTGTCCAAAAGCACCCTGCCGCTCTTCCATTGACGCAGTCTGAAACCATTTAGTGAGCCAAAATCCACGTATACGAATATCTTTAGAAATAGCCATGCCTGGATTAAAGGTTGGAAGTTTTCCGGACAGTAAACCGTAAGTCACCAGTGTGCCCCCCTCCCCTAGACTTTCTGAAAGCCGTGAAAATGTTTCGCCACCAACGGCGTCGATCGCAAGAACAACCGGAGCGTTGTTGGTTGCACTAGCGATTTGCTTCGCAAGATCAGGTCCATCGATTAATACAACATCGGCACCTTTTGCCATCAAGTCCTCTGCCAACCCTTCGCGACGAACAACATTTACCGTTTTTATACCACGCTGTTTTGCCAGTTGAACAACATAGCCACCAACCGCTGAATTTGAAGCGCTCTGTACAATCCAGTCGCCTTCTTTAAGCTCAGCGTAGGAATTCAACATGAGCAATGCTGACAGCGGATTGATTGTGCTCATAGATAGTTGTTCGATAACCGCCATACTGGGTTCACCGAGATCAGGTAGAGGAATAACACCTGCTGCCGGGACGACCAGTTCTTCGCTCCAGGTTCCAACACCGGCAAGCAATACCAATTGACCCACGCTCAGGTTTGCCACTGATGGAGATTTCTCAGCCACCCGGCCAACACCTTCGCTTCCCGGGGTTGAGGGCAATTCCGGGAGAGTAAGATATTTACCTGCAATTTGTAAGGTATTCGATGGGTGAATCGGAGCAGCCAATACCTCTACTCTAATCTCGCCATCTTTTAAGGCGCGCGATACACCTTCTTTTACTTCCAGCACTTTTGCCGGATCGCCGATTTGATTTAATTCGACATACTTAAATGTGGATCCTACTTCATTGCCCGCGAGAGCAAACGGCGTAGAGCTTATCAACAGCGCGAGAGCTGAAGCGATAGAGAATTTTTTCATAGTGTAATCCCAAGTTAACTGAGTTTGATTGTTGTACATTAAACCGACAAATTTGTCGGTATCGCAATATCTTGATGAACATTGTATAGATGAATACTGTCTTTGGCATACTGTGTTGCACGCAGGTGACCGTATAACTGATTAATGAGTGTAATGGTTTACATGGCAGAACTATCATCGCGTTCAAACCAACGGCCCAAGTATATTCCAACAACAGCCCATAACGCCGCGATTACTGCTCCTACAATAGCAACTGCAGCTAAACCTAACCCCAAACCCTGCGTTAATCCAGTAAATAGCCAGGCCATAAGTGTATCACCACCCCGATAAGCAACAATGTCAATGACCGGCTTTGCTTTAAAGCGTGTTTCGCGGTCAACGCGAGTAAAGAGTATTTCGCGGGCGGGCCTGGTGACGGCGTAGTTACCAGCTCGTCGTACTATTTGTAAACCAACAACAACAGCCATCAGCGGTGCAATTGCTATCACAATTAGACCGACACAAATCAGCACAGGAACGAGAGCGATTGTTACCGGCATGCCAAACTTACTCACGATACGACCGGTTGCAAATAATCCTGTTGCGATAGATAAGGTATTAACCGCCAAATCCATCTGAGCCCAAACGGCTGTGCGCTCTGCACGGTTCAGCTCGGCCAGTAAGTTTTTCAATTCGAAGTACACAAAGGAACTGATACCCGTATAGAGAAAAATGAATAAACCGATCCCTAATAAATACGGGTTCGAGAAAAACATTTTGAAACCCGCAAAGGGGTTGCCGCCAATGGCTGCTGTCGAATTACTACCATTTAAATCTACGTTGTGTAAGTCGGTGGATTTCAGCGCCTGTAAATAGAAAATGATCGGTATCGGTATCAATAACATCACACTGGCAATAAGCATCAAATTATCTGTACCGAGCGATTCTGAGAAAAACGACGGAATAGAAGGACCAATCAAACCACCAACACTGGCACCAGCCGCAATGATACTAAAAAGCCTACCTGCCTGTTCTTTGTTGAACAGGTCAGACATGAAGCTCCAAAAGACTGAAATATGAAAAAGACTAAAAACACTGACCCAAACATAAAATGATTTGTCTATTAATGTCCGGTCGCCTGAAGATGATGCCGCGACGTAAAAAATGACAAAGGTAAGGGCAAAAATTCCGTACATGGCCGGTACTAAAAGCTGGAAACGAAACCGTGAAACGGCAATACCATAAACTGCAACAACCGCCGTACTGATAAAAAAGTTAAGCGTCCATAACCAACTGACTTCGGCATCGGTCCAGTCACTCGCCATGGCGTCACGCACCGGGCGAAGGATGTAGTAAGCTGACATTAAAATAACAACAAACAGAAAAGCGCTCAAGGTAGCTTTGACCTCGTTAGCTTCTATTTTGGAAGCCTTTTTCAAAAAATTACTAATAGGGTCATTACTGCTCTTAGACACGGAACTTTCCTTTGCTGAATTTGGCAATTTGCAGTCCATTTCCCTCGACAGTACCGCTGTTTACAGTGTCGTCTGAGGGTATATGGGACAGTGTTCGGCATTATCCATATCTCCTATGCCTACATATATAGGGATTAGAGCATTATATTATTGCCATAATGACAACTTCGGGCCAAAGGGGTCACAAAAAGAGTCAAATTTCACATCCGGCATAACATGATAAACGTAAAAGCACCCATCTGAATTATGAGACGACTCATCCGCGGCCGCCGACTACTATAAATATGCTAATTGCTCGCACGATCGCCTGGTATCGGAGAGACAGCGCTACTCCGGTGGCTAGACCAACTAGAGGGAGAGCATGCTCCGGTAGAAACGGTCTGTCAGTTGTTTGAGGTGAGTAAGTCTTGTTATTACGATCGCCGTCAACGTCAACACATAGTGAACTATTACAACAGCTATAAGCCCCACCGTAACAATCGAGGATTATCTCCAATAGCCGCTGAGAAAAAACTTAACTTTTAGCCCTCTATTTTCCGTTCCTGACGACAGCGTTTCGAGCAGTATTTCACCTCATCCCAGCATCTCTTCCACTTTTTACGCCAATTAAAAGGGCGATTGCACACCGTACAAACTTTACTGGGCAACTCAGACTTTTTCATTGGTCTCCAAGGCTTTGAAAAAAAGTTGACTGTCATGCTGGATAGTTTGGCGTTTTTCGTCAGTCATCTTGTTGAGGGTGCGATAAGGCATGCCTAGGCGCGGGTTATTACCAAGCTTTTCTCTATTTCTGTCTAAAAAATCCCAATATAAGTAGTTGAAAGGGCATGCTTGTACACCATTTTTTTCTTTCACTTTATAGTGGCAACTTTTACAATAATTAGACATTTTGTTGATATAAGTGCCACTGGCTGCATAAGGTTTACTAGCGAGTAGGCCACCATCTGCAAAGAGGACCATACCGGTAACATTGGGCATTTCTACCCATTCATAGGCGTCGGCATAAACGATCAAATACCATTCATTAACTTCATCCGGGTGCAGACCCGCTAATAAAGCAAAGTTACCCAACACCATTAATCTCTGGATATGGTGGGCATAAGCGTTTTCTGAGGTTTCTTTGACACATTGATGAAGGCAATTCATTTTGGTTTTTGTATCCCAAAAGAATTTAGGTAGAGAGCGTGTTGCTTCGAGAAAATTTTCAGTTTTGTAATCTGGCATTTTTAGCCAATACAACCCACGCACATATTCTCGCCAGCCTAATACCTGACGAATAAAACCTTCCACTGCGTTGAGTGGTGCATCACCATTTCGATATGCATTTTCAGCTTGTTCAATCACTTCTTTAGGTGTTAACAACCCACAGTTTAGGTAAAAGCTAATATGTGAATGATACATCCAAGGTTCACCTTGCACCATCGCGTCTTGAAAATCGCCAAAGTAGATTAAGCGCTGGTCAACAAATTCCTCTAAAACAACCAATGCCTCTTCGCGGGTGACGGCAAATTGAAAATTTTCAAGTTCTCCAAAATGGTCACCAAAATTTTCTTCTACTAATTTTATGACGTCTTGAGTAATGGAATCAGGTTCAAATTTTGAAGGTGACGGTGGCGACATTCCTTTGGGTAAAGCTTTGCGGTTTGAGCTATCAAAATTCCATTTGTCACCTACTGGTTTGTCGCCATCCATCAAAAAATTCCATGACCTACGCATTTCGCGATAAAAGAACTCCATGCGTAATTGTTTACGACCTTGTGCCCAAGTAGCGAAATCATCAAGACTCGATAAAAAACGATCATCTTGACGAATTTCGACAGGTATATTTAGCTTTTTCTGCCAACTTTTCATCTCTGCCAATACGCGATATTCGCCGGGATGAGTCAGCACTATTTTATTGATATTTTTTTGTTTACACAGTTGTTCAACTTCGCCAAATAAACTGCCTTGATTGTGCTGATCGTTATAATGGGTGTAATGAAGATTATGCCCTTGAGCGACTAATTTTTCTGCAAAATGGCGCATCGCTGAAAATAGAAAGACTATTTTCTTTTTGTGATGTTTAACATAACTGGCTTCCTCCCTTACTTCTGCCATTAACACCCAGTCTTTGCCTAGGTCACATTGTTGAAGACTGGCCAAGGAATTACTTAGTTGGTCAGCTAATATTAATCTAAGTGTAGTCATACTGAAATCGGCGCTTCATTTGGTTGTTGTTTTGAATATGCCAGAGCATCAAGTGCCCGCTGGCGTGATACCTTTAGATCAACTAAAGGTTTAGGGTAGTTATCACCTAGTTTAATACCCGCATAATCCAAAATGTTTTGTGGGGCATCCCACGGGTTGTGAATGAATTTATCTGGTACCATGCCAAGTTCTGGACAATAACGCTTTACATAATGCCCTTGGGGGTCAAAGCGTTGCCCCTGAGTAACGGGGTTAAAAATCCTAAAATAGGGAGCAGCATCAGCTCCTGTACCTGCTATCCATTGCCAACTTGCGCTATTGGCGGCCAAATCTGCATCTAACAAACAATCCCAGAACCAACGTTCGCCTTTTCGCCAATCTATTAATAAGTTTTTTACTAAAAATGAACCCACCACCATACGCACACGATTATGCATGGTGCCGGTCTGCCAGAGTTCGCGCATACCTGCATCAACAATTGGAATGCCAGTCTGACCATTTTGCCAAGCTTTGAGGGCATTGTCATCAGAGCGCCAGGGGAAATTCTCAAACTTAGGGCTGAAGTTCTTTTGAGGAATGTGCGGAAAATGAAACAATAAATAGTGTGAAAATTCTCGCCAGCCTAACTCACTTAAATAGCAATCTAAGCCTACATCTTCAGTATTGCCATTTAACGCATCAATGGCGGCATACCAAATTTGATTGGGCGATATTTCACCGAAATGTAAATGCGGTGATAACTTGGAGGTAGCGCCCAGGTCTGGGATATCTCGCTTGTTTTTGTATTCTTTGGCCCCGTCTGGTAAAAAGTTACTAAGGTGTTTTGTTGCACCTTGTTCGCCTGGGATCCACATTTCGTTAATTGTGGTGTACCAGTTTATATCTGGCATTAACTCAAGGGAATTCACGCCATTATCGAAATTAGGGACATATTCAATTTGTAGATTTTTAGGTGCTTCTATGGGCATTCTTGGAGCGGCTTTGGACAGACAACCGCGGCGATAATAGGGAGTGAATACTTTGTAAGGCGTGTCATCTTTTTTTAATACTTGCCATGGCTCCCACAACAAATGGCTATTAAAACTTTTAACATCTACACCCGCTTCAATTAATACATGTTTAAGTTGAGTGTCTCGTTTTATTTGCCATGGCTCGTAAGTTCGATTCCAAACTACACTTTTGATGTCATGTTTTTGAATCAAATCAATTAAAATCTTGCTTGCATCACCTTTTATACAATGAAGCTGGCCGTTTAGTGAACCATTTAATGAAATAAGTGACTTGTTTAGCCACCACTTACTGGCAGCACCCGATATAAAATGCTTGGGACAATCAGTGTCAGCGATATACAGTGGGATAACAGATCCGCGCTCGCTAGCGTAGGCAAGTGCTGGATTATCTCGTAAACGTAAATCTCTACGAAACCAGACTAAAGTTGATGCTGTGATAAAGAACACTCCATTATTGTATATAAGTTAGTTTATACAGATGATATACGTTTATAGATCGCATAATTATCGCTTTTTTTGAAATAAGTGAACCTGATATTGAATTCAATCGTAACAATGACATGAAAAAAACTATACAAAGTTATACTGTTGAAGAAACATCGCGGATAATCGAAATGGCCTGGGAGGATAGAACGCCTTTTGAAGCTATTGAGGGATTGTTTGGTATTAACTCTAATCAGCTCATAGACCTAATGCGCAGTGAGCTTAAAATTGGATCCTTCAAAGTATGGCGAAAACGTATGCGAGGCAGGCAAACGAAACATCTTAGTTTGCGGCCTGAAGGAATCTTACGAGGTTATTGCAAGACACAATATAAACATAGCCGTGGTAAATAATGTTGATTGTTATTGGCGGCGTTTGACAATAGCCAAACTCACAACCTACAAAAATTATTTATAATTTACTTTCTGTTGATTCAAGATGTCATCCAACACCTGTTAAATACCCTGGCGCAAAAGGTTCTAAAACCTCAGTGCATTTCGAGCTGGATAGCTTGGAGCGAGATCGAAATTTTCGCTGACGTAGCCAATGTCCCCGAGCCCTACTCACTGGCACTATTAACCCTTGGATTAGCCGGTCTTGGTTTGTCACGACGCAAAACTAAATAATCAGCTCTACTCGTAGAAAATTTGGATCCTTCGGGGACCGTTTTTGTTTGTGAATAATGCAGCTCACTGCCTTACCGTAAAGCTTGATTATTTAGTTTAGGGGTATGACTATGTGGCAGTTGTTTGTCGGTGCCGATAGCATTATAAGAGTGTTTCTTACATCGGATGCAGGCCACAAAAAAGGAACAACCTCGCTAAAAAAACTACCTACAGCAGGGCTTTTCGGGTCACGTTTCACCTAACGATTAGACATGTCTTTAATCACCCCTGCCAACGTTGCCGCATCGTGAGCACCGCTGACAGAAAACTGCTGATTAAAGATGAACGTGGGCACTGCACTGATCCCCATCGCTGTATATTGCTGCTCAATGGCACGTACCTGCCGAGAAATATCTTCGTCTGCCAGAGTGTCACGCGCCAGTGTTTCGGTAAAGCCGTTAGCACAAGCGATTTCCACGAGCACCTCTTCGGATGATACATCCCTCTGCCCAGCAAAGTACGCTTCCATTAAAGACAGTTTCAGCGCCTTTTGCGTGCCGAGTTCCCGCGCCCTGTGCAATAACTTGTGCGCTTGAAAAGTATTGTAAATACGGGCGTCGCTGGCCATTGAAAAGGTAATACCTTCGGCCTCTCCTACGGCGCGCAAGTGTGCTCGATTCTGTTCGATAGCCGCCAAGTCCGAACCATACTTTTCAGCGATATGTTCCGTCACATTCTGACCTGCTGACGGCATATTCGGATTGAGTTCAAAGGGTTGAAAATTGAGTTCAACCTCCAGATCCGGAAAATCCTTTAAGGCGGTTTGTAATCGTTGATAACCCACAGAGCACCACGGACAAACTACGTCTGATACTAAATCGATACGAAGGGGCCTACTCTCAGTATTAGTTTCGGTCATTATAGGTCTACCAATAATTTGTCAGTGTTGCCGCCACTAAACGGCAAACCAATATCTTCAATCGCGCTCTCTAAGCCTTGCAAAGTGTGTGCGCGATACGTTATTTCGCCTTTCATCAAATATTTCACTATGGTCTGAAGCATAGTAGGGATGGTGTCATAGTGATCCGGCATAGTGAAGCCCTTAATAGACAAGCGCTTGCGAATAATCCCAATCCGGTTAGGACCCGGCGCCGGACTTGCAGAACAAAGCATTCACCTTGCACAAGAAAAATATCGGCTTTAGTAACTCAAAAAGAAATGTATAATTGCGCGCCGGCGGCAGAAGGACCAGAAAAAGTGAAAATTTTCCCCCGTGCCTAAAGCGCTAAGCAGTAAATAGCGGCTTTTAACCGCTTAGCAACTGTCGAGTTGATCCCGTATCGCTAGTTGTTTGCCGGCACTGCTCGGACAGACGTCGAATGATCAATATCTATACGCAAAAATCGAGAAACAAGTGACCGAAACAGCAAAAGATCAATTTTTTACGCCCTGGACCATCACCACCCGATCATATGTCAACCCTTGGGACTGCGATGATATGGGCCACATGAATGTACAGTTTTACATGGTGCATGTGTCTTCAGCTCGGGCACATTTTCTTCATGCGCTTGGTCTATCAGGAATGTCTGTTTCTGACGCAGAGATGGTTTCGGATATGATTGTGCGTTTTCACGCAGAATTACCTGGGTCGGCATCGGTCATGGTACAAAGTGCCGTGGTGGCGGTTCTTCCGGATCAATTAGACGTGGTGCATGTGGTCAGCAATCGGGATACCGATGGTTTGGCTGCGACGTTTTATGAAACGTGGGCTTTTCCAAAGGGTGCGCCGTCAATTGATGCCGAATTCAAGGCTAACTTGCCACCAGAAGCACAAAGTCGCTCGTCTACAAAGACTTTGTCTGACCTCAGTATCGCGCAGGCTGACGACAAGGGCATGTTTGAAAGTTACCGTGGTCTGGTATTACCAAGTGATTGTGATGCGCATGGAAATTTGCAACATCGCTTCCACATCAGCGCTTTTTCCGACGGTGCCGGTCATCAATGGCTAGGATTGGGTTACAGTCTGGCGGAGATGATTACAGACGGACGAGGTGCCGTGGTCGTTGAATATTATCTAAAGTTCCTGCGATCAGCTAGCGCAGGTGATCTTTTAGTTTCCCGCCAGGGAGTCGTAGATTTAGGCAATAAGAATATTTTGCTGGCTAATTGTTTGTTTAACGTAGCAACCGGTGAAATGGTGCTGGCCTGTGAAGTCACATTACTGCATTTTGATTTGAAAACACGGCGAGCCATTGCGCTTACGGATGATATGCGCGCAACTATGGACTCTAAACGTATCCAACTTGTCTAACACCTTAAATGCTGAAGTGTCTGCGCCAGACTGTCTATGCGGCGCCTGAATGTCGTTGGGCTATAGGCCTTCCGGCCGACTACTATAAATATACTAATTGCTCGCACATTGATCATTAATTGCCCGTATCTATAGTGTTTATTGTTAGCGTGATTTTCTCCTGCTCGCATGATGCCACACCAGCTCTCCCCTTGAGCAGTACCATTCATCACAATCCTTGTGTTTCTTAATCGAGTAGTTCAGCTTGCGGTGGAACTTTTGGTTCTGGCAATTGATTAGCTGAGGTTAGTGCCATGGATTTGGCATTCAGGTAACCCAGAATTTTCTTGATGACCGATGAGTCTTCGATGCATGCGATAATCTTGACTGCTCCACCACAGCGATTGCAGGTCATGACATCAATATTAAATACGCGTTTAATCATTTGTGCCCAAGTCATTTTCTGGCGCTCACGTACTGGCGGCTCTGCGTTGTCCCATCCCGATACGGTGTCTTCAGCTCATACCTCACCATTCCGCGAGAGGTCAGCGTCAAGCGCTTTTCTGATACGGAGGGGCGAGAGATATAGCGGCACAATCGTTCCAATTTCTTACGTTCACGCGTTTTTGTTGCCACACCCGCATGCAGGGAGAAGCCGGCAATTTTACCAACCTGGTTAAGTACCATAATCATCGAAGTGATCGTTTGTAAGGTGAAGACCCCACGCCCCTGCCGAGGACCCGTCGCGATTCGATATGTGACGGAGTGGCCTTGAAGCTGGTTCATTGCATCGTCGTCCTGCAAATCCAGCGTCAAATAACGACTTTCGTCATCTCGTGTTAATTGCCCCTGACGCTCTAGATGCAGAGCAATGCACTGGCTAATCGTCGCGACCAGTGTATTTAACTCATTAGCAGTCGGGGCGTTAACGCGGTGAACAACCTTTATTTTTCAGCGTGTTGACTGATAAGTGACCGGTATGGAAGAGGTATCTTGATGAGTATAAGGTCCGGTGTGGGTCCCTAAGCACTAAACTAAATGGTTGCTACTGTGCCAATAACCGGCTTTCACACACCAAACACTCTGATTTCCCTGAACTCTATTAGCTATGGTCTCTAGTCAATTAACCCACCCAAAATTTTTATCGCTCGGACTCTTTCTTCCATCCATTGATGAGTAAAGCTTATACGCATACAATTTTGATATTTATTCTGAGCAGAAAATAGAATACCAGGTGTAATAGTAACTCCCTGCTCCAGTGCCTTGCTGTATAGAGATGTTGTATCGACATGCTCGGGCAGCATTAACCATAACGATAAGCCGCCTTTGGGTGATGTCCAACTAGTGCCAGCTGGTAACTCGTCATGTAGCAACTGTTGAAGCTGCTTACATTGATTGGCCAGTAAAATTCTTTTCTTCCGAATATGCCGTTCAAATAAACCCCGACTCATGTAGTCAGCAAGACCTTGCTGGGCTGTTTTACTAACCGACAGTGTGGTCACTACTTTCAGCCGCCTGATAACTTCTTTGTGTTTGGATGATGCAATCCAGCCAATACGAAGATCGCGAGAAAGTGATTTAGAAAAGGACGAGCATAGTATCACTGCTCCGGTGGTATCCATTGAATATAACGTCCGCGGCCTATTCAATTCGAAAGAGAGCTCGCCATAGATATCATCTTCAATAATGGTGACATTATGCTGTATACATAATGACAGTAACGCTTGTTTATCAGCATCGCTGAGGCAAGCCCCTGTCGGCGTAGAATAATTTGACGATAGAAATAAAGCTTTTACATTCCACGTATTGAATGCAGTGGACGTCGATTCGATATTGATACCACTGTACGGATTGCCAGGTAACTCCAGTATTTGTAGCCCCAGCGCTTGAATCACTTGTATGGCGCCGTAGAAGCCTGGGGATTCAACGGCAACAATATCCCCTGGAGTGGTTGTAGCCATTAAGGCGATCAACAGTGAGTTTTGGCAGCCGCTGGTAATAGTAATATCTTGGCTTTGAACGGGGCTGCCCTGAATTTTTTGTCGTCGGGAAATTTGATCTCGAAGCTCGACTAAACCTTGAGGCGAGTCATAATAAGATTGCTCTTTGCCTGTTTGTTCTCTGCAAGCACGGGCCAGGCACCGCCTTAGCTCAACATTATCTTCCTCGGTGTTGTTACTGGGTATTAGGTCAAACGCGGCTCCGCGCTCCATTAGCTGAATAACAAATTGGCTTGGTGTCACCAATGCAGGTGCTGCGCTTTGGCCACTGAAGTTTGTTGTGTGCTGCCCGGTGTTGGCCATTAGAGTACGAACAAAATACCCCGACCGAGATCTGGACTCGATTACTCCCTGTGACTCTAAGTAGCCGTAGGCGCTAAGTACCGTGGACTTAGAAATTTTATGGCTATGGCAAAGCTTGCGAATAGAGGGCATACGACTACCAGGCTCTAGATCTCCAAGTCTGATTTGTTTTTCAAAGTAATCTATAAGCTCTTGATATAAAAGGATTTTTTTCATCATCACGCTCTTTGTATATAACCTGAACAATAATGGCCTAAAAATCTGTGCACATCAAAATTAAATTAATTGAACCTGTGACCGTCAAGATGGGTTTACTACAATGATGATTGTTATCGTGCCAGTGTCAATCAGGTGAATAGGAGTAATGATGAAAGAAAAAAACTTAACATTTTTTCAAATGATGCACAGCGTTTTAGCCTCGTTTTTTGGTGTTCAAAGCTCAAAAAACCGCGATAGAGATTTCAAAAAAGGCAAAGCTAAACACTTTATTATGGTGGGGATTTTTATGACTTTTGTCTGGTATGGCACGATTTATTTGATTGTCAGTATCTTGCTGAAATATCTTACGTGAAAAAACCTCTCTAACACTATTTATTGGTGGCAATAATGTTTTCAATGCCTAGAAAAAAGCCTAGAGACTTTGTATATATAGATGAGTTGTGGGAGGCTGATGAGGATTGGCCCTGCTATTTTCTGGAGAATAAAATCTGGGTGTTTGTTGATGAATATCACCCCGGGTTGATTGGCGATGAGGACTATAGTCGAATCATCATCCACGCTGATGATTCAAGTGGCTGGCTATACAGTCGTAGCCTGCAAGAAAAACAGAAAGTTCACCAAACGCTTATCACTATTCGTCGCCCTGTTGCTGAACGTCAATTGAAACGGCTGGGTTTTATTCGCTGGCACGGCTCTTATATTTAGACAATATCGGAAAATTGGTAAGAGGATAAGGTCGTTTTTGGGGTCACTAAGTGCCATGAACCGATACTAGCGAAGTCCTTCAAATTTGCCGAAGCAACATTAGAATAATTAACATAGCATTTACCTGGTTGTCGACGAGATAGGCGCTTTTAACCCGACAAACTCACCAGGAAAGAAAAGGATAGCTACAAAAATAAATCTAAGAGTAGAAGTAGTATCAAATACCTTTTTATCGTTAGACTTATCTTTGTTAATAACGGGCTATACACCTGGATTGTACTCTGTTTGGGCATTAGCTCTATTCTTCGATTGCTCGCCAGGCTGCATCAAATGCGGCATTCATAAGAGGGAGGCCTCGGAGTCAGAATTGGCTATAGAAATACGCCCGAACTGAGCTCGTCCAATTTCGTGAGGTGCCTCGCCTTCACTCCAATCAGGGTCATCAAGAGCAAGATAGGTGTATGAGTAGCCGTGTGAAATTCGGTTAACTGTGATGGCCTGTATATCTGTTTCATGATTGAAACCATGCTTACCTCGCATTGCTTGCAGCTGATCGCGAATCTGTGTCTCATATTGCTCGAAGGTTGTCGCATAGATTTTGTGACGGCCAATACAAAGCAGGTCGCGTCCGGTTCTTTCCTGCTGGGTTGCCGGCGTAGGAGAAGCCATCATGAAAACCGCCATCGGATCATCTGGACTGCGCGGTGGCTCGTAGCCGCCTGCTGTCATGGTAGGTGCGGCACTGACCCATTGGAGTGGATCATAGGGACAGTGAGTAATACTCACACCGAGTTCTCAAAAGGAAAGTAACGGTAAACCCTTCGGAATACGCGTAAAATCAATCCTGAAGCTGCCTATGAAGGTGAATTACGTCAGTTAATGGTATAACGGGGCTGTAAAGTCTGTAATGGATCAACAACTGGCCGTTCTGTACGTTTCATTACATGCACGTTGGGCGGCATCTCATTAAATGATAACAGACTTAAAAAAGCCCCGATATTGGTCGATGCTTAGAGGCAGTTTAGTGCCAAGAGCAGTTATTGGCGGCGGCTGATTATTCAGTTTCGACTGCGCGAACTTTCTCGGAAAAATTTTCCAGATTGCCACAAGGATTAACCAATTCGATTTCCAAGAAGTCTTTAGCGAGATTTTGTAACTCTGGCTCCAGTCCTATCTTAACCATATGATTATAGTGAAGCCGACCTACCTTGCTGTCTAACCAATGCCTGACGAAGCCTTTGGCGATCAGTTCCCAAGAATAATCAAAGCCACCACTTTCTGTCACATCTCTCAAGCGCCTGATCAAGAATAAGTTTGCATCGTAGTACTCACGAAGTTGAACAATCTCACCATCAGTAAGAGTCGATGGGTCAATGCAACCTTTAGCAAATACATCACCAAATGATTCGCTCAGCATCGCCCGACTGTCTTCAATGATAAGCGCGTAACTGTCGTGGGTGATCTGCGCTCTAGCTATGTCACGCGTCTGCTGAAGTTCCCATACCACCAACCCGAGTCCTATGAGAACAGTGACACCTGTCACCATCTGAATCCAATTAGATTGTTTTTGTGGGTCCATGCTTTTTCCTCGTCAGAAAGGTTTGCGTAGCGGCGGAGAATCGGCATGCAAATAACCGAAGCGGGCTGCGGGTTAAATTGGTCAAGCTAACCTTTGTTATTTATTCGTCGCCCGCGAACTCACAAGGCGACCGTTCGTTACATTCTCTACCTGCTTACCATCCCGCAAGGCCAGTTGCCCACCAATCAACACATGTTTCATACCGACGGAAAATTGATTGGGTTCCTTGTAAGTACCCAAATCAGTAATCGTGTCGGCTTTAAATACAATAATGTCCGCGTCTGCGCCTTCCTGAATACGGCCTTTCCTTTTCATCGCCGGCACCATGTCCTCCAATCGTTTGGCCGGCAACAGAGTCATTTTTCGAATTGCCAGGGGAATAGTCAGAACCCCCTGATCACGAACATAACGACCTAACACACGACTAAAAGTACCAACCGACCGGGGATGTACACGAGAGCTCAAGTCTTTCATCAACATTGCATCCGAAGCAACCATCACGCCATCTTCAGTTAGCACCCGTTTTATCCACTCCTCTTTGCGATAGTGATGAATAATCACTGCACTTGGGTCGGACTCTCGAAGCTCATTAAAACGAGCTTCTGTTAGTCTCTCACCTGTAACCGGGTATTCGATATCTGAGTATGTTATGCCAAAACTTTTTTGCCAATCGCGACCAAAGACATTAGCGCCAATAGACGTTGAACCCGCCTGATAGGGATAGATTTCTGTTGTGATATCTACGCCCCTAGTCTGGGCAGCTCTAAGTAGGGCTAGAAATTTTTCACTCGCTTTAGTCGCAAGAGAAACTAAATGATGGATATGTACTGATGCGCCTGACTGCTCAGCTGCCTGGATTATTTCAATTAAACCTAAAGGGTCTCCCTGTATCTCAGGCCGCCGCAGATGTACAAAAATGACTTGATTCCGTTTTGCCGCGAATTCGAAAAGCCGCTTAACTTCATTGGCACTAACGCCCTCAGACATATAATCCAATAGAAAACCGATGCCAATAGCACCATCGGCCAGATCTTCTTCCAGAAGCTGCAGTATGGCGGTGATTTCCTGGTCACTTGCTTGACCATGAGTGGCTTGTGAGTCATAACCCAACTGGTATCGTATCGCGCTCCACAAACCTTTGAAGCTGGACAGGCCGGTAACCTTAAAGTGTGGTCTGATTATTCCATCTTTAATGAGCATACGAGCATTCAAGTAGCCGGTGGAGCTGCCAAAATTGAGAATGGCTTTGTCACTTATCGGCTCTCGCGCATCTGACACAGGATGGGCGCCAGCTTCCAGCTCCAAAACCGTGGTAACACCATCATACAAAGCGTACTGATGGTTCGCCTGACTGAAAGCGCCGTGGCTATGCAGATCAATAAAACCTGGGGCAACAATCAAACCGGTCACATCTATGGTTTCTTTTGAGGGACCCAAATCAGCACCAAGCGCTGCGATTCGTCCATCAACAATCGCTACATCGCGTACGGAATCGAGCCCGGTTTCCGGATCAATTACCCGCCCTCCCTTCAACATAAGGTCAAAGTCACCCGCAATTATTAAACTGGACGACAGAACCAAAAACGTACAAGCAATACATCCCAGAAATGGCCTAACCAAGCGTCGTACATGCATCCTTTGATGGAGGTGTTCTGCGCGTTGTCCTTCGACTAAGTTACGTCTTCTGATCATAATATTTTTATACCATCTAATTCGAAGTTACCCACCCTACGATAACAGTTTGTGCAAGAGCCTATGGCCTTATATTTCAATAGCTCGCTATACCTCCATACGCAGACATAAAAATGCCCCGAATCTATCGAGGCATATCGCTCACTTTGTGCCAACAACAGAAGGCGCCCCTAATTGAGCTGATTTTTTTATTGGAGATCAAGTTGTGACCGACGGCAAATGATATCTACTTAGCCCGCACGATGATATTCAGCTTAGTTTCACCCTGGCATCGAAGTTCGATAACACTCAGTTCAATGAATCGCGCATAATTTTAAGCGGTGCTTCACGTAAAAACTGCTTATTGGCTCCATATTGAGCTGCAGGCAAGCCACTTAACTCTTTAGCTAAACTTAAAGCCTCTACTAACAACTGATCGGCGCTCATCACTTGATCAAGAAAACCCGCTGTAACAGCTTCCACAGGATTAAATTTTCGAGACTGGACCGCTGCTACCGTTTGATAACTCGAGGTAACATGGCTCTTGATCAAAGACATCAACACTGGATTAAAGGACATGCCAATAGCGGTTTCAGGTAAGTTCACCTTATAGTCACCGTCACTGCCTAAACGATTGTCGGACACCAGTAATATAAATGCACCCATACCAAATGCATGCCCCGCACACACGGAAATAAGAGGAAGTGGTAGCGCATACAGTCGCGTAATAAGCGCCATGCCTCTGCTAACAAGCTTCGCTGCTTCATCTTTGCCTTTGGCTAACTCCTTCAGGTCAAAACCCGCAGAAAACATACCCTCTCTACCTTGTAAAATGACCGCACTAGCTTCACCTTCCGCCCGATCGAGAAGTTCACTGAGACTATCGATGAAGCCATGGTTGACGGCGTTGGCTTTACCATCGTCAATGGATATTAGTGCAATGCTGTCTTTTAATTCGTATTCCATGGTTATCCTCGTCATTTATTGAACAGCCAATTGTCTCAATGGACATATTGGCCTATTTTTCGCCGCAACTAACGGTGTGCTA
>JBALTE010000008.1:30563-149742 GCA_036963965.1 Oceanicoccus sp. | reverse complement strand
TAGACGTTCCTAGAAAGAAAGTCCTATTGAAATTCCAGCTACAATGGCATTGGCTTCTTCGTGGTGATAGTCCCAATGCAGCTGCGGCGACAAAGTAAAGTTTTTATACTCAATTTCATACAAAACTCCTGTCCTTGCTACAAAAACATACTCACCTTTTCTATGCTCGACCCCCGGTCCCACCTGTATAGCAAAACCTTTGTATATGTGGATATCGACAACGCCCAATGCAGTAGTCGCATCTAACTCATCAAAAGCGTGTTCAATAACGGCACCCACGCCAAGCAACGGACTAATCCGATATTCATAGTCAATACCAAAAGTTGCATTGTCGCCCTCGCTACTTAGATGCGTGCGCGCGACTAATATCGATAAATGGTGGGGACCATGAGGGATATGACTTTCTTCACCGGCAGCTTCATGCTGAGCGAAAGAGGTTGATGCGAAGCTTAACAATCCAAGCAATATCCAAGTGTTCCTCATTACTAATTTCCTCTAAGCCTATCAATAGTGGTGTATAGGAAGAATTAATACCCCCTACTTTGGCTCAATTTACTACAAGATCCTAGTTAATGGCATAAGATTCTAGTTACTGGTTATTGTTAATACTGAACGCCCCCTGGTCATGCTGCTAACCCCTATGCCAGATTTAAAGGTTTACTGGTGTATTGTTAACCTATTTCGATAAACCTTTGGCGGCTTTTTCCCATCACTCCGACTTCAGTTCTAGTTTGATAAATGTTGCGCCAGGTTTTGATGAAAATGCACAATCGCTTTTTCGAAATGCCCAAACGTAAGGTGCTGGTTCGCTTTGGTACTTAGTGTCCCTTGAATGGCGCAAGCAGCCTCGCGGTCTTCATCAAAACCCGCATCTTTAACGAAGCCAGCATCTCGTTTTGCTTCCTCTAAATCAGTGGTAGAGCCATCAGATGTCATATTTGTCGCACGGTAAATCAACATTTGCGTGCGAGTGGGACTAAGTGGTTCAAAGATGGTTACGGTTGAATGTTTAGAGAGAACGGAAATAGCAACATTTGGGAAAAGCTGATACACCGACGTCACCATGCCGTCCAGACGCTGTTTTTTGGGATCGATATCACGAAGTTTTTCAATGCGCTTAAACGGGAAAATGACCCGAGAGTTGGAACCAAAATTTTCAACCAATGTAATATTATCGAGCCCATACGGATAAAAACTTTTTTTGTGGAGCGACTTGATGTGATATCCCTCCATAGTGGTTTCAGCGAGCAACTTCCAGTTAGCCGCATCGTTATATTCGCTTTGATCAAAAAACTCTTGTTGGTCAGCAAAAAAGTCTGGCACATCTTCAAGCATGGAAGAATCTATCGGGCCACTCTGATTGACATAGACTAACCCTCCTTTCTCCAGTGCACCAACTTCAACAAGACCGTTGTCCTGCAACTCCACGCCAGGGAACCCGGAGTGCCCGGGTATATGTCTGAGCTCGCCATCAAGACCATAAGTCCATGCGTGGTAGGGGCATACGAAAGCACGAGCACACCCGCTATCTTTAGCAACCTGCATGCCGCGATGTCGGCAGCCGTTGATAAACGCTCGAACTTTGCCATCATCCCCTCTAACCACGAGGAGTGGCGTACCCGCTGCCCTCCTCGCCACGTAGCTGCCGTTGTCAGGGAGCATCGCTGAAAGACAATAAACAACAGGCAAGCGTCGTAACAATTCAATTTCAGCTTCGAAACGTTCTTCAGACAAATAGTTCGCCACTGGCTCTTGCCAAACGGTATCTCCTAGATCCGTGGTTTTATTGTCAATATGGTCAAATATACGCTCTAGTATTTTTTCTTCGCTGAGGAGCGGGGTTTTCGTGTTCATAAATCTATCCATTAAATACGATTAGAATTTGTGGGCAGCTAAACAGCTAACGCGGTTCATTAACCTGTCCGGACTGCTATTGTTTCTATGCATCAAAGTCGACATTGTAAGGGGAAAATCAGCATCGCAGGAATCACTCCATTCAAATTCAACTGCCTTATAATTCGAAGCATGCTAACAGACAGCAAAAAGCCCCGATGTTTTTCGAGGCTTTCCAAGCGGAGAATGTATAAGTGTTTACTGAAGCATATTACACTGCCGCCAATGTTCTTTGAGCCTGACCCCAACACAACTAAGGGTTGATTTTTGTGCCCCCGATACCAACCGGCGCACTTTGCTGCCCCGCTCGGGCTTTCGCAACAACGTCCCGCAAGGTGAATGGGACCGTAAGTTCTTCTTTGCTAGAGTTGGGACCCAACTCACCAACCCGCACGTACTCACCTCTATCAGCCGCCAGGCGAAACTCCACGGTTGAACCGGTGACCTCACCGATTGACCCACTTGCACCAAACCCATGTCCTTCGTTAGTTTGGGCAGCATTTGTTGCCTGATAGCCCATACGTTGAAGTAGCTTCGGGCTAGCCCGTTTTATGACTTCAGGCTTGACGGATAACATCCAGTTTTCCTGCTGTCTCACCAATGGATGCTGCATACCATTGAGCATGACAATGCGGGGCGATTTTGTACGATTGATACCAGTGCTGTGCAAAAGACGGCCGTCGGTGATGATCATGGTACCTGCCTTGGCATCGATATTGATCGCGGGCGGCAGTTTGTCCACCGGCTTTTGTTTCCGCACCGCATCCGACAAAACAAGATGACTGCCGGGAATGACAAGTGTACCGCCGTTGGTCTCGTCAATATCGGTGATCGGAGTTAGTATATTGATCGTCAGAGGACTTCTTGAATCAAGAGCGATATCTTGATCCTGATGCAATGCCTGGGGTACGCCACCTTCTAAAGAGATTGACGCAATAAGAGAGTTGCAGATCCAGTTCGAGCCCAGGGCTTCTGTTACCAGTTGTTCTACTAGAGCGCCTCCCTGAACAACAGATGGGTGTTGCTCGATCAGCCCCTCAAAACACTGTCCTTTGTTAACACAGCAATTGATGTTTTGACCGCTCGGGGTTTTCTGTGCAATACCAGCAAGTCTTTCGCCTTCTGCCTGCTCCAAAACACGCTGCCGAATAACTGCCACTTGATCAGAGCTAAGTGCATTTTCAATTTTGCAGTATCCCCACTTCAGCATGTCGGACCGCGCGCGATCAATGTCCTTGGTGGGTTTTGGTAAATCTTTAGTGTTCCAATAGGGGTGTTTAGAACCGATGGTGGTGTCGTAGTATGCACCTGCTTGGTATTCCCATTGCCCCCATTCACTGCTTCGCTTTGGCGGCACGAAGTAAATTTCAGGATTGTTTTCAAGGACAGATTTCATTGGATCTTTGGATGACAGCTCCGCGTGGTACATCTGAGATCCTGCGGCTGCTTTCGAAGTGACGTAGGCTGGGTCGAATTCGACCGGAATTGAACTCATGTAATAAATCTCCTCGTAAAAACCAGAAGGCCTTCAGCCTCCTGCAATTGGAACCCTTGGGTGAGGTGCAGCCGGCTCACAATCGAATGGTCTGTTCGCCGGCTGGTGAGTATGGTGCTGGTTAACTGGCCGGCAACTCCAACGCTTTGTCTTCATTGGCACGTTTGATCAAATATTGCCGCAGAGCCTCGGCGTCCTCGGCGGTAACGACGCGCTTAAACGACACCATCCCGTTATGCTTCAGAGCACCTCCGACTACGATTTCGCGGATTGCTTCTTCGCTTGCGATAGCACCGGAATGCCTAAGATCGGGGTTGATCGCACCAGCGGTTGCAGCGTCGCCGTGGCAACCCCCGCAATTCAGTGCGTAAAGTGCCCTGCCGCTGGCAACCTGATCTTCAGTGCCCGTGAACGCGGGCGGATCGAGCACTCGCTTATTGAGTGGCGGTGGCTCTGGAAGAGTGCCGTCGGCACCCAGCTTGAAAACTAGCAGGCGGCTGATGTTTCGGGATGGGCCTGAGACATTCGCGAGTACACCAGTGTTCATATCCCACAGCCCGCCCCAGCCTACTAGAATTGCAACATACTGCTCTCCGCCTATCGCGTAACTCATAGGTGCAGCAATTATTCCGCTTTGTGCGGGGAAGGACCACAGCTGTTTGCCGGAATCGGCAGCGTAGGCACGGAATTCCCCGCCTGCTGTGCCCTGAAATACCAGATTACCGCCAGTTGCCAATGTTCCGCCATTGGACGGACCAGGATAGGGTACCCGCCATGCTTCCTTCTGCGTCACTGGGTCCCACGCCAACAGCGCGCCGGTGGTGGCTTTGCGAGCTGCAGCGCGCGCTTCCTTGTTGGCGGGCATCTCAACCGTGCCAAAATCCAAACCCATTTGGCCACCCATTTCAGAACCGGTAAATTCTTCGTCTGCCAGATAAGGCATCACAGTGTTGTTGATCGGAATGTACATCAGACCGGACAGCGGGCTATAGCTCATTGGGTGCCATGTATGGCCACCATAGAGGCCGGGAGTGCCAATGAAAACCTTTCCGGTTTGCTCATACCGAGCCTCGGGTAAAATGTTTGGACGCCCGGTTTTCGGATCAAGTCCGCTAGCCCAATTGACATCCACAAAATTTTCGCCGGACAGGAATTCACCCGTCTTAGCATCGAGCACATAAAAGAAGCCATTCTTTGGCGCATGCATAACAACACGACGCTGCGAGCCATTTACTTCGATATCACCAACTGTGATTTGCGCGTTGGAATCGAAGTCCCAGCGGTCTTCCGGCGTTTCCTGGAAATGCCACGCATACTCACCTGTATCGACATCTACGGCGACAATGGAAGACGTGTAAAGCGCATCTCCAAGGCCACGGTTGTTGGTTTTGGGGTTCCACGGCTCAGCGTTGCCGGTGCCGAAGTAGACAAGGTTGGTACCGGGATCAAACGTGATCGAATCCCACACGGTGCCGCCACCGCCAAACTCCCACCAAGCACCGCCCCAGGTCTGGGCGGCTTTCTCCATGGCCTCATTTTCGAAACCGTCAGCCGGATTTCCCGGTACAGTGTGGAAACGCCAAAGCTCGTCACCGGTCTGTGCATCAAATGCTGCAATATAGCCGCGCGCACGGTATTCGGCGCCCGCGCTGCCTATAAGTACCTTGCCATTTGCAATGCGCGGCGCACCGGTAATGGCGTAGCTTTCCTGATCGGGCACGATCACCTTGGACCAAAATTCCTTACCTGTCTTGCTGTCGATGGCAATCAAGCGCCCGTCCAGAGCGCCGACATAGACCTTGTCTCCATATAATGCGACGCCGCGATTCACCGCATCACAGCAAACACGCGCCAGCGTTTCGCGCGGAACTTTTGGGTCGTATTCCCACTTCAGCGCACCGGTCTCGGCGTTATAGGCCTTAACCTTGCTCCATGCGGTAGACACATAGATCGTGCCATCATGCATCAATGGCGTGGCTTCCTGCCCACGCCCTGTGTCCAGATCCGAAAACCATGCAAGACCGAGCTCGCTAATGTTTTCCGTCGATATTTGCGTGAGCGGTGAAAAACGCTGTTCCTCATAGCTACCGCCATAGGTCAGCCATTCGTCGCCGTTACCCATCGCGAGCATCGCATCTGTTACACCCCCGCTTAAATCTTTAGTAGCGAGCGGCGATTCTTGCGGCACGCTCGAGCCACAGGCTGCGAGAAAGAAAACGGCTAATCCAGCGAACATATTGCGGATATTCAAGGGGGTATCTCCTGTCAGTGCGCTTTTTGCAGCACATTTTATTGTGTTTGCAGTCTGCGACAGATTTTCCGAAATGTCTATCGGCTATCGTCGGCCCACAAATCTTCCATGTTTCTCGACCAATAAGTATCAGCAATAGAGGCCCCCTACTCCCCTGAATCAATAAGCACTAGCAAGCGAAAAAAAACACATCAATTGTTGGCGAAATGATTTCAATCAGGCGAAATTTATCCGCAGTGAAATATCTGTTCAAGTCCAACAAGAGACTCGCGCCCTTGCTGATGATCTAGTAACCTTTACAATTCTTTTCATCCACCAAACACAACATTTTTAGCCAAGAATGCAGGTACTATTATGACAATTAGAGTAGGTATCAATGGTTTTGGCCGTATGGGTCGTCTGACATTGCGAGCAGCTTACGACTTCGACGGTATCGATTTTATCCACATCAATGATCCCGGCGGAGATGCGGCAACTCTTGCACATCTACTCACCTTCGACTCGGTGCATGGACGCTGGCATCACGAAGCGGAACATGCCGGTAATAATATGGTTATCGGTGAGCACACTATTAACTGTACACAAAACAAAACCATTTCCGAAACAGACTGGTCTGACTGCGACATCGTTATTGAAGCATCCGGAAGGATGAAAACAACAGCCTTACTACAGGCCTATTTGGACCAAGGTGTTAAACGCGTGGTGGTCACCGCACCGGTCAAAGAAGACGGTGTGTTGAATGTTGTTATGGGGGTAAACCAGCACCTGTACGACTCCTCTACCCACCCTATTGTCACAGCGGCTTCCTGCACCACAAATTGCCTGGCTCCCGTCGTAAAAGTTATTCACGAGAAACTGGGCATAGTACACGGCAGCATGACCACCATTCACAGCATTACTAATACTCAGACCATTCTCGATGCCCCTCATAAAGATCTACGTCGCGCACGTGCCTGCGGTATGAGCCTAATTCCTACAACCACCGGCTCGGCAACAGCTATTACCCATATTTTCCCTGAATTGAAAGGAAAACTAAATGGCCATGCAGTGCGTGTTCCTCTGGCAAACGCATCGCTAACCGATTGCGTGTTTGAAGTTCGACGCGCCACTACGGCAGATGAGGTTAATGAATTATTAAAAGACGCCGCGAATACAGAACTAAAAGATATTCTCGGTTATGAAGAGCGCCCATTGGTTTCGGTTGATTACAAAACCGACCCACGTTCGAGCATCATAGATGCGCTATCGACTATGGTGGTGAACGGTACTCAACTGAAAATTTATGCCTGGTATGACAACGAATGGGGCTACGCCAACCGCACAGCCGAATTAATGCAACTCGTGGGGCGTTTAGATAAGGAGTAAACACTGCATGAGTTGGTTTTCGAAACTATCACCCGAAATACGCCAATATGCGGTGATTACAGGGAATTACTGGGCGTTCACTCTAACTGACGGTGCATTACGTATGTTAGTGGTGTTGTATTTCTACGGGTTAGGTTATAGCCCATTGGAAATAGCCATGCTATTCCTGTTTTATGAGGTTTTTGGCGTTGTAACGAACCTTATTGGCGGCTGGTTAGGTGCTCGACTTGGCCTTAACAAGACGATGAATATTGGTTTGTTTCTGCAGATTGCAGCGTTAGCCATGTTATTGGTACCTGCCTCGCTGTTAACCGTCCCCTGGGTCATGGCGGCTCAGGCGGTGTCAGGTATTGCCAAAGATCTGAATAAGATGAGCGCCAAAAGCTCCATCAAATTACTGGTTCCCGCTAACGCCCAAGGTCAGCTCTACAAATGGATTGCGATACTCACCGGCTCAAAGAATGCGCTCAAGGGTACCGGGTTTTTCCTCGGTGGCGCCTTGCTAAGCTTGTTAGGTTTTAAGGGCGCAATACTGGGCATGGCCACAGCCTTGACCGCGGTTTGGATCTCTAGCCTATTGACCCTGGAAAAGGATTTAGGAAAAGCAAAGAGCAAACCCAAATTCACCGAAATATTCTCCAAAAGCAAAGCGATTAATTACCTCTCAGCGGCGCGAATGTTTCTGTTTGGTTCCAGAGATGTTTGGTTTGTTGTGGCACTGCCCGTCTACCTGGCCGGCACCTTCGGCTGGGATCATTGGTCTGTGAGCGGTTTCTTAGCGATCTGGATTATTGCCTATGGTTTTGTGCAGGCACTTGCTCCAAAAATCACTGGTACCAAAACAGGCCAAGCTCCAGATGGTCGCCATGCGTTTGTCTGGGCATTAGCCCTTGCACTCCCAGCCGTTGTTATTGCGCTATCGCTCACCTATGAGTGGTATACGGCGACAATTCTTCTTGCTGGATTACTCGTATTTGGTGCTTTGTTCGCCGTAAACTCTTCGCTGCATAGTTATCTTATTGTGAGTTATGCTGGCGATGATGGCGTGTCACTTGATGTAGGCTTTTATTACATGGCGAATGCTATGGGTCGACTAATTGGCACTCTGTTATCAGGGTGGCTATTTCAAGACTATGGTTTGGCGATATGCCTCTGGGTGTCAGCTGCGTTTATTGGACTAACTGCGCTTATTTCGCTCAAGCTCCCACGGCATACTTCGAGAGAAGAACCGAGCTAATGGCCACAGTTTGCGTAATAACAAATCCGATTTTAATCCAACTAATAAGTCCGATCGCTGTATGGCGCACAAGCAAAGCGTATTTACATCAATAATATTTGATTCAATAATGGTGGCAAGAAACGGTGCTTTCTTACGCTCATCCAAACATTGACCCGAGCGTACAATATCCTGATATGCTTACTAACTAAGAATCGGAGAGTTTCCTACTGTACTCCCGCGAAAATACTATAAAAATAAAATCCCGGAGTGAACATGACAGCTAATACGACAGATGCTGAAAATCAGGAAAGTACAGATGCACACCTGAAATCTAATATGAGAAAGGTGGCAATGGCTGCATTGGCCGGCACCAGTATTGAATGGTATGACTTTTTCCTATACGGCACCGCTGCAGCCCTGATCTTCCCCGCCGCCTTTTTTCCGGAAAGTACGCCAACCATGGCGTTGATACTTTCCTTCGGCACTTTCGCCTTTGGCTTCATTGCCCGCCCTATCGGCGGAATACTATTTGGACACTTTGGTGACCGAGTGGGACGCAAGCGAACGCTGGTTTTGGCTCTCGTCATAATGGGTATAGCCTCTACCATGATTGGATTGTTACCCACCTATGCAACGATAGGTATCGCCGCACCGATACTGCTCACTGTGTTGCGGTTCACTCAAGGGCTAGCTATCGGGGGTCAATGGGGTGGCGCCATGTTACTGGTCACCGAGAGCGCGCCCTCGGATAAACGAGGCTATTATGGAGCCTATGCTCAAGCTGGCGCACCCGTTGGAGTAATTTTGGCAAATCTCGCTTTCATCGCGATTAGCGCATCTGTTTCTGAAGAATTTTTTATGAACTGGGGCTGGCGAATACCCTTCATATCCAGTGTTTTATTAATCGGTGTCAGCATGTACATCCAGCTGCATCTCGAAGAGACCGATGCGTTTAAAGAACTTGAAGCAGCCAACGAAAAGAAACATGAAAATGATCAAACCACTGCACCAGCCCGGCGATCACCCGTTCTGGAAGCACTGATCAAGTACCCCAAAACCATTGGGCTGGCCGCAGGCGCATTTTTATCGATTCAGGTCTGCTTCTATATCCTGATTGGATTCGTATTGGCTTACGGCAGCGATCCAGATGGGGCGGGAATGAGCCGAGATACCATGCTTCTAGCTGTACTGATTGCATCAGCGATTCAGATTCCGGCGCAATTTATGGCGGCAAGTTATTCCGATCGTAACGGTAGGCGCGGAATATTTATGATCGGTGCGGTGTTAATGGGTGTTTGGGCGTTTGCGCTGTTTCCGCTTATAGATACTGCAAACTTCTGGTTAATAGTCTTGGGGATCACCGGCGGCCTGTCTTTTCTGGGAATGATGTATGGACCGCAGGCTGCGTTATACACCGAATTGTTCAGCACCGAAGTACGGTATTCTGGCGCTTCGCTGGGTTATCAGATTGGAGCCATCCTCGGAGGTGCTTTTGCCCCTACCATAGCGACTATCTTGTGGTCGCAATACGATATTATTTGGGTGTCTGTGTATATGGCAGGAGCTTCAGTAGCTTCATATATTTGTGTTATGTTGCTAACCGAAACCTCCGGCAATAGCCTTCACAACTGATAAGTTTTCAGGTTATACCAGCACGCCTATAGCTTCGAACCAGGGCCAGAACTTTCGTATAAAATCGTCAGCTTCTTGACCTGGAACAGGTAATTCGGTTTAATCCGTTACCTAGAGTTAATGACCAAATCGGCTTTATTGACTGCTGTTACCGACGTCCGGTTTGGTGGCTATTCTCTCTGCTTTTATGCTAAGGAAAATTTATTCGTGAGTTCAAAAGCCCTTTACTTTCACTTCGATTATATCTCTCCTTTCGCCTACTTTGCGTCACTTAAACTGCCGGCATTATGCGAAAAATACGACGTGGAGTTAATATACTGCCCGACAGTGTTCGCGGGGCTACTTAACCACTGGGGACAATTGGGGCCAGCAGAAATCCCCGCGAAAGCACAGCATACTTTTAAGCAGTGTATACGCTACGCGATTTTGAATGACATCCCCTATCACGCGCCAAAACATCACCCTTTCAATCCACTGACCAGCCTTCGGGTCTCCATGCTCGACGTTGCAAGCGAGAATCAAGCCTTGGTGGTAAAAACTATTTATGATTTGGGCTGGGGTCAAGGCGGCGATTTGGGTAGCGATGAGGAGATCACATCATCTCTGAATTTGGTCGGTTTAGATGGAGAAAGTTTGGTCGCGAAGACCAAAGGCCAGAAAGTAAAAGACGCACTACGAACAATGACAAATTCAGCTATATCAAAGGGTGTGTTTGGTGTGCCCACGATGTTGATTGATGACGAACTTTTTTGGGGAATCGACCAGTTAGCCAACCTTGATCTATACCTGCAAGGCAAAGATCCCATTGCTGGTATCCCGTTAGCAGAGGTAACATCACAAGGGGCCAGTGCATGGCGCCCTGGTATTAAAAAACACACCCTGACCTGACATTAAGATCCGACTCAATGCAGCTACGCAAACGGACCCGAGACCGTCATAATGAGCAATTTCACGGTTAATGACGTCTGGCAGAGAAACTTTTTTGTGTTTAACCAATTGCCAGAAACAACCTTTGGCCCAGCTATAGCCACTTGCCTCACTCCCGCCTATAATCCACCGCGATCTCGATAAACGAGCACTTTTCAAGCGAACGGAATGACCATGAATCACAAACGACCTGTTTCTTTACACGCAGCTATCCAAGCTCTATTTGTTACATTATTACTGCTAACGAGCACGTCATTAATCGCCCAGGATTCATACGTTGCTGCCACAACCGGCGAGCTGGATGTAGAAATAGAAGACCTCACCCTGATGCTATTACCTCTCTCGCAGAAACAATTAGAAATTGAAGCCAGCGCTTGGCATGGCGCTCTTACCGACACACTCCATAGAGTCACTAAACTGGAAATCCAGAGTAAACAATTAGGCCGGAGAGCCAAACTGCTGAAAGAGGCCGCCGGTGACGTTGAAGATATTGTTAAAGCCACTGAAAACGATGACATCGAAGACGTGGCCGACGCAGAGGTCGAATTAAAGAAAATTGGCGATAAGTTGCATACAGCACCAGAAATGATTGAAAAGATCAGCAATCAAGCTAGCTCGGAGACCGTACAACTAGTGATCGAGAAGGGTAAGGAAGCCGAAACAGAAAAGAGCGATCTGATCCAGACAATAGCCTCACTAAGACTTGAACAAACTCGAATGGTTAATCGTCTCAATACGGTACTGGATGCACTGGAAAAAAAAGGCGGTGATGTCACTGAACTTCGTCTTTTTACAACCGTTGTAGGGGGCATAAAAATCAGTGTCAATGACTCATCAACAGCCTGGGCATCACTTTATCAATGGATAAAATCTGAAGATGGAGGCCAATTACTTTTTATGAATATTTTGAAATTCATAGTCGCATTGGTCGTCGTTATAATGTTATCCAAAGTCGCAGGGAGTATTACTGACCGGCTGACCCGTCATAATTCGGTATCAAAACTGTTGGAGAATTTCCTCAAAGTTGCCGCAAGACGTACTGTTCTTTTTATTGGTTTTATCATGATTGTGCCCATCATCGGAATCAACATTGGCCCGGTATTAGCGGTGATCGGAGCTGCCGGTCTAGTTGTTGGTTTAGCTTTACAGGGAACACTCAGTAATTTTGCAAGCGGTGTACTCATTCTAATCTATCGGCCCTATGATATAAACGACGTCATCGAGGTTGGCATCGGTGGAGTATCAGGTATCGTGAGTTCCATGACACTGATAAGCACTACCATCAAAACGCTGGACAACAAATTAATTACAGTCCCTAATAACGCCGTATGGAACGACTCCATTACCAACATTACAGGTAGCGATAAACGCCGTGTCGATCTGGTTTTTGGTATTAGCTATGGTGATGATTTCACCGTAGCGCAAAAGATTATTCACGGCATCCTCTCTAACCACTCCAAAGTCCTCGACGAACCCAAACCCAATGTTCGGGTTCATGAGCTGGCCGACTCATCGGTTAACATCATCTGCCGTCCGTGGGTAAAAACCGATGATTATTGGGAAGTTTACTGGGATATTACAGAAGCGGTAAAACGTGAATTTGATGGTCAGGGTGTATCTATTCCCTTTCCCCAGCGTGACGTACATTTCTTTCCTGTCGGAGAACTTGACGTTAAATCCACAGAAAACAGCTCCAAAATCTAACAACAACGAATCCAGGCGAGGCAAATGCCTCGCTTCTTTGTGTTACTTTAATCTGTCAATTGAACTATTACGGATTTTGTTACAGTTGCGGCAGCAACCAATGATTTCAAGCGTCCTAATTACGCTGATATCTGTTGTTGTTCGCGATTACAAGATGAAGTCAAAAGCTCATTTTTTCCTTTTTCATGCTGTCACTTCAATTTCTATTAATGCACCTTCAACAGCGAGCTGGATGACAACGGTTGTATTCGCTAGTTTGATATGGCCGAGGCATTGTCGAAGTTTATCTGACATGATGCCAAGGTATTTTCTATCAACCACAAAACATCGAACCCGAACCAAATCTTCAAATTCAGAATTGGCTTTTTCTAGCGCAACGCCAATATTGATGAATATTTGATCCATTTACTGATCAAATCCTGTTGCAATCAGACCATTCTCCGGATTATATGATGAATGTATTTGTGCTGCCTAAGCAGTCTACTTCAGGCAGTCAGTGTTGAAAATACAAGCAAAACAGACACGTTCTTTTCCCATTCTATTTACTACAAATCTCTATTCGATCACCAACGCCAAACCCATAGTAACTAAAACTTGACGTAGTTTCGAATACGTTTTACTGACTTCGGCCCAGTACAAGAGCAGGACACAAAAAAGTCAGCGTGTGAAAGAAACTGACATCATGTAAAGTACAACCTTTTGGCGAGTATAAGTGGCAAAATTTCCTTCTTTATGTAATTTGCAGCGAGCTTTTTTGTTAGGGTGGCTGTACAGAATAATGATCAGGGTAGAAAACCAAATCATAGCGAGTAGTGATAATGCACATTAGAGTTTCGAACATCGTTTTTTCGGGATTGCTGTTCTGCGGGATTGTAATGGCCGAGGACAGTGCGGATACGTTGGAATCTGCGGAAGCTGTTGAGGCGATGACAGTCGAAAAAGAGGAGAGTATTTCTGAAACCGAGAAAATCGCAGAGGAAGCTGAGGTCGCTGAAATTGTCAGGAAAGACGAGGTGAAAAGTGAGCAACAAAATCCAAAAACTGTGGATGCCTGGGCTGACTTCGAGCCGCCACCAGATGCTAAATATGATTGGATTCAGTTAACATCCGGGGAATGGCTTAAGGGCGATTTTAAAGTTTTGTATGACTATACCCTCGAGTTTGACAGCGATGAGCTAAGCTTCCAGGAGTTTGATTTTGAGGATGTGAAGCGACTGCGAACTCGAGGCATGAAATCGGTGTTGGTCCAGGGAGACAATGGCCGTCGCGATACAACTACCCTTCGGGGGTTGCTTGAAATAAAAGACGACCAAGTCATTTTGCGGCGGAGTGAATATGAAGTCGAAATTTCTCGGGACAAGATTATCTCTATTGCAGACGGCACCCAAAAAGAGACTGGGTATTGGTCGGGCATGCTGTCAATTGGCTTAAACGCCAGAGGAGGAAATACAGAAACAACCGACACGACAATCATGGCAAATCTAATGCGAAGAACGGCAGCGTCACGCTTCAATGCAGAATATCTGGCTAATTATAGTGACGCAGGCGATACCGAAATTGCGAAAAATCATAGGCTAAGTGGATTTTATGACAAGTTTCTTGGGGCGAGTTTTTATTGGAAAGTATTTGGCTCAGAATATTACCGGGACCCATTCAGTAATATCGATGGCCAGTATTCCCTCTTAACTGGTGCGGGTTACGACGTCATCCACACCTCAAAAACAGAGTGGGGAGTACATGTCGGAGTTGGGTATCAGTATCAGGAGTATGTTTCAGTCGAAATTGATGAAGACAAATCATCAAAATCTGGTTTCGCAGCCATCGGCACTATTTTCGATCATGAAGTAAGCAACAACCTTGATTTCGTTTTTGACTATAGCCTTCGAGTGCTGAACGATGAAAATGGTAAATATACTCATCACTTACTGACCAAACTATCTTTCGATCTTTTCAAGGACCTGGATCTCGATATATCTGTTATCTGGGATCGAATAGAAGAGCCTCAACCTACAGCCGATGGATCCATTCCTGAGAAAGAGGACTACCAACTAATTGTCAGCGTTGCCTATGAATTTTAGTGCCGATCAACCCCTATCATCTCTGACCGTAGGTTTCTCCCGCCATTTTTTCATAAGCCTGGCAGGCTGCAGTATTAACCTGCTCGGACTGCATGGCTTGGCAACTCAGAGTTTGCATGCTGCGAACACAGTCTACAGCAGGATCGTACAGAGCATCACCAATAGGAACCTCTCCCACTCGTGCTTTCATGCTGGTACACATATTATCCAACATCGGCTGCATCATCTGACGAATTTCCGGTGTCAGGTCTTTCTCGGCAATCTCCGACATCGCGCAAGCTTTTACTTTTTCACACAACGCCAAGGCAGCATCGGCAATATCGTCGGCGCGGGCAGGCCCGCTAACCAACAGCAAAGAAGTGACAAGTAAGACGGACCACTGTATTCGCTTCATCATGAGACCTCCAGTACATTCAATTTTAGTAGCGGCGGAATAATTGCCTTCCTGCGTCCAATCTACTACAAACAAATTACCTTTGCCAAGTGCTGTCCAATGTAATCAATTGCCAAAAATCATCTAAAGATTACTCTTTCTTCGCCGCCAAACCAACCTCTTCACTAAGATCGGCGATGCGCATTTCGCCTTCACGCGTTTGCGCACCCAGCTCAAGTGCTTTCGTCATATTTTCTGTCGAAGAAGGGTTTCTTAAGGTTTGTTGAAATAGATAAGCCTCTTCTTTTAACCCTTCAACAATCGGCATGGCAGAATTCAGTGTTGACTGCTTTGCTAATGCGATAGCGTGAGGTGGCCATAGTGCCATTCGTTTTGCGATTTGACTAACATAGTTATCCAGCTCGCCTGCCGTTTTAAATGCGCGATTCAAATATCCCCATTTCTCAGCTGTCTCCGCGTCCATGTCGATACCACCAAGTATTAGTTCCATCGCGCGACCACGCCCCAGCAGTCTTGGCAAGTGTTGTGTGCCACCCCCACCCGGCAAAATGCCAAGAGGTACTTCCATTTGATTAACGATCGTTTTTCCTAACAAACCGAAGCGCATATCGCAGGCAGAACTGAATTCACTGCCACCCCCCCCCACCCTGCCAGCTATTTTGGCGATAGTGGGTTTTGGCATGGTCCTGACGCGTTCACACATCGCATGAAAATCAGATAACTGATCTGACTTCTGGGCAGCAGTATCCGTTGGAAACATTAAAATTGCTTCGAGATCAAAATGAGCAATGAAAAAATCGGGGTCGGCGCTTTCAAGCACCAGTACTCGTACCGCCTCGTCGACCTCCACTTCTGCAGTAAAAGCAACAAGATCAGCATATAATGCAGGTGTCATTACATTAATCGGCGGATTACTCAGCGTCGCCGTCATTACCCCATCTTCGAGACACGTTGATATTGTTTGATAGTCATAAGCCATAATTTTAGCTCCCTCAGCGTTTTTATTATTAGCACTGTCTATGAAGTTAGTGGTTATCCAGGTTGGTTATTGTTGACTCGACATTACAACAAACTAGCGGTTGTCGATTTCTTCTACTTTACCCTATTTTTTCCATATTGTTCACGGGAACGTTTGAGAAAAATTGGCAAGTTCAGAGCCCCAGCTGAGAGGCACGCTGTAAATCCATTTCTCTGTTCAATGTTGCAGCCAACGCTCTGGTTATCATCTGCGGTTACATAAATAATTGAAAGAGATGGCAGACTTGATTTGGTTACACGAAGATAGGTAAATTTTTTATCTACAAAAAACGACTCCCGAAGGAGCCGTCTGGCTTGATATATATGTGACCCACCGGCGAGGCTGGAGCAGAATTAGACCTTGTTGCTTTTCTTACGGCTAAAGCCAAGACCCACCAGACCCAAACCAAGAAGTGCTAGTGAACCCGGTTCAGGAACACTGGCAACTCCAGAATACAGCAAGCCTGCAACGCTGCCGCCCGTTTGAAATACGTCAATACGAACAGTATGGAAGCCATTTGTAGTCCAGCTTTCATTGATGGTTCCAAACTCAAGTGGCTGACAGCCAATGGATCCTACAGCACAAGTGCCTTGAGTTAGGTTTTCTGCAATCACTAACACGTCATCGAGATAAACTGCGGCAGTATCGTCAGCCCAAATGTCCAGATTAATGGCATTACCCCAAAATGTTTCCGATACGCTCATATAAGCCTCGGTATTGGAATTACCAATAGTTGTGCCTCCAATGCCCGAATTGAGAGAGGAAACCCATTTTGCACCATTGCCATAAGGGTTGCTAGTTTGCCAAGCTGAGTGAGCTGTGATTTCCACCAGAGCACAGTCTGTCGCGTACTGATTAGTTTCACACACTCCATTACCCGCGCCTGAAACGATAGGGGTGGCAAATGCCATACTGGTAGCGGCGAAAGTGATAACGGCCATTATCGATCGAATTGTCGTAGTCATGAATTTTTCCTTAATTTGCTTTCATTTTTAATAACGCATTCTTTTAACAGCTTTGCGCCTAAACGTAGATAGCAAATATTAAGCCAGTTGAAATATAGTCTTTATTTACAATCACTTAAGTACTAGAAAGCCATCCATATAGTTTGTTATGTAAAAAAAACCGACAGCTATAACAATGATTTCTGCGCAATTTAGCGACGGTAAAAAATCAAACAAGAAGTAATAAAATCAACACACTCAACACAATTATCAACATGCCAAAAAGTTCTCTGGTGGATATTTTTTCGTTAAAAAACAGATAGGTTATTACCACTGCAAACACAAGCTCGATTTGGCCAAGAGATCTCACTAAAGCCGCATTTTCATAAGTCATCGCCGTATACCAACCCACTGATCCAAGCGCACTGGTGGCTCCTACAAAAATGGCTAACGGGATATGCTTCATCAGCAAGGCAATTTGATTACGCTCTTTAATCGCAACAAAAGTTACACACATTATTGTTTGCACGGAGACCATATAAACTAATGTGATTGCAGCATTTTGAATGAATGTGTAATGCAGGCTTAAACTGGCTTGTCGCAACCATAACGCCGTAAATGCAAACCCCAACCCGGATAATATTCCGTAATAGATACTTTTTGACTCTGGGCGACGACCAGCTCCAGGAAAACCCATAATGAAAATGCCTATTGCCCCTAAAATAACTGCAAGCCAGCCGTGCCACGATAAAGATGCGCTAAAAAAAACAACCCCTAAAACAGCGGTTTGAATAGCTTCTGTTTTTGAGAAAATAGTGGCCACAGCAAAATTACGAAAACTAAGAACCTTAACAAGCCACACAGTTGCTGCAATTTGCGCCACACTGGCTAAAGATGCATAAATGAAAAAGTCACGACTGTTAACGCTTGCGAAAACAATGCCCAGAGGGTTGTCAGGTATAACTATCCACAGGTAACACACGGCAAACGGTACACCGAACATGTAACGTACCAATGTAGTGGTCATAGGGCTTAAATAATTGGATATCTTCTTTTGACCGGCAGTTCGTATGGACTGCATAAATGCGGCCATAAATGTGAATATAATCCATGTTTCCATGACCGTATCCTTGTTATTTTTAATCAGTCTGGACTACTCATACCTATAAATAAAATGAATTATACTTATATAATTCATTCCATATTGGAATGCAAAGAACGAAAACACACAGCTAGACAAACAATTTTTGATGTTTTGTGAGCAGTTATCCATTGCGCTACCGTCGAAAATTTACCTATTCAGTGCAATATATCGCCATGTATTGGGACGATGGAATTTATTTTCTGCCGGAAGATCGAGCATTATCATCGCCAATACCCGGCAGCCGGGTTCCAATCAAAGGATGGCCTAACCATTCACACTGAGGTAATGTACTCGACATCAGGCCAGTGCTAATGAGGAAGAATTTATGCCCGACCAACAACATGGTCCCTTGCGCGACAATGTTCGTCTGCTAGGCGAACTCTTAGGGGACACCTTGCGAGATCAGGTAGATGAGTCTCTATTCAACAAGGTTGAGGAAATCAGGACTTTGGCCAAACAAGCTCGCAGCGATGGTAACTGGCAACCACTACTGGATGTTATGGCCGTGTTACCCGACAGTGAATTGGTGCCTGTGGCTCGTGCGTTTACGCACTTTCTTAACTACGCCAATATTGCCGAACAACATCACCGGGTCAGACGCCGCAGAGATTACCAACGTGAGGCTAACGCCCCTGCCCAGCCAGGCTCTATGGCAGAACTCTTACCTCGATTACTCAGCAATGGTCATAACGCCCGCGACATTGCCTCGGCAATCAGTGAGCTACACACTGAATTAGTGCTAACCGCCCACCCAACAGAAATCACTCGGCGCACGCTGTTACGTAAATACAACGACATCAATGTCATTCTCGAAAAACTGGACCGGCCCGACCTCACGCCCAAAGAACAACAATCTCAGCTTAAACGCTTGCGCCGCCGCATTATTGCCGGTTGGCAAACCGATGAAATCCGCCATCATCGCCCAACTCCAGTCGATGAAGCCAAGTGGGGGTTTGCCACCATCGAAAGTACGCTTTGGCAGGCCCTACCAGAATTTTTACGCGATCTGGACGAGCAAATGCAGCAGCATACAGGTGAGCGTCTGCCATTAGATAAGGCTCCTATTCGTCTATCATCGTGGATGGGAGGGGATCGTGATGGCAACCCAAATGTAACCGCAAAAGTTACCGAAGAAATATTATTACTCGGTCGCTGGGAAGCTGCCGATTTACTGTTACGTGATATCAATGAACTGCGTGAAGACTTATCCTTCGGCGAATGCAACGACGCTTTACGCGAGGCTGTCGGCGACCATCATGAACCCTATCGCGAGCTGCTTCGAGTGGTGCGGAAAACGCTAACCAACACGCGCGAATGGGCCGAAGCAACCCTTAACGGTGAAATTTTTGAAGGGGCGATTTATCGCCGCGATGAAGAGCTACTACAGCCTTTGCAGCTAATTTATCAGTCATTGCTCGACTGCGGTATGGAAGCCATTGCTCATGGCAGCCTGGAAACTATCCTGCGACGGGTCACCTGTTTTGGCTTAACATTGATGAAACTGGATATTCGCCAGGAATCCACTCGCCACAGTGATGTTATTAATGAAGTCACCGAATACCTGGGAATTCAAGTTAATAATCAATCCTACCGGGATTGGTCTGAAACCGAAAAACAAACTTTCTTAATCAGCGAATTGGAGAATCGACGGCCACTCATTCCTAAACACTTCCCGGCATCACCTGAAGCTCAAGAAGTGCTGGATACATTTGCAGTGCTGGCACAACAACCGGCCTCCGCGTTGGGTGCCTATATAATTTCAATGGCAACCCACCCGTCGGATATTCTCGCTGTGCGCTTGCTGCAACAAGAAGCCGGGTGCCAAACGCCTCAGCGTATCGCGCCCTTATTTGAGACTCTGACCGATTTAGAAGGTGCCGCACACAGCATTGAACAGTTACTCGCTATCGAATGGTATCGACAGGACATAGGTGGTCAGCAGGAAGTTATGATTGGCTATTCTGACTCAGCCAAAGACGCCGGCTTCTTTGCCGCCTCCTGGGCTCAGTACCGCGCCCAGGAGGCCCTAAGCGATGTATGCGACAGCGCCGGTATTCACTTAACCTTGTTTCATGGCCGAGGCGGGTCTGTCAGCCGCGGTGGTGGCCCAGCTCACGAAGCTCTGCTTTCACAGCCTCCTGGTACAATCAAGGGTTCAGTGCGCGTCACCGAGCAAGGTGAAATGATTCAATTCAAGTTTGGCCTAAAGGAACTGGCCATCCATAATCTTGAGCTCTATACAAGCGCCACACTTGAGGCAACTCTGTCCCCGATAGAAAAACCCAAACAAGAATGGCGCGACATGATGCAAACTTTGGCCGACATCTCGGTAGAAGAGTATCGACGCATCGTTCATCACGACCCGCGCTTTGTTGACTACTTTCGCTGTGTCACCCCCGAACAAGAACTCAGTCGTCTATCACTGGGCAGCCGCCCGGCAAAACGACGAGCCAGTGGCGGCGTCGAAAGTCTACGCGCTATCCCCTGGGTTTTTGCCTGGACGCAGATGCGCTTAATGCTGCCCGCTTGGTTAGGTACCGGTAAAGCCTTAGCCGAGCAGATTGATCAAGGGCAGAGAAACCTGTTACAAGTGATGCTCCGTGAGTGGAACTTCTTCAGTATGTTACTGGATATGCAAGAGATGGTGATGGCCAAAGCCGACGCCAAGGTTGCCGCCTATTATGAACAACGCTTGCTCGACAATGTTAACGCCCAATCATTGGGACAAGAGCTCCAGGCCGGCTTCCAACAAGCCCATGAGGCGATCGAATCTATTAGCGGACACTCGCTACTCGCCAACAACCCGATGTTGCAGTTTTCCATTGATGTTAGAAACCCCTACATTGACCCGCTGCATATTACCCAGGTGGAGTTAATGCGTCGCTTACGCCTGCAAAACCAAGACAATCAGGAGGAGCTGGAACAGGCACTGATGGTTTCCATTGCCGGCATCGCCGCGGGTTTACGCAATACGGGGTAGATAGTCGCCAGGCGAGGACTACTCGCTATAAATAGATAAACAAATGCTATATTGCAAAAATAATTCAATAAGAGTCTCCCTATCGTGAAAATTATTATCCGCACCGCACTGTACTTGACCATGATCGGGATGGCATCTCCGATACTAGCTCACGACGATGCCGCTATAAATAATACGCCGGATGAACAACGTCTGATTCAGTTCCCCGATACAGCAAACTATAAAACCCTAGTGCTGGACCCACACACCCACTCCTCTTTTTCCGATGGACACGTCTGGCCGCGCATCAGGGTAGAGGAGGCTCTGCGTGATGGCCTTGATGCTATTGCCATTACCGAACATCTTGAGTGGCAACCGCATCTAAACGATATTCCTCACCCGGATCGCAACCGCGCCTATCAGATAGCGTTTGACGCCAATGGTGACAACTCATTGATGATTATCGCGGGATCTGAAATAACCAGAGAAACACCTTCAGGGCATATCAATGCCCTGTTCATTTCAGATGCCAATAAATTGTTACAGCCAGTTGTAGCGCCTGAACCCTTCGACCCGGTCGACTATTACCGAAGCATGCATCAATTCCCAGAACAAGAGGCTGTAGATGCGGCAGTCGCGCAGGAAGCCTTTGTGTTCTGGAACCATCCCTGGTGGCATTCTGACTATGTTGCCAACATTCCGACTATTCCTGAGTTCCACAGAGAAAATGCCGCTAATGGCAAGATACAAGGCATCGAGATTGCCAATGGCTTCAACTACTCTGAGCAGGCCTTTCAAATTGCGCTGGATTTGAACTTGGCCGTTATAGGCTCTTCCGATGTACACGAACTCATTGACTGGGATTACCGGCCCCATGAAGGAGGACACCGCCCGGTTACGCTAGTACTGGCAAAAAACGCGACCGCTGATAGCTTGCGCGAAGCACTGTTCGCACACCGTACTTTGGTATGGTTTAACAATACGCTACTCGGAAGAGAAGCCGAAATGCAGGAATTATTGACAGCGGCACTGACGGTTACAGGAGCAAACTATAGCGGTAAAAAAAATCTGCTGAATATAGAGATTGAAAATCATTCCGACGTCGACTTCCAGTTACACAACCAAAGTAATTTCACCTTCAGCAAAAATACCAATCTAGTGACCCTCAAACAACACGCTAAAACCACCATTGTGCTGCGAACTCCAACACGACTGAAGGCGATAGAATTGCCGTTTACTGTGTTGAATGCCCTCACGGCACCCAAACAACCCGCAACAGTAACGCTATCTACCCGTTCAATAGACATTATCGAATAGTTTTAAGGCTGGTCTTGTCATCGGAGAGGTACATGATGATGTGACCTGTTGGTTTTCTTACACTCTATTGCTCGGTTTCAAAATGACGAGTCATCGCGACTACCATCTGAGGCACCACTTGCGGGGGCATGTTATGCCCCATTCCCGGATACGTTATGTATTCGGAACCCACAATTAACTCATGAGTGTGGGCGCCATGTGGGGGTGGTAACAAGGTATCGTCTTCTCCATGGAGAACAAGCGTTGGCACATCGATACCACTCACCTGTTCAGAACGATCACCGGCTGAAATAATGGCCATCAACTGTCGCGGCATCGCCTTAGGGTAGATACCCATTTCATGCATATCTGCTTCGCCTTCTTCGCCAGTGTCGGCAATACCCTGCAAATCGCTCTGGGCCTGACTTTCGGGAGCAGGTAAATGCGGCGCACCTGTCGTTGACATAATCGACACCAGAGACTCAGTTCGCGCGGGATATTCTGCGGCGATGATCTGCGCGATCATACCGCCCATGGACGCACCCACAATATGGGCTTGGTCTATGCCCAATTCATCAAGGACGGCGATGCCGTCTGCCGCCATATCGTTGAGACTATAGGGCGCATCAACGTCAAAGCCGATGGCATTTTTCAGTAATTGCCACCAGAGTGTAGGGTTACCTAACATGTCTAGTCGGGCAGACTCCCCCGTATCGCGATTATCAAAAAGAACAACCCGATATCCAGCATCTACCAATCCACCAATCAGATCTTCACCCCACAAGCGATGTGACCCGGTAAGTCCCATAACCATCAGAACAGGTGGCGCACTCTCGTTTCCGACAGTGGTATACGCAATATCAATACTATTCAATCGAGCAATTGTCATAGTCTGGTCGCGGCTATAATCTGCAGATACAGGACCTGTAAAAAAAAGCAGACTTATTACAATAAGTTGAACTACTCTCACGATATATTCCGTTTAGTTAGTTAATAGGCGATTGGCATAAACGATCAGAAGCTGTATTAGACGCCACTAATAATCTTCCTCTCATTTATGCCTGATGAAAGATAATCGCTACAGTTTGTCGGTTAACAATATTCCCAAACCGATACGCTCTTGGGAAATATTGTAATCAATCAGGCTTTCGCCATAGCCATTGAAATATTGCACATAGCCCTTCAGATTTCCAAAGAGCGGAAAGCTCCAACCCAACTCTACTGCACCTTTGTTGTCTGAACGCAGGTTGTTTCGCAACAGCATAGTCAGCTCGTGCCCGCCGCTGCTGTAAGCAGCTGTTAGATCAAAATGGCCCATATATTTCTCGATATCCGGGTTATCATCACCATCGGTATCTGAAAGATCATCTTTTTCGTCTTCTCGGAAACGGTACCAGGGCCTGAACGCAAAAGCGAAGTCATCCTTCTCGTAAAGAAACGATGTATACACACGGTTCCAGCTACGTGATAATAACTGCGTGCGGCCATTAGACTCGTGCTCTATACCCACTGAAAAACCGGTATTGCCCCCCATCGGGTGCCAATCCAAACCCGCGACATAAAATACTTCTGGCTGGTAATTGGTTTCTCGAAACGGTGCCGATATATTATTGGCATAGATCTGCCACCATGATTTGAGCGTAAACCCGAAGTAGAGTCCATCATTCTTTAAAAATATGTCGTCGTTATTGAGAGGAACCTTCAAACTAACTTGTAATTTGGCTTCGGTCTGCCTTAATTCGTCGGTAAACGATTCATCAGCAAAATCATAGGCAGCGCGGTTAATTTTAGAGGTGTGGGTCACCGGTAATATATAGTTTTGTTTATGCGCAATTAGGGCAAAGCGGTTATTTTGAAGTTTTCTTTCAGCCTTAATTCGATTGGACATAGCGCCCAATTCCTTTTTAGGCGTAACAATTTCAACAGAATCAATGGATGAGGACGCTGTGATATCTGTCGTTGAAGGCAGAGCAAGACAACGTGTTCTTATCTGACTGACAGTTTCCGATGATTGTGTGTCACTCACCGCAGACAAGACACACTGATCATAAGACCCGTCTGCAGCATTGGCGTTAACGCCAATGCTGCCAATCAATAGTAGAGGTAAAAATAAACGCATTTTTATTGCATCCCTTTTCGTGATAGTTATACAGCAACCCGCGCAATATTATGGACAAATCAGGTCACGATGAACAGCGCCATGTAATCAAGTCAGAACATAGCGTTTTCCGATAACGAAGACAATCCTTTTTCTGACTCTGAAAAAATGCCTGCATATGCGGGCAGATCAAAAACAACACCAGCTGTTTAAGACTGTTGCTTTATCTTAAACAATACAGCGTACAGTGTTGGCACTACAATCAAAGTAAGAATAGTTGCAAACCCCAAACCCGCCATAATCGTGATTGACATGTTGACAAAAAACACATCACCGAGCAGTGGAATCAAACCGAGAATCGTGGTCGCCGCCGCCAGTACTACCGGCCGAAGACGACTCACTGCAGAATCCAGAATTGCCTCATAAGCGTCTTTACCGGAGTCGATCTGCTGGTCTATCTCGTCGATTAATACGATAGCGTTCTTAATCAACAACCCCACCAGCGACAGTGCACCCAGTATTGACATAAAGTCGAATGAACCCCCGGTCAACAGTAAACCTGCACTGATACCGACAATCGCCAACGGTACAGTTAACCATATAATTGTTGGCTGACGTACCTTCCCAAACAGGAAAATACTCGTCAGTATCATCAATAGAAAGCCGGTAGGTAAAGCGCCGGCAAGCCCGCCCTGCGCTCTCTGTGTATCCTCGTATTCACCTCCCCATGACAGGCTGTAGCCTGGCGGCAAATCCATTGACTCAATCTCAACGCGCACACGTTCAAACAGCGGCCCCGCTAATTCCACTGTAGCATTACAGGAGGCGATAATAGTTTGAATACGGTCGCGATCTCGCACTACAGCATTTTCCCATGTAGTCTCAAAACCCGATACTACTTGTGAAACCGGAACCGAGCGATTCAACACCGGGCTCCAGACCTGAATATCGCGCAAGTTATCGATATTTCCGCGCTCATCTGCCGATGCGCGCAACATGATGGGCAGCAGCCGAATACCATCACGATAAGTACCTACCGGTGAACCCTCGAAGGCGTAGCGCAGTGCCGCACCCAAATCCTGTCGTGACACACCTAGTTGGCGACCCACCTGCTCGTTAAAGACCGGAGTCACCACTTTGACCGGCTCTCGCCAATCATCGCGAATCTCCTTGGCTTCACTGTCGGCACGCATGATCCCCTTAGCCTGCTCGGAGAGCTGGCGTAACACCACAGGGTCAGCGCCGTGAAACCGCGCCTCAATCTTACTGTCGCGGCCCGGACCAATGCGCAGCGGCTTGATAATGGGATCAGTCCAAGGCAACTCAGTGCGCATATACGTATCGGTCTTATCCCAGATATCGGTGATCTGTTCGAGGGTTTCCGTTTGCACAATAATCTGCGCATAAGAACGAGACGACTCCTTAGCGTCATAGACCAGGGTAAAACGTTGATGAGGTCCGCCGATGACCGACGTCGTCTGCACTACCCCTGGCAGACTGCGAATATACTCGGAAATTTGTAGTGTATCGACGCGAGTCTTGCGAATGTCACTACCCTCTGGCTCCCAGATATCGACAAAGAACATCGGCGTATTGGAGGCGGGGAAGAAACCACTTTTCACGTTGCCAAAGCCAATTACCGCAGAGACAAATAATGCCATGACGACACCCAGGGTGAGCCAACGCCTGTTGATTGCATGGCCCACGGCCCCCCGAAACAGCAGGAACATTTTTCCGCCATAAGGATCAACGTCAGCTCCACCACCGTCGCTCTTCAACAGCAGCGCACAAAGTAATGGTGTCGAACTGATCGCCGTGACCCAAGAGAGGGATAAAGAAATTAAAATGACATAGAACAGCGAACTGGCAAACTCACCGGTAGCATCGGGCGACAGGCCGATCGCAGAGAACGCCAGGATACCGATCGCGGTGCCCCCTAATAAGGCCCAGATGGTCTTGCTCACGGCTTCTCCTGCCGCTTTAGCGGCCGACATCCCTGACTGCATCCGCACCAGCATCCCCTCGGCCACCACTATGGCATTATCCACCAACATACCGAGAGCGATAACCAGAGCGCCTAATGAGATACGCTGTAACTCAATCGAAAACAAATCCATGAAAAACAGCGTGCCTGCAACGGTAATCAACAACACGGTACCGATGACCATTCCCACCCGCAGGCCCATAAAGAGTAACAATACAGCAATAACAATCGCCACTGCCTGGCCCACACTAACGATAAAACCTGACACGGATTTATCGACCTCGGTTGGTTGGTCATAGACCATATCAAACGTCATACCAATCGGAACAATGGCCTGTAATTCTGCGGCACGCTGTTTCATACGTTGCCCCACAGCGACCACATTCTCACCGCTTAGCATCGACACGCCCAGCGTTAAGCCAGGTTTACCGTTAACGTAATACATTTTGCCAGGGATTTCGCTATAAGCACGGGTTATCTCAGCAATGTCGCGCAGGTAAATCAACTGGCGGCTGGAGGAGCTGATCAACACATCGCCAATAGCCTGCACCGACTGAAAGTCACCGGTCGGACTGATCCGCAGGTAGTCATCGCCAACGGTGACACTACCGGAATTAATCACCACATTCTGTGATTCAAGCACCTGCATAATAGACTGGGGGGATATGCCCAACTCTGCCAATCGTGAACGGGATATATCGACGTAAACAACCTCACTCTGCTTACCATCGATAGTGATTTTGCGAATACCCTCAACCTGAACCAACTGCTTTTTTAGCCGGTCTGCGGTATCCCAAAGATCACGCCAGCTATATCCCTCACCGGTAATGACGGCATAGACCCCATAGACATCACCAAAATCATCAATCACCATTGGCTCATCAGCGCCAGGAGGAAGATTTGGAGCGACATCTTTAATTTTACGCCGCAGCTCGTCGAAAATATTCGGGAAATCCTGCTTGCGGTATTTGTCCTTAAACTCGATGGTGATATCTGACAAGCCGGGACGAGACACCGACATTTTTATCTGCTTCACCTGCTCCAATTTTTGGATTGCATCTTCAATATGGTAGGTGAGTTCATCCCGCACTTCCCGCGCGGTGGCACCGGGGTAGCGAGTGACTACCTTAGCCACTTTGATGGTGAACTCTGGGTCTTCGAGCTTACCCATGCCATCAAAAGCCATTAGCCCACCGCCGACCATGATAATGATCAGCAGCCAGGACACGACTTTATTGTTAACCGAATATTCGCCGATATTCATAGTATTTATTCCTTTACGAGGCGGAAATTATTATGGCAACTGTCTGCACCAACCTTCATTAGGCCGGATCATCCACTCTCGGTATTGCCTGCTCTGATTGAATCATACGTGTCACCTTCATGCCCTCTGCCAAGTATGATGCACCAACGCTGACTAACTCTTCGTCTCCCTGCAGCCCGCTTTTAACCTCGATTTGGGTGCCCGACATCCGGCCAATTTCAACCTGACGACTACTCACTGTCATTGTCTCACTGTCGAGCACCCAGACTTGCGCCTTAAGCTCACTCTCAGCAACTACAGCTCGCACCGGCACCCAGTGCACCGCGGCAGTATTCATTAAACGCGACAGATCCAGCGCTACTGTGGCGGTCATGCCCGGCAGCACAGCAAAGTCATCAGGAGCGGCCATACCTAACGTCACCTGAAAGGTCTGGGTCTGAGAGTCCGCCCTGGTTGATATCTCTTTTATCGTCAATGGAAAACTGTCATCCGGGCGTCCTTCAAAGGAAGCCTGCGCCTTAACCTTATTGCGTCTGACGTCGTCAGGACCCGGGTTTAACATACGTACTAAAGTTTCCGGCAACGCTATTTTGATTTCCAAATCACCATCATTCTGTAAACGGAAGATTTTCTGTCCGGCAATAATTTCTTCAAAGTTTTCGATATGACGCACCGCAATACGACCAGTAAATGGTGCCTTCAATTCGGTATAAGCCAGATCTTGTTCGGCTTGAGCAAGTGCAGCCGCCGTGGTCTTCATTTGAGCTTCCATACGGTCAAAGTCTAGCCTCGATATATTACCGTCTTTAACCAGCTCCTTAGCGCGCCTAAAATTGCGGGCGGCATTTTCGGTAGTCGCCGTTCTATCCTTTAACGTTATTGCAAAATCCGTCGGGTCAAGTTTGGCCAATAGCTGTCCCCTGTTTACCAAGTCACCTTCTCTGACCGACAATTGTTGTACAGAACCCGGTACTCGAAAAGCCAGCTCAGCACGCTGTGAAGCATCTACCACACCAGGAAAGCGCCTGACCGAGGCTGAACGTCCGCCTTCAACGGTAAAAATTTTCACCGGCCGGACTGCCGATTCCGTAGTAGCCTGTTCCTGTTCACTACAAGCGGTCATGACTATCGCGACGGCTACAAGGCCGAGTATTTTTCCCAATGACATGGGTATCTCCCAATAATTTTTAATTCCAACATAATAACAGCACTACTTTGCGCCGCCTATCAAGCATCGAAAACCTTTGGAGCAGGGCCAACAAGGACGTCAGTTCAATTTCTGCGTTTAACAGGGTTGTGCCGGTATTTACAGTAATTATGATGTGCCTGTTACATGTCAAGCGTTAACCTCAGCATGTCGAAATGCTGTATTCCATTTTCATAAATAGGCTCATCGTAGTTATCAATGAAAAAATCTTTTACAACAGCATCAACTCTAAACCCTAATCGTTGATAAAAAACCAATTGATAACCAAAAGTACCCGTACCCAAAACCAGCCTATTGACAGTGCGTTTCCCCAACTCACTAATGACAAATTCCAGTAATTTTGACCCAACACCTTGCCCCTGAACACTGGAAACCGTGGCAATGTTAAATATTTCTACTTCACCATCAACATTTATGTTTGTCACACACGCACCAACGAAATTATTATTAGTGACAGCTGCAAAACAAACAGCGCCTTTCAAATAACTGTTGATTTTTTCTTCCGATGGATCTGCAATAAGCAATAGATCTGCTGGGATTGAATCCCCAGACACCTCACTGAAATGTATCAATAAAAACTCCACAATGGATTAGATAGCGACTGCCTTCTATACAACGAATAAAATCAGCAGAATAGATCGTTAAACATTTTACGGCAAGAGAACACGGAAAAACGAGCAGCTATGCCGATCCCCTGTGAAGGCTTTCAGTCCGCTGCGATCAATAACACCTGAAACTGTCAATTCTATTGGCCAATTTGATGATTTGCGAGAGCGTGGTATTGTTGACAAAAAATTACGCCAACTGGAGGTCCAATTGAAGCTGTTAAAATGTATGCTATTGACACTATTGTGTCTCGCCTCTGTGATGGCGGGTAGCGCGCCTGCCATCAACCTTTATGAGCCAAACCATAAAACTCCGGAGCAGTTAGTTCGTGCAGTAACACCTGTATATGGCGACGAGGCGAAGTTCTCCGCAGACGACCAGCAAATAATTATCCGCGCAGACGAATCAATTGTTAATGAAATCCAAGACCTGTTGTTACAGCTCGATCATCCTTCAAGAGTGTATCAACTTGAAATCAGTAATAACCCTGGCAACAGAAAAGCGAAAACCTATTCAACAGAGAGCAGGGAGCTCAGTCAGTGGCTTTTCACTTTAACTGAAAACCAACCACTCATCATTGCCCGGCAACAACAAACCCAGCAAGTGAATACGCTGCGACCACTGTGGCGGACAGTCAATACCATACCGGTACAGCAGGAAGCGCTGGCGTTAAATTTACAAGCGTCGAAAAATCATGTTTACATTGATATTCAATTGCAAACGCTGAGAAATGGCCAGGTTGCAACAATCAATAGTAAAGTCACGGGGCCTATGTACGAGTGGCTGGCTGTTAGTGGCAATAGAAGAGATGCCGATTCTATGCCAACAACACACAGCACTCATCGTTCGAATATATCCAACCTATACATAAAAGTGAGTCCAGCCGATTAATTATGATGAGGCTAATCAGCCTAAACACCTCAATCACTTGCAACGTGATGTGCGACTTATCGAACCTGCCTATTCAAAAATCAAATGATATTCACATCATCGATAACAATATTTAGCTGTCAATTTTGGATTTCACCAGATCCAGAGATGCACTCATTTCTGCGTCAGTCATAGGTTTTTTGGTAAAATACCTGACAACGCCCTGCTGGTCGAGTATCACCAAACCGGCACCCTGCTCGCCGAGTTGCCAGGTATTTAGGCCACTGCCCTCTTCGTCCAGCACCATAGTCGATAAGGGGTATTTACGTTTATTTGATTTGACCTCCGAGATGACAAAACCGGAGGTGCCCCACAAGGCAGCATCCAGGTTAATGATGGTGGTGACGTGATACTTACCCACGCCAAGGTTATGCTGTAACAGGTCGGTGAACGGCTTGAACAGTTCACTATCTCCCTTGGTCGCACCGAAGTACTGCACAATATGCACTTTTCCGGGGTTCTGTTCAGTGCTCCAGGGACGATAACTGAAATCATCGTCTTCCATAAATAGCTCACCGCGGTCAGAAATACTGAGCGCTGGCAAGGGGGAATTAACCAGAAGTGTTTGTGCCAACGTCAGCGTTGATATGGACATTAACAACACACTGCAAACTAATTGACGAACAAACATATTCGAGCTCCTTTGTTTTAATGATAGTTGGATTGTTTCCGCTGCTAAATTTCTAACGTCGAGGTCTGCGAGTGGGACCTCGAGTTGACTCCACATAAATATCCCTGTACATCCAATTTACTAAAGGAATCTACCTTTAGCAATCTCTGTGTGGCTGCACGGAATCCCGGCGGTTGAAACTATTGCAAGCATGACAGATCAAAACTCTCGGGTCTCACCAATGTTTAACACCCACACTCCGAGATTCTCAAATCCGCTGTCCGCAGCTTTATCCTTAAAACGCCTCGGCGGTTCAGCCAGAGGTTCGTCGGATAAATCAAAAGTGCCAAAATGGATACCAAGTGCCGTTTCAGCACGCAAGTCCTGTGCGGCACGAACGGCCTCTTCCGGATTCATATGGGATTCACGCATCATCGCTCGGGGTTCATAAGCACCTATTGGAACCGCTGCCAGATCAAATGGCCCAAGCTTGCGCCCAATTTCCTCAAAGCCGGGAAAATAACCCGTATCACCCGCGAAATAAAAACGCCGCTCGTCGCCGGTAACTGCCCAGGAGGACCACAGTGCTTTGTGGTTGTCCGTCAAGCTGCGTTTGCTCCAATGCTGGGAAGGAAGACAGTGAATGGTTGCGCCCTTGTAGGTAGCTGTCTGCCCCCAGTCGAGCTCCTGCACGTTAGCGATACCCTGCCCGCGAAGAAGATCGCCGTTGCCCATTGGAACAAAAAAAACGGTATCAGCATTGCGCTCAGCAAGAGACCGCAGTGTTGGTAGATCGAGATGATCGTAATGATTGTGAGAAATCAACACAAAATCAATTGGCGGGAGGTCCTCGAACGCAAGTCCTGGCTGGACAAAACGTCGGGGGCCGAAGATCGGCACAGGACTGGGTCGATTTGACCAGATCGGGTCGGTCAGAAAAGTCACATGTTCGATCTGAACCAATAATGTGGCATGTCCAATCCAGGTCACTGTCGGTTTACTGTGGCGTGAATTTTCTCGCAGAAAAGCCCCATCATTCTCTACCCGCAATGGCGCCCCTTCAGCGCCGCGGAAGTAGGTTCCCATGCGACGCAGTATAAAAGGAAAACGCACACCGAACGTTCCGTGGGTCAGATCACCCGCGGAATTGATGAAGCGTCCATCGTCTCCGCGCGGCGCTCCACTGAATAGCGCTTCACCCTCGGCATATGAAAGGCCCGTAAGGGTGAGGGTGAGGGTGAGGGTCATTAGCAATAAAATAGCACTTTGGCGCATATAACAATCTCGTTCAACACTCTAATAGTTCTAACTCCCAGCGCATCTGCTGCCGGAACGTCGGGGTTCAACCTTTCGCGAGCAGTTTACCTCATTAGTCACAAAATTCATCAAGAAGATTGTCGGAAAAATCCTCCTAAACCCTATCATATTTATACAGCTGAAAACGCTCTTTGAATATATCTTCTCTGTCTAGTGGTATCATGTGCGCGGTTTTGGCCGTTGCGTTACAACTCACCTCTACCGCGTAAAGGTATAGCCTGACCATCTGCCTGTTATCTATAAATGACAAAACACATTCTTTTGGCAGTTGCTTTCGTTGATATAACTTGTTTGTATACGCTCGGATTTTTCAACAATATAGAGGTTGCTTCGCTTGCTCAAAAAAATCATCGTGATTCTTAGTGTTTTCGCTATTTCGCTTTTTCCAATGGTGGGATCTGTCTCGGCACAGCAGGCAGAAGGAACACTGCCGGGGTTTGGTGAAGGTTATGCTACCTCGCTGGGACAGGAGTATTTTCTAGGCCGGGTCTGGTTAATGTCTTTCCGGCGCCAAGCACCGATTATTTCTGACCCCTTAATGCAGGAGTATGTAGAAGACTTACTGTACAACCTGGTTGCTACCAGTGAACTAAAAGATCGTCGTCTGGAATTAGTACTGGTTAATCATCCTTCAATTAACGCCTTTGCTGTACCCGGTGGCGTAGTCGGTGTTCACAATGGGCTTTTGGACAAAGCAACAACAGAGGCGCAATTTGCCTCGGTGCTCACCCATGAATTGGCTCATGTTAGCCAGCGCCATTTTGCCCGTAGCCGAGAAGCTGCAAAAAACACCTCTGTCATCCAACTGGCAGGCTTACTGACGGGGGCATTATTGGCAGTGACCGACGGGGGGAGTTCCGCCGTGGCAGCGGTTATGGGCACACAGGCGGCGGCGATGCAAAGCAAGTTGCGCTTCAGCCGTTTGCACGAGCAGGAGGCTGATCGTATTGGTATGAAAAATATGGTGCGAGCCAATATGAACCCGATGGGTGCAGAGGAAATGTTTAAAATAATGCAGACCGTGTCGCGGAGTTATGGCGGCCGTCCTCCTGAGTTTTTGATGACACACCCGCTGACGGAGACGCGAATAAGCGATGCCCGCAATCGGTCTCGGGAGTACCCGCGAAAAATTTATACAGAGAATCTGGAATATCAGCTAATGCGCGCGCGGGTTGCCTTACGTTTTGCCGGGGAAAGTGACAAGGCGGTGGCGATGTTCCGAGAGAAACTTGCAAAAAGCGGGATCAATGCCGAACCAAACCAGTATGGTTTGGTTCTTGCTTTGACAGAAAACGGTGACTACGCGGAGGCCAAAAAATTACTGTCACCACTGCTTGAATATTCACCCTCTAGTATGATCTACGGGATTGCCGAAGCTGAAATTTACATCGCAGAAGGCAATCAGGAAAAAGCCCTCGAACTATTACAGCGAGGCTTAACATTGGTGCCAGATAATCATCCGATTACCATGACGTTGGCAGAGGCTCATGTAAAATTTGGCGATCATCATAAAGCCGCCGCATTATTAGAAAAGCACGCTAAAACAAGAGCTAAAGACCCTGCCGTATGGTATCAGCTCGCTGAGAGTCAGGGACAATCGGGAAACACGCTAGGGGTTCATCAGGCTCGGGCTGAATATTTTGCGCTCACCGGCCAACCTATTCGGGCCAAGAAACAGCTGGGGTTTGCTATGCAGCTTCCGAATCTGGATGAGTTAACTCGAACCAGACTACGTGAACGAATCATGCAAATTGAACAGTTGGAAATTGCGATGAGAAATTTTTAGCAACGTTTAGGCCTGCTTCATCGAACCGTTAACAAGGCCCTATCAATTGGCCAAAATAACCCAGCAACACTGTCGATGGCAGGAACGCCATATGCTATTAGTTGTGCCATCGTACACATTGCGGCTCACAACATGCTTATATCTTAGATAACCCATAGGACTTTTATGAAATTTATTTTTTCTTTTTGTTTATTAGTGATTGGCTTTTCAGCTCAAGCCAAAGATCTTAGCACCGTCTTTGCAAAGGTTAATCCTGCCGTCGTAGTGATATATACAGAGGCCTCTGTTAATACGGCAAATGGTAACGGCATAAGTACCGATAAAGCCAAAGGAATAGGTTCAGGGGTAATAATATCAAAAGATGGTTTGATAATGACCGCAGCTCATGTTGTTAATAGCGCAGACCTTATTTATGTGCAGCTGCACAATGACAAGCGTTATCGCGCTAAAGTGCTATCGACCTCAGTGGCTACCGACCTTGGGCTAATACAGTTAGAAGAACAGCCCAAAGAACTTAGCTATATTAAACCCTGGGACTCTGACAAGGTAAAAATTGGTGAAGAGGTTTTTGTCATTGGTGCGCCTTATGGTTTGGAGCATACATTGACCGCAGGGCATTTAAGTGGTCGCCGTACGGATAATGGCGATGATGCATTGGTGGATCTTGAATTTTTGCAAACGGATGCCGGTGTCAACATGGGTAATTCCGGCGGGCCGATGTTTAACAAAGATGGTAAGTTGATTGGGATTATTAGCCATATTCAAAGCCAAAGTGGTGGCAATGAAGGTCTGGGGTTTGCGGCCAGCATTAACATGGCCAAACGCGTGCTATTAGATGAATCTCCACTTTGGTTGGGAATGGATTTTATTCCGCTTAAACGTGAGTTAGCACATGCCTTCAACGTTCCCTATAACGAAGGCCTGCTAGTCCAGAGTGTTGCGCGGGGTTCTTTTGGGGACACGCTCAATATAATACCCAGTACCATTCCGATCTCACTGGGAGACAAAAAAATAAGGATTGGTGGTGACGTCGTTGTTGAGATTGGCGGTAACTCCGTTTATGTCAATCGCAAAGGCAGGCAACGCCTGGCAGATTATCTGGCAAATGTACCCTCTGGGGAGAACATTGAAGTAACGGTGATTCGTGAAGGTAAGAAAGTTGTCTTGAGTGCAGCGAAACCATAACTGCCTAATATCTTCGTTGACTGACCGCGATTATAAATTGTTATACAAGCGACGAAAAAAATACCGTGGATTTCCACGGATGTCATCCAGGCGGGATGATATAGTAGCTTTAAGTGACTTTCTTGTTACGCAAAAAGTTTCCGCTCAACTTGTTCCGATTACCATAAAAAATTCAGCCATAGAATCACTATGACTGGGGGCAAGATACACAAAAGTTCAGAGGTTTTTGTTCCCGTACTGGGCCTATTGTTTTAGTATAAGCTCCCGTCGATCATTATTCTTCGGTAGTTCGTTATACCTTATTTGACCAAGGCGCGGTAACTTCAATTTAGAACTGTCGTATTCAAATCCATTACTTAATTAGCTGAAAAATATGAAACATGACGAAATACCAGAGGGACACAACGACCCACTAATAAATGTATTGCACAAAATCATCAGAGTAGCGGTTAGATTTTTAGCTTGTTTGATGGTGATGGTGATACTTTGGAGTATCGCTGATGTTGTGTATGTTTTATATCAAAAAATGCACACACCGCCCTATTTCTTACTCGATCTAGAGGACATTCTTGATACGTTTGCAGCTTTTATGGCCGTGTTGATTGCGATTGAAATATTTACCAATATAAGACTCTATCTGGGTACAAATATAGTTCCTGTACAACTCGTCATTGCCACAGCCCTTATGGCCGTGGCAAGAAAAGTGATTGTATTAGATCTGAAAGACGTCACCGCAGAGCAAATAGCAGGGCTAGCATTAGTTACGATTGCTTTAGGCGTATCATATTGGCTAGTACAAAAAGAGCCCAGAGAGAGCTAAGAGCTAGAGTCGACGTCATTAGTGCTTGCGAGTTACGCGCGCCTTGATACATTTGGATGTCTGATACGGACACCCGGGAGGCAATAGAGGAGGGATCGAGGTAGCACTCTATTCCCACAGATCGTAAGTCGGCGGTTACGGTGCCCCCTCGCTTGACTCGCTAGACCTTGACTCACCAAACCAGTCAGTCATTTTCTGTTGAGTTTTATCTTTTACGTTTTGGTTTACATAAGCTGAAATCGTTGCGATAGCCATAACTAATACACCTAAGTCATCGGTATAACCAATAAGCGGGGTTAAGTCCGGGACAGCATCAATCGGACTAATAAAATATCCTAAAGCACCAACTATTACGGCTTTTGCCCATGCTGGCGTATTTTCTTCTTGTGCAGCAAAATAAAGTAACAGCGCTTTTTCTACTACTTCGACCCCGGCAGCCTTAGCGTACTTGGCCAGCTTATCCCAGAAGCTCTTTTCAGAATATTCTTTCTCGAAGCCAGACGATTCACTCATTATCTACTCCTCGTTCCACCTTACAGTTAACTCAACAGCCCCAGTTGTTATAATCTTAATGACTCCCGATTGCAGCGCTATATCCGCAATATCGGAACGCTTCTAATTAGGAAGAGGAAACTGTCAGACTTTCATTAGAATTAGTCAGGGGATATACAGTTCTCCTGATTGAATTATTATTTAATCCTTTGCCTTTGATCATTATTGCATACTAAGAAAAACCAATCACTTCCGTGATTTTGTCCGAGATATAGAACAGCAAAACATATATTCACAAGATAATGCATTATTTATGATCATCGCAACAGCGCAGAACGACATGGTCCGCTGAGTGATTACAAAGACCTGAAAAATTGTCTCGAGATGTTGATCATGATTCTGAAGAAAAATGTCTTGGCTTTGCTGGATTGAATTGAGTTTGTCAGCGGCCAGAATGCCAAAGCTCCTCCCCAAAAGCTGCAGCATATCGATAGCTTACTCGTTATGCTAAATACTAAAATCTGTGCTGTTGTCTACAGTTGCACGTAGTAGCTGATCGACACCTCGGTATTCATCCGCAGTTTGATTAGCCAAAGTTCGAGCATAACTGTTGGCGTTAATAACATCGCCCATCATTAATAACGCCGGCGATGGCAAAGGTGTGCGTTTAAGACGCTGGGCAATATCGCTGATCGTTCCAACCACTACCTGCTGTTGATTGGAGGTTCCCTGCGAGACCACTGCAAAGGGTTTATCGGTTGGACAACCCCGTTTGATTAACTGTGCCGTGATCTCTTCGAGATTTGAAAGACCCATATAGAACACCACAGTGCTGTCTTTTTGCAGCGCCAGATCCCAGTTGATTTTCATTTTTCCGTTCTGTCGATGGCCCGTGATAAAAGTCACGGCATGGGCATAGTCTCGGTGGGTGAGAGGAATCTGGGTCGCCGCTGCACAACCACTCGCTGCGGTGATACCGGGGACCACCGAGCATTGAATACCCTGCTGGCTGAGATGATCGATCTCTTCACCGCCGCGGCCAAAAATAAATGAGTCGCCGCCTTTTAGGCGCACCACATTTTTGCCACAGCGTGCCAATGCAGCGAGCAGTTCGCAAATTTTTTCTTGGGGAAGGCTGTGTTGATCTTTCTTTTTCCCTACATAGATAAGGTCACAACGGGGTTTCGCATAGTCTAGCAGGACGGGGTTGGCCAATCGATCATAAACAATCGCATCAGCCTCTTTCAGCAGACGCATAGCTTTTACAGTGATTAATTCTGCATCTCCCGGCCCGGCACCAACCAGGTAAACTTGACCAACCGGTCCGATACCGATCTCTTTTGTGTCACTATTTGAGTGGGTCTTGACCAGACTGAAAACTTTTTCATTCATGATAGATCCATTGCTGAATTAGATTGGTTTGGAACAAGCTGCGTGCTTGAACTTCCGGTTTGGGACAGTAAATTATTGAGTTCGGGAATACAGGATCCACAGTTGGTACCACATTGCAATTGCTCGCCAAGCTCGACTGCTGACCTAGCACCTTCTTCAATGGTTTGGATAATACGCCGCTCGCTGACGTTAAAGCAGGCACAAATTTGTTTGCCGGGGTCAGGTTGGTCGCTGCCAGCTATCAATGACCAATAGTCACCGTTAACCGTTTGGCTAAACAGTTGCTGCAGCCAGCCTCTGCTTGGCAGTTGATGCTTGTCAACATGGCTAAAGATCGCCAACTCAATTTGCTGTTCGCTGTAACAGATAAAACGATGGTCGGAACGACTCGCATTGGAATAATGTTCATAGGCTTGGGCCGAGCCTCGATCTGCGAGACGCTTGATCGCAATAAAGTCCTGCCAGTTAAAAGTATCTGTGACAGCCACCCGGTAGAGATAGCCCTGATTATTATCCAGAGGTGAAACACTCCAACTGATAAAACCATCACAGTTTAGCCGGTTGCGACTGACCAAAACGGCCGCGCCAGGGGTGAGAACCTTACCGAGTGCCGCCGCGGTAAATTTGAATTCTGGTTGCCCTGAAACAGCATCAGTAGTCGACGCAATTAGGGTACCTACTCGCGCATTACTGGCAAATTGGTTATTCCAGTGAATCGGGACAAACAGCTGATTCAGTTTTAGACTGCTGTCGAATTGGACCATGATCTCAATTTTACCATGAGCTGTTTTCACCTGAGCCAAATCGCCTTCATCTAAATCATGTTTCACGGCGGTGACCGGATGCACGGCAACAAATGGTTGATCAATATGAGCGAGTAATCTGCTGGCGCGGCCAGTGCGAGTCATAGTGTGCCATTGATCACGGAGGCGCCCGGTATTCAGTGCTAATGGATAATCGACGCTCAACTGTTGCTTAGGCATCGCTGGGGGTGCCGTTATAAACTGAGCTTTGCCACTGGGCGTTGTAAATACGCCGTCGCTAAATAACCGTGGGGTGCCCTTCGGGCTGGAGGCAGTGACCGGCCATTGAATAGGCTTTAACTGGTCGTAGTCGGACTCCGACAGATGACTTAAGGCACTAATGTTGAATAGCCGTTTATTGTTGCGGCTATTTCTAAATCCTGACAGCGCCGCATGCTCAACAAAGATATCCCGTGGACTACTGTACGTAAAGGCATGCTCGTAGCCCATGGCCTGAGCCACCTGTGACAGTATCCACCAATCGTGCTGAGCTTCTCCAGCAGCAGTTACCAGACTGCGCTGCCGCGAAATACGCCGTTCAGAGTTGGTGACAGTACCGGATTTTTCTCCCCAACCGGTAGCGGGTAAAAGAATATTGGCGGTGACAGTGGTGTCTGTTTCGGCGACGCAGTCTGTAACAATCACGGTATCGCAATTTTCCAGAGCCGCTTTAACACGGTCAGCATTGGGCATACTTACCACGGGATTGGTGCCCATAATCCACACTGCTTTTATGTGACCATCTGCCACCGCATCAAACAGGTCTACAGCTTTCAGTCCCGGTTGCTGGCTGACAGCCGTGCTGTTCCAAAACTCGCTAACGGTGGCGACATTGTCCGGCGTGTAATCCATATGAGCGGCTAGTGTATTCGCCAGCCCGCCCACTTCACGACCGCCCATGGCATTGGGTTGACCGGTAATAGAAAAAGGCCCTGCCCCGACCTTGCCAATTTTTCCGGTTGCCAGATGGCAGTTGATAATAGCATTACATTTATCGGTACCGGTGGAGGACTGGTTAATACCCTGTGAATAAAAGGTTATAGCTTTTTCGGTGTTGGCGAACCATTTGTAAAAAATAGTTAGATCTTCAATATCAACATTGGCTTGGGCGGCAACAGATTCCAGCGTTGCGGTCACTGCACCATCGAGTGCGTCAGCAAAGCCCTCAGTGTGGCGGGCGATATAATCAGTGTCGGTGTAGCCGTTCTTGGCCAGGTAGTGCAAGAGGCCAGTAAAGATAAAACCATCGGCCCCCGGTGCGAGGGCGAGATGCAGATCAGCTAGATCACAGGTGGCTGTGCGACGAGGATCGATCACAACAATTTTTAAATTTGGATTATTCGCTTTAGCCGCCGCCATGCGTCGATAGAGCACGGGATGGGTCCACGCGGCATTAGATCCAGTTAACACTAACAGGTCACATTGTTCTAAGTCTTCATAGTTGCAGGGCACGGCGTCGGAACCAAAGGCACGCTTGTAGCCTGCCACCGCGGAAGCCATACACAGCCGCGAATTTGTGTCAACATGGCTGGTGCCAATAAAGCCTTTGGCAAGCTTATTGGCGACATAATAATCTTCGGTGAGCAATTGCCCAGACAGATAAAAAGCGATGGCATTGGGACCATATTGTTCTCTGATTGATAGTAATTTGTCAGCCACAGTTTGAATAGCCGTTGGCCAGTCGACGGTCATCCCGTTAATCTGGGGCTGCAGCAAACGCCCCTGCTGGCCCATAGTTTCATGCAGGGCTGACCCTTTAACACAGAGGCTACCGAAGTTAGCCGGGTGCTGCTGATCACCAGAGACAGCAATAATCTGATTATTATCAATGATCGTGTCGACACCACAGCCGACACCGCAGTACGGGCAAGTGGTTTTTTTTGTGCAATCTTGGCTCATAAACAATCAATCACAGGGTCAACAAAACGTGGTCTGCGACAATCGCTACCGCGTAAACCGGCACGCTGATGTCGGCATCTTCCAAACATTCGCCACTGACCAAATCAAAGTGCTGTTTATACAGTGGCGAGGCGACCACCAACCGCGCATTGAGATCGCCGACCATACCCCGCGACAGAACATTGGCTTTGCCGATGGGATCCCAGTTGCCAATGGCATAGACCTGTGGGGTTTCTTCAGGTAAATAAAACAGCGCGATTTGTTCGCCCTGCACTTGGGCACAAATACCTGAGTTCGGAATCAGATCTGTTTGCTGACAAAGGGTAATTGAATCGTTCATGGTAATTCCTCAGGCTTCCATTTCTAAAAGTTGTAGACGTTCATCTTCGGTGGCCGGCCGCGGCTGCTGACGCTCCTGCACAAACACAATCTGATCATCTTCGGCATCGGTGTTGACAAACTCGACGAAACGCTTGAGTCGCTCGGGGTTTTCAATCGTAGTTTTCCACTCGCACTGGTAGCTGCCCACAATGCTGTTCATCTGCTCTTCGAGTTCGTGAGCTATCCCCAAAGAATCTTCAATCACTACCGCGCGCAAATATTCCAGGCCACCCTCAAGGTTGTCCATCCATACGGAAGTGCGCTGCAGACGGTCGGCGGTGCGCACATAGAACATCAAAAAACGGTCGATGTATTTAATCAGCGTTTCGTCGTCGAGGTCGGTGGCAAACAGATCAGCATGGCGTGGTTTCATACCACCATTACCGCCGACAAAAAGGTTCCAACCATTTTCTGTGGCGACAATCCCAAAGTCTTTAGACTGAGCTTCGGCACATTCCCGAGTACAACCGGAGACCGCCGATTTAAACTTGTGAGGTGAACGCAGACCTTTGTAGCGGTTCTCTACATAGATCGCCATGGCCATACTGTCTTGCACACCATATCGACACCAGGTGCTACCAACACAGGATTTTACCGTGCGCAAGGCTTTGCCGTAAGCATGTCCGGTTTCAAAGCCGGCATCGACTAGTTCTTTCCAAATCGCTGGCAAATGATGTACTCGCGCACCAAATAAATCGATGCGCTGGCCGCCAGTAATTTTCGTATAGAGATCGTATCTTTTGGCCACCTGCCCCAACACAATGAGTTTATCCGGGGTTATTTCACCACCGGCAATCCGCGGAACCACCGAATAGGTGCCATTCTTCTGCATATTGGCAAGGAAGGTGTCGTTGGTATCCTGCAGACCCACGTGTTTTTCTGTAAGCACATAGTCATTCCACAGGGATGCCAAAATAGAACCCGCTGCGGGTTTACAAATATCGCAACCGCGGCCAGAGCCATGTTTTTCCAATAGTTTGTCAAAACTTTTGATGCTGCCAATTTTTATCAGATGAAATAGTTCTTGTCGCGTATAGGAAAAATGTTCGCAGATCGATGTATTAACTTCCAGCCCCCGTGCGGCCATCTCACTATCAACAATGTTTTTTAGCAGTGCGGCACAACCACCACAGCCACTCGCAGCCTTGGTTTCAAATTTAACATCGGCCAGTGAACAGGAACCGGCATCCATAGACGCCACAATGTCCCCTTTGCTGACATTGTGGCAGGAGCAAATGGTGGCGCTGGCGGGCAGCGCTGCAACACCCAGAGTGGGGGCATCGCCCGCATTGTAAGGCAAGACCAAGGTTTCAGGATTAGCCGGAAGATCGATATCATTTAGAAAATATTGCAGTAGAGTATCGTAGTCAGAACAGTCGCCAATGAGAACTGCACCGAGTAATTTTTTTCCATCGGCACTGACAATCAAGCGTTTATAAACTTCTATGCGCTCATCACTAAACGTGTAGGCAATTGAGCCCTCTGTTTTCCCATGGGCATCACCAATAGAGCCCACATCGACACCCAGCAATTTAAGCTTGGTGCTCATATCGGCGCCGTGAAATGCGATTGGATCATTGCCGAGCTGACTGACGGCCGCTTCGGCCATACGATAACCCGGCGCTACCAGACCAAAGATACGGTCGCCAAACAGTGCGCACTCACCAATGGCGAAAATATCTGAATCACTGGTTTTGCAGTGATAGTCAATATCAATACCACCGCGCTCTCCAACCTTTAAGCCGCAGTCGCGAGCCAGTTGGTCGTAGGGGCGAATACCGGCACTAAATACAATCATATCGGTTGCCAGTGAGCTACCATCGGCAAATTTCATTAGCAATCGACCTTCGTCGTTTTCGGGCTCCTCAATCACTTGGGTGGCCTTACTGGTATGCACCTTTACACCTAAGGCTTCAACCTTGCGGCGCAACATAGCACTACCGCCAGCGTCTAGTTGCACACCCATTAGGCCGGGAGCAAATTCCACAACATGGGTTTCTAACCCTAGATGTTGCACAGCGTTGGCCGCTTCAAGACCGAGAAGACCGCCACCGACTACTACGCCAACTTTGGCTTCTTTGGCTTGGGCTTGAATATTGCCAAGGTCATCAATAGTGCGGTAGACCACGCAGGGATCATGATCATTGCCTTTGACTGGCGGCACAAAAGGATAAGAACCCGTGGCGAGAACCAGCTTTTCATAGGTGAATTCACGACCGCTTTCGGTAATCACTTTTTTGGCGTCGCGATCAATACTGGCAACGGGGTCACCAAAATGGGCATCCACACCAATCTCCGCATAATGTTCTCTGGTGGTAAGCGCTAGATCTTTTGCGGTGCGGCCGGAAAAAAATTCTGATAGGTGCACCCGGTCATAGGCGGGTCGGGGTTCACCGCCGATCACTGTGATATGGGCTTCAATCTCTGCCGCCGCGAGCTGTTCGACATAATGATGGCCAACCATACCGTTTCCAATAACAACAACATTTAACATTTGTACTTTTCCTTTTAGACGGTTGCTTAGAGAATTTCTTATCGCGCTTTTTTATGCCGCTGTAGCTTTTCTATCTGCGGGGTTTTTTTGCTTTTCGTAGAGGAAGCGCAAAACTTGCTGTCGGTAGTGATTAAATTCAGGGTCATCAGCCAGCACCACGCGGTTGCGCGGTCGTGGCAGGTCAATCGATAGCACTTCACCAATGGAGGCGGCTGGACCATTGGTCATCATCACAATGCGGTCGGACAGCAATACCGCTTCGTCAACATCATGGGTGATCATGATCACGGTGTTGCCCAGCTGTTGCTGAATTTCCATCAGGGAGTCTTGTAAATGGGCACGGGTCAGAGCGTCCAGCGCACCAAAGGGCTCGTCCATCAGCAGTACTTTAGGCTGCATAGCCAGGCAGCGGGCAATACCAACGCGCTGTTTCATACCTCCCGAGAGTTCGCCAGGCAGCTTGTCTATAGCGTGATCCATATGCACCAACGACAGGTTGTGTTCTATCCATTCGCGTATTTCGATTTTGCTTTTGGTTTTCTTAAATACACACTTCACTGCCAGCTCAACATTTTGGTACACCGTTAGCCACGGCATCAGGGCGTGGTTTTGAAATACTACGGCGCGGTCCGGGCCCGGCTCATCAACTTCTCGCCCTTGCAAAATAACTCCTCCCTCGGTGGCACTATAAAGCCCGGCGACAATATTGAGCACGGTAGATTTACCACAACCTGAATGTCCAATCAGGGAAATAAATTCACCTTTGGCAATCGCCAAGTTGACGTTTTGCAGCGCCCGAAAAGGTTCGCCGCTGGTGGGAAATTCAATGCCCACCTGACTAATTTCCAAATAATTATTTTTCAACATAGCATTGTCCTGTTAGCGAAGAGTTGCTTGTTTGTCCCATGACAGATATTTCTGCAGGGCTAGCATTAGGCTGTCCAAAATAAACCCGATGATGCCGATCGCGAGTACGGCGACCATAATTCGTCCCAGCGAGTTGGAAGAGCCATTTTGAAATTCGTCCCAGATAAATTTCCCCAGACCCGGATTTTGCGCGAGCATCTCGGCGGCGATCAGTACCATCCAGCCGGTTGCCAGGGAAAGTCGCAAACCGGTAAATATCAGCGGGATCGCAGAGGGAATAACTATCTTTTGAATATGTACCAGCGAACCGAGACGGAGCACGCGACTGACATTGATCAGGTCGCGATCAATACTGGCGACACCAACTATGGTGTTGACCACCGTTGGCCACAAACAACAGAGAGCCACTGTAAAAGCAGATGTTAAAAAAGCCTTATCGAACATGGGGTCATCGCTGATATAAAGTGCCGACACCACCATGGTCACCAATGGTAACCAAGCTAGCGGCGAAACGGGCTTGAAGGTTTGAATAATCGGATTGACAGCGCGGTATAGTGATTCGCTGAGCCCGCAGAGAATACCTAGAGGTACCGCCACTAATGTCGCTACCATAAAGCCAAAAGCTACAGTCAGCAGACTGGTGACAATCTGATCCAGAAAAGTTGCTTTACCGGTATAGGAACGAATTTTGACTACTGCATTGGGGTCTGCAACAATTTTTTTGGCATTGCGGATTTCCTGACGCTCGTAGAATGCCGTTTCTTTGTTGCGCTCACGCTGGTGTTCACTCACTAAACTTTTGGATTGTTCCCACACCTGACTAGGCCCCGGAAATTGCCCTAATGAAGTAATGATATTGTTGGCTAGCAATTGCCAGAGAAATAGAAAAACTAAAATTCCTAAACCGGGAAGAGCCAGCATTTTAATGATTTTGTCGATAAGCAAGCGCAAAGTAGCAACACTAAGCAGTTCACGGAACTGTATTGTTTTTGGCAGAGCTGTTTTCGGCATCGGTGTTGCACTCATTGAATATTCCTTGGGTCAATAAAACCGACTGACTCCGAAGAGCCAGCCGTTTCCTGCCAGTGAATCAAGCACTACTTACAGCACTTCATCTTTTAGACCGATCGGGAATTTATTCAGATAGGCATTGGGCGCGCTGCCGTCATAAACAATGTCGTCGATAAAGTGTTTCTGCGGCGCCCGGAAACCAGACTCGTTGTCAAACTCTGGAAAATCTGAAGCTTTTAGCAACTTTTCTTCAATCAACTCTTTGGCCGCGACCTGGTAAATGTCAGGACGGTAAACAGACTTAGCGATATCGAAGTACCACTCATCCGATTTTGCCTCTGAGATCTGACCCCAGCGACGCATCTGCGTCAGATACCAAACTGCGTCGGAGTAATAGGGGAACGTGGCGAAGTAACGAAAGAACACGTTGAAGTCGGGAACGGCACGTTTGTCACCTTTCTCGTATTCGAAGGTTCCGGTCATACTATTGGCGATCACTTCATAGTCGGCGCCGACATATTCACCGCGGGAGAGAATCTCTACAGCGGCAGGACGGTTGGCATTGTCATTTTCATCCAACCAATTGGCAGCGCGAATAAGGGCTTTAACAACGCGGGCGGTAGTGTTGGGATATTTCTCGGTAAATTCTTTGGTCATGCCGAATACTTTTTCTGGATTGTTTTTCCAGATTTCATAATCAGTTACAACCGGTACACCGATACCTTTAAATACCGCTTGTTGATTCCATGGCTCGCCTACGCAATATCCATTAATAGTGCCGGCCTCGAGTGTGGAGGGCATCTGTGGTGGCGGGGTGACTGAGAGCAGTGCCTCAGCATCGATGGTACCGCTGGTGTCACCTTTGTGGGGCGCATAAAAACCCGGGTGAATATTGCCGGCGGCTAACCAGTAACGCAGCTCGTAGTTGTGTGTTGACACCGGAAATACCATACCCATTTTGAAGGGCTTACCGGCGTCACGGAAACTGCTGACAACCGGCTTGAGTGCATCTGCTTTAATAGGGTGAACTGGTTTGCCATCGATATGAGGAATGTTTTTTTTCATCTCCGCCCAGACATCGTTAGAAACGGTAATGGCGTTACCGTTAAGGTCCATGCTAAATGGAGTAACAATATGGGCTTTAGTGCCATAGCCGATGGTGGCGGCGATGGGCTGCCCGGCCAGCATATGGGCGCCATCCAGCTTGCCGTCGATCACGCCGTCGAGAAGCACCTTCCAGTTGGCCTGGGCTTCGACGGTGACATACAGACCTTCATCTTCAAAGTAGCCATTTTCATAAGCCACGGCGATGGGTGCCATATCGGTGAGTTTAATGAAACCAAATCTAAGTTCGTCTTTTTCTGGTGGACCCAGCTCGGCTTGCACAGTAAAAGCACTGCAGACTAACGCCAGCGTACTGAGCGACTTACTAAAGAAGTAGGACACCGACTGTTTACTGCGATCTACACCGACTAAATTATTCATACAACACTTACCTCGTTGTTGGCTGGGAACAAAAGTTTGAAATCGCTTTTGGAAATACGAAGCAAAAACCCCAGGGAAAAAAATCGCCGATTTTCTAACGATTTTAATTGTCTTTGAAAAACACTCACACTATTACTCTTCAAGATATGTGCCACTTTTTTCAGAAGGGCTATAAAGGCTGGAATAGCGCGAATAGCCTGGGGTTATAATCCATTCATAGAATACATTTGTATCGAAGTGGTCGATGAGCCGCACCAAATAGGTGCTGAGCGCACTCGTTGCAGGCGCGACGGTAGACTGTGGATGGCTCTCTAGTTTCGATAATAGCTACCCAGGAGTTGGGCTAAGCGTAGGAGTTGTCACGAAATAATTATCGTTAGTAGAATGAGCACTACTGCTATAGGAAAAAGTTTATGCGCTGCCACAGGCTAACCGCATAAACTTTATATTGGCTGATCGTTCCTCGCTAAGTGAGACAAGGTTTTAGATCAGCTACTACAGGTAAAAATTAGTATTTTGCACTAAAGGTAAACCACAATTTGTCGGTATCTGTAGCATAAGTATCTGCATCATAGGATGCATATTTGAGCTCCACCGACAGATTTTTCTTAATCGGATAGGAGGCAACTATATCCAATTCTGAACCGAAATCTGCACCGCCAAAATCTGCGCTGAAGTCATGATAAATTACGGCAATTTTGGTTCCACCCACATTGCCCGACAGTTTTACATAGGTATCTTCAATCCCATTGGCAGGTGTACCAAGAAATTTATCAGCCCAGCCCTGAAATTTATGCAAGGTAGCCAGCGGTGTTTTGAAGCCCACTTTACCGTCATCACTGCCAAGCAGTTCATAACCCAAGGCAACAGACACTGGCTTTAACGGAATACTTATTTCGGCCATCATATACTCAGCGTCATACGATAGACTGTTGTCACCATAATCCGACTGGACGGCGTAAGCAGCTTTTAAACTGAAGTCTGAAAACTTGCCGCTGTACTCTACGCCATAAGTGCTTGTGGAATTTGCTGCCGCATTATCAAAATCCAGAAGATATGCATAACCTGATATCGTCTGCCCTTTTGCCGGTGACATGGAGGCATACAATATATGGCTATCAGACTCCCAGCGCTTGGCCTGCACCGCGCTGTCTTTAGGACCAAAAATGCGGTTTACATTCCATATATAGCTGTAGTTTAGATCGATCGGGCCGGCCTTTGATGACACGGTTAAGGCGTCATAAGTCTGCTCGTTTTGACGAAAAGCAACACCACCCACAAAGCGCTGACTGCTGTGAATGATACGCTGACGCCCAGCAGTGGCCATGTAATCATCGCCTTGGTAGCTAAGGGCTATCTGGTTAAAATCGGTGCCATCCGGATCGGCAACAATCGGATAGTCCGTGTTGCCGTTAGTTGGTGTGCGGTAATTTTCATCGCCAATAACGGTGACATTGTCAACTTCCATCAGGGCAGTCAGCCCTTTAAAGGAAGCTGATTTATAGGTCAGTCTGGTTTTCAATGTTGATGCACCAGCATTTTTCTCCACGCCGTCCTGGTCGACGAACTCATAGCGATAGCGAAATGACAACGAGGTGTCACCCTCACTCAACATTTCAGACACGGAGCTTGCCGGTGCTGCGTAAGCGGATAAATAGGGTTGCATGCCGATCACAACCGCTGCCATAGAGGGAATAAATCTTAGTTGCTTCATAAGGGTTCCTGAGTAAATTTTTACCAAAAAAAGCCAGCGGGAGAAGGTGATATCACGCGGGTTTCATTGCCTCGAAAATCGCAAACTATCAAGAAAACGAACCAAATAGTTATACTAAAAACTAAATAATACAAAAACTGTGCCAAGCTAATGCAATCAGTGTGTTACTGCTATAACACCCGGTTTTTACCCACGAATTGTTTCTGATTCGAATAAATCCGCACCAATTGCTATCAGGGCGAATCTTTTTGGCGCTTTTTATCCCACTAATGATGGATTCAACACTATGGCCTGCCAGGCTCCTGATTTCGCCCCAAAGCCAGCTCACCTCGTCACTTGAGCAACGTATGCTCGCCGCCAGCGGAATCGCTTTGACATAGCAGCCATTTTTGTGGCTTGATGGCGAACCACTGCACGAGCACGTAATCAACGCTTGTAACTCGTGTCACTAAAAATAACTATAACGAAGACGTCCATGCCCTTATTCAATATTCAGATCGCCATATTTTTGCTCATTACGTTGTCTATAGCATTTTTGACCTACCTAAAATGCAAAGACGCAACAAAGTCCAACGATCATTCTACTGAAGGCGACAACAAAGAAATTTTCCTTGCGGGGGGCAGCCTGTCCTGGGTTTTTGTTGCCGGCTCAATCACACTAACCAACCTCAGTACCGACCAATTGGTGGGAATGAATGGCAATCAGATGGCTTTACTGGCGTGGTGGGAATTTGCCGCAGTTGTCGGTCTTCTATTTCTAGCGAAAGTTTTCCTGCCTCTCTATTACCGCTACAACTGTACAACGACTACCGAATTGCTGGAGAAGCGTTATAACAATCACCATATTCGTGCACTGATAGGCGTATTGTTTCTGTTAGGGAATATTTTTATTTTTATACCGGCGATGCTTTATGGCGGCTCGCTATTCATGAAAACACTGTTCGGACTAGATGCGCCAATTATTATTATCGCCGCTATTTTTGGATTAACGGGAGCCGCTTACGCCGTCTTTGGTGGATTGCGCGCTGTTGCAATATCTGACGCTTATAGCGGCGTATTGTTATTAGGCATGGGGATTCTCGTCGTCATTTTGGCTTTAATGGCCATTGATTTTGATTTTTCAGGGATTCCCAAAGAGCGACTCACCATGATTGGCGACAGTACCACCCCCATTCCCTGGCATACATTGTTAACGGGGATGCTGTTTATCCAAATCTTCTACTGGAGCACAAATCAGACTATCACTCAGCGAGCCATGGCCTCCCCTTCCATTGAAGAGGGACAGAAGGGAGTGATGGCAGCCGCCGCGATCCGCTTGCTGATTGTCCCGCCAATTATTGTGTTGCCGGGCATTATCTCTTACAAGCTGTATGGTGACATTGGTGATGCAGCTTATGGGCGTATTGTTGCCGACGTATTACCAGTATGGTTATCTGGCGCATTTGCAGCAGCTATTGCCGCAGCAGTATTGACCAGTGTTAACAGTATTCTGAACTCTTCAACCGCTCTATATGTATGTGACATCCATGAGAAATATATGGGGACATCGCCCAATGTGCCAAAACTCAACAAAATAATTACGGTGATTTTTGTTGCTATAGGTCTGCTTCTTGTTCCTGTTTATGCAACGGCCGACAGTATTATCAACCTGGTGCAAGAATTGTATGGATTGTTAAGCATGCCGATATTGTCTGCATTTATCGTTGGCTTACTCTTTAATGATGTAGATGCGAGGGCCGCGATCATTGCCGTGATATTTGGTGTTGCACTGTACGCATTCTTTTCCTTTGTATGGATGCCTATTCACTATATCCACTTAATGTTTGTCACTTTATGGAGTTGCGTCAGCGTAGCGATTATTGTGTCGAGGTTTGGTTTTGGAACACATCCACAGTTTGTAGGATTTTCAGGTTTCAAAAAACTGGGGACTGAATAAAGCAGCTGTTGCTACAGGTGGTTACTCAATGAATCTTAATAGCAATTACCCGAGGACAAATTCCCAGCTGTATTGCGAATCCGATAATAAGTAGACGGGTTTCACACTGGGGCTCCAGGAATCATCGCCACCGACTCCCATGTGTGAAGCATCAAGATAGACGTAGAGCCCCGGCTCCGCTATCAGTTCATGATTATGTTTAGCTGCAGCAAGTTGCTGCTGACCAAATCGGCTTACACTGAAATGAAAAAAACCATTCACAGTTATATCACCTAAGATCAGCTCGCTGACATCACAACGCAAACCATTGTCTGACGGAAAAATATACGGCGTGTGCATATTATCAACTGGCTGTGTCCATAAGCCAAAATCCGCGCTATGTTTGCGATCCGGATAGTTTTCATGAGGCCCTCGCCCCAACCAACTGACCTGATCGATTTGCGGCGCCAGACTGAATGTTGCTCCAATGCGCGGCAGCGGCGGTAAATCGACGTGCAAGATCACAACAATGTTGACGACCATACGCCCTTCTGTGTCAAAACGATGAGCCCACTGGCTGCTGATAACTTGCTGTTCTCCAACGTAATAGCCGTGGCGAACAATAATCTCGCTGCGCTCACTGTTTATTTCATTGCCGTTGCAACGGTGTTCTAAATCATTTAGCCCGGCCGCGTTCCAGCGCTCTACCCACGAATTCGGGTCGGGGTGATTCGCCTCTGATACGCCAATATCGTTATCCAGAGGTGCACGAATAAAATTATCAACAAGCGGTGAATGCAATATTTGCACGCCATTTTTCAACCAGCTTGTTATAAATCCGGTGTTTGCATCTATTATCCACTCGCTGTCGCCAGCGGAAATTTTCCGGTCATCAATGGCAACGGCTTCAAAAAAGGGTGTGCCAAGCTTGTCCGCAGACAGAGTGAATTGCGTTCGTGCAACTTCGTGTTCGGTATCTGACCACAGGGTTGCTTGCGGCATAGTTACCCAAACATTCAGCCAAATATCACCCTGCAGGTCGATCATATGAGTATCTTCAACCAACACAATACCTACTTCATCACCCGCACCTATCACTAATTCACAGCTGCCAGCTGAAAGCTCCTCGTTTCTCGCGACAATTGACCAATGGATAATTTCATTGTTTGTAGATCGAAAAAGATACTCACTATGAACCATCAATTTTACCGATGTTGAAACATCAAGCGAAAAACTAAACGGCTGTTGCGCGCGTTTTGCCTCGTACAAGCTTGGGTGGGGCGAGCGGTCTGGAAACATCAGACCATTGATACAAAATTGACGATCATTATTTTCATCACCAAAATCACCACCGTAAGCCCAGTATATCTCACCGCTTTCTGCAACCTGTTCTAATCCTTGATCTACCCAATCCCAGATGAACCCGCCCTGCAGCCGGGGATACTCACGAAACACCGTCCAATAGTCACTGAAGTTACCAAGGCTGTTACCCATTGCATGGGCGTATTCACAACAAATAATAGGCCGCTCTTCATTCTCTTGTGTTACCCAATTTACCAGCGACCACTTCGGCCGATCACCGTAGATTTGTTCAAGATCTTGATGAGTCCGGGGATACATAGGGCAAATTATATCGGTCGCAGCAGTATCTGAACCTCCACCTTCATATTGAACAGGCCGACTTGGATCGTAGCGTTTAGTCCACTGATACATGGCATCATGAACAGCACCATAGCCCGACTCATTCCCCAAAGACCAAATAATGATACTACTGTGGTTAAAATCGCGTGCGACCATTCGAGTCATTCGCTCGAGAAACGCATTACTCCAGATGGGGTCATCTGCCAGATACCTCATCGGTACCATTCCATGCGTTTCAATATTGGCCTCATCCACCACATATAACCCCAGCCGATCACAGAGCTTGTAGAAGCCAGGCTGGTGAGGATAGTGGGAACAACGTACCGCATTAAAGTTATTTTGCTTCATCAAGCGCAAATCTTTTTCTACTCCGGCTAGCGATTCCGCATGGCCAGTTTTGGGGTCATGTTCGTGCTTGTTCACACCACGAATCAACAATGGCTTGCCGTTCAAACACAGCTGACCATTTACGATTTCTACTTTTCTAAAACCAACATCGTAGGCTTCAATCTCGTGCACACTGTCAGAATTAACGTCAATCAACGAGACGGTTAACCGATACAAGCTGGGAGTCTCCGCACTCCACTTTTTAGGCTGTGGAACATGAAGTGTCATCTGACACCGGTCGCTGTAACCACCGCGCTCGTCAACAGGCGGCATGCCCAAGCTCTGTGTTTGGGTAACCACGAGGTTACCTTCCAGATAAAGATTAGCGCGAATTCCGAGATGTTCTATATGAATGCCCTGAACTACAACTTTCAGACTGCCATGTAGATAATCACCGTCTAAATCAGGCGTTATACGGACGTCACTAATATGAGAAGTGGGTTTATTAAGTAATGAAACCGAACGATAGATTCCGCTAAGCCACCACATATCCTGGTCTTCCAGATAGCTCCCATCTGACCAGCGAAACACCATCACCGAGATATTGTTGGTGCCCGGTTTCAAAAAAGGACTTAGATCAAACTCAGCTGGAAGTCGACTATCTTGGGAATAGCCCACCCACATGTTGTTGCACCATAGGTAAAATGCGCTATTAACTCCGTCAAACCGCACACGTGTTTGACCGTCACTCCAATCTTGCGGCATCTCAAAAGTTCGGCTGTAGCAAGCGGTGGGATTGTCTGCTGGAACACGAGGAGGATCGTTGGGAAACGGATATTTTATATTGGTATAAATGGGGCGGTCGTGGCCATGCAATTGCCAGTTTGAAGGCACCGGAATAATATCTTGAGCGACGCTTTTAACAAGCGGCCAGTTTTTTGGAACGGCGTCGGGATTGCTGTAAAGTGTAAACTGCCAATCGCCATCGAGACTGATGATCGATGAGCTGGACTCATCGCTTAAGGCGGCGACCTCTGTTTTCCAGCTAGACAAGGGTGTATGAGCAGGTAATCGATTAAATGATGTACTTTCTGGTGTTTCCCAATCGCGCCTTACAAACATCGTCATATCGTCTCTACAACCAATTAGGTAAATGCGCCCTGAGACGCTTCACACTCAAAAACAGTCGCTTCAATACCCGTAACTTTCGGGTATTCAACAGTAACTTTTTCGACCACCGCAGATAATAGCGGCAAGGGAAACAAAGACACAACACAACCACCAAAGCCCCCGCCTGTCATCCTGGTCCCACCCTGCTCACCTATCACTGATTTGATAATGCTCACGAGTGCATCAATTTCGGGGACAGTAATTTCAAAATCGTCACGCATAGACGCATGAGATTTGGCCATGTGTATACCAATTTCTTTAAGATCACCGTCAACTAGTGCTTGCGCTGTATCTTTCGTACGTTGATTTTCAGTAATAACATGACGGGCACGCCTGAATTCAGTATCGGAAATTTCACCTTCCACGTGACGTAACTGATCAAGACTAACATCGCGCAAGGCTGCTACCTTCAGATGCTTGGCTACCGCCTCACACTGTTGCCGTCGTAAATTATATTCGCCGTCTACGAGCTTTCTTTTCACATTCGAATTAACGACAAGCACTACCGTATTGTTAGGGAGTGGCACAGGGCTTAAGGTAAGGCTGCGGCAATCGATCAGCAAAGCGTGCTGTCTCTCCCCTTTCGCCGATATCAGCTGGTCCATGATGCCGCAACTGCAACCAACAAAATTGTTTTCAGCAGCTTGCCCCACAAGCGCGGCGCTAACCCCGTCAATGGATTCTTCACTCAATGTTACCAGAGACCGAATTAATGCGATTTCTAAAGCAGCTGAAGAACTCAACCCTGCCCCCTGAGGCACGTTTCCACTGATCATCAAATCCGCACCACAAAGCTTGTAACCCCGCTTGCTCAGTTCAACAATGATGCCGCGTAAATAATTACTCCAAGAAGCAACATGATCAAATTCAGGCTCCGTATCCAGGCTGATTTCAACCTGCGATTGCTCGTCGAGTGCAAATGCACGAATAGTTCGATCATCGCGTTTGGACGCAGATACTGCGGTGTGGTAGTTGATCGCAAGAGGTAACACAAAACCGTCATTGTAATCGGTGTGCTCACCTATCAAATTAACCCGCCCGGGGGCTGCAATGATAAATTGCGGCTCTACAGAATAATGCTGCCGGTGGGCTAAAGCTACTTTCTCTCGGGGACTTGCAGGAACTGAATCACTCATGAGTCGGATGTTAACTGATTTTTATAGTGAGTGCTGCTTAAGGCTTTCAAAATAGTCGCTGCCTGTTCAGGTGTGATATCGCGCTGCGCTTCCGCCAGCATCTCATATCCCACCATGAATTTTCTCACGCTACTGGATCGTAGTAATGGGGGATAAAAGTGCGCATGAAGTTGCCACTCCGGATGAGGGGCGTCATCGAAGGGCGCACTATGCCACCCCATAGAATAGGGGAATGAGCACTCAAACAGATTGTCGTATCGGACGGTAATTTGCGCCAATATATCAGCCAGGCTCGCCTTCTGCGCTGGACTTATTTCAACCAGCCGGGATACTGCAGATTTCGGTAGCAGCAAGGTCTCAAACGGCCACGCAGCCCAATAAGGAACCACCACCAACCAGTCGTCATTTTCTACCACGACCCGTTCAGCCTGCGCTAACTCACGTTGCGCATAGTCCAACAGCAATGGTTGCTGGTGTCGTTGGTAATAGCTTACTTGCTGGCTGATTTCTCGATCAACCAGAGTGGGCGGGTGATCTTGAGCCCAAATTTGAGAGTGCGGATGGGGCATTGAGCAGCCCATTATTGCACCCTTATTTTCAAACACCTGAACCCAAGGATGTAGTTTTCCAATTTCCTCGCTCTGATCAATCCAACACGCTACAACCGATTCAATTTGCCGAACGGTCATTTCTGCCAAAGTACTGCTGTGATCAGGAGAAAAACAAACCACTTTGCACAACCCGCTTTCGGCATGCATGGTAAACAACTCATCGTCTAAGGCTGCTGCAGTGGTGTCATGCTGCAGCGCTGCAAAGTCATTAGTAAAGGTATAGGTTGCGTCATAACCCGGATTAACATCTCCACCCATCCGCTCGTTGCCCGGGCAGAGATAACAGTTTTCATCATACGTTAATGATTCAACCACAGGCGGGTGCTCAGTTTGACCCAACCATGGCCGTTTACCCCGGTGTGGCGAAACCAAAACCCAATCACCGTTCAGGGCATTGCGCCTGCGGTGCGGTTTGTTAGAAACATCGAAAGATTGGGTCATAAACGTTTATTTCGCCAGGGTTAGGGAAGAGCTTGTGTAATCTTTGCTTGCGTACGTCACCAGGCATAAGCTTCGGGAGCTTCTCCACTGGGCGGGAAAATTTCGTCGAGCTTATCCAAAGATTCCTGACTTAGGCGTATATCCGGCACGTGTAATACTGACGCCAATTGTTCAATGCTGCCCGGCCCAATGATAGTGGCAGAAACTTGCGGCTGATGTAACAGCCACGCAAGAGCGATTGCGCTTGGTGATTCATTCAGTTCTAAACATAGTTGTTGATACTGCTCGAGTTGATCGGCCCGTTCTGTCGCCGCAATTCTCACACTTTCAGACTGTCGTCTCCCTTGTGAACCTGCTGACGGACCACTCAGCAATCCTCCGGCCTGAGGACTCCAGGGAATAAGCCCAAGTCCATATTCCCGGCAAGCAGGAATGACTTCAAGCTCCGCTCGGCGCTCAATTAGATTATATAAACTCTGTTCTGAAATCAGCCCCATTTTTTGCGTTGCAATTGCTTTTTCATTAGCACGAGCAATAGCCCAGCCCGGAAAATTACTGGAGCCAATATAGGTGATTTTTCCCTGGCTGATCAGCCTATCCATTGCCTGCCATATTTCTTCAATTGGTGTCAGTCGATCAATATGGTGCATCTGATAGAGGTCAATATGATCGACACCTAAACGCTTTAAACTGGCATCACATGCCATTTGAATATGACGCGCCGACAAGCCGCGATCATTCACATCATCAGACATCGGCTCGTGAACCTTGGTTGCCAATACCAAACGTTCGCGTCGAGAGGTATCTTCAGCGAGCCATTTTCCCAACATTGTCTCCGTGGTTCCCACCCCTAGATCGCCACCGTATTGATTGGCGGTATCAATAAAATTGATGCCCGCGTCAACGGCTTGATTAAGAATCTCAAAGGAGTCGGCTTCGCTGGTTCGCGGACCAAAATTCATAGTGCCGAGGCAAAGTTCACTCACTTTGAGGCCAGAACGTCCCAGCTGACGATATTGCATATGTCGATTCCGTTGTAAGAGTTTTAAGGGGCGCGCAGTGTTGAACCCGTCACCAGCGTTTCACTAGAGTCAGCAACACTGAATCTTACCAGTTGCTGCGCACGTTCTGATAACTTCTTATAATCCTGATAGGTAATGCCCGGCACCATCGGCTCTCTAAACCAGGGCGCATAGAACTCAAGATTTGGAATAGAGCGCACTGCATCAGACACATTAGGCGTGCCGCCATGCCAGGCCCGAACATCACGAATCATAATAGCCCCTGCTGGTGCTGGGCATACAGTACTGAGTCTCATCCATTCCTGCTCTTCCTGGAGGCTTGGTATCTTCGCTCTGGAGTTCTGAGTACCGGGAATTTGACGAGTCGCCCCATTAATTCGCGTCACTTCCTGGGGTAAAAAATTTACGCAAACGTACGGCGGCGGTAAGTCGCGTAGGCTCACTTGACCACGTGAATCAAAAAAGGAGCTGAAGGGTGATTTAGTATTGTCCACCCAGTCTCCTACATCTGAGTGCAGGGGCTGGTAATCCACTGCCCCTGGTAAGCAAAAATCACCACTCGCTGCCCTGAGTATATAATCTTGTGAACCAAAAACGGCATTTACCAAGCGAATAACTTCAGGGATTTCTAACAACATTTGCCACTCAGGTCTATGTAGCTGACTTCGCGTCATGCTTGAACCGCCAAAAGAGTACCTATGTGAGCCACGGTTACCTTTGCTATCATTATCTAACGTTGTAACTTCGCGAATTACTTCGCTGCAGCCCGCCGCCAAAAAATCGATTTGTTCGTCGTTAAGAACGTTTTCGATAACCACAAAACCATCGCGGCGAAACAACTCTACAGCCCTTTCAATATCAGTAGGCTGAAGTATTTCTTGCCCCCGAATCCCGCTATTCGCTTCCAAATACTGGCGTAGCTTAACCACTCCGGGGTCATTGCTGGGGATGTCATTCCAACCGAGCGGAGTGATTATTGAAGGTTTGTCTTTAGCCATGAAACTCTCCGAAGTATTCGCTCCCTCCAAGCCGTAGCTGTTCGAAAGATGAATGCTATTTTAACCTAAAATTTGCGCCCCGCTGTTAAGCACGGAACTCCTATCATTTGTTATACGCAGCCAATTAACCAACAGAAACTGGGTATCAGTGCGGAAACCCAACACTAATTGACTAATTGCTTAATAGGGCTATTCTATGGATAATAAAAAAACTGTCAAGCTCACTGCCTATGAGCCCTACAGGAGCTACTAACAAACCACCTTATAGACTCCATGTGGTTAATAACAACTACTCGACCATTAGTCACTATTGACACTTGATAAAATATTTCGGGCATACCCCTATTTTAGATGCTATTAATTAATAACGAGAAGCAACCACTATGTCTCTCCGAAAAAATCGACTGCCGGATGTTATCCCAATGGATTACCTCCTCATACAACCTACTATGAAAGCAGCCAAGGAACCAGGGTAGAGTGCAAACCCTGAGCTCGCCGCAGCACTCAATCTAGTTGGACTTTTTTCGCCATAGAACCAACAAACAATAAGAAAAGGCACGCCACAATCATGAGTACATCTACTGCTACACAGCATCTTTCCACCTTTACAAAATTTATCTTCGGATTGGGTGCAGTGGGTGAAACTGTCTATTTAGGGCTATTCAACGGCTTCATCACTATATACTACAATCAAGTACTGGGGCTTTCTAACACCTTGATTGGTATTGCGATTATGCTTGCCATGATTGGTGATGCCATTACCGATCCCATTGTGGGGATCGTTTCTGATTCCTGGCGATCAAAACATGGCCGTCGACACCCGTTCCTGCTGGTCGCGCCAATTCCATTAGCGATAGCGCTATTTTGTATTTTCAACCCGCCTGACATCTTTTTTGATAGTGTCAGCGGCGTGTCTCAAACAGCATTATTCATCTGGCTCGCTGCATGGACCATTCTCAGCCGCGGGTTTCTTACTCTGTATAGCGTGCCCCATTTAGCGTTAGGTGGCGAACTGTCGAAAGACCAACATCAGCGATCACAATTGTTTAGTGCAAACACAGTGGTCGGCTACGTAGCGGGTGCTTCATTTGCGTTTATATTGTGGAGTTACTTTTTTGCGGGTGAACGTATTCGAGAATCTGATGGACAACTGGTACCAGGTCACTTGGATGCAGCCGCCTATGGCCCCGTCATTCTTCTCGCATGCGCGCTCATCATTGTGGCGATATGGGCTTCAGCGGCTGGTACTTATAAATATCTACCGCTATTGTCTCAGCCAAAAGCCGATGGCCAGCAACTAAGCTTGCAAATGTTTTTGCACAAAATTTTGTCAACCATGAAAAATCGAAACTATGTCATCCTTATCGCAGGTTTCTTCTTTCTTATGCTTGCCAGCGGCATCTACGATACCTTGATTGTATTTATCAATACTTATTTTTGGGAATTGAAACCAGAGCAGATTCGCTGGCTTGGTCTTGTTGCCGCACCCGGAGCGATGATTGGTGCGCTTAGTGCCCCCTTTCTTATGCGCCGATTTGATCGCAAGCCTGTTATGTTAGCTGCTCTTGCCGGTGCTGCCCTGTTTGCTCAGCTTGTGGTTAACGCACGCCTATTGGGTTTTATGCCAGCAAACCACGACCCCCAACTGTTGCCACTGCTACTAGCGAACACAGCGTGTTTCACTCTGTCCCTAGGCCTAGGCTCGGTAGCGGTTATGTCGATGATAGGCGACCTTATTGATGAAAATGAACTTCACGGAGGCCAACGCCAAGAAGGCCTATATTACTCGGCACGCGCCTTCTTTGCCAAAGCAGCTTATTCATTTGGACATTTTTTTGCTGGCATAGCGTTAGATTTATTCGTTCGACTGCCCTTCGATGCGGTCCCCGGGCAGCTTGCGGATGACATTTTGAAACGGATGGGTATTATTGCCGGCCCGGTCATGGGTGCCTCACTGATTTTTTCAATAATGATTTATAGCCGTTACAATTTGAACCGTGATCGCCATGCGGAAATCATTGCAGCGATAAACGCAAAGACTTCTTCATCCCAGCATCCGACTGATGATGATTTAGTTATTGCCACGTTAGGCACGTCAACTGAAGTTTGATGTTGGCGTACTAGTTGTTAGAGAGAGGCATATTCAAATTTCACTCTTACTAACATTAACTAGTTAGTACTAAATTCTTGTCTCTAGAAAATTAGATACCCATTAGTTGTTGCATGTTACCGTGATAAAAAAGATCAAAATCAGCCTCTGTGTAATTGCTCATGGTTGCTTCAAACTTTCCAATAGGGTCAGATGTACCCTCAGGGTGCGGGTAATCGGAGGCATAAACTAACATGTCAGCACCAACCTGCTCCATAATCCAACCGACAGGTTCACCACCAAAGGGGGCTACTTTAATCCGCTCTCTGGCAATATCGGCTGGATCACGATCAAATTTTCGTTTGCGACTGAAAAGCTTAGTTCCAAAATCCAACATCTTGAGCCACGCCGGTAACCACGACGCCCCAAACTCGAGACTGACACACCGTAACCCCGAATGCCGTTCAAACACGCCATCGTAAATCATTGCTGCCAAAAATATTTGCACAGTATTGCCAATAGTCAGCAAACCTAATTCTCCCGCGGGCGCATCTCCACCAAGTTCTAACAACGTTTTCCCATTGTTGCGAAAGCTTTCTGCTACCGAGCTAACACCACCGTCTGCTGCGACATGACAGGTAAAGGGCACATTTCGATCACTGAACAAAGCCCAGATCTCGTCAAAATCGGGGTGAGTAAATGATGGCTTGCTGTTATCTGGCTCGGTAGTTGGGATCATAAAAGAATAACATCCGTCGTCAAAACCTTGTCTCATTAGCTCAAGCGCTTTGGCAGGTCCGAGGCTCAACGGTAAATAACCAATTGCTAGCAAACGTGAATCACTGCGACAAAAGTCGGCCATCGCCTTGTTTAGCGTTCTGGCGCCAGCTTCCAACGCAACCGGATCGGTTAGGTGTGCAACTTGATGGAAGGTAAATGTCGGTAAAACCCATTGCAATTCATAACCAAAAAGGTTCAATGCGCGGGTCCGCTCTTCCGGGTCGAATGCACCCAGTCGTTCCCAGCCACTTTTCTTATTGTCCAAAATCGTTTCTTCCATCGGTAACGTCAGTGATGGATCAGCTTGGCGCTGCTCGTACATCACACGGGCTCTATCGTGCCGCTTTTGGTCTACCGGGAGAACGCTTTGTTTATTCATGGGCAAAAGTAACGGCAAGTCGGCCTTTAACGCCGCTTTTTGTAGAAAGTCGTCTAACTCTATGACATGACTATCGGCGTCTATAATTTTTCGATGTTGTGCATAGCTCATTTTTATTTTTCCTCGACAGGGCATTTTTATTCAAAAGCTTGTTCACTTATTTCACAGCGTCACTAATATAGCAGAACTATAATAGTGACGAGTTTCATCGCTGTCAACCAAGGCCAAATGAGGAGCTCCTCGACCCGGAAATCATATTGACACTTGATAAAAGATTTCGACCGTGCCACTATTATAGACACTATTAAATAACAGCGCGGAATGACCACTATGTCCCACCGAGAAAATCGAATTATTCACGATGCAGACGCCCATATTATCGAACATGCCGGCTGGCTGGAGCATTACGCCACCGATTTTGTGAGAGAGAATCTAATGCCTGGCCTCATCCCTCTCGACTTGCCCCTTTTACAGCCTATTATGAAAGCAGCCACAGACCGGGTAGCCGGCGCAAACCCCGAACTTACCAAGGAGCTCAAAGCCAATCTCCTTAGTCACCCAGAGAAACTGAAACAGTGGGTTGCTTTTGGTGCGTTTGACGGCGCAGAACGAAGTGAGTCACTGGACATTTTGGGTATTAACTCGCAGCTGATATTCCCCACAATTGCCGCCTCACGCTTTGCACGACACAAAAATCCAGACGTTGCTTATGGTGGCTGTGACGCTCTCAACCGTGGCATGGTAGATTTCTGTAAAGGCGATAAACGGATGCTACCGGTTGGCTTCATGGTGTTAACAGACCCTGCACGTACTATTCAAGGCGCAAAGGATGCCGTAAAAATGGGCGTGCGAGCCCTATGGATAACGAGTGATGCCATTCACGGCCGTGCACCTTCTCATATTGCTTATGATCCTTTTTGGGCAGTTCTTGAAGAAGCTGGTGTCGCCGTGACATTGCATATCGGCGGTGGTAAAAACATGACTGACGAGTATATGAACATAGGGGTAGAGAAGGATAAGAGTTTGCGTCTTTCGAATATAGAATCTACCAAACCTAAAGATTTAAATGTTCTACATCATTCACCAGAGCGTTGGCTAACTTGCTTGATTTACGATGGCGTGCTTGACCGTTTCCCGAAGTTAAAAATCGGCTTAGTTGAGTTGGGAGCAAACTGGGTCCCAGCGATGATGCAGAATTTGGATATGGGTGTTTCGCTATTAGGTAAATTTGATGCAGAACTTAAAAACCTATCCATCAAGCCTTCCGAATTTGTACAGCGCCAGGTGCGTGTAACACCGCTTCATACTGAGAATACCGGATGGATTTTACGAAATGTAGGTAAAGAAATTTTGATGTTCAATACCGATTATCCTCACCCAGAAGGAGGCAGTGATCCTTTCGGCGATTTTGAACGCAGCCTCGACGCGGTATCTGCCAGCGACCTTGAATTGGACCACTTCTATGCTAAAAATTTCGAAGATTTGATGGGATTCACAGCCTAATCTCCATCGGCATTACTCAATAGCATAATAATCCGTCCAGCTGCTGGCCTTTGTCCGCAGCAGGACGGTTTCAATTCGCCCTCATGTTACACACTCAATCTAACTAGACTTTTGTCGTCATAAAACCAAAAATAATAAGAAAAGGTACACCCCAATCATGGGCACTTCTATTCCTATACAACCTCTTCCCACCTTTACAAAGTTTGTCTTCGGGCTGGGTGCAGTGGGTGAAATGGTCTACTTAGGGTTATTCAACGGCTTCATCACTATTTACTATAATCAAGTACTGGGACTATCTAACACGTTGATTGGTATCGCGATTATGCTTGCAATGATTGGCGATGCCATTACCGACCCTATTGTAGGGATAGCGTCTGATTCCTGGTCATCTAAACATGGTCGCTGACATCCGTTTCTGTTGATCGCGCCAATCCCACTCGCGATAGCGCTATTTATATTTTCAACCCACCTGACATTTTTTTCGATAGTGTCAGCGGCGCCTCTCAAACAGCACTATTTGTCTGGCTCGCTGCATGGACTATTCTCAGCCGCGGGTTTCTTACTTTGTATCACGTCCCGCATTTAGCATTAGGCGGCGAACTATCAAAAGACCAACATCAGCGATCACAATTGTTTAGTGCAAACAATGTTGTCGGTTATGTAGCGGGCGCTTCATTTGCATTTCTATTGTGGAGTTACTTTTTTGCAGGTGAACGTATTAGGGTATCTGATGGAGAGCTGGTGCCAGGTCACCTCGATGCAGCAGCCTATGGTCCCGTTATTTTCCTTTCATGTGCGCTCATCATTGTGACGATATGAGCTTCGGCGGCGGGTACCTATAAATATGTACCGCAACTGTCTCAGGCAAAAGCCGATGGCCAGCGACTAAACCTTCAAATGTTTGTGCATCAAATTTTAGCGACGATGAAAAACCGTAACTATGTATTACTTATCGCAGGCTTTTTCTTTTTCATGCTTGCCAGCGGCATCTTCGATACCTTGAATGTATCTATCAGTACGTACTTTTGGGAGTTGAAACCCAAACAAATCCGCTGGCTTGGGCTCATAACAGGCATTGCAGCCTTAATCGGTGCAATCAGCGCCCCACCCCTTATGCGCCGCTTTGATCGCAAGCCGGTAATGTTAGTCGCTATTGCCGGTACAGTGCTATTTGCTCAGCTCGCTGTTAACGCACGCCTCCTGGGCTGGATGCCGGCAAACAACGACCCCGAACTGCTTCCGCTTTTACTGGCAAACATGGCCGGATTCGCACTGACTGTGGGCTTAGCCTCAGTTGCCGTCATGTCAATGATAGGTGACATTATTGATGAAAATAAACTTCATGGAGGCCTACGACAGGAAGGCTTGTATTACTCGGCCCGCGCTTTCTTTACCAAAGCAGCGTATTCATTTGGTCATTTTATTGCTGGCATCGGGTTAGATCTATTTGTACGACTGTCCTTCGATGCGGTCCCAGGGCAAGTTGCAGATGACGTTTTAGTTCGGCTAGGTATTATTGCCGGCCCGGTCATGGGTTTTCAGCGATTATCTCGTTAGCCTTTTTTAGTTATTACAATTTAAATCGTGATCGCCACGCGGAAATTATTGCAGCGATAAACGCAAACGCCACCCCATCCAAACATCCAATTGACGATAATTCGAATACCGCGACGTGAAGTACCATTGACCTATATCGTTAGTTGGTTACGTGGCAATTGATGTTGGCATGCCGGTTGTATCGATGATCTAATAGAGTACATAGATAGCCATCACAGGATTTTTCATGAAGCCGCAAAAAGCGAGAACCCGACTCTCACCTGACTTACGAAAGAATCAACTGCTTGATACGGCAAAAGAAATGATCATTGCGGGTGGGCTGCAACGCTTCACCATGGAAGCCTTGGCGCGTGCCGCAAGTGTCTCCAGCCCGCTGGTATACAAATATTTTTCCAGCCGGGACGCTCTATTACAGGAGTTACTTGAACGAGAGCATGCCGCTTTTAGCAACAACATGACTGAAAAACTGCGCACAGCTAAAGATTTTTCAGAGGTAGTTCGCGCTTTCATCAACAGTAATTTTGATCACCATACACCCGGCAACATACTCCCAGCTCTTCTCAACGAGCCTGAAATTGCAAAAGTTGTTGAAAAAATTATAAAGAAGTCACGGCAACAATCTGCCGTGTACCTCGTTGAAAATGCCGCCGGAAACTACAAACTCACCAAAAGTCAGGCAGAATTGGTCATCAGTATGTCATCGGGGGCATCTATCGCAGCGGCCTCATATTGCAAAAGAAGCAGGGCCAGCCGTGAAGAGTGCATTGAAACGGCTTTATCGTTTGTATTAGCCGGGCTGGAAAAGATATCAAAACAGCAAAAGTAAATATCTTTAGAAATTCCATACCCACCACTGCGCTGCATTATGACGCTGTATCGAAAAAAGCACCCCTGGAATACCTCAACAGTAAAACTCGCACTGCCTTGTGCCTTAGATAGCAAGCAACCCAAAAATTGCTTGACTCTTACTTTAACCGCTCTAAAATAAACTATTATAAATATAGTCAATAAACAGCAATCTAAACTTCAAACATAAAGAGAAGCCATTTCAGCTCGATTTAGTGCTACCCCTGCAATGAAATTTAGAGGCCCTCTCCCTAAGCATCTGCCTTAGTCGAGCTGCACATGTCGACCCTCGGCTTTCGCTACACATGTTACCCATCGAGGAGTTCGTGTTTTGTTTAAAGTATTTACCACACCGGAATGTCGGTGACAGATCTGGCGTACAAGCCATCGCCCTGGGGTTTCCTCATACCTGCTTTGAAGTTGACGATGTTGCGAGCACCATGCCAGATCTCGCCGCTAATGGCATACACTTTCTTTCAGACGCCATTGTAAGTGACACTGCGACCATAGTTTTTGGGTGAGATCCGGAAAACAATCTTTTCGAGTTAATTTCGTTTCACGGGAAAGGCAAATATATTTCTCTCGACGCACTTCTCGGCGAGCGTCATCCTCATGATTTAGTGAAAACTTCCGCCAACTAATAATTACCACAAGGTCAACAGTGTGAGCCAGAAAAAACTCGATAACCGAACTATACTAAGTTATGGCATATTGTCACTACCCATAGGAGTTTTGGGTATTCCCATGGGGATCTATTTGGCCCCATTTTATGCTGGAGAACTTGGTCTGCCACTTGCTGTTATTGGCAGTATGCTGATGTTGTCACGTGTCTCCGATTTTATTACTGACCCATTGATTGGAATGTTGTCAGATCGCTGGCGACCCCGCATCGGACGACGCAGAGCATGGCTGCCGATTGGAACGACCATTATGATGATTGGGGTATTTTTGCTATTGCGCCCCAGCGGCGAAGTGAATGCGTTGTATTTCTTAATGGCGGTCTCGATTACCTACCTCGGCTATACCACTTTACAATTACCTTATACTGCATGGGGGGCTGAATTGTCACCCGATTACCATATACGTACCAAGATCACCGCCTCTGCAAAATTTTTTGACACGTTTGGCCTAGTAATTTCGACAATCATTCCCGCAGTCATTCTGTCTCAGGCAGGCGCAAAAAGCAGCGACGTAATGAATGGGTTGAGCCTATTTGTACTACTGGCATTGCCCGTCTGCGCCACGATTACCTTTTTCCGAGTGCCGGAACCTCAGCAACATAAAGCGCCTGAGATCAAGGCTAGCTCGGGAGAAGCCCTCAAACTGATTGCTCGTAATAAACCCTTCGCTGTGATCACGATTGCGCTGTTTATTGCTACCGTCTCTGAGGTTTTCCGCCAGACGGTCACTTTATTTTATGCCACAGAAATTATCGGCGTCGAAAACATAGGTACCGTCTTTATTTTCTATTTTGCCACAGCACTTCTGACCATCCCATTGTGGACAGGTATCGCCAGGCGGTTCGAAAAACACAGGGCACTGGCGGCAGCTCTTACCGTCGTTCTAATCACCAATGTCGGTATGTATTTTCTCGAATTTGGCCAAACGACCATATTTACTATTTTCTTCCTAATCAAAGGGGCATGTTTTAGTGCACTGATGATACTCCCGCTGGCAATGGTTGCCGACACCGTCGATATTGATACCGCGTTAACGGGTGAGCGCCGACAGGGATTGTTCTTTGCTATTGGTACTATGGTGCAAAAACTTTCGTATGCAATTGGTCAAGGCCTCCCACTCATACTATTGGGTTTTATCGGCTTTGATGCTGCGGGCTCTAACGGGCCAGACGAGCTTTACTGGTTACAAGTATGCTATAGCATCGTACCGGCAACGACTGTAGGATTCGCTATTCTAGCTTTAATGTACTACTCGCTAACAGCAAAGCGACAGGAAGAACTCAAAAACTATCTCGACGAAAAAGAAATCAATCCGGATACTGAATTACCACTATTTCTTCAGAATCAAAGATCGTAAATTATTGTGAATGTATTGAAATGATCCCTAACAGTACTATTATTAACCAACAACATGTCACACACGACACTGCGATCGAACTCGAAATTCACAAGGGTATCTCAACCTCGCTATCCTTATCGAGATAAACGATAGATCTTTGAATCATTGATATTACTAAAATTAAATCTCGTTACTGAAAAATGAGGAATACAATGCAACAACAATCAATTTTTATAACAGGCGCTGCTAGCGGAATTGGTCGAGCTACGGCATCCTTTTTTCACAAAAAAGGCTGGTTTGTCGGTTGTTATGATATCGACAAAGATGCTTTGAACGTGCTTGAAGAAGAACTGGGAGGCAGTTGTGTTACATCCTATCTGGACGTACGTGACAAGGAAGGATTCGATGAAGCTATGGCCTCATTCGGTGAGCACACCAATGGCAAACTGGATATCATGTTTAATAATGCCGGTTTAGCGGTAGGGGGCAATCTCGACGACGTACCCTTCGAAAAAATAATGGACATGGTGAACATTAATTTTGTAGGCGTTTTGACTGGCATGTACGCAGCTATACCCCTGCTGAAAGAAACCGAAAATTCGCTGTGCTTTTCTACTTCATCATCATCCGCAATTTTCGGCCACCCGGGAATGGCAACTTATTCGGCGACAAAGTTTGCTGTAAAAGCGCTTACCGAAGCCCTAAGTGTTGAACTAGCCCGCTATGGCTCCAGAGCATCCGATGTTCTGCCGGGCATTATTGATACACCTCTATGGAAAGGTGAACGATACTCGACGGGGAAAGTTGCATCGGCTCAAAGTGACTTACCTAAGCTCAATGCCAACAGAACAGATGCCGGAAGAACAATTGCGCCGATTGAAGTTGCCAAATGTGTTTGGAGTGCATATCACGGCGATAAGCTGCACTGGTATATACCCCCAGAAATGGAAAAAGGCGAAGTTGAAAAGGCGAAATCACCCGACGCAAGACGCGATGCAATGATAGCCCTGCATGCAAAAAGTAAATTGAAAAATACAGAGAAAATAAGCTAATTTAAACACTCAGTTAACCGCTCAGGTTTTTATTATGACATCTGAAAAAGAAAGCTTCGATCAAATATGAAAGAAGCTTTTCGTTCAGATCTTTTATGCAAATCGATCCCCTTCTGTATCGACTCGAATACAGTCGCAAACTTAATCGTATTTGCTTTTACGCACTTGCACAGGCCTGTTCATTCAATAGCGATACTTTCGAGCGTCACTCAACCTGCACTTAACTTTGTGTTTATCGATTCCTCGTATTATTTTTCCTCCTGCAAACTCAACCACGCTTTTATCATATTGCTGACTTGCTCTGGTCTCTCCCGATGAGGCCAATGGCCAACGCCAGGAATAGTCACCAAGGTGTAATCTTTTTTCAAATAGTCCCAGGTATTGTTGAGCCCTTCCGAGAGTAGCGCCGTATCGTTTAAACCATGAAATTGCAGTACCGGAGCCTGAACAACCGGCAGCTCAGCAAAAGCTCCCGACGTATAGGGCTCACGTGGATAATTTGCGCGATAGTAGTTCATCATCGCATCTGGACTGGAACGACTAAAGGCTTGATGATATTTCTCATACAAAGCCTCATCCTCTCCTGCTAACGCTTTTGCCAGGTGTTCGGCCGTTATCCTTTCATGAGAGTTTGGCAACTGGAAATTTCGTGCATACTTAGAATTTTCATGCTGCTGGCCAAACTTAACTAGCTCTCTAACGAGGTTTTTAGGGTGTGGTAAATTCAACGTGATCAAATTCTTGGTCAAATCAGGGCGATGAGCTGCAAATGCCCAAGCAATACCGCCACCCCAGTCGTGACCAACAATAGTCGCACTTGCTGCTTTTTCGGCATCTATAACCGCAGCCACATCACCAACTAACAGTGTTAGATCGTAATTTTCCACACCCTCTGGCTGATCGCTGAGATTGTAGCCACGAGTGTCCATGGCCGCCACGGTGTAATGCTCGGACAGTGCCTGCATTTGGTGGCGCCAGGTATACCAGTAATCGGGAAAGCCATGAATCATCACAATCAATGGCCCACTGCCCATTCGGGCATAGTGTATCCGCACGCCATTATTGTTAGCGTAGTGATGCTCTATTTGGGCAGTGATATCCTGGGCGCTGGCCTGCGAGCCGCTAACTGCAAGCAGTGCGGCAATAAGATTTCGAACAGTTTTATACATCTTATTAAACATACCATTGCCTTTTTCTTAATTATTGGCTGTGCCAGGTTTGCTGATTGCATTACTTGTCAAGCGTGACCACCGAGTATCGCGAGTCAGCATCGACCCACTGGCGCAGGGCGAAGACATTGCCGTCGATATCGTGAGCATATACCTGCCAGTAGTCTTCCATTAACACCGGTTCGCTGACAAATTCCACGCCGAGACCCTGCATTCGTGAGTATTCCTCCTGAATGTTACCCACCTCAATGGAATAGGAGTAACCGAGGCCGGTCACTTCGCGCTTGCCCAAATAGGCCAGTGTTTGCGGTGTGCGGTACTGCCAAAGCTCCAGCGTTTTAGTTGTTCCACCCATTTGAAACCACGATCCCTTCAGCGATGCGTTGTCTTGATCGGCTATTTCAACTAAACGCGGATTATCGGCAATACTGGCTTTCCGATTGGGGGCAAAAGCCATAATATTTTCATACCACAAAGTCAGCTGTTCAATATCGTGAGTCACAAGGGCAACCTGGGTCATCCACATGCTGTGCCCCTGGCTGATCCAACGCCCCTTGGCGGGATCGTGGCCGAGGGGCGTTGCATCCAATTGCTCCATCTCGAACATATTGCCTTCCCCATCATAGGCATAGGCGTAAGTGACACCGTAACCACCGAGATCCACCGGGCCGTCACCGCGGGACAAAATGTCGGCACCGGCATCGCGAAACTTGTCATAACCTGAATCGTTTGAGGCCGTCTGAAAGCACGTATGGGTCATGCCTGGCCCCTCGACCGGCATACGCACAACTTGTTCGTTGGCATTGTGTTTGAATTCGACAAATTCAAACAACATATTCGGCCCCTGCAATACGGCGACTTCGTACTCGATACCAGCATGTCCAAACAAGGTATCGGCGGCCGCGTTATTACGAATGACTTCGCGCCTTACAAGCTTGAATCCGGTGACGTTTTGGTAAAGAGCCAGCACGCTTTCGAGATCCTTTACCGAGAGCCCGATATGGTTCACTCCCATCAGGGTGGTCGGAGAATCGTTGATTGTTGCCTTCGGATTAATTTGCATAGTCTGCTCCTATTTTAGTAACCCCAAAGACTAACAAGCAACGCAGAAGTAATCCGATTGTCGGCTTGCGCACTCGCATGAGTCACGGCAATTTTGTAGGATTATTTCAGTCAATGTTATCTTTGGACATAAAAACTTTTCTTCAAATAAATTCAACACTGTAAAAGTCGAATCGCCTATCCTTCTTCTACCACCGCCTTCAAGTTCGGAACTTAAATTTTTAACTTAAACCCAGGCCTGAGTTTTGGCTCAACCTTGGCTACAGCCAAAAGAGACTCCACGCAGTCGCGTATGGAAACGTCGAGCGAGCGAAATTCCATGCCGAGTGTTGCGCGGATACGGTCGTTGCGAAGTTCGCAGCCTCCCCAGATTGCTCTAAATTCGGCTTCCATTGCTTGAATTTTTTCAGGTAAAGGATCAACGAGTGTCGCGCCTGCGAATCCTAATTCCGGGAGCAGACGATCAATGCTCGAGCAGACATCCTCTACATCGCGTGTTTCGGTTGACCAGGCAATGAAACGCTGTCCGTTTTCAACATTGACACTTTCAAGCATCCTAATGTGCGCCTGGGCCACATCTCGTACATCAACTGTGTACCATGCACGATAGGCGCCGATTACGTTTTGAGTATATTCACCCAGCAGCATGGTCTCGATATTGTGTTGCCAGGGACCAAAGTTCTTTTGATGGGGGGCCAGGATGGGGCCGACATTGTCGCCAGGGCAACAGGTTATGGCGTCCCAGCGGCCGCTTTCCTCTGCGGCATCAGCAAAGGCGCGCTCTGCCAGGACCTTGCCCATGGAATAGCCCTGACCACCTTTCGATGTGCGTCTGGGGTTTTGCTCATCAGGGTAACGGTCCTCATAAAGAACAGGACGACGAACAAGTTCCTGCATATCAGACTCAGAAATGACGGCAGCGATACTGGACGTCACAACAACACGGTTTACGGTTTCCGACATATTGATACTGCTGATCACATGATCACAGACTTTTTTGACGTAGTCCATGTCGTTGTAGGTAGAGACATGCGACAGATGCGCAACACCCTGACAGCCCTTAAATATCTCGTCAAAGCAGCCAGGCTCATCGAGATCTGCCGAATGAAGGCTCAAGCGTCCAGAGGCATAGCCCGGCATAGCTTTGAGAAAAGCTGTCTTATTTTCATCATTTACATCTCGAACGCAGGCCCGCACGCGATAGCCCTCGTCCAAAAGCTGCGTTACAACCCAGCCGCCGATAAATCCGGCACTGCCTGTCACTGCAACCGTTCCGCCCTTAGGTATGGGTGCCATAAGTCTTTTCCTTATTTTGTTTCGTTCGTGCTCTATTTGCTCAATACCGTCCAATCACACCTGCCTATGTTAAAGCAAGCACAATTTGAACAGCGCTAAAACGTTATTGTACTTTATGTCAATAACAGGCAATATAATTCCTTCGCTGTTGGACGTCAAGCAAACAGAGCCATTCAATTAGTACATCCTCCTTATTGCCGGTAGTTCTATTCTTCGCAATTGACAACCCGATCAATAAGCTGATGTATAGTCTGATTTTGTGTAATTTGATACGGCTTCGAACGACCTAGCCCAAATCGAGCTGCAACTCTAACAGAAACTTTATACAGAGAAAAAACAATGGAAAACTGGCTAAGCGCATCGGTGGAAAGTAATGGTATTAATATTCACTACCATCGTACCGGTAGCGATGCTCCCGCTTTGTTGTTTATTCACGGTTTTACCGACAACGGGCTCTGCTGGAGTCGCGTTGCCCGTGAACTGGAGGCAGACTACGATATATTGATGCTGGATTCTCGCGGCCACGGCCTTTCAGACAACCCGCATAAAGGCTATTCTGCTGACGATCATGCGGCAGATGTCGTCGGGGTTGTAGAAGCACTAGATCTTGGGACGGTGATAATACTGGGGCACTCTGTAGGAGCCATCACCGCAGCTACTGTTGCAGCCAACTACCCACAATTAGTTCGCGGCCTGATCCTGGAAGACCCTATCTGGCGAGACCAGGAAAAACACTCAACCTCCGGCGCAATCGAAAAGAAAGCAGCCATGGCTGAGGCTGTGCGACATCAAATTATCACGCAACAGCATATGAGTACTCAGCAAATTGAGGCATCAGGGCGTGAAAAAAACCCGTCATGGGACCCTGGCGAGTTTCCAGCATGGGTGCAAGCAAAACAACAAGTGAGCCCCAATGTAGTAGATACACTGTCATCTCTCTCTGGTAACTGGAAAGAAGTGGCGGCTAAATTCCAATGCCCCACACTGTTGATAACAGGCAACCCCGAAAAGGACGTCGTTGTCTCACCGGCAGTTGTCGCTCAAGCACAATCTATCAACCCATTAATCCAACATACTCAGCTTGTTGATGCTGGTCATAACATCCGACGGGAGAGCTTTCAGCAATATGTATCGTCAGTACGTTATTTTATGAGCAGCCTAATCGCCTAGTTTCAACGTAGTAGCGAAACTCAGAAAAATATGGATAGTTTATTCTATAGCCCTTTCATCTACCCGGTCTATTGACCGCGCTATAGTGCTGCTTACGCATATTTCATGATAAGATATTCGGAATAATATTCGGGCAACCTTTATCCAAGGAGCCTCTATTCAGGCTCATTGTCACTATGACTCAACCGGCACCTGTAAAAAAAACACGAACCAGACTTTCACCTAGTGACAGAAAATCCATGATTCTGGATCATGCCGCCAACCTCATCGCCAACGAAGGCGTTTCCAGCGTTACCATGGAAAGACTGGGTCAAGAGGCCGGCATCAGTAAAGCACTGGTCTACAACTACTACCCGAATGTGGTCGTCCTTTTGCAAACACTGCTTACGCGAGAATACAAACGCATCAGGAAACAACAAGTAAAAGCCGCCGAAAGCGCAGAAACGCTGGAGCAACTGGTTCGACGAGTAACCAATGCATACCTCTCTTATATACAAGAACACGGCCTGTTAATCGACAGGTTAGCGGCAGAACCGATGGTAGCAGACGCCGCAGACCCTACCGAGTATGGTCGGGAGGCAGCCGTGGATTATCTTGCTCAGATCCTCAACAAAAACTTTCAAATAGACATAGAATTGGCCAGGCCCGTTGTTGACATTTCCTACGGCCTTCCCGCAGCCGCGGGCCACTACATAACCCACCACGACAGCAACCTTCAAACCATTGAAGATATTACCGTCACAATGATCATTGGCAGTATTCAAGCGATCAAAGAAAAATACGAAACCTCTCTTAAACCCCTAATTAAAAACTAGGTTTAGCAACAGAAACCCACCTAGCCGTTGTCAGCATCGTACGAATAGCTAATAAACATGCCTGAATGATAAATTTCACAACAGCCAGGACACGTTGCCACCTATAGCAATGACAAACGCCACTTCGCCAAATAAATAAAATACCCACTTTACGTAAAAAATATCAATCACATTAATGCATTACTATAGACTTACTATAATACTCTATTATAGACTGACTATATTATTATATTATAGGCCTGCTATATTTATATCTTGGCCTAAGGTCTCGTTTTGAGTACTTTGTTTACATACGAGATATCTATGAATTGATCTGCATGCCGTGTTATTTGCGATTCTTCGAGCCAGGACCAAGTCGACATGGACAGAGCAATACCCGTACTAAAAATAAATATTCAGCACAGGGAAACGACTTTATGTATATGATTAAAAACAAACCGTTCAGGCAATCGCTTTTAGCAATTGCAATAGCGACCGCGTGCACCACCTCCGTCGTACACGCACAGACGGAGAAATTTGCCTTAGAAGAAGTCTTAGTGACTGCATCCAAACGCGAAGCAACACTGCAAGACACACCGATATCCGTATCAGTGACCAGCCAACTCGAGATCGACCAGAGTAAGATTATCGATATTGCCGATTTACAAGTGCTTGTGCCGTCATTGCGGGTGACTACTTTTACTCGTGCAGGCAGTACTCAATATGCTATCCGCGGATTTGGCAACGGCGGCAGCTCAGCTGGCACAGAACCCGCTGTTGGTGTATTTATTGACGGTGTTTATCGGTCACGCTCCAGCTCGTCAATAAGTGATTTACCGCGAGTGCAAAGAATCGAAGTCCTTAGCGGCCCACAAAGCACACTGTTTGGTAAAAATGCCTCAGCCGGTGTTATTAGCGTTGTAACCGCACCACCCACACAAGAATTTGAAGCCAGAGTGGAAGCCACTATAGGTAATTACAACCAGCGCATATTGAAAGGCTTCGTTAGCGGCGGCCTAACTGACACACTGTCTGCTAGCTTTTCTGGCGGCACGAACCAACGCGACGGCTATACCGACGGCTTCGAAGGTTTATCTGATGTTAACGACAAAGATCGCTATAACCTGAGAGGTCAGCTGCTATTTGAACCCAATGACACCATGAGCTTTCGTTTCATTGCTGATTACTCTGATCTGGATGAAATTTGTTGTACCACCGGTGCCGTTTTTAACGGTCCAACTTCCGCGGCTATTGAAGCCTTGGGCGGCGAATTGATTAGCGATGAAGATGCCTTTTCATATACATCGGTACTGAACGCTGACCCAGAAAATAAAATTAAAGATAAAGGCATCTCTCTGCACGCCGACATTGAATTTGACGGCTTCACTCTGACGTCAATTACGGCATTTCGTAACAATGAATCTGGCCCCGCCAATGGCGATATCGACTATACCAGCCTCGATATTGCTCAAGGCGTTGGCCACCGTGAAATTGATACTTCCAGCCAGGAATTCCGCTTAACCTCAAACACCGACGACCGTTTCAGCTGGATGGTTGGCGCGTCTTACTTTGATGAAGACATAGAGACCGACGGCTACACACTCTATGGTGAAGATCTGAGAAACTATGTCCTTGCCATAACGGGGCCCTTTATCCCGCTGATAGAGGCTGCCGCCGGTATTCAAGGTCAGGCCTTTACGGCAGGGTGGGAAATTGCCTCAGAACAAAAACAAGAAAATGAGTCGTATTCGTTTTTTGGTACCTTTGATTATCAGCTCACCGATGCCTTAACGGCGACAGTGGGTATCAACTACACCAATGATGAAAAAGACGTATCCATCACTCAAACCAACAACCCCGATGTGTTTTCCGCGCTGGATTTGAATACCCTGGCAGGCGGTGCATTTTCATTCCTGAAGGGCTTGCAATTCAGGCCTCCTCACTTAAGTATTCCTAATGTGGTTGAAGATGGCTCCACGGAAGATAGTGACACCACATACCTCGCGCGCTTAGCTTGGGAAATGGATGACAACTTCAACTTTTACGCAAGTTACGCTACGGGTTTTAAGTCGTCTTCCTGGGATTTATCACCCGGTGCCCATCCTCAGCTCAAAGATGCTGCAGCTATTCTTGCCGCTGGTATACAAACACCCAATCAGCAATATGGCAATCGCTATTCTTCGCCAGAATACGCGACAGTCTATGAAGTGGGTATGAAATCGCGTTTCGATAATGTCTCGTTGAATGTTGCTATATTCGATCAAAGTATTGAAGATTTTCAGGCTCGTGCCTTTGATGGGGTAAACTTTATTTCCACCAATGCTGGGGAATATTCGTCACAAGGCGTCGAGTTCGACATCCTCTACGCGCCAAGTGCCGAGTGGACATTCACATTGGCCGGCACCTACCTCGACCCAGTCTATGACGACTATAAAGATGCACCACCACCTATTGGTGAGCCCGGCCCAATTGACCGCTCCGGTCAGCGTCCTGGCGGCATTCACAACCTCAGTACGACAGGTACAGTGGTTTACAATATGACGTTTGACAACGGCATCACCGGCTATATCCGCGGAGAATATCTCTACGAACGCGCGTCTGAACTAAGCGATAGCTTCCCTGGTCTTACACGTCAGGTGAATACCGCAAACGCCAGCGCCGGATTAACCTTTACTAATGGCGTCAGCACCCAACTCTGGGTAAGAAATCTTAATGAAGACGAGTACTTCACCGGTGGTTTTGCCGGCGTTGCACAAAGTGGCACGGTTAATTCTTTCCTTAACCAACCACGCACATACGGCTTAACGGTAACCTACGATATGTAGTCAAAAGCTGATAGCAACTATGGTTAATGCACCCCCTGCCTTAGCCATACCAAAAAAGGGCTATTGAATATTCAATAGCCCTTTTTTTATGCCCCTAAATGATGACTACATCACCAACAATTAACTCTCTGGTTCATACCAAATAGGTGACGACCATGCTCGCTCTTGAATGGTCGCTGGTATAAAGGTGGCTGCAATACTCACGTTTGACGTAAGTAACAGCGAGCCCATTATGGCCAAGCTCAGTGCAGATTTTTTGCTCTTCATGGATAGCCCTCTATTTATAATTTTTATCGATTTAACGTTTATACGAATCTTGCTGTGCTCAATATTGTGTTTTTAAGCACAGTTCAATTGAGCACCTACTCTTTTAGCCAAATCGTTCTTTGGATACTTGGTTTCTATTCATCGAGGTCCTTATTGCAAGATTAGTCAATTGTATATTTATTTCAACTGTTTTTCGATGAAATAATCAATATATGCCTAAAATTAGACTCAATACTGACTGATTTACTAATAATACAATAAATTTTTCTTCTTTTTCGGTTGCTTATGTAACTCTTATGATCGAAGAGTTAATCACTATCGAGAAGTTTGGCGCACTTAATGAGAAATATAAGGATGCGCTGGAATAGGGGGAGAGCAAGCCAGGGCCAATCAAGATAGAAATATAATTGCCTAGATTGGCCCACTCACGGCAGGGAAAAAAACATTCACTTGTCGAATGAGGTTAGCTGTTAAATGAAGGGGGTTGCTCTGCTAACAAAAAGACAAACTTTATAAGCCCCAATGCCATCGAAATGCAGAATACAGTATGTTGGTTGAGGCTCGCTGTAATATACTCCTCCCTCAAGGGACACGGACAGCCCAACTCAAATCTTTTGCCAGTTCCTTATTTCAGGCTATATATGAATAACACTCCATCCGCGGACGCAACAATGCGTTTCGCCAAGCCCACCCTATTTGCCTCTGTTGCTGCGGTAGGTTTTGCGCAAACGGTTTTATTCGCCATTTTAGCGCCTTTAGGCCGCGAAGTAGGCTTAGTGGAAATGCAAATTGGCGCCATTATATCCGCCTCGTCTTTAACTGTATTTCTTGCCAGCCCAATGTGGGGTAGAACCAGTGATCGCTGGGGGCGAAAAAAAGTCATTCTAATAGGTTTGTTTGGATACTCGGTAGGCAGCACTTTGTTTGCCGGTGTTTTTCAAGCCGCTTTATGGGGGCTGCTGGTGCCAATGGCCGCTTTTATTGGCCTGACGCTAGCACGCATTAGTAATGCTGTTGTAATGGCAGCGGTGATGCCAGCCTCCACCGCTTACATGGCTGACATTACCGACGTATCGACGAGAACCAAGGGCATAAGCGCCATGGGCGCAGCAAGTAACCTTGGCTCGATGCTGGGTCCAGCAGTGGGCGGTTTGATGGCGAGCATCACGCTACTAACACCGCTATATTTCTCTATTTTCCTGACAGTAGTTGCTGCTATTGCCGCACTGTTTGTGTTGCCCGAAACACCACGCCAGAAAACCACCACAAAACCGCCCAGATTAAAGTACACCGACCCCCGAATCGTTCCTTTTGTTATCGTCGGTATCTTTCTTTTTATGGGCTTCGCCATAGTACAGCAAACCATTGCCTTCAGATTTCAGGATATTCTTAACCTGACCGGCGCAGAAACGGCACAAGCCGTGGGTATTAGCATGATGCTTTCAGCAGCAGCATCGCTGCTTATGCAGATGGTGGTTATTCCACGAGTGAAGGTACCGCCATTTACGCTACTCAAGATAGCCATGCCACTGGTCATTATTGCCTTTCTGATCATGGCCCTTGGTGAAACCCAAATTGCACTGACTTTAGCGATGATTATACAGGGCTTTGGTATGGGTTTGGCGGGACCCAGTTTTATGGCTGGGGCATCACTGGCCGTGTCACCTGAAGAACAGGGTGCAGTTGCCGGCATTGCAAGTTCTTGCCCACCACTGGGGTTTACCATTGGGCCACTGATTGGCACTTTCCTATATTCGCTGGAACCAACATCACCCTACTGGTTTGCGCTACTGATCTATATCTGCCTATTTATTTTTACTTTGAGAGCCAAGGTGGGACGCAACACATAAGTACTTCCGTAAATGGCTCTGTATTCCATTAACGTAAAACACTCGACCGATAGCTAATTGCAGCAACTATCACCGCTATAATACTACCCACTAAAACTGCAGCGGACAAAGAGCTGTAGTCTGATGCCAGTCCCATAGCCAAAACTCCCAGGGAAGGTGCGCCGCGAAAGATCAGCCCCCATAAACTCATTACCCTGCCCCGGTAATTCTCATCAACGGTTTGCTGTATTAGTGTTTGTGTGCAAATTCCCGTCATACTGATGCCCATACTCATAAAGAACAACCAAACCATAGCCAGATAGAAATCCGGGGTGAGCGCAAATCCTATACCAAAGAAACCACAACTGAAAAACCCCCCAAGGGTTATCAACGGCAAGCGTTCAGGCGAACCGAATTGAGCTAGCCATATCCCCCCCAACAATGCACCTACACCCATAACTTGCGTCATCAGTGCAAGGCCTATGGCGCCACGCTGAAAAACAACGTCAGCAAAGCCCGGCAGTAAGTCAGCAACGGGCTTACTCAATATTGCCACTGTGACAATGATACAAATAAGTAGACGTATTGTTGAATGGTCCAGCACATACCGAATTCCCTCCGCAATGTCCTTGAGAATATGTACGTCACGATTGTGGTTAATTGCGTGTAGCCCACTGGGAATTGTAGCGATTACTAGTGTCATTATTGCGTAGGTCAGGCCATTAATAAGAAAAGCCAGACTGATATCGGAAAAGGCAATCACTGCCCCCGCTATCATCGGACCGACAAAACGCGCGGTATTAAATATTACCGAGTTCAAGGCCACCGCAGCGGGCATATCGGGTTTGTCTACCAGCATCGGCACCAATGCCAGTCTGGCAGGTAATCCAATACTTGTAGTAATGCCCAGCCCCGCCGACAAGACAAACAACCATCCCACGCCAATCACTTGCCAATACACGAGTATAAACAAGATTACCGCCAGCGCTGCGGAAAGGCTCTGAGTCAATAATAAAATATTGCGGCGATCGTATCGGTCTGCCCACACACCTGCGAATGGGCCTATCACCAGTGACGGAAATAGATCGGCGAAGGCAATCGCGCCCAACCAAAATCCGCTGTGGGTCAATTCCCAAGTAAGCCAACCCAACGCTACCCGCTGAATCCATACTCCGATAAGTGAAAGACCATTGCCAATTATAAAGCGACGGAAAAGTGGGTTTTTTAATACCGGGAGTATTTCTGCCATGAGCGCCGCTACTACCCAGTATTAACTGGGGGCGGCATAGGTACGATACGACAGGTCGATGTAGATCGCGCAACGAGTTCGCCATCACCGCCAAACAATTCAGCCTCCAAAAAACCAATCGTACGGCCTTTGCGAATGATGCGTGCTTCACACTCAAAATGTCCAGGTTTGCCTGGCGCCAAGTACGACACATTAAGATCCAACGTAAGCATGCCATTGCACCCATCACTAGTTAGAATAATCAATGGTCCGAATGTGTCATCAATCATCGCAGCCAACATACCGCCTTGAATGACCCCGCGCGGATTGCGAAAATTCGGTTGGCTTTCATAGCCAACTCGAATCACACCTGCCTCCTTGTCCAAAGAGATCAAATGCCATCCCAATAATTGCATGGTAAAAGGATCGTGCTCTGAGCCGGGAGGAAAAGAAAAGCTATTTACGGAGTCGCTATCAGGCATTACGACAGTGAACCATATGCAGGCATTAAGAGGCTCGCGGCTCGCATATCACCGGTAGTACCTGCCATCATTCGGTTCATAACATAGGCAAAGCTCATTTTTGCATCCATATCAATCACCGCAAGTGAGCCACCCCACCCACCCCAATAACACACATTTTTATTCGGGCTTAAAGGCTGGTATTCACTATTAATTCCAAAACCCATACCAAAACGAACAGGCATGCCGAGCACTAAATCTTCACCGTCTGTTTGGACCTCAAAAATCTTTCGGCAGCCCTCCTCAGACATTAACCGTACTCCGTCAACTTCACCGCCGCAGGCAATTGCACTATGAATACGCGCAACAGAACGAGCATTGCCATGGCCATTTGCTGCGGGAATTTCCGCCTGACGCCAAGCATTCGTTCTAGCAGCCAGCGCATCCAATACTGGGTTAGTCATTGTCTTTGCCATGATAGAATTAGGATCAAGATCAAGATCAAGATCAGAACTGGCTTCCGGTGGCGAGAGAACTCCGATGCGCGGGTAGCACGACACCGGCGTTCCAATATGAAAATCAGCTCCCAACGGTTCCGCTACTTCTTCCCTGAAAAAAGTACCTAGTGTTTTTCCTGTAATTCTTCGGACCAGTTCATTCTGCAAATGACCTTGGGTAATCGCGTGATAGCCACTTTTTGTACCGGGCTCCCACCAGGGGGCCTGCGCGGTCAGTAAGTCTATAATTTTTTCATGATCGCAAAAATCTGCAAAAACGATTGGCTCTTCAACAGAAGAGAGCCCCGCCGAGTGACTCATAATATGGCGAACTTTAATACTTTCTTTGCCTTTTTGTGCAAATTCTGGCCAATAGGTGGATATTTTTTCATTAAAATCCAGCAAACCGCGATCTGCCAACATCAGCATAACCGTAGCGGCCATCGTCTTTGTTGTTGACCATACGTTAACGATTGTGTCTTCCTGCCATTGCTTGTCACCCGCATCAACCAGGTCGCCCGCCCACAAATCAACGACATTTTCACCGTCCACCGTAATCGCAACACTGGCTCCGGTATCAAGACCATCTTCAAAGTTTTTCGCAAACGCATCCTTCACACTGGCGAATTTTTCATCGCAGCGGCCCTCTACTACTACTGACATTAATTTATTCTCCTGATTCAGGTGGAACAATGGTAACAATTAATACGAGTCATCCCAAGTCTGGCTGATGGCGCAGACGAGGATAGCTCATGACGGTAAAACCCTATATTTCACTACTTTCTTGAGTGATCTGTTCGACGCTCACTCTCTGTGCAGCGGGGTATAGGGCCGGACCAAACTGATTGTAGACAGCAACATCAGCCGCATCGCGTCCATAGCCTATGGCAACATATCCACCGCTCTTACTAGCTTGGGTAGCATCAAAAGAATACCAGCGGCCACCAACGTACGCCTCAAACCAAGCGTGTAAATCCATCGGCTCCAATCCATACAGATAACCCACCACCATGCGTGCGGGAATACTCAGACTGCGACACAGGGAAATTCCCAAGTGAGAGAAGTCCCGGCAGACGCCCCAGCCCCTGGCATTAACATCAATAGCAGAAACTTGAATGTCGCTGTTATAAGGTTCATAGCGGATCGTATCCCGTATCCAGCTTTCAATGGCCGCAACCTGATCATATCCCGGGCGTTGGCCTGCAGTAATAGAGTTGGCCATCACACAAAATAGATCAGATTCACAGTAGCGACTAGGTAACAGGTAGTGAAGCATTTCGTCGGGCAAGCTTTGTATCTCTACAAAAAAAGAGCCCGGCGCCTCATCTACAGTGTCAGATATCATCACTTGCGCGGCAGTGTGAACTGAAAAATATCCGGGCGGTGCAATGAGTCGCTGACAAAGATTGCCATAGCCATCGGTAAATTCAAAGGCAGGCACAGTGGGAGAAATTTTGTAGACCTCGCTGGCAACCCATTGCTGCGCGCCGCTGCGAGGTCGTAACATCAGCACGAAGGGTGTCGGTACTTCAATATCAAATTCCAGATCGCAATTTGTACGTAACCACATGTGCTAACCCTGTGAAGCAGATCAAATAAAGTATCAAAGACGTTAATACGGTTTAATGATAAGTGAGTATTAGTTTTCTACTACTCGGCTGACATCAACCGAAACGCTGAGGATGGGGCTTTTTCCTCCACCAAAAATAACCCCTTTTACCGGCGTTACATCAAAAAAATCACGACCAAATGCGGTGACAATATGTTGGTTATTAGCCGCAGAATTATTGGTAGGATCAAATTCGACCCAGCCTTCGCCAGGAGAAAAATAAGCAATCCATGCGTGAGTTGCATCGGCGCCAACCAGTTTTTTCTCGCCGGGCTTGGGTAGTGTTTCAATATAGCCCGAGACATATTTAGCAGGTATTCCCATGGAGCGCAGGCAACCAATTTGGAGATGGGCAAAATCCTGACAAACACCTTTTTTGTGTTCCAATACGTCAGCGAGGGGCGTGGCGATCGTTGTGAACTCGGGGTCGTAGGAAAAGTCGGTGAATATGCGTGACGTCAGTTCACTAACACAAGCTTTAAGTGAGCGATTGATGTCAAAGCTAGGACGAGCGTAATCCTCAAGCGCTGAACTACATTCAACCATTGGCGAATTTAGTAGAAACTCTCGTGCTTCTATCGTGTCCGGGCTGAGGGTATCACGCAGATATACCAGTGCCTCACCATAAGAGGTCCCAAGATCTAAATCGAGCTCATGTCCCCTATCCTCTATCTGAATATCACTTTCGGCCGTAATAATCAGTTCAGTGTGGGATTTTTGTATTTCAAAATGGTAAGCATGATTGCCAAAATAGTCAGTACGCTGATGCTTTGTTGTCGGCTGCGGCGACACGGTGATACTATTTTTCAAACAGCGCTGGCGTTCTGTATCCCTGGGAATAACGTTAGCGAGATTGTAGCAACGAGTAACCCGCTGGGCGTATTTATAATGGGTGGAGTGCACAACACGAAAGCGCATCACTGGGCTCCCCAGGTGCTGGTCACCAACTGTTGTGGATTGGCACGATGCTCGAAATGTTTTTCACTGATAAAGCGGTTAAAATCTCTTAGCAATTTTTTTAGATGCTCCAGTAAATTTTTCAGTTCATCTCGTTGTTCGGAGTTACTTTCCAGCAGTTTTGAAATTCGTGATAATTTGAGGCTGGTCATCGCTTCCAGTAGCGCCCGCTCTTCTGCTCCAAGTTCACCGCCCTGAGTATCTGATTTGGGTAATTCCCCAAGATGTTGTTGCAGGACTTCCAACTGGAATATCAGTGAGCGCGGATTACTGTTGTCGAGCATGACCAGTTCCAGCCCCAACTCCAGACCTCTGTGCTCACGACCACCCCGACGATAAGTCATGAACGCCTCCATTGAGATCAACAAGGCCGTCAACAGGGTGGATTTACCCGCCTCACTGGTGACGGGTGTCATCAGGTTGTCAATCGTATTAATGGTTTGCAGTGCTCGTTCGATACGCTTGCCCAGCTCCATGAAACGCCAGCCGACGCTGCGAATCATGCTTTCCTGCATCAACCCCGATAAAGCAGCCAGCCCAGTTACCAGCGGGTCTAGCGCATCTTCGGGCGCCGAAGTCAGGCCGTCTGCAAGTTCAATATCCATTTGCTCCAGTGCATCACCTAAATCATTGATCACACGTATGGTATCTGTGGACAATAATTCCTTGGACTGATCGGCGCTTGATAGCATGGCATTTAACGTTGATTTAATACTGCCAATGCGTCCGCCATCTTTGATGATCAACAGTAATTCTTCATCCGGATTCAATAATAGTTGTTCCGAAGCGTTCATAAAACCAGGTAGGGTAGCGGTAATTTGAGTGACAGTTTGCAGCAAAATTCGGCGAGCATCATCTTCGGTAGGCTCCTCGCTGTTAAGTAACAGGAAAACTGTCCGTAAAAATCGCAGTGAGACTTCTGCTCTCTCCGCATAGCGCCCCATCCAGTAGAGGTTTTCGACCACCCGACTTGGCAAGCTTACTAATTGAGAATCAATGTTAGCCCGACTGGAGTCAGCTGCATTATCAAAGTCGAGGGTGCGCTCAGGTTCCGATGCCGTTACCCAAGTATCCTTACTCGGGCTGCCCGACTGCATGTTAATGGTCAATCCGTGAGTATTAGTACCAATACGGGTAAGGCCGCCGGGAAGCACCGCATAAGAACTATCGGTTGCTATCGAAAATGTTCGCAGTAAGGCTGGTCTCGGCTCTAATATTCCAGGGGAAAACGCTGGGATATGGGGTTTTTCCAAACGTTCCTGAGCAACATACTGATAGCGGTTGTGGCGGATGGTAGCAAGCAACTGATTTTGCTGTTCAGCGTTGAGGTCACCGCCCCAAACGCTACTAACGCCAATGCCTCTGTAAGCGGGCTTAATAATTAGCTGGCGGATATTGGCCGTGACGAAAGCTAAATCGGATTCATCACCACACCAATAGGTTTTTACCGAGCTCAGTCGCGGCTCTCGCCCTAGCAGACACTTGCTAATTTGAGGTAAGTATTTAAGCAATATCGGATTTTCCAATACCCCGGAACCCAGCGGATTGGCAATTACCACACGACCGCTTCGCACAACTTCCAGTAAGCCAGGAACTCCCAGTTGCGAATTACTGCGCAATTCTACCGGGTCACAAAAAGCATCTTCTACCTGGCGCAAGATGACATCAACCCGTTTCAAACCATCCAGGGATTTCATCCACACAAAGCCGTTGCGGACGATCAGGTCGCCACTTTGGACTAAGGGAAAACCCATGTAGTTTGCCAGGTAGGTATGTTCAAAATAGGTCTCGCTCTGGTTGCCTGGAGTCAGTACGGCAATGAGCGGTGGATCATCAGAAGGAGAAAGAGAAACCAATTTAAGCCGCAGCCGTTGATAAAAACTGGCAAGACGATGAACGTGGCTGTCACGATATAAGCTGGGAAATACTCGTGACATGACGGTGCGATTTTCCAACACATAACCTGAGCCGCTTGGAGCCTGGGTGCGATCAGATAGTACACACATGCTACCGTCAGGTTGGCGTACCATATCAACGGCGTGCATTATCAGCTCATGCTCCCCCGCTAATTGAATCCCCTGGCAGGCGCGCACAAATCCACCGTGACTAAAAAGTGCTTCCGGAGGCAATATGCCCTGACGCAGCAATGTCCGTGAACCGTAAATATCTCGTAATACCAGGTTAAATAATTCGGCGCGCTCCAACAACCCCGCCTCAATATTACCCCAATCCTCGCTGCCGATAATATGAGGGACAGGATCAAGTTCCCAACTGCTGCCGGGGCTACCATCACCGCCATAAATGTTAAAAGTGGCGCCATCGTCGCGTAAAATGCGCCGCACTTTTTGCGCGCGCTCAGCCATCACCTCCGGCCCCAGGTTGCGCAGGCTGTTAAGTAGATACTCCCACTGCGGCTTAACACTGCCGTCTATTGCAAAAGCGTCATCCACCAGTCCATTAACCTGACGATAGTCAAGAGTATTGGGCTGCCCGGACTGGGCCTGGGACTGTGCTTGGCCGAGGGTTTGGTGATTAATGGGGTTGGACACGTATTTACCTGTTACAAGTCGTAATAATTATGCCGAGTATTATATACGCATTCAATCTGGCTTGACTAAGTATGCTGTATTTCTTGTGCTCGCCATTAATTTGTTCTGGGGCTGCGCATATCCAGAATATAAGGATACTCTCCGGGCGGTTCTTCAGGTGGCGGTTCCATAGGTCTTGGGGGTTGCTGGTCAGGGAAAAACTCTCTTAATGCGTCAACTTCTGGTTGCGGTATGAAGGCCCCCTGGGTATGACTGACGGTCTCAAAGCGATTGATACGGCGAGATTCAGCTTCAAAAGAATTAACCGGGAAGGTCTCATAACTGCGACCACCGGGATGGGAGACATGATAGCTGCAACCACCGATGGAACGTCCATTCCACGTGTCGATCAGGTCAAAATGCAAGGGAACATGAACACCAATCATCGGATGCAGAGCCGATGGCGGCTGCCAGGCACGATAACGCACTCCCCCCACATATTCGGCATGACGCCCGGTGCTGCGCAGGGGTACCCGGCGACCATTGCAGGCCAGCACATAGCGGCCTTCGGTGAGGCCAGTTGCCTTGATCTGCAAGCGCTCGACCGATGAGTCGACATAGCGAGAGGTGCCAAAACTACTACTTTCTTCTCCCAGCACGTGCCAGGGTTCCACAGCCCAACGCAATTCCAGCTCAATATCATCCAGCTGCACCCGACCGTAGTGTGGAAAACGAAATTCCTCAAAAGGCGCTAGCCATTCCAGCTGGAATGAGTAGCCATGAGCCTGTAAATCTTCTACAACCGATTTCATATCCTGCCAGAGATAATGTGGCAGCATAAAACGGTCATGCAACTCTGTGCCCCAGCGGATCAACGGCTTTTGATAGGGTTGTTGCCAAAAACGAGCTATCAAACAGCGGATTAACAAGGCCTGCACCAGCGCCATTCGACTATGCGGTGGCATCTCAAAGCCGCGAAACTCAAGGATACCGAGGCGACCAGTAGCGCTATTGGGCGAATACAGCTTGTCGATACAAAATTCTGCCCGGTGGGTATTCCCGGTAATGTCGATCAGCAAATTGCGTAACAAACGATCTACCAACCAAGGTTGTGGCACGTCACCATCGGACATTTGTGAAAACGCCACCTCCAGTTCATAAAGCATTTCATCGCGGCCTTCATCAACCCTTGGGGCCTGACTGGTAGGGCCGATAAACATACCGGAAAACAGATAAGATAGACTGGGGTGGTGCTGCCAAAAGGTGATCAAGCTGCGCAGCAAGTCTGGCCGTCGCAACATCGGACTATCTGCCGGGGTTGCCCCGCCCAAGGTAATATGATTGCCACCACCGGTGCCGGTATGACGCCCATCGAGCATGAATTTTTCGGAAGAGAGCCGCGACAAACGAGCTTCTTCGTAGAGTGAGGTTGTGGTTGCGACGAGTTCATCCCAATTGTTGGATGGATGAACATTGACTTCGATAACACCGGGATCGGGGGTTACCAGTAATTTTTGCATCCGGGGATCGCGCGGAGGCTCATAGCCCTCAATAATGACAGCGATTTTTAAAGCGCCAGCGGTATTTTCGATGGCGGCAATAAGCTCAACATAATCTTCGAGGTATTCCAGTGGCGGCATAAAGATATGCAGGCGACCTTCTCGCACTTCTACGCACATAGCCGTACGCACCACTGATTCATAATCGTCCGGTTCTTCCACAGCGTCATCCGCTGACTCCATCGGCTGGGAAAAATGTAGCTCCGAACGTTTGGCGAGATCTTCCCGAGGCTCAAAGGGGTCTCGCTGCGGAGTGACCTTATCCGCCTTACTGGACAGTTCGGGCAGGTTATTTAACGGCAAGCGCAGTCCCATCGGGGAATCACCCGGAATCAGTGTGATGCGATCGCGCTTCATCGGCCACAAGCTACTATTCCAGCTTTTCTGGTCTTCTTCAATCGGCCAGCCGGTGCTGCGACTGAGCGGAATAACCACACCTGAAGGTACATCAAAGCCGCGTTCAATCAAATGTGCGAGGCGACGCCTGTCGAGGTCGCTGTCGAGTTTATGGGCGAGAATATCCAGATTTTTAGGTAGATTTTGCTCCTGCATCAGATAATGTAAGCCATCTTCATAAGCCGGTTGGCAGCAGCCTCTGGGTATGGAAAGCAAATCGCATAAATGGCGGCCAAAGCGGCTCGCCTCATTCACATCGTAATCGTATTTTTTGTCAATTCTAGCCAGTAAATCAGGGTTATCCCACAATGGCTCAGCGTCTTTACGCCAGAATACCCCGAGCGCCCAGCGCGGCACCTCTTCCCCTGGATACCATTTACCCTGTCCGTAATGAAGCAGTCCTTTGGGAGCATAGCGATCGCGCAAACGTAACAGTAGAGTCTTCGCCAGACTGAGCTTGTCTTTGCCCAGGGCGCCGGTATTCCACTGTTCCGATTCCATATCGTCGATCGATACAAAGGTTGGCTCGCCACCCATGGTCAGGCGTACGTCGTTTTTTTCAAACTCCACGTCCACTGCTTTGCCAAGAGCCAAAATATGTTGCCACTGATCTTCGCTATAAGGTTTGGTAACCCTTGGGTCTTCGAGTACCCGTTCAACGGTATTAGCAAAATCGAATTCCACTTCGCATTGATCGGTAGCACCAACTATAGGTGCCGCTGACACCGGAGTTGGTGTACATGCCAGCGGAATATGCCCTTCGCTGGCAAACAAGCCAGAGGTAGGATCCAGTCCTACCCAACCGGCACCCGGCAGAAAGACTTCACACCAGGCATGTAAGTCAGTGAAATCTTGTTCCGCCCCCGAGGGTCCGTCCAGTGATTTTTCATCGGGTTTAAGTTGCACCAGGTAGCCGGAGGCAAACCGGGCAGCAAGACCCAGATGGCGCAGTAACTGCACTAGTAGCCAGGCCGAATCACGGCAGGAACCCTTAGCTGCTTTTAGCGTTTGTTCAGGAGTCTGTATGCCTGGCTCCAGGCGCACTAGGTATTCGATTTCTTGCTGAACGTACTGGTTGATCTCGACTAGAAAATCATTAATGGTGCGTTCTGAGCGATCGACATTAGCGAGAAAGTTTTTGAACATTGAGCCGCACCTGAGTTTTGCCAGATAGGGCCGCAGTTCAGTTTTAAGTTGCTTGTTATACTCGAAGGGATAAGTTTCGGCGTAATCCTCAACAAAAAAGTCAAAGGGATTGATCGTTGTCATATCAGCGATCACTTCGACATCGACTTCAAACTCGGTACATTTATCCGGGAATACCAATCGTGCCAGATAGTTACCAAAGGCATCCTGCTGCCAATTGACAAAATGGTTCTCGGGCTTAATTTTCAAGCTGTAACTGTGGATAGGTGTTCGCGAGTGCGGCGCAGGTCGCAGGCGCACAGTATGCGGCGATAAATTAACAGGCCGATCAAACTTATAAGAGGTGCGATGGTTAATCGCGACACGGATAGTCATCTGTACTTACTGCCTTTGGCAAGGTTAACGAGTTTGGCGCGCCTATCCCTTAAAGATTTCGCCGCCCAGCAATGAATTAGGCTCATTCGGGCTCCTTCAGGAACCAGGTGCTGCCGATTTCTGCGCTGAGGCTGATCAGCCCGGCCTGGAACTCATCGATAAAAACATGCAGCTGTTCTCTTGAGCTTGCCTGCGGATCAAATCTTGACAGTTTGCGGCGTGACCGATCAAGAAGTTTGAGGGCACTCTTGTGATTCTTCAACGGTAATAGTTCTTCGCGCATGCCATTGAGACAAAATTTTACCGAGCGAGGTAAATTCGCATCACGGAGGACAAAATCCACCATTGAATTGGCCTCAACCTGGGGGCCATATTCGCGTCGATAGGCACCCATGGCCGAGAGCGATTTTAACAGGCTGCCCCAGATCAAAGGATCTACAGTACTGTGGTGACGATCCTCTCCAAGCAGAGCAGCAGCGCCAACATCGATAACCCGCGTGGTCATGTCAGCACGCTCAAGTAAATGCCCCAATTTTATGAAACGATAGGCATGATCGCGAGGCAACGTCGACATCATCATGCCGTTGATCGCCTGGCAACGAGAGATTACATTTTCCAGGAATTGATAGCGATTGCGCCGACCGACTGATTTTTCGGCAAACTCCTGGGCATAGAGATACAGCTCATTGACGTATTCCCACGCTTCCTCGGGCAATACATCCCGAGTGGTACGCACGTTTTCTCGGGCAGCACGAATAGCGTGGTATATACCTCCGGCGTTGTCGAGATCAGCGATGATGAATTTCAGCACATTTTGCTCGTTATAAACTCGATAGCGATCGGTATAAACGGGTTCAGCATCCTGTATCCGGATCAGGGTGTCCCAGCCAGGTTCGGACCCATTGGGTATATCCATAGCCATATGTGTATAGGCGTGAGTCAAGCGGGCAGTATCCTCCGCGCGCTCAAGATAACGTGACATCCAAAACAAGCGTTCAGCAACCCTTGACAGCATCGTCATTTGTTAGCCTCCACGATCCAGGTATCTTTACTACCGCCGCCCTGGGAGGAGTTCACCACCAGTGATCCCTTAACAAGGGCAACACGAGTTAAGCCGCCCGGAGTCACCCAGGTTTCCTTGCCCTGCAGAATAAAGGGACGCAAATCCAGATGCCTGGGCTCTACCGTGTTGTCGATATAAGTGGGGGCAGTGGACAATGCCAGCGTCGGTTGCGCGATATAGTTTCGGGGGTTTTCTTCGATTAATTTAGCAAAGCTGGCTCTTTTTTTCTCGCTGGCGTGTGGACCAACCATCAGTCCATAACCTCCCGACTCATTAGCTGGTTTGACCACCAGTTTATCGAGATTGGCGAGGACATAATCGCGATCTTTCTTATTCATACAAAGGTAGGTTTTTACGCTGGCGAGAATGGGTTTTTCTTTCAAGTAATAGCGGATCATATCGGGCACATAGGCATACACCACTTTGTCGTCAGCAACGCCAGCGCCCGGGGCGTTGGCGATAGCAACATTACCCGCTTTCCATGCCCGCATGATGCCAGCAACACCCAATTTAGAATCTTCTCGAAAAACTTCGGGGTCAAGAAACTCATCGTCGATGCGACGGTAAACCACATCAACCCGGATCGGCCCGTCGACCGTGCGCATATAAACACAATTATCATCGCTGACAAATAAATCACCCCCCTCTACCAGTTCGGCGCCCATGCTATGGGCTAGGTAGGCGTGTTCGAAATAGGCTGAGTTGAAGATGCCGGGAGTGAGCACCACTATACTGGGATTGCGTTGGTCGCGAGGTGAAAGGGACGCCAGCGTACCGTGCAGCCGCGAGGGGTAATCATCTACCGGCCGAATACTGTAATTCTCGAACAACTCCGGCAACACCCGCTTAGTGATTTCCCGATTCTCCAGCATATAGGAAACACCGGAAGGTACTCGAAGGTTGTCTTCGAGTACATAGAACTTGCCGTCCTTATCGCGCACCAAATCAGAGCCACAAACATGAGCCCACGCCCCATAGCGGGGCGAAACCCCTACGCACTGAGGTTTAAAATTTCCTGAGTCCAATACGATCTCGGCGGGGACAACACCATCGGCAAGAATTTTCTGTTTGTTGTATATGTCATCAATAAACCGATTAAGGGCGCGACTGCGCTGTATTAATCCAAGACTCACTTTGTCCCAGTCACGTGCGGGAATGACCCGAGGGATAATATCGAAAGGCCATGCCCTGTCGATATTACGCCCCTCACTATAAACGGTAAAGGAAACACCCATTTCCTTTACCGTCAGCTCAGCTGCAGCTCGTCGAGTATGCATCTCTTCCATGGATAAACCCTGCAGCATGTTGATCACTTGCCTGGCGGCTACCCTTGGCTTGGCTGCGGGAGTAATGAGCTCATCGAAAAATGGCCCCGTGTTATAGGACTTCCAGCTTTTGTTCATCGCACCTGCCATTGGATTAGAATTAATTAATGCATGCAATTCCTGTGCCCGCACTACCGGCTAAGGTGACGACCGTGGACCGAAACGTGGTTCGCCTAGTCATAGATGATAACGCCTCGGGCATTCGCTCCAGAGATCAGGTCAGCGAAGGCTTCTGGCGCTTGATCGAGACTATAGGTTTTGGTGATCATGCCATCCAGATCCAGCTCGCCATTTTTGTAGTAGTCCAACAATTTGGGGAAATCTGAGGACGGGTTACAATTGCCATACATCGTACCCTGTATACGCTTACCAGTAAGGGGCAACATAAACGGGTTCAGTACAAACTGCTCATCCATTTTACCGACACCAATAACTGTGCAGACACCGCCTGGGCGGGTGCTGGCTTCGGCCAGCTGCATTAGTGCGGTATTACCAACAGCCTCAAAGCAATAATCGGCGCCGCGCCCCTCAGTCAGCTCCAGGATAAATTCACTGGCGTCTTCCAGCAGGCAACCGTGAGTGGCACCAAATGTTTTGGCCATGTCCAATTTCGCAGGTAGCGTGTCAACCGCCACCACATTTTCAGCGCCGGCAATGCACGCGCCTTGGATAGTGGATAAACCAATACCACCGCAGCCGAAAACCACGGCGGTAGTACCTGCCTTAACCTTTGCCGCGTTGAGCGCAGCACCGACTCCGGTCATCACGCCACAACCAATCAGTGCTGCAGAACTGAGGGCTATATCGTCGTCGATTTTCACGCAGCTAATAGCTGGGGCAATACATTCTTCAGCCATACAACCCAATTGGGTCATGACCATGACGTCTTCATCACCGCGATGAACACGAGTAGTGCCATCCAACATGCCACCGGCGGCATTATTCTTTGATGCACACAGGTAGGCTTGATCGTTCTTGCAGTAAAAACACTCCCCACACTCGGGTATGAATGACAGTACCACATGATCTCCCAACGCGAGTTTTTCGACGCCTTCCCCGACCTCAGTAATGATTCCAGAGCCCTCGTGCCCTATAACAGCGGGGAGCGGCATGGGAATTGTGCCGGTGATGACTGACCAATCCGATCGGCATACGCCCGTTGCCACCATTTTTACTCGCACTTCGCCAGCCTTTGGTGAATCTAGCTGTACTTCCTGAACTGAGAATTGATTTAACGCGTCGACTACCACTGCTTTCATATTCTTGTCTCCTTTCTAATTATAGGTGTAGCTATATAAGATAATTTATTACTCTTGCTGCACTTAATTTACTACGAAAAGCGAGGTCTCGGCAAGAACCTTACTCTTCGCAGCCATCGTTTTCTCTTGACTGCGCAGACACTAAAATGAGAGAAATTATAAACAATGGCGCAATCGTCAGTGCTCTATTGAAACATTACATATAGTTGCGAGTGAAGGTATCAACCCCCATGTGCCCTATTTGTTGTTGAATCATCCAGTCCATGGTTTTGAGCAACGGTTGGTATTTTTCCGGGTTGTGTTCCAGTGTTGATAACACAGTAACAATGGCCTCTAATGTTGATCGTGCATTTGCATTTGGCTCTTTGCGAATATGATAGCGACTGGATTTTGTGGGAGTGAAAACGACTTTAGGCAGGGATTGTAACTGTGGCGACTCCAAAAGCATGCGCTTACTTTTACGCCACGTACTATCTATAAATATCAACGGCCTTGCTGTTTGCCCAACAATTTCTTTCAGTGGCTGACTATCACGCCCTGGATATATAAGTAGCGGCTGTTGATCACTTATAAGCTGTGCCAGTTTTTGCTCACAGAGGTTGTTACCTGCCGTTAATAACTGGCAATTCTGCAATGATAATTGCGCGATAATCGCTGTACCAATCGCATGTTTTGCTTCTTGTTTGTGCTGCAAAATATGCACAGGCCAATCATTATTAACCATTTCCAATGTGTGGCAAAAGCACACTGGCACAGGGCGCTGACAATTTTGACAAATAATTCGAGACATCAATCTCTACTTTCAAAATAGCTGGCTGGGCGGTTACAGGTTTTGTGCGCCGTCGATGGCGATAGTCTGACCGGTCATCCAAAACGCTCGATCGGAAAGTAGAAAGGCGACAACATCACCGATTTCTTCAGGCTTGCCCATGCGTCCAAACGGAATGCCTGACAAGGTTGAATTGTAGATGTCGGGGGCGTGCTTTTTCACCGTATCCCAGACCCCACCAGAAAATTCGATAGAGCCGGGAGCAACACAGTTTACCCGCACCTGATCGCCAGCCATGGTAAGTGCATGGCTTTGTGTCAGCTGGATAACCGCAGCCTTAACAGCACCGTAGGGCACGTTGCTTGATGCACCCATACCAGAAATCGACGATACGTTGACGATTGCGCCTTTGTTTTTTTGCAATTCTGCTGCTGCGGCCCATGTGCAACGGACCACGCCCATAATATCCACATCCAAACCCTTGCCCCAACCTTCCTCGTCGTCACTGCTACCAAATCCGCTGGGGTTATTGACCAATCCATCCAATCCGCCCAGTGCTGCGATGGCATCATTGACATAGGCTTTTATCTGCTCGGCATCGGAAATATCGCAGATGGCGGCATGTATTGTTGTACCGTAGGCTGACAGTTCTGCTTTGGCAGCGTCTAAACTGCTTTGAGTGCGACCGCAAATAGACAAGTTAGCGCCCTCAGCTGCACAGGCCTTTGCTGCAGCTAACCCGATTCCACGAGTGCCGCCGGTGACGATGATGTTTTTGTTGCTTAGGCCTAAATCCATTGGGTAATCTCTGGTCTGTGCCGCAATTCCAGCGGCAGTGAATGTTTGATTACAATAACGTCAGCAACTGACATCTATTATATTAATCTAAAAAGCTGATAGTAAAAATCACAAGCCAAAACCGGCCTTCAACTCATCGGCAGTGCCTTGCTTACCATACATTGCCGACCTGTTATCAAATTCTCTCGCTCGCGATAACGGACCAACAAAAACTGGCGCAAACCCTGACTCTTCAATTAATCTCGCAGAAACATTAACAGCTTCTTTGTCATCTCCGGCCATAGGGATAGCCATTAATTCACCCTCGCGGTGCGCCTGAGTAGTAATGGATTTATAACTGATTGAATTGTAGGCTCTGACCAAACGTACTTCCGGAAAAAATTCTGCCGATGCAATTCCAGTACCCTTCTTTAGTGCTTCTACAGCCATTTCTCCATCCCTACTAGGATAGGGATTGCCACAATCGATAACGATTTTATCTTTAAGCAACAGCGATAAATCTTTACCAACCTTTGGCATAGCATGATAGGGAACTGCGACAAATACTACGTCGCCAAATAGTGCCGCCTCTGCAGGAGTACCTGCTTTAGCCGATGGTCCAGCTTGTTTGAGTAAATCGCCCAGCTCTTCGGGATGTCGTGATGAAAAGAAAACTTCGTGACCGGCTTGCGCCCACAATACACCAACTGAACCGCCGATAAGGCCAGCACCGATAATGCCTATTTTTAATGGCTTTTCTGTCTGAACTGCTGCAGCAGCAGTGACTGGTAACAAAGAAATGATAGCAGCCATCGCTGCAGACATAATCACCCGCCTACTAAAAGTTCTTCTTGAAAATCCCTTACCTCTACTGTCTTTCATTGATGCCTACTCCTGCTAATAATAATGTGAGTCGTTCATTCTGATACTCACTTACTTACTTATTTACTTATTTACTCGCTTATGCAGACTTCGCATCGACATCGTGTATTTTGCTCAGGAATAACTCCAGCACTTTTTGGTCGCTAAAATCGAGGTTGTAAGTATTGTGAAAGTCTACATCCAATTTAACGTAGTCGTCGTGCAAGTGTACCCGATAGCCATCAAAACCTTCACTGGCATATAGCCCATTAAAGTAATACTCATCGTCCTTTTTTTCGCCCTGATCTATAACCTTGGCAATTACACGCAACGCTTGCGCAACGTCGAATTTTTTGTCCATGACCTGCCCTCGTTATCAAAAATCGAAGCTGTGAGACAACACGTCCCCGTATGCATAACACCAGTACGGCAAGTGACATCACTCGTGTCCTAGACTTTCACTCATTTACGTATAAGTGTAAATAAAAATATCAGCTTCAACTCAAACTTAAGCCTAATATGACTTACTGGCGATGTAAGCTTTAAGGGTAGCACTCTGTGACCGATGGCCAGGAGGGAATGAAGGCAGCCCGGAGGGCCGCCATCGTGGAGTAAAAACATCACTCTGTACCGGATACAGTAAACGGCGGCGGCTCTATTCGCCACTAACTACCTCTCACTTCAATTGCATTTTAATCGCGTTCTGAGTTTTCTTACCAAAGGGAGGTTTTAGACCAACCATATCGGCAATGTTTTTATTCGACTGTTTGAAGATAGACTTAGCGTGGCTAAACGTTTTGAAGCCATCAAAGCCATGGTATGAACCCATGCCACTCGGACCAACGCCACCAAAAGGCAAGTCTTCCTGTGAAATATGCATAATCACGTCATTAAGCGTAACGCCGCCAGAGGTGGTACGAGTGAGCGTAAATGCCTCCTCCGCCGCATCGTGGCCAAAATAGTACAAGCCTAAAGGTCTCGGATTGCTATTCACGTAGTTAATTGCCTCCCGGTATTCTTTATAAGTACAAACCGGTAGCAGTGGGCCAAAAATCTCCTCTTGCATAATCAACATATCATCAGTGGCATCCAGCACCAGTGTCGGTGGGATTTTGTGATGATCCTGGTCATTAAAATCTTCGCTGGCAGGATTAATCGCAATGATAGTCGCGCCTTTTTCTTTTGCATCGTCCAGGTAGACTTTCAGGCGTTGATAATGGCGCTCGTTCACAATTGAGGTGTAATCGTCATTATCTCTAATTGTTGGGAACATCGCTGTTGCTTTCACTTTCAATAATTCAACGAGACTATCGCGCTGCTCTTCTGCAACCAGAAGATAATCCGGTGCCAAACATACTTGCCCGGCATTCATTGTTTTGCCCATCATAATCCGGTCTGCGGTCTGATCCAGATTGGCGCTACGACCTACCAATACCGGTGATTTTCCACCCAGCTCCAATGTCACTGGTACCAGGTTTTTAGCCGCAGCGGCCATCACATGTTTACCCACTGAGGTGGCTCCGGTAAAAATCATATGATCGAACGCCAGTGCTGAAAATGCCGCGCCAACTTCTGGTCCTCCGGTAACCACAGCCACTTCGGTTTCATCAAAGACTTCATCCAACATTTTTTTCATTACTGCTGACGTAGCAGGTGTATATTCCGAGGGTTTAATCATCACCCGGTTACCAGCGGCAAGCGCACTAGCGAGGGGACCAAATGTCAAATTAACCGGGAAATTCCAAGGGCTCAGAATACCAATTACACCTAATGGTTGATATTCAATACGCGAACTAGCCCCAAGTAAACCTAAGGGAAACATGGTGCTGCGTTTTTCCTTTTTCATCCATTTTTTTAGATGTTTTTTGGCGTGTTTAATCGGTCCGACACTGGCGGCAATATCAGTCAATTTAGATAAGTCTTTAGAGCGATGCCCAAAATCAGAAATCAGCGCATCACAGAGTTCATCCTGATATTTCAGCACTTGAATTAGTGCCTTGTCCAAGCGATTAATCCGTGTTTCATAAGATACATAACCTTCATCAAGATAGGCTTCTTTCTGTGCCTGCAGAGTCTTTTGCAGTGAATCTTCTATCGTATTTTCTATGGCACTCATGATCGTTTTCCTTCTTAATAATGTAACAACGCAACAAAAGACTTATATAATAGCCCGACTTCGTCCAACAGAACACTATGGTCCAAAAATGAAAGAATTCGCACCGGGTATAAACTTAACTGTAGATAACTCTATCGCAACTATCACCTTGAATATACCCGAGAGACACAATTCCTTGTCAGGTGACAATATTGCTTTATTTATCAGTCACCTGGATACAGTCAGCCACTCAAATAGTGTCCGGGTTTTGATTATAACGGGAGCTGGTCAGCAGACATTTTGTGCAGGAGCTGCCCTGGACCAATTGAGTAACGGTCAATTGGACGGGGATCTTTTCACCGATCTCACTGACAAAATCGCCGCTGTCGAAATTCCAACTGTTTGTATTTTCAACGGCAACGCCTATGGCGGCGGCACGGAGATTGGGCTTGCGTGTGATTTTCGAGTTGGCTTTTCTGAGATGAAGTTGTTCGTACCCCCAGCTCGTATCGGACTCTGCTATCCGGTGCGGGGCATCGAACGATTCGTCCGCATTTTAGGCATCAACACAGCAAAACGATTGCTGGTAGCCAGTGAAGATTTTAATGGTGATGAACTAATAGATATCGGATACCTTACCCACCTCGCCGAGAAGGACTTGGTTCACAACACAGGGGCGTTACTAGCCCAGAGGATGAACGGCTATGCACCCATGGCCGTAAAAGCGATGAAGACATTATGCAATCAGTCAGCTTATGGCATTCAGGATTTCGAAAGCGCCTACCAAACTGCAGCCAACTGCAATAGTTCAGCAGATTTAAAAGAGGGGTTAGCAGCCATGAAAGATAAAAGAACGCCACTTTTTCACGGTCACTAACAACAATCGCTTACTCGCCTAATTGATCCATGATTTCGTCAGAAATATCAGCATTGGTATAAACATTCTGGACATCATCTAAATCTTCCAGCATGTCGATCAATCCCATTGCTTTTTCTGCTCCATCCTTATCCAGCTCCACAAGCACAGATGGCAACATCGTTACTTCAGCGTGATCAGGCGTCAATCCTGCAGCAACCATGGCGTCCTTAACAGATAGAAAATCTTCAAATGCAGCCGACACATCAATAGATCCATCATCATTCGTTACAACATCTTCAGCACCGGCCTCCAGCGCGACTTCCATCACTTGGTCTTCGTCGCCCTTTTCAAAGCTGATCTGGCCTGTACGAGTAAAAAGATAAGCAACTGATCCATCAGTGCCCAAGTTCCCTCCTCGCTTACTAAATGCATGTCGAATTTCAGCGACCGTACGATTGCGGTTGTCGGTTAAACATTCTACCAAAACTGCAATACCACCAGCACCGTAGCCTTCGTAGGTCGCCGCTTCGTAATTGTCTTCTTCGCCAGTGCCGGCTCCGCGCGCAATTGCTTTATCGATAGTATCGCGCTTCATATTTGAGCCTAGCGCTTTATCAACAACAGCTCTCAGCGTGGGATTGTCTTCTGGATTGGGACCACCAGCTTTAGCTGCTACCACTATTTCGCGAATAATTTTGGTAAAGACCTTACCGCGCTTTGCGTCTTGTGCAGCTTTGCGGTGCTTAATATTGGCCCATTTACTATGACCTGCCATAGGATATCTCCCACTATGTTTGACGAACCAGAACTCTCGATCCAGTCAGGTTATTTGTCTTTCAATAATATTGAATACAAACGTTTCTACATCTCTGGTAGTAACAATATTGTGACTACTACCCATCCATGCTGGCTTTCCGATTACTCTGCTTTGGGCTTTTCTCGCAAACGAATATTCAATTCACGTAGCTGCTTACTGTCAGCTAAACCGGGCGCGTCAGTCATTACGCACGCGGCACTTTGAGTCTTCGGAAAGGCAATAACATCACGGATAGATTTTGCACCGGTCATTAACATCACTAAGCGATCCAGTCCAAAGGCGAGCCCTCCATGAGGTGGCGCTCCATATTTCAAGGCATCTAACAAGAATCCAAATTTCTCCTGAGCTTCCTCGTCCCCAATTCCCAACACACGAAATACTGCCTGTTGCATATCTGACTCGTGGATACGAACCGATCCACCACCCAACTCAGTACCGTTTAACACCATGTCATAGGCAATGGATAAAGCCTCTTCCGGGTTGCTTTCCAGTGCTTCCGGTGAACAAGCTGGCGCCGTAAACGGGTGATGCAGTGATGTCAGGTTCCCTTCACTATTCTCTTCAAACATAGGAAAGTCTACAACCCATAGCGGCGCCCAATCACCTTCGATAAGATTAAGATCTTCGCCAACTTTGACCCGCAAAGCGCCCAAGGCTTCATTGACAACTCTTTCTTTATCCGCGCCAAAAAAGACAATATCACCGTCGGCAACGGCTAAACGCTCCATCATTTGAGTAATGATATTTTCCGGCATAAATTTCAGGATTGGTGACTGCAATCCCTCAATACCCGCGGAGATGTCATTAATTTTTATCCAGGCCAAACCCCTCGCACCATAGATACTGACAAATTTGGTATAGTCATCTATCTGCTTTCGACTAATTTTGGCCCCACCGGTTACTTTTAATGCGGCTACTCGACCTTTTGGATCATTCGCAGGGCCATTAAATACCTTAAAGTCCACTTGCCTCATAAGGTCATCGACATCGACAAGTTCCAGTGGAATACGCAAATCAGGCTTGTCACTACCAAAACGTGACATAGCTTCAGCGTATGACATATGAGGAAAATCCCCAAGATCAACATCCAACACCTCTTTAAACAGGCCCTGGATCATGCGTTCAGTAATAGCCATGATCTGCTGATCGTCCATAAAGGATGTTTCAATATCGATCTGGGTAAATTCTGGCTGTCTATCTGCTCGTAAATCTTCGTCTCGAAAACATTTAGCGATTTGATAATACCTGTCCATTCCAGATACCATCAACAATTGCTTAAACAACTGCGGAGATTGCGGCAGTGCAAAGAACTTGCCTTCATGTGTTCTGGATGGCACCAGATAATCACGGGCACCTTCCGGGGTCGCTTTCGTCAAGATCGGCGTTTCTATGTCCAGAAAACCATTATCGTCCATAAAGCGACGTATCGACGAGGTAACCCTGGATCGTAACTTCAGTTTTTCCAGCATCTCCGGCCTGCGCAAATCGATATAACGATACTTTAGCCTGACGTCTTCTCCCACCTCAATATGCTGGTCTAACTGGAACGGAGGCGTTGCTGCACTGTTTAATATTTCCAGCTCTTTCCCCAAAACCTCAATTTGCCCGGTCGACATATTGGGATTAATCGTTGCATCTGTTCGCGCACGCACACGTCCTTTTACCTGCAGTACATATTCACTGCGCACCCTATCAGCCCGTTGAAAATGCTCCTCAGTATCAGGATCAAAGACCACTTGCACAATGCCTTCCCGGTCGCGTAAATCAAGGAATATAACGCCACCATGGTCGCGGCGGCGGTCCACCCAACCATAAAGAGTCACTTCTTCGTCAATCTGGGCAGAAGTGATAGTGCCACAATAATGAGTGCGCATTTTTGCTGTGTTCCTGTATAAACAATTCGTTAATTGAAAGACTACCTTAAAGCTTTGATGTTCTGGCTAGTTCTTAACCGTCACCTAACTATCACCTGACTTGCTGGAACTATTTGAAGCTGAACCGCTTGAACCATTGTTGTCGCTACTTCCAGCCAGATTTTTTTTCTTGCCTGTCTTGAAATCGGTCTCATACCAACCACCGCCTTTGAGGCGGAATCCGGCAGCTGAAATTTTCTTCTTCAGCGCTGACTTACCGCATTCTGGACAATCTGTCAGGGGCGCGTCGTTCAGTTTTTGTAGCTTTTCCAGTTCGTGTTCGCACGCCTGGCATTGATACTCGTAGATAGGCATAACGGCTATAACCTCGTGGTTTCGGACCTAACTTAGCTCCGGGGCCAAAAAACCCGCGATTATACCCTAAAACACCCAGAACAGTGAAAGACCTGAAGGCGATATCTATATGATTCTGATATTTATATCAGCGTAACAAGAAGAGATGACTCATTGAACGGATAAAATGAAGGGAAAACCGACTGAAGGGGTATCATACGATAAGATTAAGCCGCTACTTTCACTGTCGGATAGTAACGGCTCAAACCTAGCTCACCAGATTAAGACGCGGCAAACTCTTTCAGCTTCTTCAAAGGACGAACCTTTACTGCAATACTGGCAGGCTTGGCTTTGAACATTTGCTCTTCGCCAGTAAAAGGATTGACACCTTTGCGTGCTTTCTTGGCAGCCTTTTTAACGGTGGTAACTTTCATCAAGCCAGGAACAGTGAACTCACCCAACCCTTTCTTGGCAATACTGCGACCAATCAGTGACTCCAGTTCAGTAAATACTGCGGCCACCTGTTTGCGACTAAGATCGGTTGCTTCACCAATATCAGTAAACATTTGGCTCTTGGTCATTTTTTGTTTGATTGGACCCGCTGCCTTTTTTGCCGGCGCTTTCTTAACTGGTGCTTTTTTAGCAGGGGCTTTCTTAGCAACTACTTTCTTTTTGGGAGCGGCTTTTTTTGCAACAGCCTTTTTTGGTGCCGCTTTTTTTGCTACTGCTTTTTTAGGAGCGGCTTTCTTGGCCGTCACTTTTTTTGGAGCCGCCTTTTTAACAGGTGCCTTTTTCTTGGCAGCAGCTTTTTTCTTAGGTGCAGCTTTTTTTGTAGTCGCCATATTTTTTGCCCTTTTTTTGTTACCAATTTTTGGTAAATCGCCAGATTTAAGTTTAAGTCAATTGTTACGCAAATAAGCTCAATCAAGACACTGGTCTATATTTCATTGGTAACCACAAAAACGCATTGTGACTCACGTTTTAACCTATATATACAGCGTCTGCGCATTGTATAGTCCAGAAAACACTACAATACAAGCATTTTTTGCTCAATCAGGGGCGGAAAAAGGATTTTTTCAACTATTTCATCATTTTCTCGTTCAATGTTGTCAAAACACTATAAAAATAGCCGAAAAGACCAATTTTTCATTCTGGACATCAATAGGGTATTCGCCATTCATTTTCCATTATCAGAGCGACAAAAATACGTCAGACCGCAATGGAAATTTAACTCCCCATTTTGTTACTTCATTCCCAAAGGTAACAATATTTTTCGAAGCACGTGTAACTGATCTGCCAGTTTTTCTTCCGCGTAAGCAGATCCATTTACAACACCCCAAACGGGTTTTGGCCAGGCCGCATCACTTTTATATCGCACGATATGATGAATATGCAATTGCGGCACCATATTTCCCAATGCCGCCACATTCATTTTGTCGGCAGAAAAGTGCTCTGCCATAGCTGCGCTCACTGCACTGGACTCAATAACAAGTTGCTGTTGATCTATCGGGGAAAGTTCGTATATTTCTTGAATCGACTGTCTTTTAGGTACCAAAATGACCCAGGGATAATGACAGTCGTTCAGCAACATTACTTTGCTGAGAGGAAAGTCGCCAACTTCAATACAATCTTTTACCAACCGGGGGTGGAGCTCGAACATATAACCTCCAAAAATGAGACTAAATAGCCTGTACCGGCTACTCTATCAGTGTAAAATACTTAATCATTTTACATCGATTAACAAAGAGTCTATACAGCCAATGCGCGCCAGCCAATTTCTTATTGCCACCGTAAAAGAAACACCCTCCGATGCCGTTGTTATCAGCCACCAGCTAATGCTTCGGGCGGGGATGATACGAAAGTTGTCATCTGGACTGTATAGCTGGTTACCAATGGGGTTGAAAGTTCTTCGCAAGGTGGAAGCCATTGTACGCGACGAAATGAATAAGGCGGGAGGCCAAGAACTATTAATGCCTGTGGTACAGCCATCAGACTTGTGGCAAGAATCGGGGCGGTGGCAACAATATGGACCCGAATTATTACGAATCACCGATCGACATAATAATAGTTTTTGTCTTGGGCCTACCCACGAAGAAGTCATAACAGATCTCATTCGTAACGAAGTTAAGAGCTACAAACAATTACCGCTCACTTTCTACCAGATACAAACCAAGTTTCGAGATGAAATTCGCCCGCGCTTCGGTGTCATGCGTTCTCGTGAATTCATTATGAAGGATGCTTACTCATTTCATAACAACCAGGAATCACTACAACAAACCTATGAGCTGATGCACGCTGCATACACAAAGATTTTCACTCGCCTTGGGTTAGAATTTAGGCCCGTTATCGCTGACACTGGTTCTATCGGTGGAAACGCCTCCCATGAATTTCATGTGCTTGCAGATTCGGGTGAAGACGATATTGCCTTTAGTAATGGCAGTGATTTTGCCGCTAATGTAGAACTGGCGGAAGCTCTATCTCCCGATAAACAACGCAGCGCACCCGGAATACCTCTTGATAAAGTAGCAACTCCCGGACAACACACCATTGAAGACGTCAGTACTGGACTCAACACCGCAATCTCTCAAATCATCAAAACTCTTGTAGTATTGGGCGAATCAGAAAACGAAGAAACATCAACGCCACTAATTGCACTGGTAGTTAGAGGCGACCACAAACTCAATGAGCTTAAAGCAGAAAAGATACCCGGTGTTGGAACCCCCCTACAGCTCGCATCAGATGAGCAAATAAATGACGCCATTGGTTGCGGCGTAGGATCCATTGGTCCTGTAGGCTTGCCGATAGATATAGTTGTCGATCGCAGTGCCGCACAGCTTTCTGACTTTGTGTGCGGGGCTAATGAAGATGGCTATCACTTTATCGGTACCAACTGGGACAGGGATTGTAAGGCCGTCCGAATAGAAGATATTCGGGATGTTATTGAAGGTGATCCCAGCCCTGATGGAAAAGGGACGTTACACATAAAACGGGGCATTGAAGTCGGTCATATTTTTCAGCTGGGAACCAAATATGCGGAAGCCTTAAACGCTACCGTACTGAACGAAAATGGTAAAGACCAGACAATGTTGATGGGTTGCTACGGCATCGGTGTTACCCGTATTGTTGCCGCTGCAATCGAACAAAATAATGATGAAAAAGGCATTATTTGGCCAGATTCTATCGCACCATTTCAAATTGCTATTATTCCCTTAAACATGCAGAAATCTGTCGACGTCGCTGAGCAATCCAACAAACTTTATCAACAACTAAGTGACCAGGGTTATGAAGTCCTATTAGACGACCGTAACGAGCGCCCAGGGGTAAAATTCGCCGATATGGAATTAATAGGAATTCCTCACCGCATTGTTATTGGCGACCGTGGACTGAAAGAAGGAAAGGTTGAATACAAGGGACGCCAGGACGCTGAAAATCAAGATATCGCGATTTCTGAAATTGTTCATTTTGTTCAAAAATCTATCGCAGGAGCTTAAGCATTCTATGTTAAGCAGCAGGTTTATTACGGGCATATTCATATTGATGATCCTGACGCTTTCCGCAGCTGTCTCGGCACAAACGGCTGTTTCGGTATCTAAAAAAACGTCAGAAGACCAAACTGAACTTCGCAAATTCCTGAAAAGCACAATCACCAAAGCTGATAGTTTTGAAGACCGATTCGATGCGGAAGTATGGCTTGTCGATATGTCAGGACGACTTACTCCCTTTATTAAGGACCCAAAGCAACGACTGGAACTGCTGCGAGCAGTTCATCGGGAAGCAAGCAAAGCGGAACTGAAACCCGATTTGGTGTTAGCTCTGATCGAAATTGAAAGTCGTTTCGATAGCTATGCAATATCCCGGGTTGGTGCTCAGGGGCTGATGCAAGTCATGCCATTCTGGAAGAAAGAAATTGGCCGTCCCGATGACAACCTTACCGATATCAACACCAATCTAAGCTACGGCTGTCGAATTCTACAATTCTATTTACAGAAAGAAAAAGGCAACTGGATGCATGCTCTGGCCCGTTACAATGGAAGTTATGGGAAGTACTGGTACCCTGAGCGGGTCATGGACGCGTGGCGCAAACGCTGGTTCGTTAACGAAACCTGACACTAGTATTGCTGCAGAGTTTCTGCCAAAAAATCCAGATAAATAACAAACCTCATATTTTCTATTCATATCGTGTTCATCTCCCTCGTCATATGCTGTTAACAACATCAACAGAAGAGGTCACGATCATGAACAAAAAATTAGTCGCTATCATTCTGGTTACCAGCTTGTTTTCACTCGCTGCGGCTGCTGACCATAGAGGTAAATCGGATAAAAGAAGATACAGTAATCACTCCTCAAAAGAGCATATTTACGACTATGCAAAAGTGACCTCAGTAACACCCATCGTGGAAACTATAGCGCACCAAATCCCCAAACTATGCCACTATCAACCGGCCAGACACAACCACAACAAAAGTGCTACGCCAGCCATACTAGGTACAATTATCGGCGCGGCAATAGGCAATGAACTGGGCCATAAAAAGCGCAACAAACGTATTGGAGCGATCGCCGGAGGAATTCTGGGTGGTTCGATAGGTATAGATATAGGCCGTAACAACCGGCAACAGAACGGCGAATACTGTGACCACTACGACATCGAAAATGAACAGATTGTCGTTGGCTATGACGTTAGCTATCGCTATCGCGGCAAAACGTATTACACCACAACGCAGCAACATCCCGGCAGAAAAATTCAATTGAAACTGAAATTTGAGCCTGTTTTTTCATAAACTATGTGCTTAAAATACGGCGACTATCGTCACCAAATACCCGTTTGAGCAATCGTTCTCCCTGGGGCGGCTGGCCAGGAATAACTTTGACGACCAGGCCAGCCTGCTCTGCCTCAAGTGCGATGCGATGAATAACCAAAGCACCGGTGTAGTCGATACGCCCAAGCCGGCGCAGGTCGAGTATCAATTCTTTAGCTTCAGGGTGTTTGGAAAGTTCATCAACCAGTGTTTCATCCAGGCCCTGAGCAGAACCAAAAAATAATACACCCACAGGTTCCAGCCACAATGTGTGCTCGGTATAGGAGTGAGAAACATTAATCCGCATCTCACGCCATAAATGCACAACAACCCCCATACCCATTCCCAACAACAGTGCCAAATCAATTCTAGGAGACAATAAAAGCGTAAGTAAAAATGTAGTCCAGGCGATCATTGCCTGCGCGCGTGAAGTTCGGGCTAACTGAATCATCGGACCAAACTTTATCAGCGGATAAACAGCTGAGATAATAATCGCCGCCAACACAGGTTGTGGCAACGTAGACATTAAGTTTGCAACAGGTAAAAATGCCAACACAATGATACCCGTCAGCGCACCACTCCATCGACTGGTTGCTCCTGCACTGTGGCTGACCATAGTACGGGAAAACGACCCTCCAACCGGAAATGCGCCGATAACACCGGCCGCAATATTAGCTGCTCCTTGACCGATAAATTCCTTACTCGCACTCCAGGGGCGACGACTGGAGGCGGCCAAAGTTCGAGCAATAGCGGCTGGCTCTGCAAAACCCACTAGAGCAATCATGATTCCCGGGATAAGAAGTTCGCCAAACCGAGGCCAGGGCAGCACAAATGAAAACGACGGGAAGTCGGTCGGGAATGATCCGACGGTCTTACAGTCGCAATCGTAAATTGACTGAAATACGATACCTGCAACTACCGCCACCAGAACACCTGGGAAAAGCACATGCAAACGCTTACTCGCAACAATCACCAGTAAAGCCACACCACCAAAGACCATCCCCGGTATTGACCACAGCTCAGGCTGCATTAAGACGTCTGTTAGACGGCTAAAGAAATTTCCACTAGCAGCCTCTACCCCGAAAAATGCCGGCGCCTGCGTCGTTAAAATGACTAACGCCGCTGCAGTAGTGAAACCATTAAGTACCGGCTGTGACATCAAATAGACGAGGTGCCCGGCCTTAACCAGGCCTATCAATACTCGGGTTATGCCAACAATTAGTGCAAGTAAGGCTGCCATCCCTACATATTCAGAAGTAAACGGGGTTGATATCGCAGACAGTGCTCCCAGTGTCAGAATACTGGTCATAGCTACGGGTCCGGTTTGCAACCAGGGGGAACAACCAAAAATTGCTGCGACAATTAGAGGGAGTGTTGCAGCGAACAAACCCTGGACAGGAGGCAATCCCGCCAGATCTGCGTAGGCGATGGATTGAGGCACAAGAATCAAGGCAACACTGAGGGCTGCAACAAAATCACGTAACGAAGGATAGATATGCACTTTTTTTGTATTTGCTGGCGGTGTTTGCATAGGTTCAAAATACCGATTGATAAGGACTATCTACTGGGTAAAAACCAGCAGATTGATCCCTTGGTTTAGTACGACAAAAATTTACTTGTCTCCCGCTTCTGCAACCAACTTCCCCCGGACATTCATCAGCACCTGTCCAAAATAATTTTCACCACGCCGATCTCTACCACAGCCCCAAAAATAGTCGTATTGGCTATTTTCAACCAACCTATTGCTACCGGTTTCCAACAGCTTCGTTGCAATATCGGGGTAAGTTTTGCACATGGTATAAACCGCACGCGTCATATATACAACTTTAACATCGCGCCAGTTTTTGCGAATTGAACGAAATCGACTACGGCCCAATTTTCGAGCTTTTTTGGGATGATCTGCGCAACGGATAAGTTCTTGGCAGTCTTTATCCTCAAACTTCATCGCTTGAAAATAATGTTCTACTGATGGCCACTCTAACTCTTCCAGAAAGAACGGATGCTTGGAGAAAGAACCAAAGTCCTCATTTACATCCGATCTGGAAAAGTAGATTGAATGCTGATCATGGTCGGCAAAAATCCCACTACTCATATCTGTTTCCGGATTTACCTAAAGAGACGTTAAAAAGGTTAGAGTACTGCTTTGGGATAAGATCCCAGCACCTTTAACATTCTGGAGTTTTCACCGACTTCGGTGAGAATTTTTTCAATAGTATCTTCTTGCTGATGGCCTTCAAATTCGATAAAAAAGACATAAGCCCAAGTGTCTGTTCTGGAAGGCCGGGTATCTATCCGAGTCAAACTCACACCAGAAGCATGAAATGGCTCAAGTAGTGTAAACAAGGCACCTGGCTTATTATTCGCCTCTACAATCAAAGATGTTTTATCACTGCCACTTGGCTGCACTTGCTGTTGGCCAATGATTAAAAAGCGCGTGGTATTGTTGGCGTAATCTTCAATATTTTCTGCCAACTTCATCAAACCATATTGCTCGGCGGCAATTTCACCGGCGACGGCAGCAATAGTTGAGTCCTGTTGTGCCATTCGCGCAGCCTCTGCATTACTAGCTACGGCAATACGCTCAACGTTTGGCCAATTGCTGTCTAACCAGTTTCGCGCCTGAGCTAACGCTTGCTGATGCGCACAAATGGACTTAATAGTGTCTGGATTAGCTAACTCGTTGACTAACAAATGTAACTGGATCCGCATTTCGACTTCGCCACAGATTTTCAGCGGCGAATCCATAAAATTATCCAATGTGTGACTAACCATCCCTTCAGTCGAATTCTCAACGGGAACCACACCATAATGGCACTGCCCAGACTCTACCTGGGAAAAGACTGTCGCTATACTTGGCTGCGGTAAACTGACAACCGCCTGACCAAAATGTTTGATGGTAGCTGCATGGGTAAATGTGCCCTCTGGACCAAAGTAGGCAACTTCCGTCGGTTTTTCCAATGCCAGGCATGCAGACATAATCTCACGGAAAATACGTGCTACTGTTTTTCCTTCAAGCGGACCATTATTGCGCGCGATAACTTTTCGCAACACTTGGGCTTCGCGTTCAGGTCGATAAAACATGACTTTGGAGACATCGCTGTCACCATTTTCTGCGACAAAGGCTTTCAACTTGGTTTCTGCTACTTGTTCGGCACAAGTCGCTCGCTGATTAATCAGCTGATGAATTTGCACATCGATATCATCGATTTGCTGTCGCAGTTGATCTAGATTCGGAGTATCTGGCATAAAGACTTAGCTGTTTAATGGAATGGCGCTTGCCCACCCCTAATTGTCGGTTAGTTATTCTTAGTCGTTCAATAATAGCCGCTTCAAAATAATTTGAAACAAGCCTTAAACTCGCGACTCAAACTCCTTCATAAAGCCAATCAACGCATCTATAGCTGCTTCAGGCACGGCATTGTAGATGCTGGCCCTCATGCCACCGACGCTGCGATGCCCCTTCAAATTGAGCAAGCCAATTTTTTCGGCTTCAGCCAAAAATTGTTTATCCAAATCAGCATTCGCCAGAGTAAAAGGTACGTTCATGGTCGAACGACTAGCCAGCTCCACTGGATTGGCATAGAACGAACTAGCGTCGATAAAGCCATACAATTTCTCCGCCTTGCGCCTGTTTATCTCCGCCATCGCCGTCAAGCCACCCTGGTCTTTCAACCACTGAAAAACCAATCCTGCTAAATATAAGCTATAGGTTGGCGGCGTGTTATACATCGATTCATTATCGGCGGCAGTCTTATAATCCAACATCGTTGGGCAGTGCGCGCTGGAATTCCCCAATAAGTCTTTGCGTACGATGACAATGGTCAAACCCGCGGGACCTATATTTTTCTGTGCACCGGCATAGATAACGCCAAACTGACTCACATCAATAGGGCGCGACAGGATCGTGGACGACATATCTGCCACTAGCGGCACACTTACATCCGGGGTCCACATAAATTCTACGCCACCAATAGTTTCATTGGGGGTGTAATGCAAATAAGCAGCATTGGCATCCAACTGCCAGCTGTCAAACGCCGGAATAGTAGTGAAGTTAGTATCTTCAGAGCTGGCAACGACATTAACGTGACCAAAACGCTGCGCTTCTTTGATAGCCTTTTTTGACCACTGTCCAGTGTTAACGTAGTCAGCATTGGTTTTGGTGCCGAGCAAGTTCAAAGGTACTGCAGAGAACTGACTGCTAGCACCACCCTGTAAAAACAACACCGCGTAGTCATCTGAAATATCCAGCAGTTCGCGAAAATCGCGCTCGGCTTTTTCCGCAATGGCAACAATCTCTGCCGAGCGGTGGCTCATTTCCATAATAGACAGGCCCGCTTCGCGATAATTCAGCATCTCGCTCGCAGCTTGTTTTAAAACTTCTTCCGGCAATGCAGCCGGCCCCGCACAAAAATTGAACTTCCGAGACATCGTACTTAAATCCTTTATCTTATCCATCCGGCGCTTGGCGCCAGCTAATTATAAAACCTATTCGCTAACTAACTCTTCGACTAGGCCGTCGTCTTCCGGCTCTTCAATACGCTCAACACCCACTACATGTTCGCCTTCTTTTAACCGAATCACACGAACACCTTGAGTGTTTCTTCCCAAGACAGAAATTTCATCCGTACGAGTGCGAACCATAGTGCCCTGATCAGAAATCATCATCAGCTCGTCACCGTCAAAGACCTGCACCGCTCCAATAATCTCACCGTTACGCTCTGAGGCCTGCATAAAGATCATACCTTTATTACCACGCCCCTTAGTCGCAAACTCGGAAAACTCAGTACGTTTCCCATACCCATTTTCTGACACCGACAACATACGGCCTCCGTCTTTTGGCACCAATAATGAAATCATTTTCTGGCCATCTGCCATACGAATACCACGAACACCTTTTGCGGTGCGCCCCATCGCTCTGACATCATTCTCATTAAAGCGCACAGCTTTGCCCGAAGAACTAAATAGCATGACGTCACATTCACCGTTAGTAACAGCAGTGCCTATAAGAACATCACCTTCCTCCAGTTCCAGGGCTCGCAAGCCGACGCTGCGCTGACGTGCAAAATTTGTTAGTTCGGTCTTTTTTACTGTCCCGTTGGCAGTTGCCATAAAGATAAAATGACCTTCTGTATACTCTTTCACAGGAAGAATAGAGGTAATACGTTCGTCATCTCCCAATGGCAATAAATTCACCATCGGGCGGCCACGGGCATTGCGACTAGCCAGGGGAATATGGAAAACTTTTAACCAATAGACCTTACCCACGTTGGAAAAACATAAAATAGTGTCGTGCGTGCTAGCTATCATCAAATGCTCAACAAAATCTTCGTCTTTCACAGCGGTAGCTGATTTCCCCATGCCACCGCGGCGCTGCGCCTGATAATCACTCAATGATTGTGTTTTAGCGTAGCCACCGTGGGAAATAGTGACCACTCGATCCTCTTCTGTGATCAAATCCTCTGCTGTTAAATCTCGCAATGACTCAATAATTTCAGAACGTCGCTCATCACCAAACTCATTGACAATAGCATCCAGCTCTTCCCTGATCACATTCATCAACTTAACTGCATCTCCAAGAATACTCAAATACTCTGCTATTTCTTCGAGCTTTTCCTGATATTCCTTTAACAGTTTTTCGTGCTCAAGGCCTGTTAACTTTTGCAAACGCATATCGAGGATAGCCTGCACCTGCGCTGGTGACAGATGGTATTTACCATCGATATAACCATAACTTTCAGGCAAGTCATCCGGACGACAGGCAGACTCACCGGCCCGCGCCAGCATTTGACTGACGTCGCCCAGCTCCCAACCCTGAGCTGACAATTTTTCTTTCGCCTCAGCGGTCGTGTCCGATGACTTGATTAGGGCAATCATATGATCAATATTAGAGATAGCGACAGCCAGACCCTCGAGTAAATGACCCCGCTCTCTTGCTTTTCTCAATAAATACACGGTTCTGCGTGTGACCACCTCACGGCGGTGCCGAACAAAGTATTCCAAAAGTTGTTTTAAGTTTAACAGTCTGGGCTGACCATCAACCAAAGCTACGATATTGATGCCAAAAACATTTTCAAGCTGGGTTTGTGAGTAAAGGTTATTAAGGCAGACTTCGCCCATTTCACCTCGTTTCATTTCGATGACGACACGCAATCCGTCCTTGTCCGACTCATCCCGAAGCTCTGCGATACCTTCAATTTTTTTCTCTTTAACCAGTTCGGCAATCTTTTCTATCAATCGCGCCTTATTTACCTGATACGGTAATTCACTGATAATGATTGTATCTTTGCCGGTTTTTTCGTTGGTTTCTACAATAGCTCGTGAGCGTATATAAATACGCCCTTTACCGGTGCGATAAGCCTGCACAATACCGGCACGACCGTTAATAATTGCAGCCGTGGGGAAGTCAGGGCCAGGAATAATTTCAATCAATTCTTCAATGGTAATATCCGGATTGTCGATCAACGCCAGACAGGCAGTTACCACTTCATTCAAGTTATGTGGCGGTATATTGGTTGCCATACCGACCGCTATACCCGATGAACCATTAATCAACAAGTTGGGGACTTTGGTAGGCATAACTGCAGGGATTTGCTCAGTGCCATCATAATTGGGCACCCAATCTACTGTTTCTTTGTCCAGATCTGCCAGAATTTCATGAGCAATTTTGCGCATTCTGATTTCTGTATAACGCATTGCCGCCGCGGAATCGCCATCAATGGAACCAAAATTACCTTGCCCATCAACCAACATATAGCGCAATGAAAAGTTCTGCGCCATTCGAACAATCGTTTCATAGACCGCCGAGTCTCCATGAGGGTGGTATTTACCGATAACATCGCCAACAACACGGGCAGACTTTTTGTAAGCCTTGTTCCAATCATTATTGAGCTCACTCATCGCAAATAACACCCTGCGATGAACCGGCTTGAGGCCGTCCCGAACATCGGGTAACGCTCGTCCAACGATGACACTCATCGAATAATCGAGATAGGACTGCTTTAGTTCGTCTTCAATATTGACTGGCAGAATTTGATTGCTGGGAGTGTTGGTAAGATCACTCATATAGAATGCTTTTCCTGATTATTTTAAGGCGGAAATGATACCATAAATCAATACGACACGGACAGTCGAAAAGCGCAGAAATCAGCTCTTAAAGTCGGCTTTTATCGCGACTATTAAGGACAATTCCACGGGATTCCAGTTATACTCGCCGAGATCAAAAAACCAGAAAAAAAAACACCGATATCCAGACACGCCATTATGATGAAAAAGACACCAGAAACGATTGACACACTGATCAGTGCTCGCTGGATCATCCCTGTCAGGCCCGCAGAAAAAACGCTGGAAAATCACAGCATCGCTGTTCATGAAGGCCGGATTGTCGACATTTTGCCGCAACACGAAGCCGCCAAGCGATATGACGCTACTTACGGTATCGATTTACCGCAACACGTATTAACACCCGGACTAATCAACGCACATGGTCACCTGGCAATGAGCCTGTTCCGCGGCATGGCTGATGATCACCCACTACAGACCTGGCTTGAGCAACACATTTGGCCAGCAGAAGAACAGTGGATAAGTGAAGAGTTTGTTCACGACGGCGCTCAGATTGCGATTGCCGAAATGCTGAGGTCAGGAACGACAACATTTAGTGATATGTATTTTTTCCCCAATGCTGTTGCCAAAGCGGCCAGCGAAGCCGGAATGAGAGCACAAATCGCCTTTCCGGTTTTTGATTTCCCTACTATTTGGGGTCAAGATCCGGATGACTACATCCGCAAAGGCCTTAATGTCAGAGACGATTTTAAGCATAGTGAATTGATCGACGTTGTATTTGGCCCGCACGCACCTTACACCGTTTGTGATCAAGCCCTTGAGAAAGTAGCCATGTTAGCCGCTGAACTGGACATAAATATCCAAATTCATGTTCACGAAACCCAACAAGAAGTAGATAGCGAGATAGAAAAATATGGCAAAAGGCCATTAACGCGTCTCAATGAGCTCGGTCTGCTCGGCCCACGAACGCAGTTAGTCCATATGACAGCGCTCAATGACGACGATATTGAACTGGTCAAGCAGAGTGGCGCCCATGTTGTTCATTGCCCCCATTCCAATTTGAAACTAGCCAGCGGATTCAGCCCGGTTAAACGACTGCTGGATGAAGGAATAACCGTAGCAATTGGTACTGATGGCGCTGCCAGCAACAATAACCTGGACATGTTTGCCGAAATGCGCACAGCAGCCATGCTCGCCAAGGCGGTTTCCGGTGACGCCTCAGCATTTGGTGATTGGCAAGCACTGGAAGCGGCAACACTGAGCGGCGCTATCGCCCTCGGCCTAGACGGCAAGATAGGCTCACTGGAAATTGGTAAACAAGCTGATATCATTGCCATTGACCTTTCGGCGCTGGAACAACAACCCGTATACCACCCCCTTTCACAGCTTGTATATACCGCCTGCGGGCACCGGGTAACCCATAGCTGGATCAATGGCCGACAGGTATTGGCCGACCGTCAACCCAGCTATTTAAATTTGAGCAACCTAAAAGCCAAAGCAGAACAGTGGCGCAATCGTATCAACCCACAATCCACCTCGACTTAAGGCAAACTGTCCGTGACTACTACGCACTCACACAGCAACACAAACACTACCGACGCAAATCTAAACGTCGATAAAACCGAAATTGCGAAATTTGAAGCATTGGCTCATCGCTGGTGGGACAAAGACAGTGAATTCAAGCCGCTACACGCCATCAATCCTTTGCGAGCGAATTATATTGACTTACACTCACCGGTTGCGGAAAAAACCCTACTGGATGTTGGCTGCGGCGGCGGCATTCTCTGTGAAGCCATGGCGCAACGCGGCGCTATTGTTAGTGGAATTGATATGGGTGAAGCCCCTCTGTCGGTAGCCAATCTTCATAAACTTGAATCATCTGTAGAGGTAGATTATCGCCGGTGCACCGCAGAAGAATTAGCCGATCAGGAGCCGGAAAAATACGATATTGTCACCTGTCTGGAAATGTTAGAACATGTACCCGATCCCGGATCAGTAATTCAGGCGTGCGCGCGATTGGTAAAACCCGGAGGGCATGTATACTTTTCGACGATTAACCGTAATCCGAAAGCCTATGTACTGGCCATCGTCGGTGCCGAATATATTTTGCGACTACTCGCGAAAGGTACCCATGACTACGACAAGTTTATTAAACCTTCCGAAATGGCACAGTGGATTCGAGAATCAGGCTTAACGTTAGACGATATCACCGGCATGACATACAACCCGCTGACAAAACACTATCGACTCAATAGTAACGATGTCGATGTAAATTACTTAGTACATACCCGCAAACCATCATAGAATGCCAACTTCCACCCAACTTCAAGCAGTATTATTTGACCTCGACGGTACCCTGCTCGATACCGCCCCCGATTTTGCCGTGGTGCTAAACCAGCTGCGACAACAGCATGATAGAGACCCTCTACCCTATCAGTCCATTAGGGAAACAGTCTCTCATGGATCTAAAGCTTTGGTCACATTGGCCTTTCAACAGCAAGAGGGCGATCCGGGTTTTGAAGATTTACGACGCCAGCTACTGGAGCTATACAGTCATCATCTGGCAGTAAAAACGGTTCTATTTCCAGGCGTCAACGATTTGTTAATCTGGCTCGAGCAGCATAAAATTCCCTGGGGTATAGTTACCAATAAGCCCCGTCAGTATGCCGAACCTATTCTGTCATCCCTTAACTTAAATCAACGCTGCAGCACTTTGGTATGTCCCGATGATGTCGCTAACAGTAAGCCACATCCGGAACCGATGTTTTTAGCTTGTGACCAGATAGGGTGCATACCAGAAAATACTATTTACCTCGGTGACCATCGCCGTGACATAGAAGCCGGTAAGAATGCCGCAATGAAAACTATCGCAGTCAATTACGGCTACATTGAACAACATGATCCGGCCGAAAACTGGAACGCCGATTTTTACGTCAACCATGCCAGCGAAATACGGCCATTGTTGCAAGCCAATTATATATTGCCAGAATAAGCCCGCCTGCAATGGCAACAACAAAGACGAAACTCCGGAAGCCCCCCATGCCTAAACAATCCACCCCGCTCACACCCAACCCTCATTTGTATCAAGCACCTACCGACGCCCTGCAAAACCGAATCATTGTTATAACCGGCGCCGGTGATGGCATTGGTCGCTGCGCTGCTATAACGTTTGCCGCACACGGAGCAACCGTTATCCTCGCAGGGAAAACCATCGAAAAACTGGAGTCAGTTTACGACGAAATCGAAAAAGCTGGCTATCCACAGGCCGCAATATATCCAATTCATCTCGGCGGGGCAGTGATGAAAGATTATCGAGATATGCACGACACGCTTGCACGAGAATTTGGTGTTATAGATGGCCTGTTACACAATGCCAGTATTCTAGGTGACCGCAAACCAATAGCCCAAACTGATAGTGACGAATGGCAGGAAGTCATGCAGGTTAATGTTACCGCCCCATTTATGATGACCCAGGCATTACTGCCATTGCTCGAACAATCAGAAGATGCGTCCATCATTTTCACTTCATCCAGTGTCGGCCGTGCGGGCCGCGCATACTGGGGACCCTACGCTGTCTCCAAGTTTGCAACCGAAGGTCTTATGCAAACCCTTGCCGACGAGCTGGCCAATACCAGTAACATTCGCGTGAACGCGATTAATCCAGGGGCTACCAATACAGCTATGCGACGCACCGCCTATCCCGCTGAAATACCAACAGTTAATCCATCACCCAACCAAATTATGCCACTGTATTTGTATCTGATGGGAGCTGACAGTAAGACTGTCAATGGCCAATCAATAGATGCCCAACCAAAGTAAACTATTGATAAGCCAACTAACACCTCAGCTGTGGCAATAATTTGACGAATTGCGGCCTTGTGTTGCCGCTATTTCTCAATACGCCCTAATCATCTAAAAATAAAAAACATTTCTTCATAATTATCAATAACTTATAAAATTTTCAAAACCTTGGCACACATTTCGCTTTTCACTCCCTCAATACCGATCCCCTAGACCTTAATGTAAACGTCACTACAAGGAAATTGGGAACCGAATGTCTATTTTGAGGCTAGTTGGTTATGACAACCAAAGTTAAACTATCTAATACGATTGCCTTTCCCACTCCCAAAAACAAGAGTGGTCGCATGCAGTCGAAAGAAGCAGAACAGCATGCAGCATTACGTCTGGAGCTAAGCAATATGCTGCAAAGCACATTGGAACTTCCGCAAATTCTGCAGATGTTTTTGGACGAAGCGAAACGTAATCTCTCCGTCAACAGCCTAAGTTACAACAACGAAAAAATGTCTAATGCTGTTAATTTGGGAGAGTCCGCCAAACACAGCTGCCACTACAAATTGATCACCAACCAAAATTCTCTCGGTGAAATTTCTTTCACTCGAGATAAGCCTTTTATCGAACACGACCTGCATATGCTTGAGCTGTTAATCGGCAGTCTTATTTGCCCAATTCGCAACGCCCTGTTATATCGGGATGCTATAGAGTCTGCCCTGCGTGACCCGCTAACAGGAACAGGCAATCGAATGGCTCTGGAAAACACGCTCGACCGGGAAGTTGCACTCGCTCTGCGCCACAAACAACCCCTTTCCATGCTTGTCGTGGACATCGACAAATTCAAAAATATCAATGATACCTATGGTCATGCTTCCGGGGATTGTGTACTGAAAGATGTGGCAAAAATGCTGACCCAATGCAGTCGAGATACTGACGCGGCATATCGGGCCTACCGCTTTGGTGGTGAAGAATTTGTACTGCTGCTTAATAATACCAGCAGAGATGGGTCGGTTATTTTGGCAGAAAGAATTCGAGAGAGCATAGAAGAAATGACCACTACCTGTGACGAAGTATCTATACAGGTTACTGTCAGCATCGGCGTTTCAACACTGAGAACAGGGGACACCGCCCCTCAGTTATTCGATCGCGCCGACAAGGCCTTGTACAACGCTAAAGATAATGGCCGAAATCAAGTAATGAGTGCCGAGTTGCTTAATGAGTCCAGATCTCTAGGCTAGCGCTTCGGTGCTAGCTTCGGCGCGGATGTTTTATGCCTCGGTTTTTACGCTGCTGCCGCTCCATACTCTGTAGTTCTTTCGGCATCATTTTTTGCGGCTTAAGTGCCTCCATTCCAGCCATTTTGTAAAGCTCTTGTATTTCTTTATAAGGCATCTCTTCCCATTGACCCTGGCGCAGTTTTGACGGTAAAAATACACTACCAAATCTAACGCGTTTTAACCGACTTACTTGTATCTCTTGGGATTCCCACAATCGCCGTACTTCACGATTACGTCCTTCCATTAATGCCACGTAATACCAGTGATTGGCGCCTTCACCGCCACCGTCAACAATGTCGGTAAACTTAGCGACACCGTCCTCCAGCAGAATTCCGTCTCTCAATCGCTGCAACACAAGGTCACTGACGTTGCCAAGCACACGACATAAATACTCACGATCAATTTCAGACGATGGGTGCATTAAGGCGTTTGCCAATTGTCCATCTGTGGTAAATATCATCAGTCCTGATGTGTTAAAATCCAGCCGTCCTACAGCAATCCAGCGGCTGCCAGTCAGCTTTGGCAAGCGCTCAAATACTGTTCTTCTCCCCTCTGGATCGCTTCGAGAACATATCTCTCCCTCTGGTTTATTGTAAATCAACACCCTGCCAGCAGAGTCCTGTTCAGCAACTCCGACCAACTTGCCATCAACCGCAATTTTATCGCGACTACTGGCCCGGTCTCCCAGTTTGGCTACCTTGCCATTTACCGTTACTCGTCGGGCGGCGATGACTTTTTCCATTTCACGACGAGAGCCCACACCTGCCTGTGCCAGTAGTTTTTGTAACTTGTCGCCCGCGGGAGATTCGAAATCAGTCATTAAATATCGTTGCTTTTAAAGAGGAATAGGAATGAATAGCCATCAGGCTTATACATTGTTTTTATCACTTATTTGGTATCTGTAT
>JBALTE010000008.1:0-30463 GCA_036963965.1 Oceanicoccus sp. | reverse complement strand
TGTATCTGTATCTGTATCTGTATCTGTATCTGTATCTGTATCTGTATCTGTATCTGTATCTTTGTCATCAAACGGTATTGATCCCGCCAGACCCATTTGGGGATGGTCATCATCAATAAGCTCTGCCTCCAGTTCTTCAACACTGATCGTATCAAGTTCGACACCATCTTCAAAATTGGGGGTATCGACTCCCTCAAGCGCCAGCTCCTCGTTCATCGTGTCCAGATCGCGAATTTCTGCCAGCGTGGGTAAATCTTCGAGATTTTTCAAATTAAAGTAATCAAGAAAACGACGTGTCGTTGCATACATGGCAGGGCGGCCCGGGACATCTTTATGACCAACAACCCTTACCCATTCACGCTCCAATAACGTTTTTACGATGTTTGAACTAACCGCCACACCTCGAATGTCTTCAATATCACCACGAGTGATGGGCTGCCGATAGGCGATTAACGCCAGTGTTTCCAACAAGGCTCGAGAGTACTTTTGCGGTTTTTCCTCCCACAACCGCCCAATCCAACCAGCGACAGCTTGGATCACCTGAAAACGAAAGCCACTGGAAACCTCAATTAATTCATAGCCGCGACCTGAACAATCTTGTTGAATATCTTCCAATGCTGAGCGAATCACATCGTTGGCGGGCCGTTCTTCATCCTCAAACAGTTCTGCTAATTGCACAACGGTTAAAGGTTTTGCCGAGGCCAATAATGCACCTTCAAGAATGAGATGAAGTAGTTTCGAATCGATACTCATGATGACTTTGCTTTTACGTGTATTGGGCCAAAAGGTTCTGTTTGTACAATCTCTACCAGTGACTCTTTGATCAACTCCATCACTGCCAAAAAAGTAACAACCACCCCCAACCTTCCCTCCTCTACGGTAAACAGAGAAACAAAGGGAGTAAATGTATTACTGGATAACATTGTTAACACTTGCGACATACGTTCTCTGGTAGACAATTTTTCACGGTGCACCTGATGACTTTCGAACATGTCCGCTCGCCGGAATACTTCTCCCAACGCCAAAAGAAGCTCTTTCATTTCCACCACAGGTTCCGGCCGCTCTTTTTTAATATCCGGTGAAGCAGCGCTTGCCTCAAACACTTCCCGACCCAGACGCGGCATGTCATCAATATCTTCTGCGGCCTTTTTAAATCGCTCATATTCTTGCAAACGCCGAATCAACTGTGCCCGCGGATCCTCTTCATCATCTTCGAGTTCAACTGAACGCGGCAGTAACATCCGTGACTTAATTTCTGCGAGCATAGCCGCCATTAATAAATATTCAGCAGCCAACTCAAACTGCATAGAGTCCATCATGCTCACATACTGCATATACTGCTGAGTAATATTAGCCACATTGATTTCAAGAATATCAATGTTTTGACGCTTAATCAGATACAACAATAGGTCCAATGGACCCTCAAACGCCTCCAGAAAAACTTCCAGCGCATCAGGCGGAATATATAGATCTTGCGGAATCTCAGTAACCGCCTCCCCTTGCACTACAGCAAAAGGCATTTCCCCCTGCTGTGAACCGATAATCCGCAACTCTTTAAGCCGCAGCGATTTAACCGGTTCAGCGCCAGCCACGGTCTCTTCGGAAGTGGCATCGGTCTCCGAGCTTGCTATAGCCTCAGCTAAACCAGACTCATTAGAAGCGCCTGATTGCGGGTCTTGTATTACTAATTCATCACTCACAGATGTATTGGTACTCGCTGAATGGTGTCACAAGGTGTAAATAGGAGTCATTATACCGTTATCAGCGAAGAGAGCACAGTGGGCTGTAACGATTACTTTGTTCATTTATGCGTCAAACACACTCACATCACCCTGTCCCCTGCGGATGATGACGGGCATCCCCTCAACTAAGTCAATAACCGATGTCGGTTCCATACCGCAGTAGCCACCATCAATAACCAGATCAAGCTCATGCTCGAGTGTCTGCCGTATGTCATAAGGGTCTGTCATTGGCAGATCATCTCCTGGCAGCATCATAGTGACGCTCATCATGGGCTCGTTCAGACCGGCTAACAATTCCAGTGCAATATTGTTTTCTGGAACCCGTAAACCAATGGTTCGGCGCTTGGGGTGCATAAGCCGCTTAGGCACTTCACTGGTGGCTTTCAGGATAAATGTATAGGGGCCCGGAGTGTGGTTTTTAATCAGGCGATAAGCGGTGTTGTCAACTTTTGCATAACTCCCCAACTCGGAAAGGTCGCGACAAACCAGGGTGAAATTATGATTGTTATCCAACTTACGAATCCGCCGTATTGTTTCCAGAGCCTTTTTGTTCCCCAGCTGGCAACCGATGGCATAGCCGGAATCAGTCGGATAGACGATAACCCCGCCCCCTTTCAAAATATCGACAGCCTGATTGATTAAGCGAGACTGGGGGTTGTCGGGATGAATCTGGAAAAACTGGCTCATAATACGCCCTCTACAAATGTCGACCATACGGGTGGACATGCTTTAGGCAAACACCCTGCTTGTCCGAGTTCTCGCCACGGCATTCCCGGGCGATGAAAATCACTACCTACAGACCCCAACAGCTCAAACTGGAGAGCAATTTGAGTCAAGAATTGCGTGCGATCAGCAGCTTGTTTACCGCTGATAATCTCGAGTGCAGATCCTCCTGCAGACTTAAAATCCGCCACCAGCGCCTTTAGCTTGGTCGCCGTCATTTTGTAGTGAAGCGGATGAGCTAATACCGCCACACCGCCACTATCAACAATCCACTGTGTCGCTTTGGCTAACTGTGGCCACGTTAACTTAATATCGCCTGGCTTGCCCGCGCCCAAATAACGCTTAAAAGCCTCTTGCTCTGACCGAACATGCCCACGCTCCACCAGGAACCGGGCAAAATGGGGGCGGCCAATCTGACTGCTGCCCGCTAATTCAGCGGCAAATTCATAACCTCCCTTAAATCCGTATTTATCAAGTTTTTGGCCAATCAAATGCGCTCTTTGCTCCCGTGATTGCTGCTGCTGCTGCAAGCCTTCTAACAATTGTCCGCTTTCGACATTGATATTCAGTCCAACAATATGAATGAGGCGTCCAGACCATACACAAGAGAGCTCAACTCCCGACACCAACTGCATGGAGGGATCTTGCCATTGCTGTTTTACCTGAAGATAACCATCGATAGTGTCGTGATCAGTGATTGCCAGCACGTCCACACCCTGCTGGCTCGCACGTTGTAACAGCGCCAGAGGCTCAAGGCTGCCGTCCGAAGCGGTGGAGTGACTGTGAAGATCGACTATCAAAAAATAGATTCCTATGCGCAATAACGGTGCATTCTACCAACAACCTTTGGAAATCAGATGTTTTTATTATTCTTTTTTGCACTTCTTCCAATATTAGACGTCTAACTGTGGCATCATTTCAACCATAGAGATCGTAACATACGGTAAATTGGGCATTGGGGAGCAGCATAACCAGTGATAGACAGTAAAGACACTATTGAATCAGCCATTATTGTTGATGAAAAAGACACCAAGCCAAAGCCAGAGCGACAGAAAGCGTCTGGGATGTTGGCGAATCTTGCGTTTAATATAATAATCCCAACGCTAATCCTGACCAAGCTCAGCTCCAACGACTATCTGGGACCAGTTTACAGTATCGTTGTAGCCCTTTCGTTTCCTATTATTTATGGCGTACGGGATTATGCAAAAAGCCACAAAGCCAACTTCTTTTCAATACTGGGCATTATCAGCGTATTGCTAACCGGGGGTATGAGTTTACTTCAACTCGATCCACAATATATTGCTATTAAAGAGGCCGCCATTCCAGCCATCTTCGGCCTGGTGACCATTTTTTCAGTGCGAACCAGCTACCCTCTAGTAAAAACCTTTCTATACAATGACCAGGTGTTACAAATAGACAAAGTTCAGAGCGCCCTGCTTGATAATAGCAATGAACAAAATTTTGAAGCGAAACTCACTAATGCCTCATATATGGTTGCAGGCTCCTTCTTTCTTTCATCGGTTCTCAATTACGTGCTAGCCAAAGTTGTTTTGGTCAGCCAGCCTGGCACCGTTGAATTTACTGAAGAGCTCGGTAAAATGACCGCCCTCAGCTTTCCTGTTATCGCAGTCCCAAGTACCATCGTGTTAATGGGAACGCTATTTTATCTATTACGTCATATTCAAAAACTCACCCATCTTAAACTGGAAGATATTTTCCATGAAGCTTAGTAAACAACGGTTTGCTATCCTGCAAAAATGATAACCAGTTCACGCTTTGGATAATTCCAAATTCTGAGGAACCCTCCCATTCTTCTGGTAACACGCTATAATTAGCGGTTAAGAAATCTGATCGTTTACTCATGCGAAATACTACGAAGGAATCCATTGTGAAGAGAATTGTTCTATTGTTGTTTATTCTCGGTACCAGCAGTCAGCTATACAGTGCAGAAACCCGGTATATTCGAGACGAATTATACGTACCTCTTCGAAGCGGCCAGACCACACAACATCGAATAGTTCATAAAGGACTCGTCAGTGGTACTGCGCTTACCATCCTCAATATGAGCGACGACGAAACTTATAGCTTCGTTCGAACATCAAAAGGTATAGAGGGCTGGATACAGACTCAATATTTGAGCGATTCACCCGCCGGCCGTGATTTAGCCCGAATAGCGAACCGTAAACTTGCAGACCTGCAGCAGCGATACAACAAGCTCAACGAGCAACTCAAACAACTGAGCTCTGAACAAAAAAACGCCAAAGAACAATTCTCTACGCTTTCCAGCAATAATAGCGAGACCACAAAAGAACTCGATAGAATTAGAGCTATTTCAGCAAATGCGATACAGCTCAACGAAGATAACCAGCGGCTACTCGAAGAAAGTCAGATGCTCAAGAAAGAACTTGTTATAGCAAACACCGATAATCAACGATTGACTGACAATGAAGAAAACGATGCGTTCCTGAACGGAGCGCTCGCGGTGTTGCTGGGCGTGATGATCACCCTGATTGTTCCAAGAGCGTGGCCAAAGAAAAGTACTGAGTGGGCATAACCACAACCAATAGGATTTAAGCAATGATTTACGCCCGCAAAATGTTTGTCGCGCTATTATTGATTGTCAGCACACCATCTGTTTTTGCCGCTGACACTGCTACTAACAACCCGATAGCCGTCATTGAGACCAGCAAAGGCACTATCACACTGGAACTCTATCCCAATGAAGCGCCAGTCACAGTTGCTAATTTTATCGACTATGCACAATCCGGTTTTTACCGCGGCACTATTTTCCATCGTGTTATCAAAAAATTCATGATCCAAGGTGGTGGCTATACTCGGCAAATGAAAGAAAAGTACACCAAGCCTGCGATTGTCAACGAATCAGGTAATGGTTTACACAATGATCGATGGACTATTGCGATGGCTCGCACCAACGATCCCGACAGTGCTTCTTCACAGTTTTTTATCAATACTAAAATGAACTCTCGCTTGGACGCTCAGGCAGGCCAACCCGGTTACGCCGTATTTGGCATGGTGATTGATGGCCTCGACGTCGTAAAAGCTATCGAAAAATCCTCTACTATGACCTTTGACAATCACCAGAATTTCCCGGTGGAGCCCATTATTATTGAAAAAGTTGAGATCAAATAGTAACCATCAATCAAATGGCGCAAACCTTGTGAACATGGAAAGAAAAACTGACCTCAGTGTCAATCTGAACAAAATTGCACTCATCAGAAACTCTCGCGATACGATCTACCCCAGTGTTACAGAACATGCTCAAATCTGCATTGATGCTGGTGCCGATGGGATTACTGTGCACCCAAGGCCGGACCAGCGACATATTAGGGTTGATGATTGTTTTGCCTTGGCAGAAATGCTTTCCGTAGAATTCAACATTGAAGGCAACCCTCTTGCTCCAGCGATGAAAAGTAATCGCAAAGGCGTGAGTGACTATCCAGGTTTTTTGGACTTGGTTAAAGAAATTAAGCCCGCACAATGTACTTTGGTACCAGATAACAATAGTCAGCTAACATCTGATCACGGATTTAACTTATTCGAAAGCAGTGATCGCCTGGCCCCGATTATCGAGGAACTGCACACTCTTGGCACTCGAGTCAGCCTGTTTATGGATCCTGATTTAGAACAGATTTCATTGGCTAAACAGCTTGGCGCCGACCGAATAGAATTATATACAGGCCCTTATGCTAAGGCCTTTCTTAATGGAGATAACCTTGAATCAGTATTTCAACAGTTCTATCAGGCTGGAGAAAAAGCCGCGGAATTAGACATCGGACTCAATGCCGGCCATGATCTAAACCTAGACAACCTGCCAAAATTTGCAACTATTCCGCAACTGCTGGAAGTGTCTATAGGTCATGCGATGACGGTTGATGCAATCAAAATGGGATTAGCAAACGCAGTTCGTGCCTATCAGCAATGTTTAGGTAAAAAAAGTTAACATCATTTGGAAGGATATACCGGTGCACGCTGCATCGCGGCAGGTATCTGGATCGTATTTTCAGCACAGACTGGCAATTCACATCTCAGGACTTCCCGCCACGCTGAGCGAATCAAATCACAGGCTTGCTGCTGGCTAATCAGACCGACATCACGACCTGCCTCAATGTATCCTTCCAGCCGAAATACGCGTGCTGGGGGGACATCGCAACCCTTGTTATACTCAAGGAAAACAGCCTTAAGCCTCTGCTCTACCGTTTCGATAAAGTCATGTCGATTAGCGTTCAAAAAATAGCCCCACTAGTTAGTAGCCAGATTGCAGCTAAACCTCCTGAACTAATACCCAGGGCGCCACTACAACCGACCAAAGCGTTATGTTTTGTTCATACCAGATTGCTGCCTGCTCGTCAGTCACTCGAAATACCTCGCCTTGTGCCAACCACTGTTCTACAGCTACCTTGTTATCATCGCTGAATTGAGCAGCCACTTCAATCAAGTCGACGCCTTGTATCACGCCAATAACGGCACCGCCGGCATAAAACCGCTGCAACTCATGCCACTGAATTTTGGCAGTTTCGCGGTTAAGTTTGGATTGTGCTGTCTCGTCAGAGGGTAATGTAATATCCAAAGCAATAATCCCTATCGATTTACTCATCATGTTTCACTAAGTCTGATCATAAAGGCTCAAACGTAATCTAAGTCGCTGCCAGAATGTTAGCATGAACTCCGGTGCACAAAAGCTATACCGATAGAAAATGTGCAACAAATGTGTAAGATGAAACTAACAGCTGCCATTCAACGCAAAACAGCGATAGGATCGGGGCTCTATCGATAGCAGGCACACCCAATCGTGAGAATTCACAAAAAACTGCTCATTATTATTTTTATCTACAGCACACTGCTTGTCGGCATCATGCTTTTTTTGATGCGCTGGAGTGTCGACCAGGGCATGGTAAACTATGTCAATACCAAAGAAGTTGAGATATTGCAGCCTATCGTTACTGGTTTAAGTAACCTATACGCTGAACAAGGTAATTGGATACCACTGGAAGATAACCATCGGCGACTGCGGACCCTGATAGAGTTGAACCGGCCGAGCGATGCTCGCCTGCCAAAAAAGCTATTTAAAGCATCGAACGGTCGCATTCATCCACGGAGGGAACCACCGCCCTTTTTTCACCGCCTTACCGTTCTTGACCAACAGGAAAGGACTATTATCGGCGCTCTAAATACAGCGGCAATAACAGCAGAAAAAAAGGCTTTCAATCGTATTCCCATAGAACATCAAAACAAAATTGTTGGCTGGTTAGTGACCGCGAAACGGAAAACGATCACCGACGGCTTTGAATTGCAGTTTTTACAACAACAGAAACAAACATTCATCACAATAAGCCTAATCGTTATCGCCTTGGCGGCTATGATAGCTTATCCCCTTGCCAGACATTTTGTCCGTCCTATCAACCGATTGGCAGCAGGAACTCAGGCACTAACACGTGGCGAATACAGGCTGGATCTACCGGTAGACAGAGCCGACGAACTGGGACAACTAGCAAGGGATTTTAACGACCTGGCTAACACTCTGGACAATAACGAAACTAGTCGCAAGCGGTGGCTAGCGGATATATCCCATGAACTGCGAACACCATTGTCAATTTTGAGAGGAGAACTGGAAGCCATCATCGATGGGGTTCGTAGCATGAATGAAAAAAACGTTTTCTCGCTGCATCAGGAAATTATTCAACTGCAACTGCTGATTGAAGACCTCTATCAGCTAAGTAACTCCGAAATTGGCGGCTTGCGCTATGACAAAACACAAGTAGATCTTTGCTCCTTTATCAACACTATATCCGAACAGCATCGACATAAAATAGAAACCGCGGGATTAACCCTGGAATTAGATACTCCGAAAACACCATTACCGATATGGGGCGACAAAAACAGGCTTAACCAACTCATCAACAACCTGCTGGACAATAGTCAAAAGTACACCGAAAGTAACGGTAACATCACAGTATCTACCCGCCGTGACCAAAGTACAGCGATCATTACGATTAGCGATAGCAGTCCTGGTGTTTCGGATAACTCGTTACCTTTTTTGTTTGATCATCTCTACAGGGTAGATAGCTCTCGAAACCGGAACACTGGAGGTTCGGGACTAGGACTAGCGATATGTCGCCAGATAGTCAGCGCCCACGGCGGAACAATTACTGCATCGCACTCACATCTCGGCGGTCTGGCCATTGAAATACGTTTCCCCATCGACACGATCACTCACAATTGACCACATCGCAAACAGGACCAGATCAATGACTACGATACTGATCGTAGAAGATGAAAAAAAAATTGCCGATCTGTTAAGCGACTATTTTTTACAGTCTTCTTACAATATTCATTGGATTCATAATGGTATAGACGTGATCCCCTGGGTCAAAGAACATCGACCAGATCTTATACTGCTAGACCTCATGCTACCGGGAAAAGACGGGATTTCAATTTGCACAGAAATAAGGCAGTTTTCCCATTGCCCAGTCATTATGATTACCGCCAGAGTCGACGAAATCGATCGTCTTATTGGACTGGAATTGGGCGCTGATGATTATATCTGTAAACCATTCAGTCCACGAGAAGTGGTCGCGCGTGCAAAAGCGGTCCTGCGTCGCAGCAGGGACCAGAACACAGTCACTAGCGGCAAGCTAACTCTGGATGACTCATGTCTAAAAATTCACTACCACGGAGAAAGTATTGCGTTCACCAGTGTTGAATACCAACTACTAAAATTACTAGCCTCGAAACCAGGGCATATATACTCTCGAGATCAACTAATGAACACTATGTATAGCGATCATCGTGTAGTGAGCGATCGCACGATTGACAGTCATATCAAGAAAATACGAAAAAAACTCCATTATCATTTTCCCGATATTGAATTCATCCACTCAGTCTACGGGGCGGGCTACAAATTTGAAGACGTCCCAAAATCCAATCCCCGCTTGTTGTAAGCGTATATTCAACTAATAATTTTTTACTTGATTCGTTCATTATTTTTGCACGTTTCCGCCCTACTATAGATTTCGAGTTCAACAATCAACCTCAGAACCGGAGCAGACAATGAAAATAATCCTTACCACTCTTATCGTTACCCTGATCAGTCTAAATAGTTTTGCAGATGATCCCCATGACAAACGAATGAATCATATGAGTAAACAACTCGATCTATCAGAGGAACAGACCGAACAAATTCAAACAATATTTGAAAGTAAAAAGGAGAAACGCCAAGCTATACATGAGCAGATGAAAGCACTGCGCAGTGAAACCAATAGCGAAATCTCCGCCACGCTTAACGATGAACAACGTGAAAAATTCGAAAAGATGCAACAAAAAATCAATAAAAAACGTAACCAGCCACGCTAAAAAAAACTGCGGATGCAAAGATCATCACCAACCTGCTATCGGAAAAATCACTAACAGGTTGGTGTAAATTATTTAAAGTGCCGACGACACTGAGTGCCGGTTAAGTGCAATCAGGTTTGTTCCGGGTTTACTACCCACCGCGATGAACCCGGCGTATAATCCCGCAGCCATTCATCCAATTGACTCCCTATGCGAATACTACTTGCCCCCATGGAGGGGGTTGTCGATCATACAATGCGTACGATGCTGACCGAAGTTGGTGGCATAGACCGCTGTGTAACGGAGTTTGTGCGTGTAACCACAACCAGGCTACCATCCCGCGTGTTCTATCGATATTGCCCTGAGCTACATAACAATGGCATGACGCCCAGCGGTGTTCCCGTGTATATACAACTCCTTGGTGGTAATCCAGAATCGATGGCGATGAACGCAGCAAAGGCGGCCAATTTGGGAGCACCTGGTATAGACATCAATTTTGGCTGCCCGGCGAAAATGGTCAACCGCAATGATGGTGGCTCAGTATTGCTGAAAGAACCTCAGAGGCTCTACGATATCGTTGCTGCTGTCAGAGCTGCCGTTCCTGTTGAAATACCTGTCACTGCCAAAATACGTCTGGGTTTCAATGACCGTAGCTTACTGGGCGATATCAGCCAGGCAATTTTCTCCGCTCGCGCTAGTGAACTGACTATTCATGCGCGAACAAAAAGTGATGGTTACAAGCCGCCTGCCTATTGGGATGCCATTGCTGATATTCAGGCAACAAGTCCAATCCCTGTTATTGCAAACGGTGAAATCTGGAACATTCACGATTATCGATCATGCATCGAACAAAGCGGTTGCGGCGACGTTATGCTGGGGAGAGGGCTATTAGCCTGCCCCGATCTTGCGGTGCAAATAAGAGCCGGGCGTTCGACGACAATGTCATCAGAAAATATTCCCGCACTGAGCTGGCCACAAGTACTGGATTTGTTAGCTCAATTTTGTATCGTTACAGAAGCAATGTATGAGAGAAAATATGTTGGCAATCGGGTAAAACAATGGCTCGGTTATCTGCGTCGACACTATGTTTTTGCCGAGGATTTATTTGAACAAGTTAAACGCTTGAAATGGCCCGAAGAAATCGCCGACGTTGTTGCCCAACAAAAACGCGCCTTACTCGAAAATATCGTAATTTAAATCCGGTATATCGACTGACTAGCTTTTCTTCGGCGAACTTAATCCAGTAGATTTACTCTGGCTAGCCAGTCCTTCACCGAGCGCTTTCCCAGAAAAACTGGCGGCCCCGTCTGCAACGACAATGGGTTCTTCCTCAACAACCTTCAGGAATCTACCAATTTTCATCACAACAATTTTTATCAGTCGCCAGATTTTTGGCAACAGCCAAATGGCCACAACAAGGAATACTGCAAGCATTATCAAGAACACCAGCGGATAATTTAGTGCAGTCCAAAGCCCACCAACGACAACAATATCTTCTGAGAAGGAAGCAAGCCAGTTACTAACGGGTTCAGGCGACGTATTGATCAACATGCGCGACCCCGTTTTAGTAATGTGACTGGTGGCAGCTATAGAGCCGCCTAATAATCCAGCCGCAATTTCCATACCCGGAGAAACGTCACCAACAGCACCCGCGGCCAATAACGCCCCTGCAGGAATCCTGATAAAGGTATGAATGGCATCCCAGCCGGTATCAACACCCGGCGTCTTATCAGCAAAAAATTCTACCGCGTACATCAGGCCCGCAGCACCAATAACCAATGGATTAGTCAACACGAGCAAGTCCGGCGGCAAATCAATATTACCGGTAGCGCCGCCAATACCCAATACCAATAGCGCCGCATAAAGGTTTATACCACTCGCCCATGAAGCACCCATTGTCAGCGCTAAAGTTGCTAATAAAGTGTCATAAGATTCCATCGATCACCCCCGCACAATTGCTTACTATTCCAGAGTATCTTACAGAATAGTAGATGAATAGAAACTGAATATTTTTGTGCCATTGGCGTAGTTGTGATATTTAACACCAATTTTACAACAAACTCCCAATTACCCTTGTCGGATTCATCAACCCTAGATAGACTCCAGCCTACTTATCTACCATCTTGTTATTTTTGCTTGAGGATTCCAGCATGCAATCACTAAAAAAAATCATCAGTATAAGCGCCCTGGCAATGCTAACCGCCTGTACCACCAACCCCTATACCGGTGAGAGAAAAGCCAGTAATACGGCCCTATATGGTGCCGGTGCGGCTGTCGTCTGTGGAATTATAGGCTCGCGGGAATCCAGTAAACACGCACGTAATGCGGCCGCTGGCTGCGGTGCAATAGGTGCAGGCATTGGCGCTTATATGGATGTCCAGGAATCGGCACTGAGAGAACAATTACAGGGCTCAGGCGTCAGTGTTGTGCGCGAAGGCGACAATATCCGCCTGGTAATGCCAGGTAACATTACTTTTGAAACAGATAGTCACATGTTGCGTCAGAACTTCAGTCATGTTCTGGAATCAGTTGGTCTGGTTTTGGCGAAATACAATGAAACCACTATGCGTGTCACCGGACATACAGATAATACTGGCAGCGAGCAATACAACCAAACGCTATCTGAAAACCGTGCTCAAAGCGTCGCTAATAATCTAATGTCTCAAGGCGTCAACGGCAATCGCCTCAATATTCAAGGCTCCGGTGAATCGATGCCAATTGCCGACAATAGTACAACTGCCGGTCGTGCTAGCAATCGCCGTGTTGAACTATACATTCTGCCAAACAACTAATTGTCAGGCAGTTCTGCAGGATTTGGGTTAATCGCCGGAGTCCTGCTTAAGTTTTCAATAACCACATACAATACAACGACTGACAAACCCGTCGTTAATAAGATTGCGAATGAATGAATCGTTAGCTGTACTAATTACGTTAATCATCGCACTGGGAATAGCTGCCCAGTGGTTTTCCTGGTGGCTAAAATTACCCTCGATATTACTGTTGCTTGTTGTTGGTATAGTAGCAGGCCCAGTAACAGGGATTCTCAATCCCGACGAAGTTTTCGGTGAGCTGTTGTTTCCAATGATTTCTATGGGTGTTGCCCTGGTTCTATTCGAAGGTGCCTTAACGTTACGTTTTTCTGACATCAAAGGTCACGGTCCTTCAGTAACCAATATGGTTACATGGGGAGCTGGTCTCAGCTGGCTGATTATTGCTTTAGGTACATACTTATTCACCGAAATGAACTGGGTAGTTTCCCTGCTTTTTGGTTCGTTGGTTGTGGTGACGGGGCCAACAGTAATCACGCCACTACTTCGAACTGTTAGACCCACTCCTAATGTATCAAACATACTGCGCTGGGAGGGCATATTAATTGACCCGCTGGGCGCATTGCTGGCTGTTATCGTCTTTGAAGCGATTGCTTCCGGCGCACAGGCCAATTCCCTAGTAATATTTTTGGTTGAAATTGCAACAGGCTTATCTGCCGGAGTTGCGGCTGCCATCTCTTTGAGTTTCCTGCTACGACGTCATCTAATACCTGAATATCTGCACAACGTCTTTGCGCTTGCCTTAGCGTTAACGACATTTGCTGTCGCTAACCACTATGCTGACGAATCGGGCCTGCTCGCAGTAACTGTTATGGGTCTATGGCTAGCCAATGATAAAAAAATAGATATTCACGAAATATTGAGCTTCAAGGAGAGCTTATCAGTACTCATTATTTCGGTGCTCTTTATTGTTTTGGCTGCCCGCTTTCAAGTCAATGATTTACTAGCTGCAGGCTGGTCGTCGCTGGGCGTTCTCATTACAGTGTTAATCGCCAGGCCGGTAATGGTATTTGCCAGCACCTGGCATTCAGATTTATCAATCCAGGAAAAATCACTTATTTCCTGGATTGGTCCTCGTGGCATAGTTGCCGCTGCCGTCTCATCACTGTTTGCGTTGAAGTTGGAAACTCTGGGTTACGAGCATGCACAGTTGCTCTCGTCGCTAACCTTTATGGTTATTATTGTGACTGTATTATTGCAGAGCCTAACCGCAAAACCCCTGGCAAGAGCCTTGGGAGTAACAGAAGAAGAACCCAAGGGTATTCTTATTATTGGCGCAAACTCTGTCGCCAGAAGTATTGCTACAGCTCTACAAGACAACGGATTTCGAATCAAAGTAGCGGGAACCAGCTGGAGTGATATCAAAGATGCCAGAATGGAAGGACTAGATACATTTTTTGGCAGTCCGGTTTCTGCCCACGCCGATCAGCAACTCGACCTCGTCGGTATTGGACGGCTTTTTGCCATGTCTCGACGGCCGGCGCTGAATACCCTATCGTGCTTGAAATATCGCAATGAATTCGGTCGAAATCGTGTCTTTTCGTTACGTACTACTGAAGAAAAGGATGATTTCGAAAAAAGCAGGATCAATGACCAATACCGGGCACCGCGATTATTTGATGATAGCCTGACACTGCAAAAACTGTCCAGCCTGCTCGGCCAGGGTGGCGAAGTTAAAACGACACGGTTTACTGAATCATTTACTTGGGACGACTACATCAGTCGCTATGGGAAATCTGCTATTCCCCTATTCCTAATTGGCGCTGATGGCAAGTTACGGGCATTTACCAACGACTTTGAACCCGATGTTGTTAGCGACAGCAAGGTCATTGCACTGCTTCCTGTCACTGCGATCGAACACTACCAGCAATCAAGCAATGAAAGTAACAGTAATGGAGAACAGCCGCTTTCCGAGGCATGAGACTCTAAACTCGTTACTGTGCAGTGAGCGGAACTGTTGGAAATTGGCTTATAGTGAGCTTCGTCTTGTTATGGCGGCCGCAACAAATCGCCAATGCCATTCGATGATCCTCAGCCGGATTAAATTGCTGGAAAAACCAGTTGTCAGGATTATCGATAATGCTCTCTCCAAAACTGATACGAGCAGCCTTACTTTTGTCAAAATGAAAGCTAAAATTTCCCAGCCCAAGGGAAATACCCTCGCCACTCGCCTTCATATATGCTTCTTTTAACGTCCAGTAATCAAAGAAACGATCGGGTTGCCGCTCAATAGGTAACTCAAACAGGTCTGCAACTTCCTGTTCTGAAAAATATCGATCCGCAATCGCCAGTACATCATTTTTTCTCGCCGTATGCTCTATATCGATACCGACGTCATATACTGGTGTCACTACGCAGACAACGTGATGTGAAGTGTGACTAAGATTAAACCGCAAAGGAACTGGAGAATTAATCAGCTCAGGCTTTCCATGTTCGCCTTTAGAAAAACACCAGGATTCGGGACTTCTATCCACATACTTTGACAGAACATCTCGTGCCAAAGCCCGAGTTACACAATCGCTGAAACGGTTTTTTTCAAAACGATAGCGCTGATTTCTCTCCAGTTCTTCGGCAGACATAATGGCGCGATAAACATTGATTAAGGCAGGGTCAACACGGGCAATATCTACACTCCAGATGTGAACATCATTTTCCGTTAGATGCATCTCTTTTCCCGTAAGGACTATTAATTGTAACTGGTGCGATGTTTTCTCGAAAAAAAACCACGAAGATACAATAGGCCATATTTCTTGGACAGAGAACATGGCCTATTGTTGATACTACAATGTCAGTACTTTTTCTCCACGAGCAATGCCTGATACACCGCTACGCACAACTTCAAGTATTGCAGTGTCGCCAATAGATTCGATAAACGCGTCGAGTTTATCAGCAGCACCTGCTATTTGAATGGTATAGACATTGGGGCCGACATCAATGATCTGCCCACGGAAAATATCAGTACAACGCTTTATTTCTGCTCGCTGCGCACCCGTCGCCCTGACTTTCACCATCATCAGCTCGCGTTCTATATGAGCACCTTCAGTGAGGTCGACCAACTTGACCACCTCAATCAGTCGATTGAGGTGCTTGGTAATCTGTTCAATTTTCTGATCATCTCCCTCAGTCGTAAGAGTCAAACGAGACAATGTTGTATCTTCAGTCGGAGCCACGTTCAGACTCGCGATGTTATATCCTCTCTGAGAGAATAACCCAACTACGCGGCTTAACGCTCCCGGCTCGTTCTCCAGTAATACTGAAATTATATGTCGCATTATGTTCGCTCCGTTTTACTCAACCACATGTCTCTCATGGAGCCATCTGGAGCTATATGCATCGGGTAAACATGTTCGTGACGATCAACGTAGACATCAAGGAAAACCAATTTATCTTTCAACTTGAAGGCCTCATCCATTGCTGCATCCAAGTCTTCCAAACGATCAACCTTCATACCAACATGGCCATAAGCCTCTGCCAACTTAACAAAATCGGGCAGTGAATCCTCATACACACTCTCGGAGTAACGACTGGAATAATTCATGTCCTGCCACTGTTTGACCATCCCGAGATAGCCGTTATTAAGGTTTATTATTTTGATCGGGGTAGAATATTGGCTGCAGGTAGACAGCTCCTGGATATTCATTTGAATACTGCCCTCACCTGTTACACAAGCAACATCGTGATCAGGAAACGCCAGTTTGACACCCATTGCCGCAGGCAAACCAAAACCCATTGTTCCTAAACCACCGGAGTTAATCCAACGCCTTGGCTTATCGAACTTGTAGAATTGAGCAGCAAACATCTGGTGCTGGCCAACATCGGAGGTGACATATGCATCTCCGTTAGTCGCCCGATACAGTGATTCAATAACCTGTTGCGGTTTAATCAAACCGCTTTCGGTATCGTAGCGTGGCGCGGTCCACAATCCATGAGATTCTTTCCATGCATCTATCTGTGTCCACCAGCTGGCAATCGCTTTTTCATCAGGTCCCGCATCAGCTCCCTGTGATGCCCTGGCTGCTCGTATTTGAGTTAGCATTTCTTCTAAAACAGCATTCACCGGACCAACAATAGGAATGTCTGCAGTCACCGTTTTTGAAATTGAAGCTGGATCAATATCGATGTGGATAATTTTGGCAGACGGACAGAACTTACTAATGGTATTAGTAACGCGGTCATCAAATCGTGCGCCGATAGCCAGAATGACATCACTGTTGTGCATTGCGTGATTGGCTTCATAAAAGCCATGCATCCCCAACATTCCGAGGAACTGCCTATCAGTTGCTGGATAAGCCCCCAAGCCCATCAACGTGCTGGTGACAGGGTAATTCAGTTCTCGGGCTAACTCAGTTAACAACTCACTGCCATTACCCAACACAACGCCACCACCACTGTAGATGACCGGTCGTTTCGCGCTCAGTAATAACTGTATTGCTTTTTTGATTTGCCCGGAGTGTCCCCGTGTAGCTGGTGCGTAGGAGCGCATCTTTACTGTCTCGGGATAGATATACTCATATTTATCAACCGGGTTAGTAAGATCCTTCGGAAAGTCAATAACAACAGGACCTGGCCTACCTGTCGCCGCAAGATAGAATGCTTTCTTAATGATTCCCGGAATATCTTCAGTGCGCTTTACCAGGAAGCTATGCTTAACGATAGGCCGTGAGATCCCTACCATATCGGTTTCCTGAAAGGCATCGCCACCAATCAAATGACTTTGAACCTGGCCAGACAACACAACCATAGGGATAGAGTCCATATAGGCTGTAGCGATACCTGTTATAGCATTTGTTGCGCCTGGTCCTGACGTCACGAGCACAACGCCGGGCTTCCCAGTCGCTCGCGCATAGCCATCAGCTGCGTGAGTCGCTGCCTGTTCATGCCTAACTAGAATATGGGGCACTTTACACGATTGAAAAAGTGCATCGTAAATGTGTAAAACTGCGCCGCCGGGATAACCGAAAATAAATTCTACGCCTTCGTCTTCCAGCGCTCGCGCGACCATTTCGCCGCCTGATAACATGTCCACTGAAAATTCCTCATATCAGTGTGAAAAAAACATGAGATGTTATAACCAAGAGACTATCAACTAACGGATACAAACCAGCATCACTACCGACTTGCAACTATCATGTTGACAAACTTTCGAGGACACAAACCTCACAACCAAAAAAACCAGTGTCTCCCTAGCTGGGACCACACCGGGCGATAACGCCTTAAGACAAACATTGTCTGTGCCAAACAGGGAGTACCTGTTATGACGGCATTCTCGCAACACAGGTTGTGTGTCTGCAGAGTGAAGGGAGCGTCCCATAGTCAATACCGGTAAGTAGAGACTCGACGCTAATATCAACTGCCGGTAAGCAGCAAATATCGGCCAACTACGTTCTAAGACCCAATTCTGAATGAAGATCGATCAAAGTCAACCGTTTGTCGACAATTTGGACGAAATAATTGATTTTTTTGAATTTGTCGATAATTTGAGGACAAAATTCTGTCGAAATCATGGTTCTTTGCCATAATTGAAGCAGCTGTAGCGTTTGCGCTCAGGTTTCAATCGAGAAGGAATGACATTAAAATGAACAAAGTAGCATGTGCACTGATTATAGGCCTGGGAATACTGGTCACGTCGTCTATCCACGCCGCGTCAAATGGCCATTATCGCTGGACCGATAGCGCTGGCACCGTTCAATACTCCGACCGGCCCCCTGAAGGTATTGAAGCTGAATTTATTCAATTCGCAGGTGGCGCAAAAACCGCCAGTGAGAACGGCGACGATATCACTGACGAGCAATCAACTGCAGCGGAAGGTGAGCGAACCCTGCAAGTCATGCCTGAAAAAGATCCCGTACTCTGCGAACAGGCTAAAGGAAATTTGAAGGCGCTTGATGCCGCTCGAATCCGCATCACCGAGCCCGACGGCAGCAAACGTATCCTTTCGGAAGACGAAAAAGAACAGCAACGTGACAACGCCAGAAAATTTATTAAAATATATTGCTAATAACTTATACGGGAATCCTTACATCAAGTTGTAAGAATTCCCGTAGCCAACACATCCTCGATTAACAGAGTTACAACTAGTGACTAAATATCAGTTTTTCAGTATCACTGTCCAACTCACACTTAATCACGTCGCCCGCTGTAAATTTGCCTTGTAAGATGTCCTGAGCCAGTGGATTCTCCAAGTATTGCTGAATCGCTCTTTTTAATGGACGGGCTCCGTAAACAGGATCAAAACCAATATTTGCCAATTTGTCGATCACCGCATCGCTAAGTTCCAGCCCCAGCTCTCGGTCGCGTAACCGGTCACGTAACAAATCAATCTGGATCGCGGCAATACCACGAATCTGCTCTTTACCCAGAGGATGAAACACCACGGTTTCATCAATCCTGTTGATAAATTCCGGACGAAAATGCCCACCGACAACTTCCATAACTGAACGCTTCATCGCTTCGTAATTTTCTTCTTCAGACAATTGCTGAATCAGGTCTGAACCAAGGTTTGAGGTCATCACAATAACCGTATTTCTAAAATCTACAGTACGACCCTGACCATCAGTCAAACGGCCATCGTCCAATACTTGCAGCAGAACATTAAAAACATCCGAATGTGCCTTTTCTACTTCATCAAGCAATAATACTGAGTAGGGACGGCGACGCACAGCCTCCGTTAAATAACCTCCCTCTTCGTAACCGACATAACCTGGAGGCGCACCAATCAACCGGGCTACTGAGTGTTTTTCCATAAACTCAGACATATCAATGCGCACCATCGCCTCTTCACTATCAAAAAGAAACATTGCCAGTGCTTTACACAATTCAGTTTTACCAACACCTGTCGGTCCTAAAAACAAGAATGAGCCATTGGGTCTGTTGGGATCGGATAGTCCAGCACGAGAACGCCGAACCGCGTTGGATACCGATATCACTGCTTCGCTCTGACCTATCACCCGTTCTTGTAGTGATTCTTCCATTCGTAATAATTTGCCTCGCTCCCCCTCCAGCATTTTGGAAACCGGAATACCGGTCCATTTTGACACAACTTCCGCCACCTCTTCGTCGGTCACCTTATTTCTCAATAACGTCATCTCAACGGTTTCGGCCTGACTTGCGGTCGCCAAGGTTTTTTCAAGTCCTGGGATAACGCCATATTGCAATTCAGACATACGCGTCAAATCACCAGCCCTGTGAGCGGCCTCAAGTTCCATTCTGGCCTGTTCGAGATCACTCTTTATTTGCTGTGATCCCTGTACAGCCGACTTCTCAGCCACCCAAATTTCTTCCAAATCCGCATACTCTTTCTCGGATTTTTCGATATCGCTATCAAGTATTTCCAGCTGTTTGATAGCGGCGCTGTCGGTATCCTTTTTTACTGCCTCTCTCTCAATTTTCAATTGAATTAGACGCCGCTCAAGCCGATCCATACTTTCGGGCTTGGAATCAATTTCCATGCGAATTCTACTGCCAGCCTCGTCAATCAGATCTATCGCCTTATCTGGCAATTGCCGATCAGTGATATAACGCTGGGATAATTTAGCTGCCGCTATAATCGCTGAATCAGTAATATCAACCCCATGATGAATTTCATAACGCTCTTTCAGGCCACGCAAAATGGCAATGGTGTCTTCTTCACTGGGCTCTTCAACCAATACTTTTTGGAAGCGACGTTCCAGCGCGGCATCCTTTTCCAGATACTTCCGATATTCATCCAGGGTTGTTGCACCAACACAATGCAATTCTCCCCGGGCCAAGGCGGGCTTCAACATATTACCTGCATCCATAGACCCTTCAGCCTTACCAGCACCAACCATCGTATGGAGCTCATCAATAAACAGAATGATTCGACCTTCCTGCTTACCCAGCTCGTTAAGTACCGCTTTCAGGCGCTCTTCAAACTCTCCTCGAAACTTAGCTCCCGCTAATAGCGAACCAAGATCCAGAGATAACACTCGCTTATCTTTCAAACCTTCCGGTACTTCTCCATTGACAATCCTCTGCGCCAAACCTTCAACAATTGCCGTTTTACCAACGCCCGGTTCACCAATTAATACAGGATTATTTTTAGTGCGCCGTTGAAGCACTTGAATGGTTCTGCGTATCTCATCATCACGCCCTATTACTGGGTCAAGTTTTCCCTGCTCTGCACGCTCAGTCAAATCAATAGTATACTTATCCAAAGCCTGACGATTTTCCTCAGCGGCAGGATCGTTAACTGACTCTCCACCGCGAACACTTTCTATTGCACTCACTAAAGACTGCTTGCTCACTCCTGAATCAGTTAATAGTTTACTAACAGCAATATTGGCATCCAACATAGCCATAGCTACAACTTCAGAAGACACATAAGCGTCATTATTTTGCTGAGACTGTTTATCAGCTAAATTTAAAACGCGGGCCAAATCACTGGACATGTGGACATCACCAACTGTGCCTGACACCGTTGGCAAACCGACCATAGCCTGGTCTAGAGAATCTTTGAGGGTCGATATATTGCCACCGGCTTGCCTCAATAACGGTTGAACCGAACCATTAACCTGATCCAACAAGGCGGATAGCAAATGTAGTGGGTCAATAGAGTTATGATCTTTACCGACGGCCAACGACTGGGCATCAGACAAAGCATTTTGCAATTGGTTAGTAAATCGATCGATACGCATGATTTTTTACCATTTAGTCATTTTTTGTGGAATATAATAACTATTAGATAGGGGCAAACAGGGAAAAATCAAGGGCAGTTTTAGACGGCAAAAAATAAAAACAACAATAATCAAACGTCGAAAATCAACAAATACTCTTTTTGTAGATCATCGTAACCATACGCCCTGTAACGCCATCCCGCCGATAAGAGTAAAATCGATCCGGGTCTGCGTAAGTACAAAGTCCTCCACCGTATACTTTTGTAACTGACATTGCGTTAAGTCGAATGCGTGCTATTTGATATAGATCAGAAAAAAAGTGATTTTTTTTACTCCCATGCTTAACAAAGGCACTGGAGATTTTTCTTTTTTCTGTGGTGCTAGCCGCGTCCAGGAAACTCTGCCTGACGTCTTCACCTACTTCAAAATTTTCCGGGCCAATTGCAGGCCCTAACCAGACCAAAATATCGGCGGCATCGGCAGCAAATTGCGCAATCGCTTCTTCAACAACACCTGCTGCCAAGCCTCTCCAGCCAGCATGAACCGCAGCAATTTGCTGACCGTATTGATCACACAGTATCACTGGTAAACAATCAGCTGTCATAACTGCACACCCAACACCTGGCGCACTGCTAATACAGCCATCAGCAACTGGGTTATTTTCTTCTCCTGCGGTTACTACCCGAGTGCCGTGCACCTGGTTTAGCCATGTTATGTGATCCAAACCTTCGCACGATTGGTTCAATATCATCCTGTTAGATTTAACAATGTCCGGGTCGTCCCCAACATGAGCAGCAAGATTAAATTGCTCGTAGGGAAACTGACTAACGCCAGCACCCTTTCTGAGTGAAGAAAAAGCGACAATATTGTCGGGCACAGGCCAGTCAGGATAAATTGCAAACGGTAAACTGGTTCTCACTCAGTGTCTTCCGCAGATAATAATGCTATTAAATTCACCATATCGTCCACCAGCGGGATTTCCCAACTGACTTCTTCATTGGAAAGCGGATGAATCAATGACAATTGCCGGGCATGCAAGGCTTGCCTGCCAAAGTTCCTTAGGCCATTAATCAACTCCTCACTCGCTCCTTTGGGAATACGCGGGCGCCCCCCGTACAAAGGATCCCCAACCAGAGCATGTTTAATATGAGCCATATGTACCCGAATCTGATGCGTACGACCGGTCTCAAGCATACAGCGGATATGACAATGATTGTTGAATCGCTTGATCAACCGATAATGGGTGATAGCTTCTTTGCCTCCCATTGCTAGCACCGCCATTTTCGTTCGCTGTCGGGGATGGCGGCCAATATCAGCCCTGACAGCCCCTCCCCCGGTCAGGCTACCAAAGATAACCCCCTCGTAGACACGACTCACCGTGCGCTCTTGTAGTTGATTAACAAGATGATTTTGCGCCGCTAGTGTTTTCGCAACTACCATAATCCCACTGGTATCTTTATCCAACCTATGGACAATACCCGCGCGTGGCACACTCGCTATATCTGGCAAATGAGCCAACAGTGCATTCAGCAGTGTCCCACTGGCATGCCCGGCACCCGGATGAACAACGAGCCCCGCTGGTTTATTGATAACCAGCAAAGCGTCATCTTCATACACAACATCTAATTCAATCGACTCCGCATCCCAGCGCTCTTCATCTTCGACCACTGCGCGCAACTGCAACAGTTCACCCGAAAGCAGTTTTTCCCGCGGCCTCTTGGCCTCGCCGTCAACCGTAAGCTCGCCACTTTTAATCCATATTTGCAACCGCGCCCGTGAATAGTCAGGAAATAACTGAGCCGCGACTTGATCGAGGCGACTACCCTCAAGCCCTTCCGGCACTGTTGCTGTCAATTCAATTGTCTCTGCCATCTAAATTCCCGTAACGATTACTTTAAGCCAATCGGCTGCTGTGGTTAAATACAGCTCCGCCGGAGATGCACTTTTTGTGTTTATGATGGTCTCATTGTATATGAATGCTCGGAATCCGTTGAATGAACAGGCTCGCTAAATCAATTTTTCTCTCAATATCTCTGCTTGTTGGTCTTGCAGGGTGCTCATCCGACGATGAAGTACCACAAGATATGACTGAAAAAGAACTCTATGAGTCGGCACAAGACAGTCTCAGCAAAGAAAGTTATCAAAATGCTGTGAAAAAGCTGCAATTGCTTGAAGCCCGGTTCCCCTTTGGACCCTACGCTGAGCAGGCACAGCTGGAAATCATCTACGCTCACTATCTGAACTATGAATCAGAAGCATCTATTGCGGCCGCTGACCGGTTTATCAGACTACACCCGCAGCATCCAAATGCTGACTATGCCTATTATATTAAAGGTCTGGCAAACTATATAGAGGGGCAAGGCTTTCTCGATCGTTTCTTACCAACTGATATGACCATGCGAGATCCTGGCGCGGCCTTACAGTCCTTTGAAGATTTTCGTCAACTACTCTACCGTTACCCTGATAGTCCCTATGCTTCCGATGCCAAAGCCCGCATGCTCTATCTGAGGGCGCGACTCGCTCGCTACGAAATTAACGTTGCCAACTACTATTTCCAACGTGGCGCTTACATTGCTGCGGCCAATCGTGGTCGCTACGTCGTCGAAAACTTCCCCCAAACCCCGGCAACCGGCGACGCGTTGGCTGTCATGATCCAGGCATACCAGCTACTAAGCCTCGATGAGTTGGCAACAAATACACTTGCCGTCCTCAATGAGAACTACAGCGATCATCCGTCGCTGGACGAAAATGGTGTGTTTATTAGCAAATTTACGCCTACCGAATCGTCATTACTCAACAAAGTGTCATTTGGCTTATTCGATCGAAGTGACCCGCCTAAATTCGATAACAGGGCCGAGTATCTGGACCGTTAATCCAGAAATACCCTGGCTGGCGGCGGTAGGTTGGCAGTTATTGCCTATTTTGGTAAACCGAGCCGTCCCCAGCCCTTGCTCCAGGCACAATCGCTGTGCCGAGTAGCGGTAGCAAAAATTCACATCTGACATAGTCAACCTCATCAAATCTTGTCGTAATAGTCTCAAACAGGAATACATTCCTAATAGAAGCCGCTTTGTTTTTGTTATATGCGATTTTAATCTGTGCACACGGTATTTCGCCAATGCAACAAATGTCCTAGAATGATCGACACAACACCAAATCAAGTAAGAGAGACGGGAAATGGGCAGAGCCGAGATAATCAAAGAGATGAGAGTACTTGCAGAAATTGACCCTGCATTTGAGATTGAGCGCCGTGTTAACTTCATAAAAAACCAACTGAACAATAGCGGCATAAAAATCTTAATACTTGGCATCAGCGGCGGGATCGACTCGGCTGTTTGCGGGCGAATCGCACAATTAGCCACAGATCAACTTAACCAGCAGCATGATTGCTCTCATTATAAATTTGTTGCCGTGCGACTTCCTTATGGGGTGCAGTTGGATGAACACGATGCACAGGCGTCTATCAATTTCATTCAGCCGAGCGAAAGTATCTGCATCAACGTTAAATCAGGTGCCGATGGAATTCATCAAGAGGCAATGAGTGCACTCGAGGATTCTGGGCTATTGACTGAATCCAACACTCTGAAGGATTTTGCCAAAGGTAATGTCAAAGCGAGAGCGAGAATGGCTGCTCAATACGATATCGCCGCGCTCCTAAATGGCCTGGTTCTCGGAACCGATCATTCTGCAGAAAATATTACCGGCTTTTTCACCAAGTGGGGAGATGGGGCTTGTGATCTTGCGCCCTTATTTGGACTTAACAAGCGCCAGGTTAGACAGGTCGCAGCGACACTTGGAGTCCCACAACAACTTATCAATAAAATACCTACCGCTGATTTAGAGTCTCTCTCGCCACAGAAAGCCGACGAACAAGCCCTCGGCGTTACTTACGACGAACTGGATGACTACTTGGAAGGACGGGATGTCAAAAAAGATGTCGCCACACATATCGAGTCTATTTACACAAAAACCCAACACAAGCGGAAGCCGATACCAACAATCTATGATTAATCCCAGTCATTTTCACCGCCATGCACTGAATCCGAGCAACTATGATTAGCCGTCAAATGGACTCCGATCGCAATCAACAAGAAAACCTGACGTTGCTAAAAGTTTATACGATCTATCGTATTTTCCTGTGCATCGCATTACTGGCCACCTTCGTATTGACTACTAATATATCTTTGGTAGGCGGGCTAAAACCAAACCAGTTTCTTTATGCAACTATGGTTTACTTGGCGGTAAATCTGTTTGGACTAGTTGTTATTCTGCCCAAAAAAATCTCCTTCAACAGTCAGCAACTATTTACCAATTTTATTTTCGATATAGCTGCAGTCATTGTCATTACCGATGCTAGCAATGGTGTAGATAGTGGCCTGGGTATTCTTCTTGTCGTTATAGTTGCAGCAAGCAGTATCGTTCTACGACGCCAACTCGCCGCACTGATTGCTGCAATTGCCAGCATAGCCATCATTGCAGACACGGCCAGACTTATTGCTAGTGGCAGTCTAGAAACATCCGGATTTGTATCAGCCGGTTTGCTCGGAATGACGTTTTTTATCACGTCACTATTGATTCAGAACCTTGCAACAAGAATACGTAATGCACAGGTGCTCGCCGACGACCGGGCATCAGATGTTCTTCGATTACAATCGCTGAATCAGCAAATAGTCCAGCGAATGCGAACAGGTATCATAGTGAGCGATCAACATGGCAATATTCAACTATGCAACGCTGCTGCGGATGAGTTTCTCACTCCTATTAACATCAACCCGGGATCCAAAAATAATAGCATGGTAACCCTTCCGCCCTTGCTGATGAAAAAATTTCATCAATGGAAACTGACACCACAACTTAAATCTGCACCATTCAGAACGACAGACACAGGCAGAGAAATCAACGCCAGCTTTTCAGCCCTGAGTGACGACAAAGGTAAAGACACGCTTATTTTTCTGGAGGACAATCGGCGCCTTTCACAACGTGCCCAACAAATGAAACTGGCGTCGTTAGGCCGTCTAACCGCTAGTATCGCCCATGAGATACGCAATCCTCTTAGTGCTGTCAGTCATGCCGCACAATTACTCGACGAATCTGAGATGCTCGACGGGGCCGATAAAAAACTGTCCGCAATTATTCAGAATCACTCAAAACGAATGAATAGTATCATCGAAAACGTACTAGACCTGTCACGACGAAATGCCCCAAACCCGGAAAAGATTGTACTAAAAAAGTGGCTGCAACATTTTGTCAACGAATTTGAACAGGAAAATGGTCAGCCGTTCGATATTATAATCATTGAAAGTGGTCAAACTACAGAAGTCACTTTTGACAGTAGCCAACTCACTCAAATCATTACCAACTTAACCCAAAACGGGCTTCGATATAGCGTCCAGAAGAATGGTGCAGCAACATTAACGTATAGTGTTCATCTCAACACCGACACGTCACTGCCTGTGCTGGACATTATTGATGAAGGTCACGGAATTAGTGAACCTGAACAGGAACATTTATTCGAACCGTTCTATACTACAGAGACAAAAGGCACCGGTCTTGGCTTATATATTTCACGTGAATTGTGTGAAGCTAACGAAGCCAGACTTGACTACTTGCGCGACGACAACAATAAGAGCTGCTTTCGAATCAGCTTTCCACACCCAGACCGACGTCTTTCAACTGAATAGCCATTCCTTCATCCGGAACAATCATGCCATGCGTAACAATCGTGTTTTAATAATTGATGATGAGCCCGATATTCGAGAGCTATTGGAAATCACCATCAATCGCATGGGCTTGGACACCGACAGCGCTGAAAATGTCTCTGCGGCTATTTCGTATTTGAAAGCAAACGACTATGGCCTATGCCTAACTGATATGAAACTGCCTGATGGTGATGGTCTAGACATCATAAGACACATACAGCAAGAACGCCCAGAGATTCCTGTTGCAATGATCACTGCATTTGGCAGTACCGAAATAGCCATTGACGCACTAAAGGCCGGAGCATTTGATTTCGTCAATAAACCCATTGATATCGAGCGGTTACGCAACCTGATAGACACGGCCCTAAAACTCAGCCAGGGCATAGAACAGGTCGATTATGGTGACCAGGTTCAACTGCTGGGGGAAACTCAGGTCATTGAGTCTTTACGCGACAAGGTCAGTAAGCTATCTCGCAGCCAGGCTCCAGTGTATATCAGCGGCGAATCTGGCAGTGGTAAAGAAGTTGTCGCACGCCTTATCCATGCTAATGGTCCTCGCGGCAGCAAGCCCTTTATTCCAGTTAATTGTGGTGCAATTCCCTCTGAACTTATGGAAAGTGAGTTTTTTGGTCATACTAAAGGCAGTTTTACCGGAGCTCTGGAAAATAAGCAGGGACTGTTTGAAGCGGCCAATGGTGGCAGCTTGTTTCTCGATGAAGTTGCTGACCTGCCGCTACCCATGCAGGTTAAGTTGCTGAGAGCTATTCAGGAAAAAGCGATTCGGAAAGTGGGCTCCAATGATGAAGTTACGGTTGATGTTCGAATACTCAGTGCCACCCACAAAGACCTCGCCGAAGAAGTAGAGGGCGAACGATTCCGCCGTGACTTGTTCTATCGAATCAATGTTATCGAACTAAAAGTCCCTCCTTTGCGCGAGAGACAAGCTGACATCTCGCTATTAGCGGACTTTGCCTTATCAAAGCTGGCCGAGGAATGGCAGATTGAAAAGCCGCAGGTATCCGATGAAGCGATGGCCGCGCTAAATCGATACTCCTTTCCAGGTAATGTCAGGGAACTCGAGAATACCCTTGAACGCGCTTATACCTTATGCGAAGGGAATATTATTCAAGAACAGGATTTACAACTACAACAATCACTCAATAAACCACTTGTCGGCAATACATCTCAAACACTTGAATTTGACGACCCCAAAAATGCGTTTGGTGATTTGGAGGGGTATTTAGAAAATATTGAAACGCAGGTAATTAAGGCCGCTCTGGAGGAAACCCGATGGAACAAAACTGCAGCGGCAGAACTTTTAGGGATTTCATTTCGGCAATTACGGTATAAGCTGAAAAAGAATAATTTGGAGTAGCTAAACCAACTCCCATAGTCTTGGTAATAGACAGTTATTAGCAGGTGTGGTAATTTTCAACAACACTGAAAGGATTTAGTGTATTGGAAGTAGATAGCTAGAACCAGAGACCAAGGAGGGACTCTATGAAACATTATCCTTATCGGAGAACCGCATCCGGATTCTCTTTAATCGAACTGATTTTCACCCTGAGTATCGCGTCAATTCTGTCGACTGCCGGAGCGAGCTCTCTGGTCCATCTTCTAAAGAGGGCACAGTCCACAACTGCGACAAAATCAATCGTAAATGCGCTGCAATATACCAGGAGTGAAGCCATTGGCAGAAACCGTGTGATCACCCTTTGTCTTTCCGACAATGGGGTGAATTGTGATAAAAAAAGTACTCGTCAACTCATTGTTTTCCATGATGACAACAATAACAAAACCAGTGAAGCCGATGAACTAATTCGAATTATTCAATTTGACGGCGCCAGCCATATTTTTGAGTTTCGTGTTTCCGCGGGAAGAAACTACATCCGCTACCGACCCAACGGTTCAGCAATTGACTTTGGACGAATTCAATATTGCCCGTCCACCGGAGACGCGCGATACGGTAGCCAAGTGATCATCAATTTTAGTGGCAGGCCGCGATTGGCGAGAGACATGGATACCGATGGTATCGTCGAAGGAAAAGAAAATGAGAACATTGAATGTTAATGAACCAGCCAAAAAACGATTGCTGTAGAATCCGATCTACTATTCTTCAGCAACCCGCCTTTAGCCTAACACTTCCGAACACATCACCAACAATCAGTGGAGGTGCCGCCGCCACTATCCCGGGATGTTTTTTGCCCGGTATGAGCGAGACTCAGTTCCCGGCACCTGGAATCATCCAACTGGGTTCCTGTCGCGGTAGCCGTCAGCGTAAATTCAGATCCACTGTTCGCGGTCGCCGCTGTAATAGTGTAATTACCTTCCGGAGACGTTAGGGTTGCACCACTACTGCCAAGATTCGTGACGTCGTCCGTATACACATTAAATTGGAAAAACCACTGTTCTTGCAACGTCGCTGCCTGGGTGAGAGCCACCTTGCCGTCGGCGCGTCGGGATTTTTGCACACTGCTCTGATAATTGGGAATCGCTATCGCAGCCAGAATACCGACAATGGCCAAAGCGACCAGTAGCTCAACCAGAGTAAACCCCATCGGTTTTATTGCACGTTTTTTTGTCATATCAATTCTCTACTAATTTAAAAATAGCTCACGCCATGACATACGGCCGTTAATATTTGAGCTGAAATTACCACCAACAAACGACGATTCAGCATCATCTTCTGTAATAACAACACCATCTTTTACAGCAGTGGTACCAACAATGATTGAATCCTCTTCTGGCTGATATAAATCCAACAGTTCCGCAGAACCATAAGTAACAGTACTGTCAGTTCCTATATAAGCGTTAGGGGACGGTGTACCGGTAGAAAAATCAAGCAAGTAGATAAAGCTATCACCATTGACCTCACACACACTGCCGGCATCAGGATGAACGACGGTAATAAAAAGTGCGTCATTAGTCACTGTTGGGGGTTGTGTTGTACGGGAGCCGGTAGGGCTAAACTCCCTAAACCAACCCTGATCATTTCTCAACGCCAACTCCAACGCAGAAAAGGTGCTAACTGATAGACTATTGACAGTAATAGGCGTTGTACCTGATGTATTTGTAACGACACCATTACTGAAAACCCGTATATCTGTTACGTCTTCGAGATTACTCTTCGCAACGGAACTATAATCTGGCGAACCGCTAGTATTTAATGGCTCTTTGATAGCGTAAAAAGTTTCTAAATCTGACGTTGCTAAATCGCTCGCCGCCAATAGACGGCCAGTCCCGCTAAACACCCAATGATTATTCTGGGCATCTTTTACGGTAACGGGCGTATGGGCAAAAGAACGGCCACTGACACCAGTCAACAATGTGCTGAACGCGCCTCCCGGTCTCAGTCTTTTCAAGTCCCCTGAAGGCGAAGCAACCGTGCCACCCACAGTACCAAAATAGACGGCATCATCATCGTAGTCCCCATCCCAATCAACAGCCGATAACCCGCCAATAAAGCTGGTCGATTCTCCCGAATCGTA
>JBALTE010000007.1:46482-244634 GCA_036963965.1 Oceanicoccus sp. | reverse complement strand
TCATTGATATAGTGGTAGCGAGGAGTGGATTTGAACCACCGACCCCATCATTATGAGTGATGTGCTCTAACCAGCTGAGCTACCTCGCCACGGTCGTTTAGCCTGCGACAATCTGACGTCGACACTAAAAGAGGCGCGTATTCTGGCGATTTGGCCAGCGACTGTCAAGCGCGTTTGATGATTTTGGTAGTTGGATTCTATACATTAAACTTAAAGTGAATAACGTCACCGTCTTTGACGATGTAGTCTTTTCCTTCAAGACGCCATTTCCCTGCTTCTTTGGCGCCTTGTTCTCCTGAATATTCAACAAAATCGTTATAAGAAACAACTTCGGCTTTGATAAAGCCGCGCTGAAAATCAGTGTGGATAACACCTGCGGCCTGTGGCGCGGTAGCTCCAATAGGAATGGTCCATGCGCGAACTTCCTGTACTCCGGCGGTAAAATAGGTCTGCAGTCCCAGCAGCTCATAGCCAGCGCGTATTACCCGGTTTAGTCCCGCTTCTTCCATACCCAGATCTTCAAGAAATTCAGCCTTTTCTTCGTCATCGAGTTCGGCAATCTCAGATTCCAGTTTGTTACAAATGGGCACAAGTGCTGCGTTCTCTGCTGCTGCGATTTCGCGGACAATATCGAGGAATGGATTATCTTCAAAGCCGTCTTCATCAACATTGGCAATATACATGGTGGGTTTTGTGGTCAGCAGATGCAGGCTGGGTAGTATTTCCTGTTCAGCTTCGCTGAGTGTTAGCGATCGTACCGCATTACCTTCTTCCAGATGAGGTATCAGTTTTTCAATTAATGCTTTTTGTGCGGCGGCTTCTTTGTCGCCACCTTTGGCACTGCGGGTGACTCTTTGTAACTGTTTTTCAACACTGTCCAAATCGGCTAATGCCAGTTCCATATTAATGATTTCGATATCATTGGCAGGATCAATTTTGTTGGCAACGTGAATGACATTTTCGTTTTCAAAGCAGCGGACAACATGAGCAATGGCGTCGGTTTCGCGAATATTGGCCAAAAATTGATTGCCCAGGCCCTCGCCTTTGGAGGCGCCTTCGACCAAGCCGGCAATGTCGACAAATTCCATGGTGGTTGGAACAACGCGCTCGGGGTTGACGATCTCGGCCAGTTTGTCCTGACGTGGGTCTGGAATAGGCACGATACCGGAGTTGGGTTCTATGGTGCAGAATGGAAAGTTCTCTGCATCAATTCCCGCTTTTGTTAAGGCGTTAAATAATGTGGACTTGCCGACATTAGGTAATCCAACAATACCGCAATTAAATCCCATGTTTGTTCTCTCTCTACGCTTTAAATGTGTGCAAATAATTCATTGCTTTGGGCCAGTCGCCCTCGACGGCATCGGGCAGGGCACGGATGGCTTCGTCGATGATATCTTCCATTTTTCTATGTTCAACCGCCGGAGCTTTGCTGAGCACGTATCCGGTTACTTTGTCGGCGGAACCCGGATGTCCGATGCCAATTCTCAGTCGGTGAAATTTTTTGTTGTTACCACATCGAGAAATAATGTCCCGTAAACCGTTGTGACCGCCGTGACCGCCCCCCTGTTTAAATCGTGCCGTCCCTGAGTCGATATCAAGTTCGTCGTGGGCAACCAGCATCTCTTCAATAGGCACTTTATAGAACTTACACATGGCTGCTACGGCCTGGCCACTGCGGTTCATAAAGGTAGTGGGAATTAATAGTCTGACATCGTCGCCGTTGAGTTGAATGCGTCCGGTAACACCAAAAAATTTGGCTTCTGCTTTTAGCGGGCAACCTTGTTGACGTGCAAGTTCCTCTACGAATATTGCGCCGGCATTGTGGCGGGTTTCTTCGTATTCGCGTCCGGGATTACCCAGGCCAACGATGAGTTTAATAGCGCTCAATTTTTGCAGCCTCTTTTTTTTGGAGACTCTGTGTCAATACAGATATTTAATAATAACCAGATAGTAAAATGGGGACAAAGTCCCCATTGATAAAGCAGTGAGTGCCGAGGGTTCTCGGCACGTTGGCTAGCCAATCTGGCGGGTGATCATTCCCCGATAATTGGCTGGCCTGACGTTGTTATTCGTCGCTGCTTTCTTCAGTGTCTGCTGCTTCATCAGTAGCAGGAGTTTCTTCTTCTTCGTCACCGCCGCCGCGTGGAGCGTTCACCGCTGAAACCAACAAGTCATGGTCTTCGCCGTGAGCCAGTGCAACACTTTCTACACCTTTAGGCAGTGTTAGATCAGACAAGTGAATGTTATCGCCAACTTTCAGTGCTTCCATATTCACTTCAATATATTCAGGCAGGTCTTTTGGCAGACAGCTGATTTCAATATCATTTAGCGCATGTGACACCGTGCCGCCTTCCATTTTCACACCGTGGCAAGTTTCTTCATTAGTGAAGTGCAGCGGTACGTGCATGATGATTTTTGTTTTAGCACTAACGCGCAAAAAATCAACGTGCATAATGGTTTCTTTGGCTGGGTGGCGTTGCATATCTTTGATAACAACTTGCTCAGATTTACCGTCGAGGTCTAAATCAACCAGGCTGGTAAAAAAAGCTTCGTTTTCAGCCAGTTTTACAATTTCATTCATAGCAACAGTAATCGGTGATGGCTTGTTTTTGCCACCGTAGACAATTCCTAGAACTTTGTTTTCCAGACGACGTAGGCGGCGGCTCGCACCTTTCCCCAGGTCTGTTCTGCTTTCTGCTTTTAACGTAAATTCGCCGGACATATTAAGTCTCCTTTAAATAGCGAAACACACCATTGCCTGCGACCAGCATGTGGTGTGAAGTGAGGAACAATGGGTTGCCGGGTGTATCACCCGTGGCCACATTATTCCGTGGTGTGCCCTATCGAAACAGGGCGCTGATAGATTCTTCGTTGCTTACTCTGCGTACCGACTCGGCTAATAAGTTAGCCATTGTCAATACGCGAATTTTTCCGCAGGCTTCAGCCTCTTTGGTTAACGGAATCGTGTCCGTAACGACCAGCTCATCCAGCTCGGAATTGTTGATGTTCTCGAGGGCTTTTCCTGAAAGCACCGGGTGGGTACAGTAGGCGACAACTTTTTCGGCCCCATTTTCTTTTAGCGCGGCAGCAGCTTTGCATAATGTGCCGGCGGTATCGACCATGTCATCTACCAGCACGCAGGTTCTACCCTGGACTTCGCCAATGATATGCATGACCTGGGCTTCATTTGCCTGCGGACGACGTTTATCAATAATCGCCAGGTCACAATCGTCTAACTGTTTGGCAATCGCGCGGGCCCTCACAACGCCACCAATGTCCGGTGAAACCACAACCATATTGGTGTAATTCTGGTTGTTGATATCGTCGAGTAACACCGGCGAGCCGTAAACGTTGTCGACAGGAACGGCGAAGAACCCTTGAATTTGTTCTGCGTGCAGATCGACAGTTAATACTCTATCTACACCCACGCCGGTCATCATGTCGGCAACAACTTTGGCACTGATAGGAACGCGTGATGATCTGACTCGCCGATCTTGTCTGGCATAACCAAAATAAGGTACAACTGCAGTAATACGACCGGCAGAGGAGCGACGCATGGCGTCAATCATGACAATCAATTCCATCAGGTTGTCATTGGTGGGCTGACAAGTCGACTGGATAATGAAGACGTCGGCGCCGCGGACGTTTTCGTTGATTTCTATGGCGATTTCGCCGTCGCTAAACTGACTGACATCCGCATCACCGAGAGGTAAATGCAATTGTGCAGCAACATTTTTAGCCAAAGCGGGATTGGCGTTACCAGTAAAAACCATTAATTTAGACACGATACATTCCTGCTTTGTTACAATGCAAATATTGTGAGTTCGATTGAATCAGTGCAGTCTGCTGTGGAAGGGGCTGTCGCAAAACCCTAGAAGCAAGACCCAGGCGAGGCTGTTGCACGAGCATTGCCTGTTACCCTTGCCGTCAGCCAAAATTTGCTTTTTGAGCCCGGTCGAAAGATTCGTTTCTATGCTCAGCTGTCACAAACGATGTTCTGTTCTGACAGCTGACCTTCTATATGGCTGGGGCGAGAGGATTCGAACCTCTGAATGCCAGGATCAAAACCTGGTGCCTTGCCGCTTGGCGACGCCCCAATAAACTGTGTATCAAACTGTGTATCGATTATAGGTTTAAGGCGAGATGGCTGGGTGACACATCCACACCTTTGGCAATAAAACCCTGTAATCCTTCCGGTAGCTGGTCAAAAACCTTTTGCGCTGACTGTCTATCTGGAAAATCAGTGTAAACGCAGGCACCAGTGCCAGTAAGTCGAGCCGCTCGATTGTTAGCACTGTGGTCTGTTAACCACCTTAGTGCTGCATCGATCTGAGGGTATAGCTTTCTGACCACTGGTTCGCAGTCGTTGAAAGTACCCTGCTCGAAAAAGGCGGCTATTGTGATGGGAGAGGTGTTCCGTGTCAATTGTTTGTGGGAAAATATTTCAGCGGTTGATACCTCGCAATCGGGCTTTATCACCAGGTACCAAGTTTCAGCAATATCAAGCGCTTGCAGTTGCTCTCCGATACCTTCTGCCCAGGCAGAATGGCCTCTGACGAACACGGGTACATCGGCACCCAGTTGCAGGCCCATTTCAGCGAGCTGATCAATGGTGAGATGTAATTCCCACAATTGATTAAGCGCCAGCAAAGTGGTGGCGGCATTAGAGCTTCCCCCGCCTATTCCTCCGCCCATCGGTAACACTTTGTCCAATTCGATATCAGCGCCACAAATTTTTGATGTGTGTTGCTGCAGCAGGCGTGCCGCTTTCACAATGAGGTTGTCATCGTTGGCGACACTGGCAATGGTGGGACTGAGGGTGATCAGGTCATCGTCGCGCGGACTAAATCGCACAGTGTCTCCATAATCCAGTAATTGAAATACGGTTTGCAGTAGGTGATAACCGTCATCTCTAACGCCGGTAATATGTAACATCAGGTTGAGTTTGGCGGGCGATATCAGGCTCAGTGTGTTCATAGTCTTGAGCAGTCGGGTTGCAGTTGCCATTGTTTGACGATTAAGGTGATTTTAAGAGGCTCTTGCGACGCTATTATTTTGGTGGGTAGCTGATAATCACCCACCGTTTTTAATCTTGGGAAACTCAATAGCCACTCGCTTTGTTGGAAGCTGGTGAGTTGATCCTGAACGGAGTAGCTGAGCATCGGAGAGGGAATACCCCGCAACCAGTAGAGTAATTCGGTTACCGGGAAAGACCAGCCTAGTTGCCGCGACAATAGCTGTTCGGCATTAACCGCGTGGGACGTTTTGCTGTCGGCAGTTTCCAGGCTGGCCAGTTTGTCGTTGCCAAATAGATGCGCTGCACCCTGGCCAAAGGGCCCTGTTACCCGGATGTCGTAATCGTCTCCGCACTGCAGCCAATTCAAATAGGCACTGTGGGCTTCTTTGCCGTCCTTCAGACCTATTTTCCCTTTGATATACCAGTTGCGGACGTTGATATTTTCCGCCAACTGGGTAGGGGGGAGCGGTGTTTGAGGTGTGGTGCTGCAGGCAGACAGTAAAATGACAGCCAAAAACCCCACAACATTCTGTCCGGTTAACGTTTGCACTTGTTCGAAAAATTGCCTCACGGTGATAACTGTTTTCACTGGCTATTGTCGGTGGCAGGCTCGGCAGTCAGTATGTCTGTCGCCGGCACCAGTCGCTGGAGTGTTTCGCGCAATATAACGCTGTCTGGTGTGTCTTTTACAGCTTGTCGCCAGATGGCCAATGCCTGATCGGTGCGGCCAAGTTTCCATAATACCTCGCCCAAATGGGCAGAAACTTCATGATCGGGAAAGGCGGCGTGCGCGCGAGACAACAATTCGAGGGCTTTTGTTAGATTGCCGCGTCGATATTCGACCCACCCGAGGCTATCCATAATAGCTGGTTCATTTGGCTTGGCAGCCAGTGCACGGCTAATTAACTGATAGGCCTGATCAAGTCGATCCGTCCGATTGGCCAACACATAGCCAAGGGCGTTGAGTGCGGTTGCATTGTTGGGCTCTTGCTCAATAATTTCCAGGAGGTCTTGTTCCATCAGTGCCAAATTGCCCATTTTTTCACTAAGCATTGATCTTGCGTAGAGAAAATTTACTTGCTTGGGCGACTGCACCATGGCTTCGCTGAGCAAATTATGAGCACCTTCCAGGTCCGAATTGTTGAGTAGCAAATTTGACTCCAGCAGATAGAGTCGAATTGCGAGTTCGGGGTATTGTTGTCGCAAAAGCTGAATATGCTCTCGGGCCATGTCAAACTGGTCTTGACGAACGTAGAGATTTGTAATGCGGTTGATTGCAGCTAGAAAATCTGTTCCGGGAATGATTCTTTTATAATAGTCAATTGCAGCACTCGGCGTTGCCGATTGTTCGGCAAGTTGACCCAGGTAAAAATTGGCTTCGTTGTTGCGTTTGTCTGTTTGCAGCAGGCGATTAAAATAGGTATTGGCGTCGTCAATTTCACCAGTTTCCTTGCTGATAAGGCCGAGAGATAATAGTAGGTCGGGGTCATTAGGCTCTGAATTCAGGAGTATTTCGAACTGTGTTTTAGCCAGCGGAATATTGTCTTTCATTAGCATGCGGGCGTATTGTAATCGTAGTCGACGATTTTCCGGGTGGCTTTCTAGCACTCGTTGCAGCCGTGTGAATGCTTCTTCATCGCGATCTAGTTGCTGCAAAAGTCGAGCTTCCACCACCACTGCATGCAAATTATCGCTATCAGTGTTAAGTACCTGTCGGATTGTCGCAAGTGCGGGTTCGATTTCTCCTCGCTGTTGTTGTAGTAATGACTTTGCTGTGAGCAACTGGGCGTTGTTGGGGTAAGTGACTAGCAGCTGATCGAAGCGCTGTTCAACGGTGTTTTGCGTTGTTGTCGGCAGTTGTAGTGCGCTCGCAGCTATTGCGGCAAAGTTGGTGTTGCCACCCTTTTCCAGTACGGTGGTCATGTGCTCGAGGGCTTCCATGGGTCGTTGGCTTTTTGCCAATAACGTTGACGCTGTGTAGAGGGCCTCAATGTTGTCAGGATCCAATTCAACCCAAAGTTGTGAAGCATCCAGTGCCGCATTGTCGGCGCGAAGATATTGCGCAAGTCGGGTAGCTCTGGCAGTTACACCAACATCTTTGGTCTGGTGAGATTGCTGCAAATAATTGCCCAGTGCCAAGTCGTAACGGTTTCGCCTGACTGCAAATTCGGCGACCAGCAGGTCGTGAAAACTGTCAGCTGGAAATGGCCGTGTTGGTAGTTCGGCTTCTTCCTGGGTTTGCTTGTCTGCAATTTCCAGCTGCTCAGCAGTGGGTGCTGGTGTGGTTGAATCTTCCGGAATGCCACTGCAGGCAGACAACAAAAATAGTACTAATGACGCAGTAACCAAACGCCCTGCTGACATAGCTAAAAAAACTCGATTCATACAACATTGATCCTGTGATTAGGCTGCTATGATGACATAAAGCGTACACCAGAGTAAGCGATGAGAGCAGTTGTTGTGCTTGCTTTGGGACGAGGTGCACGATTGTTATTCTGCGATGGTGACGCTAATAGATCTACTTTTGCTGTTTAACTTGATAGAATTGGCCGATTTCCCGCGATGACTACCTGTATATTTCTGACTTTACTCAGGATATAGCGGTGTTGGTCTTTATTATGAGCGTGGTTTTGGTTGCGCTTGTTGCACATTTTGAGGAATGAAAGTTACGGTATGGGTTTGATAGCACTGGGGATTAACCACAAAACGGCTAATGTTGCCTTGCGTGAGCGCGTTGCGTTTGCTCCTGAGCAAATGGCCGAAGCCTTACAGGATGCTTTGCGTGATGCAAGGCTTTCTGAGGCGGTGATTTTGTCTACCTGCAATCGCACTGAGATGTTTGTTATTGACCATGACGACGATGCGACCAGTGTCGAGGATAGTGAACATCGAGTGTTGGCCTGGCTGGGCGGCTATCACCATATTCCTCTGGATGATCTCAAAGACTGTTATTACAGTTTTCAGGATCAGCAGGCGTTGCGTCATATGATTCAGGTTGCCAGTGGGCTTGATTCGATGGTGATGGGTGAGCCACAAATCTTTGGCCAGATTAAGTCGGCCTTTGCGGTGGCCCAGGAAGCTGAATCGGTTGGTGGAGAATTAGCGCGCATTTTCCCCCACGTGTTTACGGTGGCAAAAAAAGTGCGCACTGATACGGCTATTGGAAAAAACCCGGTGTCGGTTGCCTTTGCCGCTGCCAGTTTGTCCCGCCACATTTTTTCCGATCTTGGCAAAGTCAGGGCTTTGTTGATTGGTGCCGGAGAGACCATTGAGCTGGTTGCCCGGCATCTGTCAGAAAATGGCGTGAAAGATATAGTTGTGGCCAACCGCACTCTGGGAAGAGCGAGAGAGCTGGCTCGCCGATTTGGGGCCGAGGCGGTGATGTTATCGGAAATACCTGAACAACTGGTCCACAGTGATATTGTTATTTCATCAACAGCGAGTCAGTTACCTATTCTTGGGAAGGGTGCTGTTGAGCACGCGTTGAAATTGCGCAAGCATCGGCCAATTTTAATGGTTGATATTGCTGTGCCAAGGGATATCGAAGAGCAGGTTGGCGAGCTAAATGACGTTTATCTGTATACCGTTGATGACTTGACTGAAATTATTGATGAAAACAAACGCAATCGCGAGTCGGAAGCGTTAAAAGCAGAAGAATTAATAGAGGAGGGTATCGAAAATTACCTTCAAAAACTGCGTTCATTGGATGTTGTCGCGACATTAAAAACCTATCGTAATCGCTCTGAACTTATTCGTGATGCAGAATTAGATAAAGCGCTTAAATTGCTTGCCAAAGGTGAAGACGCAGAGCAGGTAATGACGATGATGGCGAGAAATTTGACCAATAAGTTTATGCATCAACCCAGTATTGAAATGAAAAAAGCGGGCGCCAGTGGTAGAGAAGAATTGATTGGTTGGGCTCACGAGCTATTCGGTCTCAGTAAAGACGAAGACTAAAACGACTGGGGTCATAACGCCTCACCTACGCTATTACGATGTTAATGAGAAAATATGAAAGAGTCGATTAAGAATAAACTGGATAACCTGGTTGATCGCCATGAGGAGCTTGGTGCGCTGCTTAGCGACGGCGAAGTGATTGGTGATCAAAACAAATTTCGAACATTGTCTAAAGAATATGCGGAAGTTGAGCCGGTTGTTAAATGTTACGAAAGTTTTTGTCAAACGCTGGAAGATATTGAAGAAGCGCAGTCTTTACTTAAGGATGGTGATGCCGATATGCGGGAAATGGCTCAGGAGGAACTATCCGGAGCACAATCCCGACGAGATGTGATGGCCGAGGAGTTACAACGGCTGTTGCTGCCTCGAGACCCTAATGACTCCCATAACGTGTTTCTGGAAATTCGTGCGGGAACCGGCGGTGACGAAGCCGCAATTTTTTCCGGTGATCTATTTCGAATGTATACGCGCTACGCAGAAAACAAAGGCTGGAAAGTTGAGGTTATCAGCGAGCGCGACGGTGATCACGGTGGCTATAAAGAATTGATTTCCCGTGTCACTGGTCAGGATGTTTATGCCCATTTAAAATTTGAATCGGGTGCGCATCGCGTTCAACGGGTACCGGAAACCGAGTCGCAGGGTCGGGTGCACACCTCTGCCTGTACCGTTGCTATCATGCCTGAAGTGGATAGCGTCGATGAGGTTGAAATTAACAAAAGTGATTTGCGTATCGATACTTTTCGCGCTTCCGGAGCGGGTGGCCAGCACGTTAACAAAACCGACTCGGCTATTCGCATCACACATATTCCATCGGGCTTGGTTGTTGAATGCCAGGACGAACGATCGCAACACAAAAACAAAGCACGAGCCATGTCATTGTTACAGTCCCGGTTGCTGACCGGAATACAAGACAAGCAACAGCAAGAACAGTCAGATGAACGACGTAGTTTGGTTGGCAGTGGCGACCGTTCAGAACGAATTCGCACTTACAACTATCCCCAGGGCAGAGTAACGGATCATCGTATTAGTCTCACCTTATACAAACTTTCTGAAGTGATGGAGGGGTCATTGGGCGAAGTGATCGATCCGCTGCGCAATGAGTATCAAGCGGATCAATTAGCAGCAATGGCCGACGATTAGGCGACTTGAAACGAGATGGCAACTGTCGCCGAACTGCTATTACAAAGTAAAGAACTGCAAAGTGTTAGTGATAGCGCCAGATTAGACGCGGAGTTATTGCTGTGTTTTTGTTTGGATAAAGATAGAAGTTATTTGCTGGCGTGGCCTGACGCTAAGGTATCAAGTGAGTGCGCCCAGCAGTTTTTGCAGCTAATAGAAAGGCGTATTGATGGCGAGCCGATAGCTTATATTGTCGGCGAGCGCGGTTTCTGGTCGCTGGACTTGCAGGTTAACCCGTCTACATTAATTCCGCGTCCTGAAACAGAGTTGCTGGTAGAGAAAACACTGGATCTGATGGCTGATGTAAGCCGTGCCGACATACTGGATCTCGGTACGGGCACAGGCGCGATAGCGTTGGCACTGGCCAGTGAAAAGAAAGGCTGGAATATTGTTGCCAGTGATTTTCAGCCGCAAGCAGTTGCATTGGCCGGCAGCAACAAAAGCAAATATTCGCTCAACAATGTCACCGTTATACAGTCTGATTGGTTTGACGAGTTTGTCGATCAATCCTTTGACGTTATCGTCAGTAATCCGCCCTACATAGATCCAGACGACAAACATCTCGAAAACGGCGATGTCAGGTTTGAGCCCAAATCTGCATTGGTTGCAGACAATCATGGGTTGGCAGATTTTGAACATATTATCAGCAATGCCAGCACCTACCTGAACAATCAGGGTTGGTTGCTATTGGAGCATGGGTATAATCAATCTGATGCCGTGCAGGCATTGTTGCAGGAGGCCGGTTTTAGTCAGATATTTACCGAATTGGATCTGGCTGGCTGGGGGCGTGTGACGGGTGGACAGTTTATTGAAGGGGTGCGCGGTGATGAATGACGAACAATTGTTACGTTATAGTCGTCAAATAATGTTGGACGACTTTGACTATGGCGGTCAGCAGAAGCTGGTCGATGCAAAAGTTCTAATTGTTGGCTTGGGCGGGTTGGGTTGCCCGGCGGCGTTGTATCTTGCCGGTGCTGGTATTGGCGAACTGTGGTTGGCTGATTTTGATGTTGTTGACCTCAGTAATTTGCAGCGACAAATAGCTCACGCAATGAGTGATATTGATCGTCCTAAAGTTATTTCAGTCAGCGAATCTGTCGCGGCGATTAACCCGGATACAATGTCGCAGTGCATTGGTGAAAAACTGACTGGCAAGTTATTACTGGATGCGGTCGAAAAGGTTGATGTGGTTGTTGACTGTTCCGACAACGTAAAAACTCGACTTGAAATTAATCGGGCTTGTGTCGATCTCAAAACTCCGCTGGTGTCTGGCGCAGCTGTCCGGGCGGAGGGGCAGGTGATCGTTTTTGATAGTCGCGAAGAAAGCTCCCCTTGTTATCAATGTTTGTATAAAGATACCACTGCCGTCGAGAATTTAAGTTGTGCCGAAAGTGGTGTATTGAGTCCATTAGTGGGCGTCATAGGGTCTATGCAGGCGATTGAAGTAATTAAGCTGCTCAGCGGATTTGGCAAGCCAGTGGCTGGTCAGTTGCAGATATATGATGCAAAAATGTCGGAATGGAGAAAACTTCTTTTACCGAAAAGTCCTACCTGCCCTGTTTGCGGCTAAGTTTCGCCGGTTAATTTTTCCTTTGCAACTTTCTACCCATTGGTGAGTCCTAGTTAGCTATCTTACGGTGTTGTTGTTTGGCGCCGGCACACTGTTGAATTTTTTTGGAGTAGCTATATGGCTTCCATGATTGAAAAATACGCTGGAGCGCACACGCAAATTTTTAACCGTGTTGCCGTTCTTGAGGGGTTAGCGCCGCTCCTATTACGGTTATACCTCATCCCTGTTTTCTGGATGGCGGGAACACACAAAATTGATCTGACAACGCTAATGCCATTTGAAAGTACCGTGGCGTGGTTTGGAAATCCGGATTGGGGTTTGGGCTTGCCGCTGCCTGCTTTGATGGCATTTATGGCGGGCTGGACGGAAATAATTGGAGCGATATTCCTGGCAGGAGGTTTTGCAGTTCGCTGGATATCAATTCCTCTGATGGTGACGATGCTGGTGGCGGCTTTTTCAGCACATTGGCAGTTTGGCTGGCAGGCAATTGCCGACCCCAGTGCACCTTTTGCCAACGAGCGAGTGCAGGAGTCGGCAGAGCGACTGCTGGCGGCAAAATCCATTTTGGACGAATACGGTAATTACGACTGGCTAACGGGGCGCGGGTCTTTGGTGATTCTTAATAATGGCATTGAATTTGCGGCGACCTATTTTGTGATGCTCCTGTCACTATTCTTTACCGGCGGCGGACGTTATACCAGTATCGACTATTGGTTGCGGAGAAGATTTTTTCCACAGGCTGTGTAGTTCGCTGATCATTTGCAACTGTTTTTTGGCTTATGCGTATTATCGGTGGCAATAATGCTAGAATACGCCACGAATATTATAAGCGAGTATTAAGCATTGATTGGCAAGTTATTTGGAAAGGGTAAGTCTGACGCGGCGAAAACTGCAACTGGATCCGTTGATAAAGTTGTAGCGACTGACGTCACATCAAATTCCAGTGATAAAACATCGGGAGCCAAAGCTTCAAGAAGCCGGAAAAGCCACGGTAAAAAGCCACGCCCGAAAGCTGTAGATACCTGGTCAATTGAGCAATTCAAGGTTGCGCCGGAAGAGGGCAAAACCCGGTTTCATGATTTGGGTCTTGATGATCGGTTGATGCGCGGTATCGCTGATTTGGGTTTTGAGTACTGTTCTCCCATTCAGGCGGGGACATTGCCACAAACCATGCAAGGGCAAGATGCGATCGGCAAAGCGCAGACAGGAACTGGAAAAACAGCGGCATTTCTAATTACCATTATCAGCGACTTTCTGGCAAACCCGATTAAAGAAGAGCGTTACGCCGGCGAGCCAAGGGCGTTGATTATCGCTCCCACGCGAGAGCTGGTGGTACAAATTGGTGAAGACGCCAAAAGCCTCAATAAATATACCGGTCTAAAAGTGGCCACCTTGATTGGCGGCATGGATTATCAGAAGCAACTGCAGCAACTGAGCAGGGAGCTTGTCGATATCGTTGTTGCGACCCCGGGCCGATTGCTGGATTTTCAAAGCCGCGGTGATTTGTATCTCGACCAGATTGAGATTTTGGTTATCGACGAAGCAGATCGTATGCTCGATATGGGTTTCATACCCCAGGTTCGACGAATTGTCCGCAGCACTCCTCGAAAAGAGAGTCGTCAAACACTGTTATTTAGTGCTACTTTTACACCTGAAGTACTGAGTCTGACTGAGCAGTGGACGTTTGAGCCGTTTTCTTTGGAAATTGAGCCGGACAGTGTGGCGACCGACACAGTTGACCAGAAAGTCTATATTGTTTCGGCAGATCAAAAGTTTGCCTTACTTCGAAATATTGTTCAGCTGCCTGAAGCAACAAGCATTATTGTATTTGCCAATCGGCGTGATCAAACGAGAAAGTTGTACGAGCGATTGCGCAAAGCGGGTATTCGCTGTGGCATTCTCTCTGGTGAAATACCGCAGAATAAACGCTCGCAAACCTTACAGCGCTTTAAAGATGGTGACTTGCAGGTATTGGTAGCAACGGATGTTGCGGGCCGAGGCATTCATGTAGACGGTATCAGTCACGTCATCAATTATACCTTGCCTGAAGATCCTGAAGATTATGTACACCGGATTGGTCGAACGGGTAGAGCGGGTGCTACGGGCACCTCGATCAGCTTTGCCTGTGAGGACGATTCATTCTTGCTGGCGCCACTGGAAGAGTTACTGGGGAACAAATTGTCCTGCACCCAGCCTCCGGAAGAAATGCTGAAATAACGCTTTGCCCGCTTATGTTTTAGGTGTTAGTGGCTTTAGTTCTTCAACCCAATAGACCGTAGCCCCGCAAACAGCTGCGGGCATGATAATAAAGTTGACGATCGGAATCATTGTTCCAGCCATTACACCAGCACCAAATCCAGCAGATGTTAGTCGATTGCCGGCAATGGCATGTTTCATCGCCGAAAAGCTCCGCCGGTTGTTGTCCATAGGGTAGTCACAATATTGGATAACCATCATCCAGGCTCCCAGTAAAAACCACAAAACAGGTGCAACGGCATTCACCACTGGGATAAAGCTAATGACTAAAACCGCCAGCGCTAACGGAATATAGTAAATTAATTTGGCGATTTCCCTGCTGATACTTTTGGGAAATGCCAATATCGCTTTGCCGATAGTTTCGTAGCCATCCACCTCATTGCCAGTCAGCAATTCTTCGACCTTTTCTGCCAGTAGCCCGTTAAATGGCGATGCTATCAAATTGGCAATAACGCTAAAACTGTACATAACAACGGTGAGTATTAATACCAGTGCCATGGGCCACAGAACCCAGCGTATGAATGATAGAAAATCCGGTATCCAATTCATGACTGCTTCTATCCAGCCATAAAATTCACTGATGGTAGCGCCGATCAGAATCGAAAATATGACAATATTAATGATTAGCGGAATCAGCACAAACAGCCTTAAGCCCGGCTGCATAGTCAGTTTAAATCCACGAATCAAATAGTCGAATCCGGTGGTGGGGTTACCTTTCATAATGCTTCCTCAGCGATTATTTTGGGGCGCTGGCAAGAGTGGTTGCCAGGTTGGCACATTGTTGACAAATACAGTATTTTTCACCGTCTTTTTCTTTAGCCTGACTAATTAATGCGGGCGGAATCGTCGCGTTTTGACACCAGCATGATGTGCTATTGCGATCTTTTGCACGCGTGCAGTGATTGTCTTGTTGGCACAGTGGGCAGGTTGATAGATTGGTTGCCATAATCTTCATTTTTAAAGAGCGATGAATATTTCTGCGGCCACTATTGTAGGGGTTTTGGCGTCGCTGTCGACAGATGAGCAAAGGATTTCCCCGTGAATAGGTAGAGTGGCAGATATTCAGGTATAATCAACACCTTATATGATCAAAGAGTTAGTAGAATTTCGATGGACGTTAAGCAATACATGACAACCGTTGGGCAGCGTGCTCGACAGGCATCGCGAGCAATGGCCGCGGCCAATACCGGCACCAAAAATAATGCTCTGATAGCAACGGCAGAAGCGATTGGGCGAGCCCGCGAGGCATTATTAGCTGCCAACCATCGGGACATGGAGAGCGGGCGATCAAATGGTCTGGATGCAGCGCTGCTGGATCGACTGGAGCTCACTAATTCACGTATTGATGACATGGTAGAAGGCCTTCATCAGGTTGCAGCATTGGCAGACCCTGTGGGAGAGATTACAGACCTTAAATATCGTCCCAGTGGTATTCAGGTAGGCAGTATGCGAGTTCCTTTGGGGGTGATTGGTATCATTTATGAATCCAGACCAAATGTGACGGCTGAGGCAGCCAGTTTGTGTATCAAGGCTGGGAATTCAACAATTTTACGTGGTGGATCCGAAGCTATTCATTCCAATCAGGCGATCGCTGCATGCATTATCGAAGGGCTGGCAGCAGCTGGGCTACCTGAAAATGCTGTGCAAGTTATAGAAACTACCGATAGGGCTGCCGTGGGCGAATTAATCACCATGCCCGAGTTTGTCGATGTGGTTGTACCTCGTGGCGGTAAAGGTTTGATTGAACGAATTTCGCGCGACGCGACGGTTACTGTGATCAAACATCTGGACGGTATCTGTCATGTTTATATTGATGATCATGCAGATCTTGAGAAAGCATTTAATATCGCTATAAACTCCAAGACCCAGCGTTATGGTACCTGCAATACCATGGAGACATTATTGGTTGCAGAGAGCATTGCAGCGAAAATTTTGCCTCGGTTAGCAACGGCGTATCGGGAGGCCGGAGTAGAACTTAGAGTATGCGAGCGCATTCAGGCAATTCTAACTGATTGCAAAGCTGCAACAGAAGAGGATTGGCATACGGAATATCTGGCACCCATTTTGTCGATTAAAATGGTCGACAATCTTGACCAGGCGATTGATCATATTAACCACTACAGCTCGCAGCATACCGATACTATCGTGACGGAAAATTATACGTTCGGACGCCGGTTTTTACGAGAAGTTGATTCCAGTTCAGTAATGATTAATGCATCAACTCGTTTTGCCGATGGTTTTGAGTATGGTCTGGGGGCAGAAATAGGTATTTCTACTGATAAAATTCACGCCCGTGGCCCTGTTGGGTTGGAAGGTCTGACGTCGCAAAAATATGTTGTGTTGGGCGATGGCGAGATCAGGGAATAAGCTGGTGTTTTTTTCGCGCGGCAAACAATGAAGACCATTGCCATTTTTGGCGGGACTTTTGACCCTATACACAATGGTCATTTGCAGTCCGCACTGGAATTAAAACAACAGTTAAAACTGGATCAGATGCGGTTGTTGCCCTGTCATCGCCCCCCTCATCGTGATGTGCCCGGCTGCACTGGCTCGCAACGACTGGAGATGGTGCGATTGGCGATTACAGGCACTGACTTAATTGTTGATGATCGTGAGATGTTGCGACCAGGGCTGTCTTATAGTGTTGATACGCTGGAACAATATCGGCGTGAATTTGGCGATGAAACATCTCTTTGCTGGGTTATGGGAACTGATGCCTTTGCTCACTTTGACCGCTGGCATCGCTGGCAGGAATTTTTATCGCTGGCGCATATCATCGTGATTAGCCGGCCCGATGCGCAGCTGCCAAGCGATGGACCTATTGCGGAGTTGGTGTCGCAGCATCAATTCACTGAAGAATCTGATCTGCATGTTAGGCCGAATGGCTCAATTTTATTTGTGACATTACAACCTTATCCGATTTCAGCAACGGGTATTCGTGCGGCAATTGCCAGTGAGGAAGAGGTAGAACAATTTTTACCTGCAGCAGTACTAAATTATATTCATCTTCATCAGCTTTATCAGTGATGAATTGATTCACCCCCCGAGGACACTCTAAGACTAATGAAAGCAGAAACAATTAAAGACCTGGCGCTGGAAGCGCTGGATGATTTGAAAGCCAAGGATATTATTACCCTTGATGTCAGGGAAATGACTGACGTTACCGATTACATGTTGATTTGCACAGGGACATCAAACCGCCACGTTAAATCTCTGGCGGATAATGTTGCTCTGGATTTAAAACACAAAGGTTGCCCTGCAATGGGTATTGAGGGAGTGGATCATTCTTCTGAATGGGCGCTGGTGGATTTTGGTGAGGTTGTTGTACATGTGATGTTGCCTGATACTCGCGAATTTTACGATCTGGAGCGATTGTGGTCAGTGCCTGCGGCTTAAGCGTTAACTCGCGCGCGCGCGGATAAGACGATGCATATTCGCCTGCTTGCAGTTGGAACCAAAATGCCTAAGTGGGTAGAGCAGGGTGTTGATGAATATTGTAAACGGCTGCCCCCTGAGCTAAAACTGGAGGTGAAAGAGATTGCTTTAGGCAAGCGTGGAAAAGGCGCGGATATTCGACGGGCGATCGCCAGTGAAGGTCAACAAATGCTGGCAGCTATCGGTGCCCGTGACCGGGTGGTAGCGCTTGATGTTCAAGGTAAACCCTGGAGCACCGAACAACTGGCAAGTAACTTGCGCGATTGGCAATTGGGTGGTGACAACATTAGCCTGTTGGTTGGTGGCCCGGACGGCCTGGCAGAAGACTGTCTGAAGAGGTCAGACCAACGCTGGTCACTGTCAGCGTTGACCTTGCCGCACCCGCTGGTAAGAATTGTATTGGCCGAGCAACTTTATCGCGCCTGGACGATCAATAATAATCATCCCTATCATCGCTGATGGAATTCACACTGCAATAATGTCAAACCAAATATCCCTAAAAGATACCTATACTGAACGCAGGATATATTTTGCCCGGACAATCGTTGTTGGGCTATTTGTGGTCGCGCTGCTGTCGCTACTGGTCGTGCGGTATTTTTCCCTTCAAATTACCGAGCATGACATTTATGTCACCCAGTCGGATCGCAATAGGGTGCAACTGCAGCCGGTGCCTCCGAAACGTGGGTTGATTTACGATCGCAATGGTGTGTTGCTGGCAGAAAATAGACCGAGTTACAGTTTGACGATCGTCAAGGAGCACGTTGATGACATCGGCGAAACTATTACATTGTTACAACATCTTATCGAAATTGATGACGACCATATCAAAAAATTCCAGCGTCTGCTGACACGTCGACGACCTCACGCCGCGGTGCCGTTGAAACTGAAACTGACCGAAGAAGAAATTGCCATCGTATCGGTTAATCGTTATCGATTGCCTGGGGTAGATGTTGATGCGCAGCTGGCCAGACATTATCCACAGGGAGAGTTGTTTACCCATGTGTTGGGGTATGTTGGTCGAATCAGTGAAAAGGAACAATTTGAAATTGATGAAGTCAATTACAGTGGGACTAACGAAATAGGAAAAATAGGACTTGAGCAGTTTTATGAAAAAGAGCTTCACGGTGAAGTAGGCAGCCAGAATGTTGAGACTAATGCTCGCGGTCGTGTGTTGAGGGTTTTGGAGCGATCTGACCCTGAACCGGGCCAGGATATCACCTTGCACATCGATGCTTATGTGCAAAAAGTTGCCCACGAAGCACTGGGTGATTATCGCGGATCAGTGGTCGCTATTGATCCGAAAACGGGTGGTATTATTGCTATGGTGAGCACGCCCAGTTTTGATGCAAATATGTTTGTCGGTGGTATTAGCAGTAAAAATTATAACGCTTTGCTTAACTCCCCTGATCGGCCCTTGGTCAATCGCTCATTGCAGGGGCAGTATGCGCCGGGGTCGACGGTAAAACCGATATTTGGTTTGGCGGGCTTGCACTACGGTGTGGTGACAACCGAATCGGTTGTGCGTGATCCTGGCTGGTATCTTCTCCCCGGTGATAAATCAAAGCGCCGATACCGGGACTGGACCTGGAAAACCCGACGAACGGGACATGCAAAGTTTGTCGCAATGGAGCAGGCAATCGCTGAGTCCTGCGATACCTATTTTTATGATCTTGCCCATCAGTTGGGTATAGACCGTATGCATGATTTCAGTAAGCCGTTTGGGTTTGGTTCAAAAGTGGGAATAGATAATACCAATGAACGCAGTGGACTGTTGCCCTCCAGAGAATGGAAGCGACGTTATAAACGATTACCATGGTACCCGGGTGAAACGATCAATGCGGGGATAGGGCAAGGCTATTTGTTGGTCACGCCACTTCAGCTGGCAACAGGTATCGCGGCATTGGCTAATCGAGGTGTCCATTTTTCACCTCGGTTGCTAAAAAGTAAAAATGGCGAGGAAATACCTGTCCCTCAATTACCGAAGATAGAAGTTGATGATCGACATTGGGATTTCATTCATCATGCGATGAGCGAAGTTGTCCATGGGGCGCGTGGTTCTGCCAAAGCGATTAGTCGTGGTGCCAAGTATAAAATGGGTGGAAAAACTGGCACTGCCCAGGTGATCGGGATTGCCCAGGATGCAGAATATGATGCGGACAAAATTTCTGCTCGACATCGAGATAATGCTCTTTTTGTCGGTTTTGCACCGCTGGAGAATCCAAAAATAGTTGTTGCAGCTATACTGGAAAATGGTGAGAAAAGTAGCCGCGCAGCACAAATTGTGCGGAAAGTATTCGACGCTTATCTCATTGATCAACAGATGCTGGATGACACTGCCGCGGATGATAGCGTGGTAGACAAAAATGTCGCAGATAGGAATGATTTGAATAGCCGTCAGTCCGTGGCGATGAGCAGGTAGAGGATGAATATTACAGATTATCCAGCAGTGGTTAAGCTTTGAATCAGACTGATTTTGTTCGGCAAATGCCAGGGCAGTCTGCGGACCTTGCTCGTCGAGTGAGTATTTGGCAGCGCGTGCATATTGATCCGATATTGTTGCTTCTATTGTTAACGCTTACGGTGTTTGGATTAGTTGTTTTGTATAGCGCAGGGAATCAAAATAGCGCGATCCTGGTTCGTCAGGGGCGTTTTCTACTGATAGCTTATATTGGGATGATTGTCATTGCGCAATTCAATCTGGAGCGTATCAGGCGGCTGGCGCCGCTAGCTTATGTGGTTGGCGTATTGTTGCTAATAGCAGTGCCGCTCGTCGGCGTTGGTGCAAAAGGAGCGCAGCGCTGGTTGAGCTTGGGAGGGTTTCGATTCCAGCCATCGGAAGTGATGAAGTTGGTGGTGCCAATGGCTGCTGCCTGGTATTTTTCATCGCGCGCTTTACCTCCCCGATTTAAGTACATATTGGTCAGTTTGGTGATGATTGCAGTGCCCACGGTCTTAATCGCCCGCCAGCCTGATTTAGGCACGTCTATTTTAATAGCGGCATCGGGACTGTTTGTCTTGTTTTTGTCGGGTATCGGCTGGCGCTTTATTTTTGGTGCGGTTGCCCTGGCACTATGTTCCGCATGGCCTATGTGGCAGTTTGTACTGCTGGACTACCAGCGTACCAGAATACTTACTTTGCTAAATCCTGAAAGTGATAAACTAGGCGCCGGGTGGAATATTATTCAGTCAAAAACAGCGATTGGTTCTGGTGGTTGGGACGGTAAGGGATGGACCAATGGAACCCAGTCGCAGTTGGACTTTTTACCGGAGAGTCATACCGACTTTATTATTGCAGTACTGGCTGAAGAGTGGGGTTTGAAGGGGGTATTAGTGTTGCTGGGGATCTATGTGGCGATCATCCTTCGGGGCTTATGGATTGGCGTCAACGCCCAGCACAGTTTTGGCCGTTTGCTCGCGGGTAGTATTACCTTGACCTTTTTTGTCTATGTTTTTGTCAATATGGGAATGGTGTCGGGGTTGTTGCCGGTTGTTGGCGTGCCATTGCCACTGGTTAGCCAAGGCGGTACATCACTGGTGACACTGTTGGCGGGTTTTGGCTTGTTGATGGCTATTAGTACGGAAAAACGCATAATCGGGCAGTGATTGTCGTTCCCGAAAAGCCAAGAATACAGTATGGTACAGACTTTATGTGTGGACTATTAAATGATTTTTTCCAGAAGGGGATGCAGGTTATGTTTCGGAAGATAGCAGGCGGTGCAAAGGTACTGTTGATTGCAGTTTTTTTTGGCCAGTATGCCATTGCTGATGACAGTTATGGGACTCATCCGATGGCGTCGGCATTTGTCGACAAGATGGTTTCTGAACATGGTTTCGACCGCGCTTATATGGAAGCTGCGATGGTTAGCGCTACCCGCAAACAGACGATTCTGGATGCCATTGCCCGGCCTGCAGAAAAAACGAAAACATGGGGTCAATACCGCAAAATTTTCGTCACCGAAAAGCGCACCAGACTTGGCCGTGAGTTTATGAACACCTATGCTGACACACTAGCGAGAGCCGAGCGTGAATTTGGTGTGCCAGCGAATATTATTAGCGCAATTATTGGCGTTGAAACTCGTTATGGTCGTCAAAAAGGAAATTATCGGGTGTTGGATGCGCTGGCAACGTTGAGCTTTGATTATCCGCGCAGAAGTAAGTTTTTTAGTGGTCAACTTGAAGAATATTTTTTGCTGGTGAAAGAGCAAAAATTTGATGCTGAAACGGTGAAAGGATCATACGCCGGCGCCATGGGTTATGGTCAATTTATTCCGAGTAGCTACCGGCATTATGCCATTGACTTCGACGGTGATGGCGTTGCCGATATCGTTAATAACCCGGTGGATGCAATCGGTAGTGTTGCCAATTATTTTAAGTCTCACGGCTGGACTCCCGGAGAAACGGTAGCGCTGACCGCAACAGTGACTGAGAGTCATAATGTCGATGTGGCGAACCAGCAATTAAAACCGAAACTGACTGTTGCTGAATTGAATCAACACGGCTATATCCCCTCTGCTAAAATTGATACTGAGCAAACGGCAACGGCGATGCGTTTAGTTGGTGACAATGGCGAGGAATATTGGATTGGGTTGGATAATTTTTATGTCATTACTCGTTACAACCATAGCAAGCTCTACGCAATGGCTGTGTATCAACTAAGCAATGAATTGGGTGCTGAATAACAATTTGAACAATATGATGGCAAGCAGAGTTTGGTGGATCATTTTAACGTTAACCGTAGCGGGCTGTCAGTCGGCCGGGTCGGTATTTGAGCAAAAAGATGGTGCGCCGCAACATCAGGTGAGCGCCGACACTATTGTCGATGCAACTCCTCGTAAAGACGCTGTTACTCGAGCTGGAAATAAAAACCCTTATACCGTTTTGGGAAAGACCTACCACTTGTTGCCAACTAGCACCGGTTATAACCAGCGAGGAGTTGCCTCTTGGTATGGAACCAAGTTTCAGGGTCGTCCAACGGCTAATGGAGAGCCTTATAATTTGTATGGAATGACGGCTGCTCACCGAACGTTGCCAATTCCCGCCTATGTTCGCGTGACTAATCTGGATAATAACCGCACGGCGATTGTTCGGGTTAATGATCGCGGGCCATTTCACAGCGACCGAATTATCGATCTATCTTACGCTGCTGCGGTAAAGCTCGGTTATGCGGAGAAAGGAACAGCGCGGGTGCTGGTTGAGACAATCGAAGCCGATACCACTCCAGCACCGGTTATAGCGTCTGCTAAAGCTGTTGCGCCGGCTCCGAAAGGTAATTATTTTTTGCAGATTGCCGCATTTAGGGATTTGTCTCTGGCAAATAAACTACGTGCTGAGTTATTGACCAGTACCGAGCAATCTGTCGCTATTAAACCCAGCCAACCAGCCGGATTCTATCGCGTACAACTAGGGCCAATAGCGACATTGGAATTGGCAGAGAAAGTCAGTGAAAAGTTGGTTGCAATGAACTTTTCGCAACCGCAGTTAATACGTCCGTGAAATCATCTTATGTGATCGACACGATACTCACGTTAAGTTAACGTCATTTTATTCATCAACGATAACATCATAATATGCGTAAATACCTGATCATTGTTAGCTCACTTTTTTTCGCCCACTTAGTTGCTGCAGCGCCTTCAGTTATACCTGCGCCGCCGAATATTGCCGCCAGCGGGTATATTCTTATTGATGCTGATAGTGGTCGGGTGATTACCGAAAAAAACGCTGATGAACAATTGCCGCCAGCGAGTTTAACTAAACTGATGACCAGCTATGTGCTGTCCTACGAATTGGCTGAGGGTAACGTTGCCAACTCGGATATGGTTACGATTAGCAAAAACGCCTGGGCGCAAAACCCGATATTTGCCGGATCTTCTCTGATGTGGATAGAAGTTGGCAAACAAGTAAACTTGAAAGACCTGCATATGGGTGTTGTTATTTCGTCGGGAAATGATGCCAGTGTTGCGGTAGCCGAACATTTGGCAGGCAGTGAAAGTGCATTTGCGGATGTAATGAACCAGCATGCGGAGCTGCTTGGAATGACAGGTTCTCACTTTGTTAATTCTCATGGGTTGCCCGATCCGGAACACTACATGACAGCGCGCGATTTGTCGGTTTTGTCAAAAGCGATATTACAATACCCTGAAGAATATGCACTCTATAGTCAGGCTGATTACACGTATAACAATATACGGCAGACTAATCGAAACCGTCTTTTGTGGAAGGATGATAGCGTTGATGGGCTGAAAACCGGGCATACAGAAGAGGCGGGTTTTTGTCTTGTCGCGTCAGCAAAAAGAAATGATATGCGACTGATTTCGGTGGTGATGGGCGCGAAGAGTCAGTCTGGCAGAGAAGCCGAGTCACAAAAGCTATTGGCGTATGGATTTCGCTATTTTGAAACCCATCAGTTGTATTCGAAAGGTGATGAATTAACCGCGACAAAAATTTGGGCCGGTGCGAGTGAGTCGTTGTCGTTGGGTGTGGAGCGGGATATTCATTTGACGATTCCCCGCGGAAAACATAAAGACATTGAAGCTGTTATGGATTTGAACGAGTTTATCAAGGCGCCAGTGTCTGCTGGCAATGAATATGGTGAGCTAGTGATTCGACTCGATGGTGAAGAGCTTTTAAGAGAGCCGTTGTTTGCGCTGGAATCGATTGAGCAAGGTGGTTTGTTTAAACGTTTGTGGGATGCCATTGTTCTTTTTGTTATGCAGTTGTTCTAGGGGTAAACATGGTGACTGAACAAGAGCCTCCCAGAATTGAATTCCCCTGTGATTATCCGATTAAAGTACTGGGGCGGCACAGTAGTGACTTCCGCGCGGTGGTTGTTGAAGTCATGCGCAAGCATGCTGGAGATATAGCTGAATCTCAGGTGAAAGAACGCCCCAGTGGCAAAGGCACGTTTGTATCGGTGACTGTGACTATTACCGCTACGGGAAAGGATCAAATAGATGCCATATTTTTCGACCTTAAGGCGACAGGTCGAGTTCAAATGGTGTTGTGATGGATAGGGAAGCTAATTCCTTACCACCCCAAGCAAAAGCATTTATTGTGCAGCAGTTGCATACCCGCCACTTCGGTTTAATGGATTACCAGTCTGCCTGGCAGGCAATGCAAGCGTTTACCGATCAACGAACGTCGTCAACCGTTGACGAAATCTGGTTTTTGCAACATCCCGCGGTTTTTACGCAAGGTCAGGCTGGTAAGGCCGAACATCTACTGGCGCCCGGTGATATACCGGTCATTCAGGTAGATAGAGGTGGGCAGGTGACTTATCACGGCCCCGGACAACTCGTGGCTTATTTGATGATTGATCTCAGGCGCCGAGGGTTGGGGGTGAGGGAGCTGGTCACGGCGATTGAGGCAGCGATTGTCACTGTCTTGTGCCACTATAAAATCAGCGCCAGCCCGCGCCCGGATGCGCCTGGTGTGTATATCGATGACCCGCGTTCACGTCTGACCGGTGCAAAAATTGCTCAACTCGGTTTGCGGGTCCGACGAGGTTGTAGTTTCCACGGACTCAGTTTGAATGTTGATATGCAGATGGAGCCCTTTCAGCGAATCAATCCCTGCGGCCATGTTGGGTTGGAAGTTGCTAATATGGCGATGGTGTGTGCTGAAGTGCCGTCGATGAGTGAACTATCGCAACAGCTGACAGAATATTTTATTGATGATCTTGGGTATACTGTCCACACGAACATTAATGATGGAAGATTGCCTGTATTACCCGATTCAAGTGATAGCTGAGAGTATGCAGTTATCATTCAGGACAAGACCTTAGAGACCAGATATTCATGAGTGATACCCCGATGAAAACTATCGATTCGACAAGCCTTCCCGCGGCAAAATCTCGTCCGAAAAAAGTTGTACAAGGTGAAAAACTGCGAGGAGCAGACAAGGTATCGCGAATTCCGGTTAAGGTTATCCCGACCACAGAGTTCCTTAAGAAGCCCGATTGGATACGGGTAAAGATGCCAATTAGCCCGGAGGTGACCCGCATAAAGCAGACACTTCGCAAGCACAAACTCGCCTCAGTTTGTGAAGAGGCACAATGCCCCAATCTCGGTGAATGTTTTAGTGGTGGTACCGCAACGTTTATGATTATGGGAGAAATTTGCACAAGGCGCTGTCCATTTTGCGACGTCGCCCACGGTAGACCCAATTCCCTCGACACGGATGAGCCGCGACAGCTTGCCCTCGCAATTGCCGATATGGCGTTAAAATACGTTGTTGTTACGTCCGTTGATCGGGATGACCTGAAAGATGGCGGCGCGCAGCATTTTGCTGACTGCATAAGAGAAACACGTGGATTAATGCCCGAAATCAAGATAGAAATATTGGTTCCGGATTTTCGCGGTCGTATGGACGTTGCCCTGGATATTTTGGCGGCGGAAGCACCAGACGTGTTTAATCACAATTTAGAGTCTGTGCCCAGTCTGTATAAAAAAATTCGACCCGGCTCAGATTATCAATGGTCTCTCGATTTATTGAAAAAGTATAAGCAGCGGCGTCCTGATGTGCTGACCAAATCGGGTTTAATGCTGGGTTTGGGAGAGACGGCTGAAGAATTAATACAAGTCATGAAAGATATGCGCGAGCACGATATCGACATGATCACCATGGGGCAATACTTACAACCTAGCCGAGATCATTTGCCGATTGATCGTTATGTCACGCCCGAAGAGTTCGATGAATTTGGTCGCATTGCTGAAGAACTTGGATTCAAGGCCGTTGCAAGCGGGCCACTGGTTCGCTCTTCCTATCATGCGGATAAACAAGTCGATATGAGTTTATTAAAAAGACAATAGGTGGTTGTCGATAATGCGCTAGAGAGCTGCGCCTGCCATTTTTGCGACCAGTTTTTCTAACAATATCCAACTGTTGTCTTTTACCATTCCTTTAGCAGACTGATCTATACGGTTGGCTGTCATGAGCAGCTGGCGCAGTTGTTTTGTCGTTAGTCGCTGTAGTGCCAACTTTGTCATTGGTTTGCGTTTGTCCCAGACCCGCTGCCCCTGCAATACTCTATCGATTCCATTGCCCTGCGCTATTTGTTCTGCGCAGTGACAAAGTGTTCTGAGTTCGCGACTGAGAGCCCACAATAGCGCCAGTGGTTCAGTACCCTCTGCTTTGAGCCCCTGTAGCACTTTCAGGCTGCCCCGAATATCACCTTCCATTGCCCTGTCGATAAGACCGAAGACGTCGTAACGGGCATTATCTGCAACAGCCGCGGCAATGGTGTCGGTATCAATGATATTGTTTTCGGAAAACAGCCGGAGTTTTTCAATTTCCTGGGCGGCGGCTAACAAGTTGCCCTCCACCCGATCTGCCAACATTTGCAGAGCTTCGCTATCAGCTTTTAAGCCAACCATATTCAAGCGCTGATTGATCCAGCGAGGTAGCTGTTTCGTGTCGATAGGCCAGCAGGGAATAGCAGCCCCGGCGGCTTCGATAGCTTTATACCATTTGGTTCTTGTGCTGGAGCCGTCCAGTTTGTTACAGATGATTAACAGCACATTATCCGGAGAAATATTAGCGCTGTATTGAGTTAAGGCTTTGCCACCAGCGTCGCCAGGTTTACCCGTTGGCATGCGTAATTCAATGAGTTTTTTTTCTGAAAACAGAGACATGGCATTGGCGCTTGCCAGCAATTCACTCCAGTCGAAGCTCGCATCGACGTGTAACACCTCACGACTAAAACCCTGTTGACGGCAGCACTGGCGGATAGCATCGCAACACTCTTGCACTAACAGAGTTTCGTCACCACTGGCGATGTATACCGGTAACAATCCCTGGCTAAGATGTTGCTGTAATTGGTCGTTTCGCAGTCGCATTATTTAATGATGAGTTATCAGTATGTGATTGTGGGCGCGAAGTTAATTGTTGTCAGCCTTTGTAAGGCCGTCAAAATTGAATGACTGTAACTGTCTGACAACCTTAGCGGCGAGGTTTTGTAGCATCTCTCTGCGTAAGATTTTTTCTTCTTCATTGGAGCTAACAACCTTGTTAGGGTCGTTAGGCATAATTCTTCGCTCTGTTATCTTGTGAGGGCCCAACACACGTTGTCCGTTTTTACTAAGCAATTCAAAATTTACAGTTTCAATAAGTTGGTATTCTACGATTAGTGCTCCTTCACCTAAAGCTGTGCTGCGTTTATTGCTAGTGCTATTGAGAATCTTAAGCTGATAGTTAGCGTCGCTAACCTGGTTCGTCAATTGAATGCCAGAGCTTGTTAGCAGGTTTTGCAATTCCAGCGCCAATTGTGAATGTCTGTCTATGCCCCCGATGTAAATGGGTTCTACCCCTTCGGGAAGATCAACGTTGCCGCGCAATTGGAAACCACATGCGCTGAGCAGTACTATCGCTGCGACGAATAATAAGCGGCAATTCATTAGTCGAAATATTTTCATGATTAACTCGTCATGCTTGATTCATGATTCGGATTATTTGACGGCGATAGTAACCAGTTTCCCCGGGATCACTTTGCGCATCTTTATTTCTTTATCTTCAATATACTTTATCACGTTGCTATCGGTGAATGCTTGTTCAAGGATACTTTCTTCGCTGGCGTCTGCTGCTACTTCGATTTTGGCTCGCACTTTACCATTAACCTGAACGACCAGTTCGATGGTATTGCGGATCATCGCTTGCTCGTCAACTACCGGCCACTGTGCATCGATGACGGCACCTGTGTTTCCCATCGCATTCCATAGCTCATGGCAAAAGTGGGGTGCAACAGGCGACAGCATAATAATGATTGCCTGCAGGGCTTCGCGTTCTACAGCACGCCCCTGCTCATTGTCTGTCGGTAATTTAGAAAGATCATTGGTCAATTCCATGATCGCGGCAATCGCTGTATTGAAGGTTAATCGTCGCCCGAAGTCATCCCCTACTTTTGCGATTGTTTCGTGCAATTTCCTGCGTAGATCTTGCTGTTCCTTGTTGAGTTCAGCGATGTTAAGCGTTGACTCCTTGTCATTTTGCAAGTGATTGTAAACACGACCCCAGAGCCGGTGGAGGAATTTGTGCGCGCCACCCAAGGCTGAATCTGACCATTCAAGCGATTGTTCTGGTGGCGCAGCAAACATAATGGAGAGGCGAACGCTGTCTGCACCGTACTGTTCTATCATTTCTTGCGGATCTACTGTATTGCCTTTTGACTTGGACATTTTTGTGCCGTCCTTCAAAACCATTCCCTGACACAATAGACGGTCGAAAGGTTCATCACAGTTTATGAGTCCTTCGTCTCTCATCAATTTGTGGAAAAACCGTGCGTAAAGCAAATGGAGAATGGCGTGTTCTATGCCACCGATATACTGGTCAACAGGTAGCCAATAGTTTGCGGCATCGGTATCCAGCATGCCCTCTTCATAGTCTGGACAGGTGAATCGTGCGTAGTACCACGAAGATTCCATAAAGGTGTCAAAAGTATCGGTTTCTCGCTCAACCGATTGCCCATCGAGCTGGTCTTTTCTCCACTCCGGATCAGATTTTATAGGTGAATTTACACCGTCCATGACAACATCTTCAGGAAGCAAAATTGGCAAGCGATCGGCGGGTACAGCGATTTCGCCACCATCGGGGAGATTGAATATAGGGATGGGAGAGCCCCAGTATCGTTGCCGTGATACGCCCCAGTCGCGCAGCCGATAGTTGGTTGTTTTTTTACCTTTGCCTGATTGTTCCAATGTGTTGGCGATTGCGTCAAAGGCCTGCTGGTAATCGAGTCCGTCAAATATGCCGGAATTGATGGTAGTGGTATTGCCTTTTCGGGCATACCATTCCTGCCAGATTAATCCATCGAATTCAGCGTCGTTGTTATCGTTGCTGGAAACAACCTGAACGACGGGTAAGTCATATTTGTTGGCGAAAGCAAAGTCTCGTTCGTCGTGGGATGGCACAGCCATAACAGCGCCGGAACCGTAATTCATCAATACATAGTTGGCAATCCAAACCGGGACTTTTTCCCCGCTGATTGGATGGATAGTGTTAATCCCTGCAGCAACGCCTTTCTTTTCCATGGTGGCCATGTCGGCTTCAGCGACAGAACTGGTTTTGCAGTCATTAATAAAAGCTTGCAGCTCGGGATTGTTTTCCGCCAGCGCAAGGCTGATCGGGTGTTCTGCTGCCAAGCTGACGTAGGTGGCACCTAACAAAGTGTCGGGGCGAGTGGTGTAGACATCTATACTGTCTGTTTGCGCAATGGGCTGTTCCAGGTCAAATCGTATATCGACACCTTCGCTGCGGCCAATCCAGTTGCGCTGCATGGTTTTAACTTGTTCTGGCCAGCCGTCCAGTTGGTCGAGGTCTGCCAGCAACTGATCCGCGTATTCGGTGATTTTGATAAACCACTGGGGAATCTCTTTTCGTTCCACAGGTGTGTCACAGCGCCAGCAGCAGCCGTCAATAACTTGTTCATTGGCCAGTACAGTTTCGTCTTCAGGGCACCAGTTGACGGCTGAGGTTTTTTTGTAAACCAGGCCTTTTTCAAAGAGGCGAGTAAAAAACCATTGTTCCCAGCGATAGTATTCCGGTTTACAGGTTGCGAGTTCTTTCGACCAGTCATAAGCAAAACCCAATTGCTTGAGTTGGTTTCGCATATAGGCAATGTTGCTGTCAGTCCATTTTCCTGGTGCGGTATTATGTTTGACCGCTGCATTTTCTGCAGGTAATCCGAAGGCATCCCAGCCCATGGGCTGTAATACATTTTTCCCCAACATACGCTGGTATCGAGAAATAACGTCGCCAATAGAATAGTTGCGCACGTGTCCCATATGCAGGTTGCCGCTGGGATAGGGAAACATAGTCAGGCAGTAGTATTTATCTTTTTCCGTATCGACATTTGCGACAAAGCTATCGTTGTCTTGCCAGTATTTTTGAGCTTGTTGCTCAATTTGTTTTGGGGTGTATTTCTCTTGCATTGTGTGCCCGTAGCTTGTTGCTGGGTTAGGAAGTTAAGTAGAGCCTGAGTTAGCCGGCCATTTTAGCAGCAATCGCACTAGGACGGATAGAGTCGTCTTGGCTTGATTACTACGCAGCAGAAACAGATAAGCAGCAACAGAAATATAATGGGCCAACTGCCATATAGGGCAAAAGGTGTTGCGCCGGTGAATACCCGGGCTTCGCCGGAAATGACTTCGCGGGTGAATTGGCCCCCGGAAACAACAATTTTCCCACGTTCGTTGATGATAGCGCTGATACCGGTACCAGTACTTCGCAATACATAGCGACCATTTTCCAGTGCTCGCATTTGCGCCATTTGCAAATGTTGCCAAGGACCAATCGATGATCCAAACCAGGCATCGTTACTCACTGTCACGATCATGTCTGCTTTTGGAAACCAGTCTGCGACCAGCCCTGGGTAGACTATTTCATAGCAAATCAAAGGTGCGAGGCTGAGGTCTCCAGCCATGATACCTTGCTGGTTAGCGGGTCCCGGAGAGAATGAAGACATCGGTAAGTCGAAAAATTTTATCAGGCCTCTAAGCAACCCTTCCATAGGGACGTATTCACCAAACGGTACTAGCCGTTGTTTATGATAGATGCCACTGCCATCACCAAAACCCATGATACTGGTGTGGTATTGATAGGGGGTTTCATCGGTGGCGGCTTCTAAGGTGGGAAGTCCAGTAATAAGGCTGCTGTTGTTAGCTGCAGCTTGTTGGCTAATGTGGTCAAAAAAACCACGAGCGTTATGGTAAAAGCCTGGGATTGCACCTTCCGGCCAAATTACAATGCTGTGAGTGGCCCAAAGAGGGGCGCTCATTTTTTGATAAAGGTCCAATGTCGGTTGATACTGTTCCCTGTTCCACTTCACTTGTTGGGGAATATTTGCCTGCACAAGTGCGACACTAATCGGCTGCTGGTTTTTTGGTGATACCCAGTCATGGTTACTGATGATTGCTCCGCTTATCCAGAGTACCGTGACCAGTAAAATGGGTGCCATCTGCCAGTGGCGTTGCTGCATTCCGGAAGCAATTACTGCGCCGGTGAGTGCGGTGATAAAGCTTAAGCTATAGATACCCCCGACGGGTGCCCAGCCTGCGAGTGGTGTGTCCAGATGGCTATAGCCGATAAACAACCAGGGAAAGCCGGTCAACAGCCAGCTTCGGCACCATTCTCCCAATACCAGTACGGCCGCAAAGCCGAGATAACGCCCGGCAGGTTTAGCTCTGATCCAGCGAGCGTAGACGTAGAAGGTTACGCCGAGGAGTATGGCTAGCAATGCTGTGAATAATAAGGTGAGAAAGGCTGCCAGGGGTATTGGTGCAGAGCCATGAGTGTGGATGCTGACATAGACCCACGATGTGCCAGATCCAAATAAACCAAGACCGTAAAACCAGCCTCTTTTAGCCGCTTGTCCAGGGGAAAGGTCGCTCATGAGCCATGCTATTATGGCGGTACTGGCGATGGCAAAAGGCCACAAATCAAATGGAGAGAGTGAAAGCGTTACCATTGCACCAGCGATGATGGCGAGGATGTGCCCGGACCATCCAGTTGCAAGTATATTTGCCGCGTTCAACAGGGGTTACTCGACCACGGTAGACATTCGTAACAAGTGAAGCTGGCGACTATCCGCGTTCAGCACCTTGAATTGATAGCCGTCCACTGTAGTCACTTCATTCCGTCGAGGGAGATGGCCAAACTTTTGTAAAATAATTCCCCCTATAGTGTCAAACTCTTCGTCACTAAAGCTGGCGTCAAATTCATCATTGAAATCATCAATCGGCGTAAGGGCTTTTATAATGTAGTCATTGTCAGCCAGTTTTTTTATATAAGAATCCTGTTCAACATCGTGTTCGTCTTCAATTTCACCAACAATTTCTTCAAGTACATCTTCAATAGTGACCAGGCCTGCAACACCACCATACTCGTCAATTACCATCGCCATATGGTTTCTGTTTTCTCGAAAATCCCGCAGCAGTACGTTGAGACGCTTGCTTTCGGGCACTACAGTTGCCGGCCGCAGTAACGATGTGATATCAAATTCCGCGGCGTCATTTTTCAATATCTGAGGCAGTAAATCTTTTGCCAACAATATGCCCAGTATTTCGTCGGTGGTTTCACCGATAACAGGGTAGCGAGAGTGAGCTGTCTTAATGATTTGGGGTAGTAGTTCGCTTAGCGGTTGATCCGCTTTGATAACCGTCATCTGCGTGCGCGGGACCATGATTTCCCGAACTTGCATTTCGGAAACCTGCATCGCACCATCGATTATACTGAGCTCATCACTATCGATAACGTCGTTATTCTGCGCTATTTCGAGTATCTCACGGAGATCCTTGCGAGATTTTGGCTCGGATGAAAATGCGTGGGTTATTTTTTCAAGCCAGGATTTTTCGTCTAGCTCGGTGCTGTGATCGTCGGTCATAATTTTAGGTTTAATCTTCCTGAAGTCTTGGGGTTTGATGGTTGACGGATTTGTTGTCAATACTATAAGGGTTCGGGATCTCTAGCGATGCCAAAATCTCTATTTCTAAAGCTTCCATTTTCTCAGCATCGCTATCGTCGATATGATCGTAACCCAATAGATGCAGTGTTCCGTGGATAACCATATGAGCCCAATGGGAGCGGGCTGGTTTGTTCTGGGCAATAGCTTCTTTGGCAACGACAGGGGCACAAATAACCAAGTCGCCCAGTAGAGGGATATCAATATGATCGGGAAGTTCGGCTGGGAATGACAGTACATTGGTGGGTTTATTGATGCCGCGATAGCTATCGTTGAGGTGTCGGCTTTCTTCTTCATCGACTATCCTCACAGTCAATTCGACATCATCCCGGTGGGCGGCAATCGCTGCTTTGACCCATTGCTCGAAATTGGCCGGGGGAGGGTGGTCGTCATCCTCACTGGCAATTTGTAAATCTACAACCACCATTGTCATGTTGGCTTATTTTCTCCGGATTGACTATTACGCGGTTTGGGTTCTATTGACTTTAGTTCGCCGTCACAGGACTCATACGCATCGACAATCTTTTGTACCAGCGGATGCCTGACGACATCGCGGGATTGAAAATAGGTAAAACTAATACCCTCAACATCGTCGAGTACACGTATTACATGAGTTAGACCTGATTGAACTCCTCGGGGCAAATCAATTTGGGTGGCATCCCCGGTAATGACTGCCGTTGAGCCAAAACCGATACGAGTCAAAAACATTTTCATCTGTTCTTTTGTGGTGTTTTGGCTTTCGTCGAGAATTATGTAGGAGTCGTTTAGGGTGCGACCACGCATATAGGCAAGAGGTGCAATCTCGATAACATTGCGTTCAATCATTTTAGTGACGGTATCAACGCCGAGCATTTCATAAAGCGCGTCGTAAAGAGGGCGTAAATAGGGATCAATTTTTTGCGCTAAATCTCCCGGTAAAAATCCTAGTTTTTCACCAGCTTCTACTGCAGGTCTCACTAATAGAATTCTCTGTACTTCTTCATTCATTAGCGCTTGTACTGCACAGGCAACGGCTAAATAGGTTTTTCCTGTACCTGCCGGACCAATACCAAAATTAATATCATTATTCATCACCGCGTTGACATAGCCTTGCTGGTTTTCCCCGCGAGGTTTGATAGTTACTTTCTTAGTGCGGATTAATGTCACTGGGTCGACATTGACTGAGCTTGCAGCCGATAGATCCTGAAGTGATTCGATTCCGGCTTGCTGAAGATTTAAATGAATTGTTTCTGAGTTCAAGCTGACTCCTTCGAGTGCTTCCAGGTAGAGACTTTTAAGGACTGCCGTTGCTGCTTTGGCTGCCAGAGTTTCGCCCCGTATTTCAAATAGATTGCCACGATTACGTATATCAACGGACAGCCGTTGTTCAATTTGACGAAGATGTCCGTCAAATTGACCGCAGAGTATGGCCAGTGATTGGGGGTCGTTAGGTTCCAGAGTAAGAACCTGTTGAGCTTGTGATGTCGTGTTCAAATTGTTTTTAGCGGCTTAATCAGGCAGTTGCAATGGGCTTAGCATATACCGATTAGAGTCCAAGTAAAACCTTCCAATACGGCCTCCATCAAGTTTATACCCCTGTTGAGTTAAATCTTGGTGGAGGCCGTGGTGTTTATGGACGATTAAACCAGTTGCCCTCGCAGTGAATTGGGGAGTGCTTCAGTTATTTTTACTAATGAAAAATTCCCTATAAGTGATTGATTAGTAGAAGAAAAATTAACAACCCGGTTGTTTTCTGTGCGACCTTGGAGCTCTTTAGTGTCTTTTCTGGACACCCCGGTTACCAGGATTTTTTCGGTGTTTCCTACCATTTGACGGCTAATCGTCTGAGCTTGCTGATTTATTTGCTGTTGCAGTAGTTGCAGGCGCTGCTTTTTGACGGTCTCGGGTGTTTCATCGTCTAATTCTGCCGCCGGGGTGCCTGGCCTGGCGCTGTAAATAAAGCTAAAAGACATATCGAAACCAATTTTGGTAATTAGATCCATTGTGTCCTGAAAGTCCTGTTCAGTTTCGCCGGGAAAGCCAATAATAAAATCTGACGAAAAACTGATATTGGGTCGAATATCTTTCAGCCGCATCATTTTGTCGATGTATTCATTGCGTGTATGTCCGCGTTTCATCGCCGCCAATATTCGATCAGAGCCGCTTTGAACAGGCAGGTGTAAATGACTGACTAATTCCGGAATGTCTGCGTAAGCCTCTATCAGCGCGTCACTGAATTCAACCGGGTGAGAGGTGGTATAACGAATTCGTTCGATACCGGGAATGGCCGCAACAAAATGCAGTAGCTCGGCAAACTCGACAATTTCGCCTTCGTGGTTTTCGCCCCGATATGCATTAACATTTTGCCCTAGCAAGTTAACTTCTTTGACACCCTGGCCGGTTAAATGGGCAATTTCTGCAATCACGTCATCGAATGGGCGACTGACTTCCTCGCCTCGAGTATAGGGAACAACACAAAATGTGCAGTATTTGGAGCAACCTTCCATAATTGAGACGAAGGCGCTAGGGCCGTCGCTGGAAGGCTCGGGCAGTGCGTCAAACTTTTCAATTTCAGGAAAAGTGACATCAACTAATACCGGTCCATCAGGTTTGCTGGCGTCAATCATTTCCGGCACGCGATGTAGTGTTTGGGGCCCAAAAATCACATCAACAAAAGGCGCACGTTTACCGATGGCTTCTCCCTCCTGACTGGCGACACAACCACCCACACCAATAATAAGATCGGGGTTGGCTTCCTTTAAGCGGCGCCAACGCCCCAGTTGGTGAAAGACTTTTTCTTGCGCTTTTTCGCGAATAGAGCAAGTGTTCAGTAGTAAAACGTCAGCTTCATCCGGATTATCGGTGGTTTCAAGGCTATGACTTATTCCCAGCAGGTCTTGCAGGCGATCGGAATCGTACTCATTCATCTGGCAGCCATGAGTTTTGATATACAGTTTCTTAATCTTGCCACCGTGAGAGGGCTTGGCTGGCGATATGTATTGGGTGCTGCTTTTGTCGCTGACGATAACGTCACTCATTGATTCATGACCTGATAAAAAGAATACAAAGTAAAAATAGGGCGACAGATTATACAGGAAGCGGGTATTTATTGACCACTCTATGTTAAAATCTGTTCCTATTAGGTTAATCGTTCGTTTTAGAAGGTAAGCAACGCAAGCATGTCAGAAGCCAACCCCATTTATAAAGTTATTTTTCTCAACCAGAATAAAGTGTATGAACTATACGCTAAAGCGATCTATCAAAGTGAAATGTATGGGTTTGTTGAGGTAGAGGAGTTTGTTTTTGGTGAAGCTGGCCAGATGATTGTCGATCCTGGAGAAGAGAAGCTAAAAAATGAATTTGCCGGGGTGGCACGTTCGTATATACCAATGCATTCGATTATCCGTATTGATGAAGTTGAAAAAGAAGGCGTTGGGAAAATTGTCGATGCACCGTCAAATGGCGGTAGTAATATTGCAGCCTTTCCCTTGCCAGGTGGAGCAAGGCCTATCAACAAGGACGCTGACTAGATAGAAATTTCCGTTAGCGGTTATCGTGCTTTGGGCGCCGACGTCTGAGCCGGGTACCGCCGCTCCATGGTTCTGGCCCCTCCGGGGTTCCCTCCAAAGCGCCTGAGCCTTAATGCGCTTCGCTGTCTCATTCACTTCCTCGGCCTAGCCCCTTTATATTCCGCGACAGCACCCGGCCCCAGCCATCTAACAGTGTGCTGATGCGAACCTTCACACCGGCAGCATGGTCTGGCCATCTAACAATGTGCGTATTTCAATGTTCAGTGCGATAACACAGCCCTGTCGCCTAACAGCGTGCATTTGTAATAGCTCACCGCGGTCGTAGGTAGCGGGACAAAGTTATTGCGGAGTATTAAGGATTAGTGCTGAAGGAGCGAATTAGACCGGCTGTTTTCCCGCAGGGAAGCCGGGCTCAGGCGGGAGTGAAGGGTGCCCGAAGGGCCACCAGCCAGGGAGCAATGGCTTTGGCCTGCTGCCGGGTTAAATAATAGAAAAACACAGACATATCCGAAAACTCTACTCGCTGGGATTTATCGTGTTTTTAGCGCCGATGTCTGGGCCGTTTCAATAGACGAAGGAAGAGTGAGCTTATAGGGTATTAATAGCCTGACTGACCGATGCCAATTTGACACAGAGAACAAAAACATCGATGGCTTGCTGAACTTCATCGACAGAGGGGAATGTCGGTGCAATCCGAATGTTAGTGTCGTCAGGGTCGTTGCCATAGGGAAATGTGGCACCGGCGGGCGTTAGTTTCACCCCGGCATCAGCCGCTCGTTTAATAATATCTTGCGCTAAACCAGGCAGAGAATCGAAGGAGATAAAGTATCCTCCGTCGGGTTCTGTCCAGGTCCCCATACCCGTATCCCCCAGTTCTCTTTGCAGGGTGTTTATTACTGCTTTAAAGCGCGGCTGCATAATAGCCGCGTGACGGGCCATGTGTTCGGTCAGGGTGTTGTTTTCTGTCAAAAACTTTACGTGTCGTAATTGATTGATTTTGTCGGGACCAATGGACATAAAGCCCAGATTGTTTTTGATGGTTTGCAGATTTCCCGGGGAGCTGGCCATGAACGCAACACCAGCACCGGCAAAAGTGATTTTGGATGTCGATCCAAACAAGTAAACACTGTCTTCTGTGCCTGCATCACGGCAATAGTCCATAATATTGGCAACTGGTTTAGCGTCGTCTTTGAGTGTATGAACAGCATAAGCATTGTCCCAGAACACTCTGAAATTGGGGCCGGCATGATTAGCCAGCATTGCCATACGTTGTACAATCTCGTCAGAATAGACAATGCCTGTTGGATTAGAGAATCGAGGCACACACCAGATGCCTTTGATGCTACTGTCAGCTTTCACCCATTGTTCAACCAGATCCATATCCGGCCCATTATCATCCATTGGAACTGGGATCAGTTCGATACCAAGATGTTCACAGACGGCAAAATGGCGGTCATATCCGGGAACTGGCGCGAGGAATTTAATCGCTTGCTCTTCATTGATCCATGCGCTGTCCTGGTCAGAAACGCCGTGATACATGGCTGACAGAGCAGCAAAATACATCATGGTAAGGCTGCTGTTTCCTCCCACTAACACCTCTTCCAGTTTCACGCCTATCATTGATGCAAATAGGACTTTTGCTTCTGGTATACCCTCGAGTCCGCCGTAATTGCGAAGATCGGTGCCGGTGCTGTCGTTGTATTGATGGTTCAAAATACCGTCAAGAGCGTCAGATAAACTCAATTGCTCGGAACTGGGCTTGCCTCGGGTTAGATCGAGATTGAGACCTGATTTTTGAAGTGTCTGGTACTGATTGCTGAGAGAGCTGTGCCATTCGTGCAATTGCTCGGGTGTTGCCTGGTTGAGATGCAAGATATTTTCCTCTTTATAAAAGAGTTAACATGATTTTATGGCTACTCAACAAATGAGCAGCCCGCTGGCTGGGGGGTTATTGCAAAGGCCATTAACTGTTTAATTCCAGCGGCATGTAATCATCGGTTTGCTATTTGGTGTAGTGAGAAATCAATTGTTCCATTTGTGCCATGGCAATGTCTGACGCGTCAATGATTTGAAAGCCAGACCAAAAACGCTGGATATTTTCTACTTCCCTGCACCATAAACAGTCGGCTCCGAGTGTAAGGATGTTACTACCTTCCAGTTCAAAAGGTAGATGTAATGAAAATTGGTAGATTGATTTAACCGGAATTTCCCTGTCCGTGATCAACATGATCCCCTCGATGGTGGCATTGACCAGTTCACCAAAATCGCCACCATTGATGACGTCGCTGACGGTAATCGCTTGATTAATTTCTATCCGTGGATGTTTTCTTTCGATTATGTCTGTCATGTTCCTACCTATCTGGTTTGCTTCAATCCAACGTTTTACAGGTCGTCTGATAATACGTCGTCATACACTGGGTTACCTGGCATGGCGTTATCTTCATTGGCCCAGGCAATGAAATCTTTATTGCGACAACTGTCTGAGCAAAAAGGGCGATGCGGGTTGTCAGTCCGCCACTCGGTGCGGGTTTTGCAACCAGGGCAGCTGACATATTTTGTCGTGTTTTCGTTCATTGCCTTTGCCTTTATGGTGTTATCTCAGAGGCTAACTGCAGGTACTGGCGGTGCATGTTTTCTACAGCAGCGAGGAGTTCGTCCAACCCCGCTGTATTTTCAATGACATCATCTGCTAGGTCCAGGCGTTGTTGTCGCGATGCCTGGCTGGCGATTATCCGCTTGACCTGTGCTTCATCGTTGTTGTCGCGTTTGGTGGTTCTTTCTAATTGAAGCTGCTCGGGTACGTCGATAACCAATAGTCGATTGCATAAAGATTTTTGATCGGATTCTATCAATAATGGAGATACAAAAATCACGTAAGGGCTTTCTGCTGTGGCTAAACCGTGGGCAATTTCTTCGGCAATAAGGGGGTGTAAGAGCGTCTCCAGCCATTTTTTGTCGTCGGGGTTGGTAAAGATTTTTTCCCGTAAGGCCGCGCGATCCAATGACTGGTCGGCTAGCAGTATTGCTCCGCCAAAATGTTCGGCAATCTTCTCCAGCGCTGGTTTTCCCGGCTCAACAACAACTCTGGAAGCAATATCTGCGTCGACAATTTTAATACCCAAATGACTAAAATGATCTGATGCGGCAGTTTTGCCACTACCAATCCCACCCGTTAAACCGACAACTAGCATAAGTGCTTCCTACACGATGAAATGATTATTTTAACTCAAGATGATCAAAAGGTCAGGTATCAAGATAACCGGCGGAGGCAATTGGAGCTGGTGCTTAGCGGATTCCGGAAAAACGCAAATAAGCGTCGATAATCTGGTCACCCCACAGAAAGGCTATCCATCCAGCTGCTGCAAGATAAGGTCCAAACGGTATGGCTGTATTTCGCCCCTGTTTGTTTGCAATTAAAATGATTGAGCCGACAATTGCTCCAACCAATGAAGAAAGCAAGATAATGACTAACAGGGATTGCCATCCCATCCATGCACCAAGCGCGGCTAGTAGTTTGAAATCACCGTAGCCCATTCCCTCCTTGCCAGTGATAATTTTAAACAGCCAGTAAACTGACCATAAGCTGAGATAGCCACCAATAGCTCCCCAAACAGCATCGTATAGGGGAACAAACATAGTAAAGCTGTTGAGCATTAACCCCGCCCATAATAGCGGCAGGGTAATCTGGTCGGGCAGTAATTTGTGGTCGGCATCAATCATGGTCAAGGTGATAAGCGACCAGGTAAAAAATAATGCAGCGAGCATTTCCAGAGAGGCACCTAACTGCCAGGCGATGACCGCCGACATTAGTCCAGTGACGGCCTCAATAATTGGGTACCTGGCGGAAATACTCACTTTACAATTTGCGCATTGCCCCTTTAGCAGCAGATAGCTGATAACCGGGATATTTTGCCATGCTTTGATGGCAGAGTCGCAGTTCGGGCAGTGGGAGTTAGGGTAGGCCAGGTTGAATGTTTCAGCGGGCTCATCGACGGGACTGTTCGGGTCCAGAATAAGTTTGCATTCAGATTTCCACTCCCGCTCCATCATTACCGGGAGGCGATAAATGACAACGTTGAGGAAGCTGCCTACCAGCAAACCCAAAACAACGGCAATGGCTACCGTCGCGATGGGGTAGGCTTGGAGGATAGTCAGTAAAGTCATTTGGATTAAACAGCCGCACCCATCATAAAGATTGGCAGATACATAGCTACCATCAAACCACCGACAACCACACCCAAGAAGCTCATAATAATGGGCTCCAATAGCGCCGTTAGATTATCGACAGCATTGTCTACTTCGTTTTCGTAATGAATAGCGACTTTTTCCAGCATGTCGTCGAGCGCGCCTGATTGTTCGCCAATAGATACCATTTGCAGCAGCATATTGGGAAAAAGATTGGTGGCTCGTATAGAGACGAACAATTGTTGTCCCGTGGTGACATCGTCACGAATACGTTTTATCGCATTGGCATAAATAATGTTGCCGGCGGTTCCCGACACAGCATCGAGCGCATCAACCAGCGGCACACCAGCCGCAAAGGTGGTAGATAAGGTGCGCGCAAATCTGGCGATGATAGAGTTAAAAACAATGCCGCCAACAACAGGTGCCTTTAATGAGATTCGATCAACTGCTAAGGCCACCATTGGTGATCGTTGTCGTGCTTCTTTAAAGAGAAAAATACTTGCGACAATACCGATAACAATATACAGCCACCACTCCTGAACACTTTCTGATAGAGCGACTACCATTTGTGTAAATGCGGGCAGCTCTGAGCCAAAATTAGCAAAAGACTCCGCAAATTGAGGAATAACTTTAACTAACAATATTCCGGTAACGATCGTTGCTACCACTAAAACGGCAATGGGGTAGGTCATTGCCTTTTTAATTTTTGCCTTCAATGCTTCTGTTTTTTCTTTGTACGTGGCAACTCTATCCAACATGGTTTCCAATGTACCGGACTGCTCGCCGGATTCAACCAGATTGCAAAACAGGTCATCAAAATATTTTGGATGTTTGCTTATCGAGTGGGCAAAACTGGTACCCGAAGCGACTTCGTTTTTAATTTCGGTAACCAGCGCTGTCATTGACCTATTATCCAGACCCTCGGCGACAATTTCGAAACTTTGCACTAGTGGCACACCGGCTCTCATCATGGTGGCTAATTGGCGCGTAAATATCGCAATATCCATGGGTTTGATAGCTTGTTTACTGGTAAACAAGGGCTTGGGTTTCTTCTTGACCGTTTTCGGTACAACACCCTGTTTGCGAAGCTGTGCTTTCACCATAGCTTGGCTTATGCCACTGCTTTCGCCCTTTGTGGGGCGCCCTTGACGGTCGACCCCTTGCCAAACATAGATACTGGTTTTTGCTGTGGTTGTAGCCATAAATTAATCCTTGGTTACCCTGTTTACTTCTTCCAGGCTGATTAACCCTTGTGCCGCCTTCATTAAGGCAGATCGGCGCAAATCATTAAATCCTTCCGCTTTTGCTCTATCGGCTATTTCGATGGAATTTCCATCTTCCATGATAATACGAGCTATTTCATCGGTGATGCGAACTACTTCATAAATACCGACGCGACCTTTGCTGCCGTTGGAACATTTTGGGCAGCCAACGGGTTTCATAAGCGTCGCAGTTAACAGATCTTCTTCGGTGAACCCTTCTTTTAATAGCACGTCTTTGGGAATATCTGCAGGTTCGGCACAGTGTGTACATAGCCGTCTGGCAAGGCGCTGTGCAATAATAAGACTCACCGATGTGGCGACGTTAAATGCAGGGACTCCCATATTCATCAATCGAGTGATGGTCTCAGCAGCACTATTGGTGTGTAACGTCGACATAACCAAGTGGCCGGTCTGAGCTGCCTTAATGGATATTTCCGCGGTTTCCAAATCCCGGATTTCACCGACCATAATGACATCAGGATCCTGCCGAAGGAAAGATCGCAGTGCTTCTGCAAAGGTCAGTCCGACCTTGGGGTTAACGTGGCACTGGTTAATTCCGTCGAGATTGATTTCGACAGGGTCTTCAGCAGTTGAGATATTGCGTTCGGGTTCATTGAGAATGTTCAATCCGGTGTACAGGGATACGGTTTTGCCGCTACCTGTCGGACCGGTAACCAGTATCATGCCCTGAGGTTGCTGAAGGGCGTGCATAAACATTTCTTTTTGTTCGGGTTCATAACCCAGTGCATCAATGCCCATCTGTGCGCTGGATGGGTCGAGGATACGCAATACCACTTTTTCGCCGAATAGCGTAGGCAGGGTATTAACTCGAAAGTCGATTGCTCGGGTTTTCGAGAGTTTCATCTTTATACGCCCATCTTGAGGCAGTCGCCGCTCGGATATATCCATTTGAGACATGACCTTAAGTCGTGCCGCTAATCGACCGGCCAGACTCATTGGTGGTCTGGTCATTTCCTGCAGAATGCCATCAGTTCTAAAACGCACCCGGTAGCTTTTTTCATAGGGTTCAAAATGTATGTCCGAAGCGCCGGATTTAATAGCATCGACCAGGACTTTGTTGACGAAGCGAACAATAGGTGTTTCGTCGATTTCACCACCTTGATCGTTGCCTCCGCCGTCTTGGTCAACAGCTTCAATGTCTAAATCTTCAAGGCCGTCTTCAAGATCGTCAAATCCGCCTAGCGGTTCATCGTGCGATTCAACATATTTGGCAATGGCCTCACTGAGTGTTTTGTCATCAACGAGCACCGCGTCGGTATTGATACCGGTGTGAAATTTAATATCATCGAGCGCGCGAAGATTGGTTGGATCAGAAACCGCAATAAACAGGCGATTCCCTCGTCGATATAGGGGTAAAGTATGGTGTTGTTGTACCAGTTTTATATCGACCAAATCAACGGGAGCCATTTCCATGTTGAACGCTGACAGGTCGAACAGGGGGGCGCCAAACTCGTCAGAAGCTGCTTCTGCAATTTGGATACTATCGCAAAGACCATTAGTAACCAGGTGGGTAACAAAGGGTACTTTGTTAGACAGGGCTTCTTGATAGGCTTGCTGAGCGTCTTGCTCGTTGAGCAGGTCATCTCTTACCAAGCGCCGTGCTAATCCACTTAGGGGTATTGCGTTCATTGTCGCTTATGCATTCTCTTTGGTTGCGGGTCGTGTTTAAAAACTCAACTAACCCCTTGATTGTAGTCTATTTTATGAAGCTTGATAGCAGTGGGAAACAATTTTGTGTGAGGGTTCAAATTCCGGTAATTTTCTGAGGCTTTTTGAGCGTTTATTTACGGATAAAAAAAGGGCCCCGTAGGGCCCTTTAGCATGATCCTGGGATCATGAATTACATATTAGGTAAAAACTTCTCTTCAAGACTACTTGTTGAGCTAGCGGTAAAGGCAACAGTACCAGCAGCGCTGATTTGCGCGTCAAGAACAAGAGTCTCTCCGGCTATATCTGCAGGAGCACTAGATGTGTAGGTAACTGTAATGTCGCCGTTTGACATAGCTGCAGAAGCAACAATACCAGATGCATAACTAGCAGCAGTACCTGGTGCACCATATCGGGTAACATCACCAAGATCTGAAGGCAAAGTTGCTTGCAGTGCAGCATATTCCTGAATAGCTAGTTGTAATGGACGGATAGCACTTAGTGACGTAGTCACTTCACTACGCTGTGTGTAAACCTGATATTGTGGGATGGCAACTGACGCCAAAATACCAATAATTGCAATTACAATCATTAATTCGATAAGTGTAAAACCTTGTTGGGTATTTTTCATGGTGTACTTCCTCAAGTTAAAATAATAACGTTCTAAATTCATTTAACAGCTAGGGTCTTGTTTCTGCTCAAAGCTAGTACCGAGACAAGTCACTGAACTATTAGCCGTTGAAAGATATATTGCATTCGCTGTGCCAACTTTGCGTAACTTCCAATAACTCATTGTTATCTATGGAAAATTTTCTATTATACGCTACTATTTAGTCGTCTTGATTATTGCCGGAACTGTGTTGTCGCTGACAGTTTACGTTGGGTTGTGACAAATATTGTCACTTTGATGCGGCGGCGTGAGAATTCACGAATAAAATTACGTCATATGGGAGCTGGGTTCTATTTTGTTGGAGATATTAAAAAGCGTTAGCGATAATGTTTGGCGCGGAGTGGCTTTGCTGTTGGCTGTTATTAGCGTATGTCTTGTCTATGTGCCGGGCATTAGCGGCGAATTCATGTTTGACGATTTCAACAGTATTGTTTTAAACGAACAGCTACGAATTACTGAGCTCAGCTGGGACTCTCTTCAGCAGCTGGCTATGTCGGGTGACCCGGGTGTGTTAGGTCGGCCGGTTTCAATGATTTCCTTTGGACTTAACTATTTTTTGACAGATGGTATAGACGCGTCAGCGTTTAAACTGACCAATATTCTTATTCATCTGCTGGCTTTTATCGGTGTGTTTGCTGTTTCGCGAAGTCTATTACGTGTCTATGCCGCAGGCTATTATATTTCGCAAAAGTCCGTTTTTTGGTTGGCTTTAGCTATTGCATTTTTATGGGCAGTAAGTCCATTGCAAGTTTCCAGCGTTTTGTATGCCGTGCAACGGATGACCACCTTGTCCGCCCTGTTTAGTCTTTATGCTTTGTGGGTCTATATAGAATGGCGACAAGGGCGTATTGGCTTTATCCTGTTTGTCATTTTATTCCCATTGCTATCGACTTTGGCGTTTCTCAGCAAAGAAAACGCCGTGTTGATTGCCGGTTTTGTGTTGCTGATTGAGTGGTTCGTTTTTGGGACCGAAAAAGGCGAGAGTTTCGAGCGAAAGTGGCGGATATATCGCAAATGTTTGTTCACCAGTGCAGCAGTTTGTACTGCGATTGTGTTTATTTATCTACATTTCTACGTGGACTGGTATTCCAGTAGCTATCTCAACCGTGAATTCACCCAAGCTGAAAGACTGTTGACTCAATGTCGAGTGTTATTGACGTATGTGCAGTGGATTGTTATTCCTGATATACAGCAGTATGGTTTTTTTCACGATGATATTGTCGTGTCCACGGGCTGGTTTTCCCCTATATCGACAATTGTAAGTGCACTGATTTTGTCAGCACTCACAATTACCCTGCTGTATTATCGAAAACGCTGGCCCTGGGCGATATTTGGTTTGTTGTGGTTTTTCTTAGGTCATTCATTAGAGTCTACTTTTATACCGTTGGAAATGGTATTTGAGCATCGAAATTATTTACCGAGTGTCGGCATTATTTTCGTTATCGTTTTGGCCGCGCACAAGTTTTCCATATGCCTCCCCAAAACTAAGCTTGTAAGGTTGATATTTGCAATCTGGATTGTTTTTGTGTCGAGTGTGACGCTGTTACGTTCGATAGAGTGGAGTAACTATCATACTCAATTTTTAGCAGCTACTGAGCGTCATCCGAATTCGGCACGGTCTCAATGGGAACTCGCAAGGTGGTATTTAGGCGAGTACCAAAAAGGGTTGTTAATGGGGGTGCGTGATGATGCTTTCTATAAAAAGGCTGAGTTTTATGCAGATCGTGCAGTTAAAGCTGATCAGCGATCATCTTTGGCTTTGTTAGGGCTAGTCGCATTCTCCTGTGATGCAAATATGACGATTAAACCCTCCTGGCTTGAGAAATTAAAAGTTCGGTTGCAGTACCAGTACAGAGTGGAAAATCATGGTGCTTTCAAACGTATGGCTGATTGTGTGACCAAAAATGATCGACCCGAATCTATGCGTACTATCGTTGGCGAGTTGTTCATGGTTGCGATTAAAGGAGAGTATATAGGCCGTCGAATGCGTTCGGATCTTCAGTATGTTTATGGTATGTATCTTAACGATAATGGTGATCGTGAAGGTGCAGTTCAATCTTTTAAAGATTCCCTGGTGTCCCGTGAAAATGAAAATAGTTATATACGCCTGGTTATCTACAGTCTCGAGACACAGGACAAAGCCAATGCGGTGTTCTACTTGGAGCAGTTTAAGGTAATGCTTGGAGAGGGTTATCACTTAAGTGAACAATATCAGTTCTTACACAAATACGTTGCGATGTGTTGTGACGGCAATGCGACCTTTAAGTTGAGGCAATAGCATGGAGCATCGCTTTCCCATGGCTTTGAATAAATCTCAACGAGAAGGCGGTAGTCCGGTGCCACAGTGTTAGCTGGGTCGTGGTTGGCGAGAGGGCTACGTAAATTGGCCTGTCCTCTATTTCTTTTGCTGATGAGTACCGCCGTATTGGTGGTCTATTATCCAGGCCTGGATGGGGATTTTGTTTTTGACGACCGAATTAACATAGAGCTCAATTCGGACCTTCAGATTGACGATCTAAGTGCGTCTTCTTTGCAACAGGCCTGGTTCTCGGGGAAGACCGGGAATTTTGGTCGTCCGGTTGCGATGTTAAGCTTCGCACTCACTCACTATTTTAACGGGCCGTCGCCATCAGGTTATAAGAAGGTCAATCTTTTCATTCATGTTCTGAACAGTATTGTTGTTACCGGACTTTTGCTTTCAGTGTTGCCACTATGTTTTGGCTCGGCCAGGGGTCAAAGTAAAACCCACTTCCGTTTGCTGGCCTGTATAGCAGGGCTGATATGGGCGATTCATCCACTGCATGTGTCGTCAGTGCTGTATGTCGTCCAGCGCATGACCCTGTTGTCGGCGTTATTTACCTTGTCAGGACTGTGGTTGTACATTGTCTGGAGGCAACAGCTGTTCAAACCCGGTTTGTTGCGATGGCTTGGTATGCCGCTCATTTTCCTGTTGTTGGTTCTTGGGTTGCTGAGTAAGGAGAATGCGATCTTGTTACCAGGTTTCATTTTACTCGCTGAGTTTTTTCTATTCCCGCGTACGAATGATCCACGCGAACTTCGCTACAAGCGATTTTTCTGGTCTGCTGTAGCTATTGGTGTCGTTGTCGTAGTTGCCTATATCCATTTCGATCGAAATTGGTTTATAACTGCATACGATATGCGGAGCTTTACTCTTTATGAGCGTCTATTAACCGAAGCTCGCGTTATATTCATTTACTTAAACTGGATTATCATTCCAGATGTCAGTCAGTATGGGCTGTTTCATGACGATATATTAACCTCTCAGAGCCTGGTTTCTCCGGCGACTACCGTATATTCAATTGTCGGCATATTGATTACGGTGCTCGTCTCAGTCGTGTTTCGACGGAAGTTACCTTGGCTGGGATTTTGTATAGGCTTTTACCTGTTAGGGCATAGCTTGGAGTCCAGTATAATTCCTTTAGAACTGGTCTATGAGCACCGTAATTATGTGCCGGCAATCGGTATTGTTTTGATGCTGGTGATTGCTGTTGAACGACTTGTAGGCCAGGTGAAGGTTGATCATCGTGTCAAGATTATTGTCGCCCTTTCAATGTTGGTGTTTATTGCCGCGATGACTTATTTGCGTTCGATGGAGTGGTCGTCTATTCAGCGTCAAATGCACGCCTCAGCAGAGCGTCACCCTCAGTCAGCAAGGTCGCAATGGGGTCTCGCTATGTCGATGATACAAGTCTATGACCAGCGGCATTTTGTAACTGGCCACGATGACGATTTATACCAAAAAATTGTCGACAGGTCGTTGCGAGCAGCAGAAGTAGATGATGATTATGTCGCGAATTATCTGGGTTTGATGATATTTCACTATCGATACAATATCGCCATCCCTTCTGCCTGGGTCGACGATTTAGCTCACCGCCTTCGGTACAGTAGTTATCGCGTTAGTACGGATAGCTACATTGGGCAACTGCTAACATGCTACAGTGACACAAATTGTTCTGCGAATGCGGAAGATATTGACCTGATATTTCGGAAAGTGTTGTTGAACCCGACGGTGACTAAAAGGGCCAGAGCCAATATACTTAGCGGCTATTCTGCCTTTATGTATCTGCAGGGAAATTTGGAAATGAGTTTTGACTTCTTAGTGGAGGCGATGGGGCTGCATGCCAGTGCCAGGGGCTATAGGGACCTGACTGAAATATCTTTATATCTAAATAGAAAAGATCGGGCAGAATACTATTTTTCAAAATTCAAAGCTATGGCAGTGGAAAATCGGATAGAGGATGTAGTTCGTCTGGAACGTAAGTTGGACGCATGTTGTCGTTCGTTGTAATAACTGAAATTGGATTAATGTGTAATGGATGTTTCTGTAGTTATACCCGCTAAAAATGAAGCGGAAAATTTGAAGCTATTGTTGCCTGAATTGGCTGATTATATATCGCTTGATCGCGTTATCGTAGTGGATGATGGTTCGACCGATGATACTGCACAAGTTTGTGAAGCTCTGAATGTAAAAACCGTGAAGCATGCCTACTCTAAAGGAAATGGCTCTGCCATTAAATCGGGTGCCAGAGCAGCTGAAACGGAGTGGATACTATTTATGGACGCTGACGGTCAACACCCCCCGTCTGCTATCCCTGCACTGATAGCGCATAGTAAGAAGGGTGCGGATTTAGTGGTTGGGGCAAGATCGGCAGAAGCACAGGCAAGCGTTGGCCGGTCGTTGGCAAATGGTATCTACAACAAACTGTCATCAATGATGGTTGGCCATAAAATTCTTGATTTGACGTCCGGGTTCAGATTGGTAAAGCGCGCACATTTTATGGAGTTTATCCATCTTCTACCAAACGGGTTTTCCTATCCTACAACATCGACAATGGCCTTTTTCAGAGCCGGCTATTCGGTAGATTTTTTGCCGTTCGAGGGTAAAAAAAGAGAGGGGAAAAGCCATATCAATCCTCTGAAGGATGGGGTCAGATTTTTGCTGATCATCTTCAAAATCGCAATTTTGTATTCCCCGCTTAAAGTCTTTTTCCCTGCTTCAATGATTTTCTTTTTTGGCGGTGTTAGTTACTACGCGTATACATATATTGAAATGGGACGATTTACCAATATGAGTGCTCTCCTGTTTATTTGTTCGATGATGGTGTTTTTGATGGGCCTAATATCAGAACAAATTGCAATGCTGCTCTATAAAGATTGAGAGTTATTACCTGTATGGATACGTTGTCACAGTCGGTTTCTGTTGTCATTCCTGCAAAAGACCCTGGTTCGGTACTGGATGACTGTTTAGGTTCAATTTATAACCAGAGAATCCCTAAGGGATGGACTTTGGTTGTTCTGGTAGTTGATGATGGCTCTGAAACTCCGATTAGTGTGGATGAAAGACATTCAAACGGTATAGGAGTTTCGATTTTCCACAGCAAGGATAATGAAGGGCGAGCTCAGGCCATTAATCGAGGTTTGAAATTGAGCTCATCTGAGTACGTTTGGATTCTGGATGCCGATTGCATACTTGATTCTGATGGTCACTTTGAGCGGGTTGTTTCGTGTTTTAAGAAAGGTTTCGACTTTTGCGTTGGGAGAACTATAGCCTCAGGAGACGACTTCTGGAGCCATTATCACAACGAGGTCGCTAGTGATCGCGCCGACATGAATGAATACAGTGGATATACAACAGCGTGTTTTGCGGCAAACCGTAATAAGTTGTTGGAAGTAGGGGGTTTCAATTCTGAGTATCAGCACTATGGGTTTGAGGATAAAGATCTGGTAGCTACTATTGTTAATGTGTTTGGAGAAACGAGTTTATATCATGATCCTAAGCTTGCAGCTTTACATGAGGACCGCCCCATTTTAAGGAACGTTGCTAGAAAATTTAACCAGGCAGGACGATTTTCGGCCCCTATCTTTTTCGCTCGCCATGAAAATCTATACAAAACCTTGGCATACTCCAGTTACGACCCTCGGATTATCTCTTCCGCCAGGACGCTTTTTCTCAGGTCAATTGCGCCGTTCGTTCGTTCCTTTCTAGTCGTTGCACCCTATTGTCTTGCCAATAGAATAGTGCCTTACAAACTAAAGAAAACGATTGTACAGTCGCTTTGCGCAATAGCGTATTTTACTGGAGGACAGGATCTAGAATGGCCAAAGTCTTAGTTGTAGCGACAACTTTTCCATCTTCGACAACAGACTCTCAACCTAGATTTGTTCTTGATCTTTGTAAGTCACTTGATGGTAGTGTTCAGCAGAGGGTGGTCGTCCCTTCGGCCCAGGGCCTATCCAAGTCCGATAACATAGACAGTATCGATGTTCATCGTTTTAGATATTGCATTAACCGTCTGGAACTACTGGCATACGGTGGCGGTATTCTGGAGAATTTGAAAAGTAACTCCCTAAAATGGCTATTGGTCCCTTTCTTTTTTTTGGGAATGATTTGGGAAGTTAAACGACAGATAAAGATTTTTGAGCCTGATATAGTTCATGCGCACTGGTGGCTTCCCACAGGCTTGGCTTCATTCATAGCAATCCGGTTGAGCCAAAGAAAGTGCAAGTTGGTACTGACTTGCCATGGTGGAGATTATTTCGCGCTAGGGCACCGTTTTCCCTCTTTGATGCATTGGGTGTTTTCAAAATCTGATCATGTGTGCATGGTTTCGTCAGCGATGATGAAAGATGCAATCCTCAATGGTGTTCCCAAAAGAAAATTGGTCGTCGCTCCAATGGGAGTGGATCTTCAGAAGAAATTTTCATGTCATTCTAATCAGGTGCGTCAAGGAATCTTGTTTGTTGGTAGACTGGCAGAGAAAAAAGGGGTGGACGTATTGTTGAAAGCATGGGCTCGTCTGCCCGACAATATCCAATCAAAAAAGTTAACAATCGTTGGCAAAGGTGCAAAAGAGGACGAGCTAAAAAAGCTGGCAGTTGAATTGAATATTTCAACTACCGTCACTTTTGAAGGCGCAGTGAACCATGGTTTGTTGCCAGAGTATTATCGAAGGTCGAGCCTTTTGGTTTTTCCCTCAATCATTTCATCAGATAACGATCAGGAAGGCTTGGGCCTGGTGCCTATCGAGGCAATTGGATGTAGATGTCCAGTTTTAGCATCAAGGATTGAGCCTCTTTATGATGTTATTGAAGACAAAAAATCGGGATATTTTTTCGAGATGGGCGATGTTGAAGATCTTGTGTTGAAAATTGAATGGTTTTTTGATCAATCTCAGTCACTGATAGATCTCAATAGTAATTCCGCCGAAGAATCCGTCAAATCAAAGTATGATTGGTCGGGGGTAGCGGAGAGGTACAGATCGATTTATAACGATGTGCTTCAGGAGAGTTGATGGTGAGACAAATTCTGACTAATCCCCGTTGAATCTTATAGCCGGCTCGCCAAATTGAAAAGCTAGTGGTCTAATCTATTTGCTAGTTCTTACGGTGCTGTTTGTTCTAATCATCTCTTCTTTCCAATTCAGCGAATACTTTCTTCCACATCAGCTGAGTTTGCTCCGTCATCATCATACTTTTATTGGACAGCCGTAGAAGTTCGTCTGGATCGGAGATCGACGTAAAAAGTATTTCGATGTCTTCTTTCGAAATATCAGGGCTAATAAGAAATTTGGAAAACTCATATTCTTGATAAAGCTCATCGTACTTGTGACTCCAGCTCGTCCCAATACAGGGTATGCCTTGACTTAATGCACTTATACATCCGTGGAATCTTGAGCTGAAAACTCCTTTTGCTGCACCGATAGCAGCTTTTATAGCCAGCGCGGACTCAGGTTGTAATATCTCGATATGGAAACCAATTTTTTCTTGGATCCGTTTACAGATTTGGTAATCTCTTTTACCCTCATGGTTAAGTAATACAGGAGTAAAATTCATGAGACGTGCTTGGTTTGTGATGGCAATTAAAATGTCTACGTAACAGGGTTCCCATGGATTGACTCCCTCTTTGTCCTTTAACATATTGAAGTTAGGAATGATCAGAAAGCAATTTTCAGGTAATTCTATTGGAGAATACTGGTCTCTTTCGGGTTTCACCAAATTGGTAAAATCCGGGCGGCGAGTAATTTTTTCATTTGTTCCGATTAAGGCCGTTAAGTGATCGCAGGATGTTTTATCACGCGGAAAGACCAAAGATGCGAGCGGAAAGTATTTTTTGACAAGCGCGGCGTCATATTTTTTTTTGAAAGGACCCAAAGCCTGGGGAAGGATAAATACTTTCTTTCTTCGCTTAGCAAAACGAGAGATTTCCTTGCTCAAATAATATAGGCCACGAGAGGGCCATTGGTCTCCGTACGCAAAACCTGAAATGTCAAAAATGGCATCGACATCGGGCTCCATAAAGATACCAAAATTGGACTGTAAATACGCTCTCAAAGATTTTGGGAGAAGATATGTAGCGAAGTTGATATCGACGCCTTTGAGTCGAAAGGGTAGTTTGAGATAAGCGTTAACAGTTCGGATCGAATTAAATGAAGCGTTAGCGCTTGGCTCGATCACAAGTGCATAGTCGATTCCTGACTCATCCAATTGCTGGATAGTGGCCAGCAACATCAGTTCCCCACCTTTATTGATAAAGTTAGCGCCTTTAACTTCAATGATTAGCGGCATGAATTTCCCTAAGAATATCTTTCTTTTGAGAATAGGGGATTCCGCCATCTGGATCGGCATAACCAATAGATATCAACATGACAGGGCGTTTGTATGGCGGGAGATTTAGTGTTTTTTCCATTTTTTTCTCTAGCTTCTCAACGTCTGGCCAGTTAATCGGGCAGGAACTCAATTCAAACGATTCCAGTGCTAGCATGAATTGCATGGCGGCAAGACTACCGTCAATATAAATCAGGTGGCGATCGCGTTCTGCGGGATATGCACTTAAATCACCCACGACAACAACGAGGTTCCTTATCTGATGACTAAATCCGGTGGTTCCCATGGGAATAGATGCTACTTCTGCTGCGAATTCAGAGTTTTCGATATAATAGAATTCATAAGGCTGGCGATTGCATGCGGAAGGCGCGAGAGATGCCATTCCAGCTGCTTTTTCAACAAGTGATTTTTCTACGGGCTTATCGATGTACCATCGTACTGCCCTGCGCTGTAAAAATAGTGAGTGCAGTTCTTCCGGCTGTATATGAGAACTTTCAGCATATTTTTTCGAATACGGAATCATTGTCGGCTTATCGTCTTCTGCTGGAGGGGTGTGATCTTGTTCATTAAAACGCTTCGAAAGTGCTGTAAATTTTACAGCATATTCTATTAGCCCCGTGCTTTGCTGAGTCACGAAAAAAAATTCTTTAAGCACGGAATCGGCCCATAATAACTCGTCGTATTTTGCCTGTGCGTGATTAAGTAGGGCTGCGTATGCACATAATGTGTCTTCGATATAGTCGAGGCCGAATTCATGCCTTCGTGGACGCATAATGATCCCTTTTTCGATGCGATGAATATTGCGTCTCAATAGGAATGAATTACTTGCCACAGAGCCATTTCGAATGGATTTTTCATATTTATGTCGACCGTTGAGAACAGCCATCGTTTCTCTGCGAAACTCTTTGCGTGTCAAATAGTAGACTTGGGCCAGAAAGAAGTTTTTCCTGGCCCAGGATAACATCAGGTAATCGAAATTATTCAGCCAGTGGCGAATTTTATGAAGATTTCCCTCTCCGAGAAGAAAGATAATAAGTTTTCTCAATGTATTGCTACCGAATCGATACTTAGTTATATGGCTTGATTATAGTGTAGTTGACATAAAGTAGATTTCGTCATTTTTCTAAAGTTAGATGTCTTTCTTGTTTTGTAACGCAAGGCGGGCGAGCGATAAGAGGGTTTGTGGCATATTGAATGCATTTGTCATCATATGAAAGATGGGGCGTGTTCTTTGCGACAACAATAGGCAGGCGTACGATGAAACGAATACAGCAGCCAGAGTAGCATAAGCAGCACCAACTGCACCGTATTGAGGGATTAGAATACTATTCAATAGTAGATTGATGACAGCACCTAACCCATGGCTGATAAGAGAGAATTGGGCATATTTTTCAGCGATAAGCCAATGGCTTAACATGCTTCTCATGTACAGAAAGCAGCAAGCCCACAAATGGATTTTGATGATATCTACTGACGTATTGTATGCCTCTCCGAAGATCAGCGGTATGATAAATGGTGCGATGATGAACCCGGTAGTAGCAACGAGAAATCCGGAGAGAAATAACACCTTAATTAGTTGGGATAGCTTTGCCATGTATTGACTGTTTTGCGTGCTATGGAGGAGTAGCAGGTTTGGGTACAGGGCCACGAGAAGCGCTTCAGGAAATATTTGAACTGCTTCTGTTATCCTTGAAGCGGCGGAGTAAATTCCTGCCTCTGCGGGATTAACGAGCTGCGTCAACATAATCACATCAAGCTTGAGATAGAGCATGTAGGCAAATCCAGACAAGATAAGATACTTAGACTGTCCAAATAAACCCTTAAAAACCGAAGAATCGAAATTTCCTTTGGATTCAAGTTCCAGTGAACTAAATTTTCTATAGATAAAATAATGCCCGAGATTGATTCCAATTTGTTCTATGCAGATAACAGTTAGGAGAACCAATATATTGGATGTCGATAGCAGGGCGATTATTTTAAGTATTGTCCCAAGTACCAGGCAAAGGATTCGATAGCGAGCGATAATTGCGTTTAGCGAATTGTGTTGAAACCACATGTTGTAAACTTGGAAGGATTGGAAGCCCTGGGCCATCAAAAGTATGCATGTTGCTGCTATTGAATATGCTGAATTATCGAACAATATCAATATAAGTAGCGCAAATATGGCAACGATTAGACTGGCGATGACCCTGGATAAAAATGCAGTGACTAAAATTGTACGAACTGCACCTGGGCGATGCTGCATTTCGCGCATGAGGATTCTGTTGAGGCCGAGGGTCATCAGCGGCAAGAATATACCGGCATACGAAAGATAGTAACTATAGTTTCCAAATTTTTCGGGGCCGAGAAATCTGGCGGCAATAATTGCTATGCCAAATCCTGAGATCAGTGAAATGAGTTTTTCAGCGCTAAGCCAGACGGTATTTTTCAAAACCCCCGGCTGGGCTAGTTTACCGAATAGAGTATTGATGTAGGCGTAAAACGAATTCATAACTTGGTAAGTCTACTATTTTTCATCAAGAGCAAGTTCTCATTAATTTTGGTGCAAATGAAAATGAACGCATAAGTAGGAAATGGGCGTGTATTAGCGTATCAAATAGCTCCTTCACATTCGAAAAAGGGCTTTGATATAATTCTTCCATCATATCCTGCGCCAATTTGGTTGGCGTCTACAGGGTATTCTTGTGAAATTAGTGGTGGCTGATAATGAATTTCCTTATTGTATGTCTCAGTTTAGGTGAATATCGACGCATGAGTAACATTATTAGCAGATCTACTCGCATAGTACTTGCAGCCTTTATCCAAATCAAAGGGTTGGATTTTACATTTATATTTTTGAGATAATTTAGAGCGAGCCATCTCTGATAGTAGAATGACCTGTATGGACGATGCTTTTTTTGAAAAATTGAATAGGCCGATTCTATCGAAGACCTATTGGTAGAAATTCTCTCATGAGGGTGTGTTTTATCTGTAGTATAAGAGTTATTGTTAATACCAGTAGCACCACCAAAAATTGATATAAGTCTTATCCATAAATCGTAGTCTTGCCACGCGGGTAGATTAATATCAAATCCACCTGCTTCTCTAATATATTTTGTTGGACAAAAAATCTGATTGCCGATTGCATTATATTTTAAAAGCTCATCTATTTTTACATGCTCTACAAATTCTGTTGTTGAAACTCCGTAGTCGTCTATTACCATATAGTTTGAGAATAGAATTTGCCGGCTTTCGCTTAAGCTATTTATGAATTCTTCAATTCTTGTATTTGAAAAATAATCATCATCATCCAGTCCGGTTATGTAAACCCCGGATGCCACATTGATCGCGGAGTTTCTTGTGGCACATGCTCCTTGATTTGATTTGCTGGAAATGAATCTAATGTTCTTGTGAATGGCCCCAAAACGATCAACAACTTTTTTTGTATCGCTGCATTCCCCATCGCTGCTTACAATTATTTCTATATTGCTATAACTCTGATTAACTACTGACGATATAGCTCTTTTGAGTAGTTTGGGGCGTTTGTGCGTAGGTATGTAGACTGATACTAATGGTTTTTCCATTTCTATTTTTTGGCCGCTACATAATTGAGTTTAAACGTTTGTTACTTTCGAACACTTTTGTTATTCCTGTTCATAGTTAACTGCTCTTTTTCGATTGTGGTGATGAATATCCAGGCCATATTACTTTTCGGCAGCATTGGTCTCGGTTTCGAACTCGATATATCCATACTTTTCCATTTAACGATAGTCCGCAGAGACTTCAGTATATGCCATCTTTTGTTGGCGTGAACCGCATCGAAAGGTCAATCGCTTTGCAATCTTTGGTCAAAGCACCAATCGAGATATAGTCGACTCTGGTCTGTGCATACATGAGAAGAGTTTCCGTGGTGATTCCACCACTTGCCTCCAGTTTGGCTTTGCCGTTATTCATTACCACAGCCTTTGTCATCAATTCTTCGGAGAAGTTGTCAAGCATCACTATATCGGCACCGGCATCCAATGCCAGTTGAAGTTCGGTAAGTGATTCAACTTCGACTTCTACCAGTTTCCCCGGAGACTGTTGTTTGGCGGTCGCAACAGCCTGATTGATTCCGCCGCAGGCTGCGATATGATTTTCCTTAATGAGAAAAGCATCGTAGAGGCCGAGCCTGTGGTTAAAGCAACCGCCTTGAGTGACTGCGTATTTTTGTGCGTTTCTTAAGCCTGGGATTGTTTTACGGGTGTCCAGCAGTCTGACGTTGGTAGCTTTGACTATGTCGGCGTATTTACGACAGAGGGTGGCGGTTCCCGAGAGTAATTGTAAGAAATTTAGCGCGGCGCGCTCACCCGTTAGCAGGCTGCGGGCTGGACCGGAGAGTTCAAACAACACCTGATTGGGTGCTACTTGTTCTCCGTCAACGGTTTTCCAGTCAACGACAACAGTCGGATCAACTTGGTGAAATACTTCGTCTACCCATGCTTGACCACAAATGATAGCACTCTCTCGCGTGATGACTTTGGCGTTTGCGAGCTGACTCTCAGGAATCAGTTGAGCTGTGATGTCTCCCGACCCTATGTCTTCATTCAGTGCTCGTTCAACGGTAGTCACTAAGTCTTTGGCTGCGTATTCGGGTAGTTTGCGGTATTGGGTCATTAGAAGTAGGTTTGATTGGGTGATTTGTGTCCTGCAATTTTAGCAGTTTTCCAGCGTTTGTGTCGTTGAAATTCATGATCCGTAATAACGTGATTACTCGAGTGTTGGATCTACATCACTCAAACAGTGTGATCAATGTCTCGATCTGATGATCTTGCGGCTTCTAACTGTATGGGGATGGGATACTATTCAGTCATTAGTAGTGGGCATTTTCCACTGCGGCTGGTCACTGAGCTGTGCTCTGCCGACTTCCCGCTAAGGTATGTGGAGAGGTCTTGACCGTTAGGTGAATGCGATGACTGAAAATACAACCAAAGTTGTTCAACTCAATAGCCGTAAGACCAGGCAGGATAATGCGATGGATGAATCACAGTCTTTTGCTCGAATGCCTGCTTCGTTTGTCGAAGTTAAAGATACTGGCAAGCAAGCGCTGCGGCCGCTGTTGCAGGCGTTGTTCGACAATATAGATGATGCGCTCTTTGAGCTGGCTGACAGAGCCGAGCACAATACTGAGCAAAATATGTACTTTGAGTCGATGCGAGAAGTGAGAATCAAGCGCCGCGGTATGGAGTTGTGTTTTGGACAGGAATTGGATAATCGATTCCGCCAGCTGCTGATCGAAGACGATACTGTAGCAACATCGTTAGCAAATGATCAGCGATTCTCCGTAGATAGTTTGTCGTTGGTGGCCGATGAAGAGTTGGAGGAGTTGGTTGCCGCGGACAACATGGTAAACAAAGCAGAGGGTGAGTTTTCCGATGCACTATCACAATTGACTACTCGTCTTGATACCCTGGTTGATCAAGCGGATGTCACCGACAAGATAAATCCTTTTGGACCAACCAGTGTTTGCAAATCATTTCTTGCTGTATGCAAAACGCTGGATATGGATATACGGGCGAAATTGGTTTTATTCAAATTGTTTGATCGATATGTAATGAGTGCCTTGGGTGATGTGTATGGCAAATGTAATGAGGTGCTTGCAAGCAACGGGATATTGCCAGGGCTGGCAAAGGGCCAGCATCGTTCAAGGACAGCGGGCGCCGACGTTCAGCAGCCAATGACGGATGGCGCGGAAGATGTATTCGCGCAGTTACAAACTCTATTACATGGCGTCCCCCGGGATACTACGCGGGTAGGTAGCAGTGGTTTGGTTGCCGCAGGTCAAGCGCCACAAATTCCCCGCGATACTTTAATGAACTTGTTACAGTCAGTGCAAATGTCACTGGCACCTCAATTAGATCAGCAGCTACAGTCTGCTTTGCAGGGTATTCGGCCGCAGCAGTTGGATATTCAACAGTCTTTGAGCAATTTGTTGAGTGCAAAATTGCCCTCAAGGCCAATGAGCATAGGTCAGGTAGACGGCGATGCAATAAATTTGGTGGCTATGTTATTCCAATTTATCCTGGATGATCGCAATTTGGCGGCTCCAATGAAAGCGTTGATTGCTCGATTGCAAATCCCATTTATCAAGGTTGCAATGGTAGATAAATCATTTTTTACCAAGGGTGGACATCCAGCAAGGCGCTTATTGAATGAAATTGCCAGTGCCAGTTTGGGTTGGGTAGCAAGCGGCGATATAGATCGAGACCCTCTCTATGCCAAGGTCTCATCTGTTGTTACTAGAATTCACAATGAATTTGATGGTGATAGCAGTCTTTTCCAGGATGTTTTAGCAGACTTTGTGGCGTTTCTTGATATGGATAAGCGCCGTATCGGATTGGTTGAGCAGCGCACGATTAATGCTGAGGATGGCAAGGCAAAAAGCGAACAGGCTCGAACTGCAGTGCAAAATGCATTGAACGAACGTGTATCTGGTCTTTCGCTTCCCAGAGTTGTGATTTCGTTGTTAGAAAAGGCCTGGAGTAATGTTCTTTTTCTTATCTATTTGAAAGAAGGCGATCAGGCTCGAAACTGGGAAGAGGCGTTACAGGTTGTTGATGATTTACTGTGGAGCGCGCAGCCTATGGAAAGTGCTGATGCCCGGCATCGTTTATTAACGATGGTGCCACCGCTATTGAAAAACTTACGTGCGGGGTTAACTAAAATTGGTTATAACCCTTTTGAGATGAATCAATTGTTCACTGATCTGGAAGTAGTTCATCTCAGTCAGCTGCAAGAACTGAATACCGTTAAACTGGAAATGACGGAATCAGAAGTGAAAACCGCACAGAAAAAAAGCCAGCAAAGCATTGCCAGGGAAACTAGCGCGATTGAAAAAACCCTTGATCAGGTTTTGGAAGATCATGCGAGCAGTGATACGTCGTTGGAAGAACTGGACGCGGAGCTTGACGAACAGTTAGCGGCATTTGATGCGCTAGGCGACCTTGTGGCGGGTGACAACGAGGAGATTGATGGCGACGTGGTTGAGACGGTCGATAGTGGGGCGCTTGACCTTTCAGCTGAGGACGACAAGCTTGCTCGTCAAGTTGTAGAGAAACTGGTTGTTGATGGAGCGGTTGAAGAACCTGCGCTACAAACCGTTGATTTACCTGAGGACGATCCTGGTTTGGCGGTTGTTAACAGAATGGTAGTGGGTAACTGGATTGAGCTACATCAGGACAATAAGAAAAAATTCCGCTGTCGATTGGCTGCTGTCATCAAAGCTACCGGTAAGTATATATTTGTTAATCGTTCTGGTATGAAAGTCGCCGAATATAACCGATTGACTCTGGCGCAAGCCATTAAGCTGGGGCAGGTGGGAACCTTGGATGATGGTCAGCTGTTCGACCGTGCCCTCGAGTCGGTTATTGGTAATCTTCGCGATATGAAAACAACAACAGCATAGTCTCACTGTCTATTGCCCCAATAATTGGGGCAGCGTACCGTTGATAGCCTGGTGTTGTTTTCAATAATGCAGCACTATCTGATTGAATCTTATAGCCCGCTTAGACTATTCTTGTTATCTAATAGAAACAGGCAGGATTAGGTTTGAACGCAATCACCACTGACGTATGGCTGGACAACCTGTGTAAGGTCCCTATTCGTAAGGTCCCCTCGCCAAATTGTAACCCCCGTCCCTCTCATACTGACATTAGCCTTCTGGTCATTCACAATATCAGTCTGCCTGCCGGCACGTTTGGTGGCGCGTGTGTTGAGCAATTATTCACTAATTGCCTCGATTGTGAGGCGCATGCTGATTTTGGGGACTTGCAGGGTGTTGAGGTGTCATCACACCTCTTTATCGATCGAGAGGGAGATGTTACCCAGTTTGTGCCGCTAAATTTGCGGGCATGGCACGCGGGAGTCTCAGAGTTTGACGGTTGTTCGCAGTGTAATGATTTTAGTATAGGAATAGAGTTAGAGGGTACCGATGTTTATCCCTATACCGAACAGCAGTACCAGTCTTTGGCGAGAATCTCCTCGGCAATCATGGCAGTTTATCCGCTGATCGACACGGCCAGAATTGTCGGTCATTGTGATATAGCACCTGGTAGAAAAACGGACCCGGGAGGGTCTTTTGATTGGGCTTATTACCATCGGCTGTTAAGATGACGGTCCGCCATTTTTTTAACGCCGTAACTGACGAATAAGTATCATGGAATTTTTTGCGATTGTAATTGTGTATTGCCTCTCCCAGCTTTTGGATTCAACGGGCTCGTTGCAACAAGATCATTGGATACACCGGCTCTGGGATAAGAGTAAGGACATGTTTTCATCGTCGAGGATGAGGGTGTTTTTTATACTCGCGGTACCTTCTTTGGCGGTTCTGATAGCGTTGACGATAGCTGATTCGATGCTGTTTGGTCTGGTGATGCTGGTTATCTATGTAGGGGCATTGTTGTTCAGCCTGGGGCGTGGTGATTACAGTGAGAATTTCTATCGGTACCTGAACTCCTGGAATCGTGGCAACTTTGAAAGTGCCTATGAGAATGCGCAGCAAATAGGAGGTTTTCAGCCCGCTGACACTATTACTGATAGTCTTTCGCTACATAAGGCAGTAAAAGCCGCCTTTTTGTATCATGGTTTTGAACGCTGGTTTTCGGTCATTTTCTGGTTTTTGGTATTGGGACCAGTCGGCGCGGTTGCCTATCGAGTTAGCTTTTTGTCTGCACGCAGTGATATTCTCGAGGCTGAAGATAAAGCCCTGGCTTTTCGAATTGTTCACTATCTGGATTGGCTGCCGGCCCGTTTGTTAGTCTTGTCGTTTACGTTAACGGGTAACTTCGTTAATGGATTCGGTCATAGCTGGGAAAAAATCTGGAGTGATCAATCTGCGTCTGATCTGTTGGATAGCTGTGCAATGGCAGCATTAGATGGCGTTGAAGAGCCACTTGATGAAGAGGACCGAGACAATAGTGAAAACATTATAAGCCACGGCCGCGAGCAGCTGCTGGCGCTGAAATCATTAATGTCGCGAAGTGCAATTTGTTGGCTGGTTGTTATTGCAGTATTAACTCTGGTCGCTGGTTGATAACACAATGACTGCGGGTTACCCGGATTTTTTGGTGATGGCGCAGGCTGCTCTTGATTGATTGTTCCGTCCCAGAGCGGCTGAGATAAAATTGCCAGTCGCGATGAGCTTATCCATATCGACGCCGGTTTCAATACCGAGTCCATTTAGTAGGTAGACAACATCTTCAGTGGCTACATTGCCGGTTGCACCTTTGGCAAATGGACAGCCCCCCAGCCCGGCAACAGAACTATCAATAACCTGAACACCCAATTGTAGGGCTGCGTATATATTGGTTAACGCCTGTCCGTAAGTGTCATGACAGTGGACGGCAAGTCGATCGATCGATACGTCTTTTGCTACCGTCTCTATCATTTTGTGCATACTACCCGCCGTTCCGACACCAATCGTATCTCCCAGAGATATTTCATAACAGCCCATGTCAATAAGTTGGTTTGAAATGTTGCGCACTAGGTCGGGGTCGACATCGCCCTCATAGGGACAGCCAACTACGCAGGATACATAACCCCTCACTGGAATATTGTTTGCCTTTGCAGCTTCCACAACAGGCAAGAACCGCTCAAGGCTTTCGTCGATTGAGCAGTTAATATTCTTATGGCTAAACAGTTCAGAGGCGGCAGCAAAAATGGCAACTTCAGTTGCCTGTGCTGCCAGTGCTCGTTCGAACCCTTTTATATTAGGGGTAAGGGCTGCATAGGTAACGCCCGGCCTGCGAGATATGCTGTTGAACACTTCTTCACTACTAGCCATTTGGGGAATTAGTGAAGGATTGACGAAGCTGCCAGCTTCTATATAACGTAAACCCGCATCACATAGTCGCTCAATAAGTTCGACCTTGGTGGTGGTTTCGATAGCTTGTTTTTCGTTTTGCAGTCCATCTCTCGGACCAACTTCAACTATGCGTACTGACTTTGGTAGGTTCACTCTGGTTCTCCTTCAAATGCCAATAGGTCGGCACCACCGTCCACCAAATCTCCTGGTTGGTAGTAAAATTCTGTTACTTGCCCGTTCTCTGGTGCCCGTATCGTGTGTTCCATTTTCATCGCTTCCATGACAATAAGCGCTTTCCCCTGTTCTACCACAGTACCTGGCTGAACCAGTAACTCAATAATGGTTCCGTTCATCGGTGCTGCCAGGGCGTTTGCATCGGAGCCGATGCTTATGTCTCCCAAATCAGGTTTTATAATGTTGAATTGAACGGCGGAAGCGAGGGTGAAAATGGTATGAATTCCATCATGTTCAGATACTGAAGCTTGAGACCGATACCCCTGGATTTCACTGTGGAGTTGGTCGCCAATTAAATAACCACTAGCGTCGACAACGGTGTCGCCATTATAGATTCGGTAGTGGTTACTGTTACCTCCGTTATCGGACTTACCATTTAGATTATCGTTTACTTTTTCTACCTGGACATCAAAAATGTGTTCGTTTATGCAAATAGAAAAGTGTTGCTTATGAGGTTCGTTAAGGCGCCATGAAGAATTCAAATGCCAGGGAGATGAAGCATCTACCGAATCAGCTGATTTAGACTCGGCAATCTGTTGTTGCTTTAATATCAGCCATAGTGCGGCTAGAGGAATGTGTTGTTTAAAATCAGTTTCTGAGGAATGAAAAATGCTATCGTGATGTTTCTCGATAAAGCTTGTGTCCAGTTCTGCTGCTGCAAAAGGAGCACTGCTGCTAAGGTTGTAAAGAAATTCGATGTTTGTGGTCATGCCACTAATGCGATATTCCGACAAAGCTTTACACAGTCGTGCTAACGCTTTATTTCTATCTTCATCCCAGACTATCAATTTGGCAATCATCGGGTCGTAATAAACGCTGACTTCGTCACCCTGTCGTACACCCGAATCAACCCGTACATGTCTGTTTTCATCCGGTGTTTTCAAATGTGAAAGGGTCCCCGTGACGGGTAAAAAATCATTGTCAGGATCTTCCGCGTAGATACGCGCTTCAAAGGCATGGCCGTTGATTTGTATTTGTGGTTGAGTTAGTGGCAAAAGTTCATTGGCGGCTACCCGAAGTTGCCATTCAACCAGATCCTGACCGGTGATCATTTCTGTTACCGGGTGTTCTACCTGTAAGCGGGTGTTCATTTCCATGAAATAGAAGGAGCCATCACTATCCAACAAGAACTCGACGGTTCCCGCACCTCGATAGTTTATGGCTTGGGCAGCCTTGATGGCAGTTTCTCCCATGTTCTGGCGCAACAGTGCGGATACACCTGGAGCAGGAGCTTCCTCGATAACTTTTTGGTGTCGACGTTGCACTGAACAATCTCTTTCCGCGAGATAAACGGCATTGTTGTGATTGTCACAAAACACTTGAATTTCAACATGCCGAGGTTCTGTCAGATATTTTTCGACCAGCATAATATCATCGTTAAAAGCATTGATTGATTCCCGTTTGGCGGCAGCTAAGGCCTCGTCAAAGTCAACTGCAGACCAAACCTGCCGCATACCTTTGCCGCCGCCGCCAGCGGCAGCTTTAAGTAGTACCGGATATCCCATTGCGTCGGCACTTTGTTTCAATATCTGGGGACTTTGGTCAAAGCCGTGATAGCCTGGCACCAGAGGAACCTCGGCTTTTTCCATGATGGTTTTGGCTGCAGATTTTGACCCCATCGCTTCTATTGCTCCGATTGGCGGACCAATAAAGGTAAGTTTATTGTCTTCACAAGCTCGACAGAAAGCGGCATTTTCACTGAGAAATCCGTATCCAGGATGGATGGCTTCCGCGCCTGTTTGCAGGGCGGCCTCAATAACTTTTGGTATTTGTAAATAGGATTCACGTGATGGGGCTGCACCAATGTGTACGGCCTCATCAGCCATAGATACATGGAGCGCATCTCGATCCGCATCGGAGTAAACAGCGACCGTGAGTATTCCCATTTTGTGGGCAGTTTTAATCACTCGACAGGCGATTTCACCGCGGTTTGCGATAAGAATTTTGCTAAACACTTTAGCTCTCCTGTATCCAGTTGGCTGGACGTTTATCAAGGAATGCAGAAACGCCTTCCCTGCCTTCTACCGAGCAACGAATGTCGGCGATCAGGTGACTGGTTTTATCTTTCAATGCTTGATCTATCGGCTTGTGTTTAACATCACTGATCAGTTGCTTGGCAGCAGTAATGGCTGCTGGACCATTACTCAGCAGAGCATCGATCAGCGTTGCGATGGATGAATCAAGTTCATCTTCGGCAACACATTCGCTTATCAGACCAATGTTCAGCGCAGTTTTCGCAGTAAATCGTTCAGCGGTGATGAAGTAGCGGCGAGCTGCTCGAGGACCAATCGATTCAATGACGTATGGACTAATGGTGGCTGGTACCATTCCCAGTTTTACTTCACTTAAACAAAAGCTGGCGCGATCGCTGGCGACAGCAATATCGCAACAACTGACTAAGCCAACGCCACCACCGTAGGCCGCTCCCTGTACTCTTGCGATTGTCGGTTTGGTTAACTCATTAAGCGTTGCCAGCATCGTGGCGAGACCTTTGGCGTCGGAAAAGTTTTCTTCTTCATTGTAGGTCGCCATTCGCTTCATCCAGTTAAGATCAGCGCCGGCTGAGAAGCTTTTTCCATTGGCTGCGAGTATCACGACTCGAACGTTTGTATTGTTATCAAGATCCGTGAAAATTGCATTCAGTTCGGCAATCACAACATCGTCAAAGGCGTTGTGTTTCTCTGCTCTATTCAAAGTGACTGTTGCTATGCCACGGCTGTCAATATCAGTAAAAATTGCACTCATCAATTACATCCTGAACACGCCAAAGCGTGTATCTTCAATGGGTTTGTTTAAGCTGGCAGATAGTGCGAGGCCGAGTACCATTCGAGTTTCGGCCGGGTCAATAATACCATCGTCCCACAATCGCGCAGATGCATAATAAGGATGACCTTGTACGTCGTAGGTATCGAGGATAGGTTGTTTAAACGCAGATTCTTCTGCTTCGCTCCAGCTCTCGTTTCGAGACTGTTTTTGATCTTTTTTGATCTGTGATAAAACCCCGGCAGCTTGTTCACCACCCATAACGGAAATTCTGGCATTGGGCCACATAAACATAAATCGAGGATCATATGCGCGACCACACATTCCGTAGTTGCCTGCACCGAATGAGCCGCCGATAAGGACCGTGAGCTTGGGTACTTGAGCGCAGGCTACAGCAGTCACCATTTTGGCGCCGTGCTTGGCAATTCCGCCAGCTTCATACTGTTGGCCAACCATAAAGCCGTTAATGTTTTGTAGGAAAATTAAGGGGATTTTTCTTTGTGCGCATAATTCAATGAAATGAGCGCCTTTCTGTGCGGATTCAGAAAATAATATGCCATTGTTAGCGACAATGCCGACGGGGTAGCCAAACAAATGGGCAAATCCGCAGATTAATGTTGTGCCGTAGAGCGCCTTAAATTCGTTGAATTCGGAACCATCAACAATTCGTGCAATAACATCTCGTACATCATAGGGTTGCCGGGCATCCTTTGGAACTATGCCATATATTTCCTTACTGTCGTAAAGGGGCTCGCGGACCTCACGTATGTTCATAGTGATGGGTTTGACGCGATTAAGATTGCCTATGCATTGACGGGCAATTTGCAAAGCGTGATGGTCGTTTTGTGCATAGTGATCGGATACGCCGGAAGTGCGGCAATGGACGTCGGCACCACCCAGTTCTTCGGCAGTAACAATTTCACCGGTAGCGGCTTTAACCAACGGTGGTCCGGCAAGGAATATGGTTCCTTGTTCCTTGACGATAATAGACTCGTCAGCCATGGCTGGAACATAGGCGCCGCCCGCTGTGCATGAACCCATAACAACTGCAATTTGCGGAATATTCTGGGCAGACATGTTGGCCTGGTTGAAAAAAATTCGACCGAAATGCTCGCGGTCCGGGAAGACTTCGTCTTGTCGAGGTAGATTGGCTCCGCCAGAATCGACCAGGTAGATACAAGGCAAGTGATTTTGCGCGGCAATGTTTTGAGCACGCAAATGTTTTTTAACGCTAAGTGGATAGTAAGAACCGCCTTTTACCGTTGCGTCGTTGGCAACAATCATGCACTCCTGGCCGTTAACTCTGCCAACCCCGGTCACTATTCCTGCGGCATTGACCTCTTCATCATATACATTGAAGGCGGCAAATTGGGACAGTTCGAGAAATGGCGATCCGGGATCAAGTAAGGCATTGATACGTTCTCTTACTAAAAGTTTTCCGCGGTCTTTGTGCCGTTGTTGATACTTTTCACCGCCGCCTAGTTTAATAGCAGCCAGTTGTTGATGGAGGTCGTCAACCAACTCTTGCATATGCTCGCTGTTTTCAGTGAACGTTGCGGCTCTTGGGTTGATTATGCTGTTTAAAATACTCATGGTTTCAAGCCTTGTTGGTCCGCGTTTTATGCCGTTTCGTTAAATAATTCCCGCCCGATCAACATGCGGCGGATTTCAGAAGTACCTGCTCCAATTTCGTAAAGTTTGGCATCACGTAACAATCGAGCTGCCGGAAAATCGTTGATGTAGCCATTTCCTCCTAAAGCCTGAATTGCCTGCAAGGCCATTTGTGTGGCTTTTTCCGCAGTAAATAGAATAACAGCGGCGGCGTCTTTTCGGCTTTCTTCGCCGCGATCACACGCTTTTGCTACCGCATACAGATAAGCTCGGGATGCATTGAGATCTGTATACATGTCAGCCACTTTTCCCTGCATTAATTGGAATTCGCCGATGCTTTGACCAAACTGTTTGCGATCGTGAATGTAGGGGACAACTTGATCCATGCAAGCCTGCATAATACCGACGGGCCCGCCAGATAAAACTGTCCGTTCAAAATCCAGTCCCGACATAAGCACACGTACGCCTTCACCTTCACGGCCCAGAATGTTTTCTTCTGGAACCTCACAATTCTGAAAAACCAGTTCGCAGGTATTGGAGCCGCGCATGCCTAACTTGTCGAGTTTTGGCGACCGGCTGAATCCCGGAAAATCGCGCTCGACAATAAATGCAGTAATACCTTTCGGTCCAGCGTTAATGTCTGTTTTGGCATATATCACATAAGTATGTGCATCGGGCCCATTGGTAATCCACATTTTGTTGCCGTTCAAAATGTATTTTTCACCGTGTTTTTCTGCGCGTAATTTCATACTGACAACGTCGGAGCCGGCATTGGGTTCTGACATGGCAAGCGCACCAATATGTTCGCCGGAGCAGAGTTTTGGTAAGTATTTTTCTTTCTGCGTGTCGTTTCCGTTTTTATAAATCTGGTTGACACAAAGATTGGAGTGAGCGCCGTATGACAAGCCTACTGAGGCTGAAGCTCGACTGATTTCTTCCATCGCTACTGTATGCCCCAAATAACCGATATCGCTGCCGCCATATTGTTCAGATACGGTCATCCCGAGTAAACCGAGATCGCCAAGTTTTTTCCATAAGGCCATGGGGAATTCATTGTCTTTATCCAGCTGTGCAGCAAGTGGAGCGATTTCCTTAGTGGAAAACTGGAACACGGAATCGCGCAACATATCGATCTCTTCACCCAGATCAAAGTTAAGGGTAGGGTAGGGCGTATTCATGATATTTCCTCAGCGATAGATAGAAACCTATACATTTACTTTTGTTTTATGGCTGGATATGACGTCGGCTAATGCGACCTTATATTTTTTCTCTGCGTTTCGCAGATCCAGCATCATCACTTCCAGATCGTGATACTGTCGTTCTAATTGTGTTCTTTTCTCGCGGCACTTAGTGATCAATTTTTGCAGCTGATCAACATTGCCATGAGCGGGGTCATAAAGGCCGATAATGTCGAGGCTTTCATCCAGCGTTAATCCCAGACGTTTGCCGCGCAAAATGAGTTTTAACTTTACCCTGTCAGACGGTTGATAAATTCTGGTGCTGCCGAGTCTTGTTGGCGACAGTAAGCCCTTCTCTTCGTAGAAGCGAATGGTGCGAGTTGTAATATCAAATTCTGTCGCTAAATCGGATATTTTGTAGGTTTTATGTTCGGGCATCAGTCGTTTCTATAAACACACAGATATAGATGGTAATCAATATTGACGTTAACGTCAACGTAATGAAGGCGCGAGTCATGATGCTGAATGGGTATAGGAGAAAGAGGTAGCAATCTATCGTTGGCATGAGTTTTTACGTGATCAACGATGTTGTACAGTGATCTGGCTGGCGGGTTGCTTACAGTGATGATAAGTTTCATAGTGTTGGACTTTATTATTGATCGCTGGCGGTTTGTGCAATAGCGTAAAGCAGTCATGATGCCTCACATTATTGTTGTCAGTTAGTGGGGTTAAACGGCTACTTTTTTTGTTGTTGGTAAATCACAAATAGGCCTTATTTAAAGAGGTTTTTTCATGTCATTCGAAGAAAAGTCAGGCGGAATTAGTTCACAGCAAATGCAGGCACATTGGATGCCTTTTACCGGGAATCGTGAATTTAAACAAAATCCGCGAATGGTCGAGTCGGCTGAGGGTGTTTACTACCGCGATGTGCAGGGGCGGCAGATTTTGGATGGGCTGTCAGGGTTATGGACCTGTGGCGCGGGGCATGCAAGGCAAGAGATAACTGATGCTGTAACCAGGCAGCTTGGCAAGTTGGATTACTCCCCCGGGTTCCTTTTCGGCCATAAAAAATCATTTGAGCTGGCGAATCGTATTGTAGAAATGAGTCCGGATGGTTTGGATCATGTGTTCTTTACCGGTTCCGGTTCAGACAGTGTTGAAACTTCGTTAAAAATGGCCAGAGCTTATTGGCGGCTGAAGGGTGAAGGCGGGAAAACCCGAATGATTGGCCGCCAGAAGGGCTATCACGGCGTTAATTTTGGCGGTATCAGTGTTGGCGGTATGGTTGGCAACCGTAAGCTTTATGGGCAGGGCATAGAGGCTGATCATCTGCCCCATACCCAGCTTGAAGAAAACAGTTTTACAAAAGGTATACCAGAGCACGGCGCTTTTTTGGCCGACGAGCTTGAAACTATTATTGCGCTGCATGATGCGTCGACGATCGCCGCTGTTATTGTAGAGCCTTTTTCGGGCTCCGGGGGTGTCGTAGTGCCGCCTAAAGGTTATCTACAGAGGCTGAGAGCGATTTGTGATAAACACAATGTACTACTCATCTTTGATGAGGTAATTACTGCGTTCGGTCGTTGTGGGGCCCGCTTTGGGGCTGAGTTGTTTAATGTGACACCGGATATTATGACAACAGCAAAGCAGCTCACCAATGGCACAATTCCGATGGGAGCGGTGCTGACTTCTGCCGAAATTCATAACACCTTTATGGATAATGGTGGGCCCGACTACATGGTTGAATTTCCTCATGGATATACCTATTCAGCACATCCGGTATCGTGTGCTGCGGCATTGGCGACGCTTGATCTTATCGAGCGGGACGGTTTGATCCAGCGTGCTGCCGAGATGGCTCCGATATTGGAGAATGCTGTGCATAGTCTCAAGGGCACAAAATATATTTCTGACATACGTAATTGTGGAATGGCTGCAGGTATATCAATAGAAGCATTTCCGGGAGAGCCTGCTCGTCGCCCCTTCGAAGTGGCAATGAAGTGCTGGGAAAAAGGTTTTTATGTGCGTAACGGGGGTGATTGCCTGGCAATAGCTCCGCCATTTACGATTAGTAGAGAGCAGATAGATGCTCTGGTTAATGCGCTGGGTGAGTCGCTTAATGAGCTCGACTAGGTCTGCATTGTTTTCTTGTGACGTGTAATGACGAATATTTCCCCTCTTCTATTACAAGGTTATTAAAGGGTTCTGTTCAGTTTCTATTCATCGCTGCTGCGTACACTGAAAGTGAAAGTTAGTTGTTGACTAACACATTCATTACTCAGAGGTACGTATCATGAAACTTTATGTAGTCACTTTGTTAACAATCTTTTTGGTGATAGGTAGTGCTGGTGTATTGGCCAAAGACCGCGACAGTCACGGAGAGAGGAAAAGCTATTCTGGCGGTCATGATTCAGGGCAGTCACATCATTCTCGCAAGCATTACGATAAACATGGCTATGATAGGAAGTATCGTAAATATCGTAAATATGAAAGTCACAGGCGTCATAACAGGTACACCAACGGGCATCACAAATATAATAATTTTCGCGGCCTATGGTACGGTTTTGTACCGCACTCGCTAAAAAAATATCGCTCTGCGCCCGGCAGGCACCATTCCGATCACAAATATGGTCGTTCAGTACATAAGTCTAACAAGCATCGTAATTCGTTTTATCGGAAGCCCGTAGGAAAACACAATCATCATAGTCGTAAGCAGACGAGTGATCGGTATAAAAGAAGGGGTTATCGAGCGTCTTATTCAAATGCGGATAAGTTTGCGCGAGTTTCATTCGTAGATGCTTCTCAGCAAGGCTTTCATTTCTGAAGGTTGTCAGTGTTGAGTTATCACCTTGACAAAAAACGTTGACAATGCTGTCGAGGTTTTTTGTCTCACGCGGAATCAATTTTATCTTTCAGCTAGGATGGTATGGCGTGGCCTGATATTATTGTTTTTTAAGTCGCTAATTATTGAGGTCATTCATGTCTTTTAGGCCCCGTCGCTCTGTTCTTTATATGCCAGGATCCAATCAGCGAGCATTGGAAAAATCCAGAACGCTAAAAGCAGATACGCTGATATTTGATCTTGAAGATGCGGTTAGCCCCGACAAAAAACATCTGGCTCGTCAACAGGTTGTTGCGGCTCTTAAGGCTGGCGGCTATGGAAAGCGAGAAATTATTGTCCGTGTTAACGGACTTGATAGTGAGTGGGGAGAAGATGATATTACTGCTGTGGCTGTTTCAGGCGCGGCAGGTATTTGTTTGCCGAAAATAGAAAATGAAATTGAGGTGGAGGCGGCGGTAAAATTACTGAACGACGCTGGTGCTCCGGGCGCGATGCAAGTTTGGGTGATGATTGAAACTCCATTGGGAGTGCAGAATGTCAATCATATAGCTGGCGCTGACACCAGAATTTCAGTCATGGTTATGGGCACAACTGATCTTGCTTATGAATTACATGTACCACATACCGATGATCGAATCGGGTTGCAGTATGCGCTGAGTCGATGTGTTGTGGCAGCGCGGGTGCACGGTAAAGATATTCTCGACGGCGTCTATCTCAACATAAAGAATGAGAATGGTTTTTTGTTGGCGAGTGAGCAGGGGCGGCACTTGGGTTTTGATGGTAAAACACTTATTCATCCGTCTCAAATTGCTGCGGCTAACCAAATATTTGGTTTAAGCGATGATGATGTGATTCATGCTAGAAAAGTAATTGCGGCATGGCGAGACGCTGAAGCCGACGGAAAGGCTGTAGTGTTAGTTGATGGCAGGCTGATAGAGGCGATGCACGTTGAAGAAGCGAGGCGCCAAATTGGTATTGCCGATATGATGATCCAGCTTGGGACTGAATAGATAAGTGATTGAAGTTCTGAAAGTCGCGTTGTGTTAACGATTCAAATTACGATCTGGCGAGTTAGCGGCAATCAGGCTGGACGCAATAGGTTGGAAAGTTTTGCATTGGGTTTCTTTGCTTTACGGTAAATAAGAGCGACTTTTCCAATCCGTTGCACCAGTACGGCTTTGTGCTTGATGCAAATGTCTGAAGCCAGATTCTTGCGGTATTCCGGATCATTGATGTTAATCTTTAGTTTGATTAGCTCGTGATCGTTTAGCGCTCGTTCTAACTCCATGTCAATCGCGTCAGTTACACCTTTCTCTGCGATCATAATAATCGGCTTCAAGTTGTGGCCAATTGTGCGCATTTCTTTTTTGCGGTTATTGCTAAGTTCCATGATCGAAGATATGTCCGGACGGTGATTCCAGCTAAAGAGATATAGATATTGGCTGTTATCTGGTAAAAAGGGCGCGTATTGTAAATGGGTCTGCTACAGGACGGAAGAAATAATCGCATCAAGAGAGTTTTATGGCAAAAAAAGGTAATACCAGCAAGGGGTGGCTGAAAGAGCATTTTGACGATAGTTACGTGCAGCGAGCCCAGCGAGAAGGGTATCGTTCTCGAGCTTGTTATAAGTTGTTGGAATTAAACGAGAAAGACAAGCTGATTAAGCCCGGCATGACGGTGATTGATCTGGGAAGTGCACCCGGTGGATGGTCTCAGGTTGCGGCTGAACTGGTTGGTGATAACGGGCGTGTAGTCGCTTCAGATATTCTAAAAATGGATAATTTGGCCGGGGTGGATTTTATTCAAGGTGATTTTACCGATCAGCAAGTCTTTGATTCTATTATGGAATTGCTCGATGGAAAGGAGGTAGACCTTGTAATTTCAGATATGGCCCCCAATATGTCCGGTATGGCTGCGATTGACCAGCCACAATCGATGTATTTGGTTGAGCTGGCGCTTGATATGGCCAGGCAGGTGCTGAGACCTGGTGGGAATTTTGTTGCCAAGGTGTTTCAGGGCGAAGGATTTGATCAGTTATTGCGTGACATGCGTACAAGCTTTAACACTGTGCAGTCTCGCAAGCCGGCGGCCTCGCGGGCCCGGTCCAGAGAGGTTTACCAGCTAGGGCGCGGTTTTAAGGGATAGATCGCAACGCTGGTGAAAGTGGAGTGGTAATCGTGGTGACGGTAGTAAAACTGTAGTAAAGTTGCGAAAAATATATTGGTTTCGATCGGTAGTTAGTTAACTATTTCGGCTATCGATTGAAGATTGAATCCGCTGTCGGGCGGGAACTTAGAGGATTGTCTTTTGAACGACATGGCGAAAAATTTATTATTGTGGCTGGTTATTGCGGCTGTACTGCTGACTGTATTTAACAATTTTACGGTGCAGCCAACCACTGAGCAGTTGAATTATTCTCAATTTATTGAGGAGGTTCAGCAGGACCGGGTTAGTGGGGTGATGATAGATGGCTTAATCATTACTGGTACCCGGCTTGACAACAGCAGCTTCGAAACTGTTCGCCCGATGCTAGACGACCCTAAATTGATTGATGATTTGATTGAACACCGTGTTCAAGTGGAAGGCCGTAGGCCTGAGCAGCAAAGCATTTGGACACAGTTGCTAGTGGCTTCTTTTCCTATTCTGATCATAATTGCTGTGTTTATGTTTTTTATGCGTCAGATGCAGGGTGGAGGCGGCGGTCGTGGTGGCCCAATGGCTTTTGGTAAAAGCAAAGCCAAATTGCTGGGAGAAGACCAGATTAAAACGACCTTTGCCGATGTGGCGGGTGTTGATGAAGCAAAAGAAGATGTCCACGAGCTGGTAGAGTTTTTGCGCGACCCTGGCAAGTTCCAGCGTCTCGGCGGGCGTATTCCCCGTGGTGTGCTGATGGTTGGTCAGCCTGGTACGGGTAAAACGTTATTGGCAAAAGCAATTGCCGGTGAGGCAAAGGTGCCTTTCTTTTCTATATCTGGCTCCGACTTTGTTGAAATGTTTGTTGGTGTAGGTGCTTCTCGAGTTCGCGATATGTTTGAGCAGGCAAAAAAACAAGCTCCCTGCATTATTTTTATCGATGAAATTGATGCTGTTGGCCGTCACCGTGGAGCGGGCGTTGGTGGAGGTCACGATGAGCGAGAGCAGACTCTGAATCAGTTACTGGTAGAGATGGACGGCTTTGAAGGGAATGATGGCGTTATCGTGATTGCCGCTACTAACCGTCCCGATGTGCTGGATCCAGCATTGTTGCGTCCGGGTCGATTCGATCGGCAGGTTGTAGTTGGTCTTCCTGATATTCGCGGTCGCGCACAAATTTTGAAAGTACATATGCGCAAAGTGCCCTTGGGTGATGCTGTGGATCCAACGGTTATTGCTAGAGGGACTCCCGGTTTTTCCGGGGCTGATTTAGCGAACCTGGTCAACGAGGCCGCACTGTTTGCTGCCAGGTCCAATATGCGGACTGTCGGAATGGAGCAGTTTGAGCTGGCTAAAGACAAAATCATGATGGGTGCCGAGCGCAAGTCCATGGTGATGTCAGACGCCGAAAAATTGAATACCGCATACCATGAGGCGGGACATGCGATTGTTGGTCGTGTAGTACCTGAACATGACCCAGTTTATAAAGTCAGTATTATTCCACGAGGGCGCGCTCTGGGTGTCACAATGTTTTTACCCGAGGAGGATCGTTATAGCTTGAGTCGCCGTCACATTATTAGCCAGATTTGTTCTCTATACGGAGGCAGGATAGCCGAAGAAATGACTCTGGGTGCAGATGGCGTGACAACCGGGGCATCGAACGATATTCAGCGAGCCAGTGAGATTGCACGCAATATGGTGACCAAGTGGGGGCTTTCAGAAAGAATGGGTCCGTTAATGTACGATGAAGGTCAGGAAGAAGTGTTTCTTGGTCGTTCGGCGGGTGCTCAATCAAAAAGTCAGTCTGGTACCACGGCGAGAGAAATTGACGAAGAGGTTCGGAGTATCATTGACGGCTGTTATGCAACAGCAACGGAGATTCTCAAAGAACATCGCGACAAGCTGGACTTGATGGCCGAGGCCTTGATGACCTATGAGACCATTGATGCTTCCCAGATTGACGAGATTATGGAAGGACGCAAACCCAGTGAGCCATCCAACTGGCATGACGATGACAAGCCTGGTGGCGGAGAGTCCGCTGACAAGGTTGATGATCAGCCTGCAGACGATACTATTGGCGGCCCAGCTGGCGAGCATTAAGCTTGGTTGGTGTGCAGGCTTCCCCCTCCGTAAATAGCAACTCTGGCTCCCTGCAGTGTGGGGAGCGGGAGTTAGCGCTACACTCTCCTGTTGTCATGGGAGTGCTCAATATAACCCCCGATTCTTTTTCTGACGGGGGTTCTCTACATCGTAACGGTCGCCCCGATTTGGATAAAATTCTGCTGAGAGCAGAACAAATGCTTATTGAGGGTGCTGGCATTGTTGATGTTGGTGGAGAGTCGACGCGACCAGGTGCTGATGCGGTTTCTGTGGCAGAAGAATTGGATCGTGTGTTGCCTGTAGTTGAGGCCATTTCCCAGCGATTTAATACCATTGTCTCTATTGATACCAGTAGTCCGGAACTGATGCGGGCGGCTCGCGGTTGTGGTGCGGGTATGATTAATGATGTTCGAGCTTTGGAGCGCCCCGGAGCATTGTTAGCGGCGCAACAATCCGGTTTGGCTGTTTGCTTGATGCATATGCAAGGTCAGCCAAAAACCATGCAGCAGGCGGCGGGATATGAAGACGTTGTCGGAGAGGTTGCCAGTTATCTGGCAGGCCGGGCTGCAGTGTGTATTGCTGGGGGTGTTGATCGCTCGCTGTTGGTTTTGGATCCCGGGTTTGGTTTTGGCAAAACGCTACAGCACAATTTGGCGCTATTGAATCGTTTGCAGCAAATGGTTGGCTTGGGTTATCCAGTTCTCGTTGGTTTGTCGCGAAAATCACTCATTGGTGACGTGCTGGGGCGGGATGTTGGCCAGCGGCTGGCTGGAAGTCTTGCGCTTGCCGTCCTTGCCGCTGAGCGAGGAGCGTCTATTATTCGTGTTCACGATGTTGCTGACACCGTTGACGCAATAAAACTGCGAGAGGCGGTTACTCGGGAGCAGCTGTCTCCAGAATAAATGACGGCGTCGGCGCCGCTGGAACAGATAAGAAAAAACAAGAACGAATATATGAAAATGGAGTGTGGTGACAATGTCGCGAAAGTATTTTGGCACGGATGGTATTAGAGGGCGTGTAGGAACTGGGCCGATTACCCCCGAGTTTGTCCTCAAATTGGGCTGGGCCGTTGGTAAAGTATTCGCGGGAAGTGGCCGTAGTAAAGTTATCATTGGCAAGGATACCCGTATTTCGGGGTATATGTTTGAGTCGGCTTTGGAAGCGGGGCTAGTCGCTGCAGGTGTTGATGTGGCAATGCTGGGTCCAATGCCGACCCCGGCTATCGCCTATCTTACCCGAACTTTTCACGCGCAAGCCGGCATTGTAATTAGCGCCTCTCACAACCCTTACCCTGACAATGGTATTAAATTCTTTTCATCGACTGGAACCAAGCTGGATGATGAAGTGGAGCTGGCTATCGAGCGTCAGATGGATCAGCCAATGAGTACCGTCGAATCGGCAAGTCTTGGTAAAGTAACTCGGGTTGATGATGCTGGTGGACGGTATATTGAGTTTTGTAAAAGTACGGTTCCCACCGGGTTTAGTTTGCGCGGGGTGAAAATGGTTATCGATTGTGCTCATGGGGCTACGTACCACGTTGCGCCTGCCGTTATGGAAGAGCTTGGCGCAAACGTTATTGTGATGGGGGCTCAGCCCAATGGTCTAAATATCAATGAGCAGGTGGGTTCGACTGAGCCGGCCGCACTGCAGGCCAGAGTGTTGCAAGAGGGTGCTGATTTAGGTATTGCGTTTGATGGAGATGGTGATCGCCTGGTGTTTGTTGATCGTAATGGCGAGGTTGTCGACGGTGATGAATTATTATTTATTATTGCTCAAGGCCAGCTTCGAAGCGCCGGTAGTTGCAGTGGTGTTGTTGGTACTTTGATGTCGAATCTCGGTTTCGAATTGGCACTGAAGGAGTTAGAAATTCCTTTTGCGAGATCTAAGGTGGGTGATCGCTATGTCATTGAATTGATGAAATCGCGGGGCTGGATATTGGGCGGAGAAAATTCCGGCCATATTATTTGTGCAGATGTTACCACCACTGGTGATGGTTTGGTTGCGGCTCTGAAAGTGCTGCATGCATTAACTGAGGGAGGCGTGCCGTTACATGACGCCAAAACGGGCATGAGTAAGTTCCCCCAGACTATGATCAATGTCGCCTTGGCAGACAAGAGTCGACTGCATGATAATCCTGAAATTGATCAAGCTATAGCGGCAGCAGAAAACAGTTTGAATGGCAGGGGCCGTGTGCTTTTGCGCCCTTCTGGTACAGAGCCTGTTGTCAGGGTTATGGTTGAGGGCGAGGATGAGGCACTGGTGGCGGCGTTGGCTGCTGAAATTGCTGCAGTAGTGGAGCGGGCGGTTTTGTAATTTGGAGGGCGGACAGGTGTTATTGTAGAGTAAGTTGTAATCGCCTTGTATGTTAAAGTCAGTTTAGGTAAGATTGGCCGCCTTTTTTTCGCAGGGAGCTCTGGCACTGATCAACGTTGTAGTCTGTGAGCAGGGTGTGTTGGAAAAGACGAGTAGCTAAAATTGGAAAATATAATGCGTCGCAGCCTGGTGGTCGGTAACTGGAAGATGGTTGGTTCCAGGGCTGGTGTTGTGGGGCTTCTTGAAGAGTTGCAAGATCATCAACTGGGTGATCAGGGTGACGTTGCCGTTTGTCCGCCTTATGTTTTTCTACCTCAGGTGTCGGAAAGCTTGCAGGCTTCGAGTATTCGGTGGGGTGCGCAAAATCTCAGTCAATATTCTGAGGGGGCGTTCACCGGTGAAGTCTCGGCATCTATGTTGGCAGATTTTGGGTGTGATTATACGATTGTTGGTCACTCGGAACGGCGGTCGCTGTTTGGAGAGCGTGATGTTGATGTCGCTGAGAAATTTGTCGCGGCGCAGTCCGCTGGATTGATCCCAATTCTTTGCGTTGGCGAGAGTTTACAGCAGCGCGAGTCGGGGCAGACGCTGGATTGGGTAGAGGGGCAAATTACCGCAGTAATTGAGGTGGCAGGTGTTGAAGCATTTGTTAATGCTGTCATAGCCTATGAACCAATTTGGGCGATAGGGACCGGTAAAACTGCATCGCCGGAGCAGGCTCAACAAGTGCATGCTCACATACGCGGTGTTGTAGCATCTGGTAACGCGCAAATTGCCAGTAACTTACGTATTTTGTATGGCGGTAGTGTCAAAGCCAATAACGCAAGCGAGCTGTTTGCTAATCCGGACATTGACGGAGCATTGGTAGGCGGGGCGTCGCTAATAGCGGTCGATTTTGCAGCGATATGCAGGGCGGCTGGGTAAAAATTTAGGTGTTTGTGGCAATTGAGGATATATATTCTGCTATTGCTTGCAGACGCTGGTTGGTATCAGAGGCAGGTAAGAAATAATGGAACAGATTGTTTTAATAGTACATGTGTTGGTGGCTTTGGCCATTATCGGATTGATCATGATTCAGCAGGGCAAGGGCGCCGATATGGGTGCCTCATTTGGAGCGGGTGCCTCGCAAACGTTATTTGGTAGCGGTGGCGGAGGTAATGTTCTTACCAGCTCTACGTCTTGGTTGGTGACGCTGTTTTTTGCGACCAGCTTTGGATTGGCTGTTATCGCGAAAGATAATTCAATGGCTGCGGGTAATGTTGATTTGCCTGCTCCTGCGGTTATTGAAAGCTTTGAGATGCCTGTTAATGTTGAGGAATCAGAGATTCCTAGCATTGATGCGGCTGCAGATGATATCCCGGGAGCGGCTGTTCCCACTGGTGAGTCCGGATCGGATATACCGGGATTGTAAGTTTTAAAATTAGCCGAAGTGGTGGAATTGGTAGACACGCCATCTTGAGGGGGTGGTGAGCTATGCTCGTGCGGGTTCAAGTCCCGCCTTCGGCACCATATTTATTCTGTGAAACAAGTAAAAGCCTCACTATCAAGTTGACCTTCAGAGTCCTTATCTCTATAATTCGCCCACTCATTTTCTGCCTCTTTGTGGGTGGGATTGATTTGTAATCAAATGTGAATATGCTAAAAGGGGCATATTGGATCAGCGTACTGCGATGTACCTAGCTGATTTATGGTTTGATTATATGTTGTTGCGGGGTGGAGCAGTCTGGTAGCTCGTCGGGCTCATAACCCGAAGGTCGTCAGTTCAAATCTGGCCCCCGCTACCAATTTATTGTCTGTTGTCAGTATTTCAGAAATATTGGCAACTGAAGAATTAGGCCCCTTTTACAGGGGCTTTTTATTAACTGCAGTATTATTGTCTGAATGGTGATGATGTCTGCTTGGAAAGTGGGCTTCGTGCCCATTTTTTATTGGTGGGTCGGTTGTGCGACTGCCGGGAGTAATTGATGGCCGGTAAGGACATATTACTTACTGATTTAGTAGGGCCAGTAGCTGAGGCTTTGGGCTACCAGTTGTGGGGGGTTGAATACCTTTCTCATGGCAAACAATCGGTTGTGCGGATTTATATTGATAGCCCTGATGGGATTGATGTTGATGATTGTGCAAAGGTCAGTCGACAAGTTGGCAGCGTGTTTGATGTGGAAGACCCAATTATGGGCGAATATACACTTGAAGTATCTTCGCCTGGTATGGATCGCCCGTTGTTTTCGCTGGAGCAGTATCGTCCTTATATTGGCGAGCAAGTAAAAATTAAATTGCGTACAGCATTTGATGGGCGTAGAAACTTTTCGGGTCGAATGACTGGAATTGAAGGCGATGACGTTGTTGTTGCGGTAGATGATGAAGAGTATTTGCTGCCATTTGAATTGATTGATAAGGCGAATATTGTTCCGGGCTTTTAACGGGACACTAGACGTAGTTGAGTTAAAACTATTTATTGCTGAGCTTGCTGAAAAAGCTCCGTTGAAACGAGGCAAACAATGAACAAAGAAATATTGTTGGTAGCTGAAGCTGTTTCCAATGAAAAGGGAGTTTCCCGGGAAATAATTTTTGAAGCTATTGAGCAGGCTTTGGCCACGGCGACAAAAAAACGTTATGACGAAGACGCCGATATTCATGTCACCATAGATCGCGAATCCGGTGGCTACGAAACGTTCCGTCGGTGGGAAGTGGTTTCTGATGACGAAATGGCATTGCTGGGAACTCAATTCACTACCGAAGAAGCTGCTGAGAAAGATACGGCATTGCAGATTGGTGATGTATATCAAGAGCAAATTGAGAATGTAGGTTTTGGCCGTATCGCTGCACAAACAGCAAAACAGGTTATCGTACAAAAAGTCCGAGAGGCCGAGCGTGCCCAGGTTGTTGAAGAATATGAGGGTCGCGTTGGCGAGTTGATAAGCGGTACTGTTAAAAAAGTTACGCGCGATAATATTATTGTCGATTTAGGTAATAACGCGGAGGGGTCTTTGCCGCGCGAAGAATTAGTCGGCCGTGAAGTATTTCGTATGGGCGATCGGGTTCGAGCGATTCTTCAAGATGTTCGTCCCGAAGCGCGTGGTCCGCAGTTGTTTTTAAGTCGCGCTTGTTCTGAGATGTTAATTGAGTTGTTTAAAGTTGAAGTCCCGGAAATTTCCGAAGAGGTTATTGATATTCGTGCAGCTGCTCGTGATCCGGGTTCGCGGGCAAAAATAGCGGTTAAGACCAACGATGGTCGTATTGATCCTGTAGGTGCTTGTGTAGGAATGCGCGGATCTCGAGTACAGGCAGTATCGGGTGAGCTGGGCAATGAGCGAGTCGATATTATTTTGTGGGATGACAACCCTGCCCAGCTAGTTATAAACGCAATGGCACCAGCAGAAGTGGAATCTATTGTTGTGGATGAAGATTCTCGTTCTATGGATGTTGCTGTCAGTGCAGATAATTTGGCGCAGGCAATCGGTCGAAGTGGCCAAAATGTTCGATTGGCAAGTGATTTAACCGGTTGGACTATCAATGTAATGAGTCTCGAAGAGGCTTCGGAAAAGCATGAAAAAGAGTCCGGTGCAGTTATTGCCGAATTTATGGAAAGTTTAGATGTTGACGAAGATATAGCCGAAGTGTTGGTTGATGAAGGTTTTGCTTCGTTGGAAGAGGTCGCCTATGTTCCGCTGGAAGAAATGGCCGGTATTGAAGGTTTTGATGAAGACATAGCGGAGGAGTTACGAGCTCGAGCAAAAGATGCTTTGTTAACTCAAGCTATTGCTAGTGAGGAGCAGCTGGGTGAAGTGGAGCCGGCAGAAGATTTGTTGACCATGGATGGCATGGAGCGTCATTTGGCTTTTGTTTTAGCGAGCAAAGGTATTATCACCATGGAAGATTTGGCTGAGCAAGCCGTAGAAGACTTAATGGATATCGAAGGTTTGGAAGAAAAACAAGCCGGTGAATTAATCATGACAGCGCGTGCCCCTTGGTTCGCTGAAGCTGAAGAAACAGAGAATCAGCAGTAGCGGGCTGGTATCATATTGGTACTGAGATAGGTACGGGAGAGGACTGAATGGCAGAAGTTACTGTAAGCCAACTTGCCGATGTAGTTGGTGCGCCAGCGGATCGACTGTTGGCACAGATGAAAGAAGCAGGCTTGAAACATACCTCTGTAGAAGAGGGTGTGTCTGATGAAGATAAACAAATACTGTTGTCGTTTTTGAAATCCAGTCATGGAGAGACAACAGAGGCGCCAAAGAAAATAACGCTTAAAAGAAAAACCTTAAGTACGCTTAAAACGAGCGGAAGCCAAGGGCGCAAGACAGTTAATGTAGAGGTTCGTAAGAAAAGAACCTATGTTAAGCGTGATCCCGCAGAGTTAGTTGCTGAAGCTGCTGAAGCTGACCGGCTTGCATCCCAGGAAGATCTTCCTTCAGGTGAAGCTGATGTTGTAGCAGCATCTGAAATAACTGCAGAAACAAGCGTAGAATCTTCGCAGTCTGAACAGCAAGTAGAGCCAAAGCCGGAGATCAGGGCTGAAGAAGAAATGGTGCTGGTTGTTGATGAGCCTCTAGATAGATCGCAGATGGACCCTGAGGTGCTGCGCCAGCAGGCTGCAGTGAAACGTAAAGACAAAGAAGCACAAGATAAGGTGGCGCAGGAAGCGGCGCTAGCAGCGAAGAAGGCTGACCAGGCGCGTGTTGCCAGTGTTAAATCAGCAGCGGCACCAGAACCATCTAGCGATGATAAGCCGGTTGTTCGAGGTCGTCGACATGATGCACCTGCACCAGCTAAAGAAGAAGAGCGGCCTGAGAAGAAGAAAACGCGTAGTAAGCTGGCTCCAAAAACTCGCGGTAAGAATCGTACGCACAATATTAAAAATGTTGATGCGTTTATCGATAGCGATGGGCTCGATTCTCGCGGTCGTCGTCGACAAAAAGTATTAAAACTGCCGGAAGGCGCAAAGACGCACGGTTTCGCGCGTCCTACGGATAAAGTCGTGCATGAAGTAGCAATTCCCGAAGCAATTCTAGTGACAGAATTAGCGCAGCTAATGAATCTCAAGGGTGTTGTTGTTGTCAAAGCGCTAATGAAAATTGGTGTTATGGCAACGATTAACCAGAGTCTCGACCAGGAAACCGCACAGCTTGTGGTGGAAGAGTTAGGCCACACGGCGAAGCTGGTTAGCGGCGAAGAAGTTGAAGAGGCCCTCGAAGATACACTGAGTGAGCACGAGGGTGTTTCATCGCCACGTGCACCAGTAGTGACGGTAATGGGCCACGTCGATCACGGTAAGACATCGTTACTGGATTATATTCGAGAGTCGCGTGTAGCCAGTGGTGAAGCTGGAGGTATTACCCAGCACATCGGTGCCTACCATGTAGAAACTGACAAAGGAATGATTACCTTCCTCGATACACCTGGACACGCAGCGTTCACCGCTATGAGAGCCAGGGGTGCGCAGAGTACCGATATTGTTATTCTTGTTGTGGCTGCAGATGATGGTGTAATGCCACAGACGGAAGAGGCAATTCAGCATGCTCGAGCCGCCGGTGTGCCGATTGTTGTAGCTGTTAACAAAATGGACAAAGAAGGTGCTGATCCTGATCGTGTTCGCAATGAACTCGCCGCTAAAGATGTAATTCCCGAAGATTGGGGTGGTGATACACAGTTTATTCACGTGTCTGCACACTCGGGCGAAGGTATAGACGACTTATTAGAAGCGTTGTTGTTACAGGCTGAATTACTCGAACTGGAAGCCCCAGCCGATATTCCAGCTAAAGGTATTGTTATAGAATCAAGGCTCGACAAAGGCCGAGGTTCAATATCTTCTGTTTTGATTCAGGCCGGTACTTTGAAAAAAGGCGATATTGTCTTAGCGGGCCAGCATTATGGGCGTGTTCGTGCCATGCTGGATGAAAATGGTAAGCCTATCGATGAGGCGGGTCCGTCTATTCCTGTAGAAATTCTTGGCCTTGACGGTACGCCTGACGCGGGAGATAGCTTCGCTGTTCTCGAAAGCGAAAAGCATGCTCGTGATGTTGCTGAGTTCAGACAGATCAAAGATCGTGAAAACAGGGAGAAGCGCCAGCAGGCGGCGAAGCTGGAAAACATGTTTGCCAATATGGGCGAGGCTGAAAGCAAGTCTCTCAACGTTGTTGTTAAAGCAGATGTTCGGGGTTCCCTGGAAGCTATTCAGAGTTCCTTGTTAGAAATGGGCAATGATGAGGTACAAGTTAATATCATCAGTTCTGGTGTTGGTGGTATCAGTGAAACAGATATTACGCTCGCAGCTACATCTAATGCTGTAGTGTTTGGTTTTAATGTTAGAGCTGATAATACGGCGCGTAAAATTGTCGAGATTGAAGGTGTAGACTTACGTTATTACAGTGTTATCTATGATCTTATTGATGATGTTAAGCAAGCCTTGTCAGGTATGTTGAGCCCAGAACTTCGAGAAGAGATTAATGGTACAGCTGAAGTTCGGGATGTCTTTAAGTCTCCGAAGTTTGGTGCGATTGCCGGATGTATGGTTATTGATGGAACATTGCTCCGCAGTAACCCTATACGTGTACTGCGTGATGATGTTGTTATTTATGAAGGTGAACTCGAATCACTTCGTCGCTTTAAAGACGATGTCAACGAAGTCCGCAGTGGTACTGAGTGTGGTATCGGTGTTAAAAATTATAACGACGTTAAGCCCGGCGATAAAATCGAAGTTTACGAAGTAAAAGAGGTGGCACGCTCTCTGTAGATTGTTGATATCAATCGAGAGTATAAATAATGGCTAGAGAATACAGTCGTACACAGCGAGTCGCCGATTTCCTAAAACAGGAGTTGGCGACTTTGATTCAGAGTGAAATGCGAGATCCGCGCGTGGGTATGATAAGCATTACCGATGTCGAGGTGAGTCGCGATATGTCTCATGCGAAAGTATTTACTACCGTATTAGGTAAAGAAACCGAGCAAGACGCAGCTGAAGCGATAAGTGTGCTGAACAAGGCGGCGGGGTTTCTGCGCTCGGAAATGGCCAAGATCAATAATGCTCGTACCACACCAAAGTTACGTTTCTATTTCGATAGTAGTGTGGGGCGCGGGCAATTTTTGTCAAGCTTGATCGACAAGGCTGTCAGTGCTGATCATGCGAGAGTTGACGATGCTGATCAAATTGATGGTGAAGGGTCGTAATCTGTGGCAAAAAATCGTCGCGGCCGAGCAGTCAATGGCATCTTGATATTAGATAAGCCCGCAGGGCAAAGCTCAAACCGATCGCTACAAATAGCCAAGCGATTGTTTGATGCTAGCAAGGCAGGACACACGGGAAGTTTGGATCCACTGGCGACCGGTGTGTTACCGCTTTGTTTTGGTGAGGCAACCAAGTTTTCACAATTTTTACTGGATTCTGACAAAGCCTATCGCAGTACCTTTATGTTAGGTGTTATTACTGCTAGTGGCGATGCTGACGGTGACATACTGGAATCGCGTGACGCCTCTGCGATTACAGAGACTACCGCAGCAACTGGGCTTAAACAGTTCAGTGGTGAAATCGATCAGATCCCGTCGATGTTTTCTGCACTGAAGCATAATGGCCAGCCTCTTTATAAACTGGCGCGACAGGGTTTAGAGGTTGAAAGAAAGAGTCGTCGGGTGACGGTTTTTGATATTCGGCTCGAAGCGTTTCGAAGTGGCGAACAAACCGGAGGCAATCCGGAAGTGGATGTGTATATTCACTGCAGCAAGGGGACATACGTACGCTCAATCGCAGAGGACCTGGGTCTGGCATTGGGTTGTGGTGCTCATGTTACAATGTTGCGCCGTGTTCAGGCCGGACCTTTCTCCGAGCAGCAAGCTATATCGTTGGATGCGTTAGAGGCATTGAGGCAGGAAGACGAATTCTCCTCGCTAGACAGACTGCTATTACCTGCAGATTGCGCGGTGATGCATCTGCCTAAGGTAGAGATGGCAGCGTCAGAAGAATTTTATATGCTGCAAGGGCAGCCGGTGCAAATACCTGGTGCGCCTGGTAACGGTGTAGTAAGAATGTACGCTGAAAGCGGTACCTTTTTGGGTATTGGAGAAATATTGGATGATGGCCGAGTGGGTCCCAAACGCTTGATAGCAACAAATTGATTACCCTCTCTATTCCGAAAAACGGAAAGAGAGACAAAGAATTGGGTGATTTGCTGTAACAGCAGAATACCTAAACGATTTGGAGGCAAGCTTTCAAATCAACTTTAGCCTTACTGTAAGTATGCGCGGTAAGGCTGCATATCGATGGAGCAAATAATGTTCTGTCTTCGCATATTATTATTAATGAGGAAATTGTAATGGCACTATCAGCCGCAGAAAAAACAGTAGTAGTAACAGAGTATCAGACTGCAGAAGGTGATACCGGTTCTCCAGAAGTACAAGTTGCTTTGTTGACCGCTAACATTCAGAAGCTGCAAGGTCACTTCGGTGATCACAAGCACGACCACCATTCACGTCGTGGTTTGATTCGTATGGTTAATCAGCGTCGCAAGTTGCTGGATTATTTGAAGGGCAAAAATGTAGAACGTTACACTAGCCTTATCAAGCGTCTGGGTCTGCGTCGCTAAGTAAAAAAAGTTACAACAGTCGTGAAGCTCCGGTGATGTAGGTTTAGCCTGAAATAGTATTTTTTGAAACAGGCTCCGGAGCTTTTTTATGTATCCCACAAGGGAGGATTTCGTCAGTGAATCCAGTTAAAAAAACATTTCAATACGGTGATCAATCCGTAACATTAGAAACAGGGCGCATAGCTCGACAAGCTACCGGTGCCGTTATGGTAACCGTCGGTGATGTACAGGTTTTGTGTACTGTGGTCGGCGCCAAATCGGCTAAAGAAGGTATGGACTTTTTTCCACTAGGTGTTCACTACCAAGAAAAATCTTACGCTGTTGGTAAAATCCCAGGAGGATTTTTCAAGCGTGAGGCGCGTCCTTCGGAAAAAGAAACGCTGACGTCACGGTTGATTGACCGTCCTATGCGTCCTTTGTTTCCCAAGGGTTTCAAGAACGAAGTTCAAGTTGTTTGTACCGTTATGTCAGCTGATCACGATACCGATCCTGATATCGCTGCGTTAATTGGTACGTCAGCAGCGCTGTCGATTTCAGGTCTTCCTTTCGGTGGGCCTGTTGGTGCGGCACGTGTCGGATTTACCGCCGATAAAGGTTATATCCTTAATCCCAGTTATAGCCAGTTAGCAGAAAGTGCATTAGACATGGTTGTAGCAGGTACTTCTGACGCCGTATTAATGGTTGAGTCAGAAGCGCAAGAGTTGTCTGAAGACCAGATGCTGGGTGCGGTTTTGTTCGCTCACCAGGAAATGCAAACTGTTATCAAGGTGATTGGAGAATTGGCCAGTGAAGCTGGCAAGCCGAGATGGGACTGGCAGCCTGAGGAAGAAAATACCGCGCTGTTGGCAGCTGTTGCCAATGGTTACAAGCAAGGTATAGGCGACGCTTATCGTATTACTGATAAAGCTGATCGCTATTCAAAGATTGGTGAGTTGAAAGGTCAGGCAGTTGAGCAATTGGCGAAAGGTGCCGATGCTCAGTATGGCGCTGGTGATGTTAGTGGTGTATTTAGCAAGCTTGAGAAGTCAACGGTACGACAGCGTATTTTGAATGGCGAGCCTCGTATTGATGGTCGTGACAACAACACTGTTCGTCCAATTCAAGCTGAAGTGGGTGTATTGGCTAAAGCACACGGTTCTGCTTTGTTTACTCGTGGCGAAACTCAGGCTATTGGTGTCACCACTTTAGGCACTACTCGCGATGCACAGTTGATTGACGCATTGGAAGGTAAGCGTGAAGACAATTTTATGCTGCATTATAACTTCCCTCCGTATTCTGTTGGTGAGTGCGGGCGTATTGGCTTTACCAGTCGTCGTGAAGTTGGCCATGGTCGTTTAGCTCGTCGAGGTGTTGCCGCTGTATTGCCAAACCCTGAAGACTTTCCATACACTATTCGTGTTGTGGCAGAAATTACTGAGTCAAATGGTTCCAGCTCTATGGCTAGTGCTTGTGTGGCAAGTATGTCGATGATGGAAGCAGGTGTTCCCCTGAAAGCGCCGGTAGCTGGTATAGCAATGGGGCTGATTAAAGAAGGAGAGCGGTTTGCAGTTTTGACCGATATTCTGGGCGATGAAGATCACCTGGGAGATATGGACTTTAAAGTAGCAGGTACAGCTAACGGTGTGACTGCTTTGCAAATGGATATCAAGATTGAAGGTATCAATGAGCAAATCATGAGTATTGCTCTTGAGCAGGCATTAACTGCTCGTTTGCATATTCTTGGTCAAATGAATGCAGTGATTAGCGAGTCCAGATCAGCTGTTTCTGATAATGCACCGAGCATGGCTACTTTCAAAATTGATAGTGACAAGATTCGTGATGTTATTGGTAAGGGTGGCGCTACAATTCGCTCTATTACTGAAGAGACGGGTGCTACTGTTGATATCGATGATGATGGAACCATTCGTATTTACGGTTCTGATGCGGCTTCTCGTGATGCGGCCGTTGCTAAGGTAGAAGAAATTACTGCTGAAGCAGAGGTTGGTGCTATTTACGAAGGTACTGTTGCTCGTATCGTTGATTTTGGCGCGTTTGTTAATATTCTTCCTGGAAAAGACGGGCTTGTCCATATTTCCCAGATATCCAATGAGAGAGTTGAGAAAGTCACTGATTACTTATCTGAAGGTCAGGTAATAAAGGTTAAGGTTCTCGATGTTGATCAGCGCGGACGTATTAAGCTGTCAATGAAAGAATTGGAAGAAGTTGCAGCCGAAAGTAATGGAGATACTGCAGCGGAATAGATATTCCGCGATAGTGATCTGAAAAAGGCCCTTGTTAAGATGTAAAAATTTAGACAAGGGCCTTTTTTTTACTAAAAATATTCCTTACAGCGTATATGGAATTGTTAGCGGGTTAAATCAACAGATAGCTGCGGTGATCTCCCCCGTCAACAAAATCACTTAGTCAGAACAATATTTCCCTCGATGATCTCAAATGGCATCGATTCCAGTCGTTCTCCCAGGCACGGTCCTGATACGCATTCACCATCTTCGATCAAAAATAGCGCGCCATGAGTGGAGCACTGTATAAGTGCGCCATCCATATCCAGAAATTGATCTTCTTGCCAATTCAGCTCGATTCCCAAGTGTGGACATTTATTTCGATAGAGATATATCTGCCCATCTTTTTTGACCGCAAAATAGTTATCGTCGCCAACGGCAAGCGCCTTTGAAGATTCGTCATCAATATCGTTTACATGGAGGACCGTTATCATAACTTTAGCGTTACCGAGGAAGGCAGGGTTGTTGTGAGAAGTACTGAATAGTTAATGCGGGGGTGTTGGTGTAAGCCATTAACGTTTAATGGCTGTCTTTGTTGCATTGTTCATCGGCTTGGTCTAGCAAGTGTTTTTTTGTGTCGCTATCCAGATCGTTCCAGTGCGTATCTGTCATTGCACCATGTAAGGCGTACAGCAAAACTTTTGAAACGCGTATGCCTCGCTGTTTGATTTCATTGTAGGCATTTACAGCGCCCATATTTTCAAGATCCTGTTGATTTTGTACGCCAATAGACCGCAACCAATTAATTGAAGTATTGCCGAGGTTCTTCAACTCCATTAAATCACTTGGCATGTTGATTCTCTGCTATGTTGTTATTATTAGGTAGAGTACTTTTTTTACTTATAATATATTCTTTTGTAGATCTATCAACCATTAATTTTGGCAGTCACAATGCAGCTTGATAAACTTGTTCTATGCGGGCTAAATGATCACTTTATCGATTACGAATGCCTGTCTCATGCAATACACCAGAGAGTTTTAGCGCCTTTTCAGGCTCTGCGGGACGCGGCGGACACTGCAGGCTTTGAGTTGGCGATCGCCAGTGGTTACCGGGATTTCCCCAGACAGCTGGCGATCTGGAATGACAAAGTAGCAGGCAGGCGGCCAGTGTTCGATGTGCAGGGCCTACCGCTTGACGTAAGTGTTTTGGATCACTGGCAGCTGGTGCAGGCAATCTTAAAGTGGTCTGCTTTACCGGGAGCTTCTCGTCATCACTGGGGTAGCGATATCGATATTTTCGATAAGGCTGCCGTGCCGAAAGACTTTGATGTGCAGTTAACCGCGGCAGAAGTTAGTGGGGATGGTCCATTTGTTGCGTTACATAACTGGCTGGACATAAAGATTGATAACAATGACGCAGAGGGTTTCTTTCGCCCATATTTGCGTGATGTTGGAGGCATTGCACCCGAGCGCTGGCATCTGAGTTACGCCCCTTTGGCCGCAGAGTATCAAAGAGCGTTGAATCAGGATTATCTGGTCGATATTATAAGCGAGCAGCCGATTTTACTGAAAGAGGTTTTGCTAGAGCATATTGACGAAATATATCATCGGTATATAGTTGTTGATAAGTCTGCGTATCCTGAGGCTTACCGATGGTAAATTTGTCTTATCGTTGGTAGTAATGAAAGTTGTCTCGCAGTAATATTCAATAGACTACGTTCATTCGGGTTTGGTAAAGATTTCTTAAAGGATTAGTCGCAAGTTAATCCTCACGACACAAGCAGTTAAGGCGCGTTTTCTCGAAAGCGTTGATTAGTTAACAAAGGAGAGCTAATAAGGTGAGTGTCAAATTATTAGATAACGAAGCGTTTTATGGCTACCGTGTGCGTCGCACCGTCAATGGAAAACTCTATCAGGAATATTTTTCCCTGAAGAAGGGCGGCAAGCGTATGGGTCCTAGGTTGAGAAAACAGGTAGAGCTTGAAGCTAGTGCCCGTGATGAAGAATTGCTGCAAGAGCAAGTACGTGTTAAAAAGAAACTTAAAGCGGTTCGTTGTTTTAGCAGCGACGGTACTGTGAAAGGGATTAGTTTTTTACTCAAGACCGAGAAAAGTGGAACAGTTACCCCAATTTTCCAGATTGGTATCGCGTCCGAGTTGGAACAAAAAATTGTGTGTACCAGTTTTTCGCTAAATTCCCACGGCAAGAAAAATGCGTGGAGTTTGGCGGTAGCTGCGTATGCAAAACATAAGCTTATCAGCAAAAATTCCAAATTGTACAAGCAGCTTATGGACGCTATGCCAAAAGTCAAAATGCCTCGATAGAACCCGTATTCTATTCCAGATACGCGACCGGAATATTAAAAGGCCACTGACACATAGTTGTGTGAGTGGCCTTTATACGTGAGATATGGAGCTTTGGGGTTTAACCCTTGTACGCTTCTATTGACTTCAGGATCTCTGCTTTAGCGGCTTCGCTATCAGCCCAACCATCGACTTTAACCCATTTACCTTCTTCCAGATCTTTATAATTTTCAAAAAAATGTTCGATTTGCTTAATCAGTAACTCTGGAAGATCAGAGGGTTCTTTCACATTTTTGTATAAAGTCGATAGCTTATCGTGCGGTACTGCCAGGAGTTTTGCGTCTTGACCCGCTTCGTCGCTCATATTGAGAATGCCAATAGGGCGGCTGCGAATTACCGAGCCGGGGGCTACGGGATAAGGTGTCACGACGAGCACATCGAGAGGATCTCCGTCTTCAGATAGTGTGTTTGAGATATACCCATAGTTTGCTGGATAGAACATGGGAGTAGCCATAAAGCGGTCAACCAGCAGGCAATCCATGTCCTTGTCAATTTCGTACTTAATCGGGTCGTGATTTGCAGGGATTTCAATCACTACGTAGATGTCATTCGGGATATCTTTTCCTGCGGGAATTTTGTCAAAGCTCATGATATTTTTCCAGGTTGGGGTCATAAAGTTGCGGTTGATTAACACAATAGTGGTTAATAACAGACCGCTGGATCAGCAATTTTTTCAAGCGCGATTATAAACTGACCTGACGCGAATACCAATCCTTGTTGATTGATGTTCTAAGTTATTGAATTTATGGATATTTACCGGCACTATGGTAGCCTGTAAGTGACTATTGGCTTTCTGATTTAAGGAGTTGCAGTGTCTGATACCAATCAACGTCAGTATATTCGGACCAAATTACGGGCTGACGTAAAATTATCTCACCCGGAAGTTGGAGATCTTAAGCTCCGAACCGCCGATATATCTGATGGTGGAGCTTATATTCTTTCAGAAGGTAATCCGCTGCCCAGAATTGGAGAAATAGTTCATGTGCAGGTGTTAGGAATGGGTGGTGATGACGCTCCATTGGTGAAAATGAAGATCGTACGCAATGATAGCAGTGGTATTGGGCTTGAATTTGTTAGCGATGACTAATCGGGGCGATATGGGTTGCAGTGATGGTAAGTCACTTTCTACTCCACCTGCGTAGTCGGCAATCTACTATAGGGATCACTTTTTACCGTCGTTACTGTTCACGGCGGTTAAATAATCATTAAGGGCTATCAATGCATATCCATATTTTGGGTATTTGTGGAACGTTTATGGGCGGTCTGGCAATTCTGGCTCGCCAGCTAGGTCATACAGTTACCGGTTCCGATACCAATGTTTACCCTCCGATGAGTACGCAGCTCGAACAGCAGGGTATTACTCTGACAGAAGGATTTGATCCTGAACAGTTGGAGCCAGCCCCGGATCTAGTTGTTGTGGGTAATGCAATGTCTCGTGGTAATCCTGCGGTTGAGGCAATGTTAGACCGCGGCTTGCGCTATACGTCAGGGCCGCAGTGGCTATCTGAACATCTATTGCAAGATCGCTGGGTTTTAGCCGCAGCTGGAACTCATGGAAAAACCACAACCAGTAGTATGCTGGCCTGGATTTTAGAGTACGCGGGTATGACCCCAGGGTACTTGATCGGAGGAATCCCCGCGAATTTTGGGGTGTCAGCCCGTTTGGGCGAGTCTTCATTTTTTGTTATTGAAGCTGATGAGTACGATAGTGCGTTCTTTGATAAACGGTCCAAGTTTATACATTACCGCCCGAGAACAGCCATTTTAAATAACCTGGAATTTGATCACGCTGATATATTTGACGATCTACCTGCTATTCAGCGCCAGTTCCATCATTTGGTTCGTTTGATCCCTGGTAATGGACGCATCATTGTTCCCGCAAGTGATCAAAATATTGCTGAGGTTCTGCAACAGGGTTTGTGGTCAGATCTTGAAAAAACCGGACTGAATGATGACGTCGATATTGATTGGTGCGCCCGGCCTTTAGTTGCTGATGGCAGTGAGTTTGATATTGTTTTAAACGGGGCTGTTGTAGGCCGGGTTAAATGGGCGCATGGCGGCGACCACAATCTGTGTAATGGTATCTCAGCCATCGCCGCCGCGCGGCATGTTGGCGTTACCCCTGAAATAGCTGCAGAAGCACTTTGCCAGTTTGAAGGCGTCAAGCGCCGAATGGAACTGTTGGGCCAGCCTGGTGGTGTTGCTGTTTACGATGATTTTGCCCACCATCCCACTGCTATTGAAACAACTCTGGCTGGATTAAGAGCGAAAGTGGGAAAAGGAAAAATTACTGCGATAATAGAGCCTCGTTCCAATACCATGAGAATGGGCGCTCATCTGGATAAGCTGGCTGCCGCTACACAATTAGCGGACGAAGTCATTTGGTATCAACCAGAGGGGCTTGACTGGTCACTGCAAACGGTTGTCGATGCCAGCGATGGCAGGGCCAGTATCCTTCGTTCAATTCCTTCGATAGTGAACGAAGTAGCGGCTACTGCAATCTCGGGAAATCATATTGTAATCATGAGTAATGGCGGTTTTGGTGGCATACATCAACTGCTGATCGAAAAATTAGAGTTAAGCCATTAAGGGAGTCATTTTTGAAACACCGCTTTTTTGAATTTTATCAACTGTTGGTACTGCGAAAGCCTCTTGTCGCACTGTTGGTGACTGTAGGATTTATTGGATGGTTGGCCACCAATATCCCTAACTTCAAGCTCGACGCATCTGCGGATTCCCTCGTGTTGGAGGGTGATGAGTCATTGAAGTACTACCGGGAAATTAGCAAAAATTACCTGGCAGAAGACTTTTTGTTGGTAACTTATCAGCCTCAGGATGACTTGCTTTCTGATCAGGTTTTGGAAACGATTGATGCATTGCGCTCTGAACTGCTGATGCTGGAGGGAGTGTCGTCGGTCACATCGATACTTGACGTGCCCTTACTCGAAAGCCCAAAAGTCGAGCTGGACGATATTGCTAACGGTGGTTTGCGAAGTTTGCGAACCCCGGGTATCGATAAAAAACTGGTACTTAAAGAGTTAACCACTAGTCCTATTTACAAAAGTTTGCTAACCAGTGCGGACGGAAAGACAACAGCGTTACAGGTTAATCTGCAACGAGATGAACGTTATAACGAATTGTTAACTCAGCGGGAAAACTTGCGGGAATTACAGTCTGCGGGGAGCTTGTCGTCGCTGCAGCTGAATGAATTGGCCGAGCTGGAAGTAGAATTCAGAGAGTATGCTAACGTTTTTAATGAGAGGCAGAATAAACTTGTCGACGATACCCGCGATGTGATTGCCAAGTATCGCGGAGACGCGGTGGTCTTTTTAGGCGGAGTACCAATGATAGCCGCCGATATGATTAGCTTTGTGAAGAGTGATTTGGTGGTTTTTGGAGCGGGAATCGCCGGTTTTATTATTTTGATTATGTCGATTATATTTCGTCATTTGGTATGGGTGTTGTTGCCGTTGGCAACATGTATTTTGTCTGCATCCTTTATGTTGGGACTGATTACATTAATGGATTGGAGGATGACCGTTATTTCTTCCAATTTTGTCGCGTTGTTACTGATTATTACCCTGTCGATCACCATACACTTAGTAGTGCGCTATCGAGAATTGTTGGCTAGTAACCCCGAGCTGGATCAGCGCGAACTTGTGCGAAGAACCACAATGTTTATGATCAAGCCCTGTGTCTATACGGCGCTTACAACCATTGTTGCTTTTGCCTCTCTGGTTGTTAGTGGTATTCGTCCGGTTATCGATTTTGGGTGGATGATGACCATAGGGGTAACAGCTGCGCTTATCATTGCCTTTATTGTATTGCCAGCTGGTTTGCTTTTGCTACCCAGGCCAAAGAGAGGTGAGACCACCGCCGCTGGTGATCCTTTCACTGTGTATTTTGCAAAATTTACCGAACACCATGGCACCGTAATAGTATCGGTGACAGTAGTATTGATCGCTGCCAGTATATTTGGGATCAGTCGCCTTGAGGTCGAGAACCGCTTTATCGATTACTTCCATGAAGACACTGAAATCTATCAGGGTATGGAAATTATTGATGCGCAGCTTGGCGGGACCATTCCGTTGGAAGTGATTATCGATGCAGATCTTATTAGTGATAATGAGTTTATAGATGGCACTGGTGCGCTGCAGACCGTTGATATCAATGCGTCAAATGAAGAGTTTGATGAAGAGTTTGGAAGCGATTTTGGCGATGAGTTTGGAGACGATTTTGTCGACGACTTTGCTGAAGAAGCGGGGGAGGATGGTATTGTAGTTAAGCCCAGCTATTGGTTTAACAAAGCGGGTCTCAATCGCATTGAGCAGGTGCATGATTATTTGGATTCACTGGACGAAACCGGAAAAGTTATGTCGTTAGCCATGCCCTATAAAGCATTGCGAAACTTAACTACGGGTATTGATGATATTCAGTTGGCATTGATTCAGCGTAGTTTACCTGACGACATTAATTCGATTCTCATCAGTCCTTACCTCAATGAAGAGGCCGACCAGACTCGAATAACGGTTAGGGTTATGGAAACGAGCCATACTTTGCGGCGTGCTGATCTGCTCGAAGATGTGCAGCATCACCTCGTTGATGAATTAGGGTTTAAACCTGAGCAAATTCATCTAACAGGAATGTTAGTACTTTATAACAATATGCTACAAAGTCTCTATAAATCGCAAATATTAACGATAGGAGCGGTGTTTGTAGCGATTGTATTGATGTTTTTGGTATTGTTTCGTTCACTGTCATTAGCTCTAATTGCCATAGCCCCCAATCTATTATCGGCAGGGGTGGTGCTTGGAAGTATGGGGTTGATTGGAATTCCTCTCGATATAATGACAGTAACGATTGCAGCTATTACGATTGGTATCGCTGTCGATGACACCATCCATTACATCTATCGATTTCGAGCGGAATTCCCAAAAGACAGAAACTATCTGGCAACAATGTATCGCTGTCATACCTCCATCGGCAAGGCAATGTTTTATACCTCGATTATTATTATTGTCGGGTTTTCAATTTTGGCATTGTCTAATTTTAATCCCAGCATCTATTTTGGTCTGTTAACCGGCGCGGCAATGTTTACGGCATTAATAGGAGCGCTCTTGTTACTGCCAACACTACTTATTTATTTCAAGCCACTGGGTCCGGAAGCGGACGACACCGGCAATATATCCAATTAATGTGACAGGTTGTCGATAAGTTAACGCTGGATAGTCCGTTACAAACTTGGATTAAAAGCATGGAGCGTAGACGTGACGATGACATGTAGGACAGGATGCGGGGCCTGCTGTATAGCCCCCTCTATTCAGCAAGCCCTGCCTGGTATGCCTATGGGAAAGCCTGCTGGAATCGCTTGTGTAAATCTGGACGAAGCTTTTGCTTGTCGTTTGTTTGGTCGGCCTGAACGTCCGGCGTTGTGCGCGCGGTTTAAACCCGAGCTCTCTATATGTGGTGAAAACCGTGCTCACGCAATGCAGCTCATTCAAACGCTGGAAATAGCGACGGGGGCCTGACATTGGATACTATCCCTCTTTTCCCTTTGCATGCAGTACTTTTTCCGCATGGTCGCATGCCTCTTCAAGTCTATGAGTCGCGTTACCTTGATCTTATTAGTCGCTGTATGAAAGAGAATTCCGGATTTGGTGTTGTTTGGTTAAAGCAGGGGCCGGAGGCTTATCAGTCCAATGGTGTGACCAGTCTTCAGCTGGGGCAGTTTGGCACCTATGCCAGAGTAGTAGATTGGGATTCTTTGCCAAATGGGCTGCTGGGCGTCACCATAGAGGGCAGTGACCGGTTTCGGTTATTATCAAGTTATCAAAAAAATGACCATCTACATATGGGTGAGGTTGAGTGGATAGCAACCGCCGCGAAGACTCAGTTACCAGAAAACTTTGCCGAATTGGAAGGACTGTTGTCAACGCTGCTCGATCACCCGCATGTAACTCGATTGAAGTTGGATCCTGTTGTTGAAGATGTTGAGACCCTCGGTTGCGTGTTGGCTCAGTTGCTGCCTATTGATGAGTCGATCAAGTTTGACTTGCTGACTACCGTTGAACCGCTGGATCGTCTGGATAGAATCATGGCATTACTTGATCAATACAGCGAGTAAAGTGGGTCACAGTAAATTTATCAATAGCGTCTATAATTTGTCCTGTAGATCGAAAAAAATAATCAACAGAAGCCGAAAGGTTTGCGACCGGGTGTAAAGGATAGTGTTCCCGGTTCAATAGACAGGTCATGGAATGCGTCCAATAATTATTGATGTAGAGGCCTCCGGTTTGGGTAGAGGTAGTTATCCTATCGAGGTTGGGATAATTCTGGCTAATGGTGATAGCCACTGCACAATTATTAGCAGAGAAGCAGATTGGCGACATTGGGATGCGGGCGCCGAGTCCCTCCATGGTATTAGTCGAGAAACGCTAGACCGCCACGGGGTCGATGTGGTTACAGTTGCCCGTATGCTCAACCAGTGGCTGGAGGGGCAAATTGTTTATAGCGATGCCTGGGGAAACGACAGCAGCTGGATTGCCCTGTTATTTGAATGTGCGCAGATACCCCAGCGATTTCGGTTGGAATCACTTCGGCGGTTGCTGTCTGACCAGCAATTGGCTATTTGGCATAATACCAAAGAGTCACTGATTAACGAGTATGGTGGCGAACGCCACAGGGCTAGTAAAGATGCTTTTATCTTGCAGGAAACCTTCGTCAGGACGGCTGCTATGACGGCGGCCGAACTGGTTGGTTAGAGAGTTCGGTGGATTAATGCTAACCATCCATTGACCATTTATGATCCCCTGAGTATCGTTACACAATCAGTTCTAGCGACGGTGGCAGGGCCATGGACACAAATGACGAAAGTAATCTCTTTTTGCAGGAGATGGTCGATGTTGAGCCAATCAACGTAAAAAAGAAAGTTCCGCTAACAAAGGGTGTCGAATCGGAACTCTCCCTGCGTGCGCGAAGAGAATCAGCGACCAGAGACTTGGCGAAAGATAGTAATCATTTAAGCACGGATCATGTTGAAATGCTGGATCTGTACTACCCTCTTGAGTTTAAGCGCCCGGGTGTTCAGGTTGGTGTTTTCAAAAAGTTAAAAAGGGGGAAATATTCCGCCGAAGCCAGACTCGACTTACATCGAATGACCGTCGAAGTAGCGAGAAAGGAAGTCTTTCGTTTCATCAAAGACTGTGTCAGTTACGACTTACGTTCGCTGATTATCGTTCATGGTAAAGGAAATCACAGCCACAATACCGAAGCCCAGCTAAAGAGCTACGTTAATAAGTGGCTGCCCGATATGGAGGAGGTCCAGGCTTTTTCCAGTGCTCAACCGCAGCACGGAGGGTTGGGCGCGGTTTATGTATTACTGGGGAAAAGTGAAAAGAAAAAGCAGGAAAATCGTGATCGGCTCAGCCGTGGCAGGATTTTTGCCGGGTAAATCAGCCCCCTGAATATCTTTTACTGTACGGGTATGGCGCTAAATCGCGCCGTTTGCCGTCAATATTGCTGCGTACTCCCCGGATTTTCTATGTTGCGTCACTATAGAGAGAACCGTTTCTCCATTCGGGTTAGTCGCATTGAGATTACGATCTTCTGCGACAAAAAAACCGACAAACTCTTCAAAGTTCTCCAGTCTCATTGATTGATAGGCTTTCAGTAACACATGGAAATCAGCTTCGAGATCTTCGGCGGGTTTTACGTCCAAAAAATCCTTCACTCGCTGCTCTGTCCACACTTCATCGAGAACTTTTTCTTTATCTTTCTTTAGCGCCATGATGACTACCTTAATCGTGTATTTACTGTCTTTCCGCTTGGGGCAAAATGTTCAGTCGTTCAGTTTCTGCATTAGAATCTTGTTGACCATTCCAGGGTTAGCCTGGCCTTTGGATGCTTTCATTATTTGGCCAACAAAAAAACCGGTCATCTTTTTGCGTTTGGTTTCATCAGCATTGAGATAGTTTGCTACCTGATCCGGGTTGTTGGAAATAACGTCTGCGACCATGGCTTCCAGTTCACTGCTGTCCGATACTTGTTTTAAGCCTTTGGTTTCGATGACCTCATCGGCGTTACCGTCACCGTTCCACATCGAGTCAAACACCTGTTTGGCTATTTTTCCGGAAATAGTGTTGTCGATAATCCTTGCAATGAGTCCGCCGAGGTTTTCGGCGCTGACCGGGCTTTGCTGGATAGAAAGGTCTTCGCTGTTCAGTCTGGCGGATAATTCTCCGATGACCCAGTTGGCAGCTAACTTCGCGTCTTTACATATGTGGACCGCTGTTTCGAAGTATTCAGCGGTCGCAGCATCACCACTTAGAATACCTGCGTCATAATCGGACAGGTTGTATTTGTCGACAAACCGAGACCGTCGTGCGTCGGGTAATTCCGGCAGGTTCGCGCGAATAGCTTCTATATACTCGCTGTCGATGACTATCGGTAGCAGATCGGGGCAGGGGAAATAGCGATAATCGTTTGCTTCTTCCTTGCTGCGCATAGATCGAGCAATCTTGGTGTCACCGTTGTAGAGTCGGGTTTCTTGAGCAATTGATCCGCCGTCCTCCAAAATGTCAATTTGTCGTTCGACTTCAAGAGCGATGGCTTCTTCCATAAATTTGAAAGAGTTCAGATTTTTTGTTTCGGTGCGAGTGCCATATTCTTCTTGTCCTTTGGGTCGAACAGAAACGTTGACATCAAACCGCATGGATCCCTGAGACATTTGGCCGTCTGAGATGCCCAGTGAGGTCACAATTGCTTGAAGTTTTTTTGCAAACTCAACGGCTTCCTCTGAATTTCGCATGTCCGGCTCGGATACAATTTCGATGAGTGGTGTTCCAGCGCGATTTAAGTCAATTCCTGTCGCGCCATGAAAGTCTTCATGTAAAGATTTTCCTGCATCTTCTTCCAGGTGGGCATGATGAATTCGGATAGATTTACTACCACCGCCTGGCATTTGTATTTCAACGAGACCGGGGCCAACAATCGGTTCATCCAGTTGCGTGGTTTGATAACCTTTTGGCAGATCCGGATAGAAATAGTTTTTCCTATCGAAAATGGATCGTTGATTAATATCGGCATCGATAGCCAGCCCAAACATAATCGCGTAGCGTAAAGCTTGCTCATTGAATACAGGTAGAGTGCCTGGCATGGCTAGATCTACAGCGCTGGCCTGTGTGTTGGGCTCGGCGCCAAAAGCGGTACTGCTTGCAGAGAAGATTTTAGATTTTGTGGCCAGTTGAACATGGACTTCAAGGCCTATTACGGTTTCCCATTCCATTGTTTAGCGCTCCACTTTTGTTGATTGACTGGCGGGAGTTTGTTGGTGCCAGTCGGTGGCTTGCTGAAATTTGTGAGCTGCGTTTAGCAGCCTGCTTTCGTCAAAATAGTTACCTATTAATTGTAGTCCGACGGGTTTGCCCTCGACCAGGCCAGCCGGAATAGACATGCCGGGTAGGCCCGCTAAGTTGGTTGGTATTGTGTAGATGTCTTCCAGATACATTGATACCGGATCATTGGATTTTTCGCCAATTTCGAAGGCGGTGTTCGGCACAGTAGGCCCGATGATGATATCGACATCCTCAAAAGCAGCAACAAAATCATTTTTGATCAAGCGTCGAATTTGTTGCGCTTTTTTGTAATACGCGTCGTAGAACCCGGCGGACAGTGCGTAGGTTCCAACCAGTATTCGACGCTTTACTTCATCCCCAAAACCTTCTTCCCGAGTGCGAGTATAAAGATCAAGTAAATCTTCCGGGTCTTCACAGCGGTATCCGTAACGAACACCGTCAAACCTGGATAGATTTGCAGAAGCTTCCGATGGCGCGATGATGTAGTAGCAGGGTACAGCCAATGCTGTATTTGGTAGCGAAATTTCTTTAACCGTCGCGCCCAGCGATTGATATTGTTTGATGGCTGCTTGGACTGCCTGCTCTATCGCAGGGGTCAGACCTTCGCCAAAATACTCTTTCGGAATACCGATGCGCAGGCCACTCAACTCATTGTTGAGATGTTTTGTATAGTCAGGAACAGTCCGGTCTACGCTGGTGGAGTCTTTCTCGTCAATCCCCGCCATGACATTTAGCATCATGGCGGCATCTTCAGCGGTGCGTGTCATCGGGCCGCCCTGATCAAGGCTAGATGCAAAAGCAATCATGCCATAGCGGGAAACTCTGCCGTAAGTAGGCTTTAGACCGGTGATGCCACACAGTGCAGCAGGTTGTCGAATAGACCCACCGGTATCGGTGCCGGTCGATGCTGGCGTCAATTGAGCGGCTACTGCCGCAGCACTGCCGCCGGAGGATCCGCCGGGAACACAATCAAGATGCCATGGGTTTTTTACCGCTCCATAAAAGCTGCTTTCATTGGATGACCCCATAGCGAACTCATCCATGTTGGTTTTACCCAGAGAGACAGCACCAGATTGGTTGAATTTTTCAACGACCGTGGCGTTGTAAGGGGGGGTGAAATTATCCAACATTTTCGATCCACAAGAGGTTCTAACGCCGGCTGTACAAAATATATCTTTGTGGGCAATAGGAATGCCCGTCAGAGGCGTGATATCGCCTGAGGCAATACGGCTATCCGCCGCGGCCGCCTGCGCTAGCGCCTGTTCTTCAGTGACACTGATAAAACTATTGTAGGTCGAGTCCAGTTGTTTGATGCGATGTAAATAATGTTGGGTCAACTCGCTACTGGAAAAATCGCCATTAGCCAGCCCTTTGCTGAGTTCGGCCAGGGTTTTGTTGTGCATGAAAGATCCTAGTTGTTTGGCAGGTTTACTATCGAAGGTTGCTTGTCCGATATTGTTATGGATGGTTGGGATGGCCGATTAATGGTGTTTATCCCGTTTATCCCGTTTATTCAATGACTTTTGGGACCAGATATAGACCTTGTTCTACCTGGGGCGCAACAGCCTGAAAAGCTTCGCGTTGATTGGTTTCAGTAACTACGTCAGCGCGTAAACGCTGGGTTGCATCAAGGGGGTTAGCCATTGGTTCGATGTCAGCAGTGTTGACTGCTTGCATGCTATCGACCATTTTCAGTATGTCGTTGATACGGTCGGCAATTTCCGGAATAGCCTCCTGATCCACTCGTATTCGGGCCAGTAGCGCTATTTTCTCAATATCGGATTGTTCTATGGACATTATTTCTACTCTATTAAACTACAGCTTTGAATCTTATGGTCTAAAATAGTGGTGCAAATATGACTTTAATCCACGCTTGAGAACGTCAAAGTGACTTTTACGGTTTGGATTCGGTCTATGTTAAACACAAAAAAGTGTGACAGATCGTTGTCGGGATGATAAGTCGTTATAAACGTTAAACTTATCACATTTCCGTCTTGCTCTAAATCCCCGCCATTGTTAGAGTGGCGAATTTATTGCAGATGGGGATTTTATACTAAAATTCCGTCAAGCGAATGACATTTACGGTAATGTTTAAAGATTTTTAAACATTACCCGCGCAAGGTGAACTATTTAGATGTTTAAACGAATACGAGGGCTCTTTTCCAACGATTTATCGATCGATTTGGGCACGGCAAATACCCTGATCTATGTGCGCGAAGAGGGCATTGTACTGGACGAGCCATCGGTGGTGGCAATCCGAGTCCATAACGGCCAAAAAACCATCGAGGCGGTAGGAAAAGACGCCAAGCGTATGCTGGGTCGTACACCGGGGAATATTACCGCTATCAGACCTTTGAAAGACGGGGTAATCGCTGATTTTCAAGTTACCGAGAAAATGTTGCAGCATTTTATTTCCAAAGTTCACCAGAATAGCTTTATACGCCCGAGCCCGAGGGTGCTGATTTGCGTGCCCTGTAAATCGACACAAGTAGAGCGGCGAGCAATTCGTGAGTCAGCCTTAAGTGCCGGCGCGCGAGAAGTCCGCTTAATTGAAGAGCCTATGGCGGCAGCCATCGGGGCTGGATTATCGGTCGAGGAAGCAACGGGGTCAATGGTAGTCGATATTGGCGGCGGTACCACAGAAATAGCCATTATTTCCCTCAATGGCGTGGTCTACTCTGACTCTGTCAGAGTGGGCGGAGACAGGTTTGATGAGGCGATCGTGTCTCATGTCCGTCGCAAGTACGGTAGCCTGATTGGCGACGCGACAGCAGAGCGAATCAAGCAGGAGATTGGGTGCGCGCATCAAGAAAGTGAGTTGGTTGAAATTGATGTCCGTGGACGTAACCTTGCTGAAGGGGTACCTCGTAGTTTTACCCTAAATAGTGATGAGATCCTTGAATCATTACAAGAGCCGCTAACCGCCATAGTACAGGCCGTTAAACGGGCTTTGGAACAGGCGCCTCCTGAATTGGCCGCAGATATTGCAGAGACAGGCATTGTATTGACAGGAGGTGGGGCGATGTTGCGAGATATCGACCGTCTCATTTCTGATGAAACAGGTTTACCGGTACTTGTCGCTGATGACCCCCTTACCTGTGTCGCCCGCGGAGGCGGCAAGGCGCTGGAAATAATGGATCGCCATAACATCGACCTGCTTTCCACCGAATAGAGCTACTAGAGTTGATGGGCAAATTGTCGTAAGTGGTTGCTGGGGATATCAGCAGTACTGATTTAGAACATAATAGATAAGGCTCAGTCGATTAAACCGCTATTCCTAAAAGGTCCATCTATTGGCGCCAGATTACTGATTCTGTGTGTTGTTGCATTTGCACTGGTGTATGGCGGACAGCGTTTCGAATGGTTTCAGCAGGCAAACGCCAAACTCTCTATTGTCGCGACCCCGTTTTATTGGCTTGCAGACATACCTTCGAAAATTTCAGGCTGGGGGAAATCAACGATCCGCAGTCGAGAAATACTGATTAAAGACAATGATCGCCTGTCAGCAGAAACTACCCTGTTAAAAGCGCAGGTGCAGAAGCTGGCATCGCTTGAAGCTGAAAATGTAAGACTGCGTGAACTTCTTAACTCTTCTGCGATTCTGGACGACAGTGTTCTGGTAGCAGAGATAATTGGTGTTTCTCCAGACCCACTGCATCACCAAATCATTATCAATAAGGGTGAGAGCGATGGCCTCTATGTTGGTCAGCCGGTTATTGATGCGCTGGGCCTTATGGGGCAAGTCATTGGTGTTGGTCCTTTACAAAGTCGGGTGTTGTTGATTACTGATACCTCTCACGCGCTGCCCGTGCAGGTTAATCGAAATGGCCTTCGCAGCGTTGCCGAAGGCGTTGGGTTATATCACCAGTTGATTTTGCAACATGTGGCGGCAACAACGGATATAAAAGTAGGCGATTTGTTAGTAAGTTCAGGATTAGGCCAGCGCTTTCCCGTTGGCTATCCCGTTGCCACGGTCACTGAAGTTATCGTTGATCCAGGGCAGTCATTTGCTACGGTCAAAGCTAGCCCCAGTGCGTTGTTGAATCGAAGTCGGCACGTACTGTTGGTGTTCAGCCATCGCCGAGAGGAGGTCGACAATGGTGCTCAATCAGGGTAACGGCCACTGGGTTATCGCCACAACACTATTGGCAGCTATATTGCTCAGTATCGTGCCGATGCCGCTGTGGGCACAATGGGGCCGGCCCGCCATTGTAGCCATGGTATTGATCTATTGGGTTATAGCACTGCCTGAGCATGTGGGTATTGGTGTCGCGTGGATGGTGGGTTTATTGCAGGATATTGTCGCGGGTACGCCATTGGGTCAAAATGCATTGGCGCTGGCAGTATTAGCCTATTTAGCCCTGATTCTCTATCAGCGTTTAAGGATGTTCACACCATTACAGCAGGCAATTGTTGTTTTTGTGTTGATAGGCCTGAATCAATTGTTGTGTCACTGGGTACAAACATTAACCGGAACGATTTCTCCCAATTTGTTATTTTTGCTTCCTGCCTTGATTAGTGCGTTGTTGTGGCCAGTATTGTCAGCATTTTTGCGATTATTGCGTCGAAACTATTATGTTAATTAACCGATGAGTAGCAAACCCCCCCACATATACCTAGCTTCGCAGTCGCCACGTCGAAAAGAGCTGCTGCAGCAAATCGGTGTTAAATTTGAACAGATATCGGTAGATGTCGATGAAACTGCGGCCGACGGGGAAGATCCTGATTCTTATGTGGTTCGAGTGGCTGGTGATAAGGCGCGGGCAGGGTGGCAGTTTGTTGAACAGCAAGGTTTGAGACCCTTACCGGTATTGGGTGCAGATACTGCGGTCATTTTCGGGCAACAGATTATGGGGAAACCCCGGGATCGTAGTCATGGACTGGCAATGTTGTCTGAGCTGTCGGGACAAACTCATCAGGTAATGAGTGCCGTCTGTTTTTGCTGGCAGGGCAGACAATGGTGTTTACTCAATACGACCGAGGTAACATTTCGAACAATTTCACCGGCAGAATTGCAGCAATACTGGGATACTGGTGAACCAATAGGTAAGGCTGGTGCCTATGCTATACAGGGTCGCGCGGCAGTGTTTGTGGAACGGTTGAAGGGAAGTTATTCAGCTGTAGTCGGTTTGCCGCTGTTGGAAACTCATCAACTACTCAATGAAATTAATCAGACCCCATATTATGAGTGAAGAATTACTAGTTAATGTGACGCCGACTGAAACGCGGGTAGCTGTTGTTGAAAACGGTATGCTGCAGGAAGTGTATATTGAACGCAGCGCTTCTAAGGGTATTGTCGGTAATATTTACAAGGGCAAAGTTGTTCGAGTGTTACCGGGCATGCAGGCGGCATTTGTCGAAATTGGACTGGAGCGAACCAGTTTTATTCATGCGTCTGATATCAGCGTGATTGATAAAGATGGAGTTGAGCAGCGCAATGCAGAAGTTGCTGATATTCGAAGTTTGGTATGGGAAGGGCAGTCGCTGATTGTACAGGTGGTCAAAGACCCAATAGGTACCAAGGGCGCACGATTGACTACGCACTTATCGGTACCATCGCGTTATCTGGTTTTTATGCCTCATACTGAGCATGTTGGAATTTCTCAGCGCATTGATGATGAAGCTGAGAGATCCCGGTTGAAAGAGCTGGTAGAGCGATGCGCCGCAGCAGATACGGCTCATAAAAAAAGCGGTTTTATCTTACGCACGGCCGCAGAGGGCGTAGGTGAAGATGAGTTAATGGCTGATATAAATTACTTTCAGCGCTTGTGGTCGGCGTTGGAGCGCAAAATGAAAGAGCGTTCCGCCCCGTCTATTATTTATGAAGACTTACCTCTTTATATGCGAACGATGAGGGATTTAGTGCGACCTGAAATGGAAAAAATACGTATTGATTCCAGAGAGAGTTTCCAGAATGTTCTTCAATTTGCGGAAGACTATGTCCCTGGTTTAAAAGACCGCATAGAGTATTATCCGGGAGAGCGTCCGATCTTTGACTTATATGCCGTTGAAGATGAAATTCAAAAAGCCCTGGGTCGAAAGGTGGCATTAAAATCCGGTGGCTATCTTATCATTGACCAGACCGAAGCGATGACCACGATTGATGTTAATACCGGCGGGTTTGTTGGCCATCGCAACCTGGAAGAAACGATTTTTAAAACAAATCTCGAAGCGGCTACATCTTTGGCGAGACAACTAAAGGTGAGAAATTTAGGCGGTATCATTATCATTGATTTTATCGATATGAAAGATACGGAGCATCGTCGGCAAGTTCATCGCACGCTTGAAAAAGCGATGGAGCATGATTACACAAAAACAATTATCACCGGTGTTTCAGAGCTTGGTCTGGTGGAAATGACTCGTAAACGGACGCGTGAAAGTCTTGAGCACATTATGTGTGAGGACTGCCCGGTGTGCGAAGCCAGAGGTTCTATTAAAACATCAGAAACTATCTGCTATGAAATTTTTCGAGAAATCCTGCGAGAAGCTCGGGCTTATGATAATGATAAGTTGATGGTACTGGCTTCACAGTCGGTTGTAGATCGTCTGTTAGATGAAGAATCTGCCAGTGTGGCTGATTTAGAAGAATTTATAGGTAAGAGTATCCAGTTTCAGGTTGAGTCGGTTTATAACCAAGGTCAGTTTGATGTCATTTTGTTGTAGCACAGTCTATTTCCGATTGAACGTGATTGGCATAGGCCGTGTTGAATTTAGGGTGCGATACCAAGGGTGATAAAGAAGGGCGTATTCTGGCTTAATCGAGTGTTGTGGGTTTTTTTGATCACGGTACTGATTGTCGTCGCCAGTTATGTCAGCCTTGGCCGATATTTCATCGGTTATGTTGAGCAATATCAGGATTCCCTGGTCAATCGTTTTATTGACTTCACCGGCTTGTCTTTGACTGTTGGACAGATGCACGGTCACTGGTCAAAATTGTCCCCAGTGCTGACGATGGAACAGCTCATTTTGTATCGACCGGGAGAAAATCAACTGACCGGTGCCGAAGCGGTTCTCACCATAAGTGATGTGAGTTTTCAATTAGATCCTTTCAACAGTATTCTCAGTGGTTCTCTGCAGGTTAAAACATTCATTATTAACGGCGTCCATTGCGCTATCGAAGAAATTGAACCCGGGCGATGGCAATTGCAAGGCTATCCAATAGCGGCCGGAGGTAATACAGACTTTGATCAAATTATCGACTTAGTTTTGTCGGTAGAGGGCGTCGAGTTATTTGATGCTAAATTGCAGACTTCTTTTGCCAATGGACAGGAATCTGTGTTGGCAATAGAAGAGGTCTCACTGAACCGCGAGGATGATTTTCGACGATTGCGAGTCAACGCGTTTTTTGATCAGTTGTCAGGCCCTCTATTGGCTATCGTCGAATCATATGGAGATCCACGGGAGCAAGAAGCGTTCACCGCAAAAGCATACCTCCATGCCGATGATATAGATTTTTCTGCACAGTTACCCGCTTTACAAACCCTGGGGGTGGAGCTGGAAAATGCCCGGGTTGACAGTGAGGTATGGCTTGACTGGAAGCCAGATACTCGGGTGTCACTGCAAGGTGTTGTCAATATGCCTATTGTTGATATTGACGTAATTAGTAGTGAAGATTTACCGCCCCTGGAAAATCTTAAATTTGGATTTCGAGCTGAAAAAACGTCAGAACAGGATTGGCAAATATGGTTGCCAACGCTTGAGGCACATTGGAACGGTGAGGTCTTTAATCTCAGCGAATCGCATGTGATTCGAAACCACGAAGGCGTCGTGTTTTCAGTTCCCGAACTGGATGTTGGCATTGCCACTAGACAATTGTTATCGGCCAAAATTTTGAATGACAATGTCACTGATGTACTTGCCACGATGAGTCCGTCGGGACTTTTGCATAACATAAAACTGTATGTCCCCCGCGAGGCCCCGTCGACAGAAAATCAGCAGAGCCCAAAGGCTTTTTTTCGTTTACGGGCAAATTTAGACAGGGTTGCATTGTCACCATGGAAGGGCGCGCCAGGTGCTGTTGGCGTCAGTGGCTATCTGGAAATGACGCCCACCAGCGGGTTAGTCGAGCTCGATGCAAAAACTATGGCGATGGAATTTCCACAGGTTTTTGACCGGCCGCTTGATTTTGAAAGTCTCGTCGGCCAAGTGACATGGGAAATATTAACAAACCGGGTTCTGGTAGACAGTAGCCCATTGTACATGACTGCTGATCACGGACCTGCAGTGGCGCTGTTGGATTTAGATATACCCCTTGCTCCCGTTGAGGATGATCCGCCAAAAATGACATTGACGGTGGGTCTAAAAGATACGGATGCCAAATTTAGAAATAAGTTCATTCCGTATACGCTGAATCGGGGGTTTCTCGACTGGATGCAGGCCAGTGTCCCTTCAGGTCACGTCAAAGAGGGCGGGTTCATTTATCGGGGTTCATTGATTAAGGGCGACAGCCAGCGGCGCACGGTACAGCTGCTTTTGAGTCTCGACGATACAGCGCTAGCCTATCATCCGGACTGGCCTGCATTAACAGACATTGAAGGGCTAGTAGAGGTTAATGACCTTATCATTGACGTCATCGCTGATAGCGCAAAAATGTACGAATTGGATGTGGCTAAGACAATGGTACGGGCTGTCCCCTTGAGCGAGGGAGGCCTTTGGTTAACGGTTGATACGACAGCAAAAGGGAGTGCTCGAGATGCGCTGAGAATTATTAACGATAGCGCAATTAGCCAAATGGTCGGCGGCGCTTTTCAACATTGGCAACTGAGTGGGGTAGCGACAGCTGCGGTAAATTTGGGGATTCCTCTAGCGGGCGCTAACGCAGCAGCAGATATAGATGTTGCTGTTGATTTGAAACAAGCAAAGTTAAACATACCCGAGTATCGGTTGGAGTTTGATCATATTGATGGTCCTGTAACGTATGACAGTCTTCGTGGTATTCGTTCGTCAAGTTTGAAAGCTCGTCTCTATAAAAAATCTGTCATTGTTAATGTTGAGCAAGACAAGAACCGCGCCGTGAAAGTTGACATGAGTGGTCGTGTTGATATGCGCGATGTCCAGACTTGGAGTCGGCAGCCAGGATTAGATTTTACGGCGGGCGAAACGGGGTTCAGCGCTACAATAAACATCAGGCCTAACGATACCAGTGAGTTCAAAATACGCTCAAATCTTGAGGGAGTAGCGATAGACTTACCGGCACCTTATGGCAAGCCGGCTGAACTGACCGGTGATTTTTGGTTGCGTCTTCCCATTGGGGATGAAGCGCCGTTGTTAAGAATGGGATTAGCAGAACAAGCGGAGTTACAGTTGCAATTTGTGGATGGTATTGTCGATAGTGGTTTAGTGATCCTTGACCAGGCCGCTGATGAACGGCATCAACGCAATGCCTTTTTAGTGACAGGCCGGATTTCATCGTTCGCGTTAGACCAGTGGCAGCCGGTGCTGGATCGGTATCTGGCCGCGAATGAACGAATAGATGCCGCGGTTAAAATTGATTTAGGTGCCACTGCGGATGAATTGCAAGCGGTTGGCGCTGACTTAGAGATAGACAATCCTCTGAAGATTAAAGCCAGAAATCTGCAGGTAGACAAATTTTACGGTTTTTCTCAAGAGTTTGAAAATTCAATTGTAAATCTACAGCGTCGAAGTAATGATTGGTGGCTGTCTTTCAGTAGTAAAAAAGTGGTCGGCAGCATCACTTTTCCAGATGATACTAATCGCCCAACGGTGGCGAAGCTGGAGTCTCTATCTCTGCATAGTCCAGATGCTAGCGAGACACCAGATGACTCTCCAGTAGACCTGGCGGAGATAAATCAGCTTAATATTGATTTGGATATCGGCCACTTGTCTATTGATGATCAGTCTTATGGCAGTATTGCTTTCTCCGCGCGAGGGCATGAACTAGGTGTGCGTTTTGAAAATATTGTCGGTGAGATACGTGGGATTAGTCTTGAGAAAGAAAAGCCGGCAACAATCGAGTGGTTTCGTACACCTGACGGTGATGAAACCAGGTTCTATGGTCAATTGAAAATGGCGGACATTGGTGACGTCCTTGAGAATTGGAATTATGAGCGGATTGTTGAGAGCGAATCAACAACATCATCGTTTGACCTGACCTGGCCTGGATCCCCCGATCAATGGCAGCTAAGTTCTTCTGAAGGTCCGTTGTATTTGAAAATTAAGGAAGGGCGTTTTCTCAAAGCCTCAAACTCCGCTTCCGGTACTATGAAAGTTGTCGGTATCGTTAACTTTACAAATATCATCAGGCGACTGCAGTTAGATTTTTCTGACTTATATGAAAGCGGGATTAGTTTTGACAAAATTGAAGGGGAGGCGATTTTTGGAGAGGGCAAGTTAAAAATTGTTGATGATTTAGCCGTTAAAACACCATCCAGTAGCTTCTATCTTCGCGGCGATGCTGACTTAATGGCAAAGGAGTTGGATATGGAATTAATCGCTACCCTGCCGCTCGCCAGTAACTTGCCCTGGATAGTCGCTCTGGCGGGAGGCCTGCCTACAGCAGCAGGAATATACGTCGCCAGTTTGTTGTTTGAAGATCAGGTTGATCGCTTCTCCAGCGCAATATATCGGGTCAAAGGTGACTGGAACAATCCAGACTTATCATTTAAGCAGGTTTTTGACGACCGTAAAGAAAAGTAGCTACTTTTATTACTGGTTGTGACCGTTCTGCTAGACCTTAAGGCTAATTTCTTTTAAATACCGAAAGAGTTTTCTGGATGAGGCGGGTGCTTTGTTGGCGCCTTTTTCCTTTCCGGCTTGCGTGATGAGTTGACGAATATGTTGGCGGTCAGCTTGGGGGTATTTTGTGACAACTTCTTCCGTTGCATTGGGTCCCATTTCGATCAAGTGGTCCCTCCATAACTCAAGTTCGTGAAACTTTCGAGCTTCCGCTTTGCGGCCGTCCTGCAATTTTTGAAAGGCGGCAGAGATGTCGCTAGTATCAATTTTACGCATTAACTTGCCGATAAATTGCATTTGTCGGCGCAGACCCTCACGGTGTTTGATCCGGCGTGCGGTATGGATGGCCTCGGCCAAAATTTCGTCGTCCAGAGGAATAGTTGCAAATTGTCCAGGACTCAATTTTACAATAGATTCACCTAGTCGCTGTAATTCCAGCATGTCGCGTTTCATCTCAGAACGACTGACGTAGATTATTTCTTCGTCATCTTGGTCGAAGTTGTCCTTCTTTTTCATAGCTTGTCCATAGAGTGAAAGATTATTGAATCGAGCTCTAAATATAGAACCAGGTAGCCAGACCGAGAAAGGACATAAAACCTACTATATCGGTCACTGTTGTTAAGGCGACGCCGCCCGCGAGTGCGGGGTCTATGTTCAGCTTATGTAACAAAATAGGAATAGTAGCTCCTGCTAATGCAGCGGTAATGAGATTAATCACCGTTGCGCCGGCAATTATGACACCTATTAATACATCGTCAAACCAAAGTGCCGCGGCAGCTGCGACAACCAGCGACCAGCAGAGGCCGTTAATGACCCCCACTAGTAACTCCTTATTAATCAGCCAGGTACTGTTATTGCTGCCAACTTGCCCCAGGGCAATGCCGCGTATCACAACTGTAAGGGTCTGGGTGCCGGCGACTCCGCCCATGCTGGCAACAATCGGCATGAGTATCGCGAGCGCGACAACTTTATCCAGGGTGGCTTCAAATACATTAATCACAGCAGATGCCATAAAAGCTGTCAATAAGTTAACACCCAGCCAAACAGTGCGCCTGGGAGCTGTGCTCAATACTGAAGCAAAAGTATCTTCATCTTCACCGAGGCCTGCAAGACTCATTAATGAGTGGTCGGCGTCTTCCCGAATAACATCAACAACATCATCGATAGTGATTCGGCCAATCATCTTTCCGTCTTCATCGACTACTGGTGCAGATACCCAGTCGTTACGCTCAAAAAGATTAGCCACCTCTCTGTCACCCATAGTTGCCGGGATGGCATCAATATCAGTATTCATGATTTCACGGACCGTAGTACCAGGGTCCGAAACCAACACCCGCCGTAACGGAAGTAAGCCAATATATTCATCGCGGCGATTCACCACGATTAAATTATCAGTCATTTCTGGCAGTTCGTCGTGGCGTCGCAAATACCGTAAAACAACCTCTATTAGTGTTTTTGGACGAACAGTAATGGCATCTGTATTCATCAAGCCGCCAGCTGTGTCCTCCGGATACGACAAGACATGTTCTACTCTTTGCCGGTCTTGCTGATCCATCAGCTGTAATACTTCGCGTATGACCCGATCCGGAAGTTGCTGCAGCATATCAGCAACATCATCTGCTTCCAGTCCCTCGGCAATACTGGCTACTTCTTCGGTATCCATTTGTCTTAAGAACTGACTTTGGATTTCGTCGCTAAGAAAAGGAAGAACTTCTCTTTCTCGTTCGATCTCTATGAGTCGCCACAGTACCGAGCGCGCTTTGGGAGGTGATGATTCGAGTACATGGGCCACGTCAGCGGCGGGAAGGCTTTCGAGCAAACGACGAACCTGAATGAACGTACCGCTATCAAGCGCTCGATTCAACTGGTCCAGGGGATCCCCGGTTTGAATGAAATCTGCTGATGTTGGCATTATTACTCCGCCGGGGGTTAGGCTGGGGTGACGGCGTCAATTATCCAAAAAAGTTGTTGATCCGACAACTAAGGGACATTGGTGCCATTGTTTTTTTTGGTTTGTGAGCGGTATTGATTGTTAATCACCTAAAATACGAGGGCTTTATTCTCCTTCATCAAAGCGATTGTTGATCAGACTGGTGACCGCATCCATCGCCTGTTGTTCATCGTTACCGTCAAATTCCAAGTCAAGGTCTGTACCCTTGCTCGCGGCCAGCATCATCACCGACATGATACTTTTCCCATCGACCATATTTCCGTCTTTTCCTACTTTAATATTGCAGCCATACGCCGTTGCGGTGGTAACGAACTTGGATGCAGCTCTCGCGTGAAGGCCAAGCTTATTAATGATAGTGATTCTGGTCTTAATCATAACTCAATCAATTTTCACTGTGGTCAGCTTTGCAGCTTATGCAATTCTCTGTGGCGTACCTGCACATTCTGGTAAAGACTATCAAAATAAAGGGCTAGCCGTTCTGCCATGTATACTGATCGATGCTGGCCGCCAGTGCAACCGATCCCTATAGTGATATAACTGCGATTGTTGTGCTCGAACAAAGGCAGCCATTTTTCCAGATAGTATTGTATGTCGATGAACATTTCTTCAACTTCATTTTGTTCGTCGAGAAAATTGATGACTGGTTGGTCCTGGCCAGTTAATGCCCTTAAACTGGTATCCCAGTGAGGGTTTGGAAGTATTCGAATATCATAAACAATATCAGCGTCGACCGGAATACCTTGCTTGAACCCAAAAGACTGAAACAAAATGGAAATCCCTGCACCTTGTTTTTCAACCAGTCTTGATTTGATTACGGTACGCAACTCGTGCAGGCTCAAGCTGCTGGTATCGATGGTCAGTGTAGCGACGTCGGCAATTGGCTCAAGTATCTTTCGCTCACGAATAATGGCTTCAGTGAGGGCAGTATGTCTGTTGCTTAATGGGTGTCGCCTTCTGGTTTCGCTAAACCGTTTGATTAGGCGTTCACTGTCCGCATCCAGAAATAGGATATCGATATCAAGATCTGCCGGTTTGTTGTGAAGTAAGTCGACAAGGTTGCTGAGATCCTGGCTGGCGTTTCGAGCGTCAACACAGATAGCGACCAGATCGTGCTCGATGGCACTGCTATCTTGTAGATGGCGAACTACTTTTGGTATTAGAACAACCGGGAGGTTGTCAATGCAATAGTAGCCTTCGTCTTCCATTAGGTTCAGGGCGGTACTTTTTCCGGATCCGGATCGCCCGCTGATAATGACCAGCTTCATTTGCGTTGCCTTTGTGGCGCAATCAATTATAGATAAAGTGCTGCTAAAACTACCAAATAGGACTTCCTATTGGCAATGATTAATTTGTTGATCGGTGTTAGTCGATACGCGCTGTTATCAATCGATGTCTGAGAGGGACGCAAAACACTAATAAGCCGACGCAGCTGTATAAAGCTCTTCGTCATTTTTTGCATTTCTCAATTGATCGCAAAAGCTGTGGTCGCTGAACAGCCCCGCTAATTTGGCCAACACTGTCAAATGCTCATCGTGCGCCTCGTCTGGGACTAACAAAACAAACATCAGGTCAACGGGTTCGCCGTCTATCGCATCGAAATCAATGGCTTGCTCAAGTTTGATAAGACATCCGGTGATTTGATGGCAGCTTTTTAATCTGCAATGAGGAATTGCAATTCCTTGTCCCAATCCGGTACTGCCTAGCCGCTCACGGGCAATTAGACTATCAAAAATCTGGTTTGGATTGAGCGTAGGATTGTCTTCACAAATAAATTGAGAAATCTTTTCTAGGGAACGCTTTTTACTGGTGCCCGGTACACTATTGTGAGTGCGACCGGGACTAAGGATGGAGTTTAGTTTCATGATTCCCAGTGTAATTGTCGCTATTGATTGTAGGGGTAAATATGATGGAAACAGTGGCGCCAGTGAGCCCCCGTTAACGGGAGGCTGACCCGTGGCTGCGTCCAACATTTTTCTCTTTGTGTTTGATCAGTTGTCTGTCCAGTTTGTCGGTCATTTGATCAATAGCAGCATACATATCGTCAGCTTCACAGGCGGCAAATAAATCCGCGCCAGCTACATGCACAGTGGCCTCAGCTTTTTGAATATTTTTATCCACTGTGAGTGTGACGTGTGTATTAGTGATGTTATCAAAGTGTCGCTGAAGTTTGGAGAGTTTAGTATTGACGTATTCGCGGAGTGCGGGGGTTACTTCTACGTGATGTCCACTGACATTAATTTGCATAAGCTGCTCCTTTAGTTTGTCCTCATTAAGGTACTCCTTTGAGTACCATTCTGTCGAGTCAAATTCACAGTTTAACGGGTGAAATTGTTTACAGTTTCAGTTTTTATTGTGATTGTTATGATCAGAATCTATGGTATTAGTTGTGAGTGGTTAAACTTTGTTCAAATCAGTCGTTTTCGTTCATTTGATGGCGGTATCATTAACGATTCTCGGTATTTGGCGATGGTACGTCTGGCTACCTTGATGCCTTGATCTGCCAGAACAATGGTTATTTTGCTGTCACTCAACGGTTTCCGAGGGTTCTCTGCGGCCACCAGTTTTTTTATCAAAGCTCGAATGGCGGTGGAGGAACATTCGCCGCCGGAGTCAGTGCTAACGTGACTGGAGAAAAAATATTTTAACTCGAAGATACCGCGCGGTGTATGCATATATTTTTGTGTAGTGACCCGTGAAATGGTTGATTCATGCATTTCAACGACTTCAGCAATATCGTGTAATACCAGCGGCTTCATTGCTTCTTCACCGTACTCGAGAAAGCCTCGTTGATATTCAACGATTTTCGTAGCCACTTTCATTAATGTTTCGTTGCGGCTTTGCAAGCTTTTCAAAAACCAGCGGGCTTCCTGCAAATTGTCCCGTAAAAAGGTATTTTCGGAGCTATTATCAGCGCGCTTTACCAGCGAGGCATACTCCGTGTTGATGCGCAATTTGGGCGCTACATCCGGGTTGAGCTCAACACGCCACCGACCTTCGATTTTTTTTACATAAACATCGGGAACGACATATTCAGTAGTATCCGACGCAATCGTCTCACCGGGGTTAGGGTTGAGGCTCTGAATGAGGGTTAATACATCCTGCAGTTGAGGTTCTTTCAGTTTGGTGCGTCGCATCAGCTGGGAAAAATCACGGTTCCCCAATAATGCCAGATGACGTTCAATAACCATTTTGGCTTCTTTAAGCCAGGGTGTATCTACTGCCAATTGATTGAGTTGAATCAGCATACATTCTTGTAAATCTATTGCGGCAACCCCAGGCGGGTCAAACTGCTGGATTCCGTGCAATACTGCGAAGACCTCGTCCAGTTCGATATCGGGGTTGTCTGGTTCAAAACTGGCGTGTAGCTCTTCAGCTGTTTGCGTTAGCCTGCCGTTATTATCGATGGCGTCGATAATTGCCATGCCGATGGTCCGGTCAATATCGGACATGCGAGTGAGATTTAGCTGCCACATCAGATGGTCTTGCAGCGAATCAATGCTGCCATTGCGGGAGTCGAAGTCGAAATCACCACTATCGGCAGAGGCTTGTGAGGAAGGTGGGGCGCTAGCCTGGTAGACATCTTCCCACTGAGTATCCACAGGTAATTCATCTGGTATTGTTTCTTGCCAATCACTATCTGCGGCAGGACCTTCGGTTTCTACTGTACTGTTCGATGCCTTTTCGCTGTCGCCGTTATCACTGAAGTCAACTTGCTCTGATTGAGGGCTGTCGGGGCTATTGTTTGATTCCGGTTCGTCGCTTTCATCCGCGTCCAACATAGGGTTGCTTTCGAGGACTTGCTGGATTTCTTGCTGGAGGTCTAACGTGGAAAGTTGTAATAATTTGATCGCCTGTTGGAGCTGTGGCGTCATCGTTAGATGTTGACCGATTTTTAGTTGTAACGACTGTTTCATGGCTTATTCGGTGCACTCACTACGCATCCCTGATGGATTTGGGAACTGGATACGATTCAACTACAGTTTAGTCACGGAAGTTGCTACATGCAATCATTATACCGAGTTTGCGGCATGTTCACGTTTTGATAGGAGAGGCTAGTTGAGTGTCGACGATTGTTACAGCTCGAACTGATGGCCGAGATAGATATCCCTGACCTTTTTATTGTTTAAAACAGTATTGGAATCACCTTCCGAAATAACATGGCCTTCACCGACAATATACGCTTTTTCGCAAATATCGAGTGTCTCCCTGACATTGTGATCGGTGATCAATACGCCAATGCCAAGTGATTTAAGGTGGTTGATGATTTCTTTAATATCACCAACTGATATGGGGTCTACGCCAGCAAATGGTTCATCAAGCAGGATAAAAGCCGGTTCCGTGGCCAGTGCTCTGGCGATTTCGACTCGACGCCGTTCGCCGCCAGAAAGAGCCATTCCAAGGCTATCGCGAATATGGGTGATATGGAACTCTTGCAATAGGCCCTCGAGTTTCTCCGTTCGCTGTTGTCGATTGAGTTCTTTGCGAGTTTCCAGAATAGCCATAATATTGTCGGCGACTGAAAGCTTTCGAAATATTGAGGCCTCCTGAGGTAAGTAGCCAATCCCCTGGCGAGCACGCTCGTGCATGGATAATCCGGTCAAATTGACATCGTCGAGTTGAATTTGACCATTGTCCGCAGTCACAATGCCAACAATCATATAAAAACAGGTGGTTTTTCCGGCTCCGTTTGGGCCTAGCAGTCCCACGATTTGGCCGCTGTGTACTTCTAATGAAACATTTTTAACAACGGGGCGTCCTTTGTAGGACTTGGCAAGGTGTTTAGCCGTCAATATGGACATGATTATCCTTGCCCGGCGATATTAGTGATTTTGGTGCAAGACGTGTCAGCTTTGCCATCCGGGAGCAGAATCATATTTACCCTGGATGAATCTGTGTCGCCACCAGAGGCTTTTATTTTTTCCCCAGCGATATTGTATTCAATGCGCTTACCGGTGACGGTAGAACCATTTTGCTTAATACAGGCGTCGACCAGTAAGATGACCGTTTCGTCTTTTAGCTGATAGTCCAGCGTTTCAGCTTGAGCTTCAACTGGCGGACTTTCTCGGTCAGATTGTTGTTCAAATGTAGCGGGTGTTCCTATGGCTACAATGGACGTAACTTCGCGGTCCTTGCTGTGGATAGTTATGTGTTCCCCGTTGATTTTAAGCGATCCCTGGATCATCTGGACGTTGCCAAAATATTCGGTTGTTTCGCCGTTCTCCAGAGTTTTTTGAATGGCGCTGTCAGATTGGATACTGATGGGCTGTTCGTTGTCGTCGGGTAACGCTGCAGCATGATTCGCAAGCAGTAATGTCGAGACAAATAGTACTGCCCCCGCTTTAATCCACATTGTTAGTTGGTACCAAGGGTTCATATTGACCTCGAACATGATTAAGTAGTGCAATCTCTTTTTTTTCCAGATCGGCTTTCATGCCTATTGCTCTGGTGAATCCGTTACTATTGAGCAGCGTCACTGGTTTATCCGTTTGCGCCTGCCTTTTTTGCGGAAATATCGTCAGCGATGGCGTTTTTAGCGAAGTTTTTTGGTCTGTGCTTACAATGACAACCTCTTGCATCAGTTCCGCCCTGTCATCATGTTGAAACAGTACGCCATATTTTGCGCTCACATTCCATTGGTGTTCGCCGTCTGTATACAGTTGGAAAACCGGATTAGTAAGATCAACACTGCTGTTACCGGGGTTATGTCGAACACGCTGGGCAGTTACTGACAGTTCAAGCAAGCCCTGTTCGTCAAATTGGGTGCTGACATCGTTCACTAAATAGAAATTTACCTTAGTGCTAACGTCAGCTTTACCGGTTGTCGTTGGCTGCATGCCGGATTCTGGATATGCCAGCAAATAAAACAGCACAGCAACAGCACCAGTGGCAATTACTATTCTATTGATGTTCAGGGAGCTTAAAAGTTTCATTGCGCCAATTCTATTTGTTGCCGGAACATGGTGATCGAAAGCTTTATTGCTCGCTAGGCGACGCCAGCATTTAGTAAATCATGTAAGTGTACTGCGCCAATAGGTTTGTTTGCTTCGTCGACAACAGCCAAAACGCTAATTTTACCATGATCCATAATGCCCAGCGCTTCCGCGGCTAACATATCAGCGCTCACGGTCTTACAGTCTCGAGTCATTATGTCAGAAACTGCCGTTTGATGGATGTCGATATTTTGGTCCAGTGCTCGACGAAGATCGCCGTCGGTAAAAATGCCCATTAAGGTATTATCGCTATCAACGATCGTCGTCATACCTAAACCTTTGCGGGTGATTTCCATTAACGCTTCACTGAGTTTTGTACCTACTAAAACAACCGGTAACAGTGGGCCCGTGTGCATCACGTGTTCTACTTTGAGTAGAAGCTTTCTTCCCAGTGCGCCACCGGGATGCGAAAAAGCAAAATCTTCAGCACTGAAGCCTTTGGCTTCCATGAGTGAGATGGCTAGTGCATCTCCCATGACCAGAGTAGCCGTTGTACTCGATGTTGGGGCAAGGTCCAGAGAGCATGCCTCCTGTGATACGCTGACATCAATATTGGCATCGGCAGCCGTTGACAGTGTCGACTCTGCATTGCCGGTCATGCTGATCAGCGGTGTTCCCATTCGTTTTAACAGTGGCAGTATAGTGACTACTTCGGAGGTGTTGCCAGAGTTGGATAGTGCAATTACAACATCGTCCGGCGTAATCATACCGAGATCGCCGTGACTGGCTTCGCCGGGATGAACGAACATGGCTGGTGTGCCGGTGCTGGCTAGAGTTGCTGCTATTTTGGTGCCGATATGACCGGATTTCCCCATGCCGGTTACCACCACCCGGCCACTGCATGCGAGTATCAATTCACAGGCTCGCTCAAAATTTTCATCAATTCTGTTGAGAAGTTCGCTGACCGCATCCCGTTCCATGGTGATGGTGCGTAGAGCAGATTCTTTCAAGCTAAGTTTAGGCATCGGTATCTCAATTCGTCGCTCAACTGTCAAACAGTTTTACGGAAATAATATGTAGTAGTAGGCGATGTAACCCAGTAAAAGTAAAGCGCCTTCGACCCGGCCAATGCGCCCCATTTTTTGCGTTGTTGTTTGGTGGGCAACACTTTTTTGTGTGCTTGCCAGCAAACGGTGAAAATAGAGTATAGAAGCCAGCAACAAGGTTATCGCAGTCATTGACAAATAATCTCTGGAGAATACCTCTGGCTCCAGTGCTTCAGGATGGATTAATGCGGGCATGGCCATTACTGCCAATAGGTTAAACAGATTGGAGCCAATAATATTTCCCAGAGCTATATCATGATGACCTTTGATAGCGCTGGCGACAGTGGCTGCCAATTCAGGCAAGCTGGTACCCACGGCAACAACAGTGAGACCGACAACCAGTTCACTGACGCCCATTGTGAGGGCCATATCCTTGGCTCCCCATACCAGTATGCGAGCGCTGACTACTAACAGAACTAGCCCGACAAAAAATAATAGCCACGCTTTAGTCATTGGAATATCGGGGATGTGCTCAACATCAGCCTCCTCTTCAACATTGGGTTGATGGGATTTATTGCTGACTAGATAGTAGAAGATCCCCCCTAGCGTCAGTAGGAATACAATGCCGTCAGTTACGCCCAGATAGTTGTCTGACAGGAATAACAGCGCACCCATAGTGGCAAAAAGTAGTAGGGGTAATTCCCGTACAATAATGGAAGAAGTAATAGGGATGGGTGAAACCAGTGCGGTTATCCCGAGTACCAGGCCAATGTTAGCCAGGTTGGAGCCAATCGCATTACCTACCGCCAGTTCGCTGGCGCTATGTATTGACGCTTCAATAGCGACGATGATTTCCGGGGCAGAGGTACCGAAAGCAACGATTGTCAGGCCAATCATAATGGGTGCCATGCCCATGTTACGGGCGATCCCGGCGGCACCGCATACAAAGCGATCAGCGCTCCAGATAAGGCCTGCAAAGCCGGTTATAATCGCAAGGATAGCTAGTGTCATAAGGTTTACAGGTAATTGTGCGGTCAAATAAATAACAAAAATTGAGAATAAAACAAGGATTTCGTTGTCTTAGGCCTAATTCCAGGATTCTAATAGGTCCGCTGTTATCAGTGAGGCGGCATTATATAGGGGTTTTATTCAAAGAGTATTGTGGTAGAAGGTTTTTTTATGCATTTAGCCGTATTCGTGGAGTTTTTTTCGGCTTACACTATCGCGATTGGAGGCAACGGTGAGAGCCGGTGTGTTATATCAATTCGCATAACCTGCTCTGGCTAATTTGTCAGGGCATTTTTCAGGACAGATAGTATGAAAATATTTCAACGCGTAATTCTTCGTCTAAGTTTGACATTGGCGTTGTCCGCGCTTCTGGCGGGGACGGCAATGGCAGAATCAGCGGCTTCAATGCCCGTCCCCCCTGAGGGCCCGCATGCTGTTGTCGAAAAGGCAACTAAGCAGGTTATGGAGATTATAACCTCGGCTAAGGGTTATTACATGACTGACCCGCAGCGCTTCTACAGTGAAATCGAATCGATTCTAGATGAAATGGTCGATTTTGATGGTTTTTCCAGGGGAGTGATGGGTCAATACGCCAGTAAAAAAATGTACTCAGCACTGAAAACCGATGAAGAAAAAGCGGCATTCAAAGAGCGAATGAAACGATTTAGTACAACGTTTCGTACCGGTCTGGTGCAAACTTATGCTAAGGGTTTGTTAGCTTTTAATGGGAATAGAATTGATGTTCTACCCCCGCAGGAGGGTGAAGACCTTAGCGGCAATGCAAGTGTTACCGTTACCCAGCATATATTTGGTGAGACTGAAAAGCCCTATGTAGTCCAGTATAAATTGCGTCCAAATCGGGGTGGCGAATGGAAATTACGCAACGTCACTATTGAGGCGATCAATCTCGGTATTGTATATCGAGGGCAATTTAGTTCAGCTGCACGATTGTATGATGGCGATATTGATAAAGTCATCGAGAACTGGTCGGTTGATCCTACTGGCAATGTAAAAAGTAGCTGAGTTGATTTTATCACCGATGCTGCCGGTCATTTGCCGGTGGCATGACTCGCTATTATTCACCGTTTTACGTACAATTCGCGGCTTTTAGTTATTCTCTGTTGGAGCATGGCCGGTAGGCTGTGGAGTTTTATTATGCAACCAGAACAAGTGAAAGAGATCCTGCAACAACAGCTGCCCGATTGCGACATTGAAGTTGCCGGTGAGGGCAGTCACATCGATGTGACTGTTGTGGGTGATGTGTTTGAAGGGCTTAATGCGGTTAAGAAACAGCAGCTCGTGTACGCAGGATTAAACCCGTTGATTGCTGACGGCAGTATCCATGCAGTGAACATGAAAACCTACACCCGCACAGAATGGCAGCAGCGATAGTCTGTTAACACAATGCGGCAGTCCGACAGCAGCCATTTTAATGGTGTCACTCCTAAAAATGTAGACACGATTGGCTCTATTGATACAAATTAGCAGTGCGATAAACAGGTATTTATTGAATGGATAAGTTACTAATTAGTGGCGGTACTCAGCTGAATGGCGAGATTCGAATCTCGGGTTCAAAAAACTCGGCACTGCCTATTCTAGCGGCTACTCTGCTGAGCGATGAGGCGGTAACTATTCGTAATTTGCCCCATCTTCACGATGTCACTACGATGATTGCTCTGCTGCGATGTATGGGTGTGGATATCATTATCGACGAGCAACTGGGTGTAGAGATTCGAGCCAATACCATTGACGATTTAACCGCTCCTTACGAGTTGGTTAAAACCATGCGAGCTTCGATCCTTGTGTTGGGACCTATGTTGGCCCATTTTGGCGAGGCCAACGTTTCGTTTCCCGGCGGTTGTGCCATTGGAAGTCGTCCTGTTGATTTACATTTGCGTGGTCTTGAAGCGCTGGGAGCTACAATAGTTGTCGATGAAGGATATATTCGAGCAACAGTGGATGGCCGCTTAAAAGGCGCGCACATTCTTATGGATATGGTGACTGTTGGAGGAACTGAGAATATCATGATGGCTGCGGTGCTCGCCGAAGGTAAAACGGTCATTGAAAATGCTGCCAGAGAGCCTGAAATCGTCGATTTGGCTGAGTGTTTAAACGCCATGGGTGCCAAAGTCAGTGGTCATGGTACTCAAACGATCACTATCGAAGGTGTTGTAAGTTTGCATGGATGTGATTATTCCGTCATGCCTGACAGAATTGAAACCGGAACTTATCTAGTTGCGGCAGCCGCAACCGGCGGTCACGTAAAATTAAAAGATACTCGTCACGATATTCTGGAAGCAGTGATCGTAAAGTTGGAAGAAGCGGGCGCTATTATTACCTTGGGTGAAGACTGGATCGAGCTGGATATGAAGGGGAAACGTCCAAAAGCGGTCAGTATAAAAACGGCGCCATACCCGGCATTCCCTACCGATATGCAGGCGCAATTTACCGCGATGAATGCTATTGCGGATGGAACTTCTGCGGTGACAGAGACGGTGTTCGAAAACCGTCTTAATCAAACTCAGGAGATGAACCGGATGGGGGCGAATATTGTGATTGAGGGTAACACTGCAATCATAATCGGCACAGAGCAGTTGCAGTCAGCGCCGGTGATGGCTTCTGACTTGCGGGCATCAGCCAGTTTAGTGATTGCTGGACTGGTAGCAGAAGGGGACACTATCGTTGACCGTATATATCACATTGACCGCGGCTATGAATGTATAGAAGAGAAGCTGCAGATGCTGGGTGCTAATATTCGCCGCCTACCCAATTGATTGATGGGTAGGCCTTTGGTCTTAACCCTGAAACCTAACACTAAATATGCCGGTTGTTTTACCGGCGAGTAGCAGATCGTCATATCATGGATCAACAAGTAGTTATTGCATTAACAAAAGGTCGTATCCTGAAAGAAACACTTCCCCTGTTTGCGGCGGCGGGAATTGAACCGGTAGAAGATATCAGTAAAAGTCGAAAATTAATTTTTGATACCAATCAGGCTGATATCAAATTGTTGGTGATCAGGGGGTCGGACGTTCCTACCTATGTGCAGCACGGTGCTGCCGATATTGGCGTGTCTGGAAAAGATATGCTGTTAGAGGCTGATGGCGCTGATTTATACGAGCCGCTTGATTTGAATATTTCAAAATGTCGCTTAATGACTGCGGGTCTGATAGGTAAAGAATTGCCTCAGGGACGCGTACGTATTGCTTCCAAGTTCACCAATATCGCCAAGCGTTATTGTGCGGAAAAAGGCATTCAAGGCGATATCATTAAGCTTTATGGCGCAATGGAATTAGCTCCGTTAATGGATTTAGCCGATCTGATTGTTGATATTGTCGATACGGGTAATACGCTGAAAGCAAATGGCATGGAACCGCGGGATTTAATTGCCAATGTTAGTTCTCGGTTGGTGGTAAACCGCGCTGCAATGAAGCGGAAATATCAGCGCATTCAGCAAATCATCGACAACTTGGAAAGCGCTGTGAAGGCAGCTGGATAGTATGAGCCAACCATTTTCTATCACCAGGCTGGATACCCGCCAAACTGATTTTGATCGGCAATTGACCACGTTGTTGAGTTGGGAATCTGTGTCTGATCAATCAGTGGTTGATGTCGTAGATGAGATCATTTTGGCAGTCAGATCAGAAGGTGATCGAGCCGTGCTTCGTTACAATAACCGGTTTGATAATATGCAGGCCGGCTCCATCGATGAGTTGGAATTATCGCAGGAGCAGATAGCGGACGCCCTGCAGGCGATCACTGCTGAGCAGCGTAATGCATTGGAGCTTGCCGCAGATAGGATTCGCAGATACCACCAGCATCAGAAACAGGATTCCTGGTCGTATACTGAGGCTGATGGTACCGTTCTTGGGCAGCAAATAACGGCACTGGAGAACGTTGGAGTATATGTGCCAGGGGGCAAAGCCGCCTATCCATCTACCGTGCTAATGGATGTTATTCCCGCCAAGGTGGCGGGTGTCGAAAACATTATTATGGTTACTCCAACACCTAATGGCGTGTTAACTAACGTGGTGATAGCGGCGGCGGCTATTGCGGGTGTTGATCGTGTGTTTACTGTTGGCGGCGCGCATGCTGTTGCCGCATTGGCCTACGGCACCAAAAGCATTCCCAGGGTCGATAAAATTGTAGGCCCTGGAAATATATTTGTAGCAACAGCCAAACGTCAGGTTTTTGGTCAGGTCGGTCTGGATATGATTGCAGGTCCATCGGAAATTCTAGTGATATGTGATGGTCAGACTGATCCGGACTGGGTCGCAATGGATTTGTTTTCACAGGCTGAGCACGATGAAGACGCACAGTCTATTTTGGTTTGTCCCGATGCCGGTTTTATTGACAGCGTCGAACAGAGTATGCGTAAGCTTTTACCAACAATGGAACGGGCGTCGATCATTGCTGCATCGTTAAGTCGCCGCGGGGCGCTAATTAAAGTGGATGATATGGATCAGGCTCTTGACGTGTGTAATCGCATTGCACCCGAACACCTGGAGTTGTCAGTGGCGGACCCGCAGGCATTGCTGCCTGCCATTAAGCACGCGGGGGCCATTTTTATGGGGCGTCACACCTCTGAAGCAATAGGTGACTATTGTGCAGGCCCAAATCACGTTTTGCCGACATCAGGTACGGTAAGATTTTCATCGCCTCTGGGTGTTTATGATTTCCAAAAGCGCAGCTCTATTATCCACTGTTCGGAAGAGGGCGCTTCGACACTTGGCAAGACAGCTTCAATACTGGCGAGAAGCGAATCGTTAACCGCGCACGCTCAGTCCGCCGAGTTTAGAATAGTTAAAGAGTAAAGACTGGTTTTGGGTCAGGGTTGGGTTGTCGGTTGTGGCCGGCTGCCCATAACAACGCTGATATTAATCTGTTTTCCTTCCCTTAGTGCTTCAAACGCAACGGTTTCACTCGGCCTTGTTGCGGCAATAAAATTCATTGCTACCTGTCCGTCATTGACCGCCTGTCCGTTTACGCTAGTGATAATGTCTCCCAGTAATAATCCGCTCGCTTCTGCGGGGCCTCCTGGATAAAGGCTTGTAATGATAATGCCGGTGTTCGGGGGAAGGTCATATTCTTCGGCAATCTCTGGCGGAATGGATTGGGGTACTTCAACTCCCAACCAGCCGCGAATAGCTTTGCCGTATTGAATAAGGTCCGACATGATACGCAGTGCCAGGTCCGAAGGTATTGCCAGGCCAATACCTTGTGAGCCGCCAGAACTGGTTTGTATAACGGTGTTGATACCCAGTAGATTTCCCCGGGCATCAACCAACGCGCCTCCTGAATTGCCGGGGTTAATAGCGGCGTCAGTTTGTATATAGCCTTCATAGGCTGTCAGGCGCAGTCCATAGCGGCCGGTCGCGCTGATGATTCCCTGCGTGACAGTGTGCCCGAACCCGTAGGGGTTCCCTATTGCCAGCACGACATCGCCTACCATAGCCTGTGAAGGGTCGCCGATAGCAATGTTCTCAAGATTGTCCAGGGTGATTTTTAACGCGGCGAGATCTGTTTCCGGATCAGTGCCCACTACCGAAGCCAGTGCTTCGCGCCCATCTTGCAATTGAACGCGAATTTCTATGGCGTCTTTGATCACGTGGTTGTTAGTTAGAATGTAGCCGTTCGGGTTGATGATGATCCCCGATCCCAGGCTGCGCTGGACCCGGTCTTGCTGTTTCTGTCGTGGACTATTTTTATTCAAAAAATATTTCAGTAGCGGTGACGGAGGTTTTGGTTTGACTATTTTGCTGGTGTATATGTTAACGACGGCAGGTGCGGCGCGCTTTACAGCTGAAGAGTACGAATGTGTGCCGCTGGTTTCAATGGTGGTCTCAAAAGATGAAGGTTTAGGATTTGCTTGATAGTTAACTAATTCAGGGAAAAAATCGAGAATAATGATTGCTGCCAACAGGCCAAAAACCACAGGCCAGCGCAAAAAAAGGACTAATTGATAAAGACGAATCATAGGTATTTTTCTCAACTAATTAGCTGTGCGGCTAGCGATTTTTCTGCTTTTTCAATCTGAGCGCCCGTAATGCCGGGATGGATGATGGCTCTGTCGATGTTATCTGCAATGCAGTCTACATGAGGATGTATATAGGGTCACCTTTCTAGCGGTGATCGCTGCTTTCTCGGCGTTGCTCTTGTTAAACGTACGCGGGGGAAATAAGATACTTTTCCTGAAGAAGAATAACGGTACATTATATGCCTGTTGATAGAAATACCTTACTAACCACCGCTAACGAATTGTTAAAGCCAGAGATGTTTAGTGATTATTGTCCGAATGGCTTGCAGGTTGAAGGCGTCGAGTTGATTTCCAAACTGGTAGCGGGAGTGACTGCGAGTCAGGCTTTGATTGACAGGGCGGTGGAAGAAGGCGCTGATGCTTTGTTGGTTCATCACGGTTTTTTCTGGAAAGGTGAAGATCTTCCCGTTGTTGGAATGAAGTATCGGCGATTGAAAAAGCTGATAGAGAATGGTGTAAATTTGATTGCTTACCATCTTCCCCTCGATGCCCATCCGGTATTAGGCAACAATGTACTGTTGGCCGATAAGCTAAATATAACAATTACCGGAGGGTTGGAGCCTGGCAACGCCTATTCGGTCGGTAATGTTGGGCGACTGAATACGCCACTATCTGCTGAGCGATTTGGCCGGGAGGTTGCTTCGATCTTGGGTAGAGAGCCGTTGGTTATCGAAGGAGGCGATCATATAATTAGTACTATCGCCTGGTGTACAGGGTCAGCACAGGGGTATATAGATCGTGCTGCACTGTGGGGCGCAGACGCGTATCTTTCGGGAGAAATATCGGAACCTACTGTGCACAGTGCGCGGGAGTTGGGAGTGCACTACATTGCAGCCGGCCATCATGCCACTGAGCGATACGGTGTGCAGGGCGTGGGTGAATATCTGGCTAATCAATTTGGTCTGGATTACACCTTTATTGATATCGACAATCCAGTATGACTTCAGTCCTCACAGGGTCGCCTTATCGGTGGCTCCGTGGTTGTCTGTTTCCCTGTCGATGATCTGATCTGCGTGACTATTTATCGGTTTCCCTGGCGATAATTACTTCTGACTCTTGTTCCTGCTCATTTTTCTCTGGTTCATCGTCCGCAACGTCGGTAGTGGTAGTCTCTGTTTCGAGTACGTTTTCACCGCGATAGGTTATATCATTTTCCTGATTGTCGGTGACTAACGCTGACTGACTTTCATCGGATAGGGCTGCCAGAGAATTGGTTGCAGACTCACCTGCCAGTTTTTGAGCACCCCCTGCGAGGTGATTATGGACATCGCGATAGCTGTTGGTCAGTTGATTAAATAGCTGGGCTGTTTCGACAAAATGATCGCTTACTTCGTTTTGGTAGTTTTGCTGTTGTTTTTGTAGTTCTTCTAATTGTTGCTCCAGTATGGCTTTTGTTTGGTTAGACGCACCTGTTTTTTGAGCGATTAAATAACCAATAACGGTCCCGACGATAGTCGCGGAGATTCCAACGATGATAAGCAATTCCAGTGGGTACACAATTTATTCCTTTTAACGAAAGTTGTTGAGGATATTGTATACCGGGCAAGTCGTCGTGGGTAATGATGTTTGTCGCCAATTGCCATGACCTGGTTATGTCGGTAGAGTTGCGCCTTTTCAACCCGCAGGATGTACGAATAAAGACATGACACCTTTAGAGCGATATCAGGCAGACTTGCAGCAGGTCGATTTCTCTCACGATGCCGCCCAGGCAAGAGCTGTCGATCACTTACAGAATCTTTATGAGCGCTTGATTGCGAGCGTCAGTGACAAGCCGGCGCAAGGTTTGTTGGTTAGGTTATTTTCCGGCTTAAAGGCATCGGAACCGGTTGAGCCGGTCAAAGGTTTATACTTTTGGGGTGGGGTTGGGCGTGGTAAGACGTATTTAATGGACGCATTTTACGATTCGCTGCCGTTTGAGCAAAAGATGAGGGTTCATTTCCATCGTTTTATGCAGCGAGTCCATAGAGAGTTAAAAATTCTGGGTGGGGAGAAAAACCCGCTGAATTTGATTGCCGAGAAATTGGCCGGTGAAACCCGGGTCATATGCTTTGATGAATTTTTTGTCTCCGATATTACCGATGCAATGATTTTAGGTGGTTTGTTTGAACAGTTGTTTGAGCGCGGGGTGACGCTGGTGGCAACGTCTAATATTGTCCCGGACGGGCTCTATCGGGATGGTCTGCAGCGAAGCCGTTTCCTGCCGGCCATTGCTTTGATTAATCGACACACGGAAGTCGTCAATGTCGATGGTGGTATCGATTATCGCTTGAGAGCATTGGAGCAGGCTGAGTTATACCACTACCCCCTCGATGATGACGCGGACAAAAGTCTGGAGCGCTCTTTTACCAGTTTGAATCCTGATGTAGAGCATATTCGATGCAATCAGCCATTAGACGTTGAAGGGCGTTCTATTGTTGCACTTTGTGTGTCTGACGATGTTGCCTGGTTCGATTTTAAAGAGTTATGTGACGGTCCGCGCAGCCAGAATGACTATATTGAGTTGGCCAGGGAGTTTCATGCGGTGCTGATCAGCAACATTCCACAGATGTCAGCCCCTAAAGATGACCAGGCTCGTCGCTTCATCAACCTGGTTGATGAGTTTTATGATCGCAATGTCAAACTTGTCCTGTCTGCGGAGGTGTCGTTGGGCCAGTTGTATGTGGGAACTAAGCTTGGCTTCGAGTTTGAGCGAACGCAAAGTCGACTGTTGGAAATGCAGTCCCATGACTATCTCGCCAGAGGCCATAAACCCTAATGTGAGCTGCGCTGTGACGTGGAAGTTGTGCGCAATGGCCGATGAGTTGGGTGTGGTGAGAAGTAACGAGCAAAAACCTGTCCTTTTACGGTCATGCCACTTGATATATCGATATTACCTCTGTAGAATTCGCGCTCTTCGTAAATACGGGTCCCAGCTCTTAAGCTAGTAGCGCCTTCATAGGATGAGGTATAGATGAAAACCTTTAGTGCAAACGCGGATTCTGTTAAACGAGATTGGTTCTTGGTTGATGCCGATGGCAAAACCTTGGGTCGTCTTGCGGCAGAAATCGCTCATCGCTTGCGTGGCAAGCACAAAGCAGAATATACACCGCATGTCGATACCGGTGATTACATTGTAGTTGTCAATGCTGAGAAAGTAGTCGTAACTGGCAATAAAGCAAAAGACAAGATGTATTATCACCACACAGGTTATATCGGCAATCTGAAGTCAATCAGTTTTGAAAAGCAAATTGAGAAAGCGCCAGAACGTGTTCTTCATACCGCAGTTAAAGGTATGTTGCCGCACAATCCACTGGGTCGCACAATGCTTAAAAAGCTTAAAGTATTTGCTGGCAGCGAACATCCCCATGCTGCACAACAGCCACAAACTCTTAATATTTAACGGACAGATCTATGGCAGCCACTCAATATTACGGTACCGGTCGTCGCAAGACTTCAACAGCGCGCGTATTTCTAAAGTCCGGTTCAGGTGAAATTACCATTAATAAGCGTTCAATCGATCAGTACTTTGGTCGTGAAGTAGCGCGAATGATTGTTCGTCAGCCTCTTGAGCTTGTTGAAATGATTGACAAGTTTGACCTGAATGTAACTGTTGCCGGCGGCGGCAGTTTTGGTCAGGCCGGAGCTATTCGTCATGGTATTACACGTGCACTAATGGAATATGACGAAACTTTACGCGGACCACTACGTGCCGAGGGTTATGTTACTCGCGATTCACGTGAAGTTGAGCGTAAGAAAGTTGGTTTGCGCAAAGCGCGTAAGAAGCCGCAGTTCTCGAAACGTTAATTGTTGGCTTGTTTTCGAAATTAGAGGGCAAAAGTTGGAGTTTTTAGCTTTTGGTCCTCGCAAAAAACGTCCACGATTGATTCAGTCTGGGCGTTTTTTTATGACTGCATTTTGAGTGTTGGCAGTCAGCGGGTAGCTCTTTGCACTTATTTGACGTATTTCGGGAAGTCCTTGAATTTTCAGGGGTTAATTCTTGTAAGCGGCGGCCAACTTCTTTACTATTTGGCCCCATTCGAATGACTGTTGTTGAGTTGTCACAATTATTTCAATTATCTGGTCCGTGAGTCGAAGATTTCTGTCAATATTTCGGCTGGACCCGGTTTAAATATCGCAAGTCTGTAGGGGGATTACGTCATGAGTAATGACGGCGTTAATACGACACGGCGACGCTTTCTGACAGCGGCCACCTCTGTGGTGGGTGCTGCTGGGGTCGTAGGTGTTGCTGTACCATTTGTTGGGTCCTGGAACCCCAGTGCCAAGGCGAAAGCTGCAGGTGCTCCGGTTAAATTTGATATCAGTCGGCTTGAGCCGGGCGAAATGAAGGTCGTCGAATGGCGTGGGAAGCCTGTTTATGTTGTCCGTCGTACGGCGGAGGCAGTAGAGCAGTTGTCCGAGCTGGATGGTTCTCTAAAGGATCCCGGCTCTGAAAACCTTAGCCAGCAGCCCGGCTATATCAGTGGTAAAGAGCGTGCTATAAAATCAGAGTATATGGTGTTAGTTGGGCTTTGTACTCACCTCGGTTGTGCGCCAAAGTATCGTCCTGAAGTGGGCACAGTGCCTACCAGCGATGGTAGCGAGTGGGTAGGTGGTTTTTTCTGCCCTTGTCATGGTTCTATGTTCGATTTGTCTGGCCGTGTATACAACGGTGTGCCCGCTTCAGATAATCTGGTAGTTCCGCCTTACTCGTTTGAAAGCGATGCTGTAATAGTCATCGGTGTGGATCAGGAGACAGCCTAATGATCAATATGTTAGTAGGATTGAGAGATTGGGTTGACGATCGTCTGCCAATTATGCGCGCCTGGAATACCCATATGGGTCAATACTATGCGCCAAAAAACTTTAATTTTTGGTACTTCTTTGGTGTCTTGTCACTGCTGGTTTTGGTCAATCAGTTATTGACAGGTGTTTGGTTGACCATGAGTTTTACCCCGACTGCTGAAGGGGCATTTAATTCTGTTGAATACATCATGCGTGACGTGGAATATGGCTGGATTATTCGCTATATGCACTCAACGGGTGCTTCGGCGTTTTTTCTTGTTGTTTACCTTCATATGTTCCGTGCCCTGTTGTACGGCTCTTATAAAAAGCCTCGCGAACTAATTTGGCTGTTCGGTATGTGTATATTTGTTGCACTTATGGCTGAAGCGTTTGTCGGTTATGTTTTGCCCTGGGGACAAATGTCCTACTGGGGTGCGCAAGTTATTATTTCTCTGTTTGGTGCGATCCCTGTTTTTGGTGACGCTATTGTGGAGTGGATTCGCGGTGACTTCCTGCTTTCAGGTGTTACGTTAAACCGCTTCTTCGCCTTGCATGTTGTGGCTTTGCCTATTGTGTTGTTAGCGCTAGTTGTTCTGCACCTGCTGGCTCTTCACGAAGTGGGTTCAAACAATCCTGACGGCGTTGATATTAAAAAGCACAAAGATGAGAATGGCGTCCCGTTAGATGGTATTGCCTTTCACCCCTATTACACAGTCCACGACTTGCAAGCAATTGCGGTATTTTTGGCTGCGTTTAGCGCGATTATATTTTTTGCACCGGAGATGGGTGGTTACTTTATAGAGAAGCCAAACTTCGAAATTGCAAATTCATTGAAAACCCCTGAGCACATCGCGCCTGTTTGGTATTTCACGCCGTTTTACTCGGTTTTGCGAGCAGTGCCTGACAAACTGCTGGGTTTCATTGCCTTTGCAAGTTCGGTCGCTATTTTGTTCTTGTTGCCCTGGTTGGATCGCAGTCCGGTAAAATCCTGGCGGTATCGCGGGATGGGAACCAAGGTATCTATTGTGGTATTTGCTTCAGCATTCATTATTCTCGGTGTGTTAGGTGTGAAAGCTCCTACACCTGCCAGAACAATTTTGGCGCAAATTTGTACCATTATTTACTTCGGCTTCTTTATCTTTATGCCTGTCTGGACATCGCTTGAAAAAACCAAGCCTGTTCCCGAGCGCACTACTGAAACCGGTGGTATGGGATTCTGGGGTTCTATCGGTACATTGGTTGTCATTTTGATATTAGCAATACTGCCGTTGAAAGCTGCTGGTGCGTCGGAAAACGAGTGTGGCACTATGCCTCATTGCGATAGCATTGACGTTGACGCCACTAATCAGGCGTCATTGCAGCGTGGTGCCCAGGTGTATATGAATTACTGCATGGGTTGCCATTCAATGAAGTACGCTCGTTACGAGCGTACTGCTAATGATATAGGTGTGCCACTGGCGTTATTCCAGTCTCATCTCAAGTTTGAAGGCATGTCGAACCAGATCGAAGGCGCCAACAGGATTGGTGATCTGATGGAAAACTCTATGCCTGAAGCTATGGCTAAGAAATGGTTCGGCGCCGCGCCGCCTGATTTGACGTTGGTTGCAAGGGCTCGAGGTACTGATTGGCTGTATACATATCTGCGGACTTTTTATGTTGATCCGAGCAGGCCTTATGGTGTCAATAACCGGGTCTTTAAAGATGTAGGTATGCCGCATGTATTACTTGAGTTACAAGGTTTGACTGAATGCGCGCCAGGCTCTGCTTTGGCTGCCAACGGCGGTATTAAGCGAGATGAGCTTACGGGTGAAGAGCTGTTGTTTGATGATGAAGGCAATGCACTTAACCCTTGTGGACGCACTGTTGTGGTTGAAGAAGGAAAATTAAGTCCAGAAGAGTACGATGCAACTATCTACGATCTGGTGAATTTTCTTGCTTATGTAGCCGAACCGATAAAAGAAGACCGTAAGCGTATTGGTATTTTTGTATTGCTGTTTATCGGTTTGTTCTTTGTGTTTGCCTTCCTGTTGAATCGCGAATACTGGAAAGATGTACATTGATTGAATGGCGTGTGACCTCCTGAGGAGGGAGTTCGCTGTTATTCGTTTATCAAATATTCGTTAAATTATTGTTATAAAAGCTGAATTCAGCAAGGGAAGATCCACATGGGTGTTGTAGCTAAGCGATCGTCAATGACGTTTTTTTCTGATGGTAATAGCCATTACAGTCATCGTGTCCGAATAGTGTTGGCTGAAAAAGGCGTCACTGTTGATATCATCGAAGCCGATTCTAGCAACATTCCGGAAGAGCTGACTGATTTAAATCCGTACAATACTTTACCCACATTACTGGATCGCGAGTTGGTGTTGTATGAATCAAAAGTAATGATGGAATATCTTGATGAACGTTTTCCTCATCCACCTTTGCTACCTGTTTACCCAGTAGCCAGAGGAGCTAGTCGTCAGTACATTTATCGTATAGAGCGTGATTGGTGTGTTGCTGTTGACGCTATCGCGGCGGGTACTGCCAATGCAAAAACATTAGAAAAACACCGGAAAGAATTGCGTGAAAGTTTGATGGCGATAGCCCCCATCTTTGCCGAGAAGCCATTCTTTATGAGTGATGAATTTACTTTGGTTGATTGCTGTCTTGCGCCCATTTTGTGGCGTTTACCGGCGCTGGGTATTGAGTTGCCGAACACTAAGCAGACCAAGCCTCTGTTAGCTTATATGGATTTACTCTTTGGTAGGGAGTCGTTCCAGGAGAGTTTGTCAGAGCTGGAAAAGGAAATGCGAGAACTGCAATCAATCTGAAGAGCTAATAGGTCCTAGAAAAGGGATGATTTATCATCCCTTTTTTTTCCTTCCCTGTTCCCCAGGTGGTATGCGAGAGTAACAGAGTTAGATGTTAGTAAAGGAGTTACAGCAATGGTAATGACATCCAGCCGCCCCTATATCGTTAGAGCTCTTTACGAGTGGATTCTGGAAAATAGCTGTACTCCTTACGTGTTGGTTAATGCGATGGCAGACCATGTTGAAGTGCCAAGGCAGTTTGTCAAAGATGGGCAGATTGTTTTAAATATTTCCCCGGTAGCAGTTATGGATTTACTGGTAACCGATGAGGACGTCCGGTTTAATGGCCGGTTTGGCGGTTTGCCTATGGATATTTATGTGCCGATGACTGCAGTGATGGGGATTTATGCACGAGAAAATGGTCAGGGTATGATTTTTGATCTGGATGAAGGGGGAGTGACGCCACCACCACCTGAAGGTTCTGACCCAAAAGCTAGCGGCCCCAAATTAGTAAAAAAGGCCCCTCCTGCGAGCAAAAAATCGCCTGGTCTCCGAATCGTCAAGTAGGTTGTCGGGTTACACGGAGCTCACTGCTTTAAATATATTCGAAAATCCTGACCACCTTCTGAACGCCAGCTGTTTTTCGTGCGACATTCGCTGCGCGATCAGCTTCCGCCTTAGTGACCAGCCCCATTAGATAGACCACACCATTTTCAGTCACCACCTTAATGCGTTGGCCTTCCAGGCTACTGGTTGCCAAAAATTTGCTTTTAACTTTTGTGGTAATCCATGTGTCATTGGATCGGGCTAGCATAGAGGTAGTGCCGGATAACGTCAGTTCGTTATGAACACGGCGAACATGTTGAATTTTAGCGACAGTTTGTGCGGCCAGTTGACGCTGTTCTTCAGTGTTGACTTGACCGGCGACCAGGACAATGCCGTTGTAGCTAATTACAACGATATGAGACTGCGCCAGCCCTGGGTCGGCCTTGTCGATATTAACCAGAGCCTTTGTTTCAATGATTTCGTCGTCGAAGAACGAGCCTGTTGTTCTCTCATCCTTTTCATCGCTAATTGGCTCCTCTGTTGTCGCTGACAACAGGGCGCTGCAGCCTTGAATCGACATTAACAGCAGTATGGCGGTAGCAAAATAGATATTTTTGTTCACTGTGTTTGGTGGCTCCCAAATAAATGTTGGTCTATAAGTTCAGAAAAGTAGTTAACAATTTGTAATTGCGTTTCTGTGATTCTTGCTTTGTTATCACTGGGGATTGGCAGTTCGATATCTTCAGGCTGCAAGAGGGCAGAAAAGTCATTACCCAACTGGTTGCTTAAACAAATGACGGACATTTCTCTATCATGAGCGGCTTTAATGGCCTCAAGAGTGGTACCTGAATTGTCGCCATTGGAAATGACAAACAGAAGATCACCACTTTGTCCCAATGCACGAATCTGATTGGCAAATATGTCTTTAAAGCCACTGTCGCTGGTTAGCGCTGTCAGGGTGGTAGCGTCTGCACTGAGATTAAACGCAGGTAGTCCCGGACGCTCATAATCAAACCGATTAAGCAGATGTGTGGAAAATATCTGTGTGAGCGCGCCACTAATACCCTCGCCGCAGCATAGGATTTTGTTTTCATTGAGTAAACATTGCACCATCAGTAAGCCACATTCACTAACTTTCATAGCCTGTTCGTCGAGGGTGCGCATTGTAACATCGATACTACTGTGAAAAAGTTCGATGACGAGTTGATCTGAATCCATAGGTTGATGACTAGCCTGTTAGAGATAGTTTATCTGTAAAATTGAATGTTCATAGCGTGAAAGCATCTTTTACCCAACTCCAATGCAGGCTGGAATCGCGGTCAGGACTAGCGGCTATCACGTCAAATCTACAGGGCAGTTGGTTAAATTGGGTGCGGACCATTAAAAAGTGCGCTGCTGCTTTTTGCAGTTTCTGTTGTTTTCGCCAGTCTACACTTTCGAGCCCGTCGCCGAACAATTTTGATTTCCGGTAGCGCACCTCCACAAATACCAGCTGTTGATCATCAAGCATAATAATATCTATTTCGCCGGTTTTACATCGATAGTTTACTTCTAAAGATGTTAACCCTTGTCGCTGCAGCCACTGGCAGGCTTTTTTTTCAATATCGGCGCCAAAATTAGTATTCTTGCCGTTGGTGTATTTGTTCTTCAACATAGATACCTTCCTTGGGTATATCCAGGTCAACGGTTAAAGCTGCAGTCGGGATCACTTTGGCTCTATTTCTATTAATTTTTGCGAATAGCATCCGCCGTTCGATTTCCCTATGTTCATTTAGCTTTAGCGTTCCGGTAAACCCGAAAACACGGCTGCCGGGTATTGCTTGAAGTTGTCTCAGTCGGGGGTGGAGTTGGTAACTGTCAATCCCCAGTGCATACATTCGTTGGTACTGTTTACTCTGTTCGATTTCGGCGTTGATTTGTTGATGTAGAATAGACGGTGTATTCAGAACCCAGGGCATATCGGTAAATCTTATGCCTTCGATATCGCGGTCTTTGCGGGTGTCTGTATAACCCGTGTAAAGATGAGATGTCCCATATATGGGTAAACCCCCGGCGTAATGATAATCCAGCAAGGGTTTGATCGAGCGAGCCTGTTGAGGGCGCGCTAGTAAAAACACCATGTCGACATCTTTACGTCTTCGGGGCGATGAAAATTCCAATTTTTCCGAGGTCAGTCTGGCTATTCGTTTTGCCCTATCTTCACTCGCTTGAAGCAGTAGTGCCTGTTTGATGTTGTTAGAATAATCTGCGCTGTCTTCATATCTGGTGCGAGTGACCGTGTTTCCACCCAGTATTTCCCAGTGATCTGAAAATGCTTTGCTGACTTTGTCACCCCATTCCCCTTTAGGGGAAATGATATATGCTTCACGTTTATTTTCCAGGAAGGCGATTTCGGCTATTTGCCGAGCCTCATCCTGCGGCACTAGTCCAAATTGAAATAGCTGATCCGGCGCTTTGCCATAGTCATTAATTCGATTCAAGCTCAGTGTGGGTACAGGCAAATTGCCGTAATCGAATAATAAGCTAAGTCGTTGTTTTTCCAGTGGACCGACAATCATTTCTGCGCCCTGGTTAATGGCGTTTTGATAAAGCATCAAAAAATCTTCATGCGCTTCGGTGTCATATATATCGAGTTTTGGTACCTGCCCACCGTGTTCCATGGTTTCATAAAGTGCGGCGATAAATCCGTCGCGAATTGCTTTTCCAAATGGCGCGAGCCTGCCGGTTAGAGGGAGTAACAAGGCAATATGTTGCGGTCGGTTGGCGGCTAGTTCCTGGATAAGTTCGAGCCCTCCGGGTAAATGGCCATTGGCGGGATGTTGAGGCCACTGGCTCTCCCAATTGTCCAGTTGGCGAACTTGTTCATCGAGATCTCCCTGATTGTTTTTTGCAATCAGTGCAAGATTTAACCAGCCAAGATACTCTCCCTGAACACTGGTTGCTTGATAATGGCTCAACTCTATTCCGGATACTTGCATTAACGATGTCCAGATTGCCTCGCGATTATTGCTCTGATTTTCGGGGTCAAGTAAAGGGTTGATGTAGATGCGCTGCTGAGCACTGGCTATATGGCTACCGAGTAAGGCGTAAACCTCTGCGCGCAATAGGCTAAGTGTTATTTGTTGGTCCAGTGGGAGGGTATCAAATGTGTCTTGAAGACGTTCGGCTTCAAGTGCGGTGCGGGCCTGTTCGAATTGTCCTTGTTGAATATGGAGTTCGCAGCTGACTTCGGTATACACAGCGAATAGGCGGTAAGGTAAGGAGGTGGTTTGGATTCTCCCCAGTGTCTGTTCTGTCAAATCTCTGCGGCCCTCTTCCAGCATCAGTTCGGCGGCTTGTAGCAATTTATTTTCTCGCTGTGGAGATGCGCTGTTTTGGGCCTCCTTCAGTAGTATCTGAATTTGTTGGGCGTTAGGTACGTCGAGCGCAGTTGGTTTATCCGCCGGGCTTTTTTGCAAGCCGGTGCAGGCGGTTAATAGAGTGCTTAATATTAGTAGTAAAAAATATGGTTTCATTGTCTTTGCATTGTTAGTCTACAGTCCTTTAGTCGATCTTAGGAAAAATACTGTGACAGCCAACTCTTGCCTCTATGTTGTTGCAACACCCATCGGTAATATGGGTGATATGGTACCGCGTGCAGTGGAGATACTACAAATGGTTGATGTTATCGCTGCTGAGGATACTCGTCACAGCAAGCGGTTAATGCAGCATTTTAACATTACTACACAATTGGTAGCTTATCACGATCACAGCAATACAGTTGTGGTCGACTCGTTGATACAGCGAATATTGGGGGGCGAAAGTATTGCGCTCATTTCTGATGCTGGAACTCCACTGGTTTCTGACCCTGGCTATCGAATTGTTGATGCTGCCCAGACAGCGGGTATTACCGTTGTGCCCATTCCCGGGGCGAGTGCGGTTATTGCCGCATTAAGTGCTGCCGGGCTTCCATCTGACCGTTTTGTATTTGAAGGGTTCCTTAATGCGAAACAGGCGGCTCGTTTGAAACAATTACAATTGTTAGCCGATGAGACCCGGACGTTGATTTTTTATGAGGCTCCTCACCGATTGCTCGCCTGTTTGCACGATATGATAACGGTATTCGGTGGCGGCCGTGAGGTGGTCATGGCAAGGGAGTTAACTAAAACTTTTGAAACGATACGGCGAGCCCCGGTTGCCGAGTTGTGTCGTTGGGTGGAGGGAGATAATAACCAACAAAAGGGTGAGTGTGTGTTGTTGGTGCGTGGCGCCGATAAAGAAGTGGGTTCTGATGCTGAGGGCCGGCGAGTGTTTGACCTGCTGGCAGCGGAATTGTCACTGAAACAAGCCGCTTCACTGGCGTCTAAAATTACCGGCATTAAGAAAAATATACTCTATCAATACGGGCTTGATCAAAAAACATCCGCCGTTATTGAATGATGTGGAAGTGATGCTGGCAATTTCCATTCGCAGCTTGTGCTGAATGGCTTTAGTCGTTACTCTCTGCCGCGAGTCAGCTAGGCAGTCGCCGTTCATTCTTATTCGTAAGCTTGAAGGGAGGAAAGTCCGGGCTCCATAGGGTAGGACGCCAGGTAACTCCTGGGGGGCGCAAGCCTACGGAAAGTGCAGCAGAGAGTAGACCGCCGATGACCTTTCTATTTCGGTAGAGGGGCACAGGTAAGGGTGAAAGGGTGCGGTAAGAGCGCACCGCGCGACTGGTAACAGTTCGTGGCATGGTAAACCCCGTCCGGAGCAAGACCAAATAGGAATCCTTTAGGCGTGTACCCGCGCTGGATTCGGGTAGGTTGCTAAAGTGTTGCGGTGACGTAACGCGTAGATGAATGACTGTCCACGACAGAACCCGGCTTATCGGCTGACTCAACGTACAAGAAGCCCTGCGGTAACGTATTGTTATCGTGGGGTTTTTCTCTTCTACCGCAGCTCTATTCCTTAAGCTGTCGCATAAACTGTTACACAACAATATCTATCTGGACACAATTCTGTTTTCAATGACGTACTTTTGTCATGTTAAAGTCGTACGTTAATCAAGCTTGGCTGGCATGCGCTGTTTAGGTAGAGCGTAAGCGTGGGGTTAATTGAAAGGGTATGATCGCAGATTTCTATTGGGAGATGTTGTGGGAGATTGTTGATAGTTTTGGCTAGAGGGCAGAATGATACTGTGGGCCATCGAGCCTCATACGAAGTTTGTCTACCTACTCATAACAGTCTTGGATTAATATGCAGTCCCACTTTAAGGTATGGCAAACAGCATGAAGTTCTACGTAGTATGGCAGGGGCGGAAGACAGGAATTTTCACCGATTGGAACACCTGCAGCAGACATGTTAAAGGGTTTGCTGGAGCCAGGTATAAGTCGTTCAAAACCCGGCTAGAGGCTGAAACGGCGTTTCAAGGCGGTAGTTCCGCACCTGGCGAAGCTGCAGGCGACAAGCCGGCGACACTCTCTGGCACCCGAATAAAGTCTACGGTCCACAAAGTTAAAACCTATACAGCGGCCGAAGTTGCTGGATTGGTGGTCGATACCAAAATATTTACTGATGGCGGGTGCGATCCAAATCCTGGCAAAGCGGGTTCAGGTATTGCGGTGTATCGTGACGGTGTTGTGAGTGAACTTTGGTACGGTTTGTTTAATCCGATGGGCACTAATAATACCGCTGAGTTAAACGCACTTCATCAAGCATTGATAATGGCTAAAGACGATATTGGTAAAGGTAAAACCACCGCCATTTTTTGTGATTCCCAGTACTCCATTCAGTGCATTACAACGTGGGCTGTTGGCTGGGAGAAGAAGGGCTGGAAAAAGAAAACTGGCGAGATAAAGAACCTCGAGCTAATCAAAGAGATGTACGCGCTGTATTTAATGGTTAAAGGTGATGTGCAGATACTGCATGTGAATGGTCACGTAGGCGTCGAAGGCAATGAGCTGGCAGACCGTATGTCGATACTTGCTATTGCGGCGCGTGATGTGGACTTTACACTGTATCGTGAGGAGCTTGATATTGAGGCTATTCTGGCGTTGAGAGCTGGTTGACGCTGCATTTTTCCGAGCTTATCTTTATCCCGTAGCAGACACTGCAATCCCTGGGAGTGACGAAGCTTGGGGCGGTGTCCTGTCATCAGCGAAGCGAGCTGTCTATCTGCTCGGAATTTTCGGTTGTGCGGGACGATGCTTCTAGCTGTTTTCCGTCCTCCCTAATTTGTGTTTTCGTAACAAGCCGCGCAACTGGTGATAACTGAGTCCTAAAGATTTTGCTGTTCTTCCCTGATGTCCTTGATTAGTCTTGAGGCTGCTGGTCAGGATGTTTATTTCCCGGTTGTGAATCAGTTCAGTAAAAGTCTTCGAGCTCATGTCTGTCTCCATTTCCTGGTCCGGGTCTGGGGTTTTTTCATGAGTTTCTATTGTGACTGGTGTTGTCGGTAGTTCGATTTCTGCCGGCTGGTAAGGAGAGATAAACGGATCCAAAACAATCGTGTCAACCGGGGTATTCGGATCGCCCCATCGATATAGCGAGCGCTCAACTGCATTTTTCAGTTCCCGGATATTGCCCGGCCAGGAGTGTTGCATTAGTGTGGCAAATGCAGTTGCGCTAAATCCGGCAAAATAATCCCATTCGAGCTCGGTACACATTTGAACAGCAAAATGGTTTGCCAGTTGTTCGATGTCGTTGGGGCGATAGCGCAGCGGGGGCAGGTGAACAACGTCGAAGCTAAGTCGATCCAGTAAGTCTTCTCTGAACTTCCCTTCTGTTGCCATTTTTTTCAAGTTGACGTTTGTCGCTGCCACAATTCGAACGTCGACTGTTAACGTCTGTTGTCCGCCAAGGCGTTCAAATTCACCGTACTCTATTAACCGTAAAAGTTTTTCCTGTAATCGCTGCGACATGGTCCCCAGCTCGTCTAAAAACAGCGTGCCGCCGTCCGCCCTTTCGAAGCGTCCGTGGTGAATTCTATTTGCGCCGGTAAATGCTCCAGGTTCATGCCCAAAAAGCTCGGAATCCAGTATCTCGTCGCTAATGGCAGCACAATTAACCTTGTTCAGCGACTGCTCCCATCGATTGGAGAGAAAATGCAGTCGCTCGGCGGCAAGTTCTTTGCCGGTGCCGCGCTCACCGATAATCAACACTGAGCGGTCAATCGGGGCTAATTGTGACAAGTGGTCAAGTGCGAGCGTGAGAGCACTTGAATTGCCGATTATTTCTTTGTGGGGTCTATTCATTGTGTTTAATTTACCATTTTATTGGTAAATTAAACACATATTCTGGTTAAATAAACTCAACATTTAGACGCATATTCCTCTATAAAAATAAAAATCTATATAAAACAATAAGATACAAACCTGGCACGGAAGATGTAATAGGTTAAGTGTGGAAGTAATTGGATCAATCAGTTTTGGAGAGCATCATGGACCTATCAGGAGAGCACAACCCAGGTAATGTAACAGAGGGTGTATTTGGATTAGCGGTGGCTATTTCCGGTTCACTGTTAATCGCGGCAGCGTCGTTTACGCCTTGGGCAGTTGTAGTTGTGAGTTTGGCTTAAAATCGGGTGGGGACTATTCCCCGCCGTCATCAACATAAAGGAGAAACAACATGGGCATATTTTCGCGCATGACTGACATTATCAATTCGAACTTAAACTCTCTGTTAGATAGTGCGGAAGATCCCGAAAAAATGATCCGTCTTATCATTCAGGAGATGGAAGATACCTTAGTCGAGGTGCGCAGTTCTTCCGCCAGGGTGATGGCTGACAGGAAGACGGCAAATAGACGAGTTCAGCATCTATTTGACGAAATGGATGAGTGGGAAGCTAAAGCCAAATTGGCGATTAGTAAAGGTCGAGAGGATCTCGCCAAAGCTGCATTGTTAGAAAAGCAGGCTATTGGAGAAGAGGTTGCTGCGGTTGAGTCTGAGCTGACTGGACTCGATGAACACATCGATCAGCTAAATGATGAGGTTGCTCAGTTGCAGCAAAAGCTTACCGATGCCAAAGCTAAACGCAAGGCCATGGAGATGCGTACAAAAACTGTTGAATCGCGTTTGAAAGTCAAACGCCAGATTCAGCGAGAAGCGGTTGATGATGCTTTTGCCAAGTTTGAACGCTTTGACCGTCGTATGGACAACCTGGAAGGTCAGGTAGAAGCGATGGATATGGGCCAGGAGGGAAAATCAGGGCTTGCGTCAGAAATTGATGCACTTATGGATGATGATAAAGTGAATGAAGAGTTGTCTCGTCTTAAAGCAGAAATGAAGACATCAGTAAGTTCAGAACAGTAGCCAGGTCGACCGCAGGGTCGAAATGGGTTGGCAGGGACGCCATATACTGGCAGCATGATCTCTTGTTTGATCAGCTGTATTTATTAACCAACACTGGCGACGGTATGGGCAGGTAGGCCTGATGAAAATGTTTGAATTTCTTTTTGTACCAACAATTTTATTTTTAACGGTGGTGGCTCCAATTTGGATTGTCATGCATTACGCCAACGCCAGAAAGTCCTCCCGCAGCCTCGATGAAGGTGAGCGGCACGCCGTAGAAGAGTTGCTGGCGGACCTCGACAAAATGACAGAGAGAATTGAAGTGCTGGAGTCAATATTGGATCACGATAGTCCGCATTGGCGAGAAAAAGGCAGCGACCGATCTCAGCCATCCGCAACAAGCGATAAGGAGTAATTCGAATGAGCAGACGACGTAGACACAGTGGTAGCGGCTTTTCTAGCAAGGGAAAAATTAAGCAGCGCCGACGCAAAGGTTGGGATATGAACCTATATCGAAATACCGACGACAAAAAGATTGCAGGTGTTTGTGCTGGCTTGGCAGACCATTTTGATGTCGCTCACTGGGTTGTTCGCTTGATTTTCGTCGCAGGTTTTCTCTTTACCGGTAGTTTAGCTTTTTTTGCATACGGTGCAGCCTGGTGCTTGATGGCGCCTAAGCGTGAAGAGTATTCCGAGGAAGCGGTTGAGTACGATGAACATCGAAAGGAATACAAGCCGCGATCAATGTTTCGGTACAGTGAAAATGCCAGTGCACGAATTAAGGCTGCTCAAGAGCGAGTTCGAAGCTCGATGGGGCGTATTGAAGGAATGGAATCTTACGTGACTTCCCGGCAGTATAAATTGAATAAAGAATTTTCAAAACTCGCAGATTGATAGCCTTGCCCGCAATCACCAGTTGGTTGCGGGCCTTTTTAATTCCGTTTTTCTCATCGGTATCTTGCGATTTGGTGACGCCTGTGTTTTTATTGCGCCCGCTTTCACTGACGGTGATAGCCTAAATCTTATGTAGAAAGGAACCCAATATGAAAACTGTTAAAAAAACCTCCGAGTACACTATCTCACAACGTCGTGATGGTCGTTATGCAGTAGTCGATAGCAATAAGAAGCCGGTTAATGGCGACGAAAAAGTTAAGATATTGTTGGCTGAAGAGTTGGTGAAAATCACAGCTCCAGCACCAGCACCAGAGCCTGAAGTTGAAGAAGTTGTTGAAGCAGCTGCTGAAGAAGCGCCAGCCGATGATGCAGAAACTGCTGCTGAGTAATCAGTTGTAATAAAAAGCGACTGAATAGAAGCGTGGGTACGGTTATTTGTTGATGCCCGGTGCGTGAAAATTCAATCGTTGAGCAATGAAAAGGCCCTTATCTGGATGTGAAAATCTGGATAAGGGCCTTTTTTGCTACCAGAGAAATTTCTGCTAGCGTTTATTGTGTGTTTAGTGCCGACGCTTGTGCCGGGTACGGCCGCTCCATCGTTCTGTCCCCTCGGGGTTCCCTTCAACGTGCCTGAGCCTTAATGCGCTTTCAGTCAGGCGCCTTCTTTTGCCCCCAAATCAGCTCAGTTCCGGTTTAGGCTGGGTCTTAGCTTTTCCCTGTCGTTTCCTTATAGTCCTGCTCAATTTGGTGTTGCAGTTCTGTTTGTGCAATACCTTTGTGGCGCAGTGACTTATGTAATCTTTGGTCGCGACGAGATTTTCTGTGCCTGGCCAGGGCGGCTTTGAACAAGCGCTGATGATCCTCGCCGTTAACCAGGTGCTGAACCAGAGTCGCATCTATACCCGTTCGATAGGCAATACGCAGGGGATGAATTTTATAGGCGTGAAATTCTGCAACCACATCGATTTGTTGCTTTAGCGACTTACTGCTGATTTTGCTGTAGCTGTCGGCGGGTTCATTGATGTCGGTAGGGAGCATATTTTTCATGTAATCCGGAAAATTGATTGATCTAGTCGCTGGGAAGTTGCAGTACAAATGGTACTATTGTCATGACCATATTAGATAGGAGTTTGTCGTGGATCAGCAACAATTAGTTAAATATTTAGATCAGCTCAATGCAGAAATTGGTGACTTGCAGGCACCAGATGCGGATAAAGAAAGACTTAGTGAGCTGATTCTGGACTTAGAGAAGCAGGTAACGGGTACTGTGGTGGAGTCCGAACCTCATACATTGGTAGAGCAGGTTGATTTAATGGTTTCCCGGTTTGAGGGTGATCATCCAACGGTTGCCGGCATTCTTAACAATATTATGGTGACGCTAACCAGCATGGGTGTTTAGCATCAGTATTGGCTTGCTGTCCCCGCAAATGATTTTATGAGGAGCAGCTAATTTCCAGTCGTTTTCCCCAATCAGGAGGTGCGCTGGCATACTCCGAGAATAGCGGGTGTTCTTCGAAAGGGCTTTGCAAAATGGTCAGCAAATTGCCTATATCTGAATAGTCCTGGTCTTTGGTTGCTTTATCAATTGCCTGCTGGGCAATATAGTTTCGCAAAATATATTTCGGGTTTGCATTAAGCATTGTCTGACGACGTAATTCAGGATCGCTGTTTTCAGCGATTAGTCGTTGCTGGTATTGGAGCATCCATGTATCGAATGACTGACGATCTACAAAGCGGTCTCGCAACATTATGTCAATCTCCGAGCTGTCATGATTGCAGTGGCTTAGTAGTCTGAAAAAGTTGGTATAGTCGGCTTTTTGCTGCTCCAGCATGTGTAAAAGTGCCCCTACGAGTTCCACATCGCCATCTTTTTCTTGCAGTAGTCCAAGTTTGGAGCGAAAAATCTGGTTGTATTGATCAACTAGTAATCTCTCATATTGGCTAAGGGCATTAGTTATTGATTCCCTGTCGATCAGGGTCGACAGCGCATGGGCAAGGGCATTAAGATTCCAGAGGCCGATACCGGGTTGTTGATTAAATGCGTAGCGTCCCTCATGATCTGAATGATTGCAGATAAAGTTTGGATTGTAGTCGTCCAAAAACCCGAATGGACCGAAATCAAATGTGTCTCCCGCGATCGACATGTTATCGGTGTTCATTACGCCATGCGCAAAACCTACGGCCTGCCACTGAGCAATCATGGACGCGGTCCTGGCAACAACAGCAAGCAGAAAGTCAGCGTATTTGGTTTCGGAATGTTGCAGTTCAGGATAGTTTCGAGTGATGACATAATCGGCCAGTTGCTTAACGATGTCGGGCCTGTTGTTATAGTGAAAATATTCAAAACTTCCGAAACGAATATGACTTTGTGCTACGCGTACCAAGGTTGCTCCCATTTCAGAAGTCTCTCGATAGACTGGGGTTTCGCTGCCAATAATACATAGACCTCTGGTCGTGGCAATACCAAGGCCGGCCATTGCTTCCGAGCACAGATATTCTCTAATTGTCGAACGCAACACAGCTCTGCCATCGGCAAACCGAGAATAAGGGGTTTGTCCTGCACCTTTTAAATGCAGATCCCATGTTCCTTTCGAGGCTGTTTCGACTTCGCCCAGTAATAGACCGCGGCCATCACCTAGCTGGGGGTTGTAGCTGCCAAATTGATGGCCAGAATAAACCATGGCTAGAGGATGGGCGTTGGGTAGGATTGCATTGCCACTAAAGTATTCTATAAAAGAGTCGGTTGTTAAGGCCTCTGGATCCAGCCCGATTAAATCTGCAACGGCTGGATTGGCACTTACCAAAAAAGGCTGCATAAGGCCCTGAGGTTTAACCGGTGAATACAGTTCACTGGAGAGTCTGCTGAAGCGGTTATTAAATGGGACAGTATCGAGTGTATACATAAAATTCGGGTTGTTATTGCAGTAAATATGATCATTATGCGGTTTTATTGTCGCCACAAACACCGAAGAACTGTGAGGATATGAGAGTTTTTTCCATCATGGTCACGGTGATTGGGTGTTTCACTACAACTGAAACGGTTTGTCAGTCTTGGTAATTCAACAAATATGGACGTAACATTTTGTTTAGTAACGAAAATTTCTCTCCTTACTAGGCTTTGTTGCTGATTTAAGTAATAATCAACAGAAGGTCAATTTATTCTAAAGACTCCGGGTTCTTATTGCTGATTTCAATCAAGTTCGCTGAACACCGGGTCATGGGATGCTGGCTGGTCTCACCGCATACGGTGGTGAACAAGGAGGTAGTGCAATGTCGAGCGACCAGTCGAATAATGATCTCATCTGGGATATGGATCAATTCCACCATCGCAAACTGGCCAGCGAGTTTGTGAAACGGTTTGAGAATAAATTATGCGTCTATTCAGAGTCAGTGGAACAGATATACAGTAACTACAATATCTATTTCCCCGAAGAAGAGGGTAGGAAAATGGTTATATTACCTGATCCCTATTCTTACCATGATACTTTTCAGGGCATATCATCTGAGGCGATTCAGACTACTGGGCTAACCATTGTCCCCGGTGAGCTGATTGGTAAACAGGGTTTACATTTAACCATTCCCTTTAAAAGTAGCGAAGGGAAAAAGAAGTTTCGCGTGGTACCGTTACAAGCCGGTATACGGGCGATTAATAAGCGCCGCCCTGACAGTAATCCTTTTTTGCCAATACTAATGAAGGGTGACTTACGCGAAATTGAAAACAGGGTGCCTGCTTTACACTTGCATGCTGTGCGTATAGAAAAACTCACGCGTCGTTCTGAGATGGAGAGAAGTGGAATACAGCGAGTTATTTCTGAAAAGCTTCCGAAAATTCAATAGTTGCTTATAGTTTGAAACTAAATGGCAGGCTAACTTCGATCACATCACCAGTTAAATCGTCTGGTACTTTTGGATAGGGCGCTGTTTTTCGCACCGCTTTTAAAGCGGCATTATTGAGAAGTTTATACTCAGTTGACGTTGCTTGTGACATTTCCAGCAGTTCCCCCGAACGATCCACTTTGACTAGAACAACAACTGTACCCTCCTGTTTGAAATTAATGGCTCGCTTAGGATACTTGGTGTTTTTGTAAGTCAAATTCAGCATCTGCGAGCGATACTTCGCCATTGGCCCCGTTTGGTCAGGCTTCGCAGAAGGCGTTGTGTCACCTTCGTTGTTAGCCGGGATTAATGAAATACTGGATGCTATTTGGTTTGGTTCCAGAGGCACTGATTCGCCAGTCGCTGGGGGTTCTTGTTTCTCAACCGGCGACGACGTTTTTTCAGGTAATACTTCAGCCATTGCGATTGGCTGATTTGACGACAAAGAGGGTTTTTCCATAGCGATAGCGGGTGCTGCCATTGTGACAACAGTTTGGGTGGCGACCGATGGCGCTGTGTTATCAGTTGTTGTCGCTCGTTTGGCAGTAACTGTCGTTCCCGAACCAGGGGGCGCGGCTATAGATGATGGATTTGGGGCTGCCTCGGTTACTTCTGGTGGCTCTCCAATCCATTGTGCTACCACTTTTCCTCTGCCATCTGTGGGAATTAAGCTTTCATAGGTCACCAGCATTTCAGTAGCGGGTTTATCCATAGATAGTGACAGTATATTGTTTTTGAAATCTGTTGATGGTGGTCGCTGGCCGATCCACGTATTTAACAGAACATTAAAAAAAGCATTGTCGCTTTCGGTGAAGACCTTTTGGTTGTTTAGGTAAACGGTAGTGCCGATCTCAGGGTCCAAGTCAATGGTGATACGGTCACCAGCAATCAAATTGTCTTTTGGCATTTCCAAAAAGGCCAAAATTTGGGTTGAAAACTTCTCTAGCGATGCCTGATCATTGTTTATAAGAATTGACTGATTCCACTGTTGGGAAAATCTACGCGGAGACCACTTGTCAATCACGATGCGCACATCCATACGCTTAACTCCCAGAGAGCCAAGAACTGCGTCAGCGTCTTGATTTACCTGCTTCAGGTAGAGGGCACCAACATAATATTGTTTGCGCAATTGCTCATAAGTAGCGAGGCCGTTGAGCGGAATCGTGTCAAAATCGTCGCTTTGGCTAAAAGACATCGGTGCACCTAATAGCAAAAACACGTAGGCGATTAGCGAATAGGGAAGACGGGTCATTGGCGTGGGTGCTTTTTTCATAATCATTATAAAGTTGATATCAGCTCTTATCTGCTGGATTTTTATCCGATCATCGTAGCGTTTGATCAATATAAACATCGAACAACTTTAACCGCAAAATTTGTCTGTCTGGACCGAATAGTGCGGGTATTAGCTAACATGACTGGCGCTTCTCTCAATGTAGCTGAGGGTGATTGAAAGTAAAGAGATTAAAGAGGATAAGCCGGCTTTTGTGACGTCATTCCTAAAAGTTGAAGTTGAAAAATACCTTTGCCAAAAAGCGGAGCTACTTAACACTTCTGGTACTTGCCTTCGCTTTTTGGCCGAAAATTGCTATATCTTTAAATTGAGTTTTTGAGTTCATTAACTAATAAAACAGCACAGGAACAATATATTGATGAAAATTAAGGACTTAGATGGTTACAAAAACCAGGAAGTAGAGTCCTTATTAAGGCGTATTCCATTCTTTAAGGAGCTTCAATCGCATAATCCCAAGCAATTGGAGATACTTCTTCGCTATTCCTGTCTTGTCGAGTTGGATCCCGGTGAAACAATCATGCGACGTGGTGACAGGGGGTCGTGGCTATATTTTTTGATTAAGGGGCGGTTGGTTGTCTATCTGGACCAAGCAGAAGAGATTCCTCTTAGTCACATTACGCCAGGGGAGCTCTTCGGCGACTTGGCATTGTTGTGTGATCACCAGCGCAAGGCAACAGTGGCGGCAGATTCTGGTGATAAACACGCTCTACTTTTCGCGACTGACTTTAAGCCATTTGGTGACTTAAGTGATTTCAGTGTTGTAGATTTGCAAACTAAGCTTATTTTCTATCGAACGATGGTCCATAGTATCCGTTGGCGCCTGGAGTTAAAGCGAATGCAGTTACCCGCTCACCCTTTAGCTGCAGAGACTCGTCAAGTACCTACATATAAGGGTCCAAAAGAAACAGAAGAAGAGCTGCGATCTCTTTTTCAGCAGGCAAAATTTCTTGCGCTGGTTTTGGATAAGTGGAATAGTGACGGGCTTTCAATTGAAGATGTGGTAGTGGCAAATGCCGCTAATTCAAGCTAGAAGCTGAGAATCTGTAGCTAGAAATTGGTGGAATTGATCGGGATTTCATCTCACATATCGCTTTTTCCGCGTGGCTGCTGACATCTGGTATCGTTGAGTGTGCTAATTATCATCAAATGATTCTTCCAGTGCTTTCACTGCTTTTACGATTCGTATATTTTCAGGACAGGATACCCCCAGCTGCCGCGCCCTTTCAATTAAATAGCCATTGATATAATCAATCTCAGTTTTTCGATTCTGATGAATGTCCTGATACATCGAAGAATAGTTTTTGCCAGTAGTTGTTATTGTATGTAATGCCTGTTGATACAAGTTTTCAAAATCCTGAGGCTTAAACTCCAGTGCGTGACATACCTCGGCAACTTCGATACTCAGGGCATTCATTTCTTCCAGGGCCGTCGGGATGTTGAGCAGGTCTCCGTTTTTACAATTGTAGATAGCCGTCAGACCATTGATCAGGCAGTTGATGGCAAGTTTCTTCCATTGTCGTAGCTCGATATCTTCGCAAGGTTCAATCACAAGAAAATCGCTGGGCAGTTGTGTTAATAATTCATGACTGACAGGTATGTTTTGGTAATTACCAATACTGGTTACACCCTTTCCTGCGTGCACCACCGAACAAGTATCAGTGCGGTATGCGCCGTCAGTGGTAATGCCTATTGTCAATTGCACATTTGGAAATAGTGATTGTACTTCTTTAGCAGCCATTCCATTTTGTATGACCAGTAAAATTGCATTATTCGCTATATGCGGTGCAATTTTCTGTAAGAGTGAAACAGTGTGTTGGGCTTTGGTGGTTATGAGCAAGTTGTGAATAAGCTGCTTCGAGTCGACAAGTTCCGTCAGAGTAACTTGCTCAATATCTACAAGGTGTTGATTATTTCCATCATCGAGAGCGATAGCGTTGGTATTTCTGACAGATTGGGTAATCAATACAACCGGAAACCCCGACAGCTTAAAATAGCTTGCCCACAAGCTTCCAATGGCCCCGGGTCCGAGAATATACCATGTTGGTTTCTGAGGATGATTCATGCGTTTCAAGTCCGGTACACAGGTGTACTTATTTTACCCTATCGCTGCTACGGGATCTGGGTATTACCATCAAATTATCACTATCATCGTCGAGCACTTTAGCCTCAATACCATAAACCTGGTTTAATAATGCCGGGGTTAATACATCGCGTGGAGGGCCATCGATTACGATTTTTCCATGATCAAGAAGAATGAGTCGATGGCAGTATTTTGCTGCTGTGTTCAAATCGTGCATGACCACAACAGCGCTGCCATGATTGTCGCAATGTTGCCGGAATAGCTCCATAGTGTGCAGCTGATGATAGGGGTCGAGTGCTGCAATGGGTTCGTCAGCAAGAATGATTTTTGGGTCTGTTGCAAAAATCCGTGCAAGTAATACCCGCAAACGTTCCCCTCCGGATAGAGTGCTGACAATACGATTTTTTAAGTGGTACACCTCGGCTCGTTGCATGGCCTGTTCAATCATTTTGTTGTCGAGGGCTGATAACCTCGACCAGGGTGTTAGGTGAGGGAGTCGGCCGAGTTCTACTAGCCGTCGAACCTGCAGAGGCCAATATACCGGCGCACCCTGTTCCAGATAGGCAATAGATTGGGAAAACTCCTTGCCAGATATTCCACTAAAAGATCGGCCGTCGAGGCGGCAGCCACCTTGGTCGGGTTGTTTCAGGTTCGCGAGGATTTTCAATAGCGAGGTTTTCCCCGCGCCATTTGGACCAATCAATCCAACCAGTTCGCCAGTATTGATTGTTGTAGAGAGCGATTGCAGAATTATACTATCGTTGATCTGCAAGCTAATGGCTTGAGCGCTCAGTTCCACGAAAGGTCTGCCGATATAAATTTGGTCACAATAATGTGTTCCGCGTTTTAATAATTAGGTACAAAAAGAATGGGCCGCCAACCAGCGCTGTAATTACCCCAAGTTTCAACTCCTGGGCTGGTGATATTAGCTGCACGCTAATGTCTGCAAGCAATACCAAAATTGCTCCTCCTAGCGCGCTGGTGGCTAATAGTCGACCAGGTTCATGATTAACAAAGGGTCTGATTAAGTGTGGGACAACCAGACCAACAAATCCGATGTTACCGCTCACTGAAACGGCGGCACCCACTGAAACAGCAACACCAATAACTAACAGTGCCCTGTGCCAACCCAGATTGAAGCCCAGTGACTGCGCTGTTTCTTCCCCAAGACTCAAAGCGTTAAGAAATCTACCGCTGCTCAAAATCATTACCCAGCCTGTCAACATAAACGGGATAGCTAAGTAGAAGTCAGAAAAGCTTCGATTGCTGATAGACCCGAGTAGCCAAAAAACCATTTCTGACATTGCGTAGGGGTTTGGCGCAAAATTGAGCGCGAGAGATATAAGCGAAGAGGCGACCGCATTCACCGCAACACCTGCCAATAACAAAGTCATCACACTGCTGTTGTGACCTGCCAATAGAAAGATCAATAGCACTGAAACTGCGGCGCCTATCATTCCGGCCAGAGGTACTGCAAACCAAACGCTGCCGGAAAAACCGAAATACAATACGATAACAGCGCCCAATGCTGCACAGTTAGATACCCCAACAAGTCCGGGGCCTGCAAGGGGATTTCGTAACAGTCCTTGCAAGGCGGCCCCAGCAAGGCCAAGTGTTGCGCCTACCGAGCAGGCGAGCAGTGCCCGTGGCAATCGTATTTCAGTCAAAATCAATACATTCAAGCTTTTTTCGCTGGCTAACCATTCACGAATTGTCGCAGCGATATCAATATAGACAGGTCCCATATGCAGCGCGATTACAAAGAGACTCGTACAACTCATTATGAGAGTCAGCCAAAGTGCGATCGAGTTGTTGTTGGCTTGATGGCTCATGGGGCTTATGAGTTACCTGAATTATTCGGGGTAATACGGTGTGTGGTTAATGTTTCGATGGCTTCAGCCGCCATCGGACCGGCACAAAGCCATTGATTAGCATCGACATGGACAACACGGCTGCTCCCCATTACTTTTTTGAGCACAGGGTGTTCAGTAAACCGTTGCGCTAGGGAGTTTCTGTTATTGGTGGAGTCATCAATAACAACCAGATCCGGGTTTGCATAAAGCAGTTGTTCAATGGACAAATTGCCATAGTAGTCAACGCCGAGATCAGCGGCCATATTGCGATAACCACTTTTTTCCAGAATTTCATTTTTTAGCGTGTTTTTTCCTGCGGTGTGACCGTTAGGAGCATAAGTAATTGCTGTCATCGGTTCGCGAATTTGCTGTGACAGTAACTGTTCAGATCTGGCAATTTTCTGTTGCATCGTATTGATGATTTCCGCAGCACGAGAGGGTTCGCCAACTAACACCCCAAGTTCCCTTATGAATGCCTCAACGTTAGCTAGCGAGGTGGGTATTTCTACGATTTCAACCGGGAATCCGAGACTGGGCAAAAGTTTTACGGCACTGCCGGGAGAGTAGGGTGAGGCAATAATCAGATCGGGTTGCAATGGAATGATCTGTTCCGCCAAACCAGAGTTTTTGTGTAAACCCTGTGCCTGTCGCCAGGTGAATGAATACTCAGGTTGTTCAGCTAGATGGGTGATCGAGGCAATCCGTTCACGCGATACTAACATTAGCAAAATTTGATCTGTGCACAAATTGAGTGAGGCAATTCGCTGTGGTTTGTTTTCTGCGCTGACAAGGCCGTGCCCTGTAAACGCGAGAAATAACACTAGAATTGATAGTGCAAACCTCAAAAGTCGACCCCCTCGCGCGCCTTAATCCCCGCTTTAAAAGCGTGTTTGACATCGTTGATTTCAGCGACGGTGTCAGCAAGTTCGCGGATGGCACTGCCGCCGCCGCGTCCGGTCATGACAACTGACTGTTCTGGCGGTCTATTACGGATGGCGTTTAGCACCATGTCTTCGTCGAGATATTTGAAAGCGAGCATATAGGTTAGCTCATCAAGTACAACAAGCCGATAACTGTCGTCAGAAAGCAGTTTTTCTGCGTGTTTCCACGTTGCTTCTGCGGCGGCGATATCGCCGCTTCTATCTTGAGTGTCCCAGGTAAAGCCGGTTCCCATTTGATAAAAGTACACTTCCGGGTGATGATCACGAATGAATATTTCTTCGCCTGAAAGTTGCACACCCTTAATGAATTGAATAATACCGACTTTATGCCCGTAACCAAGGCTGCGAAGGACCATGCCGAATGCTGAACTGGATTTACCTTTGCCATCGCCTGTCAGCAGAATAGCAACGCCTTGTTCTATGTCTGCGCTAGCAATACCGTGGTCTACATTAACTTTCTGTTTTTCCATGCTGGTTTTGTGTTTGGCGTTTTTATCACGACTCATGGCTATTCTCTAAGTAAAATTTGTAAGGTTGTAGTTTACCCCTAAAAAAAGTGTCCGGGAGATATATCTCCCGGACAAACAGCTAGAAAGTATAACCTGCCGTTATTTCAAAGGTGTCTTCTTTGGCGGGATAAGCGAAGTTGTAGAGAGTGCTGGCATAGCCATCGTATTTTTTTCCGGTGAGGTTGTTCGCGCGGAAATTAACCCATAGCTGCTCATATTCCCAGTTTATGTTGGCGTTGTACAGGGTATAACTTCCGAGTTCACCACTGTTGTTGGCGTCGTCGTTGGCGCCATAACGACTGCCTGTGTGCTGGGCATCTACATAAATAGACCAGTTGTTATTGATCAAAAAAGTGACAACTAAATTGGCGGTTTGGTCGGCAACAAATGGCACAGTCTTACCATTATAAAAACCCGCACTCACTTCGGCATCAACATAGCTATAGTTCATTTGCAGGTTGACGCGTTCGTTTATTTCCCAGCGACTGTCGAGAACAATACCTGTGCGATCAGATTTATCGAGATTGCTGTTGGCGCCAAAGCCATTTGCCGTTGGGTCGAAGTAGATTTCATTGTCAATCGTCATGTCATAGAGCACTGCTGACAGTGATAGCGAATCAATGCGAGTCTCCATGCCCAGTTCCCATGAGGTGCTTTCTTGCGCTTCTAAAATCTCGCCTATGGGCCTGTCACTGTAACCATTCTCATCGATATTTGCCCAGCGAAAACCTTCATCCCGACGCAGGAAGAGACGTGTATTCTGATTAATTTTGTAGGCTGCGCCTATCTGGAAAACACTGATGTCATCGTCATTGTCGGTTCCTGAGAGGTTGTCAGTTTCTTCCAGTTCGCTGTAGCGGCCTCCAGCGGTGATATTCATTTTTGCCGAGACTGGAACCACAACTTGCGCGTAAAAATCCGACAGATCCTGCTCACTGTCGGAACCGGTCAGTTCAGACTCATAGGCGCTTTGTTGCAGGTCGATACCGCTGGTTACCAAAATGTCACCGCGGGAGGTTTTAACGGTGCCGGTGATACGTGGATTTAATGTTTCAACCGTGATTGATTCCGTCCAGCTTGGGAGCCATGAGAAAGAACCATCGGACTCTGTTTCGCGGTCAGTATACTCGGTGCTGAGTGTCCAGTTATCAGTCAGATGAAGGTCACCACCCACTCGATAAGAATCAGTAACCTGATTGGTAAAATCATTCGGTGTGAATGTTTGCTTGCGATCGCTGTTGATACTGGCGCGATCAAGGCTACCTGGCAGGTTTAAGTCATCGTCGACATGTAAAACTTCTGCAAATACACGGAAAGCCTTTTGTTCATAGCCAACATTAGCGAGAATGTTAGAGTAATTGGCCTCGTTGTTGACCCGGTAGTTGTCAGCCAACATCTTCTCAGCGGACACACGATAAAATACACCGTTGTCCAGATTCTGGCTGATTGCACCGCGATAGACTTCAAGGTCGTCGGTGCCTCTGCCGGCTTCAATACTGGCACTCAGCTCTTTCGGACGTTTAGTGATTACATTGATAACACCGCCTGTGGCTTGGTCGCCATAAAGTGTGCCTGCGCTTCCCTGGATGATTTCCACACGCTCAACGTCTTTTAGCGCTATCGTTGATAGATCAGGTCCCGCCAGTGACGGGTTATTTAATTTTCTGCCATCAACCAAAACCAATACGTTGTTGACGCTATTTTCACCAAATCCGCGCATTGAAATGGAGGTGGCTCGACGGCCTGCGCCGATCAGGTCATTAATTTGGATGCCAGCTTGTGCATTTAGAACCTGGACCAGGTTAGACGCACCGCTCAATTTGATTTGTTCAGCGGTAACAACCTGAATACTTGCAGGTATTTGTACCGAGGGTTGTTCCGAACGGGTGCCACTGACAATTACCTGCTCTATTTCGCTGGCAAAGGCCGAGACTCCCTGTCCACATAGCGAGGCTGTAGCCATAGCGGTGACTAGTGTACGTTGATAAAAAGACATAATTTCCCCAATCGTTCAATTATAATTTGAAAGCGTTAAGGGAGGGAAAAGCAGGTAATAAGCAGGATAGCTATACCAGACGACGCCCTCCGCATCATCATTGTATGTCGCACGTGGTGCGGCACTCTGCAAAAGGCTGGTATCGGGCTTGTGACAATTGATTGTCACTTACCGTTGCGGGGGCAGCGTAGGAGTTATTTAGGCAAAGGGCCTAAACGCACCTGACTTCCCATTTAAGAGGTCTATTTGTTAACACAAATATTCCAACACCGTTTACAGATTTGGCGAACTTTAGGCGTCGCGGTAATTAAAGTCAAGAACCGTTTGTGCAAGCATGCGGCTTTGGGTTGCTCCAGCCATGCTGCGCTATGTGCATAGTGCGGCATGTGATTAGAATAATGCTTTTAATGATCTCGTTTGAAGCATCAATATTGTCTCTTGTGTTACGTTCATTAAATGGTTTATGAGTGTGGTAAACTTTGCCGCTATTGCAGGTGCTTTGGTTGCCGCCAGGGTTTAGATTGAATGATAAAGGAATGATTTATGCCATCGTTTGATATTGTTTCAGAAGTCGATTTACATGATTTTACTAATGCCATTGATCAGGCTGGACGAATAATTGATACACGATTTGATTTTAAGGGTGTCGATGCCAGGTTCGATCGTAGTGATTTGGCGGTGACCATAATTGCGGAATCTGATTTTCAACTTACGCAAATGGAAGACATGCTGAGAGCTGCTCTGATCAAGTGCAAGATAGATCCATTAGCGATGACCATGGGTGAAGAAGAAACGGCCGGTAAACAAGTGAAAAAGCTAGTAACAATGCAAAATGGCCTGGAAACGCTGTTGGGCAAAAAAATTGTGAAACTCATCAAAGAGAAAAAAATGAAAGTCCAAACCCAAATTCAAGGGGAACAGGTTAGAGTGACTGCAAAAAAACGGGATGACTTGCAGCAGGTGATGGCCTTTCTTCGAGAAGAAGATTTAGATCAGCCGCTACAATTTACCAACTTCAGAGATTAGTCACTTTTAGTCCACTTGAATAAAAATGATGCCAAGCCGAGGCAAATGATAGTGATGCCTATGAGAGAAACCAAATGGTAGCTGACATCGGCTAGCGTAGCACCATCAATCATTATAGACCGGGTAGCCTTCACGATGTGCGTTAGCGGTATGAGATTAGAAACCGAAAGTAGCCATTCAGGGGCATTGTCCAGACTAAACCAAACTTCTGACACAAACATCATTGGGAATGAAACGATATTGAGTAATCCGCCTGCCAGTTCTTCGTTGGCAGTTCGACAAGAAATCAGCAAACCTATACTGATCATCGCAAGCCCACCTAAAACAGTAACAAGGAATAGGCTGGTATAGCTGCCGACAATGATCAAATCCAAAAAAACATTGCAGCCGATAAAAATAATAACATTAACTGATACAACAATAACCAGGCGCGAGGCCAGCTGGGCACTTAAAAATTTTAGCGGACTCACGGGGGTCGCTTGCAAACGTTTTAGAACGCCATTTTGGCGATAGCGAACAATGACATAGCCAATCCCGAACAGTGCGCCGAACATAAGATTCATCCCCAGCACGCCGGGAATCACCCAATCAACGTAGCGAACTTTACTGCCGCTAGTTTCCTGTTTGATGAAGTCTTTGTCATGATGGGTGAACAGTTGCTCAGCAACAAGGCTATTGGAGGACTCGGTGTTGATCCAGTAGTTTTTCGAATCGTCGTCAATACTGACTAGCAGATCCAGTTGGTGGTGTTGTACACGTTTTAGGGCCTGGTCTAAGTCGGTGAACACAATTTTTTCAATGAATGGTTGTTGCAGTAGCGCCAGAGACGCCATTTCGTGCTGATTGCCGACGGTTCCGACTTTGAATAATGTTTTGTCAGGGTTGGCAAACGCGAAAGCACACACCACGATGATCAGAATCGGAAAAATAAATGACCAGCTCAGGGAGCCTTTATCTCGATAAAATTCTTTGTTTCTGGCAACAAATACCGCTAAAAATTCTTTCATGGAATATCCGTTGAGCGGGAGGTTATGATTAATCCCGCAATTGGTGACCGGTTAAATGAATAAACAGATCTTCGAGCGTAGGATTGCGTACTCTTAGTGAAGACATATCAACTCGTTGATCCATTAGATCCCGCAGTGTTTGTTCCACAGATGTTGTGGTGATCTCGATATCGTTGTTGATGACCTCGATTTCCCCTGTGACACTTGACTCATCAAACGATACATTTTGTTGCTCGATGCATACTCGTTTATCGGGCAGATGTTTATTCAGCAGCTGGCGCGGTGACCCTTGAACCACGATTTCACCATGATCAATGATAATCAACTCGTCGCAGAGTAGTTCAGCTTCATCCATATAGTGTGTGGTGAGCACAATGGTTTTGCCCCTGGATTTTATCATTGTCATCAGATCCCAGAATTTTCGCCGGGACTGCGGATCCAGACCAGTGGTCGGCTCATCGAGGAACACAATTTCCGGGTCATTGATTAATGCCAGCGCCAATAACAAGCGCTGTTTTTGACCGCCGGAGAGCTTATTGGCCTCTCTATCGAGGAATTCCTTGAGCTGACATAATTCGACTAACTCTTCCATAGGCTGAGGCAGTGTATAAAAGCTACTAAAAAGCTCGATGACCTCTCTGACCGTTAGGAAGTCTGGCAGTGCGGTTGATTGAAATTGAATGCCGATCTGCTGGGCAAATGTTTTGTCACGGGGTTTATCTTTATAGAGAATGTCTCCACTGGATTCGACGATGACACCTTCTATCATTTCGATAGTAGTGGTTTTGCCGGCGCCATTCGGCCCCAGCAAACCAAAACAAATGCCTGGACGAATACCAAAGCTGATACCATTAACGGCTTCTACGTCTTTGTAGCGCTTGAATAGTTGGTTGACTTGGAGAATGTATTCCATAATTTTTGTGGCTTCAAATTTCCCAGTTGGTTATTGTGTTTATAATCGCTTGCCAACACAACTAAAAACGAATACTGAGGGTGTTTTTTGATAAGTCCTGAGCTAAAAGCCGCAATTTTGAATCGACGAATGCTAATTTGCATATTCACGGGTTTCGCCTCGGGACTGCCGCTCTATATTCTTCTTCAGTTGGTCCCCGCTTGGTTAAGAAAAGAAGGCGTGGGGCTTGCGGAGATAGGCTTTTTTTCTTTGATCCAGTTGCCTTATGCCTGGAAGTTTATCTGGGCGCCATTGATGGACCGCTACTCGCCACTTCCGTTAGGGCGCAGGCGCAGTTGGATGTTGATTACTCAAGTATTATTGTTGGTGTTTGTGGCGTCGTTGGGGTTCTTTTCGCCGACGAGCCAATTATCAACAATTGCGGCGTTGAGTTTCGCGGTTGCTTTGTTTAGTGCTACACAAGACGTCACGTTGGATGCTTATCGACGTGAGTTGTTGCCGGACGAAGAGTTGGGTCTGGGAAATAGTATTCATGTACAAGCATACCGAATAGCGGGTTTTGTACCGGGAGCATTGTCGTTAATATTAGCTGATATCATACCTTGGCAGTCAGTGTTTATGATTACTTCTGCCTTTATGTTTATAGGTGTGGGAATGACGCTGGTTGTTAAAGAAGTAATAACAGCGCCGACGATCCCCAAAAGTTTCCGCGATTCGTTTGTTTTACCCTTTCGAGATTTTTCCCAGCGACTGGGCGGACGAGGTGTTTTTTTGGTATTGGCCTTCCTGTTTTTTTATAAGCTTGGCGACAACATGGCGGTTGCACTTGCAACACCCTTCTATATCGATTTGGGCTTCAGTTTGACTGAAATTGGCATCATTGCAAAAAATGCGGCTCTGTGGCCATCGATCATCGGTGGCTTGGTGGGTGGCGTATTAATGATAAAAATAGGCATTAATCGGGCGTTATGGCTATTCGGTTTTGTTCAAATTACTACTATATTTGGTTTCGCGATATTAGCTGAAGTTGGCGACAATGCGTGGGTATTAGCCATCGTCATTGCCATGGAGTACTTGGGGGTGGGTCTCGGCACTGCGGCGATTACTGCATTTATGGCCAGGGCGACTAATCCTGTTTATGCGGCAACTCAGCTGGCTTTACTAACGGCACTAGCGACTGTGCCAAGAACATTCTCAAGCGCCTTGTCTGGCGTGTTGGTGGAATCGATGGGGTGGACAACATTCTACTTGATGTGTGCGGGTCTTGCCGTGCCTGGCATGTTATTGCTATTCAAAGTGGCACCATGGCACGAGGGTGTTCCTTCGGCGGGCAAAGTCTAGTTCTACCAGGTCACGGCAGTAAAGCGTGTAACAACATTTTGAGGAGTAGCTGCTAGCGCCTCCGAAATGGAAGCGCTAGCAGTGATTGTGCGGAGAGTGAGCTACGCTAGTGCTTGGCTAAGGTCGGCAAGAATGTCATCAATGTGCTCAATACCTATTGATAAACGTATCATCTCCGGACTGACGCCTGCTTCTTTTTGTTCAGAAGGTGACATTTGACGGTGAGTGGTAGATGCCGGGTGGCAGGCCAGTGATTTGGCATCACCGATATTCACCAGACGTTTGAATAGTTGTAACGCGTCGTAAAATTTCTCGCCCGCTTCAAATCCGCCTTTTAGCCCAAATGACAAAATGCCGGAGGGTTTGCCTTGCATGTATTTTTGCGCCAATGCAAAGTATTTAGAATCTTCCAGGCCGGCGTAGCTGACCCATTCAACACTCTCATGATTGTTGAGGAATTCTGCCACTTTAAAGGTGTTCTCGGTATGACGTTCCATCCGCAGTGACAGTGTTTCTAATCCCTGCATTAACTGAAACGAGCTCGTCGGCGACAGGGCTGCACCCGTATTACGTAGCGGTACTGTCCGTGCGCGACCAATAAATGCCGCTTCACCAAACGCTTCGGTATAAACCACTCCGTGGTAGGCGGGTTCTGGTTGGTTTAGAACCGGGAAGCGTTGTGCATGCTCTGCCCAGGGAAATTTCCCGGAGTCGACAATGGCGCCGCCTAATGTAGTGCCATGGCCACCGACGTATTTTGTTAGGGAGTGCACAACGATATCAGCACCAAAACTAAAGGGCTTGCATAAGACCGGTGTGGCTACAGTATTGTCGACGATTACTGGCACGCCTTTAGCGTGAGCAGCGTCGGAAATACCAGTAAGGTCTACGACATTGCCGGCGGGGTTGCCAATGCTTTCGCAAAAAACGGCCTTGGTATTATCATCGATCAGTTCAGCAATGCTTTCCGGGCTGTCATCTTTGGCAAATCGGACGTCGATGCCCATCTTCGGTAACATGTGTGCAAACAGCGTATAAGTTCCGCCGTAAAGTTGCGGCGTGGAGACAATATTGTCACCCGCTTCCGCCAGCGTAAGAATAGCGTAGTTAATTGCAGCGCTGCCGGAGCTAACAACCAGCGCACCCACACCACCTTCCAGAGCAGCCATTCGTTGTTCCAGTACGTCATTGGTCGGATTCATGATACGGCTATAAATATTGCCAGGTACTGCGAGATTAAATAAGTCTGCACCGTGTTGGGCATTATCGAACTCAAAGGCAACTGTCTGATAAATAGGAACGGCAACAGAATGGGTTGTTGGATCAGATTGATAACCGTGGTGGATCGCAAGCGTTTCGTCTTTCATAGGTTTTTCCCTCTTCTTTTTCTATAAAATTGTTTGTGATCATTAAATTTGATCGAGTAATTTCTATTGTGCTAATTGAGCGCGATTTAGTGCACTGCCGCAGCTGCCTCTCGCTCAATCATCAAAATTTCTTCACTGATATTGATCATGGCTTCGGGCGACTCTTCCTGATTGTCGCCCTCGTGTTCAAAGCGAACTCCGAACCGGTAACCTCTGTCAATTTGGGTGCGGTTACATACCAAACCATTTATTTCTGCCAGAGTAGCATCGTCTGTGCGAATGACCAGTGCGAGAATGTCGCCGATGGCAAAATTGTGTCCTGTTTCCAGGCCGATCCCAAAACGATTAAAATCAACCGTACTGATGTAACCCATTTCCCATTCTGCCTCTTTGTTGCGCAGGGATTTTGCCAGCACATGCAAATGGCCTGCTGGATAACGTGAATGTTGACGGCGTTCATCGACTGTGGTCATAACGTTTCGGGTTCACAACTCGTTGACAGAAGGCTTTTGGGCCAATTAGCCAAGTACATTACCATAGTTTGAATGGTCGTTGAAATCGCCTTCGGTGACGTGTAGCAGGGGGCCTTATACTTTTTCGTACCAGACTTTACTGATGTACAGTTCTCGTTCACCTTCTGGTGTTTTAAACAGAATTTCGTCTTTAACCCGCTTACCTAATAGCGCTTTTGCAAGAGGTGAATCCATACTAAGTTTGTTGCTTGCTAAATCAAATTCATCGGGCCCGACAATCCGATAACTGTGTGTGGTTCCGGTGTCATCTTCTACTGTCACCCATGCGCCGAAATAGATGGTGTCTTGGTTAGCGGGGGTGCGATCAACAATTTCGACGCTATCCAGCCGTTTGGTCAGAAACCGTACTCTGCTATCAATTTCTCGCAGACGCCGTTTACCATAAATATAGTCACCATTTTCTGAGCGATCGCCATTCTTTGCGGCTTCATGAACCACGGCGGTTACTTCCGGTCTTTCTATCTTCCACAGTTGATAGACCTCATCGCGTAAAGCTTTTTCTCCATCGGGGGTGATGTAGCAAGACCCCGGTTTGTGCGGTGGGCGGTAACGACCCATAACATATGATTCCTGTTTGCCAGTCTTTCTCGACGCGGTAAAGCAGTCTATTATAGTACTAGGTGGTGTCTTATCTCATACGGATTTCAACCATTATCTGGCCAAAAAGAGAATTCAATGTGCGTTGTTTTATAGTTTTACTGATTACTGTGTGTGTTTCGTTATCTGCTGTGGGTAATGAGGCTGTCGACGGCGTGGAGCTAGTTGGGGCAATGCAGCAGGGGGGGATGCTAGTCGGGAAGGTGCGGCCGGGTAGCCAGGTTTCATTGGACGGCGTCTCCGTGATGGTTGCTGACGACGGTACTTTTGCCTTGGGTTTTGACCGTGATGCTAATTCTCATGCGGAATTGGTGGTTACCGCGACAAGCGGCGCAACTATCCGTCAATCGCTCACCATTATCCCGAGAGACTACAAGATCCAGCGGATTGAGGGCATAGCGAAGAAAATAATGAGTCCAAGTGAGAGCAGTTTGAAGCGAATTCGCAGTGAGTCTGCAGAAGTCAGGCAGGCACGGGCGCAATTGTTACCACGACTGGATTTTTCCGGTGAATTTCAATGGCCGCTGACTGGCCCAATTAGTGGTGTATATGGCAGTCAGCGTGTTTATAATGGCGTCCCCAAACGCCCTCACTACGGTGTTGATGTTGCTGCGCCAACGGGTACACCGGTTTCGACACCGGCACCGGGGTTGGTTACGCTCGCCCATCCGGATATGTTTTACTCGGGTGGTACTTTGATCATCGATCATGGACATGGAGTATCATCAACACTTATGCACTTAAGTAAAGTTTTGGTGAGCGTCGGTGATGAAGTGGTACCCGGTGATATTGTGGCAGAGGTTGGTTCTGGCGGCAGGGCCACAGGCCCGCATTTGGATTGGCGAATGAACTGGTTAAAGACGCGTATTGACCCGCAGTTGCTGGTACTACCTATGCCGCCTGCAGCGGGTGATAACAATGAGTGATTGGATTAGAGGTAACAATGATAGATAAAAAACTATTGAGTATTTTGGTGTGCCCGGTTACTAAGGCACCACTGGACTACGATCAAGAAAAACAGGAATTGGTTTGTAAGGCTAGCGGGCTGGCGTACCCTATTAGGGATGATATCCCCGTCATGCTGGAGTCAGAAGCTCGCCAATTAACCACAGAAGAAAAATTAGGTTAATTGATTCGACGAGTTTTGTGCCTTGATGATGATTAAACCTTCGTTTCAAGGCGCAAAACAGTCTTTCCTCACTCGGCCTTTGCGCTGAAATCCTATATAATTCCCGCCTTCACACCATTTTTACTGACTTGCAAGTTGCCCGTAGTTGGCCATTGATACAAGGTTCATAATGAAAAGTTCTGAAATCCGCGAAGCCTTTCTTAGTTTTTTTGAGCAAAAGGGGCATACCCGTGTTGCCAGTAGTTCTCTGGTTCCCGGCAATGATCCAACGTTGCTGTTTACCAATGCTGGAATGGTACAGTTCAAAGACGTATTTTTGGGTCATGATCAGCGACCTTACACTCGCGCCACCAGCTCTCAGCGATGTGTTCGTGCTGGCGGCAAGCACAATGATCTGGAGAATGTCGGCTATACGGCGCGGCATCATACTTTCTTCGAAATGTTGGGTAACTTCAGCTTTGGTGACTATTTCAAGCGTGATGCGATCTCATTTGCCTGGGAATTCCTAACGTCGCCCGACTACCTCAATATTCCGGCGGATAAATTGACCGTTACCGTTTATGCAGACGATAACGAGGCTTACGATATCTGGAAAAATGAGATGGCTGTGCCTGCTGAGCGAATTATTCGTATCGGTGACAATAAAGGGGCTAAATATGCCTCAGATAATTTTTGGTCAATGGGTGATACGGGTCCTTGCGGGCCCTGTACAGAAATATTTTATGACCACGGTGCTGAAATCGAAGGAGGGCCACCAGGTAGCCCGGATGAAGATGGTGATCGCTTTATCGAAATTTGGAATAACGTGTTCATGCAATATAATCGCTCGGCCGACGGCACCATGGCTGAGCTCCCTGCACCTTCGGTTGATACCGGTATGGGGTTAGAACGTATCGCCGCGGTGATGCAAGACGTGCATAGCAATTACGAAATTGATCTCTTTCAGAATCTGTTGAATGCTGCTGCTAAGGTGCTTGGTGTTAATGACACTACCGATACATCTTTGCGGGTGATAGTAGACCATATTCGCTCCTGTGTTTTTCTGGTTGTGGACGGCGTACTGCCATCAAACGAAGGTCGCGGTTACGTGCTGCGCAGAATAGTGCGCAGGGCAGTGCGCCACGGCAACAAGCTTGGGGCAACAGAGGCGTTCTTCCATAAGTTGGTGGCACCACTGGCACAGGAAATGGGTACCGCTTATCCGGAATTGCTGAAACTGCAGGACCGTATCGAAAAAGTTTTACTCACTGAAGAGCAGCAGTTCGAGAAAACGCTGGATCAGGGTATGCGGATACTGGAATCCGATCTCGACAGTTTGACCGGTACCGAAATACCGGGACAGACGATATTTAAGTTGTATGATACTTATGGCTTTCCGGTAGATTTGACCGGTGATATCGCTAGAGAAAGAGGGCTGACTCTCGATGAGGAGGGTTTTGAAACGGCTATGAATGCTCAGCGTCAGCGCGCTCGGAGTGCCAGTCATTTTAAAATGGAGTTGCCCGACGGTATTGATATTGATGGCGAAACCGTTTTTGCCGGTTATGATTCCTTGCAGGCCGACTGTGAAATCACCGCCTTACTAAAAGACGGCGAATTGGTTGATACATTAGCCGAGGGAGATCAAGGTGCGGTGATTTTGGCGGTTACACCTTTTTACGGTGAGTCCGGAGGGCAAATAGGCGATAGCGGTTTTATGCAAGCTGGCGTCACACGATTTGACGTTTCAGAAACGACCAAAAGCGGCGACAATCACCTGCACCACGGGGTTATCCTTCAAGGTAGCTTGTCGGTGGGCGACACAATCTCTGTCCAGGTCGATGAAGATGTTCGCCAGGCTACAACGCTCAATCATTCCGCCACGCATTTACTGCATGCGGCACTTAGACAAGTGTTGGGTGACCATGTAACGCAAAAAGGCTCGCTGGTTGATTCAAAAAAATTGCGCTTTGATTTCTCGCATTTCGAAGGACTAACGTCTGATCAGCTCGCAGAGATTGAAGTGATGGTCAATCAACAAATTCGAAAAAACAGTGACGTTACCACCACAGTTACCGACATGGATCATGCAAGTGAATTGGGTGCGATGATGCTGTTTGGGGAAAAATACGGAGATCAGGTTCGAGTACTGGCGATGGGTGACGACAATTTTTCTGTGGAGCTTTGTGGCGGAACGCATGTATCCAGAACGGGTAATATTGGCCTGATGCGAATTACCGCTGAGTCTGGCATTGCTGCTGGCGTGCGTCGAATAGAGGCTGTTACGGGAGCTGTTGCCCTCGAATTATTTAGTGAGACAGAACAACGGATTGACGCAATCGCGGCGCTGGTGAAAGGGTCAAAGGACAATGTTGCCGGCAAAGTACAGCAATTGCTTGAAAGCCATAAGCAGTTGGAAAAAGAGCTGGCCAGGTTGAAGTCTAAAATGGCGTCAGCTGCAGGTAGTGACTTGGCTAGTCAGGCCGTTGAAGTGAATGGGATTCATGTTGTTGCTTGCCAGCTCGAAGGAGCAGATATGAAAACACTGGATGATACTGTCTCCCAATTGAAGGATAAACTAGGCTCGGCAGTGGTCTTATTGGCCAGTATTGACGGTGACAAAATCAACTTGGCATGTGGCGTATCGAAAGATCTGGTCAAGCGGATTCGTGCTGGCGACCTGATGAAACACTTTGCGCCAATGGTCGGGGGGAAAGGCGGTGGAAAACCAGAGAAGGCCAAGGGTGCTGGCAGCGATGTTTCCGCACTGCCGGCAGCACTAGAGTCGGTAGCTGCATGGGTTGGAGAGCAGTAGCCCACATCCATAAGCTGAAACGGACACTATCAAAGCGGTGTCGCGATTCTGCTTGATGTTTATTTGTACGGTTTAATTTCAACCGGATTTAGTGTTTAATTGCCGCCGTTTAGCAACCGACAGGAAACGCCAGTCAGTTGTGGATAAAATGATGATCGATAAGAGAAGTAGTTTCGGATAATGAGTCTAATTGTACAAAAATTTGGTGGCACCTCGGTAGGTACCGTAGAGCGGATTGAAGCAGTGGCTGATAAGGTTACCGATTTTCGCCGTCAGGGGCATGATATTGTTGTTGCTGTGTCTGCTATGAGCGGTGAAACCAATCGTCTTATTGGGTTGGCCAATGACATTCAGGGGCAACCTACACCACGTGAATTAGACGTATTGATCTCAACTGGCGAACAGGTAACTATCGCTCTGTTAAGTATGGCGTTGAATAAGCGTGGATGCCCAGCCCGATCTTTCACCGGCTCACAGGTGAAAATTCTTACCGATAGTGCCCATAATAAAGCCCGTATTCGGGATATTGATGACAGTAATATTCGCGCCGAATTAGAGCGAGGTAGAGTTGTTGTTGTAGCCGGTTTTCAAGGCTCTGACGAAGATGGCAATATAACGACGCTGGGAAGAGGTGGCTCCGATACGACTGCAGTGGCCTTGGCGGCGGCCTTAAAAGCCGATGAGTGCCAGATTTACACCGATGTTGACGGTGTATACACTACAGACCCGCGCGTTGTTGAAAGGGCGCGCCGACTCGACCATATTACCTTTGAAGAAATGCTCGAAATGGCCAGTCTGGGTTCCAAAGTTTTGCAAATTCGAGCGGTAGAGTTTGCCGGAAAATATAACGTCCCTTTGCGCGTATTGCATAGTTTTCAGGATGGCCCGGGTACATTGATTAGCTTAGAGGAAAATTTAGATATGGAGAGTCCTGCTATTTCAGGAATCGCCTTTACACGCGACGAAGCCAAGCTCAGTATATTGGGTGTTCCAGATACCCCTGGCATAGCCTATCGTATTCTGGGTCCAATCAGCGACGCGAATATAGAAGTGGATGTGATTGTGCAAAATGCGGCGGCTGACAAAACCAATGACATAACCTTCACGGTTAGTCGTGGTGATATGGTCAAAGCAGAAGCTATTCTTCACGAGACTGCCAAACAATTGGGCGCACGTGAGGTCGTAACCGACGCCAAAATAGCCAAGGTGTCAATCGTTGGCGTGGGCATGCGTTCCCATGCTGGTGTTGCGAGCAAAATGTTTAGAACGCTTGCAGATATAAACACCAACATACAATTGATTACAACATCTGAAATAAAAATTTCTGTTGTAATTGATGAGAATTTTTTGGAACTTGCTGTGCGAGCACTGCATACGGCGTTTGATCTCGACGATACGTCACTTGAGTCAGCGTGAAATTTTGTTGGATGGAAAGACGCATTTAGATGTGGTTTCTAAGGAGAAGTAGATGTTGATTTTAACCCGTCGCGTTGGTGAGACGCTGATAATCGGCGATGATGTTACTGTGACTGTACTGGATGTTAAAGGCAATCAGGTTCGTATCGGTGTAAATGCGCCGAAAGAAGTGTCGGTTCATCGGGAAGAAATATACCAGCGAATTCAGGGTGAAGCTGAAGACAACACAGGCAACAAATAAAAGCCGGGATACTGCTATTTAAGTCTTTGAAATTGATACAACTGTGGTATTATGCCGCCGCGTTTGGATAGGCTTTACAACAACTACCGGTACAACCTCAGTGTTGTTACAGGAGTTATTGCTAGTTTATTCGTCCAGTTAGAAACGCAATAAGTTTATGTGGAGAAGTGGCCGAGTGGTCGAAGGCGTGCCCCTGCTAAGGGTATATCTGGGAAACTGGATCGAGGGTTCGAATCCCTCCTTCTCCGCCATTATTTCCTGTAGATTGTTGATCTCAGCTTGATTGTGTGCAATTTTATCTACTGAAAGCTTTGTCACACCTACTTCTACTTCCTTTTCGGCGATATCTTCTTCGAGCATTTTCAAATAACGTTGAAATGTTGAGCGTTTTTAAGCTTTGCTGAGGATCGAGTATACAGCGCGTAAACAGCGTCAAATCAAATGTCCCAACGTCTCCCAATTCAGGTGGGTCAATTTCGCACCCGTCTGGTTTGGCCACTTCTTTCTTGTTATCTTCAGTGAGGACTTTAAAGAAATAACTGCGGCACACATCGCCATTGCAGTTTGCCGGAAAGCCCCGTTTTCATCATAAATCCACCCCGAGAGTAATCTTTACTCACTATAGGGGGACTGCCTTAAAACCAAAACTGTCCGGTGATGCGGTAAAATTCATTCAGTAGAGTATCATGGTCGCGCTGAGCGCGCAGAAGCCTGAATTGGCTGTTTGCCAAGGCTGTTTCCTGCGCATTCAAGCGAAATATATCGCTGGTTCCGGCGAGATAACGCCTCTCTTCTGCAGCACTTAAGGTTTCGGCAATTTTAATTTCAGAACTACCGACTTGAACTTGCTGCTCGGTAGCAATCAAGCCCTGCTGGTTTGCGCCCAGAGCAAGAGCTGTCCGATCTTCACGCAATCTGATCTCAGCTTTTAAGGCATTGGCCCGTGCGCGCAGCGCTGCGCCTTCACCGCGCGCACGGGCAAACGCCAGTGGCAATTTGAATTCAAGTCCAACCTTGTGATCAGTGCCTGAGCGGCGGTCAAGACCATTGCCCACGTCACGACTGACCTCATAGATGAAATCAAGTTCGGGTTGCAGGTCGTTGTCTGCCAATCGCTCTTTTGCTGTCAGTGCCTGAAGTTCAAACCGCAGGGCTGTAAGGTCAGGACGATCGTCCAGAACCTGTCGCAGAAGTTCTTCAACCGATGCGGTCAGGTAAGGGTCGTTTTGCGGTACACCAGAACTTTCACCCAAAATTGGCGCCTGGGGTTGCCCGTTTTGGTCACGCAAGAACAAGCTGAGGCGCGCGCGTGCCTCCAACGTATCTTGCTCTGATTTCAAGAGTTGACTGCGGCGCGCCAGCAGCAATTGCTGGTTTTCATCGCGGGTGATAGACGCGAGCTGGCCTGCTGCGATGGCTTTTTCAATGGCAATGATTCGGGTCTCGGCGATGCTGTAAAGTTCCTGATATACGGCGAGTATTCGCTCGACATAGAGCCAGTCAACAAAGGCCGCGACAGCGCTTGCCTTGATGCTAATAACATCTGCTTCGGCTGCGTTGGTGGCTTGTTCAGTGCCGAGCCGGGCTGTAGCCAGCTTGGTGCGTTCAGGGTCTATTTCCCGTCCGCGCATGAGTGCGAAGCGTGCTCCTGCTCTGAATTCGCCGCCGCTGTTGGTAAGAAACTGATCTTCGTATACCGGCAGGTCGCCATTCGATACGCTGTATCCACCGTATACATCAGCGTTTAGACCGTTCAGCCGCTGAGTGACATTAACGTCGGCAACCTGACCATCATAAAAGCCTGAAAGCCGGTTGCTGTATTTGGCGGATAGAACCGGATCAAAGCCGCTGGATGCCACCAGTTCGTTGGCTTCGGCTATGTCGACCGGTGCACGAGCGAGAATGATTTGCGGTGCGTGAAGTTCAACACTCTCCAGCAGGCGCGACAATGTAGTTGACGGGGTGGTTGATCTGTTCGATACGCCGGTTGCGGATTGGCGAACTTCTGATGACACGTTAGCCAGCTTAACCCCTTCATCACCCGCAAACAAATTGCTACTTAAACCAAGATAAACAGCAGCGCTCAAAAGCAAAAACTTCACCGGCGTTCTCCATCATTGACACCATCGCCATTTGTGAAATTGGCTGGGAACTCAGGGGGAAAGTTGTTCAATTGCCGCCAAAGCTCGTACGCGACAGAAACCTCGTCCAATAGGACCCATCCCCGAACATTGGTGCCAATGCGTAAGATATTGTTGGCGGGCCATGGGGGACCATCACTGGCCTGCTGTACAACAACTCTGAATAAGCCGTTAGCCCCGGCCATAGGGTCAACAAAGGCGACTTCACCAGCAAATGTGCCAACTGCAACTGATGGCCAACCGCTAAATTGAATAACCGGCCATCCCTCAAATTGCAAACGCACGGGTTTACCAACTGAAACGAGGCTGGCATCGCGGCCATCCACATACAATTGAACCGCACTTTCGATGTTGTAGGGCGCAAATAGGGCCAGTCTGTCTCCTGCCTTGACGAACGTGGCCGTGCCGCCAGCAATCACCCGGGTGATGACCCCATGACGCGGTGCGAGCACCTGCTGACTGCCTTCGCGCGAGAGTGCAAGTTCTGCCCGGTTTAGCTCGTCTGCTGCGCCTTGGGCTTTAACCTCAAATTCGGTCAAGAGGATTTGCGCCTGTTCCATTTCCAGCCGTGAGACCAAGCCATCGCTGAACAGTCCTTGTTTGCGCTCGGCGTCAAGGCGTGCGGTCCGCAGCGCTGTTTCGGCGCTCGCTACTTTTTCTTTTGCCAGTGCCAGCTGGGTGTCCAGGCGCTCCATCAATCGGGGATCATTGTCGACAATGCGTGCGATGGGTTGTCCTTTGCCGACCTGACTGCCTTCGCGTACATACCATTCTGCGATCCGGCCTGGCACAAGGGCGCTGATTGCCTGTTCGCGGTCTGCGGGGTCAAGGGCAACCATTCGGCCAGTACCCGCTATGGTTTGTACCCAGGGAGCTACGCTCATGAAGATGACAGCGATGATAACAAACAGCAAAGTCACGATAGAGAAAACCCACATGGCAGTAGGCACTTTATGCTGTTTTAGCGTTGACAGAAGTTGAAGCTGCCTGGGATCATATTCCTCTTCGAATGAAAACTGTGTCATGCTTTCATCTCCAGCGTGTCCGAGGGGTGTAATCGCTCGCCTACTTCGATGTGGCTGGTCTTAAAACCTTCCAGATCATCATTTTCGCGCAAAATCAGCACACTAACCTGCCGATTTTTCCGCATTTCCTTGATCGCGGCCATGATGGGTTCTGGTTTCACAAGGTCATAGACCTCGCTTAAGATGACCAATCGGGGGGCATCCAAAATTGCTGCTGCCAATTTGAGGCGCAAACTCTCCTCAACCGTCAAAGGCCATCCACTGGGTGCAATTATCGTGTCAATCCCATGTGGGAGTTTACTGACGCGTTCTGTCAGGCCAACGATGTCGATGGCCTCAAAAACATGTGCCCGATCAATTTCCGGGTGACCGTGCTGAACATAGGTGCCAATTGGCATGTGGGGAAGTGTAGTACGGTCAATGATTTTGACTTCGCCGTTTAAGGTTTGGTGATGCCAGTCTCGGACATCAATACCGTCCACCTCTACGCGGCCTGAGGTTGCGGTGATGTGGCCTTTCAATAGACGGGTAAGAGTTCTGCGCTCAAGCGGTTCGCTTTGTGCGACCCGAAGTGAGCTACCAACGGCCATTTCAAAATTCAGCGTCAGGTCATAATCAGACTCTGCAACATAGGCGTCTTTAATCAGTACCGCTCCGCCGCCGTCTGGCATGCGGTCTGCGCGCGGTGGCAACCGGGACGGTATTTTTTGAATACGGTCGAGTTCCTCGACTGCGGCGCAAAGGTCATAATAATCCTTCATATATCCGGCGAGCATCACAAAGCCGCCAAAAATTGCAGACAAGATAAGTTCTGCCGCCACCAATTGCCCAAGCGACAGTTGCCCCTCAATCACCAGCCAGCCCCCGAGGCCCAGCAGTGCTGCGCTCGAGAGTGCGTATAACAACAAAAGCAGCAACATTTGGGTGAAAGTGACGCGGAAATAACCTTTCATCATACTGATATGGTGATCGATCAATTTGTTGGTTTTGCGGATTGCATCATCACCGTTTGGGCCGGCTTTAAAAAATTCGGTGTTGTGTGAGAGGCCCTCAATCCATGCGGCGGCATCATACTTTGCTTCGCTTTTATGGAAGGCATGCTCTGTTGCGCGCCAGCCCCAGATTTTCCAGATGGCGTAAAGAGCTGCGATTAGCACAGCATTGAAAAGCAGGAAAATCGGGTGATACAGGCTTGTTACTGCAAAGCCGATGGCCGATTGGAACATAAAGGTAAACAGTCCAACCAATAGAGGCGGGATGGACCGGGTAACCGTCATAATATCAAAGTAGCGGTTGATCAGATCATCACGGCGGGCTTGATCAAAAAAGGACGCAGGGGAATTCACAATTTTCAGGGTTATTTCCGATGCCAGCCGGGCAAAAATTCTGCGGGCGAACAGCTCCAGTACATATTCTCGTGCTGCATAAAACAAACCTGAGATCGCCAAAAGCCCAAACAAAGTACCAGCCAATAAAATCACCGGCTGCATGAGAGCCGTATTGGCCACCTGATCAATTAACATCTGGATTGAAATGGGTACAGCCAGTGTTAGCAGGCTGATAAATGCACTCAGTAAGATCGCGATGCGATAATAGGGGCTTTCCGGACTGAGAAGACGTCTGAAAATACGCGAGAACTCTTCCTGGGTCGGGAGATGAGAATGTGAATTCATATCGATTAATTAACCAGTTCAAATGATGTGGTCGGGCAATGTTCAGCAAAAGGTCCAAGCATGACGGCGCACTGTATAGCATATTGATATAAAAAAATATTAATGGACTAAGTTTGTTTCATGACTTGATTTTGATCAGACGGCAGGTAGAGGAACTACTGCGATTGCAAGTGATTCCTGATGGTTTATTTATTCTGTTCGTAAGCTTTAGGTGTCTGGTTTACCCGGCGACGTGGTCCCCATAAGCCCGCCGGTTGTGCTCCGGTCAAATTTTCGATATCTAAAAGACCTGGCCTAAATACCCACGCGGTCGCAAGATCAGTGCCCACAATTTAACCCATTCAAACGACAAATATCTACACTATAAGCACTGTAATCATTGCTGAATAATGTAACCAATTTTATGTTTGTGTAGTCGGGCCTGTTATCACGCTGCCCCCGACGTATCTTCAATCACAATTTTTTTAGAAACTCGATCAATGGGTGTTCCATCACTCAGTGGCACTGCTCTGTCTACAGAGTAGTCAACGAATCCCATCTTTGAGTAGTATGATAAGCCGGGAATATTATCTCTTCGGATGGTTGCATTGATAGCCTCGAGCTTTATTTTTTTTGCGTAAAGTATCGTTGCATTAAAAAGTGCCGTCCCGACACCAGGGATCTTCGGATTTTGTCTTGTAAAGGTTGCTATATCTGCCCAACCTTCCGCCAGCTTAGGATGCTGAGTGAGCGACTGGAATCCCAGTATTTTGTTGTTTCGGGTTGTCGCGACATGACAGTAAATGAAATTTGGACCGTTAAGAAAATATTCCCCAAACTCGGTATCTGAGAGAGGAGATTCAATTGCTGTTGTCCCGCCGATGTGAATAATTTCATTTATCAACACCCGCAGTACACCACCGTCCGATTTCGTTGCTTCTCTTATAACAATAGAAGGTTCATTTTTCATCACAGGCCTGGAATCTGATAATCAATAACACAATGTTAAGTTTGTCTGAATTCAACTGCATGCACAACAAATAGCAATACGAGCCGGCTGGCTTGTCCACTAATTGTCAATAAGTTACTAACATCCGTGAAATTTGTCCATTCATCAACGTTGTCGTGATGGTATTTAATAATCAGATGTAAGTGAAAATTGTGATGGGAATGTTTTGCTGCCTATTATGAGTGGCCTTTCGTTATCATAGGGCAGACCCACCATTTATACCTCTATGCTTCGTGAGCTGGGCTTGCTGATGTTCTATGTGGATACCTGTATGGCACCGTTGCGCTCACCCTAACCAGACTTGCCCTCAACGCAGAACAGCTTGTTGTAGATACTCCATGTACCGTCTTCCTTGAGAAAGGACAAAGTATCTACAAACGTCATGCCCAGATAGTCGTCTCGTACTTTAATAGCTGCCGTATTACCGGTGATATCAACTAAGAGAATATCTAACCGCGCCGCTTCTCCCTTTTCCTTCGGTGACGGTTGTTGGCTCGATACGAACCCGGCAAAGTCTTCGACAGTCATCTCACGCAGTTCATCCTCCAGATACCCCGTGATTTTTGCACTGCGGTGAAACGCTGCGTAAGTCTTTTCCGCACTGGATTCGTACATACCCTCAAAGTACGTTTGAACTATGGACCGAATTTCCTCAGCATCATTCATGGTATACCTTCCAAATAATCATTAATTAACAAAATCCATATTATTCGTAAGCTGTAGTCAATACAACAAGAGTGTCTGCGCACGCATTGGGTAGGTTCAGGCATCCTCGCGTTATTAATGAATATAAGTTGGTCGACCTTTAAACACGGTGCGTATAGAGTCGAACAAGTATATTTTCGAGTAGAAGAACATGCAGCATTTCGACAAAAACAAGATTGATCTTTTTCCGAAGCGATATCGAGCAACCTTGATCAACAGTTTGTCCGGTTTCAAAAGTGCCAATTTGGTTGGCACTATCAATAGTGACGGGCAGACCAATTTGGCGATGTTTAGCTCGGTAGTTCATCTTGGCGCTTCGCCTGCTCTAGTAGGATTTGTTGTACGGCCCGATAGTGTCTCACGGCACACGTTGGAAAATATTCGAGAAACTAAGCAATATACCATCAACCAGGTGAGTGAATCGTTTTGGAGAGAGGCGCATCAGACATCTGCACGCTACGGTGACGATCAAAGTGAATTTGATTGCACTGGATTGACCGCTTCTTTTATCGATAGCCACAATGCACCATTTGTTGAAAAAAGCGCGTTAAAATACGCACTGCAACTACGAGATATTATCCCTATCGAGCTAAACCACACTCTGTTTGTGATTGGGGAGATTACCGATATTTTATGTGACGCTGATGCTATTATGGAGGACGGTTATATTGATATCGAAAGATTATCAACAGTGTCTGTATCAGGGCTAGACAGCTATCATAAAACCTCACGGCTATCGCGAGTTAACTATGCAAAGCCAAATGAAACGACTCAATGTGTCGCGCTAAACGGGCAACCTTATCCTTTATCTGACAACGAGTGATCTGTGTATGAATGACGGCCTAAAAAAGGTGTGAAAAATGAATCCTGCTCCTTGCCTTAAAATACAAGAAGAGTCTTTTGGTAAACTTCCCGATGGCGGCAACGTTGTGCTTTATACGTTAGCTAATAGCAACGGGCAAACGCTCAAAGTGACTAATTATGGAGGTGTCATTGTTGCATTAACCGCCGCTGATCGCGATGGTCAATATACCGATATTGTTCTTGGATACCAGGATCTTGATCACTATCAACATGATATAAATTATCTGGGCGCCCTTGTTGGTCGTTGTGCCGGCCGTATTGACAAAGGTTGCTTTAATTTGGACGGCAGGGACTTTAAGCTTAATCTTAACAGCGGCGAACATCATCTCCATGGTGGTGTTAAAGGGTTGGATAAAAAGTTGTGGCAAGCGTCAGTTAACAAAGGTGTCGATAACGTGAGTATAGCGTTGACGACGAGCAGCGCCGATGGCGAAGAGGGTTATCCTGGTTTGCTTGATATTAAAGTTGTTTACACCTTAACTGATAATGATGAATTGATTATTGGGTATGAAGCGACAACAACAAAAACGACAATTTTTAATCCAACCCAGCACCTTTACTTCAATCTTTCGGGTGATGCCGATAAAAATGTTTTGGATCATTTGTTACACATTAGGTCGACATATTATCTGCCAATAAATAGTGATTCAATACCCACTGGAGAGGTGTCTCCGGTAGCGGCTAGTCCTTTTGATTTTCGCCAGAGCAGTCCTGTTGGTGAGAGCATCAATAGTGATCATGACCAAATTCAACATGGGAGTGGTTATGATCACTACTGGCTCTTGGATAAGCCGGTAGTGAAAAACAGTCAAATAGCAGCGCAGGTGATTGAGCCAAATAGTGGTCGCAGATTGAGTGTGCTGACAGATCAGCCGGGGCTCGTCTTTTACAGCGGTAACTATCTCGATGGTCAATATCAGAACAAAGACAAGTTACCGTATATGTTTCGAACCGGATTTTGTCTGGAAACCCAGCGCCCGCCCGATGCACCTAACCACGCACATTTTCCCAGTACCAAGCTGGAGCCTGGCGAGCAATTTAGCAGCACAACCGTTTTTGTTTTTGACAGTATATAAATCGGCTAACGGTGCCCGGTTATTTAGTAGCAGAAATGTTTACTGTCGATAGCTTATTCAGGTTTTTTGTACTTTCTATGTTTCATTCCAATGAAGTTTTTCACTGTACTTGGAGCGCCAGTGTTTCATGCTGAATATGCAGAGCACAATATTGGTGATCAGGAGAGCTGCCATTGCTGGCCAGAAAGCCGGTGTTAGGCCACCAACCAAGCCAATCGGTGAAAACAGAATATAAAGCGCCAAAATACCGCTAAAAAGCGTAATCGCGGTTGGTAATGCATAAGCCCAGGGAGTCATATCCACAGGATCTTTATGTTGATAGTGCCAAGCGTCGGCAAGCGGTTTCCAATAACCGATGATGAGCATGATACCTACTTCAATGAAGAATAATATCGCGTAAATATGAAGAAAGTTGATATCAACTTTAATAACAAATTGTAGCAGCCCATAGGCAACTATATGAAAGACAATCGCAATTTTGGCGGCAATACCGGGAACGCGTTTTGTAAACAGACCTACCAGCACTACAGCAATAACGGGGATGTTATAGAATCCGGTAAAAATGCGAATGATTTGGAAGATGCCTTCGGGAGCGTATTGTAAAAGAGGCGCTGCGATGAAAGAAAAAAGTGCGATAACAACACTTGCGACTTTGGCTACTTTAATCAGTTTTTCATCGCTGACAGTGCTCTTTTTCATCGGTTTATAAATATCCAACACGAATAGAGTGGCGGCACTATGGAGTAGAGAATTGAAGGAGCTGAAAACAGCGCCCAGTAAAACGGCTAGAAAGAATCCAGACATATAGACAGGAAGCACGTTTTTAACAAGGTGCGGGAAGGCCAGATCTATCGATTGGAGTTCTCCACCGTAAAGATGAAAGGCAATGACTCCGGGCAACATCATCATAAACGGCACCAACAGTTTGAAATAGCCGGTATAGAGCACGCCCTTTTGACCTTCGGCGAGATTTTTGGCGCCGAGTGTTCGTTGGATGACATATTGGTTGGTACCCCAGTAAAACAAGTTTGCGAAAATCATACCGGTAAAAATAGTACCAAAAGGTGTTGGGTCTGAAGCGGCGCCAATGGCATTAAGTTTTTCTGTGTGTGTCGAGAGCACCTGATTGATGCCTGCTGAGACGCTGCCGTCGCCGAGGGCGGAAAAACCAAATACGGGAACAAGAATGCCAATGATTAGTAAGCCGACACCGTTAATAGTGTCGGAAACCGCTACCGCTTTTAAACCGCCGAATACAGCATAGATAGATCCGATGAGACCGACCGCAACAATAGTAATGACCAGTGCGCTGCTGTAACTGAGGTTAAGCAGGGCGGGAACGTCAAACAGTTGCAGAACTGCAATTGAACCAGAGTAGAGGATGGAGGGAATAGTGATCAAACCATAACCTGCCAGGAACAACAAAACGGTTAAACGTCTGACGCCATCATCAAAACGATTACTTAAAAATTCCGGAAGTGTTGAAAAGGCTCCGGACAAATACTTTGGTAGAAAAACCAGCGCCATCACGATGGTCGCGACACCGGCGGTAACCTCCCAGGCCATGCTGCTCATGTTGTGGCCATAAGCAGACCCGTTTAGCCCGATTAACTGCTCGGCAGAAAGGTTTGTAAGCACCATAGAGCCAGCGATGAATATACCGGTGAGTCCTCGCCCTGCAAGGAAATACCCGTCTTTTGTGCTCACCTCTCCTTTGGTTTTTTGGTAAGAGATAAAAGCAACAATAGCCATGAAAAAAACACATGACCCCATGGTATAAATTACGAATTCCAGTCCCACGTTCGACGCCTCGGCAGTTATTATTGTACTTACATTCTTCGGGGCTTTTTACTGATTCCAATATGATACTACAGATAACCCGTCGGTCAGTGCATCTGTATATGTCACGTCAGGCCCCAGTGGAATCTTTGTCGCCTCGGGAACAAATACGGCAATGTCATTAAGGGGGAGTGTTAGTTTATGTGTGCGGCCACCTTCAAAAACTTCACCACTGGGAAATTTACACCAATGGCGATCGGCTAGTGCTGGCAGGTAGCATTCTATCTCACCGCCCGGTTTCAGGCAGGGGGCGACAAGCATATCGTCGCCAAACATAAATTGGTCTTCAAATGCCCAAGCGGCTCGATCCTCAGGAAAAGCCAAAGGCATACCCCGTTGCACGGGCATGCCAGTTTCGCTCGCAGATGTCATGGTTTTGTGTAGGTACGGAAGGAGTCGATAGCGCAACTGTAATGCGGCCAATACAATAGTTTCCGCCTCTTTTCCATAGGACCAGGGTTCTCGTGGGCCGATTCCGTGTAGGCGAAAATGTGCGGAGAATACTGCTGCTTGTGCCCAGCGAACGTAGAGCTCGTCATCGCGTTGATCGGCATAAAACCCTCCCACATCGGTTGCGTAATAGGGCGCTCCAGACATGCCCCAAGATACACCTCCTCGTAAGTTAGCTGCTAAACCACCCCAATCTGCCTGAGCGTCTCCGCCCCATTGTGCTGGATAACGTTGCGATCCAGTCCAGGAAGAACGACTAAACAGGAAGGCCCCCGACTTACAATAACGCGCTGCAGCTTCATAAACACAGCGGTTGTATAGCAAGCTGTAGGCATTGTGCAAAACCTCACCAGAGTCCCCATTCCAGGCCACCATGCCGGCTTCAATTTGCTCGCCAAAATCCACTTTGATCATATCTACACCCATGTCGAACAGGGGCTTGTGGCTATCGCGCCAGAATGCATAAGCGTCGGGATGGGTGAAATCGACAATTCCGGAGTCGGGTAGGGGGGTTAACACATCGCCAAAACAACTGGTGTCCCATTGGTAGCGATAAGTCTCCCCGGTAGTTTGGTCTTTTAGAAGCCAGCCTTTGGTATCCATAGTTTTGAAAAGCGGGCTATGAATTGAGACTAGTGGATATTCCCAGACACACACTTTGAAATTGAGTGCCTTGAGCTCGTTAATAACAGACAGTGGATCGGTGTAGCGCTTGGGGTCCCATTCAAAGGCAAAGCGGGTATCAGTGTCCTGCCAGGCACGACCGTCTAGAGTAATTACATCGCAGGGCATATTGTTATTGCGCACTGCCCGCGCTGTCGTCAGCAACTCTTCAGCATCCTTGTAATATGCTTTGGACAGTATTACCCCAAGACTCCATAGCGGTGGTACCGGCGCACGCCCTGTTAACTCGGTATAACTCTCGATTATTGCAGCGCCATCGTTACCAGAAAATAGAAACAGGTCCATCGAGCTATCTTCAACCAGCATACCGTAAGCCCGCTGCGACCAGGGCGCAAAGCCAACGCCATGAGTGACTGGTGCAGGTGTATGTACAAAAGCGCCCCAGCCGTTGGGGCTCCAGGCAAAGGGCGTATTTTTGTAGGATGCTTCGGCATTCACACCTAGAGAATCCTCATTGTAAGAGCGTACTAATTGCCCGCGTTTATTGAGGCTGCCCCATTTTTCACCTAACCCGTATACGGGCTCGCTGGATTCCAGTTCCAGGCTCACAAACCAACCCTTATCCACCCGTGCCACGGGAGGTAGTCGAAATCGACGTACAAAGTGGCTATCTGTAGGAGACTTTTGAACAGACTGGGAATTGTTAAAGAGCTCAAAAGAAAGCGGTTGATGATGTAGTTTAAGAAGGTGACCGCCTCCCTCAATAATCGTGAGATTGTCGCTGTTTATTACGGACGGTGTTATGGCTTCAGGTTCTTTAACCAGCATCCCGTAATCGCCGAACTGACGATTCCCGAAACGTAATCTAACGCCAAAACGATGTAGCGAGATAATCAGTGGGCCTTCTGTTGTCTCTATCGAGACCGTGCTGGTTTCAGTTGGTGTTGCTATTCCGCGTAACTCGAGTGGTGGTATATCGTTCCACGCGGGAGCCGTGGTATTGAAATATGACATTTATTCAACTTCCAAAAAATGATTTGAATAATTGGGTTGAAATTGTTTCAACCATAATCAGCGACGTTAAGTTTGGCTTTCTACCAGCGTTGATTATTGTAACGAGCTCACTGAACGTGCCAGGAAAATTAGTGGATGGCTTCTTATTAAACGAATGTATAATAGCATCAATATTCAGCAGCATGTGAGAATTGAAATGACAGCTAAGGAAAAACCTGAGATTGGATTAGGCCTGTGGAAAGTACCAAATTCGCAATGTGCCGAGGTAGTGTATAACGCTATTAAGGTGGGTTATAGGCATTTAGATAGCGCCTGCGATTATGGTAATGAGGTCGAGGTGGGACAAGGTATTGCGCGAGCTATTGCAGAGGGTTTATGTAAGCGCGAAGACTTGTATATTGTATCTAAACTTTGGAATACTTATCACAGCAAAGAGCATGTGCTGCCAGCGCTGGAGAAAACCCTTTCTGATTTGGGCTTGGACTATCTGGACTCCTATTTAATCCATTTTCCTATTGCTCTGCCCTTTGTGCCTTTTGATACCCGCTATCCACCGGAATGGATATATGATCCACAGGCCAGTCAGCCGGAAATGAAAACGGATCCGATACCGCTTTTTGAAACATGGAAAGCCATGGAGAGTTTGGTTGAGCAAGGTCTGGTTAACACCATCGGTGTCTGCAATTATAACACTGGATTACTCAATGACTTAATGTCATACGCGACCATCAAGCCTGCCGATTTGCAAATAGAATCGCATCCCTATCTAACGCAAGAGCGGTTGATTCGTTTGGCGAATGATTACGGGATCTCTGTTACGGCGTTTTCGCCGCTGGGTGCATTGTCATACTTTGAATTAGATATGGCTGATGCGCTTGAATCCGTGTTGATGCAACCGGTTATCCTCGCAGCTGCACAAAGGCTTGGAAAAACGCCGGCGCAGGTTATTTTGCGGTGGGGTATTCAGCGGGGTTGTGCTGTTATCGCCAAAAGTTCGAAGATAGAGCGCTTGGAAGAAAACATTAATATTCTCGATTTTGCATTGTCTGCACAAGAAATGGCTGATATTTCTGCGCTGAACAAGAATCGCCGCTTTAATGATCCCGGAGATTTTTGTGAGGGCGCGTTCAATAAATTTTACCCAATCTATGATTGATAGGTAACAGTATGACCTACACAACTAATATGGTTGATAACCTCGAGTATAGTGACCAAAATTTCCCCACTACTATTGAAAATGACGGTTCGATAAAAACACTGGCCGCGGCAAAGCAGTGGATATCTGCCAATCTCCCGGCGCTAAAAAAAGAGCTTGGTTGCACCGGTACGATTTTATTAAGGGGCTTTCCGGTTGTTGATGCTGAAAGCTATGACGCGTTTTTTTCGGCGTTTAATTATCCTAACTTTACTTACAAAGACTCGCTGTCGAACGCGGTACGTATTAATCATACCGAGTTTGTATTTACCGCGAACGAAGCGCCTAAAGAGGTAGAAATTTACCTGCACAATGAAATGGCTCAGACACCGGTTTACCCGGAGATCATTTCCTTGTTTTGTGAGAATGCCGCGGATCAGGGTGGTGCGACGGTTATCTGTAGATCAGATTTTGTCTATCAACAATTGCTAGTAGCGGCACCCGAACTGACTAATAAGCTGGAGCGGGTAGGTATAAAATACACCACGCTGATGCCCGGGCAGAATGATCCGGAATCGGGTCAGGGTCGAAGCTGGCGCGGCACCTTGAGCGTCGAATCAGTGCCAGAGGCTGAAGCCAAGTTGCGTAAGCTTGGTTACACATGGGAATGGAATGATAACGGGTCTCTTTTGGCACAAACAGCTGCGCTCCCGGCCATCAAAACTCTGGAGGATGGCCGAAAGGTATTCTTCAATCAACTTGTGGCAGCCTACATGGGCTGGAAGGGTGTGCGGGACAACCCGCGGGTAGCCCTTTGTTTTGGCGATAACACTGATATATCTAAAGATTTTCTGAATGTCATAGTATCAGTTGCTAAAGGGCTATCTTTTAATCTGGAGTGGCAGGATGGTGATGTGGCGATCGTTGATAATAGTCTGGCGATGCATGGTCGCCAGCCGTATTCAGGTGAGCGCAAGCGTAAGGTACTGGTTGTGCTGGGTGCTGGCGAGTAGGCTCACGTCAAGTTTATGGCCGGAGAATAGGAGCTCAGTAATCTGACGGCGCTTTTGACTTGGCCGTATTCAAACAACATCTTAGATGCCACTGGTAATGAGAACTTTAGGATCTAGCAGATGCTTTTTGTGATAGCGGTCTTCTTGAAAAGTTATGCCATAAGGGAACAAAAAAAGCTCCCACAATTAATACTGAGGGAGCTTTTTTGGCGCGTCCTACTTAAGTCTTAAGCGCCATTATATTGCGCTAAAAATGAACATGCCCTGTGCTAGCACCATCGACGACTAAATGTCCGCCATTTACCAGACATTGGACTTACATTAGCGCCTTCTCTTGCCAGTGCCAGTGCTAGTGCGATGGCTTTACCTATACCCGCGGTACTGCCAGTAACAACAGCATTTAAACCCTTTAAACCCAGATCCATGGTTATTGCCTCAATTAGTTGTAATCTATTTGGTCATTTATTTCAGTATTCTGTGTGTGTGACCGTAACCCCTGCCCTTGGTATAAAACTGGCTACTGAAAACGCAGTTTATAGTGGCTAAGTATACGGAAAATTTGCTGTGTGTTTGTCTGGGTTAAAGGTGCACCGTTTGCGAGACGGGTGACTGTTCGGCTGTGGTCAATGTTTGCGTCGACGGGAATGTCTCAACTATTGACTAGGCCGTATATTGGAGTCTGCCGATGGAAACTTCTGCTATAAACCCAATATTGTCATCTGGTTGAAAATTCAGCCCGAGCGGACTCAGCAGCGGCATCGTCTATGGTTTTTTGCAGGTTATGACCGCATTTTTTGTTTTTTCAATAGACAACTATTGACTATAGTCGCCTCGATCCTTATAGTGCGCACCCTACGCGCTCGTAGCTCAGCTGGATAGAGTACTCGGCTACGAACCGAGCGGTCGAAGGTTCGAATCCTTCCGAGCGCGCCATATAGAATAGGGGTTTACGTTTTCGCGTAAGCCCCTTTTTTATGGGTTTCCCAGAAAATTTCCTAAAAAATCCCCACATTTTGTAACTGGAGCCTCTCTTGCATAATACGTAGTCACTAAGTAAATATATCCAGGAATGACCTGCAATATAATAAACAAAGCCAAACTCGAATATGATAATTTGTACAAGCCAAATAGCACCGACACTCCAGGCTTGACTTGAAGACTCAGTCGGCCAAGCTCGATGAATACAGTAGAAAAATAACCCTGAAAATATTACGCCTGTTACCGTAGATGATTGATGCGCAAATACGCCTGAAAGAATTTTTCCGTAGGTTTCTCGCGTGATATTCCATTTGCTATTGCGATAATAGCCAGTACAAACCACAGTAACGAATATCGAAGCATCATTGTCTTTTTTTGCCTACCATAATAAGCGAGGTTGCGTTTTTGGTATTTGGGTTAACAGGTTCCTTAATCTGTTTTAATTCAAACCCATTTTCCTGGTACAAATTCCTCCATGTCTCTTGAGTACGAAAGTACCATGGTGCCGGATTGCGAAAGTCATTGCTAAACCCCTCCCAAGAGCCGTCTCGCCATCCATCCGCATATGCTTGATCTCCACAGCTAGTTGTTGGGTTTAAAGTTTGTATTATTAGATACCCCCTCTCAGTTAATATCAGGGGAGCCATATTGAAAATATGTTCAACCGATTCCTTGCCAATGAGGGAAAAATTACAGATTACAGCACTGTATTTTTCAGTAATTGAGTGGGGAGAAATATTTTCATATTCAATTACTTTATATGTCCCGTTTTGTTGTTCCTTTGCCCTATCGATGAGTTGTTTTATCGCGTCAATGCCGGTGACAGATAAACCATGCGCAGATAGCTCGCGAACTAGCCACCCCTCACCGCAGCCAATATCAAGAATATTTTCTAAAGATAACGACAGTATGGTGTCGATAATAGCTTTATCGGTAATCAGTCGACGACTGTCGATCTGTTGTTCTTCTATTGCTCTGATCCACGGTGAAGCATTTTGCTTCCATGATTCAATTATCTTCCTGTCATTCTTTATAGTCATATGTGTTACCGCATTTAACGCCGCCAGCAAAGGCGAACAACTTGTTCGAGTCGAGTGCGTATAGAGCACGGTTTTGGCTGGGTCGGGTAAAAATTCTATTCTGGGAAGTCACCAAAACTCTCAGCTTGCAACCCTTGTTTTAGCCAACAGGCTTCTTCGGCGGTGAATATATTGGCTTGCGGACGTATATCCGGATGCTCATTTAGCGAACCTGCAGGTACAATTAGTGACGTTTTAGCTTTGTTTATGAACGGTACAGCTGAGCCACATGTTTTACAAAACGACTTAGAAAACGCTCTTGAGGCGTGCTCATAGTTTGTAATGTTGGGATGACCACTAATCCACTCGATGTTGTCTGGGTCGGTGAATATATTAGATGCAAATGCGGAGCCAGTTAATTGTTGACACTGTTTGCAATGGCATTGATAAAAAGCTTTGAAACTATCTGCCACGGAAAATTTTACGCTGCCACATAGGCATCCGCCTGTTAGTTTTTTGCTCATACGCTGTATCTCCTGATTTCTAGCCCTCCTGGACGGATGGGATGTAGATACTTACTACAGATTCCTCTTCACGCTGGGAGCGCTCGTCGTACATTTAGAATGAAGCAATCCCAGTACTTCGTTGCTTGGTATTTTTCCGCCAATCAGCAATCTCTTGCCACTTTTTTATAGCCGCATCCGGCATCAAACCTGTTGCTGTAAAGACGGTATACGTTGAGTCGGGAATGTGAACGGCGCTTAGGTCCTTCGACAGATTGGTAGTTTCGCTTACTTCAAATCCTAGGGTAAAAATGTAGGTCCCTTTCGATTCATTCCAATCAGTATGAAGGGAAAATACAACATTAGGATTTACCTTCTTTGGGATAGAATGTACAAAATCAGGGCGAAGAAACTTCTGCCAAAGTGCATACCCATCTCCTGATTGTTTTTCCATTGAAGTATTCAGAGATAATCCTACAACTGTAAACGAAGGCTTTTCGACAATCTTTGGTTTCATACTAAAAACTCCCTATTTAGTCGCTGATCAATTGTCATAGCTCCTCGCCTTACCTTGCACCAACGAAGGTGCAACTTTTGGCGCTGAAACGATACTTGAGCAATTTGTTAACTGTGGCTTTTAGAGTACACACGATAAACCAACCCAATAAGCATGCAAATACTTGCCCCCCACGCCAAAATTAGATCGCCTATTCACCCCATTCTGGTAATTGCGAAATCAATGTTTTTGGCTCCTGTGCAGCTAGTGCTTTTTTTGCGAAAAACGGCCTATCTGCTTGCCCTAAAGCAACAGCAGCTTATTAGACTTAATCTGCCTGGTTATCTGCGAACAAATAGCTCGTTCTTTTACACAAAGAAACCAACATTAACATTAGAGGAACCTCAATCAAAACCCCCACAACCGTTGCTAGTGCTGCGCCGGAGGATAGACCAAATAGTAAAATGGCTGTAGCAATCGCTACTTCAAAGTGATTGGAGGCACCAATTAGTGATGCTGGTGCAGCATCTTGATAAGAGAGCTTAAGCCACCTAGAAAATACAAAATACCCTAGAGAAAAGATAAATATTGTCTGTATTAACAATGGAATTGCAATCCATAGAATGGTTAATGGGTTTGAAACAATAACGTCGCCTTTAAACGAAAATAGAAGAACTAAGGTAATTAATAACGCGGTGATGCTGACCGGCGTTAGCCAGCGTAGAAACTTTTGGTTAAACCAAACTATTCCCCTATATTTGATGATCAGTTTTCTTGAAAAATACCCCGCTACCAATGGTAATGCGACATAAATAGAAACTGAAAGAACCATGGTCTCCCAAGGCACAGGCATAGAATTTACGTTTAATAATAAGCCTCCCAGCGGCCCATAAAGAAAAAGCATCAGAAGTGAATTGATTGCCACCATAATTAGCGTTAATCCATCATTTCCTCCGGATAGATGTCCCCACATTAAGACCATTGCTGTACATGGAGCGATACCAAGTAAAATGGTGCCAGCAATATAGCTTCTCCATAACTCAACTTCCTCTCCATTGGCTAGTATTTCTGTCCCAGGTAAAAAGTCTCGGAACAAATAGCCTAAAAATAGGTACGAAATGGCAAACATGCTGAATGGTTTAATCATCCAGTTTATAAATAACGTCAACATAACTGGCTTTGGCGTCTTTGCTGATTGAAGGACATGAGCGAAATCTATTTTCACCATAATGGGATACATCATGAAGAATAAGCATACTGCTATGGGAATTGACACCTGATAGATAGAAAATTCATTCAGCGTAGTTGCAACATCTGGGGCCATTTTTCCTAAAAAAATCCCACCAGCAATGCAAAGCACTACCCATATCGTCAAATAACGCTCAAAAACTGACAATTTTTTTTCAGACATACCAGCTGACTCCTCCTTCGAACTAATTTTTCACCGGCCTAACGGTTAACACAGCGGCGCGCGTTAGCGCGTCCAGCCAGAAGAGCTATGCTGCCTTTGCTTGTTAACCTTTTATACGGAAAAAACAATTTTGTTATTGTCTAAATCCCTCGCATATGCAGAAAATTTGGGCCCGCGTTGACCTGGCTCGCCGTCACAAGTACCGCCCAATTCTATAACTTTACCATGAAGCCTTTTTACTTCTTCAGCAGAGCCTACATTCAAACCAATCATTGTTCCATTTCCATTACTGGCAAGCTCGCCATTAAATGGTTTTGCAATAGCAAATGCAAAATCTTCACATTGCCAGAAAGTCATTCGTTCAGTCGATAAAACCTTGTTAAGTTCTGTTTTTTCGAACAGTGAATCATAGAATTTGATCGCTTCTGCCATGTCATTTGTTCCAAGAACGCAATAGTCCAATTTCATTATTTAGTATCTCAAGTGATAATTACATTTGATTGAGCTTAACGCCGAATAACAGGCAAACGAATTGTTTACTGAAATGCTGAGGCGCGAAAACAGCAAACTTCTTTTTGTCCTTGTTACTTAGCTTGCCATATTGTGTCTGCACGCTTAACTTCAATTTTTTGGTAGCGCTTACTGCAAACGGTCGATCTATGATTAAAGACTCCAGGACCAATATTCTGACAGTCATAGAAATTATCTATTACGTGTGTCTGTCCATTTAAGTCAGTAAATCAGATTTACTAGTGAATGTCTTATTATTCCTCTAAACAATGCCTGTCCAATCTGTTTATTAGTCGTCTAGAAAGGCCAGTAACTCTAGACACATACTATTGAATTCTTTAACTCGTGGTTTGGATAAGCCAACCTTACATGCCAGTTTTTCCGGAATATCTTTGGCTTTCTTTTTTAACGCCATGCCTTCCTTGGTAATAGCAATAACACGCACTCGCTCATCAGTTTTACTGCGGCTGCGCGTTACCAAACCTTTCTGCTCAAGCCGTTTTAACAGTGGCGTTAACGTGCCTGAATCTAAACGCATTTGTTGCCCCAGCTCTTTCACATTTAGAGCGCTTTTCTCCCATAACAACATAAGCACCATGTACTGCAGGTAAGTGACATCTAGCTCTTTTAGCAACGGGCGATAAACCCGCACCATGGCATTAGCAGCACTGTATAGCGGAAAGCAAATTTGATTATCAAATAATAGCGCTGTGTCGCCGGAGTCTTGTGTCATATTAATACCTATCTATGTGTTTGAGCTTTTGCGCAGCCAATTTAATTGTAGGGTAAGTAAAATTGAAAAGCATAGTAATATTACTGCAAATGTATTTAACAGCAGTGGGGCTTGCAGTGATCCTGCCATTGGTGCGTCCATAGGGAATCGGGTCAAAATTTCAGTAGCGGTGGGTAGTAGATGAAACAACATAGTTGATGAAAAGCATAAAGCAACAAAGTACCTTTTGAAGTCGCCCAAGAAATCTAGCTTAGTCGCAATAATACCTACAAGAACCGCCAATATAGTTAGTACTGCTAAGCCGTGTGCACCATTAAACTCGCCGTGTTTGTATATTCCTAGCGCACTTGCCGCTGTAAACACAGTGGCCGCAAGATAAAATTTGTTGAGCCAGCCTGTAAGCCCAAATTGTTTGTCTTTGCACAGTATATAAACGGCTACAAAAATAGCACTTAACCCCAAAATAGTATGAAATATTCCTAAAATGCTTAGCGACATGATCCTGTCCTGATGTAATTAATTTTAATTGCTAGCAATTATATTGCGCACAAGTTAAAAGCGCAAGAAAAACATGCAAACAATCTATATATCAACATCGCTTGAGGAGGATGATGGTTCGTCTGCACATTAAATCAGCTTAACGGGACGAATAAACACTGGACAGATACAACATAACTTTGATCATCGAAACTATCTTGCCAGATAACGCTAATAGCAGACGCGGGGAGCGCGTCGCTTGGCTACTCTTGGTATGTTTATGATACACGCCATGGTGGATTTTTCCGATTCTTGCCTGCAGAGTAAATGCAAATCTCATTTCCTGAAGGGTCTTGAAAGCGAGATTCATGCCAGAGCCAAGGCTCTTTTTGTGGGTCTTGAGAAAAAATGAAACCTTGCGCTTTAAGTTCAGAAACTGTTTTAACAACATCACTTACTTCGAAATAAACGACAGTATTCGATAGTTTTGACTCAGCTGTGAAGTGTACGGATAAAGTAGAATTACCTTTCGGAAACTCAAATCTAGCATAATGATCGTCTTCAACAATTAATATTAAGCCTAACCCTTTATAAAACTCAATAGACTCATGAATATTTGTAGATTGGACTGTTACTTGATTAAGATCCATATATTCTCCTCGAAAGATAATGCCAAAAGAAGCCGCAGTTGCAGCGTCGGTTCGATAATTCACTACAGCTGGCTCACTAGCTCTTTTGGCATAATGACTCCACCCCCGGCGAGTTTCCAATATCGAGGGTTGGCCTTAAGCGACAGTTCAATAGTTAGGTTGGTACAAAGTATTATAGTTGGAATACACGCCTTCTGCGTCCAGTTTGCATCAAGACAATACCGTTAGTAGTTACTTTAGGTGTCGCCGATCTGTTTATTCTCAGCCCGGATCGGGGAGGGTCTCTATGGGGATGGCAGTCTGTTGTGGGTAAAAATTGCCTAGTCAGTACGTCGAGTCTTTCCGATAACAAATCTAATCCCGGAAAACAACAAAAGTGCAATCGCCAGAAGTTGATAAACGGGCCCAAATATAGATGATTTCACTTGGGTAAAAGTTGAGGCAAGATTCACTTGGCTTTCCGAAATGTTTGGGTATTGGATAAGCATTGCGGTAATCTGGGCGTTTTCACACAGGTCCCAAAAACCAGCAGCAACGGGTATGAAAGCCAGAACCCACAGCTTTTCTGTAGGTCGAAATCTATAGATAACTCCGGCAAAAAAAGTCACATAGACCAGCGGGAATAGAGTATCCAGTGTTGGGCTCATCCATGCATAGAGATTTCGGCCATCTTCACCGTATTCTTCCATGGAAGCCACAACTTCGGTATAGCTATAACCAGGCTTCAAATCGAGCAGTTCGCCGCCTACAGGAACCGCGGGAAAAACAAAAGTGACTAATACAACGATGCCAATAAAAGTGGCAATCAAGGTTAGTGTCTTTGCAGCAAGCTCGAAATAAGTGCGCATGTATTTATCCCCAGGCAATTATTATTGTGGATGTGTTTAAAATACCGCCAGAGGATTTATAGGAGCGCCCGTTCCACCGGGGATACGCAGAGGAGCTGCCATGAACAAGAACGTCGAACGTTTTTGCTTCACTGCTTCGGCGGCAACTGCTTCCAGGCCCAAGTTGTCCATCATCGGCATTCCCAAGCCTGCAATGACCAGCGTGTGTACTGGATTCACTACATCTTCTACGCCCGATGGCACAACGTCAGAAACGCCATCACAACCTAACATGGCTACATCTCGTTCTTTCAGCCATGCAATAGTGGATGCATGCAGACCGGCAAATGCTCCCGTAGGCGTTACTAACCATCTACCAGTCCGTACCAGTAAAACGTCGCCAGCACCAATGGTTACGTCATTGTCTTTTTCCCATGCTTCAAAGTCTGCAATTGTGATGGCATACCCTGGTTCTAACCATTCCTTTCCAAAATGGCGCGGCATATCAATTAGAACACCGCGTGAAACTACACCCCTTTCGCCAATGTTCTGTACGCCTAGTTTTTCTGCACCCGTAGGCTTGGCGACCGCATAAGGAACATTGTTGTAAAAATGGCCTTTATAGGCCCAGTGCGCGAGGCCGTCTAAGTGAGAATGTGCCGTGCCATGATAGGTAACGCTATACGTATCGCCTGCAACTTCATGCCCTGCAAACAACGCCGTGTAAAGTTGATGTTCAAGCGGATTTTCATTAAGTGGTGACTTAACCTTATCAATTTCCAGCGATAGAGAGACTGAAATACCTTGGGTAACTAATGCCGCAGCGGCAGCGCTGCGCGCGGGTGTAATGTTATTGAGAGTTCCAAGTTCATCGTCCGCGCCCCATCTTCCTGCGTTAGAGATTTTTGCCATCAAAGCATCATATTCTGCTGTTGTCATACTCACAGCTGTGTCGGCCCATGATGTATTTGTAACAAGGGTTAATGCGAGTATAAGAAACCCACTAACTAGAAAACTTTTCATTTCAAACCCTCTCTTTATTATTTGAATAATCATAGCAGCAATAGCTGCCAACTAGGGGTTTGTTGCCTGTGTTTGTATGGAGCCACTCCAGCATGCCGTCAATCGTCACACGAGGCATTTTTCGTGATATCTACTGACAAACGCCGTCTAGGCCTGCCTATATACAAAAAACATGGGCAACATCGGCCTAGTGGTGTTCTCAGATCAATAAGTTTCTCGGCTGCTTTATTTAGTGCAGATCAATTCGAATCGAATTATAGTCACCCGAGATCAAATTCATTCAGATCGATCTCTTTTAGGAGCGCGCGATAATCATCGCTGGAAGCCGGCCAAATACTGTGATTGAAGCCCGTTTGATCGGTCCACCAGGATGTACAGCCTTTGCTGTGAGTGGTGCCCTTGAATCTACCTCGTACGTCACGGGTAAATTCGTCGACAAATTCTTGCTTAGGATTCAGGGAGTTGATTTCATCTTCCCTCATCCGCGCGACTACACCCACCGCATAAATTGCTTGTGCCTCTATTGTCTGCAGGGCTGACTGCAGCCCGGTACCATTCGGACCCATCATTAGAAATAGATTCGGAAAATCATGGACCATAACCGATTTATAGGAAGTGATTTGCTCCCGCCATGTTTCAGCTAAAGGCAGCCCATTGACTCCGGTGATATCAATCTCATTAGTAATATCAAATGCTTTGAAACCCGTAGCGAAAATAACCACATCTACATCATATTCGCGACCAGACGATACCACGCCCGTTTGCGTCAAAGACTCAACTGCGCCAGTGACCAACGTGACGTTGTCCTTTTCAAAAGTTGCATAGTATCGGTTGGAGATGGTGGGGCGCTTGCAGGCAAAGTTGTGATCAGGTGTGAGTGCTTGTGCGAGCTCTTTGTTGGAAACGCTTTGTTCTATCTGTTGACGCGCGCGGTTCCCCGCGGTGGTATTTATATGTGTACCTTCAGTATGAAGATCGACACTGATATTTTCCCAGGACTCATAAAGCTCCTTACGATGGTTTTTCATCGCGGCTGGGTTCGCTCGAAATTCTTCTCGTTGCTCTTTCGTGTATTCAGGATCTTTTTTTGCACCAACCCAAACAGGATTACGCTGAAATACAAAGAGTTCAGCCACATCGTCTGCTATTTCAGGAACAACCTGAACCGCGGTCGCGCCGGTACCCACTACTGCAACACGCTTTCCAGTTAGATCAAGGTTCTGGGGCCAATTTGAAGTATGAAACGCTTCTCCATCGTACCTATTTTCACCGGGAAAATTAGGCTTATTAGGCGTATGTAATCCACCAAGCGCCGAGATAACGAATTTTGAAGTGAGCTTTTTACCATTCGAGTCTTGAAGTATCCAGTGATCCCGGTCCCAAACGGCTGACTCTATCGTTGTGTTGAAAGTAATCTGATCGTATACGTTGAAGTCGACTGCGCAGCGTCTAACGTAGTCCCAAATTTCTGCGCCAGGTGCATACCATCGTGACCAATCTGGATTTGGTGCAAACGAATAAGAATAGAGATGCGAAGGAACATCACATGCCACCCCCGGGTATTGATTATCGCGCCAAGTGCCACCAACGTCACTCGCCTTCTCGAAAATCCGGATATTATCAATACCAGTTTCTTTCAGTTTTATCGCAGCGCACACGCCGGATAAGCCTGCACCTATGACTACAACCTCAAAATGTTCCATCGAGTCTCTCGTTTGTCTGTTGAAATGTTATCTAGTTATTAAATTACGGTCTATTCTAACGACTGGCCACCGTCAACAGGCATAAGTATGCCAGTAACAAAACCCGCGTCTTTACTGAGTAAGAAGGCGGCAGCGCCCGCTATCTCTTCCGGTCTTCCATATCGCCCAAGGGGAATACTTTGATTTATTCTTGCACGGGCAACCTCTGAGTTTCGTTCATCAATAAACGCTTCAACGGTTCCTAACATGTCAGTATCAATGGGGCCGGGGCAGATAGCATTAACACGTACATTGTGTTTCGCAAACTCTACCGCCGCATTAATGGTCAGGTTAGCCACTGCACCCTTTGTCATTCCATACAACGATAACCTTCTGTTTGCTCGCATGGCAGCCATCGAAGCGACATTCACAATCGCCCCTCCGCCGTTTTTCTCCATAATAGGTTTAACGCACTGAATAGCGCGCCAAACAGGTTGTACATTGACCGATATCATCCGCTGGAATGAGGCGAGGTCGTTGTCTTCAAATCGAGTGTAAGAACCAAATATTCCAGCGTTGTTAACCAATCCATCGAGCCGGCCATGTCGCTCGACAGCGGTATCAATCATTTCAGTAATAGTGCTTTCTTCGGAAATGTCACCCAGAACCATGGACATTTTCACTGTATTAGGGCCAGTGGCTTGCGCTTTGAGTTCATTAAGCGTGTTTTCCAGAACATCCTTGTCTCTGTCTACCAAAACCACATCTGCGCCCTCTGCAGCGCATCGATGTGCAATTGCACGCCCGATACCTTGAGCCGCGCCTGTTACAATGATGACTTGCGAGGCTAGTCGCTGCAGTGGGACGTTCATTGATTCCGTAGTCACGTCGTTCACTCCTGAGTCCTCTCTGTGAGGTTCGTGGAATCTGATCCATTAGAACTTGAATTTGTTCGGTCAAGGTACTTAATCTCAGTTCCTCTACCAGTAGTACCGTAATTCATTCCGGTGTAGTCCGGACGCTTTGCAACACCGGGTAGCGGGTGAATGCCGAGCAATCCATTAGCGAGGTAACCGCCATCGACCACCTGCGTTGTGCCGGTAACAAAAACACTCTCATCACTTGCGAGAAATTGGACCATTGCGGCGATGTGTTCAGGTGCTCCTTTGAGTGTAGACGGTTGGATTTTTTCAACAGTTTTACCAGCTTCCTCTGCGTTTCCCCGATGCATAAGATCTGTGAAAATGATCCCTGGGCATACGGCATTTACCCGAATATTAAGATACGCCAATTCGGTTGCGGCATTCATGGTCATGTTAACGACGGCCGCCTTTGTTGCCGAATAGGCGAGTGGACCACCGCAGCCGCTGAGCGCAGCAATAGAAGCAGTGTTGATAATAGAGCCGCCTCGACCGGTTTTTCTCATCGCTCGACCGCCATGCTTTATACCTAGAAATACGCCTCGGGCCATGACGGCGAAGGTCTGGTCCCAATGATCAACATCAAGTTCTAATATTGATCCGATAGCACCGCCAATGCCTGCGTTATTGAAAACAATATCAACGCCATCAAACTCGGTTTCTGCAATCCCCATTAGTTTGATTACATAGGCTTCTTCAGAAACATCGCCTGGTTGGAATCGAACTTGTTGATCGAAGCCCTGCTCACACAAATCGGCAACAAGTGCGGCACCTGCTTGTTCATTTAAATCACCAATTACAATCTTTGCTCCCGCCGCCAAAAATTTGCGTACAGTCGCCTCGCCAATACCACTTGCACCGCCGGTGATAACCGCGACGCGGTCTTGCAATATTCCATCTCCAACGGTCATAAGCTTTATTCCATCATTCTTGTTACTAGAGCAACACAAACCAATAAACCCATTCGCGTGGTTCGGCGATTGAAGGGAACTGATTGCCAGATATTTCCGAGATGCGTAAGGATTGGGCACTGCCTCAGAAATCCTACTGCTCGGTTATTGATTGTCAAATTGATAACTTGACAATCGACGAGCATACTAGATAATAACTCGCCAAATGACAAGTATAAATAAAAGTAAAAAAAATGCCCCAAAAAAACCACCTCAGGAGCGGGGTTTGGTGACCCGGGAATTGTTGATGAGAACGGCACTCGAGAATTTCACAACTCTCGGCTATGACGCTTCCTCGACCAGGAAAATCGAAACACAAGCTGGTGTTAAACGGGGTCTCATTGCGTATCACTTTGAAACTAAAGAAAAGCTATGGAAAAGTGCCGTGGCTTGGTCGTTACAAGAATCTACGGCGGAGATGGCACTCACTTTAAAGACAGCTAAAAATGTTGATGCCCGCGGGCGTATGCGGTTTTTGGTTCGTGCTTATGTGCGTTTTTGCGCCAGATCACCAGAATTCCATCGCCTGATGATCAAGGAAGGAACCGAAAATGGCTGGCGCCTGAAATGGTTGGTAGAACACAGTGTAGCGCCTTGGTACGGACGGTTGGAGAAGATATTTAACGAGGCAAGCAACCTCGGGGTAGCGCCAAAAATGGACTATCATCATTTCTACTACATCTTAACTGGCGCAGCATCACTGATCTTCTCGATGGCACCAGAATCTGTGCTTGTCGCTAATATCGATCCAATGGACGACAAATTTCTCACTGCCCATGCCGACGCCTTAGCAGAATTGTTCTTCCCGGAATGAGGAAACCAACAGGTATACCTTTTAGCTACCTACTCAGGGTTGACTGCGGTCGGAACGATGCTTGAGCAACTTGTTATGTACTTTGAATCGCTTGAACAGCTGACCATGTAGAAACACCATAGGGTACAAGATAGGTGAGAATTATTTTTAAGAAATCTTGGCTGGATAGCGTCATAGATAGAATATTCTCACCATGATTAATAAGAGCCAATATAGTACCTACCAATATCGCAACCTTAAAAGCCCTAGACACCACTTGCCTAGAAACGGCTAACAAAATAAAACTTTTCTGACTCATATTAGCTAATAACTCTCGTATTGATGCACGTAACAGTGAATTAATAAGCTATCGGACTTGTTAACTAGAGAGCTATTGAACAAGAAGGTGTCATTCTCAGCCGATGCTTATTTTTGTTCGTCTTCAATTGCTTAAAACAATACACTAAAACCTCTCCACTCGACAAATGAAGCCTTAAAGCTCGTTATCTTAGGGGGCGACTGTTGATGCCAGTTAAGGGTCACAGTTAACCTAAACGAAAAATTACAATCATAGCTCGCTATGCCTTGATAAGCAGACATAAAAATGCGTAATCTATTGAGGAATAGTGCTCAGTTTGTGCCAGGGTCAGACATACGACTTGCATTAGGCCACTTTATTTTGCTGCTTCGTGTTCTTTCACCCCCGGTAAAAGCCAATCAGGTGCAAAATAACGTAAGTCAGGGCGTTTTGCTTCGGCGGCAGTGACTATTTTCTCGACAATCGTACTGGTGTCTTCGGTTTCCATTCGTTGCATACTGGCTTCATCGGTGGCTTTTAGCTTATCAATTTGATCAATAAAGTAAGAGTCTTCGCCCATCCAGGAGAATTTGTTACCCATAATTTGTTGGTTAAAGCCAGTATGATAGGGGCCTGGCTCGATCAAACAGACTTGTATACCAGCACCGAGAGCGTCCATTTCTCCCCGTAGCGATTCGGCGGCCGCTTCTATGGCGTGTTTGCTCATACAGTAGGCACCCATAAAGGGGAAGGCCCAACGTCCAGCGATAGAACTAACGAACATGACTGTACCTCGACGGCGTTTGATCATACCAGCCAGAGCGATTTGCGATAATCGAATGGCAGCGAAAACATTAACTTCAAAATTCTCGCGGATCAGGTCGATACTTATCTCTGCCAGAGAGCCGGAATAGCCAACGCCAGCGTTATTCAACAAGACATCAATTTCCATGCTGGCAATTTTCAAGCGGTCGTCCTCGTTGGTTACATCGAGTTTAAAACTTTCGAGTTGAAGCTGGTGGGTAGCCCCATAATCATTGAGTTCGTCTGCTTGTTCCTGGTTGGCTGTCGTGGCATAAACGTGGTGGCCACGGGTGGCAAGCTCAATCGCTGAATGGCGACCAATACCCGTGCCGGCGCCAGTGATTAGGATAGATTTTCTCATGGTTAACTTTCTCTACAAAAGGATAAGGGCTGTGGATATAGACTTTACATTCTAGCTTTAACGT
>JBALTE010000007.1:0-46382 GCA_036963965.1 Oceanicoccus sp. | reverse complement strand
AATAACTTGTATGCCTAATACCAATAACTATGCCTGAAACGCCGAATATTTATCTGGATGCCCCTGATCCTCTCAGTGTATTACTCAGCAAGCTCAGCTTAAGTGCAGAAATTTATGTTAATGGTGACTTTTGCGGCACTTGGGCGGTAGATACAGGAGGGAGCAAACGAATTCCTTTTCATTTAGTCGGATCGGGCACTGCATGGCTGCATTTGGGAGGCAGTAAACCGCAAATTTTATCGAATCATGACCTAATTATCTTTCCCCATGATGCCCATCATGTGATTTCCAGTTCGCCTGATACACCAGCAGCCGATCAAGTGAATGCTCCAATGAGTAATGATGGGGAGGTCACCAATATTATTTGCGGATTTTTCGAATTTCGAAATCCTGTGTTATTCCCTGTACTGGATTCATTGCCGCAGATAATGTTGTTGAAGTCTGACTCAGGAGAAACCGGAGAACGCATCGAATTTTTGATTAGCTTGATGATTAAGGAGTTGAAAAACACACGACCGGGGTTCTATACAGTTATCGATCAAATGGCATTTCTAATTTTTATCGAAGTGCTACGCAAACAAATGGATAATGACGCTCTGGGGGACGGTTTACTCCGTGCGTTATTTGACGCGCGCCTGGGTCGTGCACTAAATGCCATTCATCAGCGGGCTGAATTATCTTGGACACTGGATAGCCTTGCAAAGGAAGCACTGATGAGCCGGTCTAGTTTTGCTGATACCTTCAGTAAAATTGTTGGCCTTAGCCCAATGAAGTATCTTACTCGATGGAGGATGAACGAAGCGCGTCGCTTATTACAAACAACACAGTTATCTGTGGCGCAAATCGCTGAAAAGAGCGGTTATGAGTCAGATGCAGCGTTCCGCAAAGCCTACCGTAATACTCTGGGTGAAACGCCAGGTTCTGTGAGGACAAAAAACGAGTAATCAATTATCAACGCCGCCTGTTTAACGGCGTTGATAAATGACAGGATTTGATTAAAGCTTACTGGCAGAAATTTTTGTAACAGCTGGCCATTTTTCATTTGCCTGCTCAATATGAGTAGGGATATCTTTTTTCCACGCTTCATAGACATCCATATTTTTGTTGACGTATAACTTGCCGCCCACAACTTCAAAAGCTTTACCGTCAATTTCAAATTTCTTTCCAAAGGTCATGCCAAAAGCGCAAAAACCACCATACTGAGGTGCATAACGCGAAGGTTCAGCGCTAAATTTGTCACGATTATCAGCACTGCTAAAGCGATAAATGGCATTATTATATGTGGCAGTAAACTCAGTTGATCCTTCCACCGGTTTACCCTGCGTAAAATAAGCCACAGCATCGTGACCTGCCAATATAACACCGTTAGAATCGGTTTCAGTATCGTGACCAGCATTGGCCATTGCGCTAAAGCTAATAACAATAGCCGTGGTAATATGGGCAATAAGACTGAATAGTTTCATGATGAATTCCTCTCTGTAAATTTATTTATGTAAGTGTTTCTGTATACGTTTGTGTGCATAAAGTACGGAGAAATTTTATCGAATAGGAGAGGGGTTGGATATGTTCAAAAGTCGGGAGAGTATGTCCCAAAATCCGTTTTTTGGCCTATTTTTCAGCATGTATAGAGCAGTGGTGCAAATAATAGACGGTCATCTAAAACACTGTATTGTGAGATGGTTACCGTCTATTAGGCATTATTAAGGTGCCAGTTTTAGCAGGCAATCACGTCTTTCAAGACGGTGGCTAAGTTTAAACTCCAGCAGGGCAGAGCCTCCTATGTTCACTAAAAGATCACTGACGTCTGCTTGATGCTCCGTCGGCAGCTCAGCAATGTAATCCAATACCGCCTGTAGCCGCAACAGTGAAAAACTTTTTGACATACACATGCCCGTAACGCCGCCGGTGGTGAACGGAGTCATTTCAAAACGACGTGGCACTTCTTCATCAGGCTCAGCTGTTTCTGCCCACTTTGCCAGCATCTTGTTCATTTCAGTTAAAACAGGTAAGTGTTCTTCCATATGCCGCGCCAATATTGGTAACAATGTTGCAGGTATCGTGTCATCAGCCAGTAACATGCCATCGTCTTCGGTGCCGCCTGCAATCGTACGTTCGGTCCACTGTGCAACCAGCGGTGCCAAACGCTTCATTATTTCACCCGACGCGGGGTCCCTGTACAAATGTGCATATAGAGGGCCAAGTAGCGCGAAATCTCCAAGGCTTGGGCGGTCTCCCATTATGTAGCGATGCTGTTCAAGATGTTCCGAAAAGTTGGAGAGAAATGCCTCGTACGCGCGTTCGATTCCCGGGATAGTATCTTCGTTAATTCCCATGAGAGGTACAAAGTCACGAAAACGCTGGCCGCGCTCTTTTCCGAGGCGGTATTGCTCTTCGGGAGAAGCGTCGGGGGCTGACGAACGACCAAATTCAGAATAAATCCATTCTTCGTTATAGTTCCATCGATAATGCATGGCCGGGATGGTTAGCCATTCATCGGCATACAGCTGCAGTAATAAAGACACGAGCTGCTGCATAGGGCCCTCAGGCATCACGCTCGGCCCAGTTGTCTCTGCTTCGACATGGGCGATAATATCGACAGTATCTTGGACAACTTGTCCGTTAGGTGCTTGTAAAACAGGAATAACGGGCCAGCCAACGTTGGGAAGAATGACTTCTTCCATAATTTTTTGTGTGACAGCGTGTTCCACAAAATCCAGTTTTTTCCAGCGCAGGTATCCCCGTGCTTTGCCGGTGAATAAACTGGCCTGTGAGCCGAAGAGTGAATATTGAGACATTATATAACTCCTAAAGTACCGAGTAGATGGGAAGGTTTACGTGCAGTAGTTTGTCAAACCAAACTCTCCAAGTTGTTGATTGGCCCAAGTTTGTTTCGTTTTATGAATGAAATAATCGCCGGGGAAAATCTATTTCAGACTAAGCCTTTGGCTAATGCGTTAACCAACATGGTATCTGCAACCAATGTAGGGTTCGCGGGCAAGTGTTTCGATACGCGCTGTATCCATGCCTTAATGGCTGGATGCTTAGCTGCGCTAAGATTTTCTTCGAGGCCAAACATATATCCCCAAACCAGCTGTGGGAAAATAGCAAAATCCAGCATGGTCGGCTGGTCGAACTCTCCGATAAAAGGTCCATGACCGATATGAACGACCAGTTCGTGCATTATCCGCTTTTGCATGTCCTGATTACTTTCGGTTAAGTCTATATGTTGTGCCATGTCTTGAATAAATGATGCCTTTTTTAAAAAATCAGGCCACTGGTGACGAATATGCTCAGGCAGGGGCGTGTGTGCGCTCAATAGTGCAGCCAAGCGCCAACCCCTATGCCGGAATGGTAGGTCGAGCTTGCCGTCAATAGCGCCCCTGAACATACTCATCATGAAGGTATTGCTTATCCAGGCATCAATTTTCTGAATTTTATCGACATGCTCTTTTGGGCAAAGTGGCTTTTCTGGAAAGAGTTCATCAAGCCAGTGTGCGTGCGAGGAGGATTCATGGCGCCATTGTCCATCGATTTCCAATACCGGCACCGTGGTTCCGTCAATGTGGTTAAGTGTTGCATTCGGATCAATAGGGTTGACCGGAATGTGCGTGAATTCGACACCTTTGAAGTAGAGAAAACACCCGGTCTTACGAACGAATGGGCTAGTGGAGTAACCATAGAGCTTTATTTCCGGTCTTGAGTTATTTGCTGCCTTTGATGTTTTCATATCCAGATCTCTTGTGGACTCATTATTGCGTGTATCAGTTGTCCTTAATCCCTTTAGGTAATCAAGGCGTTAGTTATAGCGGATAAACATCCTTGTCAGAGCTAAGACTGTTATCCCTGAAACTTTCGTTTAGTGACATTTTTTTCAAGGGAATTGTTTTAGATCGATCGCTCCAAAATGAAGAAAATTTTTTTAGTCTAAAACTGAACTTATAATTTTATCTATCGTTTTTTTCCAATCAGCATTTTGCATGTTTGTTACTTTGGAATTCACCAACATGCCATTAAGTAAAAAGCTTAAATGACGGGCGATTTGTTCGGCATCTTTATCAACGTGTATATCCCCTTGCTGCTGCCCACGCTTGACTGCTATGGCTAAGGCGTCATCTATGTGCCGAAAGGTTTTTTTCAAAAATGCTTTAATTTTCACCTCGTGTGGTGCTAGCTCTGTTGCCGTATTGACCAGCAGACAGGCGATGTTGTGGGGTAGCGGTGTGCTACTAAAACAGTGAAAAATAAATTTTTTAATGCCGTTATAGGCATTGCCGTCATGCAAATATTTGCGAATACGCTTACCGACAACCTTTTCGGTATAAAACTCAAGCGTTAGCTGGAACAACTGCTCTTTACTGCCAAAACTATTGTATAAACTCCCCGACGAGAGTTGAGTGGCCGCCTCCAGTTTTTTCATGCTAGTAACACTATATCCATGCTGCCAAAAACACATCATAGCGGCATAAAGTACTTGGTTCTCATCATAAATTTTCGGGCGCGCCATAAGATGTCGTCTCGTTTTAGAGCGATCACTTTAAAACAGTTGAGATAATGACGCAAGTCTAGGTTTTATGTCTGATGTATTGCCCTGTCAATTCTATTTGATTTGAACAAGCTGGTTTTTTTGTTCAGGACTTAGCGCATCAATGCTGGTTATTGTGAGTGTGCCCTGATCTATAGCGACAGACTGAGGGTCTAATGATATATCTACGCTTTCTGGTAAGCTATACATCGCTCCTGTAGCTGGATCTATTATTAGCATACCAAGCACACCGCCCAGAAGAAGATTACCCCAGTACCACCCATCGATAGAACTGTTGAGAGTGTAAATCTTAGACTCATACCCATCTCTATTTAGGGTAAGAGTGTAAGTTTCACCTTTAAAATAGCCTGCCGAAGAATCCAGTGTGATTATGGCGGGAGTAATGCCCGAGTGCACTGTAAGGCCGGTCCGATTTACTATCTCAAACGATGCGCCGCTAGGCGAGCTATGGATAGCCACGGGGTAATCACTTGTACTAACAATACTTGAGCAGCCGGTAAGCGCTGAAATTGATACTGCTAATATGATAAAAATATTTTTCATTCTAATTCTCAATTAATTATGATGTTTGTCGACAAAGACCTGCATCTGTGACTACGTATCCCGCCTACCATTGTCAGCATTTGAATAAGGCCCTCATGATCCAGTGTTAGAATACGATTTGTTATAAATTACCGGCATTTGGCGCTTCCATTTTTCCCAGGTGTGATCATCAGTAATGAGTTGTGATATGAAATGGGCAACATTTATTCGGCTGGTTTTACCGGCGTTAAAAATTGCACTTCGAATTGGAGAGCGGTGAGTTTTATATTCACTGACGTCTGTTTCGTCGATCAAACTATCAGGTCGAACCGCAACCCATTCAATTGCTGTCTGATCGTCGTCAAAGGTTGATTGTAAGTATGCGGCAGCCGCTTCGTTGTCGGCATGTGGTGGTAGCAAATTTCTTATCAATCCGATGACCATAGATTGTGCTACCGAAATTGATTCGTCGGCCTGTTTATTCTGGTTCCCCGTAGTGTTCATCAAAATATATTTTACAGCTGCCTTTGCTTTGGTTTTCTCGATGGCCTGACATAGACGTTGAGCGCTATTGGTAACTAAGCTCCTCGGCTGGCCAAACATTCCGTCAAGCGTTAGGTTGTGACCAAGGCATGAAACAACGGCATGGCAACCCTGAACCTGCGCAACCAGTTCAGCATCTGTCATATCCAATAGATTAGCTTCGGTAATCGTCAACTGGCTATCTTGTCTATACAAGCTGGTAAATTTATCAATAGAGCGGACAATGACCTTTACCTGCTCACCTTGATTGAGCAATTGCTCGACCAATAAACGCCCCGTTGCACCACTTGCCCCAACTACCAGAGTAATCACTATGTTCTTCTCCATGACTTAACATCTGTCGCACTATACCCATGCATTTTTGTAATATATACTGGGAAATCTGTATTTTAATTATGCGTATTTGTATGAACTGGAAAGCGGTAAAATTTGACTGGAATCATACTCGTGCTTTTTTAGTCACAGCGGAGGAGGGCACATTGTCAGCAGCAGCTAAAGCACTGGATATGACACAGCCAACCTTGAGCCGTCAAGTGGCTGCACTCGAAGCGGAACTGGGTGTCACATTATTTGAACGGGTTGGGCAGCGGCTGGTTTTAACGGACAGTGGCGTAGAATTATTGGAGCACGCACGCGAAATGAGTAAAACTGCGATGCTGTTTTCATTAGCGGCTACTGGCCAGTCGCAACAGATAGAAGGCTCGGTCACTGTTTCTGCCGGAGAAATGGATGCAGTGTATAGGCTACCCAAAATAATCGCTAAATTACGTCGAGAAGAGCCAGGGATTGATTTAGAGATCATTGTTACAAATGAGCCCAGCGACCTAAAAAGGAGAGAGGCAGATATTGCCATTAGGAATTTTCAGCCTACGCAAAGTGACTTGATAGCGAAAAAACTGGGTGAAGAAAACATTTGGCTTTACGGGTCTCAAGATTATTTGAATCAGATGCAGTCGTTCTCCGATGTTTCAGAGCTCGGCGAAATACAAATCATTGGCTTTGATAAAAGTAACTCGGTATCGGAGGTGCTTAACAAGCAGGGTTGGCAACTATCGAAACACAACTTTCAGGTTGTAACATCATTCCAGCCATTACAGTTGGAACTTTGCAAAGAAGGGCTCGGCCTCATTTTTTTCCCAGAAGATTTGGGTGACAAAGATACCAAGTTACGGCGTGCTTTTGAGCATAGAGGACCTGTAGTTCAACTGCCGGTTTGGCTGGTATGTCATCAAGAGCTGCGAACCAGTCTTCGAGTCCGTAGAGTATTCGATTTTTTTGCCGATGAGTTACTTACTTCTTAACGACAAAGATTACAGTGATCTTTTGTTTTAAAGCTTGCTGAACGTGCGCTATCGAGGAGTATTAATTCCATCGTCTCAAATGCCGATTTGCGCCGTCCGCTGAAAACGTCTGCTAGCTGCAGAAATTGGCAATACTAGTTCTTGCAGACTTATCGTAACGAAGATTTTTGCCTGCAAGAGTCGTCAGTCATAACCCAGTCGAGGGAGTTTTCGAGCAGTTTTAAAAATTCAGGCTTGTCGAAGGCTTCTGTCGTGTGCCCCATTGCGGTATAGACAGCGGCGCCCCTTGCGACACAGTGGGTCCATACGACAGGGTGATCGCCCATGCGCAGGTCAACTTCTTTGCCAAACATCTTTTGTATTGGTGAGTAGGAATTCTCATCCAGGGTTGCCAGAATAGTAAACCCTTCACCTCTGGAGCTCTTTTCCCAGGAATACCATTCATCCATGTGATCCCAGACATCTGGAATTCCTTGATTAACAGGATGATCGTGATTCTCCATAGCCACCGTAGCGCGTTGAAGTTGAGGATTCATCGGATGCGCGGTAAAATCTGCGCCAATCAGATTGTCGCGATACCACTGCCAACCTATATGGGAATCATCACCCGCGGCGTGTATACCGATCCAGCCACCACCTGCTTGCAGCCATTGCTGGAAGGCATGTTCCTGCTCATCACTGAGCATGTCACCCGAAGCATTGAGAAAAACCACGGCATCAAATTGTTGTAGATCCGCTAAGTTGAACACTGCCCCATTCTCTGTCTGAAACATTCCCCAGCCGCGGGATGACGCGATGGCCCCCAGAGCTCGGCCGCCGGCTTCAATACCGTCATAGTGCCGAAATGAATTTGTTTTGCTAAACACCAGTACTGTTGGGCCGGACAGGTCCGAAGGGATTGTTGGTGCCTGAGTATCATGTTGATGACTGGGGAAAACCAGATTCCAGGCGCCTACGTACCAGATGGCCCCCAGGCCAATGAGAATAAGCGATAGCAGGAGTACACAGATTATTTTGAAAAATTTGGTCATTGACCGGCACCGTTTTATGCGTGGACGCGCTCAAAATTTTAATTGCAGAATTATGGAATGATGAGCTCGCTGTCATCATAACAATTTATACTCACCGAAACACCGGTGACATTTACTGATGGGCTGGAGCCTGGCGGTTAAGCCGGCTCATGACTCGTAGTAAAGTCTATACCCGTTCGTTACGAAGGTGTTTGCAGCTCGCTAGCAAATATATCCCTACGGCTAAGTCTACTACCGCGCAGAAAGCTGGATACCAATTGAAAACGCCAGCGTTGATAAATAGTAGTTCGTGGTAGTAGTCGTAAAAGCCATGACTTAACCAGGCAATAGCCAAGATGAAGTAGGACAGCCCTGACTTGAAGCGCCAGGTTATTAGTCCGGTCGCGATATAGGGAAGGCCATATAGAAACTCGTTTAGAATTGTCGCACCGTCCATCGCTAACATGCCGAACAACATATACCAAACTGGCAGCGAGACTAAAAATAGCGGCCATGCCCACGATTCTACTGCGTTTTTTCGGGCGAGGTAAATTGTTGGTATTACAAAAGCAAACCCAATAACGACACCTGTCAATTCAGCCGGCACGTTTTAATACCTCCCGTTTTAAACCTATACCAAGTAGGTTCTCGATATTGGCCTTAACACGGAAAGCTGTACTCATAAATTTATGCTTTCCCATCACCCCTTCCTGAAAAGACGGTCTACCTGATACTCGCTTAAACCACGCGGCGTAAGTTGGATAACACTGCTCAAAGGGATAATCGCATTCGATTAATCGCAGTGTCTTCATTGCCCAAATGATATCGGCCATGGAAAGATCATCACCAGTAAGAAATTTCCGACCGTCTTGCAGCCGACGCTCATGACTGGCAAAAGCCGCGTTGAGTTTATCAAGATGGTCCACATAAACCGAGTCTGGTATTGATTGGGCATCATACCCCTCATAAAAGCTTGCCAAGCGCTCGCCATCTTTGCTGTCTTTCAATAATTCCCGGAGTTGACCTTCCTCTTTAGCGGATAATCGTGCCAGGCCGCGTAAGCCCCACCGAAATGTCACAAATCGAATCGACCGATGTAGTTCTTTTCCCAGATCAGTTAGCGCGTGTGCATCGGCTAGCAATACAGGATCATGCTTTGGTACAAGCGGTGTTCCTCCAAATGTGTCATCAAGATATTCCACAATGTCCATTGACTCTATGTGTAACTGACCATCATGCACTAACGCGGGTACCACAAGGTTTGGTTGTATCAGCGAATAGCTTTTTGTCATGTGTTCTTTTTTTACCAAAGAAACGTGCCGGCTGACCCACGCACATTCTTCCCCTTTGCAGGAGGCGGGGCTGTCATCATCAAACCGTTCTTCACGGCCTCGAATTAATCCCTTTTCGTGTAGTGCAAATCGCACCCGTTGAGCACAGGGCGCACCGTCGAAGTGAAATAGATGTAAACCTTCCAGCTTACTTACAATAGGACTTTTTGGGTTTTTGACTCGGGTCATATTGGATACCTTATGTTTCTTTTTTATATTATTTCGCATAAAATTAACTGATGTCAACAATTAATATGCGAAGTGGTACATAAATGACTCGTGGCAGACCAAGACAATTTGATGAAGATGTAGCGTTAACCGGGGCGATGTGCCTTTTTTGGGAAAAAGGCCTGTCCGCGACATCTCTTGATGATTTAGCGATCGCGATGAATATGAATCGGCCTAGTATTTATAACGCGTTCGGCAATAAAGCTGCAATTTATAGAAAGTCGCTTGCGCGTTTTTGCGGTCAACTCGATCAAGGCATGCGCGAAACACTCGACACTTCTACAAATGTTCACGTCGGACTAATTGCCTTCTTTGATCAAGCCATTGAGGTCTATTGTGGTAGCAATCCTCAGATGGGTTGTCTGATGATCTGTACAGCACCCAGCGAGGCATTATCAAACCCAGAGGTTGGGAAAGACCTAAAAGCACTTATTAGTCGACTGGATGATGGACTGACGCGACGCCTTCAACAAGCCAAATGTGACGGTGAGCTTGCGGAGGAAGTGCAGCCAAAATTTGCAGCAAAGTTACTGCAAGCGACACTTCAGGCATTGGCTATTCGAGCCAGAACAGGTGAGTCGAAAGCAAGTCTTCGAAAAATTGCTCGATATGCCGTTGCCGTGCTTGCAGCTCCAATCCACTAATTTGCTCTATATCGTTTTGATCATAATCCGAGAAACCAGGGGGTCCGAAGTATCTCTTGCTGTTGTTGATTTCATTACTAAACCATTACGGTCGGGGTAGCAGACGAACGTCTGATTTGGTTCTGCGGCGCGCTGAATACTTATGCCAAAAGACTCTACCGGGTTCTCGTCATCTCCAAATAGCCGCGCCCGACCAGTTTCTGTGATTCGGTGTTAAAAACAGCAACCGCACCTTCCCAGTATTTTACTGCGAGGTCCATATATTGATCATCCATAACCGCTTCAACAATCCAGCTTTTATTCTGTGCGCGGTAGTCTATTTGCCAGCGAATTGGATAGCGTTTACCGTCTTTACTTTGCCATTCTTTGAGCACGGTTAGTGTTATGTCGTTTGGTGTGATGGTGATAATACCGCCTTTATCGTCAACCCACTTTCCCTGGCTGTTAACATCAGCATGCCCACGGCCATCGAGCAATTGGTAATACATAAAGTCACCACCACTGTCGAGCTGCAGAGAAAACCAGTTCCACCCACTCTGGTTTTTATCCAGTGCGCTGGTACTCCATTCGCGGTCAAACCAACTGGTACCACTGACGGCTATTTGTTCTCCATTAAGTTGTATGTTTCCTGTTGTTGCCATGCGGGTATATGAATAATAATAGGAGGCATTTCCCGGGAGCGCGCTTTTTTTACTGAGTCCATGATCTCCCTGTAGAACGGGATTTTTTAACGTCTTAAGCTCTAATGTCAGACCAAAGTCTTTTGTATTCACCCGTAGTTGCCAGGGGAATTCGTTTGAAACGCTCTGCAAAGTCCAATCTTCCAGCCATATTTTTAGCGGGTCAATTGTGGCGCCAGCAAGGCCCGGGTTGGCCCGGGAAAAACGTTGCGTGTGATGGTGGACTTTTCCGTTGATATCGGTGACGGCAGCATGAGCCATCCAAATGTTGTTTCCTGCCCAATTTGATCGCTGTTCGATAATTTCAGTCCGCACCGGTAATGCTGGGGCAATAGCCGTGCGGAAGAATGTTACCTGGTAGCCAAAGCTTTGCCCCGCTTCACCGGAAACGTTGCCGGTTAAATACCACCATTCATTTCGAAATGTTTCATGTGCAGCATGATCCTGAGGAAAATGGAATGTTCTCTTTTTTAGTGCTCTTTCGAAACCATTGGTTTCTTGTCCTCCGAGAATATCACCGAGGTCGAGGCTGGCTACCGTTGCGGGTGTCTTTTGACACCCAATTAGGGTCATGAGGCATAGCGCAAGAAAAAGGCGTGAGAACAGAGAAATCATAATTATTCCTCGCGGAGGGCTTGTGCTGGAGATATAGACGACGCTTTTAATGCAGGATAAATGCCTGCTAAGGCGGCTGCAAATATCGCCAGTAACAGTGCTTCCACCAGGACAGTAGTGGGCATGTGATACAACATACTCCAGCCGAATGATCTTCGATTAATCACATCGATGAGTATATTTGCCATAACCAACCCAAGTGGTATGGACATAATCCCTGCCAACACACCCATCAAGCTGGTTTGGCCAAAAATCATTAGACCAATTTGTTTGGGGGTCATCCCGGTGGCTCGTAAAATGGCGAATTCCCGGGTTCTTTCCAGTTGCAATGCCATTAACGCGCTTAACACGCCTACAAAAGCGACAACTATTGCCAATATTCGTAATACCCGAGTTATTTCAAAGGTTCGATCAAAAACGGCAATTGCCACCTCTCGTATTTCTCGGTTTGAACTAACCCGTATCTGTTTGTCTTCATCTTTAAGTACCATTTTGATCGCCTTAAGGACTTCCATCTGATTTGCGTCTGCATCACGATAGATAGACAGGGTTGAAATGCGTTCGTCATTCCACCATTGCCGGTAAGCATTTCTATGCAGGGCAATCATCCCGGTACTGCTGGTGAAATCATAATATACACCCAGTATAGAAAGGGCCTTGGTACCCTCATTTGTTACAACATTTATGCTATCACCAGGGGCGAGTTGTTGATGATAGGCGAGAGGCTCAGTAATCATTACACCCTTACCCTGATCAAACAGTGTTAAAGCATTGTTAACGCTATGTTTGAGAGGGAGTGATGAGGTGCCCTTAATGGGCGTTGTGGCAATGGTTCGAATCGGTCCAAACTGCGTTTCTATCGTAGTGACGCGGCTGGGAGATACGGAGGAGACTCCGGGTATTGCTTGCAGCTGAACAATAAGGGATTGTGTTAAGCCTGTACCACTGCGATCGGCTGTTGAAATATAAATATCGGCGCTTAGGTATTGGCCGAGCCAGAGGTTAACGGTTTCTCGGAAACTACTGACCATCACGCCCACACCCACGGTGACAGATACCGCTACCGTCAATGCTGCTACGGCCATACCGGTACGACTAATTCCCGCTGAAATATCGCGAATGGCGATACGTGCTGTGCTATTTAGCCAGGGCGAAAAAAGTCGCAATAGAGATCGTGTTGCCAATATCAGAAATACTGGTACCAGTAAGCAAAAACCCAACACAATAAATGTTAGAGCGACAAAACCTTCAACCAGTGTCCCGTGGGTTGGCACCAGCATAACAAAGCCAATAGCTAACATGATGATGGCGCCGATGGTGAACTTAGGTAGTCTGCGTTGCCAGCGGCGCTCAAGAACAGATCGCTGCATAACACTGATCGGCTGATTACGGCTGGCTTCCCATGCCGGTAGCGAACAAGCTGCCAATGACATGCCCAGCCCAACGACAAACCCTTTTAACAAGGAAAAGGGATCAATGATAAAGGCGGTCACATGTAAGTTGAAAAATAAGTCATTAACCGTACGGGTTACCAGTTCTACAAGTACTTGACCCAGTAACAAGCCCAATAACAGTCCAGCTAAGCTGGCAATGGTCGCGAGGGCGAGTGATTCTCTGATAACGACAAAAAATACTTCTTTGCGAGTGACGCCTAGAGCGCGGTATATGCCGAGCGTATTACGTCTCTGTAAAACGGACAAGGTAACGGTGTTGTAAATGAGCAACGTTGCAACCAGAAGAGCCAACAGGCTCATTGCGGTCAAATTGATATGAAAAGCCTCACTCATTTGGCGCAAATTGTCGTTGCGTGATTCGCTATCAACCAGACTAAGTCCCGGCGGTAACCATGTGCGTACAGATGCACTCGTTTTATCATCCAATATGAGGTCTATTCGATCCAGATACCCAAAGCGATTTAACAGGCGCTGGGCAACAGCGATGTCGGCAAATATCAGGCCGTCAGTTGCAGCAGGGTTTTCAGAGGGGAACGTCGCAGCGAGTCTAACCGGTATATTTTTGTCGCCTATTTGCAGGTTGAAAATATCTAGCGGTTTTAAATGTAAACGCGTTGCTGCTCGTTCTGGAAGCATCATAGAATCACGGCTCGAAATGGCAGTACCCAGGCCCTGGTATTGCAGTCCGGCGGTATGCCTGCCGACGCTGGCTTCGCTAACAGGGTCAACGCCCAACAGCGAAAACGATTCTCCACGAATAATGACGGGGCCGGTTACCATAGGTAAACTCGACCTGATAGCGAGTTCTGTTCTCAGTTTTGTAAATAGTTGTTCCGGAATTCCGGTAGGTCCGCCAATAATCTGGTGAGTCGTTGGCCCGGCGATTGATTGGAGTGACAGTGAAAAAGCGCGGCGGGCACTGTTGTTGGCAAGGTCAACACCTACCACCATGGCAACGCCAAGCATCACGCCAATAACAGTCAACCAACTTTGCCATCGATGACGATTCATAAACCGTAAACTACTACGGGTTAAAAGCGTGTTTGCCGTAAATAGGCTACCAGGCAAAGTGTCCCTCCCGCTCAATCAGCAGCCCATTATCCAATGTTAATATGCGATCGGCGGTTTTTGCGACGGCTAGACTGTGAGTGACAAGAAAGAGTGTCCCGCCGCTTTGTGCCATCAGGTCCTGCAATAGGGATAGAATATTATGTCCGGATTCAGCGTCCAGATTGCCAGTCAGTTCATCGGCTAATACCAGCTTTGGGGAGTGGACCAGCGCTCGAGCAATTGCCACGCGCTGTTGCTCACCTCCGGACATTTGATCAGGAAATTTGTTTTTTTGACTCTCAAGTCCAACCGCGCAAATAATGTGGTCAGTTTTTTGTTGGATTTGCGTTGGGGTGTAACCGTTTAGTTCAAGTACAAGTGCAACATTTTCAGATGCTGTAAGTGTCGGGATCAAATTAAAAAACTGGTAAATAAAACCGATATTTTTACGTCTGAACAGAGTGCGTTGGTGTTCAGATAACGCAGTGAGATCTATATCATCTACAACTACGACACCGTTATCCGCTCTATCGATACCGCTTATAACATTTAATAAAGTAGATTTTCCCGAACCGCTACGGCCGAGTAAGGCAATTGTCTCGCCCTTATTAATGCTAAGCGAAACTCCCAGTAAGACTGAATGACTGGTGTCGCCTTCAGTGAAACTTCGATGCAGGTTTGAAATCCGCACAAATTCATTTTTCACAAACTATTTCCCGTTTTTATTAGTACGACTACGACTGGAATAGCGCAAATAAAATTATACTTAATCTGACTGGTTTTTGCTTTCTACCAAGTATACAGTTCAGTCGTGACGTGGCATTTAACACGCCGCCAGTCACGATTTAGAAAAGGGGCTAGAAATCAACCGCAAAATTTTTGGATAGCTTGCAGGTGCTATTCTTGCTATGAACGCAAGAAAGTGCGCATCTTTGCCGACTAAAATCCTCGCTTTGTTCTTCTTTACACCGTTGAGAATGACCAGCGCGGCTTCCTCGGATGTTAACCCGGCCATTTCCTGAAATGTTTCCATCAATTCTTCTTTGGTTGGACTCTCGTTGTCTGCTGTTGTATATCTCGACGTATTTACAATGTTGGTTTTCACTCCGCCGGGATGGACACAGCTAACCCCAATATGAGTGTCGCTGAGTTCCTGGCGTAGTGATTCAGTGTATCCCCGAACCGCAAACTTTGATGCATTGTAAGCTGATTGGGTAGGGAATGAGAGGATTCCGAAAATACTGGATGTGTTAATAATGTGTGCTTGATCAGCTTGTTGAAGATAGGGCAGGAAGGCTTTGGTTCCATGGACAACCCCCCAAAAATTGATATTCATAAGCCACTCGAAATCAACATAACTCATATGCTCGGCAGAATCTGTTACCGACACCCCCGCATTGTTGAAGACAAGATTGATTTTTCCAAAAGTTTCGTAAGTGTCCTTGGCATATCTTTCTACGGCTGATCGGTCTGCAATGTCGAGGCACTCGCTATTCACTTTGACATTGTATTCTCCCAGCATCGCAGCGGTTTCCAATAGAGTCTCTTCGACAACATCTGATATGGCTACTGCACAATTTTGTTTCGCCAGTTCTATTGCTAATGCGCGACCCATACCCGAGCCGGCACCTGTAATGACTGCAACTTGTTGACTAAATGATTTCATCTTTATTATCCGAATGAGTATATTGGGCATGCCGCGATATAATAGATAGTAATTCCTTTTAATACTATTGCTAAATGTTTCTCTCCTTTTTATGTATGTTACGAGTTGAAATTAGACCCGATAATGTATCTTTGGGAGTCATGGTAAAGATAATGTGCAGACTAGCTAATATCACAGTGCTTACCCTGCGTGTCGTAACGAGTTTCATTTTGATCATTCTGATGATTACATACCTCGCAACTTTCTATTCAGCAAAGGATTTCAAGTTGTCTCTAGAGATATTTACGCTTACACTGCCGATAACTTCGCCGCAGTTAGTTGTACGGTTTTGTTAAATGACCGGGTGTTTTCCCTTATTAAAGCAAACACTAAGACGCTGTAGCGCTCTCCTGTTAGCGATAGGCGTTGAATCGAGTTTTGATGAATAGCATAAACCCAAAAAAATTGCTCAATAGTAAATGGACGGCAGTGATACCGGCGAATAAGGAAAAACACTTTATTGTCTCGGAAGTTGAGTTTGATGAAGGGGATGTCGTCGTTTTATGCTGTGTAGAAGCGGTTATGTCAAAACGCGTTATCTCGATTGACTGGCATGACTTAAAGGATGATAGTTGTTGGCTATATGGCTGGAAATAGCGATAGACAGCTGATGTTAAACCCTACACAGTATGGCTAAAATCCAGCGTCGTTGCTAGTCGTTTGTTGTGCAACAATACACTCCGCTCATTAAGTATGTTAGGTGAATGAATGTCATTCTTTGAATTTATTATGGTTCTTATTGGCTTGGTTGGGGCCATATCACTATCGGTTATTCTTATCTATCTTGGTTATGTGGCCAGAAATTGGGATTTTGTAAAAAATCCGACACTATTCATTTTGTTAAATAGCTGGCTGATCTTCAATGTTATCGGGCACATTAGTGGTATTTGGGCGTATCGGTTTGTCGATTTAGAGGTTCAATTCAGCACATTTGTGATCATTGCTCCAGTCGTTTTTTTTACCCTGGCAGTAACAACCCTTATTCCATCCGCAGCCGAAGACAATCAGACTATAGATCTTGATGCCGTCTATTTTTCTTCTTCTCGTATTGTCTTCTTCCTTTTGGCTGTGCATGAGCTTACGGCGTTGGCTGCTGACTATTTGCCGGGAGTGACAGGCGCACCACCGGTTGTGTTCATGGTTACAATGATATTGATTTTTCTTGCTGGTATGACCACCAAGGATAAAAAAATCCACTGTGGGTTATTGGCATTAGTCATACTCAGTCAAGCGATTCCATCGGTACTGTAGATGTTCTAGATTGACTAGCACAAGTCGTCTATGTAAAAGAGCGACTGGTTTCGTCGCTGGAGTAAACACCTGCGCCCAAAATAATTAGTGTTACAGCAAGGTGGTTTCCTAAGTTGAGGGTTTAGAGTTTCGTCAACGTTCGCCCCGGTATATTGTCAGTGAGTTTGAACTGTCAATCATCCCCAGAGTATGAAAAGCTGTATCTATAGATGTTTGCGAAGGTGGAGCTTTTTCACCTCTTTTTTGTGTGGGTTAGTTGAGAGAACTTGATGGAAACTCCAAATCTAAGAAATCTTCAGCTGTATCAGTTGACTGTTATATTCAGTGTATTGTTCGCGTTACTTGGGTTTACATACAATGTGTGGCGTATGGAAGTGACTGAAGAGAACAGTAATATCAGGACTGCCAGTTTTGAAATGTTGCTGGTATTATCGTCACTTGAGCAATTGGTCTATTCAGCGCACTATGACGGAGACGTAAATGAGGGCAATCCTCGAAAAGGGTGGGTTAAGGTTGGTCTGATCACAGATTTGAGTGTACTCACAACCGAGTCAGTAGAAAGTCAGGCAGCTTCGCTAAAAGCTATATGGTCAGAGCACTGGCATACAATGTTCGAAAACAGAGATTCTGCCGATCAGATAGTGAGCTCAATTGATTCAATAAGATCTGAGATTAAACGGGTATTGATTTCGCTGGAGTAATATTCAGTTAGCCAATGAATCTCAGGTTAGCGATTGCTGATCCACACGGTTTGATAGGGCGCCAGTACTAACTGTCCGTCAAGGTTGTTGTAATTTTTTCCACTGATCAGGTCTATCCAGTTGTCGGTATTGATCAGGTTGATGTCTGCCAGGTTAATGACTTGTTTGTGCGATGTAACATTGCTCAAACTAAAAATACTCTGGGCGCGGTTAATGCTCTGGCGCCAGAAGGCAAAAACCTCAAAGCCCAGATGTAGGGTAAATTGTGTTGCATTAGGATGAAAAGCAGGTTGTTGATTCCTTATTGATAGCAATCGTTTCAATTCGAAGAAAACGGTGTGGTGGTGGCTTTCGGTATCAGCGAGCACTTCTTCAAGTGTTTCACTTTGCCATACGTGGCGATTGATGGATCGAGTGCGTCCGGTGTGCTCCACTCTTTTATAGTCGTTTTCCGTCCCCAGTAAGCTGTGGATATAAATTGCAGGAATACCTTCAAGTGCGAGCATAATGGCATGTGCACAGATAAAACGTTCAAGCTGAAAGCCATCTTCCGCGTTATCGAGTGTGCCTTTCAACGCACTGTATAGAGCAATATTGATTTCGTAGGCTTTCTCATCTCCCTCTCGAGATTTTCGGTAGGTTACTTTACCTCCGGCGGCGGCCATGGCATCAACCAGCTTGTTTCTATCATCGTCACCAATTAAGCCATCCAGCGGCCTAAGGCCAATACCGTCGTGAGACGCTACAAAATTCAAATAGGCAGTACCCGATTGAGCTGGAGGCATACTCATCATCCAGGTTTTGAGATGTTGGCAGTTGCCGCTTACCAGCGTGTAAAGTAATAGGGGTGGCAAACTGAAGTTATAGACTACGTGGGCTTCATTAGCATTGCCAAAATAGGTCAGGTTCTCGCGATTGGGGACGTTGGTTTCGGTAATGATGATCGCATCTGGGCTATGATGCTCGATCAGCGTCCGCAAGAGTTTGATGATTTCATGGGTCTGTTGTCGATGGATACTGGGTGTACCCACTTGCTTCCACAAAAAAGCAACCGCATCCATCCGGAAAATTTTTACTCCCCACTGTAAGTAGTGACGGATAATATTGATAAATTCACCGAGCACTCGAGGGTTGCTGAAATTCAGGTCTACCTGATCGGCACTGAAGGTGCACCATACATGGCGCTTGCCATCCGCTGTGTCATATTCGGTAAGCAACGGCGAATTGCGTGGCCTGACGACTTCGGAAAGATCATCCTCGGGGCTGGCTTCGAAAAAGTAATCTTTACCGGGGTCGATCCGTTTCTTGAAGTTTTCAAACCAGCGGCTGCGGCTGGACATATGATTGATAACGAGGTCTGCCATTAAACGATAGTTATTGGCAATTGCGCTAATCTCACCCCAGCCGCCCAGGGAAGGGTTCACCGACAGATAATCCATCACCGAAAAACCGTCGTCTGAACTCCAGGGGAAAAACGGTAGAATGTGTATGCCGCTGACGACGTCTTTTAAATGATGATCGACAAATTTTTTCAGAGTAGTCAGGGGTAATTCGCCATTGGCGACAAGAGTATCACCGTAGGTGATAAGGATATTGTCTGTCTCATCCCAATTATTATGATGAGGCAATGGCGAAGCACATTGGTCTGTAAGACCCATTAGCCCGACATACTCATCGGCAAGTTGCCGGTGGTTTTCTTCCGGGTATATACACGCCAGATGTTCGACTACCCGGTGTGATAAATGGGATGAGTCTGCGGACATAACTAGGCCTGTGCTATAAATTCTTGATGATCGGCTTCTACCGCAGCTTTCAACTGCTCCAGTACATCAGGCTTGGCGCTGATAACCCGATTCCAGCTGGGGATAAAGGGTTTTTCCATCGGGCGTTCAAGAAAATACTCACCGGCACGCATGATATTATTGGCGAATAATTCCACCGCCTGCTCTTCAGAGTGACGGTCATAGCTAAGCCCATTAATCACCGCATCATTGTGATACGTCTCGATAAAATCCAGCGCTATACGGTAATACGTTGCTTTGATGGTACGAATCTTTTCCGTTGAAAAGACCTCGCCATTGGTTGCCAATTTCCTAAAGAGGGCCTTGGCAATATCGGTACTCATCTTCGCTAGTCCCTGGTCGGAATCTTGTGGGGAGAGAATTTGGTGCTTGTGATCATAAACATCGGCAATATCGACCTGGCACAGGCGGTTAGTCGCATAATTACGGTGCATTTCCGATAGTACGCCGATTTCCAGGCCCCAGTCACTGGGAATACGCAAGTCACGGATAACATCGGCGCGCATGGAAAATTCTCCGGCCAGAGGGTAGCGAAAGCTGTCCAGATAGTCCAAATATTGACTATCACCGCATACCCGCTTGAGGGACCTGAGCACCGGTGTAACAAATAGCCGACTGACACGTCCTCCCATTTTATTGGTAGTCACTCTGGCGTAATAACCTTTGCAAAATTCGTAATTAAAGTTGGGGTTGGCCACCGGATAAATTAGGCGCGCCAGCAGCTCACGGGTATAAGTTACAATGTCACAGTCATGTAAGGCTATGGCTTCACCTCGGCCTGACGCTAGTACATAGCCATAGCAGTACCAAACATTGCGCCCTTTGCCCATCTGATTTGGTGCCAGCCCCATGGCTTGCAATTGACCGTCCAACTCCAGTAAACGGGGTCCATCGTTCCATAGTACGCGATGGTGTTGCGGCAATTTCGAAAAATACTGTAAGGCATGCTGATACTCGTTACGATCAGCTCTATCCAAACCGATGACTATTTCATCCAAATAAGGAACGTCGCATAATTCATCCACAATCGTCGCCAGAGCCTTGGTACTCAGCTCCGAGTAAAGCGAAGGTAAAACAAGCGACATAGGGCGCTTCGCTCTAAAACTCTGTAGTTCGACTTCCAGATCCTCGACTGGCCTGCGGGCCAGATTGTGCAAAGTTGTTATAATTCCATTCTGGTGAAAGTCGCCCATTGTTGCCTCTCTATTTGGCTATTGGTGCTTTAGAAGTATTTGATCCATGGCACTCTGCCAGCCCACAGGGCCGGGCTTGTCTGCATAGATTACCCAGGAAGGATTGGTGATGACTAGTTTATCAGAGTGTGCTGACGGAATAACCACTGCAATATCAGCATTGTTCAGCATATCTTGATCGTTAGGGCTATCGCCAAGCGCGACGGTGATTGCGGTGTGGTCAGGATTCAACAAAAGCTTAACCCATTCTAACGCTGTGCCTTTACTATAATTCCCCATCACCGTGCGAAACCTTCCTCCCTGCTGAATACAGAGCCCTTTAGCAGTCAGTTGTTCACAAAATTGAAGATACCGCTGTTCGGTATCTTCCCAGAGTAACGGCTCTGTAAATTCCCGGTTGGCGGCTCTGCGGGCGCTATCATCATCCAGCCCCGTTAGTGCAGAAATCTCCTCCACACTGTAGTCAGAGAAGCCCTGAAAGCGATAATTGTGTTGTTGCCGAAGGTGATGAATCTCCCGCAATAGCTGCTGTCGATTTATACCAAAAGTCTGATCGCAGAGCCTGCCGTCTTGATGCCAATAGATCGCAGCACCATTTTCACAAACCAGAGGAGATGTGATGTCTAATTGTAATTGAAGGTGTTGTAGTTCGCTCAGGGTTTTGCTGGACACTAACAGCAAAGGATAACCGCGTTGTTTAATCGTGGCAAGAGCGCTGCTAGCAGCATCAAAGCTATAGCTGTGATGATCTAGTAAGGTGCTATCAAGATCAGTGAAAATGATCAACTCTGATTTCAAAACGTCGTTTAACTCCATGAACCAGACGTTTTATCAATGCCATGATCGTTGCCAATATGGTAAACCAGATTGGCCCTGGAGGGCATTTCTGATAAGTTGTGTCTGGTCAAACGTTCGTAGTACTGAATAAACCGCTGAACCTGACTTTGATTCATCACCCCCGAACGACTAATTCCTTTTAGATCACTAAGTTTCTGTTCTTGCAACCAGCGCCACTCGAGTATCACTTCCATGCTTGGGGCTTTTAGCATTACTATTCCATCCATTAACGCAAACAAAGTTTGATAATCTGATGTTAGTTGCTCGTTAACATAGTGACGCCACATCCGGTCAACATCGAGTTCAGTTTCTAACGCATTAATTGGCTGCTGCAGAGCCGTCTTATCTTCTGGCGTACTACCAACACACCACCCTTCAAAGATGACCAGGTCAACGGGGGTGGTTGTTGTTGGCCACGCTAATTCAGGCTCACGATCATCGATTGATTTATCAAACCTCGGTAGACTAACAACAGTGCCGGGTTTATCGTGTATTAACTGTTTGATCGTTGCTGTGGCGAATTGAATATCATGAGTACCGGGAACTCCGCGCACTTGTAACATGGGGTGGACAGTTTCGGCTAAGGTAGCGCGTTCATCACGCGTTAAATAGAAATCATCCAATGAGAGAGCTACCACGTTGAGACCTGCGCCAACTTCTAGAAATAGTTTGAGTAGGCTTGCGAGGGTTGATTTCCCGGTGCCTTGTGCGCCATTAATTCCCAGCAAACGTATGGATGATTGATGATCGAGCAGCCGTCTGGCCAAAGGCCAATACCACTGCTTTGCCAACCCATAAAAATTGTTGGGAAGTTGATGGTCGTTAATAAATGTATTGAGTGAAGTCTCTACTTCCTGCCAGTGCATACTAACCTATGATTCTATTGACGACAGAATAATACTATCAGCATACAACTAATTCCTTCTAGTGATAACTAAACATTCCTAATTGTATACGGATACATTTTTCTGATCGTTGTTGCTGCATTCAGTGACGATGAAACGTGCTAGTTAAAAATGCATAAATCGCCTCTCTATTGCAGCTTTCTCACCGGTGTCAGAAAGCGGGTTAGTTAGCAAAAAGGTGTGGAACGATACGGCTAAAATTACCAGGCCTTGTAAGGCAAGAATTTCCCATTCATAGTGACGATAACACGGTCGCCATTGGGGTTTTCTTCTTTTTCGACGTCCATACTAAAATCAATAGCACTCATGATACCGTCACCAAATTTTTCCTGAATAACTTCTTTCAGAGTGTCACCGTAGACACCAACAACTTCATACAATCGATAAACAAGGGGGTCCTGCGGAACATCTCTTTCCCATGTTTTGGTCGGGAAAGCCATCAATGCAATTTTTACTTCTTCGGGAAGGTCAAGTAAGTCACAGAGTTTTGTTGCAGCTTGTTCCGGCATACTGTTCATGCCAAGGCAGGCTGAGGTAACCCATACTGTCCCCATGCCAATATTTTCTGCAATTATTTCCCACGAAAGCGCTTTCGCTTGTTTGGAAATAATAATGGATTCAGTCATTTCGATTTTATTCATGGTAGTTCCTCTGGTTTAGTGGCTGTGAGTATTCACGTAATCTGTGATAACAAAACAATGATAATAAGTGAGAGCGCGCATGAAATTCCTTTCCAAAAGGCAATAGGATTTCGGTCAATAAGTGGTGGGCGACTCTTATCCACCAGTTGTTTGTTGGGGTGGCGTAAGTCGTAGATGAATTCTGATAATGTCTGGTAACGGTTTTTCGGGTCGATAGAAACCGCCTTTCTAATAGCTCCATCCACCCAGGCCGGGATTTCTTCGCGCTGCGCCGATAGAGATGTGTAGCTGAGTCTATTTTGGGCCGTTCGAGTTGTGGCTGTTGATACTCTGGTGCCATAAGGCAGTGTGCCGGCCAACATGTAGTAACAAATAACCCCTAGCGAAAAAAGGTCTGAACGATCACTTCCCTCCTGCCCCAAAAAGTATTCAGGAGCGGTAAATTGGGCGGTACCTTGAATATGTCCTGATTGCTGTATTTCTGCAATTCCGGCTACTTTTGTGGAGCCAAAATCGATAATTTTGGCTGTGCCAGAGCGATCAATCATAATGTTATTGGGACGTAGATCCTGGTGTATCATTTCTTTTCGATGAAAGGCCTGCAACCCTTTGGCTATTTGTGCTGCGATATCACGCACTTCTTCGATACCCGGTTTGGAGTTGTCTCTAATCCATTGAGCCAGAGTCTGACCTTCAATATATTCTGTGGCTAGATAAAGGTAGTTTCGTTTTCGCGTTGTGGGTATAGATTTCAATACATGGTTGTTGTCAATGCGTCGTGCTATCCACTCTTCCATTAAGAAACTTTCGAGATAGACTGAATTATCCCTCATTTCTGTTGACGGAATTTTTATCACCGCTTGTTCGCCGGTTTCTTCGTCTATGCCCAAGTAAACATGACTGCGGCTGCTAATGTAGAGTTCTCGTTCAATTGTATAGCCTTCAAAAATCATGCGCGCACTGAGACTTGGAGGTAAAGGGAGTGTAGACACCTGATTGTAGATTTCGTCTATCTGAAGATCCGGGAGTTGATCAACCCGAAGTATTTGTACGCTGAGGTTATCATCACTGCCGGCATTCAATGCGTGCTCTGCAATTGTCATAGCGGCTTGATCAAGATTATCTACGTTTGCTTCTATTGCTTTGACAGCGTCAGGACTACTGACGAATTCGTGAATGCCATCGGTGGTTAAAAGAAACATGTCACCCGGTTCAACCGAGAAAGTGTGGTAGTCCAAATCCAGGTTCTGGTGAATGCCGAGTGAGCGGGTCAGATAGCTATTTTCCTCGTCGAGCCGATGTGTGTGATCTTCAGTCAACTGCTCTAGCTGTTGGTCGAATATTCTATAAACTCTCGAGTCGCCAGTGTGGAATATGTAACCCGAATTTGATTTAATAATGAGTGCACTAAATGTACAGATGTAGCCCTTGTCTTTGTTGAACCGATGGGGACTGTTGCGTGTTTGGGAGAACAGCCAGGAATTAGTCGCCTGTAAAACACACTCGGCCGATTTCTTTACTGACCAGCATTCTGAGGTGCTGGCGTAGTCTTGCAGAAAACTACTGACAGCTATTTCGCTGGCAATTTGACTGACATTACTGCTGCTAATGCCATCGGCAATGGCTACAGCGATTCCTTTCGAACTTAGTAGAGGTTCTTCAGGGATGTAGATACCAGTAAAATCCTGATTGAGAGGCTTTCGACCTTTGTCAGAATACTGCCCTACGGAAACTTTGAGTTGTTTTCTCATTAAAATAATACCCACTCGCAAGCGAGTGGGTATTCCGTTTTTCGATTAGACAAGGTTGCGTGCCGGACTAGTGCGCACGTGGGTGTAGTAAAGTGGTAAGGCAACAAACAGCAGACCACCAACGAGGTTACCTAATACCGTAGGAATCTCATTCCAGATTAAGTAGTCATAAACAGTGAATTCGCCGCCCATAATCATGGAAAACGGGAACAGAAACATGTTGACGATGCTGTGTTCAAAACCCATGAAGAAGAACAACATAACAGGCATCCACATGGCAGCCATTTTTCCGGTTGCTGAGGTTGAAATCATTGCACCCACAACACCCATCGACACCATCCAGTTACAAAGCATGCCGCGAATGAATATAGTGAACCAGCCGCCTGCGCCATGTGCTTGATAGCCGAGGGTGCGTGACTCACCAATCGTACTAACTTTAGCTGCAATGGCACCACCATCTGCACTGTAGCCGTAGGTGAGAATAAAGGACATCATGAAAGCTGTCGTTAACGCACCGGCAAAGTTGCCACAGAAGACAATCCCCCAGTTGCGAAGCACTTGACCCGCGGTCACCCCTGGGCGCTTATCGAGCAGCGCTAGTGGCACTAAGGTAAATACACCTGTGAGCAGATCGAATTTCATCAGGTAGAGCATGATAAACCCCACCGGAAACAGCACGGCTCCCAATAGCGGTGAACCGGTCTTAACCGCAACGGTAATGGCAAAGATAGCAGCCAATCCAAGAATTGCGCCGGCCATAAAGGCGCGGATAAATGTGTCTTTGGTGGACATATAAATTTTTTGTTCGCCTGAGTCAACCATCTTTGTGACGAACTCATTAGGCTCGATATAGGACATATTTTTTACCTTAGGGAGTATGGATTATGTTTCACTGACTTCTCAGTTGCAGAATCCATACCAACAAAGTAAAAAGAGTTTGGGGCCGCGTCTTCAGGGCGTTAATAGATAGGACCCCGTGCAATAGACGAGCGTTGCGCGCTTGTTTGGTGCGCTGAAATTGTTAGAACGACCTTTGTGCACTGAATTGGCGAATACAACTCCACGGAAATTTTCGGCTTAGCGGAAACAAGCCAAGGTAAACCATTTCAGTGGGTTACCCTTTTGCGAAATGCCTTACTGGACAACAAATAGTCTTTTGTCTGTGAAAGGTGAAAAGATCAGAGGCCAGAATCTTTGCCGCGCAATTCTTGTGTTAATGAGCCAGATTGGATATTGCTCCGTAAAAATAATATATTGGGCGCAACAACGAAACAGAAATCAGAGAGCGTGTACCAATTTGTTGGAATACGTTGCCGTTTCTTGCGGCTTTAGATGAATATCCACGCATTTAGGAATGGTCTACCATGCAACTGAACCCCAAAAGCCAATGGGATGAGATTCAAGTCAAACAGTTTCTTGAAAACTCAAAATTCCCTATACGATTAGCATTTCTCAATAAGGCTAAGGAACCACTAATTTGCTCGTTATGGTATCAGTACGAAGATGGGGCAATATGGTGTGCTTCTCATAAAAACTCCTTTCTGGTAAGTCAGCTAAAGAATAATGGCAAGATTTCTTTTGAGGTATCTTCTAATGATTACCCTTATAAAGGCGTAAGAGGTAAGGCAGAAACAGAGCTGTCGATGATCAATGCGGACAACACCTTGAACAAGCTAATTTCCAAATACTTAGGCAGTGAAAATTCTCAGCTTTCTGACTGGCTGATGAGTAGAGCTGACGACGAATATGTGATTAAAATAGTTCCAGCTGTAGTCAACTCATGGGATTTTTCCGATAGAATGAAAAAGTAGTTATTGGGAAAAAATATATATCCAATTATTAGTATAAGAAGGTTGCCGGTGTTTTATGCCCGCCAGAGAATTCACAGAAGAAGATAGATCTACGCTGCGGAACATTTATAGTGAAACAAAGCATCAAACGTTTCACTGGCAAAGCGCTGATTCTCTTAAAATGGATGATTTTGACAAGGACACTGAAGGCGAGAAAATATGGGTTTATCAACTGGCAGAAGAAATTGTCGGCTTTATATCAATTTGGCAGCCCGAAAACTTTATTCACCATCTATTTGTACTCCCGGAGTATGCCAGACGGGGATACGGGGCACAGTTGTTAGCCACTAGTATGGTTAGCATGAATCATCCGATTACATTAAAGTGTTCCAGCCAGAATGCCAATGCATTAGCGTTCTATCGCTCTAAAGGTTGGCGCACTGTAGCCAAAGGAATAGGCACCGATGGCGAGTATCACCTTATGCAAGCAGACTACCGACTATAAAGAGGCTGGCTCTCTCGTCGCTGAACGCCGATGACTTGATCAAGCCGCTGCCCCAGATTCCATTTCATCTGATAGCTTAATATACTGTTCTAGTTTCCCCAGCGCTGCAGGTCCGTATTCTTTAATTCTCGCCATTGCAGCCAGCATCGCCTCTGTTGGGTTTTCCATTGATGCTGCCGGTTGCGAAAAAGCATCGAGTCGAGCATGTTCCAACCATTCGCTCAGCAATGGATCTTCGGACCAGGTTAACTGATTCATCGCATGCGCTAGGGTAACGCGCATCCAATCACTTGCAGTATTTGGATGTGGTACTACGGTGCACAATTTGTTTCTCTCATCTTCAGAATTGTAGCTTGCTTCTACGTGAGCAATAAATGCCGCACTAAAAACCTGCTGACAGAAACGAACTGTTTGTAGCGTAATCTTTTCTCCGTCAAACACTGGCGCTATAGGCATCCGTGCTAGTGCATCTGCAGTGCAATCTATGTATAGCGCATCGTCGTTTAGTTGTTCCACCCCGTCATCGAGTTCAAGCTGACCTCGGGCCGCGCGCTGAACACGTCCTTTACGAATGATGTTCTTGATTCGTTTGAGTTGTTGCAACTCAAGCTCGGTTACAGTTGCACAGCGATACATGGAAGGTTTGATGTCGTTGTCGATACGAAGCAATTGCCCATTCGCCTCAACTCTCGCAAACATGTCGTCAATAGATTCTGATTCTGCGATTGCCTTCATTTGCCCTGCAAGCCCCTCAATGCCAATCATAGCGGCCTCCAGGCCTGGCTGGATATTTCTGCGATCAAGAATCCATGAGTCTCGTGGCGTGACCCAGGAAATTTTCTCGGGTGACACCTGGTTAGACAAAAGCCAAAGACAGGCGTCCATACCGGTTTTGCCTGCACCAATAACAACATACTGAGAGCGGGGCGCGCTAAGCTTGGGTAGATCATTCAACGGTATACAGGTCGCATCACTCGCCACTTGATATTTAGGTGGCGTGACAGATGGAACCGATACATTCATATACGTAGCATCCACTACTTTTCGTGTGGTTACCTGCTGTGTTTCACCGGTCACAATAGATTTAAAAGATTTGTCTCCCAGGAATTCGCACATGGGGAAATACTGAACGCGGCCAGACGCTAAAAACCGCCGTTGCATCACATGATCAAAATAGGCACAGACCTCTGCCCCGGATGCGAGTTCATGCAGGCCCTTGTTCCAGCCTGTTTCGTCAATAGCATCGTTGCCCAGTTTTTCCGAGTTGACCCCATAGAAGGAGGACGGCTGATGCAGGCGTACGAATGGATATGCGTCATTCCAGTGACCACCAGGCTTGCCATGCTTATCAACCATGATAATCGTCGCTTCGGTTTCCGTCAGCAAAGTGTCAACAAATGCCATGCCCATTGCGCCGGTGCCTACCACCAAATAATCTGCGTCCAATTTCATGTGTGTTCATCCTATAGAATCTAAATTCCCCAGAACTCGTTCGTTGAGGAGGGTCCAATCAACAGTCAAAGTATCATACATGATCGTATCTGGGTTAGAGAGAAATCCCTCACACGATAAATGGGCAATAGATTTGATTCTCTGCGATGGTACCAGGTTACTCGCGGGCCATACTTTTTTGTCGCAGGAGGAAAAACAGACATTCTGTTTGGCGGGAATATCTGGCATGCTGAAGTGCCGATTGAGTCAGGTGTTTTGGGTTATGATGGATCGGTAGGGAAGGTCACTAACAGATAGGGGTTGATAAATGGACTTCGGAAAAGTAGAGACGCTGTGGAGATACCCGGTAAAATCACTTATAGGGGAGCGCTTGAGTCACCTGAATATTGACACAAGAGGGGTTTGTGGCGATAGGGCATATGCGATATCGGATTTGGACGGTAAGCTCGGCAGTGGTAAGAACTCGCGTCGATTTACGCGCCTTGATGGGCTTTCTTCTCTGTCTGCAGAAACCGTTGACGATGGAGTACTTATCAAATTCCCGGACGGTATTGTGCTTACGAGTCGAGATCAATCTATCAACAAAAAACTCAGTCAGGTACTTGGTCAGACTGTGACATTAACCAAAGAGTCCGAGACGCCCCATTTTGATGATGGCGCAGTCCATATATTGACGACTGGATCATTATCGTTGCTGGATGAGCTATTGCCCGATTCAGGTATTGATCCACGGCGATTTAGGCCAAATATTGTGGTAGATAGTCAATGCCTTGATCAAGATATGGTTGGAAAAGCTATTAGAATTGGCGGAACAACCTTGGAAATAACCCATAAAACACAACGTTGCCGGATGGTAACCATCGCTCAGCAAGATCTTGAGAGCCGGCCGGAGATTCTTGGCACTGTGTCAAAAAGCTTTGGCCTGGATTTTGGTGTTTATGCGCGAGTACTGTCGATAGGGTCGGTCTCCATTGGTGACCGAGTTGAAGTTATCCAACAATAAGTTAGTGCAAACGGAGGCAGCTTCCACCCACTGCGCATCAGGTACTTCTATCGGGCTTCTGCGGTGGGAATGAATACCAATACCAAGATGAATATAGAGAGTTAGTCTTTGCCAGACATTATTCCCTGCCTTTAATTTCGGATAGAGTAAGGTAAGATTAGACAGTTTTCGCCAACAGATAGATTGAGATAATCATGTGGACTCCAACAAATATAGCATTCCTGTTTAATCCTTCAGTTGATAATCAGCAAGCCTTAAAGCAAGTCCTCTCTACCGTTGCCAGCAATCAGGCTCGACTAACTATTATTTCGGTATTTGATCCGCCGATGGTGAGCGATCAAATTACCAGAGACTTTGCTCTGATTCCGGAATCAGAGCAAAGTCTTATTGAAGTGCAGCAAAGGGCATTAAATGAAACCCGGCTAGATTGCCGGGAGTTAGATGTCTCCCATCGAATATTGGTAGGCGAGTCTTATATAGAAACTATTCGAGAAGTCATTCGCGAGGATTATGACTTGCTGGTAAAAGCTGCCGATAATCAAGGCCAGTTAGGCCGGATATTTGGAAGGGAAGATATGAGGCTATTGCGGAAGTGCCCCTGTCCGGTCTGGCTGATTCAGCCCAAGGGCTTAAAATCTGCTGAAGCTCATCAAAAAACGATTATGGCTGCGATTGACGTTAGTGATATGTATAAAGCTGAAGAATTGGCAGTTCGCCATGACCTGAGTCTTAAAGTATTGGAAACTGCTTATTCATTGGCAATTGCCGAGTCGGCTGAGCTGCACGTTGTTTCAGTATGGTCCGCTCCTTATGAGAGCTCTATGCGGGCTGGGTTTATTAAGCAGTCTGAAGAGAAGGTTAATGACTATGTTGCAAATTTGGAGCGGGGATTTCTCAAAAACTTTGAGACGTTAATGCAAGAATGTGTACAGCGAGTTGGGTTAGATGCCGAGCAGTATTTGATTCCCAAAACGGCCTTGATTAAAGGGGTAGCCGAGAAGGCGATTGCTCAATATGCCAATGATGTAAATGCCAATGTTGTGGTCATGGGTACCGTTGCTCGCACTGGTATAGCCGGACTCATTATCGGTAATACTGCGGAATCCATTCTGGATCAATTGGATCAGTCGGTCGTTGCAGTCAAGCCACAGGGTTTTGTTTCTCCTGTTCAGCTCTGACGGTAAATATCGGACGTGGGTAATAACACCCGGGCAATAGCTCCCTTTGAAAAAGGCCTAAAATAACTGCACGGAATGGCTAATGGTGTCTCATAAAGACGCGGGCATTGCTTGTTGAGTCGACAGGTCTTGGCCGAGGCTAAAACGCGAAAATAATATTGCTCCCGCCACGTAGCAAATCAGTGGGAAAAGACCTATCAGGGCACAGAGCGTTAGTTCTACCAACCGGCTTTGCTCCTCATTGGGAACAAAGCCAGCCCAGCTTAATGCCAGCCCGGTTAACATTAACGTTACTCCTGTGGCGCCTTTTTTGGCAAAATTCCATAAAGCAAAATAGGCGCCTTCTTTTCGTTCACCGGTGTTGAGCTCATCGTGGTCGATAACGTCGCTGAGTAGTGACGGCCCAATGGTATTGCTGCACCCGTTAGCAAGACCACTGAGCAGGGCCAGGATCATCATAAGGCCAATCTGTATCGATTGTGATTCGATGAAGGCTAGCGCAAACATGGCGCCAAAAGAGGGGGCGGTGAACACCATTGCGTATAGCCACAACTTAATCTTGCCGTATCGGCGCGATAACCGAATCCACAGAGGCACTGAGAACGTAGACGCGAGAAGAAAGGTAATGATAATCACCGGTCCAAGCATAATGTTGCCCATTACATACTGTGCCACGTAAAGGCATGTGGCACTGATGACAGCAATGCCGTTGTATTCGATAAAAGTAACCCACATTATTATTCGCGCATGAGGATTTCGCCAAATGTCTCGGTAGGCCGAAAAAACACCCGTTTTTGGATGGTTCTCTGTTGCTGACTTTCCTGTTCCATTAAAGATATTTTTGCCGGGTTTTGTGATGTCGCTTGATTCCGGTGTTCGTCTAATCATCACTGCCACTGACACCACTAGAGCTAATCCCGCAAGCCAGGAAAACACTTCAGCGTGGGTGCGAATAGCGGAAACCCCACCACTTTCGACCACAGTTAGCCAACCCACTGCAACCAGTGCCAGTATTGAGCCGATGGTCTCAAATGCATGACGAGTACCGAACAGTTTATTTCGACCATCGGCATCGCGACTTAGCTCGGCACCTAGCGAATAGTGAGGGACCAAAATACAGGTCATAGCGGTATAAAAGCCAAAAATTGAAACACCAATCCACATTACCAGATCATTCCCTGCAAGATGATCAGGGCTTGAAAATAGCATTATAAAAAGCAGGACTGCGGGAAGTACCCCGCCAGCCATCCAGCTTTTGCGCCTACCGAAGCGAGACGTAGTGCGGTCACTGAGAAACCCTACCAGCGGATCACTAATAGCATCCCAGATTCGAGATAATCCAAATAGCAATCCCATTACAGCGGGTGCAACCAGCAGGGTGTCGGTGGAAAACTTCATCAGGTAAAGACCCATGAATGCCATCATGTAGCCGGTTGCAGTGGCAGGTATACCGTACCATATGAGTTGTAATCGGCTGGGTAAAACAGGTTTCATTGACGACCTAATAAGTAAGCTACTGGAATGATTTATAGGGGGATTAAAAAACACTTGCTATCGCTTTCCCTTGTTACCTAAACATAAAACGGACAGCAATTACTTGGCAACCGGCAATTGCCTTTGATTACCAAAGCTTAATGTGAGGTCTCCGGTAATTTGTTTCAATTTTGCGTTCACTTTATCCTGAACAATGTTCAGCGCCGTGTCGATTCATTTAGCGTGTAGATAACTTTGAACATCGTCTGGTATTAGCTTTGTTGTGGGATGTATTTTGAGTCGTCGATGGTGTCAGTTTATATGGCCTGTATCTTTCTGGGCTAATGGTTTGGAGGGCCATTGGTTTGGCGGGGATTCTTGCGTAAGTGATCAAGATGATGCACTCTCACAGGCAAGGTAGGTAAAACATAAATAATAATTAGTTGCTTATTGAAGGAGGAAGTTTATGTCCGCGAAGCTGACATTGGAAAACACTAAGGGTAGAGGTATGACCCTTGCTTTCCACGCACAAGAACGACCCGACCATATGGCTGTCAGCAGTAAATATGGCAACAGAACCTTTGCCGAGCTTAATGCTCGCGTAAACCAATTAGCAAGGGTGTTAAGGAACTCAGGGCTGCAACCTGATGACGGAGTGGCAATATTACTGATCAATCGACCTGAGTTTATTGAAGCTTATTATGCCTGTTTACGGGCTGGTTTCCGGATTACTCCTATTAATTGGCATTTGTCTGGTGATAACGCTTCATATGTTGTCGAAAACTGCGAGGCAAAAGCGTTCATTGGTGATGCTAAATGTGACCAATCAGCTCTTGAGGCCTATCGGTATAACCGGGGCCAGCTTAAAGTATCGCTATCGGTTGGTGGATACATTGAGGGGTTTGAATCGTACGATGACATCCTGGGTCGTGAGCAAACAGACAATATTGAAAACCCTGAGATCGGTGCGCAGATGCTTTATACCTCGGGTACTACCGGGCGGCCCAAAGGGGTTTACCGCAATCGTCTTTCCGCTACAGAAGTGCTGAATACGCCGATTACTCAGTTTGAAATAGATGCAGGATACAACCCTGAAAAAGACTGCTGTCTTTGTTCTGGGCCTGCCTATCATGCAGCACCTCTCACTTTTAATGTTGCCATGCCGATTAGCAGTGGTGTCGGTGTTGTGTTGATGGATAAATGGGATGCAGAGGAAACGCTGCAGCTGATCGATAAACATAAAATTACCCACACACATATGGTCGCTACAATGTTTCATCGGCTGCTTGCTCTGCCGGCAGAAACGAAGAAACAATACGATCTTAGCTCACTAAAATATGTCTTGCACGGAGCTGCTCCGTGTCCAGTGCATGTAAAGCGAGACATGATAGATTGGTTAGGACCGGTAGTTTACGAATATTATGCTGCCACGGAAGGAGGCGGTGGATATATTATTTCATCGAAAGAATGGTTAGAAAATCCAGGAAGCGTGGGTAAAGCCCCGGAAGGCGCGCAGAATAAAGTGTGCAACGATGACGGTGACGAAGTGTCTGCGGGAGAAATTGGTACGATTTATTTTAAAGCGCCCGTATTGAAGTTCAATTATTTCAAAGACGAGGAAAAAACTGCAGGCAGCTATAATGGTGAATTTTTTACTCTTGGAGATATGGGTTATATTGATGAAAAAGGCTATTTGTATCTTACCGGCCGAAGCGCAGAAACCATTATCTCCGGAGGGGTTAATATTTATCCGCAAGAAACTGATGATGTGTTATTGAAACACCCAGCGGTGGCGGATGTTTGTACCGTTGGTGTACCCAGCGAAGAATGGGGAGAAGAGGTTAAGTCAATTGTTCAGCTTAAAGACGGTGTTGAACAGGGCGAGCTCATTGGCGAAGAGTTAATCGCTTATGTTCGGGAGCATCTCGCTGCTTTCAAGTCCCCCAGAAGTATTGATTTTGTCGCAGAATTGCCACGATTGCCTTCGGGAAAAATTCAGCGGCGACTGGTTAGGGCTCCTTATTGGGCAGGGCGAGATAAGCAAATATAGATGGCAGGGTGAGGTACTTGTTGTTAGTAATTCATGATTAGTATCACCGCATATATTTTCGTACAGTAACAGCGTTAAGACGGAAACTTAGCGCTAGCATAGGGTTCTAGTGATGCAGAAGACATTTGCCGGGCTTTCAAAAAGCCACATAAGTTCAGCCGTTGAGCAAGCCGATTTACGGGTGTTATTGATGGTACTTTTCCACCTTAGCGGTGACAGGCGCTGGTTACAGGAGCCCTACCTGCCATCACGGGATGTCCGCTTAATCGCGGATGAGCTGGCAGGTTTTCCAGAGCATATTCAAACTGTTATTAGAGCTGAAGCGGTCGCTATGTTGTCAGTCGACAAGCTGACCCCGGTGATTGATGATCCCGGTGATGAATTAATGTTAACCATGATGCAAACTTGCCTGGGGGAGAGGGTGCCTGAAGAGTACGCGCCGATGATGCGCGAGCAAATGGGTTTCTGTAATCCTTTAAGGAATATCCCGGTCACGGCGAGCAATACGGTGGAGAAGAGACCGGTAGTTATCGTCGGGGCTGGTGTTAGCGGTATTGCCATGGGTACAACACTGAAGCAGCTTAATATCCCATTTATTATTGTAGAAAAAAATGCGGAAGTTGGCGGCACTTGGTGGCAAAACAAGTATCCTGGCTGTGGCGTCGATACCCCCAACCATGCATATTCCTTTTCCTTCGGTGATCGCTATCGATGGGATCGCTACTTTGCTCCCAGGGAACAGTTACAAGATTATATGCAGCATACTGCCACTGCTATGGGCTTGCGTACACATATACGACTACAAACGGAGTTTAAAACAGCTCGCTGGAATGAACAAAACCAGTGCTGGGATATCACTATTTCCAGTGGTGGGGGTACCGAAACATTAGAGGCCACAGCACTAATTACTGCCATTGGGCAGCTGAGCCTGCCGGCAATTCCTGATATCACCGGAGCACAAGGCTTTACTGGCGCGATGTTTCATACGGCTAACTGGCCCGCTGACCTCGATATAAAAGGCAAGCGTGTTGCCATTGTTGGTACCGGTGCCTCCGCCATGCAAATTGTCCCGACAATTGCCGATGATGTTGAATCACTGACGATTTATCAAAGGGGTACGCAGTGGGCGAGACCCATTCCGCGCTATCACGACGCTATTAGCGAAGACGGCCAGTGGTTATTGGAAGAAGTGCCTTATTATGCGGCCTGGTTTCGCTTTACCATGCTCTGGCGCTACGGAGATGGTCTTTTACCCTCTCTGCATAAAGACCCCAGCTGGCCAGACCCTCAGCGCTCATTAAATCGGTCTAATGATCGTCATCGTCAGCAAATGACAGACCATATTGTAGATTCCCTGGGCGATAGAGATGATCTTATTGAAAAGTGCATTCCCGACTATCCACCCTACGGTAAACGTATTTTGTTGGATAACGGCTGGTACAATGCCTTGCTAAAACCTCAGGTAGAATTGGTTACCGATAAAATCAGTCACTTTGATAAAACCGGTATTCACACCGTAGCCGGAGACCAGCGGCAGGCTGATATTATTATACTGTCTACTGGTTTTCAGGTTGGACTGTTGAGTGCCAGGCTAGATATTGTCGGTCGTGATGGCATCAGTTTGGAGCAACAGTGGGGGCCGGATAACCCCAGGGCGCATCTCGGTATCAATGTTGCCGGATTCCCGAATCTATTTTGTACTCAGGGGCCCAATACGGGTCTTGGTCACGGTGGCAGTGCAATTTTCCAAAGCGAATGCCAAGCGAGATTTATTGGCGCCTGCCTTGCGAAGATGAGCGAAAATGACATCAGCAGTATTGAAGTTAAACAACATGTCGAAGACGACTATGTGGCGCGGGTTGATGCCGAACATGAGAAAATGATTTGGACCCATCCCGGAATGTCGACCTACTATCGCAATGATGCCGGCAGGGTGGTATCGGTTATGCCGTGGCGTCTGGTTGATTACTGGGAGATGACCCGCACTCCGGATTTTGACGACTTTAGACAAACATCTAGCTCGTCCCACTAGTCAACGTTATGATGTTATAAGTTGCCTCCGGCCTTTTGAAAATTCGGAACAAGGTCAATCAGGCAATGCTATAGGGCGGTATTGAGTAATCTCTCTACCAGTGCTGCACCCACCCATGAGCCGAGTCCAAGTAGTAGATAGAATGAAAACCGTGAAAGGCTTCCGATATCAAAGGGCCATTCCGGAACGCGCTCAATTCGTGTTTCCATTGCCAACAAAACAATCAGGTTATCAGAAGTCTTGTCCTGCCCCGTGAGCAAGTTATCTTTGTGTCGCCGAATTTGCTCTCTTATAACAGCAAGCTCCTCACATTTACGGGCTTGAATACGTTTATGAATGCCTCGCATGGGTATGATCAGGGCGCTCACTGTTAGCACCAGCATTATTGTCATAAAAACGGATGCACCGATGAGTCCGTTACCAGGACGAAACGCGAGATGTCCTGTGATAGACATCAGAATAATAATTAGCAGTGCACTCTGTACCCCCTGTTGGGTAAAAGGCCTGAAAGAATCAGCATCGAGAAGGTTGATGTCGGGTAAACGTTTTGCGATGTCTGTTAAATGTAAGGCGGTCCAAATGAGTTCAAAAGAGAATCGTCCCACGCCCCAGCCGACCAGTGAAATAGCGACCACCACAGCGGCATAGTCGAGCGGCCAATTCCAGGGTTGAATAAGCAGATAGTTTGGGTCGGGTACTATAAGAAACAAAACAACAAATGCTAACCAGCCGAAGAAACCCGCAAAAATCAGAATAAGTTCCTTTGGCACTCGTGCTTCATCCTGTAGCGCAAACCCTTTTTTTAATTCTCCTATGCGTTCATTGCTCCATCTGCGTAGATACCAGTGAGCGACTGGTAGATAGCCAATCAAGATCATTAGTGTCAGGCTTGCGCGCAATTGGATTGATGACACTTCACCGCTAAGAGTTTGCTCTACCAATCCCGCGTGACTTGCAATCGCTAGATAGGAAAAAAAACAACTTAGGGAAACTATCATTCCGACCATATATGGCGGAACAGGGCTTTTTTCTAACAGGCGGTGCGAAAATATAGTCACTGGTTGCTCTCTGCGGAAATGATGATTGCTTTCATTGGAAAGCGCCGGGTTAGTCGCAAGTCAGGCACCACTGTAGTCTTTTGGCCGCTTTAGTGTTGTGCGTTTGTTGCGGTAACCAGCCAAACTGCACCATCCAATACCGCTTGATCGCCTTGAACAAATGGTTCCAGTGCACTGGTCATACTGTCAACAATGGCAGTCTTTTTATCGTCAGGGGCATTAATCAACAAACGCCCCACGGGGCCCATTTCTGCAAATTGTAATCCCAGTGGCTTATCGGAAGTGATTGAAAATGCCATGGGCAAATTTTTTGCCTCAATGGATACGTTGTTAAATCCAGCTTCTTCCAACATCTTCTTGGTGCGGTCTTTATCTCCGAAAGCAAAAGGACCTGGTGCGCCAGCAGGTGGGGCATTGGGTCTTTCGATATGCTCGAAGGCCGCCATCATCGGAACCAATGTCCATTGATTATCAGAAATAGGGCGCCAGCAAACAAAGCTTAATCTACCTCCAGGTTTTAGGCCTGAGCGAATGTTAGCGAAGGCCGCAACGGCATCATCAAAAAACATCACGCCAAAACGCGAAAATACGCCGTCAAGAGTGTTTGCTTCAAAATCAAAGGACGCTGCATCTGCTTTGCGAAATTTAACGCTGTCGAGGCCAAGCTTGATGGTTCGTTGTTCGGCGCGAGCTAACATGGGTGCCGAGATATCGACTCCCAAAACGTTTCCATTCCCCATTGTTTCCATCAGTGCGATAGAGGTTGCGCCACAGCCGCAACCCACATCAAGAATAGCTTCGCCAGATTTTGGCGCCAGAGCGGCGATCGCTAGCTGACCAAAACCGGCAAGGGTTCGGTCCATGGTTTCTTGCCCTTTTACCCATTGTTCGCCGGCTGCTGAATTCCAGAATTCTATTTGATCAGCGTTTGCTGGTTTTTCAGTCACGTTGCTCTCCTGGTGTTCCAATATGTAAGCAGCGTCCTCCTACGGAATGAGCGTCGCCGCCGGCTAAATCACTTAACTTATTTTACCAGATTGGCTGTTTCTCTGAATACTCGTAGAAAATTACCACCCCAAATTTTTTCAATATCTTCCTGACTATAACCGCGAGCTACTAATTCTTTGGTTACATTTAAGGCTTCACTGGCATCTTTATAACCAGCGATTCCGCTACCGTGGTTGAAGTCTGTACCGATACCAACATGGTCGATACCGGCTCGCTGTACCACGTAGTCAATGTGATTCACCATATTCTCGACACTGCTTGGCCCGAGCAGATCGCTGACGGCTTTGAGAAACGTTTGTTGTACCTCAGTGTCTTTGATTTCCCAGTACAATTCAAACGGGTAATAATAGTCTTCTTGTATGCCGGCATTCTTGCGTGCGATACGGATTTTTCCATCAAGGTCTTCATTGGTTGAATCGTACAGATAAGCTTTAAACGGCGCGATATGGATAACGCCGCCCGATTGACTGATGCGATCAATCTCGAGGTCAGACAGGTTGCGACTGACGTTGGTTAACTGTCGTACATTTGAGTGACTGGCAATGACCGGAGCCGTTGTCATGTCTAGCACTTGCAAGGTTGCTGCCTTGGAAAGCTGTGATACATCGACTATTGCGCCCAATGCATTAATGCGTTTGATGGCGGCTTTCCCCAGTTCCGACAATCCACCGTGTTCTTCGACAGGTTCGTGGGCGCCGATATCGGCGATGTAGATAGGCCGGGAAGAATCTGCAAAGTCATTGTGTCCCATATGGGTCAGTGCAAATACCCTGACACCAGCGTCATAAAACTGGTCCAGCGCCGAGACGTCTGTGCCAAGGATGCGGGCATTTTGAAAGCTTAATATCAGCGCTTTTTTACCCGCCTCATGAGCAGCAACAAGTTCGTCAGCACTACGAGCAATTACCATATTGTTAGCAGGATCTGCAGCTATACCGATTACCGCAGCGAGTTCCGCGTCTGCTTTTGCCCTAGCCTCAGCATAGCCTGCTGTGTTTCTTGGACCAGGGCCTACAGCAATAGCCATCACTACGGCGTCTACGCCCCCAGCTTGCATTTTCTCTGGTGAGACCTGGGATAGACCATCAGCACCGACATAACGATCCTCTTGGCCGGGAATTTCAATATCAGCATGAGCATCCAGTACTAATGCGCTGTTATGAATAGCTTCAACGTCTGGTGTTGGATCATTGCTTGCCGTAGTCCCCGCAATTTGCGCGCAGGCCGTTGATGTGATCAATAATGCGGTCAATAGAGATGACCTGTAGATAGTCGTCATAACATTCTCTCGTTTTTGATAGCCCTTTTGTAGGGACGGTGTTTGTCCTGAGGGCAGCCAACCTAAAGTTGTCTACACCAGTGAACCCAACGTTAAATGACTCCAGCGGTAACTACAACCACCAACAGTTTAAATCTATGGTCTTTTTTGTCTGACCGGCAAGATTGGCAGGGTGTTATTTTATCGAGTTAGCGGACTTGGCAACTGGGGCCTATCCAAGTCTAAATCGGGCTGTATAATACGCTCGTCGGTGACGTTTGAATTAGTTGTCGAACAGTTACAAATAGCCGGTGTAGTCTCACATCGGACTTTATGGTGTTTGCCTACTAAGGAGTGGTATGAATTTATTATCCAGAGATAAGTCTATGATCCGTCGATGTATCGCGTGTTTTTCCTTTATTTTTTTGATGTACAGCGCCCTCAATACAATTGCTGAAACAAATGAAGTTGACGTTGTGGGTTCGGCGCTGCACCAATTTCGTGTTGTCCCGGTTGTTGAAGGTTTGGAAACTCCATGGTCTATGGCATGGTTGCCAAATGGCGACATGTTAGTGACTGAGCGTCCGGGCCGCTTGAGAGTAGTCAAAGAAGGAATATTGTCTGCGCCGATAGTTGGGATTCCGGAGGTTCATGCTGAGTCGCAAGGAGGACTGTTTGATGTGCTTCCGCATCCAGATTTTGCATCCAATAGCCTCATTTATCTAAGTTTTGCAAAGCCACTCAAAGAAGGCTCTACAACAATGGTTGTGAGGGGGCGCCTGCAAGACAATAAACTATCAGCGATTGAAGACATATTTCGGGCAAAAACGTCAGGTAAAAGCGGTCATTATGGCGGGCGCCTGGCATTTGATAATCAAGGCTATTTGTTTATCACCGTGGGAGATAGACAAGCTGCAACTAAAGGCGATCTGACTTTGCACCCGGCCCAGGATCAGTCGAATCATCAGGGGGTGGTTGTTCGATTGCACGATGATGGACGAGTTCCAGATGATAACCCATTCATTGGGCATCAAGGCGTGCTGCCAGAAATTTGGAGCTATGGACACCGTAATTCGCAAGGCTTAGCTGTTCATCCATTAACGGATGATCTGTGGGCGGGTGAGCATGGGCCACAAGGTGGTGATGAGCTTAATATTGTTAAACCCGGGTTGAACTACGGTTGGCCTGTGATCGGTTACGGCGTTAACTATGGGCTGGGGAAGCCTATACATGAAGCACAAACACGGGAAGGTATGGAATCTCCGTTGCATTACTGGGTACCGTCAATTGCCACATCAGGTTTGATGATTTACGGTGGTGACAAATTTCCGGATTGGTTAGGTAATGTTTTTGTTGGCGGGTTGCGAGGTCAACAATTGGCGCGGGTCACCCTGAGTGATGATGCTAAAACCGTGATTGCTGAAGAGATACTTGTTCAGGGTCTGGGTCGTATTAGGGATGTTCGTCAAGGGAGTGATGGTTATATTTATATTGCCGATGAGAGCAAAGGCCGGATTGTAAGACTGCAGCCCGTAGAAAATTAATCGGAATGCCTGGCGCAAACCTTAACTAATCAGCTAGGTGGTAGAACCTATGATATTCAAAAAAGATAACATTGAGCTAGCGTGTCCTGAATCCCAAATATTTGAAGAAATACTGGATTTGGATGGTAAACATATACTGGAATTAGGATGTGGCCGGGGAGATCTGACCCGACTTATTGCTAGTCATGGCAAGGATCGCCATATTGTTGCAACGGAGGTAGATGAAAAACAGCACGCTGTTAATCTAACAATCAACGACTTGCCAAATGTTCGGTTTGAGTTGGCTGGTGCACAAAAAATCCCCGCTGTTGATGACACCTTTGACTGTGTGCTTATGTTTAAATCGTTGCATCACGTTCCCTTGGATATAATGCAAGCAGCTCTGTTAGAAATAAAGCGTGTGTTAAAGCCTGGTGGATTGCTTTATATTTCAGAGCCTATTTTCCAAGGGGATTTTAATGAGGTTTTACGTATTTTTCATGATGAGGAAGTTGTGCGCGAAGCCGCGTTTAATGCGATTAATAAAATAGTAGAGAGTGGGAGTTTGACATTACAAAAGCAGATATTTTTCAAATCGTCTATTCCCATGCCGGATTTTTCCATTTTTGAAAAAGCTGTGATCAATGTGACGCATACCGATCATCAGATAACACCTGCGATGATGGCTGCAACCAAAGTCGCTTTTGAAAAGGCTGTTGCAATAAATGGTGGTGTTTTTACAATGGATAATCGTGTGGATTTGTTGAGAAAGTAATCTGCAGTGACCGTTTGATATGACGCCATTTACGCGCGTTTAGTTTGCAGGATTGCGGCGGTCAACTGACATCGCCATGTTACCAAAAGAGTGGCTCGGGCATATTGATAGATAACAATGGCTCACTCAACAACTAGGTCGTCTGAACCGCGGGGGTCGAGGTCAAAACTGGTAGGTGCCACGTCAGACACGGCTGCTGAGAATGTGGCTTGTTCTGCGACTGTAACCGTTCGATCCTCTCTTAGTTGTATCAGCAGATATACACCAAACAAAGAGCATGACACGCAGGCTGACCAGAACAGCATGGTTGCCGACACGTTGCTCATTAGAGGGCCAACTATCAGTGGAGCGAAAAATGAGCCCAATGCATTAAGCATTAATATAGAAGATCCTACCTCAACAAAATCACGATCACCACATACATCTGCTGCAGTGGCGAGTGAGATTGCGTAGATTGGCATTACACTGGCACCAAACAAAAACACGGCGATAAGGTGCCACCACGCTTCTGTGCTCAACGCCACTGCAGAGGCGCTCAGTGCGCCGCCTACACAGAGGCCGATAATAACGTAGCGCCGATCTACTCGATCTGATAACCAGCCAATGGGGTATTGTAGTAAAGCCCCACCTGCTATTGCCGTGGTCATGAACCAGGTGATATCAGCTGTGGACTGGCTGTAAAAGCGTGAAAAAACTGCTCCCAGAGACCAAAAGCTACCGACTACAACTCCGGAAAGTATGGCGCCCGCAAAGGCGGAGTGAGAACGTTGGTACAGTGCATAAAATTGAAATGACGTGACTTCAACAGGAGTGGGCGCAATCTTGCGGGTGAGGCCAATAGGAATAATAGCCAGAGCAAGAAAGATTACCGTCAGCATAAATGGGGTTGAAGATTCGATCGGCCCGACGTTAATAAGGAGCTGCCCTGCTGTCATAGCAAGCAGGGTAATACAGGTATAAATTGCCAGTATTCGACCGCGTGAGTCGCTGGTGGCCTGGCTGTTTAGCCAGCTTTCGATCACGGTGTAGAGTCCGCAGACTGCTGCTCCGATAAAAAACCGTAATATTATCCAGAGTTGCCATGCATTAAAAATATCCAGTAACAACGTTGTACAAATCACAATGGCAATTAAAACCGAGAAACTTCGAATGTGCCCAACTCTGGCGATGAGCACAGGGATATATAGGCAGCCCATGATAAAGCCGAGATAATAAGCTGAAGCACTGAGGCCGATGAGTGAATCGGAGAGCCCATTGTTGAGTGCTCGCAAAGGTACAAGTGTTAGTGTCATACCGTGGCCCACAAGTACCAAGGCTGTTGACAACAACAGGGATGAAACAGTAGCTAGTGCTTTCATTGTGGTGACCGGGTTAGTGATTTACCACCCTGTGGGTGGGGTGTTTCGACGACACTTTTACGTCTCGTCGTCAGTGTGCCAGGCACCTGAATTTTCGCGAGATTATGGAGAAGATTAGATGGTGCGTAAAACAAATTTTTTTTATCGACAGGATAACCATGTGTTGAGGAATTTACCGACAAAAGAGGGCTGATACAGTTTAATCAATCAGCAGATGTGGTAGGGTCAGATACAAGATATGCTGTTGGTTTAACGTAGCATAAATTTGTTAATTAAGGCCTGCCGGAGTTACTAGCTCGGTGTATGCAGGATCAGGTAAAAAGCGACTAAACTGGAGAAAAATATGAAATTAGGTGTTCTGGTAGGGTATTCAGGCCGGCAAATCGAATTACCCTTGGATATGATAAAAGAAGCTGAAAGCATGGGTTATGATTCAGCCTGGACAGCAGAGGCTTACGGCTCAGATGCGGTGACTCCCGCAGCATGGATCCTCGCGAATACAACGACTATAAAAGTTGGTACGGCCATTATGCAAATGCCGGCGCGCAGTCCCGCGGTGACAGCGATGACGGCAATGACATTAGCGCAGCTATCCGGCGACCGATTTATTATTGGCCTGGGAGCCTCAGGTCCGCAGGTGGTTGAGGGCTGGCACGGTGTCGCTTACGGTAAGCCAATCACTCGTACTCGCGAATACATTGAAATTATCCGCAAGATCATGGCTCGAGAGGGTCCAGTGACTTTTGAGGGTAAACAATACAATCTGCCATACCAGGGTAGTGATGGAACCGGTCTGGGTAAACCGCTGAAGAGCATCATGTCAGCGACCGATATCCCTATCTATACAGCATCAATCACACCAAAAGGCATCGAAACAGCGGCTGAGGTAGCTGACGGGACTTTTCCCGTTTGGATGGTGCCCGAGCGTTATGACGTGTTTGCCGATAGTGTTGCAGCAGGTTTTGCTAAAGCAGGTGGCGGCAAATCACTTAAAGATTTTTGCATTGCGCCCTTTGTTAGCGCGGTAATGGGAGACGATGTTGAACAGTGTCGGTTGCCAGTTAAGGGCATGATGGCTCTGTACATTGGGGGCATGGGCGCGAAGAGTAAAAATTTCTATACCGACTATGCAACAGCACTGGGTTTTGGGGACGCTGCCGTCAAGATTCAAGACTTGTATTTGGCCGGTAAAAAGCAGGAGGCGATGGCTGCAGTCCCCGATGATTTGGTTGACGCTGCTGCATTGGTAGGGCCTAAAGAACGTATAGTTGAACGATTACAGGCTTGGAAAAAAGCGGGCAAACTGGGTCACGTCGGCGCCATGTTAATTGGCACCGGTGATGTAGAAACGCTGCGGGTCATTGCCGAAGAAATGTTGTAACAGACCGCGCGCCTTGCAAACATGTAGTCCCCCTGGATGATTACTATCGGAAGGGAGCTATGCTGCGGCGCGCGAGTATATATTCTGACTGATGATAATCAATAAAATAGAGAAAGCTGTAAGTTGCCCGTTGATTGCTAGTGGCAACAGGTTGTGCCCACAAATTTTATGAAACAGAGAATATTTACAATTTTTAACTATCCCCGAAATATATTGCCGCCTAAATCCCGGTCACAATTAGTAGGGGATATTTGATGGGTCGTTTAATGAGATATATTTGTCTTCTTCCACTATTTTTTTCAGCATTGGTCACCGCAGCACCATTAGCAGTAACAGACGCGAGTGAACTGGATTTTTCGGGTGATTTTGTTTATGCCGTCAATTTTAACGGTACCGGTACGCAGACGGTTGGAGATGCCACATTTACTAACGTTACTTCATCGGGTGCCGGATCGCCTAGTGGTGTGAGTGTTAGTGGCTTTAATCGAACTGCGGTATGGAATGGAGCAAGCAATCTTGGCTCGGGCGCCGATAATGATGCGCTAGAGAATGTGATGAGGTCAATTATCTGGGCAAGTAGTATTAACCCGGGGCAAGTGGATTTAGCGGTTGAAGTAGGCACTACCTATCGACTGCAATTACTTTTTTCTGAAGGTTGTTGTAATAATCGTCACTTCGATGTGGATATAGAAACCTCCCTTTTGAGTGAAGAGGTGATAGGTACTAGTCTAGGGGGTACCGTTTGGAGTTCATCAACATCACAAGGCTATTCGATCATCATCGAGTTTACAGCAACTGATGCAAATTTGGATATTGACTTTAATAGACGGTCACCGGGTGATACTAATTATCATGTTTCGGCTTTGACGCTTGAGAGAACGCAGGATAGCCCTAACGATCAGCCAGAAATGCTTGCCGGGCGAGTGACCTTAAACGACACTAATACCACTTCGGAATTTACTCACGTTTGCTTCGACCAGCCGTTTTCAGTGACTCCTTTGGTTTTTACCTTGCCGACAAATGAAGGCGCTGATCCAGTGTTACTGAGAATTCGCAATGTCACGACAACGGGCTTTGATATAGCGCAGGTGGAGTCGGTGGCAACCGATGGGGCGAGTGCGCCACAAACCATCGATTTTTTGGCGATTGTCCCAGGAGATTATAATCTCGATGGTGGTGCGCGGATGGAGGTAAATTCGTTTAGCACTGAACGTTTTCAGGGACGTCGTGTAAGTGGCAGGAGTTGGGGCGATATTAATTTTCAATCGAGCTTTACAACGCCGCCAGCTGTTATCGCCGCGATCCAAACAATGAATAATGAAAGTGGTACGCCTCCCGGAGCCGGTCGGCCATCGATGCCTTTTCTAGCGACGACCATTAGAAATGTAAGACGTGACGATTTTGACTTCGCGTTGGAGCGAGCAGAAACAAATTCCGGATCGATAAACACTCCAGAGCTTGTTGGGTATATCGCCATAGAGGCTGGAAAGGCTGGCCAAATCAATAATGATATCGATTACCAATCAGCACTTTCAACAAGAAGCATTCGCGGGATTAATACCTGCAACACCACAGCCTTCGCCCCAGGTTTCTCGTCGACGCCAGTGGTTGTTGCGAGCCAAAATAGTCGCTATGGAGGCGATGGAGGTTGGTTGCGACGCTGTAGCATTGGCACCAACAGTGTGGGTTTTAGAATTGATGAAGATATCGATAACGATGGTGAGCGCAATCACACAACAGAAATAGCGGGAATTTTAGCACTTGAGGGTAATTTTACTGATTTTACTGACAGTTGTAGTGTATCTCCTGTTGCCGAGTGGCGCTTTGATGA
>JBALTE010000006.1:188787-253995 GCA_036963965.1 Oceanicoccus sp. | reverse complement strand
GCAGCAAAGGCGATACCATCAAAATTTGGGGCCATAGGTGTATAGTCAGGGTCTCCGGAATTTTGAAGATCAACAATGCCCGCCATGCGTTTTAATGTTTCCATCACCTGGCCTTCAGTGCAAATATTGTGGCGTAGCCAGTTAGCAATGTGCTGACTTGAAATACGCAGCGTTGCCCGGTCTTCCATCAGGCCAACATTATTAATGTCAGGTACTTTCGAGCAGCCCACACCTTGATCGATCCAGCGGACCACGTAACCCAAAATGCCCTGACAATTGTTATCCAGTTCTTTTTGGATGTCATCAGCCGTCAACGGATGATCGCCTAACAGGGGAATTGTGAGAATGTCATCGACGCTGGCGCGCGGGCGATTTTTCAATTCTTCCTGCTTACTTTTTACATTCACTTGGTGGTAATGCAGGGCGTGCAGCGTTGCTGCTGTCGGTGATGGAACCCACGCGGTATTGGCACCCGCATTAGGATGGGCAATTTTTGCTGCCATCATCTTTGCCATATTGTCCGGCTCAGGCCACATTCCTTTACCGATTTGCGCCTTACCCTGCAATCCACAAGCCAGTCCCAAATCTACATTCTGATCTTCATAAGCACTTATCCACACCATATTTTTAAGTAGTGCTTTTGGTGCAAAGGGTCCGGCCTCCATGCTGGTGTGTATCTCGTCGCCGGTGCGATCGAGGAACCCCGTATTGATGAATACTACGCGCTCTGAGGCAGCGCGAATACACTCTTTCAAGTTTACGGAGGTGCGGCGCTCTTCGTCCATTATGCCAACTTTCAGAGTGTTGCGAGGCAGTTTTAATGCATCTTCGATGCGTCCAAATAACTCATTGGTAAAAGCGACTTCTTCCGGACCGTGCATTTTTGGTTTTACAATATTGATGCTGCCAGTCGATGAATTGCAGAACTCTCCACTACCTTTTAAATCGTGAATGGCGGCTAGCGAAGTCAGCATTCCGTCCATGATACCTTCAGGGATTTCGTTGTCGTCTTTGTCCAAAATAGCAGGGTTAGTCATTAAGTGACCAACATTTCGGACAAACAACATTGAGCGACCTTTTAAGGTGAAGGTAGAGTTGCCGTCGATCGATTGGTAGCTGCGATCAGGGTTCATTTTGCGGACGATGGTATTCCCGCCTTTCTGTAGGCTTTCCTGAAGATCCCCTTTCATTAAGCCGAGCCAGTTACGATAGGCCAGCGATTTGTCGTCAGCGTCAACAGCAGCGACTGAATCTTCGCAATCCATTATGGTGGTGATTGCTGATTCAATTAACACATCTTTGACGCCGGCACTGTCATGTTTGCCGATGTGATGAGCGTGATCAATCTGGATTTCAATATGCAGGTTGTTGTGCTCAATCAGTATCGCATCAGGCGCGGAGGCATCGCCGTTAAAACCAACACACTGTGATGGATTGGCTAGTGCGACTTTGTGGCCGTCTAATAATACAGCTGCGAGTGCACCATCGACTATCGCGTAGTGGGTAACAGAGTCGTGGGAACCGGAGGCCAGAGGTGCAGCCTGGTCGAGGACGCGTCGAGCATATGCTATAACTTTATCGCCGCGAGTTGGATTGTAAGCACCACCGCGTTCAGCTCCACCGTCTTCTGAAATAACATCAGTGCCATACAGCGCGTCATATAAGCTGCCCCAGCGTGCGTTAGCCGCATTCAGGGCAAAACGAGCATTCATGATTGGCACTACCAATTGAGGGCCTGCTTGTTGAGCGATTTCCGGTTCAACATTCTCTGTGGTGATATTAAAATCATCGCCTTCTGCGACCAGGTAGCCAATTTTAATAAGAAACTGTTTGTAGGCGACGGCATCGAGTTGGCCATTTTGTTGTCTGTGCCACTCGTCAATCTGCGCCTGTAAATGCTCGCGTTTTTCCAGCAAGGCGCGATTTTTTGGTGCCAGGTCATCCAGTATGTGCTCCAGCGACTGCCAGAATTCTGCAGCGTCCAGGCCTGTTCCAGGAATCATTTCATCGTTGACTAAATTGTAGAGTGTGTCTGCAATTTGCAGGTTTCCCTGTTGGATACGTTGCGTCATGGTTTACTGCCTTGTGTCTAGTCGTGACTGGTTTATATGATCAGTTCGCGCAGATAGCGAGCGGCGATGTTGCGCCGAGGGTAATTTCAGAACAATGGGATTTTACGGGGACTTGAACAATTTTTCCAATTTATCGTTTTCATATTGGATATTTTCAGGATGAATAAGTTGCTTTCTGTTCAAGCGGTGGATTATCCGGTTGCTCTATACTTAAGATGTTTTTCCTTTCTCAACAATTTTTTGCCCAACTTCTACAATTAGGCGTCGCATCCATGTGTGCCCAGGGTTGTGGTGCAACAAAGGGCTCCAGGCCATTTTCAGCTCAATGGGCACAATGGGAAACGGTGGTGGTTTCACAGTTAGCTTCCCATTTTTTATATGCAGGAGCGCTGCTTGACGTGGCATGGTGGCAATTAGGTCGGGTTGTTCTGCCAATAGTGCCGCAACTTGATAGTGTCGGGTAAACACGCGAATATGCCGCTTTCTTTCAATGTCGCCAAGAGCTTCATCAACCCATCCGAGGCGCTGAGTATCGCTTGGGTTCATCCCGACCCCAACGCCCATGCCGGTTTTGCTCACCCAAATATGATGTGCATCTAAATAACTATCAAGATTGAAGTTTTGCAAGATAGGATTGTCATTGCTCATCAGGCAGGTAAAGTTGTCGCGCCACACATTAACCTGGTGAAAAGACTGGGGTAAGTAGTCAAAGCGGTTTATCGCCATGTCAACCTTGCCTTTCTCAACATCCTGAAAAGTAACATCGCTGGGTGTGAGAATATCGAGGCGAATATTGGGTGCGATGTGTCGAATTTCTCCCAAAAGCCCGGGGATCAAGGTTGATTCGGCATAATCACTGGCCATAATCCGAAACACGCGGTCGCTTTCAGCAAGATCGAATTCCGCTGATGGCTGAACGGCTTGTTCTACGCTGGCAATAATGTTGCGAACCAGCGGTTGTAATTCTACTGCCCGCTCGGTTGGTGTCATGCCCTGGCTGGTCCGTATCAATAGTGGGTCATCAAATAATTGGCGCAGTCGACGGAGGCTATTGCTCATTGCCGGTTGCGTTATGCCCAGTTGATCTGCGGCTTTGGTGACATTTTGTTCGCGTAACAGAATGTCGAGATAAACCAGTAGGTTGAGGTCGATACGAGATATATTCATATAATGAATGCAGCATGAAAAACGATAACTTAGTCTTATTTGGGTCGTTTTTCTAGTTTTATTATCGAACAGCGCTAAAAACAAGGCCTATTATTCACTGAATAAATGCCGGGGATAAAAAGTATAAATTTCCTAAATCCTAAGTGGGGTCGTAGAATAGCGTCATCTACCCACAGATCGGTTTTAAAGAGGACTTACCATGTCAAACTACAGTCAAGATATTGATGCCATCACCAAACTGCGTGCAGAGCAAGGCAGTGCATGGGATGCAATTAGCCCGGAATATGCGGCCCGTATGCGCGCTCAGAACCGTTTCCAAACTGGTTTGGAAATTGCCAAATATACCGCAAAAATTATGCGCGAAGACATGGCAAACTACGATGCAGATAGCTCGCAGTACACTCAGTCATTGGGTTGCTGGCACGGGTTTATCGGTCAACAGAAAATGATTTCTATCAAGAAGCATTTTGACAATACCGATCGTCGTTACCTTTACTTGTCTGGTTGGATGGTTGCTGCACTGCGCAGTGAGTTTGGTCCATTACCTGACCAGTCTATGCACGAGAAGACATCTGTCTCTGATCTGATTGAAGAGTTGTACACATTCTTGCGTCAAGCTGATGCTCGTGAAATGGGTGGATTATTCCGCGCTTTGGACGATGCTCGTGAAGCCGGTGATGAAGCCGCTGCGAAAGATCTTCAAGATAAAATAGACAACTTCGTTACACACGTTGTCCCTATTGTTGCAGACATTGATGCAGGCTTTGGTAACGCAGAAGCAACTTACTTGCTTGCCAAGAAAATGATCGAAGCTGGTGCTTGCTGTATCCAGATTGAGAACCAGGTTTCTGACGAGAAGCAGTGTGGTCACCAGGACGGTAAAGTAACTGTTCCCCATGAAGACTTCTTAGCCAAGATTCGCGCCGTACGTTACGCGTTCCTCGAGCTGGGTGTAGATGACGGTGTTATCGTTGCCCGTACCGATTCTTTAGGTGCTGGATTGACCAAGCAGATTGCGGTAACTAATGAGCCAGGTGATTTGGGTGATCAGTACAATAGCTTCCTCGAAGTCGAAGAAGTTACGATTGACAACATGAATAACGGCGACGTTCTCATTAAGCAAAATGGCAAGCTGGTTCGTCCTAAGCGCCTGCCTAGCAACTTGTTCCAATTCCGTCAGGGTACTGGTGAAGCACGTTGCATACTTGATTCGATTACATCATTGCAAAATGGTGCTGATTTGTTGTGGATTGAGACTGAGAAGCCTCATGTTGGTCAAATCGGTGCAATGGTAAATGCGATTCGCGAAGTTGTCCCGAATGCCAAGCTGGTATACAACAACAGCCCATCATTTAACTGGACGTTGAACTTCCGTCAGCAAGTGTTTGATATTATGTCTGAAGCGGGTCAGGACGTAACGGCTTACAATCGCGATAACTTAATGAGCGAAGAGTACGATGCTACTGAATTGGCTGCTACTGCCGATGAGAAAATCCGTACTTTCCAGGCAGATTCAGCGCGTGAAGCGGGCATCTTCCATCACCTGATTACTTTGCCAACTTACCACACAGCGGCGTTGTCTACTGACAATCTGGCTAAAGAGTACTTTGGTGACCAGGGTATGTTGGGTTATGTTGCTGGCGTTCAGCGCAAGGAAATTCGTCAGGGTATTGCATGTGTTAAGCACCAGAACATGGCTGGATCAGACATGGGTGACGATCACAAAGAGTACTTCTCTGGTGAGTCTGCACTGAAAGCTTCTGGTAAAGACAACACCATGAACCAGTTTGGTTAATCCAATCTAGTTGATGTTTTAATACCTACCCGGTATGTTCAGGCGGCTTCGGCCGCCTTTTTTATTGGCTGAAATTTGATCCTGACTTAACCATGAGGGAAATGACATGACAATATCAACACCTGATCTGTGCGATGAGTATGGCGATGAAGTGCAGGTAGCAGAGCCGGTATTCAAGCACTATGGTGGTATTCGGCAATTTGGTGGCGAAATCGTTACCGTTAAATGTTTTGAAGATAATTCCAAAGTTGGTGAGATGGTGAAAACGCCGGGTGAAGGCCGGGTTTTAGTTGTGGATGGTGGCGCATCGCCCCGTCGGTCATTGTTAGGTGATATGCTGGTTAGTCACGCGCACTCGAATAACTGGTCGGGCATTGTTATCTATGGGTATATTCGGGATGTCGAGGAAATTGCGCCCATGCCTGTTGGTGTTATTGCGCTGGGTACTATCCCGCGGAAAACAGAAAAACGAGGTCTCGGCGACGTTAATGTACCTCTACAAATAGCGGGGTTGAATATTGTGCCTGGACACTATATTTACGTTGATGAAACAGGTGTTATAGTCGCTAAAAAAGCGCTGATAGGCGCTGAATAGCTTGGCGCGCAGGGTCTTTATGAGGTGAGTTACTAGATGGGAATCAGCAATGCGTTGCGTTTGTCGAAAGTCATACTCAATGGCTTTGACGCGTTTTTTGGGGATTTCCAGAATGTAACGCTAGGTGCCCAGGCTCGTTTTGAACAGGCGGATTGGTTGTTGGTGCACGCGTCGATGAGTCATCGGCTTGAAATGTACAAAAAGAAAGTCAGAGATATTGCTTCCCTGGCTGATGGCCTTGCCGGTGGGTTGGCAGATGACCGGGCTTTGTGGCGAGATGCCAAAGCTGAGTATGCAGTGCTGGTTGAAACGCATAGCAACTGTGAAATCGCCCAGACGTTTTTCAATTCTGTTTACTGTTATGTGTTTGGCCACGAGAAAATTCGCGATGTACATTCATTTGTGCTGGCGCCGGATTTATTGCCAGAGCTTCGCGATGATGAGGTAATATTTACCGAGTATTCAAACATCAGTGATATGGCCGCCACTGCCAGGCAGATCCTTCTTGATACCCAGTTCAATATTCCTTTTGAAGATATCGATCGTGACGTAGAGCGAATAGTTAACATAACTGATCGACTTCTTCGGGCTCGATTGCGGCGTGGGCAGAGCATTAAAGCCCAGGTTCTCAATTCATTGTTTTATCGCAACAAAGCAGCCTACTTGGTTGGGCGTATTGTGGTGGATGGTGCAATGTTGCCCTTTGTATGTCCTTTCCTTAATAACGAAGATGGCGGTGTCTACGTAGATACGGTCTTATTTTCTCCTGATGATGTCAGTATGCTTTTCAGTTTTACTCGCAGCTACTTCATGGTGGATGCATCAGTGCCGTCGCAGTATGTCGGTTTTTTGAAAAGTATTATGCCGCAGAAAGAATTGTTTGAGCTGTATAGTGCTATTGGTTTTGGCAAACATGCAAAAACGGTTTTCTATCGTAGTGCGGTCGCTCATACGGGAAAAACCGATGACAGTTATATTATCGCGCCAGGTATAAAAGGGATGGTGATGCTGGTATTCACACTGCCGTCTTATGATTATGTTTACAAAGTCATTAAGGATCGTTTTACTCCGCCCAAGGATATGACCAGAGAGCAGGTTAAAGGGAAGTATAAGTTGGTTAAACGCTGGGATCGGGCAGGACGCATGGCAGACACCCAGGAATTTAATAACCTGGCTTTTGACCGTAGAAGGTTTTCCGATGAGTTAATGGCAGAGCTGGAAAAAGAGGCGCCATCGCTGTTAGAAGAGAAGGGGAATGCGTTAATCCTTAAGCATGTCTATGTCGAGCGACGAATGATACCGCTCAATTTGTATATCAAAGAGGCGACCGAAGAACAGCTTTATAGTGTTATGGATGAGTACGGAAATGCGATTAAGCAGCTTGCCGGCGCCAATATATTTCCGGGCGATATGTTGCTGAAAAACTTCGGTGTTACCAGGCATGGTCGCGTGGTATTTTATGATTACGATGAGATATGTCCATTGGTTGATTGCAATTTTCGCGTGATACCCACGCCAAAAACTGAAGAGCAAGAAATGGCTAGCCAGCCCTGGTATAACGTCGCTTCCAATGATGTATTTCCAGAAGAGTTCAGGTTGTTTTTTTCCGGTAACCGCCGTGCTCGCGAAGTGTTTGATGAATTACACCCTGATTTGTATCGCGCTGACTTTTGGTCTGATTTGCAGCAGCAGGTTAGTGACGGAAAAGTTGGCAATGTTTACCCTTATCGTCGTAAGTACCGTTTTTTAAGAGGCTAAATATAAGCAGCTGCTTTGAAGGGCTATACCAGCTGCCTAGATTAGTTGGTACAGACGCAGTATATATATTCCCGCACTGAGACTAATCAACGAACCAAGTGTACTGAGTAAAATCATGTTCGCTGCCAGCGGTGCATTGCCATTCATAGCGCGAACCATGATGAAGCTTACAGTGGCTGTAGGGCTGGAAAAAAGCAGGTATAGCACGCCGAGGTGTACTCCCCTTAAACCCCAAAGATAGGCGCCAAGTGTGCAGAGTGCCGGTAGGATCAATGTTTTTAGTAAAGCGGCGGCAATAGATGGGGTGCTCGTTGTTTTTAATTCTTTAAGACTTAACACGCCGCCTATACCCAGCAGCGCAAGAGGTAGCGTCATATTGGCCAGGTAATCTCCGGTATTGATGAGAATGGTTGGAATTTGAACCTTCATTAGCGAGAAGGGTAGTGCCAGGCAAACTGCAATAATCAACGGGTTTTTGGCTATTTCGCTGAAGATTTTTTTCCAGGGGAGCTGTCCGTGCTCATGTAAAGATAGGTTGAGGACAATAACCGACAAAACGTTGTACAGGGGAATGATGATTGCCAGCACCAGCGAGGCAGCGGCGAGGCCTTCTGAACCATACATGTTGATACATAAAGCCAGTCCTACAATGCCAAGATTTCCGCGGCAGGCGCCCTGGGTGAAGACTCCTCGGTCTCCCCTGGTAACGAAAGTGGGTGACAGATACCAGACCACTATGAAGCTCAATACAGTGGCAAGAATGCTGACACCAATTTGTCCGGCGTTAAATACCGTGTCGAAGTCGGTTTGAACGACGTTGATGAACAGTAATGTTGGTAACGTGACGGTAAAAACCAGCTTTGATGATACGCTCACAAAGTGCTGGTCGATGAGTTTTTTCTGGGTCAGGTATATACCGAGAAAAACAATAAGAAACACCGGTGCAACAATTTCCGCGGTGTAGAGGAAGGTTTCGGAGACGTTCATGTGCGGGTTTTCGTCCTGGAGGGCAGATGTTACCGTATTGGTGTCACATTGATGGGCGAGACGCGGCATATTATCACGGTTGCTGTGGTTTGTTCAGGCTTCTGGGCACGCTCTCAGCTACTGCTCAATAACGCGAGTCGAGGAGCTTGCTCAGAGCGCTTTTCGGGTAGCGGTGGTTTAGTCGAATAGTATGCTTTTTGATGCTCGATGAAGTGGACAGCGAACGCGCTTTTGCGTACAATCTTCGGCCAAGTTAATCCGGTGTTCAGCAGCCCGGCAATCCTCTGAAGTTTCCAGATGTGTGATGCATTTAGATTCAGTCGCGGGAGATTTTAAAGCGAGATGAGGCTGTTTCTTCATCTCGCTTTTTTACGGCCTGCTGATAGCGATTCCTCGCTGTAAGATCCGGTATTTCACCCCAGTTATTTGCTCTATTAGGAGGTTTTCTTGACAGTACCAGCCATGCTTGCCCTAGAGGATGGTAGTATTTTCCGGGGAGTCGCCATAGGTGCTACCGGACATTCAGTCGGCGAAGTGGTTTTTAATACCGCCATGACTGGCTACCAGGAAATTCTCACCGATCCTTCTTATGCCAGTCAAATAATCACGTTAACCTATCCGCATATAGGCAATACGGGAACCAATGCCGACGACGAAGAAGCCACCGATATCTGGTCTGCGGGCCTCGTTATCCGCGATCTTCCATTGTTGGCCAGTAGCTTTCGCAACGAACAGTCGTTACAAGATTATCTGATAGCGCGCAATGTTATCGGCATAGCCGATATCGATACCCGTCGGCTCACCAGAATTCTACGTGACAAAGGTGCGCAGAACGGTTGTATTATGGCTGGAGACATCGATGAAGATACCGCGATGAGCTATGCGCAAGGGTTTGGTGGCTTAAAAGGTATGGATCTCGCAAAAGTTGTTTCTACAACCAGTCAGTATAACTGGCAGCAAGGTAGTTGGGACTTAGAGAGCGACAAGAGCTATATAGAATACGGTGACAATGACTGTGACTATCATGTTGTCGCTTATGACTTTGGTGTTAAGCGCAACATCTTGAGAATGTTGGTCGATCGCGGTTGTAGATTGACAGTTGTTCCTGCCCAGACCCCGGCAGCAGATGTGTTGGCGATGAGTCCCGACGGTGTCTTTTTATCTAATGGTCCCGGCGATCCAGAGCCTTGTACTTATGCCGTAGAGGCAATTCAGCAGTTGTTGGAAACCGATATTCCTCTGTTTGGCATCTGTTTGGGGCATCAATTACTGGCTATCGCGTCCGGCGCTAAGACGGTAAAAATGAAATTTGGTCATCATGGTGCCAACCATCCAGTGCAAAATATTGAAGATGGTACAGTGTTGATTACCAGTCAGAATCACGGTTTCGCAGCTGACGAGTCGACCTTGCCTGCCAATCTGCGAGTGACTCACAAATCACTTTTTGATGGGTCTCTGCAAGGTATTCATCATACCGATAAAGCGGCTTTCAGCTTTCAGGGTCACCCGGAAGCAAGTCCGGGTCCTAATGACGCAGCGCCGTTGTTTGATCATTTTATAGAATTAATTCAGCAGCGCTTGAATTAATTCTGCAATGAGCTGCTTTCACCTTGAACCGAATTCGAGTGAAAGCAGTTCACAGTAATATGGGTATTCCCGCCAATGCGGGAGTGGCAAGTTAGCAGGTTTGACCGGCTAGCTTTGTCAGCATTATTTGATTTACTTATTCTATTCAAAGAAGACAATTTTGGGTTTAAACCTCCATGCCAAAAAGAACTGACATCAAATCTATCCTTATCCTCGGCGCCGGGCCTATTGTAATTGGCCAGGCCTGCGAATTTGATTACTCTGGAACGCAAGCTTGTAAAGCGCTCAGGGAAGAGGGTATTCGGGTTATTCTGGTGAATTCCAATCCCGCCACCATCATGACCGATCCGGCGATGGCTGATGCGACCTATATTGAACCCGTCGAATGGCAAACAGTTGCCCGTATCATCGAAGTCGAAAAACCGGACGCGCTACTGCCGACCATGGGAGGGCAGACAGCTTTAAACTGTGCTCTGGACTTGGATCGTCACGGAGTGTTGGCAAAACACGGCGTAGAAATGATCGGTGCAAATAAGGAGGCTATAGATAAGGCAGAAGACCGCGACTTATTCGATAAAGCCATGAAACGCATCGGTTTGGAATGCCCTCGTTCAGCTATTGCTCACAGTTTGGAAGAGGCGTTACAGGTTCAAAGTCAGTTGGGTTTTCCGTGCATTATTCGACCCTCTTTTACCATGGGCGGCTCCGGTGGGGGTATTGCTTATAACAAAGAAGAGTTTATCGAAATATGCGAGCGTGGTCTGGATTTATCACCCACTACCGAGCTGCTAATCGATGAGTCGCTGATTGGTTGGAAAGAATACGAAATGGAAGTGGTTAGAGATAAAAATGACAATTGTATTATTGTCTGCGCTATCGAAAACTTTGATCCAATGGGTGTTCACACTGGCGATTCAATTACTGTTGCGCCGGCTCAAACCTTAACGGATAAAGAATACCAGATTATGCGAAATGCCTCGCTGGCAATTTTGCGTGAAATTGGCGTAGAGACCGGTGGATCAAACGTTCAGTTTGGCCAGTGCCCGGATACCGGTCGGTTTGTTATTATTGAGATGAATCCTCGCGTTAGTCGCTCGTCGGCATTGGCGTCAAAGGCTACCGGATTTCCGATTGCAAGAATTGCTGCTAAGTTGGCTATTGGTTACACATTGGACGAGCTGCAAAATGATATTACTGGTGGCGCTACGCCGGCATCGTTTGAGCCATCAATTGATTATGTAGTTACCAAAATCCCGCGCTTCACGTTTGAGAAATTTGCTGAAGCTGACACGCATTTGCATACTCAAATGAAGTCGGTCGGTGAAGTTATGGCGATTGGTCGAACTTTCCAGGAATCAATCCAGAAGGCATTGCGTGGTCTGGAAGTGGGTTCGTCAGGGTTCGAACATCAAATTGACACGGACCGTAGCGATGCTCGCGATACACTGATTAGTGAATTGTCTAATCCGGGGCCCGAAAGAATCTGGTATGTTGCCGATGCCTTTCGTGCAGGTATGAGCATTGATGAAGTCTACGATTTTTCAAAAATAGATCGTTGGTATCTAGTGCAAATTCAAGACATTGTATTCAGTGAAAATGCATTAAAGACCAAGTATTTGGCTGATCTGGACGCCGACAGTATTTTCCGTTTGAAACGTAAAGGCTTTTCAGATAAGCGTTTATCGGTGCTGTTGAACGAAGAAGAAAAAGCCGTTCGAGAGCATCGTCATGCATTAGGTATTCATCCGGTTTATAAGCGAGTTGATACCTGTGCTGCTGAATTTTCTACCAGTACCGCCTATATGTATTCGACCTATGAGGAAGAGTGCGAAGCCGATGTGAGTGACAGGGATAAAATACTTGTGCTGGGCGGTGGCCCTAATCGTATCGGCCAAGGTATAGAATTTGACTACTGTTGTGTTCATGCGGCGCTGGCAATGAGAGAAGACGGTTATGAAACTATAATGGTCAATTGTAATCCCGAAACTGTATCAACGGATTACGACACCTCTGATCGTTTATATTTTGAACCGGTAACACTGGAAGACGTGTTGGAAATTGTTAACAAAGAAAAGCCTAAAGGCGTTATTGTCCAGTTCGGCGGCCAGACACCATTAAAGCTGGCGAGAGAATTGGAAGCGGCCGGTGTGCCAATTATTGGTACAACACCGGATGCGATCGATCGCGCAGAGGACCGCGAACGCTTTCAGCAGATGATTCAAAAGCTGGGTCTTAAACAGCCTCCCAACACGACAGTTCGTTCAACCGATGAAGCTGTTGCAGCTGCAGCCACAATTGGTTATCCATTAGTTGTTCGTCCATCGTATGTGCTCGGTGGCCGCGCGATGGAAATAGTTTACGACGAAGATGAGTTATTGCGCTACATGAAGGATGCGGTGCAAGCATCAAATGAATCGCCGGTGTTGCTGGATCACTTTCTTAATGCAGCGGTAGAAATGGATGTTGATGCAGTTTCAGATGGCAAAGATGTTGTTATCGGAGCCATCATGCAACATATTGAACAGGCGGGAATTCACTCCGGAGATTCTGCCTGCTCGCTGCCACCGTATTCACTGAGTGCTGCACAGCAAGATAAAATGCGCGAGCAAGTTAAGGTCATGGCTATCGAATTGGGTGTCTGTGGCTTGATGAACGTGCAACTGGCGGAACAAGACGGTGAAATATTCATCATTGAGGTGAACCCAAGAGCGTCACGCACGGTGCCTTTTGTTTCTAAGTGTATCGGTGTTTCTCTGGCTAAAATTGCAGCTCGGTGTATGGCTGGTACCAGTCTTAAGGAACAGGGTTTTACCTCTGAGCGCATACCACCCTATTTCAGCGTAAAAGAGGCTGTTTTCCCTTTTAACAAGTTCCCGGCGGTTGACCCGATTTTGGGGCCTGAAATGAAATCCACCGGTGAAGTTATGGGATTGGGCGATACCTTTGCCGAAGCCTATGCAAAAGCACAGCTGGGAGCGGGAGAAAAATTGCCAACATCTGGCAAAGCATTTGTCAGTGTCCGTGATGCTGATAAAACAGGTGTGGTGGCAGTCGCTAAAAAACTTCTCGATCTGGGGTTTGAGCTGGTGGCAACACGGGGCACACATAAAGTGATCACTGAAGCGGGTATGAGCGCGGTGATGGTCAATAAGGTGAAAGAGGGTCGCCCGCATACCGTCGACTTATTGAAAAATGATGAAATAGCGCTGATTGTTAATACCACTGAAGGACGCCGGTCTATTGCTGATTCTTCCGCGATACGAAGAATTGCTCTTGCCAAAAAAGTATTTTGTACCACTACTCTGGCTGGCGCCGACGCGGTTTGTGAAGCTATCAAAGACGGTAAAAATAACAGCAGGGAAGTTCGTCGTCTACAAGACGTTCACAAGAGGATAGTCACATGAGTCTAGACAGAGTACCGATGACCGTTGCCGGCGAAGCCGCTATGCGAGCTGAGTTAAATCGGTTGAAGTCTGAAGACCGGCCACGAATTGTTCAGGCTATTGCCGATGCTCGAGAACATGGCGACTTGAAAGAAAACGCAGAATATCACGCAGCCAGAGAGCAGCAAGGTTTTTGCGAAGGTCGCATCCAGGAAATTGAAGGAAAGTTGAGCGACAGTATTGTTATCGATATCACCACTATCCCCAAAACTGGAAAAGTTATATTTGGAACGACTGTAGCCATTGTTAACTGCGAGACCGATGAGGAAGTGACTTATAAAATTGTCGGTGAAGACGAAGCTAACGTAAGCGCAGGTATGATTTCAGTGACCTCTCCAATAGCGAGAGCGCTTATTGGCAAAGAAGTTGGTGATGTGGCTGTTGTTAAAACACCCAAAGGTGACGTGGAATATGAAATTGACGAAGTTAATCACATATAGATAACAATTCCTCCGGGCTTTATTGTCTGACTGGTATCTGGCATGCCGGTGTTGCATATAATCGTATTTTTTTGGTTATAGGGCTGTAACGATCACCCATTTAATTTTGCACTTTCTTGTACCCGCCATAATTGCGATGGTTTTCTTTCGGAAAAATTGGAAGCTTAGTCTGCTAATTCTTCTGGCGACAATGATTGTCGACGTTGATCATCTGTTGGCTACCCCTATCTATGACCCCTATCGCTGCAGCATAGGTTTCCATCCTTTACATGGCGTCATTCCTATTATTAGTTACGGTATTATGTGCCTGTTGAAAAAAACTCGACTGGTTGGGGTCGGACTCGTTATCCATATGGTCTTGGATGCGATTGACTGCTTTTGAAAATCTATTGAGCCGGGGTTATTGATCGCTTCAATGGGCCAATAGGACGAATCCAGGGCGGAGTAGAAGGCTGTGGCGACATGGCGTTAACTGCAGAGCTGGCTGCTTCGTATGAGGGATAGATACCAAGCAATAAAATATGCCAGTGTTTACCGTTCACCACCGAATGAAGTTGAATCGTTTGCGGTTGGGGGTGATCTTGTTGATAATTTGTAATGGCCTTCATTTGTTGGGCGGCAGTTAGCTGCACGGCAAAATGATGATTGGGGATTTCATCCAGATTGTCTACTGTGATTGCCGCTGTCTGTGAGTTAGTTGTAGCTAGCCTTATGGACGTTGTGTCTGTGGGATCAACGTCTGGCTGGTTTACCTGTTTTTCAGCTGAGGCAATAGTGTTGCTGATGGGTTCGGTTGGCGCTGGAGTCAGTTCGTCAGACGAGAGTACTTTACCATCGGCTGTGGACGCATCGCGACAGTGCCAGCGCTTGTCGGCATCGCCATCACAGCGCCAATGAACTTTTGACTGTGTTTGCTGGGCTTGCAGTGAGCCTTGTAATAGTGGGTCTTTTACTTTGGGAGTGCCCATGCAGGCGCTGAGCATCAACAGAATTACAGCGCTAATCAAAAATTTATTCACGTTAAAAATATGTCATCAAATGCGGGGTCGCAGGATAATATAAATGGCCAACATTGCCCATTTATTGTGGAAAACCTGGCCAAGTGTGGCGGTTTTTGAATACATTAAATAATTGCTTAAAATATCTCGACCCGATTTCTACCATTATCTTTTGCTCGATAAAGAGCCTGATCTGTTCTGTCGATAAAGGTCTCTATGCTTTCTCCCGCTTCGAAGCGAGCTACGCCGAACGATGAACTGATGTTATTCAGTATCTTGTCAGAGTTTTTCAGTTTTACCCTCACTTGTTGAAGCTTGCTGCGAAGCAGCTCGGCAACTTCGGCAGCCTGTTCGATACTTGAATTACTGAGGATTATGGCAAACTCTTCACCGCCATAGCGCGCACCAATAGCATTGTCAGGGCAGTGATCTTGAATGAGTTCGCCCATTCTCTGTAAAACTCGATCGCCGATCACATGGCCGTAGTCATCATTGAAAGATTTAAAATGGTCAAGGTCTGCCAGTATCAAACACACGGAACTTGCTACCGCCTCGTTTTGAGTAAGTTGACTCAATTGAGTATCAAATGAATGGCGATTGTAGAGTTGAGTTAGCTGGTCTACGGTGGCTTTGCGTTCTGCCCGCTGCAACTGATGTTTTAATGAAGCAATTTCATCAGTTGAGGCCTTCAAGTCAGAAATATGCTGTTGGCTAGCAGATTTCATTGACTCGGTGGAGATGACGATACTGTCAACAATGTCAGAGACCTGATCCAATGATTTTGCTTCCTGCATCTGGGCAATATTGTCATTCAACTGTTGCTCAAAGGACTCGGTCCCGGACATGGAGCTGTTGAGGTTACTTAATAGTTTGGTGGCTATTTCAGTAATGTCCTTCAATGTACGTTCGTTGTTAGCCGTCTGTTTATTGTTTAAAGCGTGTTCATTGATAATAAATTGTAAATAGAGGCTCAGGCTTTGTTCGGGAGTTATGCTTACATTGTTGCTGAGGATATCGTCTATCGCTTTGTTCAGTGCTGGGATGTGGTTAGCAACGTAATTGTACCAAAGCGCATAGTTAATCGGGTTGGCGGGTATTTTGCGACCGACGATATGGGGTATGGCTTTTTTCAGATAGTCAGCTGCAGCGGCCACATTTTCAGGGTAATTCATTTTCTTAGGTCCAATCAGCTCAGGCTGGGATTGATAGAGTGATGTTGTACTTTAGAATGTATGTCAGATTGACAATTTTGCAACCAAAGTAGTGCGAAAACTTACTAAAAAGTGAGCTGTGACGCACTTTACGTTTTTGGATTAAAAAAGCGTTCTTGGATGAAAGCTTCAAAAGTGCGCATCTTCATCAAATAAGTTGCTTGAGCGGGGTAACTTTGTACTGCATCTTCAGTCACGGAGTTGTAATATCCATAAGTTAACTAAGTGAATACAATCATCTGGCGGAAAGTCTATGTGTTTTTCATCGTATCCGAGGATATGGTCTATTCTGTTTGCCCTATTGGCAATTCCTGCGTGGGCGCAAGATAGCTTGTCTGAAGGCAGGGCTATCTATGAAAGTTGTATTGTGTGTCATGGTGCAAAAGGTGAGGGCAACAACGCCGTTAATGCCCCGGCACTGGCGGGCCAGTCGAGCGGCTATATCGCTCGCCAACTCAGCCATTTTAAATCGGGTATCCGTGGTGCGGAGCCGGGTGATATTTTTGGTAAGCAAATGCGGTTGATGACCGCAGTATTGGCTGATGATCAAGCTATTGCCATTGTCGCAGACTATATTGCAAGCTTGCCTGTATCCGTAGTGGAGATAATCGCTGAAGGTGATTTACGTAACGGTAACAATATCTATCAAGGGAATTGCGGTTCGTGTCACGGTGGCAGAGGTCAGGGTAATGCAGCACTCCATTCACCTCGGCTAGCTGGATTGAATCGTGAGTATATAATCCGCCAATACCGCAATTTTCAGCAGGGTTTGCGGGGTAGTCATCCTGATGACCGTTTTGGCAAACAAATGAAAATGATGGCAGCGAGTCTTTCAACGGAAAACGATTTACACGATGTTATCGCCTATATTCACGCCCAGACTCAACAATAAGAATGATCATAACTCGATGAGCATACGGCGACTGCGGGACTATAGTGATGATATTCAATCAATGTGTTTTTTGCTGTGTTTACTGTGGTCAGTCGATAGTTTTGGCTTAGAGGAAACTGAGCCCTTAGCGAATTTTATATTATCTGTAAACTGTCCGCCCAGTTTTGAAAAAACCGACGGCGGCCAGTGTAAATTGCATACGTTGTATGATCAGTATGACTCGATACAAAATCACGGTGTTGGTGGCCTGAATTCGTCTTTGCCACCAAGAAGAGATGGCTTTACCCCGGAACAAATTGATTTGGGGCGTTATCTGTTTTTTGATCCCCTTTTATCGATTGATGGGACACTCTCCTGCGCCAGTTGTCATCATCCTGAGAAAGGTCTCAGCGATGATAAGTCTCGCAGTATTGGCGTGGCCGGGGTAGAGGTTGCACGCTCGGCCCCGACTCTTTGGAACTCGGCATTTCTTACGCGTTTTTTTTGGGACGCAAGAGCAACAACCCTCGAACAGCAGATGCTAGGTCCGTTATATGACCCGCTTGAAATGGGGAATAATCCAACCAACCTGCTAGCGACGTTAAACGCCAATGCTATTTACCCGCGATTATTTCAGCAAGCTTTTAATAGCGGAGCAGACGGGATTACTCTCGATCAAATTTATCTTGCTATCACTGCATTTGAAACATCGCTGATTTCGCTAAATAGTCGTTACGATCGTTATGCACATGGTTTCCACCAGGCGTTGAATCAACAGGAGATTGATGGCCTTAATATATTTCGCTCTTTTGTTGCTCGTTGCGCAGAGTGCCACCAACCGCCATTATTTACCAATCAGCAAATAGCGGTCATCGGAACCCCGGAGCCAGAGGGAATGCCTTTGGATATCGGAGCGGAAAAGACCTTTAATTCAACAGTTTTGAAAGGTGGTTTCAAAGTCCCAACGCTGCGTAATATAGCCACCACGGCGCCTTACATGCACTCAGGTCGGTTTGATAATTTGCGCGATACAGTTGAGTTCTACACCAAAGGCCGCGGTCACGCTGTCCCCAAAGGAGTAGAAATGCAATTGCATTGGCATATTTGGGAGCCTGAACTAAGCAGTGATGAATTGGATTTACTGGTTGTCTTTTTGCAAACGCTGACGGATGAAACGTTTATGCCAAAGACGCCAGAACGTGTACCATCGGGGTTGGCGCCTATATCAGATGGTAAAAATTGACAGAAAAATGAATATATTCTTGGATACGAATTACATAATAATTATAGCGATACGCGGAGAAAAATCATGAGCGCAGGTAAGATATTTGGGCTGGTAGTAGTTTTGGCGGCATTTGGTGCCGGTATGTATTTTGGTCAAAGTCGCAGCGCTGCGGCGGTTATTACTAACAGCGGTGGTGCAAGTTATACGGGTGGGTATAAAGCCGAATCGGATACGGGTTCCCAATCGAACTCAGTTGCCCAGCGATCCGCGGCTGGTGCAGTACATGTTGTAAAAGACGGTGATTCTATTCAGGCTGCAGTCAATAAAGCAGTGGCGGGCGATACGATACAGATAATGCCCGGGACCTATGTGGAAACGGTTTATATCGATAAAGACGATATCAGTGTGATTGGTGTTATTGAGCAAGGTAACTGGCCAACCCTTGAAGGTGAAGGTAGATTGAACGACGCCATTCTATATTCGGGTAACGGTATCATCATAGAAAATTTGAAAATCACCCATTACAAAGGCAACGGTATTATGGGGCAGGCGGGTAACAATTTTGAAATCCGCAATAATCTGATTGTTGATACAGGTGTTTATGGCATTTTCCCTCAGCTGGGGAAAAATGGCATCATCGAGTATAACGTTGTGTCAGGGATAGAAGACGCGGCGATCTATGTTGGTATGAGTGACAATATTCATGTCGCCCACAACGAGGTTTTTGATAGCGTTGCCGGTATCGAAATCGAAAACTCGAGGCATGCTATTGTTGAAAATAATTACACCCACAATAATACCGGTGGCATCCTGGCGTTTATTACCCCGGGCTTACCAATTAAGACGACCTTCGACGTTATTATTCGCAACAATTTTGTTGTCGATAACAATACCAAAAACTTCGGTGCCCCGGGTTCCACCGTCTCTGGAATTCCGGCCGGTACCGGCATTCTGGTGATGGCCGCCGATGAAGTCATAATCGAAGGAAATATTATTAGCAATAATAAGACGGCGGGAATTTTAGTCACTGATCACGGTAACTCTGAGAACGTAACGATAGACCCTGAATCCGATCCTAATTCTGACAGAGTTATGATTCTCAATAATTTTATGCTGAATAATGGCTATGACACCATTGATGCAATCAAGGCTGTGATGTTAACCGAGTTTAAACAAGGGAACCCCGATATTGTGCGAGTGGGCCCCAGTGAAGGCAGCTGTATTATCAATCGCCACCAATATGTTACGGTTGGTGTTAGTGACTTTGCCGAATGCGATTTTACTAATACGGATAGTATTGAAACCTATCTGCTCCCTGAGCCCGTCCCCCCTCGTCAGATAGCGGCGTCGGAGCTGGGTAAAACGACTTATATGGGAATATGCACCGGTTGTCATACTTACACTGGCCGCATGATTGGTCCGCCTATCCAGGTTATTCAAGCACTTTACATGGATAATCCGCAGGGCCTTGCAGACTATATTGCTAGCCCAATCAAAAAGCGCGAAGACTACCCTGAAATGCCGCCTCAGGATTACCTCAGTGAAGAAGTTAGATTAGCCGTTGCAAAATACGTATTAGAAGTGACGCGTTAATCACAGGACAGGGGTATCGGTATTTGAATGTGATATCCGCTGCCCTGATTATTGAATGTTAACCATTTTTCAGTGCTTCAATGCGTTTTTCAAGAGGTGGGTGGGTCAGGAATAGAGCAGCGAGGCCCTGTTTTAATTCACCACTAATACCGAATGCGGTCATTTCTCCCGGCATATCGTTTGGTAGTCCTTGTTCGCTGCGAAGTCTCTGTAAAGCGGCAATCATACTTTGGCGGCTCGCTAGAGAAGCGCCAGCTTCATCTGCACGAAATTCTCGCCAGCGAGAAAACCAGAACACAATTGTCGACGCAAGAATCCCCAAAATAATTTCAGCAAAAATAGTCGCTACAAAATAGCCGATACCGAAACCACGCTCTGTTTTGAAAATAACCCGGTCTACGGTATGGCCTATAATCCTGGCAAAAAACATCACAAACGTATTAACAACACCCTGGATCAGCGTCAGTGTAATCATATCGCCATTGGCAACGTGTCCTATTTCATGAGCTAAAACCGCTTTGGCTTCTTCTTGACTGAAGCGTTGCAACAGTCCTGCGCTCACCGCCACCAGTGCTTTGTTGCGATTTGATCCAGTAGCAAAAGCATTTGAGCTGGCGGAGGGAAATATCCCCACTTCCGGCATACCGATCCCGGCTTTTTGCGCTAACTCGGCGACTGTATCAACAAGCCATCGTTGCTGGCTGTTCTGGGGGCTTTCGATAAGTTGTACTTTCATGCTGCGTTTAGCCATCCACTTAGACAACAGCAGCGAGATCAGCGATCCACCCATACCAAAAACACCGCAAAAAACCAGCAGTGCGCCCAGATTCAGGTCGATCCCGTTTTCGGCCATAATGGAGTCAAAGCCAAACAGGTTGAGAGTTATACTGGCGACGACCAGAATGGCCATATTGGTGGCTAGAAATAAGGCAATACGCATCATTGATTCGATGTCCTGTCACAGTAACTACAAGTTTTTAAGGTGGGGTTTAATACTCAGGATTCAATGGGGTAATGGCGATGCCAAATGGTATGTGCGAGTTGGAATAGGGTAAAGCCCGCAACGTGGTTTAGATAGTGACCCTTATCGGCTACGCCTCTGCTGCAGTCAGATCATCAGGTGCCATAGCCTCGACCTCTTCTTTCACTGTAGGTGGGACGGTAACCCCAACAACTGGATGTTTTTTATCGTCTTGATCAACAGTAATGACTTCTGCTCTGAGGTCAATATCCTTCGAGCTCAGTTCAAATACCATGTTGATGGCTTCATCTTTGTGAGCAGTTCGAAATAACAGCTTTGGGTCACGGCCACATTCCCATTCTTTCTGCTTGGTGGCGAAATAGCCCTGTTGATTCTTAACTACAAATACACTGCTCATTAATAGACATCTGCCGTTATCGAAAGTAAATATGATGTGCGAATTTTAACGTGATTTGTTTTGGTGGGCTAGGATAGTTTGCTGATTAAGATGTCTTTGGCCTGATTTATTTGTGCTGCCAGATAGTCACTTCCGCCTCTGTCGGGGTGCACCTTTTGCATCATCTTGCGATGAGCCTGTATTACCTCTTCTTTGCTTGCTCCTTGACGCAATCCAAGTACCGCATAGGCCGCATCTTCGGTTAAATTGCCATCGCCTCCAGAGGGTGGGTGTGTTTGCCATTGGTTGCCAAATCGATGGTTCAGATACGACATCAGCAACTTGGCCGAGTCCTTATCCTGTTGGTGACAATAACCCATTAGTGACTGCAGTTGCTCTAGTTCAAGGCTGTCTAGCTGTTGTCCCGAAAAAGGTCCGCTAATCACCTCACCATGTAGCCTATCGCTGTCGTGGTCAAGTGTCATACGGAGAATGGCAGTTTTGACTTCAGAGCTGTTGTTTGCACTGGGGGCTTGCTGGGGTTGGGACCGAATATATTGCTGAATCATAGGGAAATAGCGAAGTAGCAGCGGAATCGATCGTCGAACAATGGGTATCATCGCGCCAATGGCAGCCCCAATCCAGTGGATACGGCCGGTGGCGGCGAGCAGGATCAATATGATGGCGGTAGCGCTGAGGCCAACTTTCCAATAAAGGTTTTTTGTTTGCGCTTTTGGCGTATTTTTAATCAGCTGGATAATGGTAAGCACAGCTAATATAAATGCGATCAGTAGAATCAGGCGACCAAGCAAGGTGATATCAACTCTCTAATTGTTGCAGTAACTGCCGTGCTGCGGGAGATTTCAGTTGTTGTAACGCATCATAGCCGCCGCTGGCGAAAGTAGCGACTGCACCCAGAAGTTCAGCTAACCCATTGGCACTGTGTTCATCAAAGGTAGCATAAGCGCCTTTGCTTAACACCGCCATTTGTTGAAAACATTGTCGAGCTGATGAGTCGCGGCCTTCCTGAAACATAAATAAAGGTACGCCTAACATACCGAGTTTACCCGCCTTGGAGCAAAGTTTATCGACACTTTCTTCCACTGCATCGCCAATGATCACTACCGCTTGTATCGGTTTTGAGTTGTGTTCCCTGGTGCAGTGCGCCAATACGCGATCCAGTTGAGTGAATCCACCCAAGCATTGCACTGCTGTCATTACGCGCAAGAGTGATTGGCTGTCGGTCAACCACGGAGTGGTGTGAAATTCATTGAAGCCGCGGTAATAACACAGTTGTAGTTGCAAGCCACCGAGCTGGTCTGTTGCTCTGAACATTTGCGCCTGCAGATGACAGGCTCTATCCCAGCTGGGTTGGCGGCTAGCGGTTGCATCGAGGGCAAAAATCAATCGGCCTCCCGGATTGCCACTGTCTCCAGCTCTTATGGGAAGTTTGTCAGCAGCATCTAAAAATTGCGCCAGTGACTGCTTGTCAGATCGGTTCTGCGGAAAACGGTTTGTCATCGCTATGTTGTGTTCGCCTGATGCTTCCCCGTTCGCATTAAGCTAGGGGGTTTGGGGTCGAAAGTGCATTATTACCGGTCTATATTGAGGTCGAAAGTATATTATTACCGGTCTATATTGGGGTCGGTAGGCTATAATTCGGTCCCATTTTACACAAATTTGTCACTGGGTTAACAGTGATATAGCGGGATAGATGCTTCAAAAACTATTGTCTGCGCTGTTTCCAGTATTGGTTCTCGCCTTACTTTTTTCAGAGATTGTTTCTACGCCGTTTTATTCTTCAGGTGAGTTGGCTGACGCACGTCAAATTTCTGTTGATATGGCAAACCAAGGTGATTTTGAGGGGGCGATTTCGCGATTCGAAGCGTTGATCAAAATTGCCCCAAAGGACCAAAAAGTATGGGCCGATTATATTGCGATTCTGCTACGAGCTGGAGAGCAGGAACACGCTTGGGCGCTTGCCGATAAAGAATTGGATCTAGAGCAGGCGCCTTCATTTGTCATTGATGAACTGCTTCACGCTGCATTGGCCGTCGGCGATACTAGACGGGTAACATTGTATGCCAGCGCAGGATATAAAAGGTCGGCTGCCCCTATTGAATATACTTTGGTAAAGACCCGACTTCTTTCTGGTTACAAATTATATGGTGAGGCTGGCGACATGCTTAATCGTCAGTTGCAAAAGTCCCCGGAGGACCTTGATCTTTTATTGGCTCAAGTTTCATTGCAAATGCAAGTATCCCCTGAATTGGATAACCGTCAGCAATTGCGGTCACTGCTGTTGATTTACCCCGATAATATGACGGTACAAAAACTGCTGGCCGAAAGTGCTGCAATCCAAGCAGGATTTGGGTTTTTCCAATCAGCACTCAATGATCTCAATAATCTCTATCAGCGCAATAAAGGTAGCGCAGTTATCGGTGGTGATTTACTCGTGGTGTTGTCGTGGGATGGGCAGTTTCCGGAAGCGGTTGCTGTATACGATGAAATCAGTGGCGCTGAGTTGGCTCCCTATGTTCAGCAAGCTGCGGCGGTATCTTTGACGCAAGAAAAGCGATTTGATGATGCAGAAAGAATTTATCGGAAGTTACTTGAGTTAGCAATCGACGAGTCTACTAAGACAACCAACAATCAACCCGTGTTACGCGAAACTATCGACAGAGGATTAGCCAGTCTGGAACTCAGTCGAAAGCGCTATTCGTCGGCCGTCGAGATACTGCAACGTTACGAGAATACTGACAATGCATCTGCAAATACATTGGAGGTTCTCGCATCGGCGTATCAGGGAGCCGAACACTGGGATAAATCGGCGAAGTTGTTTGCGTTGTTAATGACGGCGCGTGAAGATGGTGACAAGCCCTATTTGCGATGGTTCGATACGACGGAAAAGGCAGTTCACGAAAATGGAATCACTTCCTACCTGGAATCGCTAACTAAATGGCTTCCACGCCAATCTTTTAATGCGCTCAATGCTCGATTGATTGCATTGTTAGTAAAATTTGACCAACTGAGTATGGCGAAATCGTTCGTCAGCAAAGATTACGTTGACAATCGTACCGTGAAGGAATTTGGCTGGCAGGCTAGCGATGCACGCAATTCTGGTCGGTATGCTGAATCGATAGCGCTGTACCGGTTTGCCAATGATAACTTTCCTGCAAACAACGACATCAAATTGGGTTTAGCTCTTGCATACAGTGAAGCGGGGCAGGAAACCGCTGCAAGCAACTTGTTTGCTCATGATCTTGCCAATGCCGAAGACCCCGATGTTCTTTTTGGCAGTCTCTATCACTACCGACGTTATGGCGACGATCATGGTGCAAAAACGACCTTGGAGAAATTGTTGGTAAGCAGCGCGAACAAATCTCCGCTGTTGGATTTTTGGATCGACGTTGTTCAGTCTGATCAATTATTTAATTCGCCCTCAGAACGATTGTTGGTATGGCAAAAGCTTGCACCATACTATCGACGTGATCAGCGGTGGAGGCAGTTGTCGGCAACACTGTTGGCAAATAGTGGCGACTGCCAAAGCGCGTTAGATGTTGTTGATAGTATTAATCCCTTAACAGCAAACAATAATAGTCTGGAGTCAGCTGCATTTGTCGCCAGACAATGTGGCGACTTTAAGCGTTCGCTTCAGTACAGTCGGGCGGGGTTTGAGCGTTTTGGGAAATCTCATTGGTTGGCATTAAACGCATTGGTTTTGACTGATAATGGTGAATCTGGCGAAGCACTAAATTTTCTGAGCGCATATCATTCAAAGTATGGGGAGACTGCAGACTTTTTGTTTTCCCGTGGGTATGCACATGAAGATCGAGATGAGAATGATCTGGCGGTGATTGACTACCTTTCAGTTTTAGATATCAATAGTGGCCATGTGGATGCCTACATTCACTACACGATGTTGGTAACTGCCAGTGGTAATCCGACCAAAGCATTGGAGCTGGCTGAAGCGCGCCGAGATTGGTTTCTCGCAGACCATTGGCGAAAAATTTATGCTGATGAGGTTGCATATACGATACGAAACGCCAGCGATTTCCCAAGTAATTCAGTGCAGAGGGCGCAGCTGCTAGAATTGGCAGAAACTAAGCTGCAGACCTTTGAGGGGTTTTTAAGAGCAAATTTTACTGATGATAAAATTCACCGGTTAGAGGTGCAGTTCGATCGAATTTTTATTCTGCATTTAGGTGCACACTATCGCGCGTTGATTAACAACTTTGATTCTCTTGGCATAGCTGCTGTCGAGTCACCCGACTATATTCAAGTTAAGCTGGCCGATGCGTATTTTCACCTCGGTGAGATTGCTCCGGGCATTAAAATTCTGGAGTCGGTGTTAGTGGATAGCCCTTCCAACCAGGCAGCACAGTCGATGCTTTTCTATAGTTATCTCGACAATGATCGCTTTGATTTGGCGGCCGCATTAATCAAAAAACTGTTGACGGATGTTGACGCTAATACCGGCCACGCGCCATGGCCGTTGCAGATGTCAGCCATGCTAGCGGCGTACAGTAACGACTTGGCCGAGGCGACTAAACAATTGCAGTCTCTCGCTGCACGTTATCCGGGTGACAGAGATATTCTTTTAAAGCAGGCTCTTATCGATCGCTGGAGAGGGTGGCCGGCTCGGGCATTGGAAAAATATCAGCGTTTGCTGAGTACATATTCTGATCATCTGGAATCGCGCGTTGGTGAGGTTTATGCATTAATGGACCAGCGAGAATATGCCCTTGTTCGAGAGAAGTTGGCGGATCTTGATGGAGAGTATCCCGGTGCTGTTGACGTTGCCCCGCTTAGGCAGGCTTGGACGACTCACAATAGTTATGAGCTGGATAGTCGTGTCATATACGGGCGGGGGGAAGGCAGTGCACTGTCGAACTTGGACATGTTGCTGGACACGCGTTTGTTTGATCGCCCATTTAAGGATGGCTATCGTGTTTACGGCAGGTATCTTGATAGTTGGGCAGATTTGCCCGGTGATGAAGGGCGAGGTCGTTTTAACAGGGTTGGTGCAGGTATTGAGCAACGGTCGCGTGAACTCAATTGGAATGCGGAATTGAGTCAGTCAGTAACCGAGGATAGCAATATTGGAGTTAATATGGCCGCCAGTTTTCTGCCAAGCGACCACTGGATATTGTCAGGAGAGTTGCAAACCTATAGCCAGTCAACACCATTGAGGGCGATCAATGATGGTGTTGATGGAAAGTCGGTCAGTGGCAGTGTTGCATACCGTTGGCACGAGAGCCGCAAGGCGACAATTAATTACAGTTTTTTGGACTTTAGTGATGGCAATCAACGCCAGGCAGTCGGTGCGTCTTACACGCATCAGGTTTACCAGGATCCTCGCCATCAGTGGTCACTCACCGAGAGTTTGTATCTGTCGAAAAACTCGGAGGACGATAATCGCCTTTATTTTAATCCAGAGCAAGATTCATCGGTTTCATTAACGGCTCATTATGACGGGCTTTTATCACAGTCGGTGATCAGACGATGGACACATCGGGTCAGTATGGGCGTGGGTTCTTATCGCCAGGAAAATTATGGCACAGCATTTATATGGGATGCAGATTATGAGCAGCGATGGCGATTGGGTAATAATTTGAACATCAGTTACGGTGTGCTGTACAAGCGTCGCAGTTATGACGGGGATAGCGAAAGCTATCGGGCAATTTACGGTGCGGCTAATTGGCGATTCTAACAAATGAATTCAGTTAAGGCGAGAGTATGAACCTAAGTACAATAGCTGACTATTGTTTGGCGTATGCCTACTACTATCCTTTATTTATGTCGTATTTATGGATGTGCGGCGGTCTCTATTACCGGTTTCACTGGGAAAATTCAGACGGAAGAAAAGTTGATAATCCACCAGAGATCGCCGATGCGCCCGCTGTTTCGATACTCATACCTTGTTACAACGAGGCGGAGCAATTGGAAGAGACCATTAGCTATGTTTTTGAGCAACAGTATCCGGATTATGACGTTATTGCTGTCAATGATGGTAGTAGCGATGCTACGGGAGAAATTCTTGATAAGCTCCAGCAACAGTATACGAAATTGCGGGTAGTACACCTGAAGAATAATCGAGGTAAAGCGGTTGCGTTGAAAATGGGAGCAATGGTTTCGAAGGCAGAGTTTTTAGTCTGTATAGACAGCGATGCGATACTCGAGCCCACAGCCATTAGCTGGATGATGAGGCATTTTATCGATTCGCCGCGGGTGGCAGCGGTAACGGGGAACCCGCGAATACGAAACCGGTCTACCCTGCTGGGGAAGATTCAGGTAGGCGAATTCTCCTCTATCATCGGTCTGATCAAAAGGGCACAGCGCATTTACGGCAGAATATTTACCGTGTCGGGTGTGGTTGTAGCTTTTAGAAAATCTGCGCTGCAGCGGGTTGGCTATTGGGGTACGCACACTGCCACCGATGATATTGACATTAGCTGGAAATTACAGATAGATCACTGGGATATACGGTATGAGCCGAATGCTTTGTGCTGGATACTCATGCCGGAAACCTATGGCGGTTTATGGGCGCAGCGTTTGCGATGGGCAAAAGGCGGGGTAGAGGCTGCAATGTCTTATAGCGGTTCCCTTTTAAGCTGGCGCAAGCGTCGTATGTGGATGGTATTGGCTGAATATCTGCTAAGTATTGTCTGGAGTTATATTGTTGCGATTATCTTGTGCTTGTGGCTTGTTGGGAAGTTTGTTGTTTTGCCTGAACAATACATGGTGCCTTCGCTGGTGCCAGGTTGGAATGGCGTTGTTCTTGCAATAACCTGTCTGCTGCAATTTATGGTCAGTCTCATTATTGATTCGCGCTATGAAAAAGGTTTATGGAAATACTTCTTCTGGATGGTGTGGTATCCATTGGCCTATTGGATGATTAACACATTGACGATTATTGTGGCAGCGCCGATGGTTATATTCCGCTCGTCAGAAGCAACCGGGCGGTGGGAAAGTCCTGACCGAGGCGTGCGTAATGAAAAATGAAGACGTTATTATCAATCGACCCGACTTACTGAAGAGTTCGCAAAAATATACAGCTTTGGGTCTGACGTTATTTTTTTGGGGTGCGCTGATCTATCTGTGGCAGCCTGCGATTAGTCTGCTGGCGTGGGCGTTCAACCTCAATATTTTTTATGAGCATATGGTGGTACTGGGTGGCTACAGGACATTCGTGAATTTGTTAGTCAACTACATCATAGTGATTACTGTGCTGGTGGGGGCGCTGCTTCTGTGGGCGCGCATCAATCAGTGGCGGTTTAGTGGCGTGGAGCGGAGAGTGGGCATAGAGAAAACAGATATTGATGCTGTCTGTGCCACGTTTTCTGTTAATCGAGACTCGGTTGAGTACTGGCGCACATGTTCAAACCTTATTGTCGATGTTGATGACGAGGGGCTGGTATCGGAGGTGGTCGTGGTAGAGCCCGGGTTGAAAGTGTAGGGTTTCTTTACACTTTTCTAAATCATAATTCTTAACGCATTGAAAAATAAGGGTTATTTTTTTGGCCTGTTTTTTGCTAGATAGATATATATAGGTTCATGTTGGCGCAGTTAAGATGTGCTGAGTTAACAAAGAATTATGCAATTGCAATTTGGAAATACACAATGAAAAGTCTCAAATCGGTTATCCGGAAAAGTATGGCAGCAATAACATTGGCGCTGTTAGTGGGTTCTATGGCCTCGCCGACTAGTGCGTTGACGCTGTCGCATACTGTGGATGCGACAGACAATTTGTATTATTCCGATTGGGGGCACTGGTTTACTCAAGCAGGTGACGGAGCCCTTGCGGCTACTGGTTCAACATCCGCTTCCGCCGTTGTTAATGGCGGCTCCGCCTACAATTTTTCCCCTTGGGACTATTTAGACATAACGGTTACCGGCAGTGTGACCGATGCCGCCTCTGAGGGCCAAGCCGGAAGTGTGACCGGAGCGGATGGCTGTATCAGTCAATCAGATCCATGTTGGTTTGGTAATGGTCAGTTTCGCTTTCAAGACGTATACAGTGTGATTGGGCTATGGAGTAGCTCTGCAGATAGTATTACTCCCATCCTGGTTGATAACATTTACAAAGATTGGCGCGACGCTGTATTTCTCGTTGGCAGCAATGTTCGCCTTGAAGTGCCTAAAATAGAAAACGCGTATTTGTTCCTTGCAGAAAATGATGGTTATTTTAATGACAACCTTGGTTCTTACACCGCGACTATAATAGCCTCTGTTCCAGAGCCTGCCTCGGCTCTGCTAATGTTGACGTCACTGCTGGGTTTGTTCGCGATCAGACGTCGTCGTTGAGTCTGGATGATTCAACCGGTCCCAACGCGGTTCTGAAAATCTACATTATTCTGATTGGCTTAACAGACTGTTCGAAAGGGGTGCACTTATCTGCATCGCTCTCAATGACGAACGACAACATTCAACACCGGCATATGTTGTTTAATTTCTCGGAGGTAGTGCTTTCTGGTGACTAACTCTTGAGTGATTTGGAGCCGCTGTGGGTAATTGTCGGCTTGGTGTTCACTTAGCGCGAGTATTTCCCACAATTTTCTGCTGCATAAATTTTTAACATCTAAGCTATTTTCAACGTTCATCGTTGCTTTCCTTCCTTCATTTCTTTTAGTATCGACACCAACAGTAAGTGAAACACATGTCAGAATTGTGACAGTGGCGGTGATATGATGATTAATTCCTCTTTAAAGAAAATCATGGAGAATATGTGATGGGTATATTTGGCCGCCTCGGCGCAGAAAATAAACTGCAGATGCCGGAAAACTCCGCAACTCTGCCCGGCAGAGACGAGCAAATGATGGTGCCTGAGAAACACTATGTAAATGGCAACCCGTTGAAAGGCCCTTTTCCAGAAGGGTTGGAACAGGCTGTTTTTGGCATTGGTTGTTTTTGGGGAGCGGAGCGTAAATTTTGGCAGCAGCAAGGTGTTTACACAACCGCTGTGGGTTATACGTCTGGAGCCACACCCAATCCAGAGTATGAAGAAGTGTGTAGTGGCTTAACCGGTCATAGTGAGGTGGTGTTGGTGGTGTTTGACCCGAAAATAGTGAGCTACCGACAATTACTAAATCTGTTTTGGGAAAGCCACAACCCTACCCAGGGTATGCGGCAGGGCAACGATATTGGAACCCAATATCGTTCCGGTATTTATTGTCTTGACGACAACCAAATGGCCGCTGCTGAACAGTCCTTACAATCGTATCAAAGTCGTTTATCGGCTGCGGGTTATTCACAAGTGACGACGGAAATTTTGGCATTACCTACGTTTTACTACGCAGAAGATTATCATCAGCAGTATTTGGCCAAAAACCCGAATGGTTATTGTGGGATTGGCGGTACTGGTGTGAGCTGCTCATAAGGCGAGAGTTGGTTAACTGTTTACGAATAGAGTTTGCTGGTAATTGCCGTCAATGCATTTTCGACTCGCAAAATGCGTTTTCCTAAATGAATACCTTCAAAACCGGCACTCAGGAACTTTTCTACTTCATATTCTGTAAAACCACCCTCTGGTCCGATGGCGAGTACTGAACGGGTCTCAAGAGCATGAGGGCAGGGTTGGCCAATGCCGGGATGCGCAATCAGGCCCCGGCAATCTTTGACCAGGTCGGGTAGTTCATCTTCAGCAAAGGGTTTGAACAAACGCTTAAATGTGACTTTCGGTAGTATGGTGTCTTTGGCTTGTTGCAAACCAGAGGCAAGATAGAAGTTAACTTTTTCCTCGTCCAGTGCAGGACTTAGCCAGAAACTTTTCTCAACCTTGTATGAATTGATAACAATGAGCTCTTCGACACCCAGTTCTGCTACGGAGCGAAATATGCGACGGATCATTTTGGGTCGCGGCAATGCTAAAATTATTTTCAAGGGAAGTTTGGCGGGAGGTTGCTGGCTAAAAGATACGGTCAGTTCAACGCTGTTCTGGTCAATAGATTGAATGATTCCTGTGCCCATTAACCCGTTCAGCTTTCCTACCCTGACAGAATCTCCCGCGTTAGATTGATGAACGTTACGAATATGCTGGTATCGGTCGTCGCTAAACTTTACGGAGTTTTCGGCAACAAAATCTGTGTCGTACAGAAGAATTAGATTCACCGTTGCTTATCCGTGATTTTCTTCATCGTCTTCGTACACGGGTTCTGCCCATAAGTCATATTCGTCAGCGCCGGTAATAGTAACCAGTAAAGCGTCGCCAACAAAGGTGTCGGTAAAGTCATCGAGATAAACTTTACCGTCGATTTCCGGCGCGTCAGCGTAACATCGTCCGACTGCACCCTGCTCGTCGACCTCGTCTATAAGTACTTCCAGCTGTTGGCCGATTCGTTGCTGCAGGCGCTGTGCCGATATGTGCTGCTGGGTTTGCATAAATCGTTCCCAGCGTTGTTGTTGAATATCTTCAGGAATATGATCGGGAAGATCATTCGCTTTGGCACCCTCGACAGGAGAGTATTTAAAACATCCAACGCGATCTAACTGGGCTTCTTGCAACCAGTCCAGAAGCAGTTGGAAATCTTCTTCTGTTTCGCCGGGGAAGCCGACCACGAAGGTTGATCTGATAACCAGCTCCGGACAAATAGTCCGCCATTTTTTAATCCGTTCCAGTACTTTTTCTTGATTGCCTGGACGTTTCATTAACTTTAAAATTCTTGGGCTGGCGTGTTGGAACGGAATATCCAGATACGGAAGAATTTTCCCTGCCGCCATCAGAGGAATCACTTTGTCCACATGAGGATAGGGATAGACATAGTGCAGTCTCACCCAAACGCCGAGTTCACCCAGCGCAACAGCGAGGTCTTGCATACGAGTTTCACGGGCCTGGCCATCGACAAAGTCCAGCTTGTATTTAACATCAACGCCATAAGCGCTGGTGTCTTGCGAAATGACTAACAATTCGCGAACACCAGATTCCACCAGTGTTTTGGCTTCGGTGACAACATCGGCAATAGGCCGGCTAACCAGATCACCACGCATGTCCGGAATAATACAAAATGTACAGCGATGGTTGCAGCCTTCCGAGATTTTCAAGTAGGCGTAATGTTGTGGGGTGAGTTTCACGCCCTGAGGTGGAATCAAATCGATGAGCGGGTTATGAGTCGCTGCAGTTGTCGGTACAAATTGGTGGACTGCATTCATCACACTTTTGTAATCAGCTGGACCGCTAACACTTAACACATCAGGGTTAGCCGCTTTGATGGATTCTGCATCGGTGCCTTTGCCCATGCAGCCGGTGACAATTACTTTACCATTTTCAGTCATCGCTTCGCTGATTGCATCGAGAGATTCCTGCTTAGCCGAGTCAATAAAACCACAGGTATTGACGACTACAACGTCTGCGTCATTGTAGTTAGGGCTAATGTCGTAACCATCCAGTTTGAGTTGAGTGAGGATGCGCTCGGAATCGACCAGCGCCTTAGGGCACCCTAATGACACGAAGCCTACTCGTTTATTTTCGGTGGTGGAGCTTGTTTTTACTGAGGCGCCAGCGTCAACACCTTGATTTGTCTCTAAATCTGCCATTTGTCTCTATACATCAAATAAGTAAGTGCGCAGATTATACGCTAGTGCAGACTTATAGCCGAGTAAAGCTTGGGAAGTTCGGTCATGGATTGCGACCCTGCTTAGGGAAAAATGCTCGGTGACACCAATGGTCGCAATGGAGTGTTGTCGACAGGCCTAATTCACTTCAACCCGCACGGGTATCCAGCGATTCTGGATCGCGCCAATTTTACCGTCTGCTGTTAACTTGCCAAGTGCTCTATTCAAATCATCCAGTAACGACGAATTGCCTTTTTTTACTGCCCAGGCCAGATGTTCTTTGGTTAGCGAACGATAAAGTGGCATCAGATCACTATGTTCGCCAGTTTGTCCAATCTTCCAGCTGGTTGGAGCGTCGTGAATGTAATAATCAATTTCATTGGAGCGCAAAGCGACAAAGGCTTCTTTGGGGGTGGAGTAGGTTTTAATCGTGGCTGTGGCTAAATATTCCTTTGCATAGGTTTCACCCGTTGTACCTGGCTCTACACCGACGGTCCTCCCTTCGTTAAAAATAGCTGTTGGGTAACTTAAGCTGCCAATTCTAGACATCGAGACAATCGCCATCTGTCCAATCTCCAGGTAAGAATCGCTAAAATCTACCTGCTTTTTACGTTCGTCCGTAATACTCATTCCAGACATGATTACGTCAATGTCACCAGATTGCAGAGCGGGAATAAGCGCTTTAAAATCCATCTCCCTAAATTCAATATCGCGTGATAATAGTTTCCCTACTTCCATTGCAGTGGCTGGATCAATACCGACAAGCTTGTCATTCTCTTTAAAGACCAGAGGGCGATAGGAGGGATTAACACCAACAATCAACGGTTCAGCGGTGACTGTGATTGAATAAGCCGCCGTGCCGATAATCATCAGTAGCGACAATGATAGATGGCGAAGCGAAATAGAGAGTGTGTTCATAGTGACCAAGCCTTTGCTAAGAAGCATATTTTTTTTGGGTGATTGTTACCCTGCATCAATATTAAAAAGCCCCTTACGGAGCCTTAGAATCATGTGTTTGTGCTAGATTCAGCCGTTCAAGTCCAAAAGAGGACAAGCGTCGCAGACGTTAAACTTAGCCTGCGGCCTCGCTGTTATACTCACAGGCTATCGTAAAAGAGGCTATGTTTATAGTTGGTAATTAACTTCCAACCGATGATCGCCATTACTAATATCAACATTCTCTGTCCAATTGGCGAAAAGACGAACATTAAGCCTGGAATGTATTTGATAAGATAGTGACGCTTCGTGCAGCAAAATAGTATCTTCGTCTGCCCCGTATGCATTGTCTTTATAGGTATCTGACCCGCTTATGGTGCTGTTCCAAATGGGATTATAATTAATCCAAATCTGATCAGTAATCGCAAATTTCGAATACATCCCTACTGTAACAAAGGTCCCCATTACCGAGTAGCCGCTATCAATGCTGCCATCGTCTTCTAAAACATTATTACCCACGGCCATACCAATTCCCGCGAGCGGATATAAATTAAGCCGTCCCATTTTGGGTAACGCCTGCAAAAAGCTATAAGAAATATTACCTGTCTCGTCGGCAAGCGGAGATTTATCCAATTGAAATATCATATCAATTTGAGCGCCACGACCATTAGTCACATCAAGGGCAAAATTACGAAACCGGAAAGAATTGATCGAGTCATCTCGCTGGCCACTACCGGCCCAGCCTAAAGATTCTCCAAGGGCCCCTTTAATTTCGAGCACATTCATAGCCATAGTTTCATCGTTGCCGGTATCGTATGACCCGCCAATTTTTATATTGATTCCTTTGTTGGTAACACCCATTCCCACTTGAGTATATACAGCTAAAGGATCAGACATGTCTTGTACTTCATCGGCTGAGTCGTCAGCAGAACTGTATAAAGGAAAAGCCAATATCCCTGATGCTAAGGCAATAGCAATAGCTGGTCGAGTCAAAGAGCTGCTTAATAGGCTTGGTTTGTAACGGTAAGATTTCTTTAGGTTATTGTTCATCGCGGCCACTCTGTTCAAGGTTTATGTGTAGGAATGTACATCGTCCAATGAATTAATTATATCAAACTGTTGATACACGGGTATGCATTTTTCTGATGGCTTTTGTGAGGTAGGGAATTGAAGAAATTGTTGTTCAATGCGTTTTTTTTTGTTTGTTACTGACACATTCCGGAGAAGCATCAGCATTTAGATGAAGCGATCAGAGAACTAATTGCGATAAGTTATTCTATCTCCCTTCGAACAATGGTTAAATGGGTGCCATTTTTTTATCACATCAAATGCTCTGGAGAGTATAAACATGATTAAAACAACCCAATTTACGACCGTGGTATTGGCGACTCTCGTCTTGCTGGTCAGCGCGTGTGGCGCCAATACTGAAACACCTGTTAGTCAGTCGCAGTCCGCAGAGCCGGCACCTCAGATACAAGAAACAGCCATAGCCATAGAAGAGGGAGCTATAGCCGGCGCGTTGGTCGTTCGGCAATCAACAGACGAGTCAGAAGAGGCATTTATTGCCACCTCAGAAATTGAGGTTCTCAACGCGAAAGTGGTTTCATTTAATCTTGAAACACGTGAGGTTGTTCTTGTTGGTGAAGACGGTGTTGAATTTGGGGCAGTGGCTGGCGAGAAAATGCCAAATCTTGATCAGGTTGCCCCCGGTGATATGGTTCACGCCAAATTTGCGAAGCAGATAACCATTGAGCTGGTTAAAGGTGAAGGCGCAGAAGCTCTTGAGATGTCGGTAGACCGCAAGGCACAGGCAGAAGAGGGTACCGTGCCAGCGAGAGCTGAAATGAAAACAGCGATAAGCGTTTATACGGTAGAGGCTATAAATCTTGAGGCTAATACCTTTGTACTCAAAAATGCAAAGGATGAAGTTGAGGAGTTTACAATTCGCAATCCAGTCAATTTGACTAAAGCTTCTGTCGGCGATGCCGTTGTTGTCACTACGGTTAAAGCGCTCGCCGTTGAGGTAACAAAAGCAGACCCGGCTGAGTAGTTAGCTGCATATCAGTATCACTAAAAGCGGTCGGTAAAAAATGGTAGGGCAAACGACTATCCATTTTCACCAACCGCTTAAATTCTTCACCCAACCTGCAGACGTTAGAGCTCGGTATGCCGGTAAAAATGTTCGATTCACTGATTGAGCAAGGCACTACCGAGAGTCTCCTTCCTATATTGACTGTATATGTCGCAGTGACCCGCGTGGCAATACCTGCTGACTCACAAACTCTCCGCAATTTCTGTGGCTAAATCTTTAAGTAACAATTTTTCAGCGGCCACCAGAGCGTCATAACCATCGGTTTGTAGCGGCGCTTTTTTGGAGAACTGATAAGCTGTTTTACGCGCTTTTTTGTCAGTCTTTATGTGTATAGCCCATGAGGCAACAAGCAGTGCATTGCCATCATGAGTACCGTGGAGTTGATTTATATTGATACTGACCTCAGCCGCAGGGGATGTTAGTCCATTGCTGTTGGTATAAATATCTTTTCCAGCCGCCGCAGTGATTTCATCGGCTAAAAACTGACGGAGACTATGCCGTAAAGGTTCTGCCCATAGGTGCAGTTCTGCAGTGTTTATTTTTCCATCGCTGGTTTCAAGCACTAATCCCGCTTCGTTCAGGTAAGTAGCTACACTAACCTGAGTCAATATGATGCCTTCCGGATTCATTTGACGACTGATTTCTACCGGTGTGTCCGAACGCAACAGGTAATAGTCATGTTTGACCGGATTGCCGCTCATGCAAGATGTTGCTAACAAGCAGCTGATAATAGTTAGGGGGATTCTCATGGGCGTTTAGCCTCCGGAGTAGGGTCACTTATTTCTGGTGTTGGCAGCAAGGTGGCGGTTTCTGACAATGAATCAGATAGCTTGCCTAAATTTTTCAGGGTTTTATCAAAATTGTATAAGGTATTATTTAATTCCTGGTAGGCTTCGGATCCGGGTGCCAGACCTTTGAGTGTAGTATTAAGTTGTGCGGGTATTGCCTTAATACTTTCTGACGACAAAATAGTATTTAACGATGCCAACGTTTTATCCAGGTTATCCAGCGCACCGCTGGCGTTTTCTACGGTGCTTTCCAGAGGCAGGGCATTTAGTTTCTTCAATAATTGAGCGACGGACTGCTGTATCTTTTTCAGGCCTCCTGAGATGGTAGGGATGGTGGTGTATTGTTCATATTGACCTAGTTTTGCGGTTTTTTCTTCGGGGTAAAAATCCAAATTGATATAGAGGCTGCCGGTTAACAAGTTGCCTGATTGCAGGGTGGCTCTTAAGCCATTGGTGACGCCGACTTCCAAAACGTGTCCTATGGTCGTAACGGCTTCTTCGGTGTCTTCCAATTCAAAGCGAGCAGGTTCTATATAGACTAATACCGGAATCGGCGCGCCCGCGCCATCCATGTGTTTGGTCATCAATTCTTTAACCATTAAGCGCTCTACTCTACCGATTTTAAGCCCTCGGTATTCGACCGGAGCACCGGGTAGCAGGCCGCTAACCGCTTGATCAAATCGCATGACGTAATAGCGACCATAGTGGTAGTTCGGAACTAATGTGTCATCGTAGTTATCGTAAATACGAAAGACTGCTTCAGGTTCTACCGGTTGGCCGGGAGGGGAGTCGGGTGGTTCGCCGAAAGTAATGCCACCAGATAAAATCGTATCGAGAGCCTCGGTGGTCACACGAAAACCCTCAGCAGAAGCTTTCATTGAAATACCGCTGACATTCCAGAATCGAACCGAGCTGTTTATGAGTTTGTGAAAGGGCGCGTCAATAAAAACGTCATAGCGGATTTTTTGACTGGCTTCGTCAAAGTTCATGCTTTCAACACGACCTACGGTATAACCTTTGTAAAAAACTGCATCGCCAGTATTCACAGACGCGACCCGATCGCTTTCCAAAATCAACCGGATACCGGGGGCCTGCAAACTTGTAAGCGGAGGTATTTCCAGGGCTCTAAATGTTTTGATTAGGGTTTCGCTATTTCCCGGAGCCATTGTTATATAAGCCCCCGATAGCAACGTACCCAGCCCGCTGACGCCGCCGGCACCAATTCGAGCACGCTCAACCCAGAATTGTGTATCTTCGCGCAACAAGTCCTGGTGTTCCTTTTTCAGTTTGACGGTGACCACAACCCCGGTGGTATCCGGGTTAAGAGTGACTGTTTCCACTTGGCCAATATCGACGTTAAGTAATTTGACTTTGGTTTTACCTGCGACTAAATCGGCAGCGGTTTTAAAGCTGATTTCAATTTCTGGCCCTTCACTCCTCAGTGTGTCGAAGACCATCCAAATACCGAGTACTAGCGCAATAATTGGTACGATCCAGATGCTGGATATATGTTTGCTACTGCTGGATATCTTGGGTTGCAGTTCACTCATTGTTTTTATCCGTTTTATCCCACATCAGTCTTGGGTCGAAGCTTTCAGCTGCAACCATCGTTATTATCACCACGCAGGCAAAGGCGAGCGCGGCGGCTCCCGGTTTAATGGCCACTAAACCACCCAAGTTGACCAGTGCCACTAGAATGGCCACCACAAAGACATCGACCATAGACCACTTACCGACAAATTCCGCCATGCGATAAACCGTGGTGTTTTGTCGAGGGCTAGTCATGGCATTTTTTTCCACACTCCAGCACAAGTAATAGAAAGCAAAAAATTTGCTCAGGGGAACCATAACGCTGGCAATAAAAATAATTGCAGCAATAGGAACAGAGTCGAGCTTTATAAGTAGTACTACGCCACCAAGAATAGTACTCGGTTCTGCACTACCCAGTTGATCTGTGATCATAATGGGTAAAATATTGGCAGGTATATAGAGGATGGATGCGGTGATTAATAATGCCAGTGTACGTTGGATACTGGCGGTTTTTCGTTGGTGCATAGCGGCGCCGCAGCGCGGACAGCGATGCACCTCGGAAGGTGCCAGTTTATAGCACAAATGGCAGGACGATAGATTTTGGGATGCCGCCGTTAACGCTGTCACTTGATCGCCTCCGGAGTTAATCGCTCAATCTCACTCCAACATTGCACTCGGTCGAGATTTGAAATAGCGAGAGTGAAACAAATGGTAAATGCTGCATAGGCCCAAAATGAGATACCCATCTCAACGGTTGCCATGGCGGCAATTTTTACCAGGCTCACAATGACACCGATTAGAAAAACTTCTGCCATTGCCCAGTGCTGCAAAATAAAAATCAATCGCCCAGAGGTTGTTAGCAATGTGTTGGGTTTGTTGCGGTAAATCGGTATACAAACTGCCAGCAGCAATAGTAAGACGACTAGTGGTATAAACATAATGAAGGCGGCGACCAGTATTGCCAGTTCAGGCATGCCTCCACTGTAAAGCGCCCATGCCGTTTGCGGTAAGGTCATAACGCTTTCTAGACCGGCTGCTTTAAACGATAAAAAAGGAAAGCTGCAAGCCACCGCAAATAAAATCAGTGCCGATAGCGTATACGACAGCGCGCGAGCAATACCGTCGTCCTTATACCGACAAAGAAATTGATTGCAGCGAGCGCAATTTGCGGTTTCACCATGGTGAAGTTTGCTGGTGTCGGCTAATAAATCACACGATGGGCAGGCTATAAGAAAAGGCGATGCGTTAATGATAATGTTGTTGTTATTAGTCTGCTTCAATGGAGCGCCTTGCTAGGGGTAAAAATCGTTGATTATCATAAGCCATTATTATCATAATCGCATTATTTAGTATGAGTTGAGTATGGGTCGCTAACTGATACTATTTATGGGTATTAGTTTAACGCGGTCTTATTATTTCACGCCATGTTAAGTTGCTGTCGATATCAATTGATTGTTCCGACAAAGGTGCTTGTTCAGGCTTTGAAGGTACTGATGAAATACTGTCTTTAGCGGATAGTGTGTAGGAACAGAATCCAGGAAAATATCGAATTGTTATCAAAATTCATCCCGACTATATCGTGGTTTCAATCTCCGCGTTTGATAAAAAAGCGATGTTAGCTGCAAGAGTAGTCGAGTGTAATTGTTAGACTATAGGTCCTGAAGATAGTACAAGCTCCGCCTAAGCAGAGTTCAAAGCACTATTATAATCCGAGCAGTTAGTTCGAAATGTCGGTATCATCATTCCCTGAGTCGGGTGGCCCCGGTTTTATCTTGCATAAAGTCCCTACTGACGACCCAATGTAACCAACAATGTGTAAGCTGATCAGCTGGAGAAATAGAAAATGAACAAACAAACGGACCCGCTCACTAACGAGCAGTTTATGGATGGCTTGATTCGTACTGGGCTTGTGATGATGCTGGTGGTAGCCTGTTTCCAGGTATTCAGCCCTTTTCTAAACTTGATGTTGTGGGCGTTGATTCTTAGCGTCACGCTGTATCCGATGCATCAGAAACTGGCAGGAAAAATGGGGGGTAACAATGGACGAGCCTCAACACTGATGGTGCTGGTGGGATTGGTTTTATTGGGATGGCCTTTTATTATTTTAGCAGCGTCTGTTGTTGATCAGTTGACTGGTCTTTATGAGGCTTATCATACTGGCTCTTTTGCGCTGCCACTACCAGAGCAAAAAGTGATGGAATGGCCGTTAATCGGTCAGACTGTTTACGATGGATGGGCTGCCGCTTCAGCAGATTTACCTGATTTTATCAAGGCGAATAAAGCGACCATTGAGACACTGCTTGGCAAAGGCCTGCTTGTTGCAAAGAGTGCCGTGAGCGGTATGTTTCTGTTCTTCGCCGCCCTTGTTGTGGCAGGTATTATAATGGCTTATGGAGTGGGAGGCAGCAAAGCTATCTATGCAATTTTGGTTCGCATTGCTGGCGAAAAGCAAGGTCCCAAAGTACACAATTTGGCCACCATGACTACCCGCTCAGTGGCAGTGGGCGTTTTGGGTGTGGCGCTGATTCAATCTCTATTACTGGGCATTGGATTTATATTTGCCGGAGTGCCTGCACCGGGAATACTGGCGCTTTTGGTGTTAGTGCTGGGAATTTTACAGTTACCTGCCTTGCTGGTGACGATACCGGTGCTTATCTGGATGTGGGGTAGTGGTGACGCGAGTACGGCGATGAACGCTATTTGGACCGTGTATCTGGTAATCACTGGCTTGTCAGACAACGTGCTCAAGCCAATTTTGTTGGGACGCGGCGTTGATGCGCCCATGCCCATCATCTTGATTGGGGCACTCGGAGGAATGGTTGCGTCCGGCTTCACCGGTCTGTTTATCGGTGCCGTACTGCTTGCAGTTGGCTACCAAATATTTATGCAATGGGTCAGTACTGATATTAATGAAACAACTGAATCAACAGACGCTCTAGAAGCTGGCGAATGACGGTAGCAAAGAAAGCGCTCACGGTTGCTGTAATTGCACTTGCGCTTCAGGCCTGTACCAGTCTGGGGCCCGATTACCAGGAGCCCCAGGTAGAGTGGTTGGATCAGTGGCAGACGGATCTTTATGGTCAGGTGATCTCGGCGGGTAACATCGAAGAGGATCTTAGCTTCTGGTGGCAGGCTTTCAACGATCCGATTCTCAATGGATTGATTGAAACCACTCGCCAGAAAAATTCATCCCTACAGGTTGCCGCTCTGGCGATTGTTCAAAGCAGAGCCCAGTTGGGGATTGCTACTGGCAGCCAGTATCCGCAGGTACAACAAGCTAGTGGCTCTTGGGCGCGGACTGACAAATGGCCTACGGAGGGGGGGAACTCCGGTGATCATTCCTATTTGAACAGCTACAATGCCGGTTTCAATGTCGGCTGGGAAATGGATTTTTGGGGGCGTTGGCGCCGCAGTATTGAATCTGCAGATGCGGCGTTTTTTGCCAGTATTAGTAATTATCAGAATGCTCAAGTATTGCTTTCTGCGCAGATGGCCCAGTCATATTTTAGTTATCTCACTATTCTCAGACAGATCGATATTGCGCGGGAAAACACTGAGTTACAAAAACGCAGTATGGAAATCACCACTCGTCTTTACGAGGGGGGGCAATCAGCAGAGCTTGATGTACAGCAGGCAAAAACCCAGTATCTTGCCACTCTGGCCAGTATCCCCAGCCTGGAGATAAGCCTGAGGCAGGTCGAGAATGCTATTGCTGTTCTGCTGGGCCGGGCTCCTGGCAATGTAACGGAGCTCGACAATGTGGTGGGGAATCTACCGGCATTGTCGCCACTGATGATTGAGGAAATTCCCGCTCGGCTGATGATGCGCCGCCCTGATATTCGTACGTCGGCTTGGCAAGTGGCTGCGCAGTCAGCGCAGATTGGTATAGCCGGAGCCGACCTCTATCCATCCGTTTCACTGTTCGGATCTATTGGCTGGTCGGGCAATTCCCTCGATGGCAACGCCGATTCGATCAGTACCGGTTTTGGCCCCAGCTTTACCTGGAATCTGTTCAATTACGATCGCATAGAGAATAACGTGCGCGTGCAAGATGCCGCTCTGCAACAACTCATCGAAAGTTACCAGTTGACGGTACTTGGCGCCGCCAGTGAAATAGATAATGCGGCTATCAGTGTGGTTAAAACTCAAGAGAAAGATATTCTGCTTAAAGATGCTTTAGTAGCGGCAGAGCGCTCGCTGGTATTGTCTTCCAAACGTTATCAGGAAGGTTACTCGGACTTTCAGCGTGTACTGAGCGCACAGCTGGCCCGAGCGGGAGCGTCTAACAGCTACGTGGCTAATCAGGGGGCACATATCAACGCGGTGATCGCATTTTATAAATCACTGGGTGGTGGTTGGCAGCCCGTCGATGGCGAAAATTTAATTCCTGACCAAATCCGCCAGCTCATGGAAGAGCGGACTGAATGGGATGGCATGCTGAATGATCCTCTGCCTACACCTAATCAATAACACAGGGCTTGAACCAACATGAGTGAAACTGAAAAAGCTGCACAGCAGCCGGAAAATACCGACGAGGGTGAGGCGCCAAAGGCGGTGAAAAAGGGCGGAAAAATAATTGCAGTGGTGATTCTGCTAAGTCTATCCTGGTACTTGGTATCTGATCGATATACCCCTTACACAACGCAGGCTCGCGTTCAGGGTTATGTGGTTGGCGTTGCACCGCAGGTCTCTGGCAAGGTTATCGACGTGTATGCAAAAAACAATGAGAGAGTTGAGGCCGGCCAGGCTCTGTTCAAAATCGATCCCACACAATACGAAATTGCATTGGAAAAAGCCCGGTCGGACTACGCCAAGGCTCGGCAGCAGGTAGAGGCGGGGGGCGCTGGTGTAGAGTCGGCAGAGGCTAACCTGATGTCGGCACAGGCAAATTTGGTGAAAGCACAGCAAGATACCTCTCGGTTGACGCGCTTGCGCAAGCAAGATCCCGGCACGATTTCCACTCGGCGATTGGAAGTTTCCCGAGCCACGCTCGAGCAATCAAAGGCGCAGGTGACGTCGGCACAGGCTCAAATTGAACAAGCCATTCAAAGTAAAGGAGGGGATTCTCTAGAGGAAAACACAATTCTCAGGGCTGCGCGCACTGCCGTTGAGAAGGCCCAGCTCGATCTTGAACGCACGGTAGTAAAGACCACAGATCAGGGTAAGATTACTGATTTGCGTGTGGATGTTGGGTATTACGCCAGCGCAGGGAAACCGGTGATAACACTGATATCACTGAGTGATGTATGGATTCAGGTGGAGTATACCGAAAATAATATCGGGCACTTGAACACCGAAACGCCCGTAGAAATCCTGTTCGATTCTCTGCCGGGCTCTGTCTATAAAGGCCAGATCAGTAATATCGGCTTGGGCGTAAGTGCGAGCCAGGCACCGGCACCAGGAACCTTGCCAACCGTGAGCAATAACCGCGATTGGCTGCGCCAGTCGCAGCGTTTCCCTGTTCTTGTTCGTTTTGACACGAATCAGCAAGAAGAGTTGGCAGCGCAGTTGCGTATCGGCGGGCAGGCATCAGTGATGGCTTACAGTGAAGACGCCTGGATAACCCGTATGTTAGCTAAGGTGTATATTCGGGCAATGAGCATTTTATCCTACGCATATTAAGTAACGGGTAACTTTTATGCTTATCAGTACACGTCGCGTATTCAGACTCAGTGTCACTACTTCTCTATCGTTGGGGCTAGCGTATGCAATGGCCCTTCAATTGCCCTATCTGGCACCAATATTTGGCTTCATGCTAACCGCGGCGCCGAAGCCGCCGATGGGACCCAAATCACTACTGGGTCTGATACTTGTGCTTGGCATTATGCTGGGCAGCGGTTTGATATTGACGCCGATTTTGCTGCAGTACCCGGTTATCGGACTTTTGCTGGTTGCTGTGGGCCTGTTTCTTGCCAACTACATTACACTCAATCTTGGCAAGCCGCCCGTTGGCAGTCTTCTCACTATCGGGGTGACACTGATTGCGATGATGGGGCAAGTGAGCTTCGTGTTGGCAGTAACATTGGTAGAAGAACTGATGATCGCCATTGCAGTTGCAGTTGTTTGCCAGTGGCTGGTTTATCCCCTGTTCCCCGAAGATGATGTGCTGCCATCAGAGCCAGAAAAGCTACAGCCACTTCAATCCAGCTGGCTGGCTGCCAGAGCCACGATGACAATTTTTCCTGTTTTTCTACTGGGTTTAACCAACCCGACCTTTTACGCTCCCACCATTATGAAGACCGTTGCGCTGAGTCAGCAGACATCAGAAACGACTGCAAGAGATGCGGGTTGGGAGTTGCTTGGCTCGACCTGCCTCGCCGGTATGCTCGCTTGCCTGTTCTGGTTTTGTTTGAAACTGGTACCGAACCTTTGGATGTTCACTCTGTGGACGCTGGCGTTTACTACCTGGATATCAGCAAAACTGTACGGTGTGTTTCCCAGCCGCTTCTCATCGAGTTTCTGGCAGAATGTTATTATTACTCTACTTATCTTGGTGGGACCAGCGGTGGCCGATAGTGTTAACGGCAAAGATCCCTACAAGGCTTTTGCTGTGCGACTGGGGTTGTTTATTATCGTTACGTTGTATGCGTGGATGTCATTGGTGTTTCTTGAGTGGTTGCGGACGCGTCAGTTGAAAAAGGGCAGCCCTGCGGCACTGGAAAGCTGGTAGCATTTCGGCAAATAGATCGTCAAACGCTAAAAACTGCAACGGTATCTGTTGAGCTTTTATTTTAGCAAGGCTACATTAAGCCAAAGCGATCAGAGTTTATGCTACCTCATGCAGAGATATTCGTGAGTGGTCAAAATAATCATCAGGGAGAGCCTTTATGCAAGAATTTAAGCATTTAATTTACGAAAAGCCCGAGCCCGCAATTGCTCGAATTTGGCTTAACCGCCCCGATGCCAGGAATGCCCAGAATACTGAGCTGCTGTACGAGTTGAACGATGCTTACGACGTGGCGATGAGTGACCATGAGGTGAAGGTTGTGATACTTGCCGCCAAGGGGCCGCATTTCTCAGCAGGTCACGATCTCTCGGAATCCAATATGCGCAAAACAATGGAAGAGCGAAAGCGGGTTGGGTCCTGGACGCATGACGATTGGAGTGGGGCGGAGGCATATTACTCGCGGGAAAAAGAAATTTACCAGGGGTTTTGTTTGCGCTGGCGAGACCTGGCGAAACCTACAATTGCATCGGTGCAGGGGAAAACAATTGCCGGCGGACTTATGTTGGTTTGGCCTTGTGATTTTGTTATTGCTGCTGAAAACGCCAGTTTTCAGGATAATACTTTATATATGGGAATCCCCGGCGTTGAATATTTTGCACATGCCTGGGAGCTGGGTATTCGTAAAGCGAAAGAATTTTTACTGACTGGACAAGCGATCAGCGCAGCAGACGCCGAGAAAGCAGGCATGGTTAATAGAGTGGTGCCGACTGAGTCGCTGGACGAGGACACGCTGGCTTTTGCGCGCACGATTGCCGACAAGCCCAGTTTTGCCTTGAAGCTGGGTAAAGACGCCATTAACGCCAGTTTTTCTGCACAGGGTTTCGACAATGTTCAGCGAGCCGCATTTAATGCACATCATTTGGCCCACACCCATTACCGGCTATCAAGGGACGGTTCGTTTATGGACCCGGATTTTGCAAACCGGTTTAAGAAAAAAACAAAGTAGTTGATAAATATCAGATGTCTGTCGACATTCAATAGCACAATGACATTGTAAGGAACGTTTATGATCTCTCTCCCTGGTTTACTTGAGCGTGGTGCGCGCATTAGCCCCACAGCGACAGCTACACGATTTTTGGATCGGGAGCGCAGTTGGCCGCAGTTGGTTGATCGGGTTTCCCGGTTGGCGTCTGGACTAGCTGGTTATGATTTGGAAGAGGCTGACAGAATTGCCATTCTTAGCCTCAATAGCGACAATTATTTTGAATCCATTTTTGCTATACCTTGGGCAGGTTTTTGTTTGGTTCCGTTGAATACCCGCTGGGCCCTGCCTGAAAACCAGTATGCGCTGGATGACTCGGGCGCGAAAGTACTGATGTTCGATGACGCTTTTATCGATCAGGCGCGCGCACTAAAAGATCAAGTGGATAGTTTGCAACAGCTTGTTTACATGGGGGAAAACGATACCCCGGATTGGGCGGACTCGTATGAACAATTAATTGCCAAACATCAACCTGGTCCAATGTCTGCAAGAGGGGATGACGATATGGCCGGTATTTTCTATACCGGCGGAACCACAGGGTTTCCTAAAGGTGTCATGCAGTCGCATAAGGCGATTTGGGCGAGCGCTATAGGAATGTTTCCATCAGTTGGTATGAATCAGACACACTGTTATTTACATGCTGCACCGATGTTTCATATGGCTGATTTTGCGGGTTCAATGAATGCGTTGTTGGCCGGTGGCGGTCACGCCTTTGTTGCTGGATTTGATGCAGAATTGGTTTTGAAAATCCTGTCGGAGTGGAAAATTACTCATACGCTGATCGTTCCTGCCATGGTGAAAATGTTGTTGGCACATCCCCATGCAGGCACTACTGATTTGAGTCGACTGGAAAAAATAACCTATGGAGCGTCGCCGATGCCGGCGGCTCTTCTTAGTGAGGCGATGCGGTTGTGGCCACAGGTTGGTTTTACTCAGGCCTATGGACAAACAGAAATGGCTCCGGTGATTAGTACATTAAGTGCAGACGACCACCGTCGTGGTGGTGACATATTGAAGTCGGCGGGCAGGCCAACACCTGTTAGTGAGGTTCGCCTTCTCGACAGTGACGACAAAGATGTTAAATTAGGTGTTCAGGGTGAAGTAGTAGTGAAGGGTCCTCATGCAATGCTCGGCTATTGGAATAAGCCAGAAGAGACAGCAAAAGCACTGGTGGACGGTTGGGTTTACACCGGTGATGCCGGCGTATTTGATGCAAGTGGATATTTGTATATTGTTGATCGTGTTAAAGACATGATTATAACTGGCGGAGAGAACGTGTTTACCACGGAAGTTGAAAATGCTCTGATTAGTCATGAGGCTATTCAGGATGTGGCGGTTATCGGAATCCCGCACGAAGAGTGGGGAGAAATGGTTCACGGGATTGTTATTCTGGTTCCTGGCCGAGCGGCTTCGGAAGCTGACTTGATAAACCATTGCCGCGAAACGATTGCCGGTTACAAATGCCCAAAATCGATCTCCTTTCGCGAGCAACCACTACCGTTATCCGGTGCAGGCAAGGTGCTAAAAACCGAACTGCGCGAGCCGTTCTGGAAAGGCCGGGATCGGCAGGTAAATTAACCGGTGTTTTTCTAGATACAGTTCTCAGTTTAGGTATCATGCTGTCGCTACAACAGATTTGAGGACTAAAATTGATCATAACAAATCGATAAAAATGAGCCTGTTATGCAGTCACCTGACTTCCCTAATAACGAAGAGCAACGCCTTCGTACCTTATCCACACTAAATGTGCTGGATACTTTGCCTGAAGAGCGATTCGACAGGATTACGCGGTTGGCAAAGAAAATGTTCAATGTGCCAATCGCGCTAGTCAGTATAATTGATCACAATCGCCAATGGTTTAAGTCACGACAAGGTCTGGACGCGACGGAAACATCCAGAGATATTTCATTTTGTGGCCACGCCATTTTGGGCGAGGGAACGTTCTATATTCCTGATGCGTCAGTCGACAGCCGTTTCAGCGATAACCCCCTGGTAACCGGTCCACCTGATATTCGCTTCTATGCGGGTCATCCGCTTCGTGCACCTAACGGAGATATAATGGGGACGCTGTGTATTATCGATAGTGTGCCTAAAATTATGCAAGAGGATGATTTTCTGGCATTAGTTGATTTGGCCGCGATGGTAGAACAAGAGCTAGGAGCTCTGCAGCTGGCAACGATTGACGACCTTACTGCGTTGTCTAACCGCCGTGGGTTCAACAGGATGGCTGAGCACTCAATGAATTTATGCTATCGACAAAAGCTTCCAATCACCTTGGCGTATTTTGATCTTAACAAATTCAAATCAATTAACGATGAGTATGGGCACGCAGAGGGTGATCGTGCATTGACTGTTTTTTCTTCACAGATGGAAAAGAGTTTTCGGGATTCCGATGTTCTTGGCCGTATCGGTGGTGATGAGTTTGTGGTGCTTTTTACCAATGCTGATAAAGCGTTGGCATCTAGGATAGTTAGCCGGTTTTCTGATAATTTACGAATGGCGTCTGCTGAGTTGAAGTGCATTTTTTCACTTGAATTTTCTTGCGGTATTGTCGAGTTTGATAGGGATAAGCATAATAATATAGATGCTTTGCTAGCAGCAGCTGATAGCGAAATGTATCAACACAAGCGATCAGAAAAGAATGTTGCGTAGCAGATTTTTCTCCCGGCTCGATTAATACGCTTTCTTGAAAATTGAATCCTACTGCATATCTTGCGGCTAATGCGGTAGGGCTTACTTGGAAAATAGAAATTTCCATAGTTAATTAGAATAGTATTAGTGAGGTATCTGTAATTTATCTTGATCTAGAAAAGGTAGCGCCAAAGTTTATAGGGAAACCTGATAGCTGATTGCCAATGTGCCAACAATGAAGCAGTAGTACGAAAAATACTTTAGCTGCGCACTTCGTACCAGTTTAATCATCCAGCTACAGGCAAAAAGTCCGGTGAGAAACGCGGCGCTAAACCCGACAAGAAGAATGTCAATTTGATCACCATTTAAATGAATGCCGCCATCCATTAGATCTTTGGATATTTTCCCCAAGATCAGCGGTACTACCATAAGAAATGAAAAGCTTGCTGCTTTGGTGCGATCAACCCCGAGTAGCACGGATGTTGAAATTGTGGCGCCAGAGCGAGATATCCCAGGAAGAATAGCAATCGCCTGAGAGATACCAATAATTATTGAATGACGGAAAGAAACTTCCTTTTCTGTATTTTTTGCTCTATCGGCAACAACTAATAATAACCCCGTAACCCATAACATCAACCCGACTAGCAATATTTGTCGATCGAACAGTGTTTCGATTTCTTCAGAAAACAGAACGCCTATGGCCGCTGCGGGAATCATACTGATGACTATTTTTAGAGAGAACTGAAATTGTTCGTTGTTTTCGAGCTGGCATAGGCCGCCGATAATTCTGGCAATCTCTGCTCGGTAAATGACCATGGTAGCAAGTGCTGTAGCGAAGTGGACAACGACTGTGAACAGCATACTTTCCTGAGGGATGCTGGTATCCCCTAGTAGCGCTTTGCCCAGTTCCAGATGACCGCTGCTGCTAACCGGCAAAAATTCAGTAAGTCCTTGTACAATACCTAAAATGAGCGCTTCAAGAATAGACAATCGCTGGCCCTGCGTTAATGGTTAGTTAGTTCTACATTATACAGACAAAATTCAGAAAGGAGAGTCACCGGCTATTGAAATGGACAGGTACTAATACCCAGAATTGTTTCTCCACTGTTTGGGTGGGGAAATTCCAATTTGGTGGCGTGCAGCTGTAATCGATTAGCCATGTCAGCAGCTTGCTGGTGAGCGTAAAACTCGCAACCCAGAATCGGGTGGCCAATGTCAGCAAGATGTACGCGTAGTTGATGAGAGCGCCCAGTGACAGGTGTTAATAATAGTCTTGTCCAGCCGTCCGCGTGTTGGAAAATTTTTTGGACCCAGGTTTGGGCACTTTTGCCATGTTGGAAGTCGACTTTTTGTCGCGGACGGTTTGGCCAATCACAAATCAGCGGCAAATCGATAAGCCGCCTGCTGTCTGAGACGATTCCAAACACGTTGGCTTCGTATTCCTTGGTCACTTTTCGTTCCGCAAATAGTCTGCTGAGAGCTCGATGGCTGTCTGTGTTGAGAGCAAGCACCATGATTCCAGACGTGTCCATATCCAGACGATGTACTATACGAGCGCTTGGGTACTGCTGTTGTACACGTGTGGCCAGGCAATCTTTGTTAGCCGGGTGTTTGCCTGGCACAGAGAGCAAGCCGGATGGCTTATTAACCAATAGCAGGTCTTCATCAGTGTAGAGTGTCTCTACCTCATCGGTGCAAGGTTTAACAATGTAGGGCTCGTTTGTCATTAACGGAGTTTACGCTGTTCTTGTTGATCGGTGTATCAGCTTTGAATTAATCCCGGATCTTTCTCATTTGCTCGTAGGGTGCGTGTATACATTGCATACTGTAGGATGACGGACCATTGTGAAAGTTGTTAATGGTCCACGAACATAAAAATAATAGGAAATTCTTTTGGCGATATTTAAACTTAAGCGTGTGTTGACGTTCTGGGATGTATTTTTCATAGCCATTGGTCAAATTATAGGTGCTGGCGTTGTAGCGCTTACAGGTATCGCCATTGGCATGACGGGGCCCTCAGTTTTTATCGCCTATTTCTTTTCCGCCATTTTAGTCCTGATCGTGTCGTTGCTAATCTTAATTGCGGGGACCACTCTTCCGGTAACGGGCGCCTACTACACCTGGGTCTCGCGACTGAGAAATGGTTGGTTAGGGTCAATCGTATTGTCACTGATTTTACTGGCCAGTATTTCTCTGAGTTTGTATGGCAGTTCTTTTGGTTTGTATTTAAACCCTTTGTTCCCGTCACTGTCGGTAAATAGCTGGGGTATTGTCGTTATTATTTTATTGTTTTGTGCCAATCTTTTTGGTCTGAAAATAGCCTCTAAAGTTCAAATAGCCCTGGTTATATTGCTTATTTCAGCACTGGCGATTTATGCGGGTTTTGCCATGCCTAACATTCAGTTGGAGTTGCTGACGCCGATGTTTCCGAAAGGTATTACCGGGTTTATTACCGCGGTTTTTTTGCTGAAGTTTGCGACAGGGGGCGCTCATATGATTGTTGGGTTGAGCGGTGAGATGCACGACCCTAAGAGAACCATACCTATTGTGATGATCTCAGCGACTTTAATTGTGGCAGTGATCTATGGATTTGTTGCTCTCGCTAGTGTTGGCGTTGTGCCTTGGACAGAGATGATTAATCAACCATTAACTGTTGCGGGAAAACAGTTTTTACCCGGATGGGCGATGACGTATTTCCTCATTGCCGGAGCTGGTTTAGCCATTTGCACGACCTTAAATTCTCAGTACATCCAACTTCCTCGAACATTTATTGTTGCCAGCTGGGATCAGCTTCTTCCCACTTGGGTGGGACGGCTAAATAGACACGGTGCACCCTACTATATATTGTTCGTTATGTTGGTCATCGGAATTGTGCCGTTGTTAACAGATATGGATGTTGGTGAAATAGCCCGTGCAGCCACAATTGCCGCCAGTTTCCCCGCATTTATTGTCTACTGGGCGATCATTCGTATTCCGAAGGATTATCCTCAGCAATATGGGTCATCAGTGTTTAAACCCAATCAATTCTGGCTGTGGGTATTATTTGTTGTGGCTGAGCTATCAACGGCTATCGGTGTGTTTTTTCTCGCCAGAGACTTACCTGTTTCGATTATTGTTACACTAACCGTGTGGATAGCAGTCTCTGTTGCATACTATCCACTGAGAAAACGTTACTTGGCACGGCAGGGCATTGATCTGGACAAGCTAACCTCTGACCCAGCGATATTTGAGCACTAATTTTTAGTCATGGCTAAGCGAAAGCCGATATCGGGCATGCGTACATTGTTGGTTGCGCCATCGCGACGGAAGACTTCCGATTCACTGGCGGCAAATTCATAACCGCTACCTCGCAATACTTTCATGGCTTTCTTTTTGGAATTTTTATTGGGCAAATACAGGGGGTTAACCCGGGGCTCTTCGGTATAAATGCGTCGTTTCATGTTGTCTTGACAGAATTCCCATAAATTACCTGTCATATCATAGAGCCCAAGTTCATTCGGCTTTTTAGTGGCTACAGGATGGCTGCGCCTTTCAGCATTGTCGGCATACCATGCTACTTCATCTATGTTGTTTGATCCGCTGTAGAGGTAGTTTTTGGATTGTTGGCCGCCCTTGGCAGCATAGGCCCACTCTGCTTCGGTGGGCAGGCGAAAGACTTTCCCAGTGGCTTGATTGAGGCGGTCAATAAAAAGCTGCATATTAAACCAGCTTATATTGTTCATTGGGCAGTTTGGACAGGGGAAGTAACTGTAGTTCCATCCCATGATGGCTTCAAACAAATGCTGTGTTACTTCTGTTTTACCGATATAAAAACCGTCGAGTGTGACTGTGTGCGCCGGTTTTTCGCGATTTGCTGCAATTGGCAACCTGGAGCCCATTTCAAAGCTGCCGCCCTCAACCCAAATCATTTCCTGTAACAGTTGGGCTTGCAATTCAGGGGGGAGTTCTCGAGGTAGTTCAGGTTTTGCAACAGCTTGGTGTGACTTTTTGGGGTCGCTAACTGTAGTGTTAAGAGACTCAGCAGAATTATCGTCAGCATTGTTGATCGCTTGCTGTAGTTGTTGTTCAGCGTCGGATAAATTTTGAGTAGCTGAATCGCTTGCAAATATTTCTATCGGGATAAAAGCGAGAAGTGTAATGATGCAAAGTGTTGACCGCTTTTTTATAAGAGACTTCAAATATGACATAGTGATCGCATTGTTGTGTGGGTAGATAGTCGTTGGAGTATGCCAGTTTTTAAATTACCGGGCACGATTACAGAGCAAAAAAAAGTGCGGGTTACCGCACTTTTTATTGAAGTCTGTCTGTTGCCTTATTAGCTTAAGGCACAAATGACCCAGGTTTTTGACGCTGTGGAAAATCTTTGAAAGTGGCTTTAAATTTAGCAACTTCAGTCATCGCTGGTGCGAACAGGAACATATGTTCAGCCCACCACTGATAATAGTTTTCTGAATCATGCTCCATGCGTTCATAGGGGTCTTGTCTTAAGTTAAAGATTTTGGGCGCACGCAGTGTTGACCAATCGTTGATCCACACCATGGCGCCGTGTGCACGCTGCTCTTTAAAGACAAATTTCCAGTCACCCTGTCGCAGGCCAACAATATCACCGGTGTCGGAAGTGTAGACAAACTCCTCACGCGGGCCTTTTTTGCTGGTATCAGTAAAGTGAGGCAGAAAGTTATACCCGTCAAGGTGAACTTTGTATTCCTGAGAGCCAACACGCATGCCCTTTTTCAACTTACTTTTTACGTCGGAATCACCAGCAGCAGCCAACAGTGTTGGCATCCAGTCCATCATTGCAATGATTTCGTTTGAAATCTGGTCAGGTTTAATCTTGGCGGGCCAACGAACCATCATAGGCACTCGGTAACCACCTTCCCAGTTAGTATTTTTCTCACCTCTAAAGGGGGTGTAGCCGCCATCTGGCCAAAGTATTAGTTCTGCACCGTTATCCGTGGAATACATCACAATGGTATTGTCGGCGATTTTCAGTTTATCGAGTTTGTCGAGCAACTGACCTACATGGCCGTCGTGCTCAGCCATACCATCAGCGTATAAACCTTGCCCGGTGACACCCTCGGACTCTGGTTTCAAGCGCGTGAAGACGTGCATACGTGTGGTGTTAAACCAAATAAAGAAAGGTTTCTTAGCTGCGTGAGCCTTGTCGATAAACTTTAACGATTCTGCCAGTACTTCTTCATCAACAGTTTCCATTCGCTTCTTGGTCAGCGGGCCAGTATCAGTTACCTTGCCATCGGCGAAGGAGTGAATCACGCCACGTGGACCAAATTTCTTTTTAAACTCTGCACCTTGAGGATAGTCAGCATGTTCTGGCTCTTCCTCGGCATTCAAATGATAAAGATTGCCGAAAAATTCATCAAAGCCATGCTCAGTAGGCATATGCTCATCAAGATCGCCTAGATGGTTTTTACCAAACTGGCCAGTCATGTAACCGAGAGGTTTTAGCAGTGTTGCAATAGTGGGGTCTTTTTTACTAAGACCTTCTTTCGCGCCAGGCAGGCCTACCTTGGTTAGTCCGGTACGCATAGGATGCTGACCGGTAATAAAGCCGGCACGACCAGCCGTGCAACTCTGGTCACCATAAGAGTCGGTAAACAAAATACCTTCTTTGGCAATACGATCAATATTGGGGGTTTTGAAGCCCATAATGCCATTGTTGTATGCACTGATGTTAAAGGGGCCGATATCGTCACCCCAGATAATGAGTATATTAGGTTGGTCGGCAGCGATAGCGGTGGTGCTCACTATCATGGCGAGGGCTGTCATGCCTCGGGCCAGCCACTGTTTGAGTGATTGCATGTGGAATATCCTTGTAAAAATTATGGGAAAACTAGAGTTTATTTAAAGCTATCCAATCGGTATCGTAATGCGATAATGAGTCGATTTCAACGAAATACTGATTAATGGTATAAAAATTATGTCGTTTCGATTTTCAGTACCGGAAAAAGAAACTTGGGTATTGAGAACCGCTCTTTTTTTGCGATTAGGTGCAATATTTTGGCCGATATCTCCGGGTAAACAGAGCACGTCACCACAATAGTACTTGATAGTTCATTTCGGGTGATGAACTTAATGACATATATAGCAATGATTGAAAAGTGTCCTTTGCGTACATCTGAGTGGATATTTCAAATGGTGTAAGTATTGCGCTTAACTAACTATGAATAAAATATGCGAAAAAAGTGCGCATCGGTGGCCTTTTTTTGTTATAAAACGTCATCAATAAATAGATTTTCTTTCAAAAAGGGTTTAACGATGTCCGAATCTCTCGATGCTATCAAATCTCTGCAGCAATCGATGGACGCAGCAGTAATTGGTCAGTCCGCTGTGGTAGAAAAGATAATTATTAGCCTGCTATGTAATGGTAACGTGTTGCTTGAAGGTTTGCCCGGTACGGCCAAAACACGCTCGATTAAAATATTGGGTAAAGTGCTGAGTGCCGACTTGGGGCGTATTCAGTTTACTCCCGATCTATTGCCGTCCGATGTTACCGGTACCGAGGTTTACCACACGGATGGCGGTGAGGAAAAACTCACTTTCCAGCCCGGTCCTATTTTTGCCAATCTGGTTTTAGCCGATGAAATCAACCGCGCACCTGCCAAGGTGCAATCTGCATTATTGGAGGCGATGGAGGAACGGCAGATTACTGTTGCCGGTAAAACCTATAAAATGCCGGATCTGTTTATGGTGTTGGCCACGCAAAACCCTATAGAACAGGAGGGTACATACCCCTTGCCAGAAGCACAGATGGATCGCTTTTTAATGAAAGTGACGATTGATTACCCTGAGGATGATGCGGAGTTGGGCATTATTCGCCTAGTGCGCGGTGAAGAGGCGCCAGTGGGTAAGCCACAGATCCCTCCCGTTGATCAGCGCCACATCATGGCAGCACGTGAACAGATACTCCAGTTAACCATTGCTGAAAATATCGAAAAGTATATTGTTGCTTTAGTTATGGCTACCCGGCACCCCGAGCGCTACCCCGATAGTCCACTGCAACAATGGATTAATATTGGGTCCAGCCCGAGAGCAACTATCGGTTTAGATAAAGCCGCTCGTGCCCACGCCTGGTTAAAAGGTAAAAACTTTGTCGATCCCGATGATGTGCGCGCCGTTGTCCAAGGCGTGTTAGGGCACCGTCTAATCCTTAGCTATGATGCCCTGGCTGATGGTGTCGATACGCCTCAAGTGGTGGACGAAATCCTTAAACAGGTTGCTGTGGCTTAGGTCGTTCGTAAGGGGGTTGGCAAAATTGTTGAAGTTCTTTTCAGGGAAGCGCCATGCCGCCGATGTTGAGCAGGATCATCGGGTCTATGCTCAGTTACCGGAACTGATTAAGTTACAGTTTCAGGCCAAAGGGTTTTCTTTTTTACCAAAGCAGCCAGCAAAAAGCTTACTCACTGGACGTCATAGTTCAAAATTGCGCGGGCGCGGTTTGAATTTTGAAGAGTTGCGTCATTATCGTTCTGGTGATGATATCCGCACCATGGATTGGAAAGTTACCAACCGTACTCGCAAGCCTCATGTCCGTGTCTATACCGAAGAGCGTGAGCGCAATGTAATTCTCTTTGTCGATATGCGTATTAGTATGTTCTTCGGTAGTGAGCAGCGCATGAAGTCAGTGGCTGCTGCTGAAGCGGCGGCGCTGGCCGCTTGGCGTATTGTCGATGTGGGTGATCGGGTAGGTGCGGTTATTTTCAATGATGATGAAATTATTAGTATTACTCCTGCGCGATCACGCACAACTGTGCTGCAAATACTGTCACAGCTAGCAAATTTCAGTCAGCGCCTGCGGGCTGGTCAGAGGACTAACCCCGGGCAGTTAAATACGGCTCTTAAAGCTCTGTCGAGGAACCTCTCCCATGACGCACTGGTGATCTCGGTGGGGGACGGGGCTGGTTGGAATAAAGGAACCACCGACCGGATCAAAAAAATTGCTCAACACAATGACATTATCGCCATCAAAATTTTTGATCGCGCCGAAGAACAGTTGCCGGCAATCGATCATTTAATAGTGAGTGATGGTCAGTTACAGGTTGAAATTCGCGGTAAGCGACAGGATTTACGCAAACGTTTTCAGGAAACCTATGATCAACAGTTGGGTATGATTCGCTATGAGTTAAAAAAACATGGGATCCCCGTTATCGATATCAATACCAATGATTCTGTGCAGCGCCAGTTAGTAATTGCCTTGGGTGGCTTTGGGGGGCGAGGGTGATGAACGTGTTGTTTGAAGAGGGTAGTGGCTGGGGTAATTACGCGCTTAACGGTCTTGTCGAAATTCAATTGCCCGAGGCAGTCAGTATGTGGCCGCAAACGCCCGGTTGGTGGTTACTGCTGGCAGGCTTGTTGTTGTGGGGAATGGTTAGAGCGTATAAATCAGTCAAAAGCTATTGGCGTAATCGCTATCGCCGAGTTGCGTTGGCGAGGCTACAGCAGCTGCGGCATCAGTTTTCTTCAGGTGATATGACGGGATTATCTTCAGTGCCCGAATTGTTAAAAGCTACCGCGTTGCAGGCTTATCCCCGGGCGAATGTTGCCAGTTTATATGGCAGGGACTGGGAATTGTTTTTAGATATGAATTGTAGCGGTCACATTTTTAGTCAACAGCTTTCAGGCGTCTTGGCCGAGTTGTCGTATGGTGACGTGGCGCAATCCAAGGTGTCTCTCGATGATCAGTTTTGGTTGGGCATTCAGGAATGGATTCAATACCACCATCCTCATTCAATAGTATTGGGTGGCGAAACGTGATCGACATGTTAGTCAGTGGTTTGTCTAATTTGGAGTTTGTTAATTTGTGGGCCTTTACGCTCATTCTACTTCCGCTGTTTGTTTACTTGCTAGTGCCCCCCCACAAGCAAAGTAAAGATTCTTTACAAGTCCCCTATTTCGATAGATTAGTGAAGCTTAGTGGCGAAAAACCGGCAGAAGGCGCTACCGTGGTGCGCCGTGGAATCGTGCAGGGATTGATGATTTGGATTGCCTGGGGACTCTTGGTAATAGCAGCAGCGAGACCTGAATGGGTAGGTGAACCCATTGAAATAAATAAGTCGGCCCGCGACTTAATGGTAGCTGTTGATTTATCGGGCTCTATGGAAACGCAGGATTTTACGACCGGGCAAGGAGAAAAAATTAACCGTCTGGTGGCTGTTAAACAAGTGCTCACCGAGTTTTCCCAGCGCCGGGAAAGTGACCGCTTGGGTTTGATTGTGTTTGGTAGCGCGGCCTATCTACAGGCACCTTTTACTACTGATAAAGATACGTGGCTAACCCTGTTACAGGAAACCGAGATTGCCATGGCAGGTGCCAGTACCGCGATGGGGGATGCTATGGGTTTGGCCATCAACGCCTTTGAGAATTCGGAAACTGATAACAGGGTTCTAATTGTACTGACCGATGGTAACGATACTGGTTCCAGAGTGCCGCCGGTGGACGCTGCTCGGGTAGCGAATGCCAGAGATGTTAAAATTTATACCATTGCCATTGGTGATCCCGAAACCATTGGCGAAGATGCAATGGATATTGATACCTTAAAACAGATTTCTGAAATTACCGGCGGCGCATATTTTGAAGCGCTGGATAGGCAGGCGCTGGAACGGGCCTACTTAGAAATTGAATCACTTGAACCAACACTTTATCAATCATTGTCTTATCGTCCTCGCAGTAGTTTATTTCACTATCCTCTCGCCGTGTTGGCCATTATGTATCTGATTTTACTGCCTTCCTGGATATTACTCTCAGTACTGCGACGCAGGAGGGTATTGAATGTCTAGTTGGAGTTATTACTGGGATTCACTGCAGTATTTTCATTTTTTGCGTCCCTTTTGGCTACTGGGAGTTCTACCCTTTATTGCGTTGGTGGTGTTTCAGTTAAAGCAACAAGATCTTATGGATCAGTGGCAGCAAGTTATTGCGGATCACTTATTGCCAAGTATGATTGTGCCGCGCGAGCAAAACTCCTGGCGTGGTCCTTTGGGGATTATGACACTGTTGAGCATTCTGTTGGCTGTTGCACTGGCGGGTCCTAGCTGGGAAAAGCGTCCGTCACCTTTTAGCGAAGATAATGCGGCGTTGGTGATTGCGCTGGATTTGTCCGAGTCTATGGATCAGGCTGATATTCAACCGAGTCGCTTACAGAGGGCTAAACAAAAAATAATGGATCTTTTAGACAAACGAGGTGATTCGTATACGGGCTTAATTGCTTTTGCCGGCACTGCCCATACGGTGATTCCTCTATCCAATGATCGGCAGGTGATCAGTCACTTCTTGGATGCCATTTCAACCCAGATGATGCCCAGGCCTGGCAAGTCACCGGAGGCGGTGCTGCCGGTCACCGATCGACTGCTTAAAGATTTAGCTATGCCCGCAACATTGTTGGTTATTAGTGACGGTGCTACGGAAAATTCAGTAGCTGCTTTTGAACAGTTTTTTCAACGGTCTCCTCACCAGTTATTGGTTTGGGGTATTGGTATGACGCAGCAGCAATTAGACCAACAGGCAGTGGATGGCTACAGCGTAACGACGGTTGCTTTGCAAGAATCAATACTGCAACAACTGGCTTCAGTGGGGAGGGGGTTTTACCAGCCGATGACTGTAGATAAAGCTGACGTTGAATTGATTTACCGCAGGGTCGACAATTACTTCTTGATGGCTGATGATGACAGTCGTCCATGGGTAGATGCGGGCTATTGGTTGGTTTTTCCGTTGATGTTGCTTTACATCCTTTGGTTTAGAAAAGGATGGACCATTCAATGGTAATTGCTGCAACTTATGAGTCGTGGTGGCGGCGGTTGTTAAACAAGCGTAAAGCTTTGCTCTGGGTGATTGCTTTGTCCGTGGCGATTTGGGCAGCACTTTTCCCTCAGCGTTTTATCAGCCTGTGGTTAACACCCGACCAGCAAGGGCGAGCACTTTTTGAGTTGGGCTATTACACCGAAGCCTCGCAACATTTTCAAACACCGCTATGGAAAGGCGTCAGCTTATATGCTGCGGAATCTTTTGAGACTGCTGCGATGTTGTTTTCTCAGTACCAGGATCACAACGGACAATTTGCTAAAGCCAATGCCTTGGCGCATTCCCGTAATTACGTTCAGTCAGTTGCTGTTTACGACCAGATGCTAGAAAAAACTCCGACTGACACCGACATTATTAATAATCGTGTCATTGTAAAAAAATTGTTGGACGAAAATCAATTAATGTCAGAAAGCCAGCAGGCTGAAGCCGGCGAGATGTTCCTTGATAGTGAAGATGGACCAAAATCCTCCGAGGGTGACGAGCGTCAGATGTTCGATGCTCAGCCTGAACAGCAGCTCTCTTCCGACCAATTGTTGGGGGACCCCGCCTTGATTGATATGTGGATGCGGCAAGTGCAGAAGGACCCCACTCAATTTTTGAAAGTTAAGTTTTACATGCAGCTTGAACAGCAGGCGGAAGATTCGGTGAATGAAGGGGGCGCTGAGTAATGCGGATAGTTTTTTTAGTGCTTTTGTGTATTGTTTCCTCACCAGCTTTTTCGGCAACCCTCGAGCAGTTACAGCAGCAAGGACATATCGCTATTAGCTACAAGCTTTCACCAAGTGACCAAGCTATTCAGTATCAGCCCGTAACTATCGAAATTGAAATTGCCACTAACCGTTGGTTTTCCCGAGGAACCCGGGTCGAGAATTTGGATATTGAGGGTGCGGTGGTGAATCGTATGGGGAGTTTGTCCACCAATTCTTCGAGGCAGCTTGCCGGCGTGACCTGGGCGGTGCAATTATGGACGTTAGTGATCTATCCGCAGAAGCCGGGGGTGCTGAGTATTCCTGCTATCGATCTATTTGTTTCGGTTAATACCGAAAATGATCCACAGGTCGAAGGCATCATCAGCGTAAACAAGAAGACGCTAGAGGTGATTGTGCCCGAGTCGATGGCAGCAATCGATCAGTGGTGGGCAACGACTGCTTTAACCGTAGAGCAGAGTTTTCAAGGATTAAAAGATAGCTATCAGCCGGGAGATGCTATCACTCATACGATTGCTATGAGTATAGAGGATGTGCCTGCGATGATGTTGCCGCAGCTTATGCCTGCATCGATCGATGGTTTGGCTGTTTATTCTCCGCTAGCGGTCATCAAGGATTACAACAATAGAGGTATTTTGAAGGGTACTCGACAACAGCAGTTTATTTATACGGTGGAGCGATCGGGAAATTTTAGTTTGCCGGCCTATCAATTTTACTGGTGGAACTTGGTCGATATGAAAAAAGAATCGATTATCCTTGAATCTCAGACACTCATAGTTGACGATCATGATATTGCTACAATCAGTGGTGGCAGATCGTTGTTGGATACGTTCGCCTCAATCCCCTCCAGTTTTTTGTTCGGCTGCATTTCTTTACTGATCGTGATTTGGGGAGGTTTGTTGTGGTTGCCGAAAAAGCGTTTGCACGATTATGTTGTACAGCGACAGGCGAAGAAGCAGGCAGAGCAGAATTTTCTTGATGCTATTAGAGCGTCAAATGGGCAATTGGCATTGCAGGCTCTATATGACTTGCTTGAACAGCGCTCAAGTCAATGGTTGGGTACCTTGGATAAAACCTTCGGTGATGATAAGGCCTGTGCAGATTTGATTGTGCAGCTAAAACGTTTTGCTTATGACAGTGGTCATGCATTAAGTGTGGCTGAGGCAAAGCAGTTGCTGGTATTTATTAACAGGGAACAAGCCAGAGTTTGGCCATGGCAAAAACAGGTAAAATTAAGTTTAAATCGTTAGCTTGAATAAAGGGGAATTATGAATATTCAATTAAAATATGCTGTCGCCATTGCAGCATTCGTTTCTATCGGGCTTTGCTCATCGGTGGTTTCGGCCGCTGTGAAAAAACCTCGCTTGATTTTACAAATTACCGTTGACCAATTACGTGGAGATTTACCCACTCGTTATTATGATCAATTGGGAGAGGGCGGTTTCAAATATTTGCTAAAGAAAGGCGTTGTCTATACCGATGCACATCATGATCATGCCAATACGGAAACTATTGTTGGGCATGCTACTTTAGCTACAGGTGCTTATCCGTCTGCTCATGGGATGGTAGGTAATCTTTGGTTTGATCGCAGTACCGGCCAGACCACCTACAATATTGAAGATGCTGATTATCAGTTGCTCACTAGCGGCGCCGGTGTAGATAGCAAAACCGAGATTGATCCAACTCAGCGAGCAGCAAAAACCGAGGGGCGCAGTCCCAACGCAATACTGGTTACTACCTTTGCCGATGAATTGCTGACATATTCCGGTGGAAAGTCCAAGGTATTTGGCGTTTCAGTCAAAGACCGCGGCGCCGTCTCTATGGCGGGACATGGTGGTAAAGCCTTCTGGTTTTCCAAAGCCACAGGTGAATTTGTTACCAGTAATTATTACTACGATCGTTACCCTCTGTGGGTTGAGACTTGGAATGATCAACAGCCAGCTCATTTTTATTCCGGAAAAAGCTGGCAGTTACTTCATGAGTTGGCTAGCTATACCTTCGCCGATTCTGATGATCGCCCGTGGGAAACAGATCTGGCAGGTTTTGGTCGTGTATTCCCTCATAGTTTTGGTAGCGCCGACGACAAATATTTTACGACTAAGCTAACAATTAGTCCTGCCGGTGATGCATTGACTTTGGATTTTGCGAAAACACTACTAATTGAAGAAGAATTGGGTAAAGACGGTGTCACAGATTATCTTTCGATCAGCTTTTCTTCAACGGATTATGTGGGGCATGTTTTTGGGCCCTCCAGTCTTGAGGCTGAGGACAATATTCTGCAGTTGGATCGAAAACTGGCCGAGTTATTTACGTTTATAGATCGGGAAGTAGGCTTAAAAAATACGTTGATTGTATTATCGGCTGATCATGGTGGTCCGGATACTCCCGGGTACCTTAACTATCACAATATCCCGGCTGGCTATGTGGATCCCGATAATTGGGACAAAGAGGCCGCGATTACTCGCATCAAAAAGCAATTTGCTATCAAAGGAAAGTTGATTGAAAAGTTTGAGCATCCCTATCTCTATCTGTCAGAATCAGTGATCAATGATCAGTCGATTGATCAACCTGCACTGGCGGCGGCAGTCATTAATGAGTTATCAAACTTTGAAGGGGTTTCTCAGGCTATCTCCAGTGCTGCCCTGCAAGGCGGTGATTTGCCCGATACCGCCGTGGTGAGAGCTGTTAGAAACAATTTCCACCCCAAGCGTTCCGGCGATATTTATATCGTGTTTGAAGCCAATTGGTTTATCAATGACTTTGATGGTCTGGTCGTTGCCGCGACACACGGATCACCCTGGAAGTACGACACTTTTGTGCCGGTGATGTTTGCGGGACCCTCCATTAAACCCTCGCAAGTATCGCGACGAATCCATACGGTAGACATCGCTCGAACTCTATCAGCCTATGTCGGAGCTAAACCGCCGTCAGGTGCTGTGGGTAATGTTCTTAAAGAAGTTGTCAGATAATATTTGTATCCATAGCCGGGTAAGCTGTCTGGCTATGGCATAATGTCCCAAGATAATTTCATGGATTCGTTTTTTTTATGCTCTATTCCTTAAGAACTGCTCCCTTTCTTCTGTTGTTAATGTCTTCTTTTGTGCTGGCGACTGCTGTTGATGACCCCGACTATGTGGGTAGTAAAACGTGTGCAACATGCCATCAACAACAATTCAGCGACTGGCAGGGTTCGCATCATGATCAGGCGATGATGCATGTTAGTAAAGAGGCGGTGTTAGGTGACTTCAATGGCAGTCGTTTTGAATACAACGGTATTACTACAACTTTCTTTAAAAGAGGCGAAGAGTTTTGGGTCAACACCGATGATGAAAATGGCAAGCTGCAAGATTTTAAAATCGATTACACCTTTGGTATAACTCCGCTGCAGCAATATCTCATCGGTTTTGATGATGGTCGTTTTCAGGCGCTGGGTATTGCATGGGATAGCCGTTCGAAGGAGGAGGGCGGACAGCGCTGGTTTCATCTCTATCCGCAAGAGCAGGTCGATCATAAAGATGTATTGCACTGGACGCGCTATTCCAATAATTGGAATAGCCGTTGTGCGGAATGTCATTCCACTAATTTGAAAAGGAACTATCAGCAAGCCACCGATAGTTATCAAACAACTTGGTCAGAGGTGAATGTAGCATGTGAGAGTTGTCATGGTCCCGGTGTTGATCATCTCAACTGGGCAAAAACAGCCGATCTGGAAATTGAGAGTAAGGGCTTGATACGGGATGTAGGTTCAGCGGCGGATTGGCAGCGATTACCGGGCATGGCAACTGCCACAATGTCTTCAAATCATAGCGCATTAAGTGATCGTCAAATCAATAATTGCGGTAGCTGTCACTCCAGGCGGGGAACCATTCACGATCCTTCCAGCGGTCAATTGTTCACCGAAGAATTATTAGATACGCATATGGTCTCGTTTATAGAATCACCGCTTTATCACAGTGACGGACAGATTCAGGATGAAGTGTATGTCTATGGTTCTTTCATCCAGAGCAAAATGCATCAGCGTGGTGTGGTCTGTAGCAACTGCCATAATCCCCATAGTTTGAAACTGAAAGCCGATGGCAATCAACTATGCGCTCAGTGTCACAACCCTACCCAATTCGATACAGAAAAACATCATCATCACCCAGCTGAGTCCGATGGGGCTCAATGTGTAAATTGCCACATGCCGGAAACCACTTATATGGTTGTGGACCCGCGTCGTGACCATAGTTTAAGAGTGCCGAGGCCAGATCTTTCCAAACGGTTGGGCGTGCCTAACGCCTGTAATCAGTGCCACGACGATAAGAGCGTAGAGTGGTCTCTGGAGTTGTTTAAACAGTGGTATCCGGGCAGATCAGAACAACCGCATTACGGCGCTTTGTTTTATGCGGGCCAGCAGGGTTCGGCACAAGCGTTGCCGCAGTTGGCAGCGCTGGCCAATGACGCAGCGCAGACCGTAATGGTTAGAGCGTCAGCTTTACAAATGCTGGGGCAATATCAACACCAATACGGAATAAACACGGCTGTCGCATTACTGGATTCGCCGGATCCGCTGATTAGATTAGCAGCTTTGCGAGTGTTAGACGGTATGTCTTTACAGCAACGTATGACGACGCTGTGGCCGGTGTTGGATGATCCTGTTAGGGCGGTGCGTATAGAGGCAACACGTTTATTGGCAGGTGTTGGTTTGCGGGGCTCAATGCGCGCCGCACTCAGCCCTGACCGTCAACAACAGTTAGATCGGGCCGTAGAGGAATATATCGAGGCGGCTAGTGCTAATGCCGATGCCCCGTCGGGGCAGCTTCAGCTCGGAGTGTTGTATCTGGCGCAGGGGCAAACAGCTAAAGCGAAGGCTGCTTACGAGCATGCATTAGTCTTGGAGCCTGACTTTATTCCGGCTATGCTCAATTTGGCGGATTGGTATCGTGCTCAGGGCCAGGATCAACAAGCGTTACCGGAATTACAAAGAGCGCTGCAGGTGTTACCCGATAATATTGATGCCAATTATGCCATTGGACTGTTATATATCCGTTTAAAGAATTTGGATCTGGCGAATCAATATCTGCAGAAATCTGCCAGCCTGGCTCCCGGCATTTCTCATTACAGTTATGTGTATGCGGTGTCGCTATTTGAAAACGGTAAAGAAGATTGGGCGATTACTACCTTAAAACAAACGTTGAATCGCCACCCCGGTAACCCTGATGTTTTGTCAGCACTGGCGAGTTATCTGAATGCAATTGGGCGAACCGATCAGGCTAAAAAATATGCTGATCAATTACCACAGCGTCAGCAATGATAAGAGTTGCTGATAACGGAGGTATGCTCCGGAAAAGATGGAATCGCGTTCTGCCTA
>JBALTE010000006.1:155218-188687 GCA_036963965.1 Oceanicoccus sp. | reverse complement strand
AAACTGACAGGTGAGCCTTTCTAATTATATGGTCCGCCCTAGAGGATTCGAACCTCTGGCCTGCCCCTTAGGAGGGGGCCGCTCTATCCAGCTGAGCTAAGGGCGGATGTTTAAGTAGTACCTTGTTTAGAGGTTTTTTTTGTCGAAATATTTAGCTGTGTTACAAGGGCATTGTGAGTTTGACGCCAACAATTGTACCAGCTAGATGTTCTAAGACGAAGTCATTCGGCGCGATTTGTCAGCGCCCGACAATATCGTCCATCTGTTAACTCTCTGAGAATAGACCTGCATACTGCTTGCGTAGCTCGGGTTTTTTCACTTTGCCCGTGCTGGTTAATTCTATGGCGTCAACAAAAATAACCCGTTTTGGAACTTCAAAGCCGCCGAGATGTTGCTTGCAATAGATGATCACATCATCTTCGGTGAGTGCTGTTCCGGGAATAAGTTGCACGACAGCACAAATAGCTTCGCTCCAATGTGGATGTGGAACACCAACTACTGCCGATAATACAATGCCCTCTATGGCGGTGAGAACTCCTTCTACTTTACAACTCGACACGTTCTCGCCGCCTGTTTTGATGATGTCTTTTTTACGATCAACAAACATCAGCTGACCTTCAGTATCAATAAAACCCAGGTCTCCGCTGTGGTGCCAGCCGTGTAATCTGACTTCGGCAGTGGCCTCCGGATTTTTAAGATACCCATTCATTGACAATGGGCCACGCCAGCAAATTTCACCGACTTCACCAGCTGCGCATTCGTTGCCATTGTCATCCAGTACCGCTTGTTCGGCGATAGAGGTAGCAACACCCCAATAATTGCCCTCTCCGAATTCTGTCGGCGAGTGGTCGTAGTATATGCACGGTATAGGTGTGAATTCTGTTTGGCCGCTACCCAAGTGAAAGTCACAGCCAAATGCTTGGCGAAGCCGGGCTAGTAGTGCACCACTCATCGGGGCCATCCCGTAGAGGGCTGCAGTAATTGAGCTGTAGTCCCGCTCTGTCATGCCGGGGACGGCAAGGCATGCATTCCACATCATTGGAAGCATCACTGTCATGCCGATAGATTCTTGTTCGAGTGTATCTACCACGGCGTCCGCATCAAAGCCTGTATGGATAACGTATTTTCCAGATACCTGCATGCAACTGTGCAGTCCGCAAATTGCCGTCACGTGAAAAAGTGGTAGCACCGACAGAGAGGCGCATCCCTTTCGCATATCGAGATTTATGGGGGTATTCATGCTAGAGAGAACTAGCGCCAAGTGTGAGGTTTCAACCCCTTTGGGTCGAGAAGTAGTACCGCTAGTGTAGAGAATTTGCGCAACATCACGATCATTGATAATCACATCCATGATTTCGTCGCAGACCTGACTATCGGCAAGAGCATCCAGTGTTGTTTGAGCTGCGCCATTGGTGTTGCCAATGGATACTTTCAGCGAGATGGTATCCAGTCCCATTGCGCATTGGCAACACAGATCTTCCAAAACGTCCTGGTAGACAATCGCTTTGACCTCGGCATGTTCGAAGTTATAACGGACGTCGTCAGCTTGTTGTAAAAAATTGACTGGCACCGCAACAATGCCCGTTTTGTAACATGCAAATAACACGGCAACAAAATCAATGCTATTGCCACTGACCAGAGCTATACGGTCACCCTGTTGTAAACCGTGAGCGCGTAAACCGCGGCCAATCTGGTTGACGCGGTTGTTCAGGTCTCGATAGCTAATTGTCTGGCGCTCTCCATCGACAAATGCAATGAGTGCCTCTGAATTGGTTGCATCCCGCGATCGACGTCGGAGTACATCGCCCATCGCTACACGACTTATTATGTTTAGATTGAGATCATCTTGTTGTTGCATGCCTAATTCTCTTATTGTTTTTGAATACAATTGTTTGCGAATGTTCAGCTTGCCAGTACTTTATCATTTTCCACTTGAGGCACAACCACCCAGGCGAGCTAGACAGGTTTTTCTTCAGCCTTGCTTCCAAGGGGATTTGACGGGGCTCGCGGAAAATCACTCATAAGATAGTGTGTCAGTTATCCCGTTTTCTGTAAACGCTTCCAATCGCTCGACGCAGGAGCCGCACTTTCCGCAAGCCTTCTCGCGGCCGTTGTAACAAGTCCAGGTTTTTCCATAGTCCAATCCCATCGCCAGACCATCTTTGAGAATAGTGATTTTGTCGCTGTTCAGGTAGGGAGCGACGACGGCAATAGGGTCAAAGTTGGCGAGTAGTGACGCCTGTGATATCGCTTCGACAAACTCCGGCCGACAGTCCGGGTAAATAGTGTGGTCGCCAGCATGGGCACCATACCAAACTTCTGAAGCGCCTTCGTTAACGGCATATCCGATTGCGAGGGAGATCAAAATCATATTGCGGTTGGGAACAACCGTTGACTTCATATTTTCCGCTTCATAGTGACCTTCCGGGATAGTCACGTCACTTTCAGCCATTAACGAGGAATTCGACATTAAGGTTTGCATGGCACTGATATCAACCAACTTATGGATGATGCCCAATTCAGTACAGGCACGCGAGGCGTAATCCAGTTCTTTACTGTGTCGTTGACCGTAGTCGAATGAGATGGCCAATACATCGTGGCCTGCCCGCACTGCTTTGTTAAGTATGGTGAAAGAATCCATACCACCGGAATAGATAACAACAACTTTCATAGAGGCGCCAGTGTGTGCTGTGTAATGTGCTGAAGGTATTATAAGTACCACGGAATACCATTTTAGCGTCTTTTCTGATAGAAATCCCATCAGTTCAGATCGGATTTTCGGGATCTGACTTGGCTGCTTAGAAAGCATCTGTGGCGATAGATGGAAATTCAGGAAACCAAAATTATTGGACAGCGCAATTGTGTGCAAATTTGGTTTAAGCTATCCAGTGGTTCGTGACGGGAGACAATTGCATAATCGAATACTATCGATGAATCGGCAATAATTTTGTGCAGTTGTAAATGCTGCAATTCCAAAATGGTCAAATTACGTTTTTCCGCCAGGCTGGAATACTGTCTTATTGCATCGATTTTGGTGTTTCCGTTATTATTTTTTATTCGGACCACTTCTACCGGTTCATCCCCGAAACTGCGGACGACCACCTCCAGAGCGTTATACAAGTGGGGAGAATGATTCTCTATCAAGAGCAATTTTCGAGGACGGTGATGGTGAGTCGATTGTGGTCGACGATAGATAGCCTGTCCCATGATGGTATATATCACATTGGGATTGGCCACCAGGCCTACTTTCAGATTACGGCCCTGTATATAATCGTAGCTCCACTGTACTTGTGATGCCTGTGCACGTGTTTCAAGGTATTGTTTAAACTGAGCGCCCATAGTTCGCAATGACCGCCGCATCATACTGGCATCCGTTGTTCGCTCCTGTGCTGACGGAAAAGTTATCTCTCGAGTGAACGGTAGATCTGCGGCGCGGACAAGGTCTTCATCTTCAATGAATAATCCCTGTATTCGACTTTTTAGGGACGCCGCCATATCAACTGCAAGGTCGACTGTAGTGAGGGCATAACTCTCAGAGTCGACCGTTAATACTACTAATCCGGTCACAGTAGCGGGCGCATCCGAGGTCATGTCGCATCCTCTCCGTCAGAATCTGCTTTTTTGTCATCACCCTGGCCTGCGTATTTTTGATGGAGACTTTGTAATTGGTCAATACGGTCCTTAACGCGTCGGTTAATAGAGTTTTCGGGAAATTGACCGCTGGAATCAGCAGTGCCGCTAACTTGTCCCGAAAGTAATTCGATAACATCATTAACGTGATCTGCCGTGTAAATATGAAAACGATGTTCGGTCACTGCTTGCCGAACGTCTTTGCTGAGCATTAGATGTACTTTGTTGGCCGCTGGAATGATGACGCCTTGATCACCAGTGAGTCCCCGAGCCTGACAGATGTCAAAGAACCCTTCAATTTTTTCATTAACACCGCCAATCGCCTGAATTTCTCCGCGTTGATTTATTGATCCGGTCACTGCCAATGATTGCTTTAGAGGAATATCCCCCAGTGCGGACAAAAGCACACATAATTCTGCCGCTGATGCACTATCACCATCTACCATACCGTAGGATTGTTCAAACACCAGGCTGGCCGACAGGGGTAGGGGCTGGTCAGGTGCAAAACAACTAGCCAGATACGATGACAAAATCATAACGCCTTTTGAGTGAAGGTGGCCACCCAGTTTGACTTCACGTTCGATATCAATAACTCCACCTCGACCCAACCTGGCAGTTGCAGTAATTCGGGAAGGTTGACCAAAAGAATAGTCACCTACCTGCATTACAGAGAGAGCATTTACTTGCGATGTCGTCTCCCCGTCAGTGTCTATGAGCTTAATTTCGCGGATGATCTGTTCTTGCATTAGCTCCCGGTATTTATCTTGCCGATAGCGTCTTTTTTCTATGGCCTTTTCAACATCCTCAAGACGAATACTGCTGCACTTACTTTTCCCGGCCCAGTAATCGGCTTCATGAAGTAGGTCGGTTAAACTCTCTACATGCAACGATAGTTTTTCGCTGTCGTCTGCTGCCCGTGATGCGTGTTCAATTATTCGTCCAACACTATCCCGGTCCAGCGAACGAGTACCGTTACGCTTTTGCACAGAGGCTATAAGACGTGCGTACAAATTGACACTATCAGCATTCCTCTCGGTAACTTGTGAAAAGTCAGCGGCCACCTTAAATAGCTGACTAAATTCTCGGTCATATTCTTTCAACAGGTAATAGAGAGTGGGTTCTCCCGTAAGGATTACTTTGACTTTGACGGGTATTGATTCTGGTTGTAGCGATAACGTACTGGCAAGGCTTAACATTTCCTCCAGTGATTCGATTTTTATCTCTTGTGCTTTCAGGACACGTTTTAAACCCTCCCATGCAAAAGCGTGAGTTAGGACTTTCTGTGCGTCAAGAATGAGGTAACCACCGTTGGCGCGTAACAGGGCGCCAGACTTTATCAAGGTGAAGTCAGTCAGTAGGGTTCCCATCTGCGAAACATACTCTACTCGGCCTATCAGATTTTGATAGGTGGGATTGTCCTCATAAACGACCGGAGCGCCGACTGTATCGGTATTGTCGACAATAACATTGACACGATATTCGTGAAATTCAGCTACGCGATTACTGGCGTCTTCAACGTTTGGCGCATTTTGGTTGGGGAGAAAGAATTGAACATTTTCTATTGCATGTTTTTTTGCAGCCGCGAGATAATTACTGATTTCAACATTATCCCGGTAGACGTTTTCTATCCAGGCAATGAGTTGCTCAACAGTATGTTGGGTGATTTCCTGATTCAATGCCTTTATACGTTGGTGGTGCTCTCTCTGCAGTAGCGGCATGTCGCGAATGATATCCTGCAGTTCTATTTGAATATCGGCGATCAGTTTCTCAAGTCGCTGCTGCTCTTCAATAGGTAGCTTTTTGAACTCTTCAGGTCCGTATAATTGTCCATCGATGACGGGGCCAAGAGTGTATCCTGTCGGAGTTCGTTTAATAGCGATGCCGCGTTCTTCAGCATCCTTGTCCAATTGTTTAAAGGCTTGTTCCTGACGCTCCTGGAAATCTCCCTCAATCTCCTGTCGACGATTGCGGTATTCCTCACTTTGAAAAGAAGACGGCAGTGAGGTAAGCAAATCTTCTGTTAGCGACTCCATGTCCTTGCGAAACTTTTGTCCCATACCAACAGGCAACTGTAATACTCTGGGTTTTTGTGCATCGTCAAAATTGTTGATATAACACCAGTCTGAGCGCGGTGCTTCTGAGGCGGCTCGATCACCAACAATTTGCTGAACCAGTTGGTGCTTCCCCAAACCAGACCCGCCGAGTACAAAAAGGTTATATCCATCGTGCTCAATATCAATGCCGAATTCAATCGCTTCAAGTGCGCGTTGCTGCCCCAGCGGTACATCGAGTGGCGTCAGATCATCTGTCGTTGCAAAAACGAACTGAGACAAATCACAGTGCTGATAGAGTGCTTCTGGTGTTAAGGTATTTTTCATCGGAGTACTTCACAAAAGTTTTGGTAAATGAGTGCGAATATCGGCAATGTCGTGATTGACCAGGTCTTTGTTGATTGTGTCTTCTACTAATTTGCCAGAGGCTTTTGATAAGTCGGACCTTATCAAACCGAGAAACGCTGGCGGCGCAATGATATAGATTCGCCGGAGAGTTCCAGCGCTGCGTACTTTTTCAATTTCATCAGTAAGTTGGCGGGAAAATTGTGATGCTTGATGTTTATGGGCGTCGTCTTCGTGCCCCATTGTGTGTTTGCCACGACCTACTGAATCGGTCCCTGAACCATGACCGTCAGTAACTAACTGCTGATCGCGAAGGCGGCTGCCGGTGTTAACCAGATCAGTCGTTTCGATCAGCGCGGCAGTCTTGTCAACCGCAGAGAAAAAACGGGCTCTGCTCCCATCAGCTACAATAACCAGTATCGACATCACCATTCTCCGTTGCAAATTAATTCAGTACGTATCTCCTTGGTAATTTTGAGTGTATCTTTCGGTCAATTCATTATCAATAGGCTTCGAAAAAATTGAACAGCACAACGATCTAGATCATATTAACGTGTTAAGCCGTCGTGCTACCGCCCGTTATTTTTGATATTTCGACATCCAGTTTAATCCTTCCAGCGTTGTTGTTTTCGGTATATATTCAGCGCCTATCCATCCGTCGTAACCGAGCTTGTCAATAAAGCCGAGTAAGAAACGGTAGTTGATTTCGCCGCTGCCAGGTTCGTGCCGGCCCGGGTTATCGGCAAGCTGAAAATGGCCAATTCGTGACAGATTAGTCTCAATAGTCGAAGCGAGTTCTCCCTCCATGCGCTGCATATGATAAATATCATATTGGTAATAGAGGTTAGATTTTTTTACCTGATCAATGATAGACATCGCTTGTGTCGTGTTATTGAGAAAGAAGCCGGGCATATCATAAGTATTTATAGCTTCTGTCAGTAGCGTCAACTTGGCGGTTGCGAATTTGTCTGCGGCGTAAGAAAGGTTGCTAACAAATGTTTCGCGAGCTTGTTGATCGCTAACATCACTGGGAATAATTCCGGCCAGCGTGTTGCATTGTGAGCAGTCGAGAGCGATAGCGTATTCGATGGCTTTATCGACCCCTTCTTGGTATTCGTTAACACGTCCGGGGTGACAGGTAATGCCGCGTTCTCCCTTCGCCCAGTCGCCCAGCGGGAGATTAAACAGTATCTGTTGTAAACCGTTGTCGTCTAAACGTTGTTTGATTTCTTGTGCAGAAAATTGGTAAGGGGAGACGTATTCAATCCCGCTAAAACCAGCTTTACTGGCGCTGTCGAATCGGTCTAGAAAGTTGTGTTCATTGAACAGCATCGACAGATTGGCGCTAAATTTTGGCACATTAACTCTCGCTGGAAATAGTTATTGGGATAGGCGGAAACCGGCTATTTGAATGACCCTTGTACTTTGGATATGTTGTTTGATTGCGGGCCTGACAAACATAGTAAAACGACGCGACTATGCAGGCAACACTAGTGACAGCATGAAACCAGAAAAGAATCAGGCTAAGCAATTTACCCTGTAAGGCATCATGGATGCAGGGTCTCGGTAGGCTAATAGTATTCGCATATAGAAAAATTATTTTCATTGCCTTATATTTTGCTTCTTTGGTGAACTTGATTGCCGGCGGACCATGTCTGGGAGATTGCCCGGTCGTCTCCCAGCATGCTGAATACAAATAGTTGTTCAAACAAGTCCTTACAGTAATTCATACGAAAGTCCATTAAGGGTGTGCAGCCTTTATCCAAAACAATAAAGTCTGCTTCTTTACCGAGAGAAAAATTGCCGATAACGTTGTCCAGATCCAAAGTTTTAGCACCGCCGAGGGTGGCAAGATAAAAGCTCTTCAGTGGTGATAGATTTTCACCTCGAAGTTGTAAAACTTTGTACGCGTCATTCAGTGTCTGCAACATAGAGAAGCTAGTGCCGCCACCAATGTCAGTGCCCATGCCCACATTAACGTTTTGCTTAACAGCACGACTCAGTTCAAACAATCCGCTGCCTAGAAAAAGGTTTGATGTTGGGCAAAAAGCAATGCCCGACTGGGACGTTTCCAATCGGTCCCACTCCTGATCGGTCAAGTGTATACAGTGGGCGAATATACTTCGACGGCCCAATAACCCAGCGTGATCATAGGTGTCGAGATAATTATCTCGTTCTGGGAATAGTTTTTTTACCCATTCAACTTCATTTAGATTTTCTGACATATGGGTGTGCATATACACCCCCGGGTGTTCTCGTATCAACTGCCCCGCTTTTTCTAATTGCAGCTCAGTTGATGTCGGCGAGAAACGAGGTGTTACTGCATATTGTAATCGACCCCGGTTGTGCCATTTTTCTATTAGGGCTTTGCTGTCGACATAAGATGACTGGGGTGTGTCAGTTAGGGAGTCTGGAGCGTTGCGGTCCATCATCACTTTGCCGGCTATCATCCGCAAATTTTTTTCTTCGCAGGCTTGAAAGAATGCTTCGACTGATTGCTTGTGAACTGTGGCAAAGACAAGAGCTGTGGTGGTGCCAGCACGCAATAATTCAGTGAGAAATACATCTGCAATTTTCCTGGCGTACTGTTCGTCTTCAAATTTTGACTCGGCTGGAAACGTATATTTTTCCAACCATTCAATTAACTGTTCCCCATAAGCAGCGACGATCTCGGTTTGTGGATAGTGAACATGTGTGTCAACAAAGCCTGGCATGATCAAACTATTACTGTGGTTGGTTATGTCAATATTGTTATCTAATGTTGGAATGATATCTTCAGCGTTACCGAGTGATTGGATTTTTCCGTCATCAATTACCAGGATTCCGTCGGAAAAGTATTCGTATGACTTATTGAGCGGGACGTTGTCGGGATCAGCCAAGCAGTGAAAAATACTTGCTCTGTGGGCAGTAGGCATTTTGTAATCCTGGATAAAGTGAGCAGTAAATCGATGAGGCCTGGTTTGTTTGTCGTTACCTGCAATGCAGCGCAATAGGTTGGCGGATAAGCTGATGGTGCGTATGGTGCACGTTGCTAGAGGTTAAAATGAGGCTTTATGCCAACGCGCTTACCAGCAACATGAATAATGTTGTAAGAGTTTTCATTACCTGACTCTAAATAATCTTGAATCAGAGGTCAAGATTTCACAAAGTCCCTTTTTTTCCTATGGTTGATTGCTACCGTGATTGCGGTGAGGGTAGAGGTATAACGGCTTTGCGACTAGCGGATGCGGTTTTTCCGGAAAAAGTGGCGTATTATGAAGTACTTATCGACTGGAACTGAGTAGAGTATCTGTAGTCGAAGCTTTCTTATTTACGATCTAATTTTATCAGGACATACATCATGCTGGATAGTCGACCTCTATTGCTCGCTACAGAATTTCCCCTTATCAAGCGCGCAAAACTGGAAACACTGCAGGTTAACCTTGGCTATAAGTGTAATCTGTCCTGCGTGCACTGCCATGTCAATGCTGGGCCCAACAGAACGGAGGCAATGGACAAAAAGACTATTGACCTGGTTCTTGAGTATATTGACCAAAATACGATTTCCGCACTTGATTTGACGGGTGGGGCTCCTGAGATGAATCCACACTTTCGCTACCTTGTCAGCGAGGCTAGAAAGCGAGGCGTTGAGGTTATCGATCGTTGCAATTTGACCATCTTGCTAGAACCTGGCTATGAAACTCTGGCGCAATTTTTAGTAGAGCAACAAGTGACAATTACAGCATCTTTACCATGTTACGAGGAAGAGAATGTGGAAAAGCAGCGGGGAAAGGGCGTTTATGCAGAAAGTATTGAGGCGCTGCAATTATTGAATGGACTAGGTTACGGAGTCGACAAAAGCTTGCCACTAAATCTTGTTTACAATCCCTCCGGAACAGAACTTCCGCCACCACAACAGCAGTTAGAATTAGACTATAAGCAGCAATTAGGGTCGCAGTTCGGAATTGAGTTTAATCAGTTATATACCATTACCAATATGCCAATAAGTCGTTTTGGCGCAGTACTAATGGCTCATGGTGAGTTTGATAACTATATGGACCTGCTGAAAGACAATTTTAGTGCAGATAATCTGCCGACGATCATGTGCCGCAATTTAATCAGCGTAGATTGGCAGGGTTTTGTCTATGACTGTGATTTCAATCAAATGCTGGAAATGCCCTTGATTGCCAGTAGCAGTGCTAACAATCGAACACATTTATCAGATTTACTACAGATTGACATTTCAGGCAACGAAGTCCAAATAGGCGATCATTGTTTTGGTTGCACTGCAGGCCAGGGCAGCAGTTGTGGCGGCGCGTTGCATGACTGAAGGTTTGTCTGTGGATGACAAAAAACCGTTGGTCAGCATTATTATCCCTACGCTTAATGAATCGACGACTATTGAAAGTTGCCTGCAACAATTTGTTGAGCTTAGAAATGAAGAGATAGAAATTATAGTAGTGGATGGTGGTAGTACTGATAATACGATCACTTTGTCAAAACCGTTCGCTGACAGCGTTCTGATTTCGGGTGACTGTCGCTCTGCGCAAATGAATGCCGGCGCTGACAAGGCCCGGGGACAATGGCTTGTTTTTCTACATGCGGATACCCAGATTTTTTCACGGTTTGATTCGTTTCTCGATCATCTTTTAGTGGCTAAAAATCACTGGGGATTCTGTCGAATTCAACTCAGTGGTCGAGTGAAGCTATTTCGGGTGATAGAAACAGCGATTAACTGGCGTTCGCAGCTGACCTCGGTTGCCACCGGTGACCAGATGATCTTTGTTCGCAAGGCGATTTTTGAACAGTTGCATGGGTTCCCTGCGATACCTTTAATGGAAGATGTTGCTATCAGTAAAAAACTGCGACCACTATCGGCGGCACTGGTATGGCCTCACCCGGTAACAACGTCCAGTCGCAAGTGGGAGCAGAACGGCATTTGTAACACGGTATTTTTAATGTGGCGATTGCGGTTCGCCTATTTTTGTGGCGTGAGCCCGCACAAATTGGTTAACGAATACTATGGCTAAAAACGATAAAAAACGTTTGTTAGTTTTTGCCAAGTCGCCAGTAGCTGGAGCTGTGAAAACCCGTTTGCAGCCATCATATTCACCGCAGCAGTCGGTGGAATTTCATAACACATTGGTTCACGGCTGTTTGCAGGTAGCTACGACGGTAAATGATTGTGTCACCGAATTGTGGGCAGGTAGCGCGCACGACTGGTGGGCTGAATTGTCTAGTCGCTATCAACTCGATATTTTTCAACAGTTCGGAGATGACCTGGGTAGCCGTATGTTACAAGCTTTTCAACAGACCCTGGTGGCTGCCGATAGCGCGCTTTTGATCGGTACGGACTGCCCCTTTATCACGAGGGAATATCTGCTTGAGGCCTTTGATAAGCTCGCTGAATATGACGTTGTCATTGGTCCAGCGGAAGATGGTGGTTACGTATTGATTGGTTTGACCGCTGAAAAACCCGAGTTGTTTTCCGATATTAGCTGGGGGAGTGATCAGGTGCTGGCGGAAACTATCGCTAAAATTGAAGTGCTCAATTTAAGCTATGTGTTGCTGCCGCCTTTGCGAGATATCGATCGCCCTGAAGATGTTGTTTATTGGCAGTCGTCTCTGGTTTCTTGAGTATAGGCGGTGTAGACGCACAGTATTTTGTGTATTGCGTCTCTTCAGTTATCACTTTCGGACGAGAAAATAGAATTATTTGCTAATGCTTTTGTTGCTGAGGATGATTTCTTTTCGTTTGAATCCAGTGGCGGTAATTGACTGATTGTTTGCGCCGCTAATAACCCCCGAAACCATCGACGCCAGAAAATCCAGATTGTCGATGTTGTTATCAACGGTAATTCGCAAGGGTTGTTCATTGGTTGGATAATTGCCACAACTTTCACCAATGCCACAAATAACAAAATCGTTGTCGATGTCGGAGCCTGCAATAATAACGTATTCACCATAGGGTACGTTGTCGAAGGTATAGGCATACTCGCCGTCAGTAACATCGACTTTAATTTGATAGACAAATTCAAATGTGTCTGCGTCTAAAAGTAAAACATACAGAAACCCAGCATCCGCTGCGTAGTCACTGCCTGTTTGTACCAACATGGAAATGGGTATAGAAACTTCAGTGGTGTCATCCAACGTAAAGAGTATTGCACCGCTATAGGCCGCATCGGCCAAACCATTTCGGTTTGCCTGCAGGATGTAGTCTCCAGCCCCATTAATGTCGCTACCACTGGCATCGATAGAGAGCCATGGCATTGTGTTTGTGATGGAGGCGACATTTGGGGGGGCTTCGCCAACTTTTGAAAGTGTTAGGTTTCGTGATGTGAAGTTACCACCAAAATCAATTCGACTGGGAGTGGCGGCTATGGTCCCGGTTACCAAACCGTCTAATAATAATTGGGCTTGCTGCACCGATTTGAGTGCGTCAATTAGCCCAAATCCATAGAGATTGTCTTTTCCTGTGGTGCCAATGTCGTTACTCAGATAGCCACCTTGTAAACTGCTGTAAAATTGGCTGGCCGTTAAGTCGGGGTATACTGATTTCATCAATGCTGAGATGCCGGCTACATGAGGGGTTGCCATTGACGTGCCTTCAAGGAAGACAAAGCTGTCGATACCGTCAGTATCATCAAATAAAGTACTCAACACTCCGTCGGAGTAGCCGTCGCCATTGAGGTCTATGCTGGCGTCTCCGCCGGGAGCAGCAACATCAATAGAGTCACCAAAGTTTGAATAGGGCGCCAACTTGCCAGCAAGGTCTACAGCACTGACTGAAATTACGTCATTGTAGGCGGCGGGGTAGATAGGAGCTGAGCTACTTTCATTACCTGCGGCAGCAATAACAATGATTCCGTTGTCGTGCAGTTGAGTGAATAGCTCCTGACTGGATTGACTGTATCCCTGGCCGCCCAGACTTAGGTTTATAATATCGGCTGTTTTTGGTGGCACTGTGCCACTATCATTACTGAGTCCGGCGGCATAACGTATTCCTTGCATAACGTCGTAGCTGCTGCCACCACCCTTGCCCAGCACTCGAATTGGCATAATCTGAGCGCCCCAGGAGACACCGGCAACGCCATAATTGTTGTTGGAGTCGGCAGCAATGGTTCCCGCTACATGGGTTCCGTGCCATGAGTTTGGCCTGACATCATTGCCATCACCTGGATCACTTGGGTCACTATCAATTCCATCGCCATCCTGGCTGGTGTCGGTGTTGCGAATAAAGTCGTAGCCGCCAACAAGTTTATTGGTTAGGTCTGCATGGTTGAGTACTATACCATTGTCTACGACAGCGACAATGACTGTCCCGGACACTGGTGTGCCGGTAGTTATTTCCCACGCTTGGGGTAAATTGATCCGAGGGTAATGCCACTGTAACGGGTAAAATGGGTCGTTTGGCACAACTTGGACGGTCATTTTATAATTGGGTTCTGCATACTCGACATCGTCACGTAATCGAAGTTGTTTAATATGATCCAGGGTTTGTCGAATAGCACTGTTTTTTTCTGCCAGTCGTGTCGTAATTGACCTTGTATTTTTTGCCAGGGTGTTTGATGTGTTGAGGTCAAATTTCATCAAAGCGGGTCGAACTTTTTCTTGATGAGACAAACCTTGAAGCAAAGGCAATACAGTTTTTGACCTACTTATGCTGTTATTCGATACTGAATTTACGGCTTTTTCCGCGGATTGTTTTATGATGGCTTCGCCCGTGATAATGGTAGCACTGTTACCGAATACGGATGCGCCACTAGCCAGTGACTGATTCCCTACATTAAGAATATATTTGCTGATTCCGCGATAGCTGTAGATACGAATAAAATATTGGCCGTCTGCAGGAATGATGATGGATTCATATTCTGTGATTGAATCTGAATAACTGACGAGATTATAGTCACTGTCGTAGAGGTGAAGATCAAGGTCGTTACCCGATTGATTGTCGGGGTCAAAATCGGCCACTCGAAGTGATACAAACTGGTCTTTGATCAGGTACGCTGAATAGAGGTCATAACGATCGGTGTCTACTGAGAAATTGCTGCTTCCCGATGGCGGTTCGCCGGTACCTGTTGCATTTGAAAATCCATTGACGATAACCGGGTTGGTGAGCAGTTGAGCATTGTAAGTTTCATCGTTTGTTTGGAAATCAGTGCCGAGTAGTGTTTTGTTTTGCCTGGAAGGATCATTTACATCGATGTCGACGACGGTATTACCAGCGGCAGAAATAACGCCTGACAAAGAAAATGTCGTTGGCAGCGTTAGGCTGTCTCTGTTGCCGTTGCTATCGGTGACAGTCAGTGTTGCCGAGAATGACCTCCCCGCTGTGTAGCTGTGATAGACAACGGGTCCATCCGCTGTGCTACCGTCGCCGAAGTCCCATTGATAAGAGACAATGACTGCTGATGTTGTACCGTTGATTTCAGAAGCTGTTGCATCAAATAGAAGTGCGCCAACACTGGCACTGTTTGGGTCTTTGCTGAGAGTTGCTCTGGCAACAACAACACTAAGATCTATCGATAAAACATATGTGTCAGAAGCGTTGTTATTATCGATGGTCGTTAAGGTGATGGAGTAGCTGCCCGCGGTACTGTATCGATGACTGCTAGTCATCCCTGTGCCGTTGCTGCCATCACCATAGTCCCAAAGGAACTCCCGAATACTGCCATCGCCGTCTACCGAACGACTACCATCAAATGTCACTGTCAGTGAATCGATCGAGGTATCGATCGCCGTGGTGAAGCTGGCCGTTGGTGCAGCGTTGGCGGACGAGCCACCACCGCCACCGCCACAGCCGGCCAGGGCTGTGATGATCATTAGCGTGCAAAGTTGGCTAATACGGCGAGCCGTGGTACTCATAGTTATCGCTTATATCGATGGATAGCAGCTAAATATAGCAGCTAAATATAGTCGCTATAGCGGTACAGTTCAAAGAAATAGTGGGCATGTTAAAGCGTAGGTAGTCTGGTGAGAATATAGCAGTGACTGCCTGGTGTGTGGTTGGTGCCATCAGTGTTACGCCACAGCGAAAACGCGTGTGGTGCGAGGATACCCACAATGAAGCCAATGCGTCAAAAGAGCCTGTTGTTCAGGCGCTGGTAATAGAGCGGGTTGAGGCGCTTGTCTGGGCGTCGCCTTTGCTGGTGTAGAGTCGTGTTTGATTATTCTGTCCTCGAATTGTATCGAGAATTTGACCGACAACCATACGAGTGCGTTTGGCGATTCGCTCGTTGACTTCATTCAATTGCTGACAGCTGCGCCATAGTGTGGCGAGCTCCTGCCAGGCATCAGCTACAGTGGGGGCCTGCTCTCTGAGCTCTACGAGTGTGGTTGACTCATCGGTAAATCCGGCTTGTTGCAGTAGCTGTTGGCGAAGTGTTGCATGTTGCTCGAGTTGCAGAAGTAATTGTTTTTTCGGATTTAGAATTTGCTCGAATTCTGTATAGTCGCGGTTTTCGAGCGCCTTGCGTTCTTTTTCTAGCAGGCTAAGCAGTTCTGATGTGACGGGAAGATCATGCTGTAGTGTGGCTTCCAGATTCTGCCACAGCGTTATATTATTCTGTTCCATTGGATATACCTCTGATCGTTTCACTGTTTATTCGCAAACAAACACCCTGCCCAGGGGATTTGTCGCGCCTAGTTGCCTAAAAGTGCCTCTGAATTCAAAATTTTGTCCGCCAGCACCAAATCGTCAACTTTATAGTCACCATTTGCTAACGAGGCCTTGATTTGTTCGGCCCGCGCTAAATTGACGTCGGGTAGGCTATTGACCTTATCCGTTAGTGTTTGCAAGGTTTTGGCTTCACTACTAAGCTGCACGCCGTCATCATTTGCAGTTGTTTCAGGCTTTGACGGCGTTATTTCAATAGCTGTGGCCGTTTTTTTGTTACCTTGCTCAGATACGGCTTTGGGACCGGTGTAGCCGCCTAATCCATTGATATCTCTAACCATTTTTGTACATCCAGTAAAAAGGCGCCTGGCGCCATGTTGGGCAATTGTGAAACGATCATAATGGCTATCGGCCAAATGGCTGATAACTTTAACATAAGTCGCTTCCAGCGGACTGGATTATGCAGTCAATAATGCCTGCTACATGACTATCATGACTTGTCCCGGATCGCTCACTTTGCCTTCAACAACACGTTTGGACTGACTATTTTTAACACTGATCTGCTGCCCTTTGTGACCGTCTGCCATTGCTATTCCAGGTATTTTCACCACCAGATTACCGGATCGAGCTGTTATCACTACTGCATCTCCGCGTTTGATGAGTAGTGGTTGTTGTAAGTGGGTGGCAATGATCGGAATATTCGGTCTTAATGGGCGTTTCGCCTGCATACCAATAACGTGATTAAGGTCAACGAAATAAGTACCCGTAAGTTTGCTGATATTCATTTCTTGCATTTCCAGAGATTCAGCGGTCAGTAGGGTTCCTTTTGCAATCGGTATAACGGCCGTGACAACGGGTTTGTATAGGTCGATATCAACCGGTATATACAGTGACCAAAGCTTTTGTGCTGGACAGCTGACTCTGATATTGATTCGACCCACTGTATTTTGAGATTTTAGTTCGGTGACGAGTGCTAGCGGGCAGTCATTCATTGCTAATCGAGTATCGATAGAGCTGATTTTATAATCGATACGAACTTGATCACCCTGATATTTAGCGATCTCGGCAACATGGGTGGTCAAAAACTGGCTGACATTGCGCCTTATTTCTTCACTTCCTACAGAACCGCGGGCTGGCTGGCAGATAGTTGTCATCAGTATGCCCAAAAGCAGAATAAAACTACGAACTATCATGATTTTGGCATATCCTTTAGTCATACAGACAAATTTGCCGAGCATAGGAGCTTTTTCGGGTGGCAGTGTCGTTAAACTGGCACTCCTTTCGGTGGTTCTAAATATAAGCAAAAGTTATGCCTGAAATTAACTGATTCAAATATTTCGGCCACTAAAGTGCGGTGATCGATACACGGTGATGGTCCGACAGTTACTGACACTGCAATTGAAATACAGGATGTGCCTATGGCGGGTGTTCTCGAAAGTGTCAATCAGCGCACCCGGTTGGTGGGGGAGAATCGACTGGAGTTGCTATTATTTCAGCTGTCCGGTGGCCAACTTTATGGTATTAATGTATTTAAGGTTAAAGAAGTCCTGCGATGCCCTGAGTTAACAGTTATACCCCACAGTCTTCCGATGATCAGTGGTGTTGCCCATATTCGTGGCGAGACGATACCGATCATCGATATGAGTTTGGCAACGGGTCAGCAGCAACTGGGTGATGTTAAAAACAGCTTTGTGATTATTACGGAATATAACAGTATGACCCAGGGTTTTCTGGTGCAGGCTGTTGACCGGATTATAAATATGAAGTGGGAAGATGTTCACCCACCCCCTGCTGGAACAGGGTCTGGCCATTACTTGACTGCGGTGACGGAAGCCGATGGCAAGTTAGTTGAAATTATTGATGTTGAGCGAATACTGTCCGAAGTATCGCCGCAGAAAGAGCAATTTTCTGAGGATATCATCACTGCGGATGTTGCCCGTTTAGCTTTGTCGAGGAATATTCTTATCGTTGACGATTCGTCAGTTGCTCGCAATCAGATAAAGCGCTGTATTGAGCGTATTGGTGTTAAAACGACCTTGCTGAATGACGGCCGTCAGGCCTTGAGGCATCTTCAGGCACTGGCCGATGACGGTGTTGATGTGGCGGACGAATTTCTGGCAGTGATTTCGGATATAGAGATGCCTGAAATGGATGGTTACACCTTAACTGCTGCTATTCGTTCTGATTCTCGTCTTGCTGATTTATATGTGGTGTTGCATTCCTCTTTAAGCGGAGGTTTTAATCAGGCAATGGTAACAAAAGTGGGTGCGGATTCTTTTCTCGCTAAATTTTTACCCAATGAATTAGCGGCAATAATTGTAGATAGAGTGGCATCGAGTGGCCGCTCGGAGTGAGTGGAATATCTATAAATAGCTGGGTTGTTAGGGCGCCAGGGAGTTGGTTGAAAATCAATATTTTTCAGTGGTGTGTTTTTTTTAACAACGACCAAACCTTAGCTGGGGTCGTTTATGGCCGCTAGCGCTTTGTCCGAATACAAAATTTTTAGCGAATATCTGGCGGCGGCCTGCGGGATTGTTCTTGGTGAAAATAAGCAATATCTGGTGTCCAGCCGACTGCGTCAGTTGATGATTGAGTTTCGAGTGGATACTCTTGGGGCTCTAGTCGACCTTATGCAACAAACATCGCAGCGTCATTTAAAGCAGGCGGTATTAGATGCGATGACGACCAACGAAACACTTTGGTTTCGGGATACACACCCGTTCAATGTTTTCAGGGACAAACTCCTGCCTGAGTTTCAAAGGGATAAAAAAACGTCTGTCAAAGTGTGGTCGGCGGCGTGTTCTTCAGGTCAGGAACCTTATTCGCTTAGCATGCTAGTAGATGAATACAAAAGAAGTCGCCCTGGCGCATTAACTTGTCCGGTGGACATACTGGCGACAGACTTATCCATGTCGATGATTGAAGCGTGCAAAGTGGCAGAATATGATGAATTGTCTCTTGGCCGGGGTTTGAGTGCTGAGCGCCGACAGCGGTTTTTCAATTCAGTTGATGAAAAAACCTGGCGTGTTAATTCTGACGTCCAGCAAAGAATTCGGTTTCAGTCATTGAATCTGATGGATAGTTTTGCCTCATTGGGTAAATTTGAGGTGGTGTTCTGTCGCAATGTTCTGATCTATTTTTCTGCCGAATTGAAAGCGGATATATTACAGCGTATACACGCGACATTGCGTCCCGGAGGTTATCTGGTTTTGGGTGCATCTGAAGGGCTGGCAGACTTAAAACCGTATTTCAAGATGGTTCAATGTAATCCGGGTATCATCTATCAGGCAGTTTGAAAGTATAATTGTCAGCTTTCGGGGATTAATCACAGTTACAGTCCTTTGCCGCTTCCTTTGCCGCTTGATCGATAAAAGCGGAATCTCTTTGCCGTTCCTATGAGTTTTCTTCTAAAAATCCTATACTTTTCAATGACATAAAACTATGGCACGCACTTTGCTGTATGACTGATAGTGGTTTACTAGAACTATTGAAAGGTAAAGTGACAATGGCAATTAGTTTTCAAAATGCGTTGGGGATACATGAGAAAGCACTTCATGTGCGAACTGTGCGCGCGGAAGTGTTAGCCAATAATCTTGTTAACGCGGATACCCCAGGTTTTAAGGCGAGAGACATCGACTTTAAGAGCGCTCTTAATAGCCAGATGGCAAGTCAATCTGCCAGTAATGGTGTGGTCGCAACAAACAGTCGTCATATCGGCGCTTCTTCCCAGTCTTTTCAAGCAGAATTGTTATACCGCACACCATTGCAGCCTTCGCTTGATGGAAACACGGTAGAAGAGCAAGTTGAAATGAGTCGCTTTTCAAAAAATATGATGGATTTTCAAGCCAGTTTTCAGCTGCTCAATAGCAAGTTCAAAGGTTTACAAAATGCAATTAAGGGAGACGTCTAATGTCGCTGGCTAATGTATTTGATATCGCTGGCATGGGAATGTCGGCACAGAGTATTCGCCTTAACACAACAGCGAGTAATTTGGCGAATGCCCAATCGGCCAGTAGTAATACTGATGAGGTGTATCGAGCCAGGCATCCTGTCTTTGAAACAGTACGGATGGATATGATGACCAATAATGCCGGGTCAATGCCGACACTTGCTGATGATGCATCGATGGGGATGAGAGTGACAGGCATTGTCGAATCTGATGCGCCATTGGTTCGCCGTTATGAGCCCAACCATCTAAAAGCTGATGAAGATGGGTATGTGTATTACCCCAATGTAAATATGGTGGAAGAAATGGCCGATATGATTTCGGCTTCACGCTCTTTTCAGGTCAATGTTGAATTGATGAATTCAGCGAAACAAATGATGCAGGGGCTATTGAGATTGGGGCAGTAGATTTTAATTTTCAATTATTCATTCGATGAATGAGCGTTGAAGAACATACAGTTTGCGTTTATTGAGTTAGCGCCAATACAAACAATAGATATGGAATGGAAAAATGACAGATGCGATTTCAACCGGACTGTTGAGTGATATTTCCGTAAGAGAAAAATACGGTACCACCGACACCGAAAAACAAGAGTTGGGCCAGGACGTTTTCCTCGAGCTGATGGTTACCCAAATGCGTAACCAAAACCCGCTGGACCCACAGGACAATAGTGAATTTGTTGCCCAGCTGGCTCAGTTTAGCTCCGTAGAGGGTCTGGACAAATTAAACAATACGATGGAAGGCTTTGTCGGTTCATTCCAGTCAAATCAAGCGCTACAAGCATCTGCAATGGTGGGCCGTTTTGTGAAGGTTGATACCGATACATCGTACCTTGGAACCGATGGTCTGGTGGCGGGCACCATTGAGTTACCACAAAGTACAGATGATTTGAATATCATTGTTTATGACAGTGTTGGCGAACGAGTGGCCGAAGAAAAGATGGGAGCTCAGACGGCGGGGGACGTCCCATTTGCCTGGGATGGTAGTGACGGGCAAGGCGGACAACTTCCCCCCGGCTACTATCGGTTTGAGGTGTTGGCAAAAATCGATGGCAGCCAGGTTCAAGTTAACACGGCACTGAGTGCCAATGTTGATAGCGTAAGTGTTGGAGCAAACGGCACAATAAGTTTGAACGTTGCAGGTGTTGGCCCGGTTTCTATGTCACAGGTAAAAGAGATTTTGTAAGTTTGTAAAAGAACGGGATTGAAAATCAGGTTTTCTAATAGATTAAGTAAGGGGTAAAACTATGTCTTTTAATACAGCGTTGAGTGGCTTGCGAGCAGCTAACACAGATTTGGAAGTGACAGGTAACAACATCGCTAACGCCAGTACGACAGGTTTTAAGCGATCCAGAGCTGAATTTGGTGACGTTTATGCCAACTCGTTAGTCGCAGGCAGTAATACTGCAGGTAGTGGGGTGTTGGTCAATTCCATTTCACAGCAATTTGATCAGGGCAACGTTGCTTTTACCGATAATAGTTTGGATTTGGCAATTAACGGCGGTGGTTTTTTTGTACTTTCCGAAGCCTCTGGCGCAACGTCTTACACCAGAGCCGGCTATTTTGGTATTGATGACGAAGGCTATATTACCAACAACAGTGGATCGATATTACAGGGTTTTTTACCGACAGGCTCGGGAGATAGCGTTGGCGGAACACCGGCTGATCTGCAAGTGCAGGTCGCTGATTTACCGCCGCAGTCAACGTCGACTGTGGATCTATTATTCAATCTGGATGCTCGCGAAGATGTACCACCAGTAGTGCCTTTTAACCCGAACGATGCGGATACATTTAATAGTTCAACCTCTTTGACTATTTTTGATAGTCTTGGTGAATCTCACGTTCTTTCTACATTTTATGAAAAAACGCCAACGCAAAATGTGTGGAATATGCATGCCTATATTGCTGACGATGCTGGCGTATTACAGAGTGTCATTAGTCCCGCAGGTGGTGCCGGCGGGGCGAACGATTTTTTTCAGTTGACGTTTGGTACCGACGGTATTCTCACCAGTTCTGATCCGGCAGTTTTAAATATAGACAACTGGAACCCATCGGGAGCCAATCAGTCTTCAACCAGTGGTGCCACTGCGGGGCTGTCAGATTATATTGTTGATATTGGAACATCGACTCAGTTTGGTAGTGATTTTGCAGTAGCAGCGGTGGACCAGAATGGTTTTGCGACAGGAAAACTGAGCGGTCTTGAAATTAACCCAACAGGAGAGGTTTTTGCACGTTATACCAACGGCGAAGCGCTTATTCTAGGGCAAGTGGCGATGGCGTCTTTTGCCAACACACAAGGATTGAATCCACTGGGTAAAACGTCTTGGGCGCAGTCGTTTGAGTCTGGAGAACCTGTTGTTGGTGCGCCGCTAACCAGTACTCTGGGTGGTATTCAATCGGGTGCATTGGAGGAGTCGAATGTTGATTTGTCCGAAGAGTTGGTCCGATTGATCATTGCACAAAGAAACTTCCAAGCAAATGCAAAAACTATAGAAACAGCTGACACGGTAACGCAGGCGATTATCAATATCCGTTAATGAAAAGTGTTACAGCCTAACAACGCCAAGGCTCTTATCTCGACGTAAAAGTTTAGATAGGGGCTTTTTTTTTCGCCGGAGAAATTTTGGTTGGCGTTTGTTGTGTGTTTTGGCGGCGATAGCTGAGCTGTGGGCAGCCAGTTATGGAGCAAGGACTTGGTCCTGTTGCCGGTTTCTATAAGCCAGAGCTGCTACTGGAAAACTCCCTTTAGTTTATCGTGTTTTGGCTCGATTAGGGGCAGCTGCCATTACAGTGTGATCCCAAATGCGTTGTTTCCTAAATCTTGGCATCCATTTTGCAGCTTCCTATATAACAGCGAAATGGTAGCGATATAGGCCAATTTCGGGTCCAAGACGGCAATAGTTTTCCACCTAATTGCCGCCTACGTTAAACGCGGAGCAATAATGGATAAAGCAATTTACTTAGCAATGTCGTCGGGGCAAAACATTATGTCTGCCCAGGCAATACATGCCAACAATCTCGCAAATGCCAATACCAATGGATTCCAGGCTGATTTCGCGCAGGCACGAGCAATGGGTGTCTATTACGGTGATGGACATCAGACGCGGGCATATGCGATGACCGAGAATCCTGGCACCGATTTCAATCGTGGTGCGCTGATTGAAACAGGTCGGGATCTGGATATGGCGGTTGTTGGTGATGGCTGGATAGCGGTACAAGCACCCGATGGCAGCGAGGCTTACACAAGAATGGGCTCGCTGAAAATGGATCCTAATGGGCAACTGTTAACTGCCAATGATTTACCTGTCCTTGGTGACGGCGGTCCAATTTCCATTCCGCCCGCTGACAAAATCACATTGGGCGCTGACGGCACCATTACTATTCGGCCGGCAGGGCAGCCGCCCGAAGTGCTGTCGATCGTCGATCGAATTAAGTTGGTTAAACCTGATTACGCAACCCTCAACAAGGGCGTGGATGGATTGATACGCAGACGCGACGGTGAGCAACAGGAGCCTGATGCCAGCATTCGTTTGCAGTCGGGTTTTGTGGAATCCAGTAACGTTAATCCTGTAGACGAGTTAACAGAAATTATGACGTTGGCCAGACAGTTTGAAATTAACGTAAAAATGATGAAAGTGATGGAAGAAAACTCTGATGCGGCCAGACAGGTTCTTAGGAGCTCGTAGTCATCGCTCGTGAACTAAATAGACATTAATTTGAGACAAATACGTAAAGAGGTTAGTTATGAATCAAGCGTTGTGGATTAGTAAAACCGGGTTGAGTGCACAAGACACACGCCTGGCAACTATCTCAAATAACCTGGCGAATGCTGCCACGGTGGGATACAAGCGCGACAGTGTTGTATTTGAGGATCTGTTATACCAAATTCGCCGCCAGCCGGGGGCGCAATCATCACAGAACACGCAGCTCCCATCCGGGCTGCAAGTTGGTACCGGTGTAAGAGTGATAGGAACGCAGAAAGAGTTTTCAGATGGCAGTGTTCAAATCACTGAAAAACCACTGGATTTGGCGATTGTCGGACGCGGTTTTTTTGAAATTCTAATGCCTGACGGATCCTCAGCCTATTCGAGGAACGGTCAATTTCAAATCAATGCCGATGGAGAGATTGTCAACGCCAGAGGTCTGCTGCTGCAGCCTTCGATAACCGTTCCGGACGACGCGCAAACCGTTTCGATTAGTTCCGACGGTATCGTCGAGGCACAAATTGCTGGACAAGCGGCAGCGCAAACACTGGGCAACATAACAGTGACCAATTTCATTAATCCTACTGGCTTGCAATCGATTGGGTCCAACCTGTTTATCGAAACGGCTGCAAGTGGTTCTCCTCAGCAAGGAGAGCCTGGAATTGATGGCTTGGGTCGGTTGGAGCAGGGCGCATTAGAGAACTCGAACGTTGATGTAGTCGAAGAGTTGGTCAGCATGATCACTACCCAGCGAACCTATGAAATGAATTCAAAAGTGATCTCAACTGCAGACCAAATGTTGCAGTACATCTCTCAAAACTTGTAATAGCTCGGTGATTACCATGACATATATCTCTACCAGGTACAGCGCATCAAGATTCACCAGAATGTTGTTTGTCGCAGTTTATATGGTCATCGTAACGTCGTGCACAATAGGGCCGACTCCTATGCCTAATGATCCTGCCTATGCTCCGGTATTTCCCCTATCGCAAGAAATTCCTGTAGCTAATAGTGGGGGTATCTACAGGCCTGGGTATTCTGCTGGCTTATTTGAAGATCTCAAGGCCAATCGGGTTGGTGATATTGTCTCGGTTATCCTTAGTGAGCGCACACAATCCAGCAAAACCGCTGATACAGAAATTAAGAAAGAAAGTTCTGTCACTTTTGATGCGGGCACAGTGTTGGGGGTTTCACCCAGTTATGGTGGTTACAATATGGGCACAGATATAACTCAGGACAGAGAGTTGAAAGGTGAAGCGGGCAGCGATCAGAGCAACAGCTTGACTGGTAGTATCGCCGTGACAATATCTGAAATACTCCCTAACGGATTAATGGTGGTTCGAGGAGAGAAGTGGATGACACTTAATCGCGGACAAGAGTTCATCCGTATCCAGGGTCTTATTCGCCCCGAAGACATACAGCCCGATAACACTATTCTATCAACGCGATTAGCTGATGCTCGTATCACCTATAGCGGCACTGGTGATCTTGCCGATGCCAATAAGCAGGGATGGGGCTCTCGCTTTTTCAATACTGAATATTGGCCATTCTGATTTGGCCCGACTGTCGACAATTGCCATCGACATTAATCAAAGGCAGTACCTGAACTTATGTTAGTAGAGAATATTATGCGAAAAAATCAATATCTAAAACCTGGAAAATGGTTTGCCTTGTGTGTTTGCCTTGTGTCTGTGTCTTTCATGTCATCTGCAGTTTTTTCAGCCAGACTAAAAGACATCGCCTCTGTAGCAGGCGTTCGGGATAATCCGCTGATAGGATATGGGTTGGTTGTTGGCCTGGATGGAACCGGAGATCAAACAACGCAAACGCCATTCACAATACAATCTTTTCGTACAATGTTGCAGCAGCTGGGTGTTGCTATTCCTAACGGCCAGAATTTTCAATTAAAAAATGTTGCCGCAGTTACGATCCATGCCGTACTGCCACCTTTTTCCAAACCGGGTCAGCCTATTGATGTAACAGTCTCTTCCGTTGGTAACTCCAAAAGTCTGCGTGGGGGCAGCTTGTTAATGTCACCATTGAAAGGTGCCGACGGGCAAGTATACGCAGTAGCCCAAGGAGAGCTTGTTGTCGGCGGTTTTGGCGCTGAAGGACGTGATGGGTCGAAAGTAACCGTGAATATCCCCAGTGCAGGGCGTATTCCCAATGGTGCCATCGTTGAACGAAAGATTGAAAACGGTTTTTCTAAGGGTAACAATTTGACGTTCAATTTGAAAAGATCTGATTTTACCACCGCAAGAAGAGTTGCTGAAAGTATCAATGAACTTTTGGGACCGGACGTCGCTAGAGCAATCGATGCAACATCAATTAATGTTACCGCGCCAATTGATCCTGACCAGCGTGTTTCGTATATGTCATTGCTGGAGAATATCGATGTTGAACCTGGCCGGGAGGCGGCTCGAATTGTCATCAATTCTCGAACAGGAACGATTGTTATCGGCGAAAATGTCGCTGTCCGAGCTGGCGCTGTCACCCACGGTAACATGACGGTGACTATCACAAATTCGCCTCAGGTAAGTCAGCCTAATGCCTTCGCAGGTGGACAAACTGTAGTCCGGCCGCAGAGTGATGTGAGTGTCACCGAAGAGTCCAGCCGGATGTTTACCTTTGCAGCCAGCACCACACTTGACGAAATTGTGCGCGCGGTTAATCAGATTGGTGCTGCACCGGGAGATTTGATGGCGATCCTGGAAGCACTTAAACAGGCCGGCGCGCTGCAGGCAGAGCTCATTGTTATCTAACGTAGAGAAACGCGATAACCGTTTCACTCAACCGTTGAAATATTTGCAAGAGAGAAGTCAGTGATAAGTTCCGATACATTCAACGCCACTCGCAATAGTGACTCCTATACGGATTTGAACAATCTGCATAGTATTACTGAATTGGGTCGTACGGATAAAAATCAGGCATTGGGTAAGATTGCTGAACAGTTTGAATCGATGATGGTTCGAATGATGATGAAAAGTATGCGCGATGCCAATAGCGTTTTTGCCGAGGGGAATTTTCTTTCGAGTCATGAAGGCGATATGTACCAAGGTATGTTTGACGACCAATTGGCATTGTCGCTTTCCAAAGGTAAGGGGCTAGGTGTTGCTGATACGATGATTCGTCAGCTGCAGGGTCGTTTTGGTGTGAGTGAGAATAAATCGAGCGAGCTCGCTGACGACAGTGTTCAATCGTATTTGGAATCGCGTACTACCAGCCCGGGAGTAGTGCCGGGAGCTGTTGCTGCCATCCATGCCGCTAAAACAAATAGTGTTGCCAGCGTTACCCCCAAGTCGATGCAGTTTGACGGCAGTGTCGACGGATTTACCCGAAACTTGTACGGAATGGCAAAAAATGCCGCGGAAAAATTGGGTGTAGAACCTGAAATTTTGTTAGCGCAAGCGGCGCTGGAAACCGGCTGGGGGAAAAAGGTATCAGCTGCCGGTGATAAGAATAGTTTTAACTTATTTAATATCAAGGCGGATAACCGTTGGTCGGGAGAGTCGGTCAACGTGACGACAATGGAAGTAAGGGACGGTCTTGCCGTAAAGGAAAGGGCTGCGTTTAGAGCCTACGAAAGCCCGCAGCACAGTTTTGACGACTATGTTGATTTCATTTCTAACAGCCCCCGTTACGAGAAAGCTGTAAACAGCGAAAATTCAGAATCTTATATTCGGAATTTGTCGAAAGCTGGTTATGCGACAGACCCTGACTACGCTGAAAAAATCTTGAGGATTTCAAACAGCGACAATTTCCGTACTGCAATTAACAATATGTCCAGTCTGTCACAGCTGACAGTGATGGCCAGGTAGGTATATAACATGTCTTTATTAGGGATAGGTATTAGTGGCATAACAACAAGCCAAACGTCGCTGCAAGTGACGGGTAATAATATCGCGAATGCCGGTGTCGAGAGCTACAGCCGCCAGCGCGCAGAACTTAGTACACGCCCCGAACAGCTGCAGGGTGGCAGCTATATGGGGGCGGGAAATACAGTCGATGAAGTCAACAGAGTTGTCGATCAGTTTCTCACTAACCAAATCCGGTTAGATACCAGTAGTCACAGTAGTTTTGATATCTTTGCTACTAATATTGAACAAATAGACTCTCTGTTAGCTGATGATTTTAGCGGTTTGAGCACGGCAATCAGCGAGTTCTTTTCGGCAATTGAGTCCAGTGCTCAGGATCCAACATCGGAACCAGCGCGGCAGGTCGTTATTAGTCAAGCAGATAGTTTGGCGCAGCGGATAAACAGCTTAACAGGAAGGGTCGAGCAACAGCTGAGCTCGGTCAACACGCAATTAAATTCGCTGTCATTGCAGGCCACAACATTGGTCGAAGGGATTGCTACGCTGAATGGTGGAATTGCTGATCAGTTAGCCCGGGGCAGTGGTGCCCAGCCTAATCAGTTGCTTGATCAGCGCGAAGAGCTGTTGCGTCAGCTGTCCGAAATAGTCAATGTCTCCACTGTTAAAGACGGCGATAGTTTGAATGTTTTTGTTGGTAATGGCTTGCCGCTGGTTACCGGAACCACCTCTTTGGCCTTAAGCACAGAGCAGGGCCCGAATAGCCTGGATGTTGTACTTGTTGGTCCCAGCGGAAGCTCGCAACGGGTGACGCATTTGATGACCGGTGGCGAAATGGCAGGATTGCTGGATTTCCGCGATATTGGCAACGAGCTGTTAAATTCTATAGGGCGTATTGCGATTGGTTTGGCAGACGGTGTGAATCAACAGAATGCGCTGGGAATTGATCTTGATGGCAATTTGGGTAGTGATATTTTTCTCGATGTTAACACCGGCAGTATCCCCCAGCAGCGAGTAAGGATTGATGGTGACAATTCTGCTCCAACCCTGCAGAATATTGATGTCAATATTACCGATATTACGCAGTTAACAACCAGTGATTATCGATTGAGTGTTGTTGATAATGACGCTGCGGGGCCGTTGGATTATCGGGTTCTTCGGGTCAGCGATAATACCGTTACGGTTGTCAATGGGGTGGCGGGAGCCCAGAGCATTGAGCTTGATGGATTCAGTATTGATATTTCTGCGGCAACTCAATCGAATCTGGCAATCAATGATCAATTTTATATTCAACCCACCCGAACCGGTGGTGCCGATATCATGGTGGATATCACCCGCGTGCAAGAGTTAGCTTATGCGGTGCCAATTGTTACCGACGCAAAGATTGGTAATAGCGGTACCGGGGAAGTTTCCAGTGGAAATATGCTGGCGATTGTTGACGATGGTGATCTTGCTTTGAGTCCGGCAAATCCCCTATACACATCACCGGGGGTGTTGGCGGCACCGGTACTGATACGCTTTACCACGGCAACTGATTTTACGGTGTTTGAAAACTCTGACCCGTTTAACCCTGAGGTTTTATTCAGTTCGACGATTATTCCCGGACAGAGGAATGAGATTTTTGGAACCCAAAATACCGATGCTAACTTTATCGGTTTTCAGATTGAAATAAGTGGCTCTCCTCAAATCGGTGATGAGTTTACCATTGGCTTCAATGAGAACGGGTCGTCTGATAACCGCAATGCCGTTGCTCTTGGGGGGATCAGAACGCAGGATATTCTGGATGGTGGTGCGACCAATTTTGAAAATTCCTATGGTAGTTTGATCGAGAGAATTGGCACTGAAACTGCTCAAGCGCGAGTTAGTCGCGATGCCTCTGAGTCGTTATTGTTTCAGTCGCAAGCTAGTCGCGATTCAATTGCCGGTGTTAATCTTGACGAGGAAGCGGCGAATTTGATCAAGTTTGAGCAGGCGTATAATGCTTCAGCACAACTTATCAATGTGGCGCGACAAATTTTTGATACATTGATTAATAGTTTGGGCTAGCGGCCGATACTATATACAAGATGATTGTTAAGTGTATTCACTATCAAATTTAATGCAGGTATAAACGATGGCTATTCGTTTTTCTTTTCTTCAAGGGTTTAATACCAGCGTGCAGGATATGCAGCGTATTCAACAGCAGGCCTTTGAAACGCAGGAGCAAATTGCTTCGGGACGTCGTATTCTGACTCCGGCTGACGACCCGGTTGCGTCGGCAAGGATCATTCAGGTTAATCAGGAGTTGTCGCAGCTCGATCAGTATCTCGACAATGCCGATTCGGTAGAGAGTCGGCTAACCCTTGCCGAAATTCAGGTGGAACAGGTCACGACGCTATTAATTCGTGTGCGTGAATTGACTATACAATCTGATGCGCTTTCAATGACAAAAGCCAATCGCCAGGCGATAGCCACGGAGCTAGATACTCGGTTGGACGAGCTGCTTGATATCGCTAATACCCGGGACGTCAACGGGGAGTATATATTTGCCGGGTATCAGGGATCGGAAAAGCCGTTTGAGCAAACCGCCGCCGGTGAGTTTGTCTATCGTGGTGATGACGGCCAGCGATTGGTTCAGGTCGCGTCGTCAACCCAGATTCCTATTAGTGACAGTGGCAAGCGAATTTTTATGGATATTGATTCGGTGCAGACTCGAGTAGAGGCTACTGCTGAAGCCGGTAATTCAGGCGCTGCAGTTGTGGTTGCTAGCCGTGTCACTGATCAGGTAAATTACGATGACAATTCTTACCCTGAAGATTATGTAATTCAGTTTAATGGCATTGGTAATCAGTATGACGTATACGCTCGGCCTGATATTTTAGATGGCGGTGTTAATACACCTCTGTTCAGCGTCGCCAATAGCGGCAGCCCAATCACCATTGACGCCAACGCTACGCCGTTGGCGGCACCAACTAATTTGGGTTGGGAAATAACGGTGGCGGGTACGCCGGCAGATGGTGATTTATTTTATGCAAACTCGACTCAAAAGCAGGATGTTCTGACCACCATCGCCAAATTGTCAGAGGGGATGAAAACGCTAGGAGACTCCCCTGCACATGAAATATTGTTTGATCAGTTAGTGGCCGAGACGCTGAATAACCTGGATGCTGCTGAACTTAATATGTCCGAAATAAAATCGGAAATTGGTGCCAGACAGAATACTGTTGATAGTGTTCGAACATTACATCAGCAGGTAGAACTGATTAATAATGAGGTGCTTTCCGATATTAGGGATTTGGATTACGCTGAAGCTTTAAGTCGCTTGAGTATAGAAACGTTCACCCTTGAGGCTTCGCAACAGAGTTTTGTTCGCATTTCAAGTTTGTCACTGTTTAACTTTTTACGTTGAGTGGACGGGTTTGCCGGCATTTTGATAAGCATTGATCGCCCGTCGACTGTGGTTGTGATGATTGATGTCTTTTAGTACATTTTTTCGTGCACTGTCGACAACCTGTTTAAGTTGCTGCTCCAGTTGAAAAAAGCTGTGGAGATGGTTTTGGTAAAATTCAGCGTTGCCCGGGCTTACCGGATAGTGTTGAAAGTGCACGGTCACCGATTCATGTCGCAGTCGCGCTAAGTCAGCAATACGAGGCCAGTCATTGTCGTTGGCCAATTGCTGCATTTGCTGCCCCATTTCGGCGATAGAATCCCAGCTTTTTTCCATTGTAGCCATGACTATGAGTTGTCTCGATTAACAATTTTGGCAGCAGCATCTAATTGTTGGGTTAAGAAGTTGCCAGTCGAGTTCAGCCGAGAAACCAAAATATCCAAAGCTGCAAACTGTGACCGAAAACGCTCTTCAATGGCGGTCAGTCGCAGTTCTAATGTTGATCGTTGATCGGCAATTTCATTCAGTTGGGTATTAAGGGTGTTTTCTTTGGTGGCAAAAAGTCCGTCAAATTTCAGGAAGCTTTCGAGTAGCTCATCCAGTCGAGAGGCAACACCATCATCGCCTCCCATCAGTGCGCCAATATTGTCAAAATTGTTGCTGATAGCGTCGTCCAGTGTTGCCTCATTCAGGGCAACAGAACCATTTCTATTAGTGGTGATTCCCAGTAGCGCCAAATTATCCAGACTACCGTCGGCGCTATCAACAGTATCAGTAACGATGCGGCGAATCTGGTTTTCCAGTGTGCTAATGGTTGCATCCGCGCCGAGTAGACCGCGGGTACCGGTGGCTTGATCATAATCCGTTAATGAATTGAGTACGGTGATCAGTTCATTGTAACTGCCAACAAAGGTGTTAATGTCGCTCTTAATGGACGCTTTGTCAGTGCTGACTACCAGACTGGCGGAGGGTAGAATAAGCTCGCCGCCATCGTCAGCAAGTGCGGTAATTGTTAGCCCTTCCAAAACACCTGTGAATTCATTACTGCTACTAGTGGCAGCAAAACCATCAACAAAAATTTGGGCGTCTTGAGCGGCGTTTATCTGTTGTGTCTGGTTAAGTCCGTTCAAGCTGTTGTCGGGATCGCTGCCATTGTAAAACAAACGGGACAACCCATTGGCATCCTGGTTTTGGCCATCGATATCAACAACGCTGATATCCAGTTGATTGGCAACGCCGGTATCATTGGCAGTGATCACCAATTCAGTACCTGATGCAGCAGTTATCAGGCTTGCGGTAACCCCCACGTTATCAGGGGCGTCATTGATGGCGTCACGCAAAGCGGTGAGGTTATCGGTGGCGGCAACAGAAATCTCAAAGGTGTTGCCCCCCACAAAACCGATAGTTACAGCCCCCTCACCTATGATGGCATTGGGATTGGCAAAGGCGCCATTGGTGGCGATTTTATTGGCGCTGGCCAGCTTATTCACTTCGATGGTGTAAGAGCCGAGGCTGGCGGAAGAGTCTGCAGTGACGGTGAATAGGTCACTATCACCCGAGGTGCCTGTGCGTCCGCCGTAAAAATCACTGTTTTGGAGATTTTCCAGTGACGTTTGAAAAGCTGATACTGTGCTTTTTAAGTTGCCCAGAGCCGAAATTGACGCTGTGGCTAAGGTTTCCTTGAGATTAAGGCGTATTTCCTGGGGTTCTCTTTCGGCAGCAATAAGGTCTGTCACCAGTCCTTCAAGATCTATGCCGGAACCTACACCAATTGATGTAATGGCCATGGGGTCTATCCTTTGCTATCACTCACTCGTCAGCAGATTGTCACTGCCTGATTTAGAGGAAAATATAGCAGTAATCGTGCCATGGTAGTAGTTTTGTTCTGTTACTAACATGGCAGAAAAAATTAAGGGAGGTATTCTCCCTTTGCTTGAGCGGTTTGATTCTCTGCTATCAGGCTTGTTCGTTGACCAAAAGATTGGTATTGAACTCAGCAATTGAAGCCGCTAACTTAATAGTTTCTTCAGCCGGTATTTGTCGAATCAATTCGTCTGTTTCAGAGTCCAAAACTTGTACCACAGTGATCCCCGTTACTTCCTCAACGCTAAATGACAATGTTCGCTGAACATTTTGAACGTAGTCATTGAGTTTGCTGACCGCGGTCTGGAGTTGCTGGGGTTGCAGTTTTTCAGAATCTTTTGCAGAGGATTGTTCAACGGGATCTTTTGATCCGATAGGGCTGAGTTCAAATACATCTGCTGGCGCAGGTGCAACCTCCCTAACTTGTTTTTCTGGCTGTTGTAAACCTGTGTTAACAATGTCGTTAATCATTGATGATCACCTTGGCATCATTCAAATACAGCCTTTCGGGTTAAAAGCCCGAAAGGCTATGATTGATGCTGTCTCTATAGCCACTACTGAAGTAGTGACAGTACCTGTTGTGGCAGTGAGTTGGCCTGTGATAGCACCGATATACCTGCCTGTTGCAGAATCTGACTACGTGTCAGCTCAGCTGTTTCTGCCGCAAAATCCGCATCCTGAACCCGTGACCGTGCAGCCGATACATTCTCGGAGATACTGGACAGGTTAGAAATGGTGGATTCCAGTCTGTTCTGGATAGCACCGAGGTTGGCTCGATCGCCAGTTACGCTAGCTAGCGCGGTATCCAAAACTAACAGTGCATCATTCGCTCCGTCTCTTGTACCAACATTGATATCGGCAACGGAGTTCAATGTACTCGCTGCGGCACCACCGGTAAAAATAGTAGCATCAGCACCCGCAGCAGCGACAGTAAATCCACCACTGGAACTTAAGCTTACCTCGCCACCAACAATAGTACTGTCAACAGCGGTTGCACCGATTGTAGTACCGCCAACATTGAATGAAGCGGTTGTTGCGACAGCGCCGGTAACATCGCCAATGACAATGTCATAGCCCTGTTCCTGAACCAATTCTATAGACGCTAAATCTGCGGACAAAACCGCGGATACACCGGTAGAGGCGGCATTGTCGTTGAT
>JBALTE010000006.1:99463-155118 GCA_036963965.1 Oceanicoccus sp. | reverse complement strand
AGGTTTTTGCCGTTAAATGTGGTGGTATCACCAATTCGGTTAAGTTCTGCTTGTAGCTGTGTTACTTCTTTTTGAATGTTAGCGCGGTCAGTAGAAGAGTTTGAATCGTTAGCAGACTGAATTGACAGTTCGCGCATACGTTGCATGATGTTGGATGATTCCTGCAATGCACCTTCAGCTACCTGTGCTACCGACAAGCCATCGTTGGCATTACGAACGGCCTGGTTCAGGCCTCGAATCTGTGAGGTCATACGATCGACAATCGCAAGGCCGGCCGCATCATCTTTGGCGCTGTTGATACGCAAACCGCTAGAAAGGCGCTCCAGGGAAGTTTGCAAACTGTTTTGCGACTTGTTTAACGAGTTTTGGGCGCTAAGAGACGCTATATTTGTGTTGATTACCTGTGGCATTGCTGTTTCTCCTGGCTCCTTAACAGCCTATAGGCCATGGGAGCGTTGGTTAAGGTGTAAAAGCACACCTGTTTATCATCGTCAATGAGGCTATCGGCGCTCCTGTGGTTATCTTTAATTTTTTTTTAGGAACTTCATGTTACGCCTTGTATTTATAGGGAAATTGCGGGCTGTAGCGAGGTCATTGTGAAAAATTACCACTACTTATCAGTTAGCAAATTGGTAATAAAATGATCAATCTGTAAATTGCGCTAAAGGTATAAGACGGTTGACCGATACCTTAGGGAAGATACGTACTATAGTAGGTAGAATATTACCGCCATCGATTCGGGATAACCCATTATGTTAAATAAAGGTTTGGCACAATATCAACAAGTGAATACGCACTGCGGAGTAGAGGGTGCATCTCCTCATCGGTTGATACAAATGCTGATGGAAGGCGTTTTGCAGCGTTTGGCTGAGGCCAAAGGCGCTATGCAACGCCAGATGATTGCTGATAAGGGTGAGGCTATCGGCAAAGCGATCACTATCCTCGGTGGCTTGGATGACAGTTTGAATAAAGATGTTGGCGGCGAAATGGCCGCTAACCTCGATGACTTATATGAATATATGCAGCGCCGCCTGCTGGAAGCCAACCTCCAGAACGATGAAGCCATTATCGATGAAGTTGCCGCGTTAATGAAAACTATCAAGTCGGGCTGGGACGGTATAGCGCAGGAAGTAGCCTAACAGCGCAGGCTCCACTCTATCGATCAATCAATTCTTTTGAAAGGTGTGCTAAAACACGTTTGTTGGTGCTTTTAGTGGCCTTTCGCCAATTTACTTACACTTGTCTCTTGGTTAGCCTGCTGAATCGTGTCATAAATTTGACCCATCAATGATAATACGTCAACATGCCGTTTCAGGGTTTGTCCGTCTATACAGTCAAAAAACTGACTGGCAGTAGTGGTTGCTACCAATAATAATTGAACTAACGGGGTCGACACAGGCAATGTGGGAAGAAAATAACGTTATTGTTGTTGATGACAATGACCAGCGTCGGCATGATGCCAGTGTCATTCTGGATTTTTTGGGTGAAAACCCGGTAATTTTTTCCTCCAGTGAATGGTCTGAATTGGTTGTTAACCCTGCGTCGAGAGAAAATACCCGACAGATTAAGACACTGGTGTTTGGTGAGTGTAATCGCTCCAGTCTGGAATCCCGGTTGCTAGAGACGCAAGAGTGGGATAGGGCTTGTCCAATCATTCTTATTGGTGAGCATCAGCTCGATAACGTTGGCGATGTTGATTTACAGCATAAGGTTATTGCGCAACTGGAATTTCCACCCAGTTATAACAAATTTATGGACTCCCTGCATCGAGCCCAAGTTTACCGTGAGCAGTATGATATTAACGCTGGTCGCGTACAGCAGCGAGACGTGCAGTTATTTCGCAGTCTGGTGGGTACCAGTAGAGAGTTACAAAAAGTACGGGAGATGATGGCGCAGGTCGCCGACAAGGATATTACGGTACTAATTACCGGTGAATCAGGAACCGGGAAAGAGGTTGTTGCCAGAACTCTGCATTACAATTCTAATCGTCGTGACATGCCGTTTGTACCGGTAAATTGCGGAGCGATTCCCCGTGAACTTCTGGAAAGTGAGCTGTTCGGTCATGAAAAAGGCGCTTTTACCGGCGCGGTAACCAGTCGTGCTGGCCGGTTTGAGATGGCACAAGGTGGAACCCTGTTCCTTGATGAGATTGGCGATATGCCCCTGGATATGCAGGTAAAAATACTGCGGGTTTTACAGGAGAGGACCTATGAACGTGTTGGTGGTAATAAAACAATCCAGACTGACGTACGTATCGTCACCGCAACACATCGCGACCTTGATGACATGATACGAGAGGGTAGTTTCAGGGAAGATTTGTATTACCGGCTGAATGTTTTCCCTATTGAAATGCCGCCGCTTAGAGAGCGCGTCGAAGATATTCCACTGCTGTTAAATGAACTGGTAACGCGACTGGAAAACGAGAAACGTGGCTCGATTCGATTTAACTCTGCGGCGATTATGTCTTTGTGCCGGCATGAATGGGCAGGCAACGTTAGGGAGCTGGCAAATTTGGTTGAGCGAATGGCTATTCTTCATCCCTATGGGGTGGTGGGAGTTCAAGAGCTGCCGAAAAAATTCCGTCACGTTGAAGAAGCAGACGAAGATTTAATCATTCCGGAATCGGCACGCAGTGATGGCATGCCAACGGTTGCTAATATGGACGACACTGCATTGTTGCCGGTTAACGGAATAGACCTGAAAGAATATTTAACCAATTTGGAACGAAGCCTGATACAACAGGCGTTGGACGACAGCGTCGGTATTGTTGCACGTGCCGCCGAAAAACTACAAATTCGACGCACTACGCTGGTTGAAAAAATGCGTAAATACGACCTGCACCGCAAGTAGCTGCAGGTTTCCCTATATGCCAATCCATTGACTTTGGTATCTTAATAAAGACATAACACACTGATTTATAAAAGATTACTAAATCGGCACAGTGTTTGCAGTATCTCTCAGAAATGCATTTCGCGAGTCAATAATGTGACTTAACATTTGAGAGAGAGCTCTATGCCCATTCCCATCCTGGAAAATAGTCATTCGACATCATCGGTTCCTAATTCTGCTCAAGAGTTATTGGGCGGTCCAAACCCCTTGTTAACGGATAACGTAAGGCCTATTCGCGATCGCGACGAATTAATGTCCGCCTTCGAGGTTTTCAATAGCATGTCGGCACAGCTAGCGGAAACCTACCATGATATGGAAGAGCAGGTCGGCTCACTTAATCATGAATTACATGTGGTTGCTGAGCAGCGCCTGCAAGAGTTAAAAGAAAAGCAGCGAGTCACCAACCGACTTGAAAATTTACTGAATATTATGCCCGCCGGAGTGGTGGTACTAGACAGCAGAGGGCGGGTCACTCAGTGTAATCCCGCCGCCGAAGATTTCCTCGGAGAACCGCTGTTAGGCGAGATTTGGCGCAATGTGATTAAGCGTTCGTTTGCGCCACAAGTTGATGACGGTCATGAGATTTCACTGAAAGATGGGCGTCGAATCAGCATGGTGACACGGTCGATGGCAGGCGAGCCTGGCCAGTTGATTTTGCTGACTGACCTCACTGAAACACGAGAACTGCAGCACCGCCTGGATCGCCATCGGCGTCTCTCGGAGATGGGACGTATGATGTCATCACTAGCCCATCAAATTCGCACACCATTGTCGGCAGCGATGCTTTATGCGGGTCATTTATGTGAATCTGATTTGACCCCGGAACAAAGTCAGCGCTTCTCCGAAAAGGTGCTGTCGCGTCTGAATCATCTGGATCAACAAGTCAAAGATATGTTGTTGTTTGTGAGGGGCGATGTTAAACAAACAGACACAATAACGGTTGATGAATTGTTTTCTGCTTTAGAGGCCGCTATGGAGGTTTCCGTCAGTAGCAGTCGTTCGGTCTACACGATTAACAATAGCTGTGTTGACATCAAGATTCAGTGTAATCGGGACACTATGGTTGGTGCTTTGATGAATTTGGTCACTAACTCCATTCAATCGCACTCATCCAATATAGAGATAACAATTAATGCATCGATTATTGGCGATACGCGGTTGCAGATCATGATTGTCGATAACGGACCGGGATTTGATAAGACGGTATTGGAAAGCTTACAGGAACCGTTTTTTACCACTAAGTCTCAAGGCACAGGTCTTGGTCTGGCGGTTGTTAGAGCGGTTACCCAGGCACATCATGGAGAGTTTGAATTGCGCTCTCAGCCGGGAGTGGGCACTGCCGCTATTTTAACATTACCCATTTTGCTCGCGCAGACCTCAGCTGCTGCGGTGCCAATCGAGTCAAGGAGTCAACGTTTATGAGCATTGCTCCAATCAAACTGGTGGCGAGAATATTGGTTGTTGAAGATGACCTCGATTTGCGAGAGGCCTTAGTCGATACTCTGGAGATTGCCGGCTGTGAAGTCTTTCAGGCCGATTGTGCGGAAGCTGCATTAAAAGTTATGCCAAATCACGCTCTTGATATGGTTGTGTCGGACATCAATATGGGCGTCATGGATGGACTGGAATTATTAAAAGAAATACGAACCTTGTATCCACAGTTGCCGGTACTGCTGGTCACTGCTTATGCCAGTATTAGCGCGTCAGTGGAGGCCATTCGAAATGGCGCCGTAGATTATTTGGTTAAGCCTTTCAAACCGCAATTACTAGTGGAAACAATTAGTCGATATGTTGGCTCAGCGAATGCTGGTGAAAATGATCAGCCTGTTGCCGTTGACCCGGCCAGTTTACAGCTTTTACAGCTTGCAAAGCGCGTTGCCGAAACTGATTCGACGGTGCTGATCTGCGGAGAGTCGGGAACGGGTAAGGAGGTGTTGGCGCGCTATGTACATCAACAATCAACTCGTGCCACGCAGCCCTTTGTCGCTATTAATTGTGCAGCCATTCCGGAAAATATGCTGGAAGGTATGTTATTTGGACATGAAAAAGGTGCCTTTACGGGTGCCTATAATAGCTCGCCGGGAAAATTTGAACAGGCTAATGGCGGCACATTGCTGCTTGATGAAATCTCTGAAATGGATATTGGGTTGCAGGCGAAGATTTTGCGTGTCATTCAAGAGCGGGAAGTTGAACGTCTCGGTGGACGCAAGGTGATTGACCTGGATGTTCGCATTATCGCAACAACCAACCGTCAGCTCAGTGATGAGGTTAAATCAGGCCGCTTCCGAGAGGATTTGTATTATCGGTTGAGTGTATTCCCGTTGCAGTGGCAACCATTGCGAGAGCGACCATTAGATATTGTTCCGTTGGCGAAGAAAATATTACAGCTTCATATCAATAAGATGGGGCGTACGCCAGTAGACCTTGACGGAAGTGCTGTGATGGCACTAAAAGCGCATCTCTGGCCAGGTAATGTCAGGGAGTTGGACAATGTTATGCAGCGGGCACTCATTATGCAGCCTGGCAATGTGGTTTCGGACTTTCATCTTCGATTGGATCCATTTAGCACCAGCTCGGTTGATACGGCCACTGTAGCTTCGCCAATTGCATCGATAGAAACACCGGTGACACTTGAGAGTGACAATGAAATGAGCAGTATGTTGGGTGTTGATTTGCAGCGTAGGGAGTTTGAAATTATTGCCGACACGTTGAGAATGGAAGGTGGCTCCCGCAAGAATACCGCAGAAAAACTTGGTATCAGCCCGCGCACACTTCGGTACAAACTGGCTCGTATGCGAGACATGGGTATGAATGTAGAGAGTGTTTTACAGAGAGCTTGATTGCAACGTCAGTAACTAGGCAGCAACATGCGCGCTAATCCATCGAGCAAAATCTTCAGCCTGGCACTGTTCACGATGACAAAAGTTTGCCTCCCAAATCAGGCTTAGGCCGTCTACATCATCTGCTTCAGGAAGTTGCAGATCAGACTGCAGATAGATGATCCATGCGATAGCGGTGCTGTAGGCGAGATTGGTCTTGAGTTCCTGGTCAGGTTTTCTTAAGAATTGATGTTGGCTTGCGAGACCGCGCACTTTGCTTGCAAGTTCCGGTTGAAACGCCAGATAGTTGTCCCAGGCTTGTCGGTGTTCCTTCGGTGTAATCTGGAAGATGCCAATTCCGTCATGTTGTTCACTGAATGGATCAAAATTTGATTCCTGAGCAGCAGTTCCTAGTAGCAGTTTTTCTGCGGCCCCTGATTGAACCCCCAAATAGTCGAGTGTTGGCTTGATCACGTGGGTTGATAAATCCGCTGGGTTAATACTCATTCGTTAACTTCAACCTTTTGTCGACTCATTATTGCACTGCGGATTTTAAGTGATGTAGCGATTGTGTTTTGTTACTTTGTATTTAGTTGTTATTTTAATCAATTGCCAGTTTTTTTAGAATTATTAAGCAATTGCTGGAACTATTTCACGTTATTTGTCGATTTTTTGGGATAACTTGCTGATTAGTTTGGAATAATTAGTATGTTGTTAGAGAAATGTGGAACATCACCGTTTTATTCTATTGGTGTGGTCGACGTGTCGTGGTACAACGTACATTCGTTATATGTTGTGTAATATTCGAGTTAGGAAAAGACATTATGATGGTATACGCAGACTACCCAGTGCTGGTGTTAATCATAGCGCTGGCCTTGTCGCTTTTGCTGATGTATCTGATCAGGCCCCATGCTCATGATTTGATTTTAAGGAGCTCCAGGCTTCTTTACAGTCAATCACGGCTATTGTCCCGGGCTTGTTTGCGCTCGGCGCAGCGAATCCGCCTGCGTAATCACGAATTGACGAAAACTCTGGTTGAAGCCTTAATGGAGCGTCAGCTCGAACGTCGTTTTATGCGAATTGAGCAACTGGTGGAGCGAGATCTCGCCAACTACCAGAAGCTATCGGCATCGATCAATCGCCAGTTAGTAGTTATCGACGAAGACTATATCGACAGCGCAAAAGTTCCTGAGGTTTCTCCGGAGTGGGTTTCTGCTGTAGATTCCATTGCGAGATTACAAAGTGATGAACGCAATACTGAGGTCGTTGGCAAGATACTCGAGGATATGCACCAAACTGTTCAGAATCATCACCGGGACGCTCTCAGGGAGCATCGCTGGACGGTGTCCTCGCGTCATAAGGTATTAACTCGACTACGTCCTCATTGGCGTAAGTTAAGCAAAATGTTGCACCATATTGACAACAATATAGAAGTGTTACGGCTGCGTTTGCGTCAGGTCGACCAGCATATGAGCCAATTTGAAATGCTGACTGCCGGGTCTGGGCAGGGTGTAATGTCGTCAATGTTAATTCGATTTGTATCTTCTTTATGTTTTGTGCTTGTTGGTGTTGGTGCGGCAGCGATTAACTGGCAATTATTGACTCAGCCGGCGTTATCAATGATGCCATCTCCAGCGATAGTCGGCGGTGTCTCATTTGCTGAAATTGTTGTCGGATTGCACATCGCAACAACGTTGATAGCCGCGACAATGGTGTCGGAAGGGTTGCGCATCACGCATCTATTTCCTTTGGTTTCAGCAATGACACGTCGCGGTCGTCAAGCAATGATATTGACCGGCGCGGGCTTGTTGTTAGCACTGGCGATCATAGAGGCATTAGCTCTTCTGAGTTCTCCCATGGTGGTGGGTTCGACGCCGGCATCAGGTGTTTCAACCGGGTTGTTAATTGCTATTGGTGTAGTGATGCCACTGGTTCTGGCGCTGGTTATTATTCCATTGGAGTATATGTTACACACGGTGCGACCGGTGATGGGTAGTTTGTTACAGGTACTAATGCATGTTAGTGCATTAGTCTGTCGTCTGGCTGCATCGCTGTTGTTACATGCGGGGAGGTTGTTGGTTAATTGTTACGACTTGTTGATTTTTGTTCCGCTGCGGCTGGAAACATATTGGGTCTCCCGCCTCCAGCGTCAATCGACGTCAGTTGCTACTGAGCCCGAGCCGAAGGCTGATATCTCAGACACTCCGGTAGATGCTCCGAATGTAACCGCGTTGAAATTTGGCCCGGTTAGTCCTAAGCGGCATCATTAAATCGCTGGGCTCTGATGAAGGGCCCGCGAGCTGTTATGCCCGCGGGAATCAACGAATAACCGTGAGGTTATTCACTGAGGTGGTCGATCTGGTTTCCTATCAGGCTTGCCCATTGGAGAAAGGCACGGTAGGCATCATTCCAATAGGTAACACTGCTGGTTCTCGTCATTTGTCCGCGCCAGCCTGTGATTTTCTTACCTCGACTCTCGAGCAATACACTGCCATTCTGACTGTCAACCAGAGTTAGTTCTATAACCATCTTACTGCTTTCTTCAGTGATAGTAGTGCTGGGTAGAATCTCATTGTTTTTTATCGACCCGTAGAGATATAAATCTACAATGGCAGCTTTTACCAGAATGACATCGCTGGCTGACTCGTCGGTTACTTCCCAGCCAAATTGTTTTCCCCATGCGACGCTAAGCCCTTTCACAAACTGCCGATTGAATTTTTCCAGCTCTTTGTCGTCAAACTGAAATGCCTCGTCACCGCGATTTAGCATATCGCTTCGTTTTTTATCACTATAGGCAACGGTTACAGGATCAATTTTAATCCTTTTGTACAGACCGAAATCTGTAGTCTGCCTGATTGCCAGCTCTTCAAATGAGTTGTGACTATAGGTTGTTAGGCCCTCGTCATTAACTGACCCCGGTTGAGGGGACTGATTGGCGCATGCGGCCAAGGTAAAAGTAAGTAGAATGCTCGAAATGTATTGTAGAAGCTTCATGCCATACTCCGTTAGTGGGGTGTTTTGGTTCGGGGGCTGATGATAGTAGGGTAAATAATTGTGTATTACCTTTGCCAGGGTCAATCGCATACTATCGAAAAATAGACCGTAGGTTGTTGGAGTAGTTCCCTATGCTTTGTTGATGCGATTTGTGAAAACAATGTGCGAGGCAGGCAAGTAGATAGCGCCTTTTAGGAGGCCTCCGCATCCTTCATTAGAGCGACATTTCTGCGGAATTGCTGTTCTACTTTCTCCAGTTGCGTAGCGTGTCCAAATAGAAATCCCTGGACAACGTTACACCCTAGATAACTCAAATAATCGAGCTGTTCTTTGGTCTCTACCCCTTCTGCAACAATAGACATCTTGAGACCTTTTGCCATGGATACTATGGCATTTACAATACTGATGTCGTCGTCAACGCTTCTTATTTCATTGATAAAGCTGCGATCAATTTTTAGGGTGTTGACCGGCAAGGTTTGAAGGTAGCTCAGCGATGAATAACCTGTGCCAAAATCATCAATGGCTAGATGAATACCTTTGCTGGCGAGTTCTAACAATTTTTCGATCACGTCCTGGCGGTCGTTCATCAAGATGTTCTCGGTAATTTCCAGTTCAAGCAGTGAAGGTGGAAATTTCTCCTCCTCCAGGGTTTTGAGAATATCTTCGACAAAATTTGCTTTTTCTATCATCAGTGGTGATAGATTAACTGCCAGCCTCAAGTTGGGCATACTTTTGTGATGGTAGGCGCGAATTTCACGACATGCCTTGCGAAGTGTGTGCTTGTCAATTTCTACAATGAGTCGGCTGTCTTCAGCAATAGGAATAAACTCAGCAGGTGACAGTCGACCCAGTGTTGGATGATTCCAGCGTATCAACGCTTCTACGCCACAAATTTGCAAATCGCTGGTGTCTACCTGCGGTTGATAACAAATTTCGAATTCATCGTTATCAATCGCTTTGCGCATGTCTTGCTCAAGCATCAGGCGTTCAGTCGAGGCTGTGTGCATTTCGTTGGTAAAGAGTTGGTAACCGTCTTTGCCGGTTTTCTTGACTCGATACATGGCAATATCAGCGTTTTTTATCAGCGAATCCATGCTGTCGCCAAATTCTGTGTTTAGTGCTATTCCGATACTGGCGCCAACATATACTTGGTGATCTTTGAGATCAAAAGGTTGTTTTAAACTGGCCAGAATTTTTTCGGCGATATGGGTGGCGGCGGTGGCATCTTTTACGTCGGGAAGTAATAAGGTAAATTCATCGCCGCCAAACCGTGAAAGCGTATCGCCTTTGCGAATACAGCTCTGCAAGCGTTCGGCCACAGCCTGTAGCAGGCGATCACCCACCGAGTGTCCAAGGGAGTCATTGATGATTTTGAAACGGTCCAAATCAATGAACATAACCGCCAGCTGATTGTTGCTACGCTGCGCTTGTTCGATGGCCAGACTCAACCGATCTTTAAACAATGCCCGGTTTGGTAGTCGGGTCAGTAAATCATGGTAGGCTTGGAAATTAATAAACGCTTCTGCTTCCAGGCGTTCGGTAATATCTCTCGCGGTACCATAAATACGGTAACGTTGATTACTGCTGATATTGCCCTTGTCGTGTTCTTCTATCGGGCACAGGGAAAGTTCAAAGTGACGTTTACTTTGTCCAGGGTTGTTAGATTTCAAGGCAAGTTCTATCGACTGGATACCGGCTTTTTCTGAAAGAGCGGTTTCAAAAAAATAATTAGCTTTTTCAAGATCATGGTCTTCTACAATACTGGAAATATGTTGTCCGATCAGATCACTTTTGCCAAAGTTTAACAGTGATTCGATTTTTGAATTGAAAAAACTGAAAATCCCATCTTTATCCAGAATTAAGATGATATCGGGAGAATTGTTCACGATAAATCGATGTAATCGCTCAGATTGGTTGAGTTTTTTTTGCATTACCAGATTAGATTTTTCCAGCAGTTTTTTTCGGACCGCATTTTTCACGGTTGCTGTCAATTCCTCAGGGATATAGGGTTTTTTAAGATAATCGTAAGCGCCGTGACGTAGTGCTTTACTGATATCGTCCATTGAGGTTTCACCACTGACAACAATAGTCATGGTGTTAATATTATTGCTTGACATAAAATTCATTACATCATGACCTGAAATGTCAGGCATCTTGAGGTCAAGCAGCAATAAGTCGTACTGATTTGTTGCCAGTTTATCGATGGCGTTTTGGCCACCTAACGCCGTCTCGACCTGCAAATCATAAAGTTTTAGCAGGTCGCTGAGGCTGTTAAGCATTCGCGGATCGTCATCTGCTAGAAGAATACGAGCGTCGCCCAGATCGGTATTCATAATGATGTTGGGTTCGCCCATGATTAGTTTTTCGGTAATAGAATTTGAAACTCAGTACCTTTGCCAATGGTGCTGCGGCAGAGAATGGTTCCGTTCATTTCATCGAGAAGTTTTTTAACAATACTGAGTCCAAGGCCGGAATGCCCTTTGCCTTTTGTCGACTCAACAGGGCTGAAAAGTTTGTGCTTGACCTCGTCAGTGATTCCAGGACCATCGTCTTCAATGTAGACAGCGACAAAGCTTTTGCCACCAAAACTCACCGAGGCTTCACTAGTCACTGTAATAGTGTTGCCTGCAGACAAGGCTTCAGTGGCATTTTTAAGCAAGTTGGTAAGAATCTGCTTCAAGTGCTCGGGGTTGCCAGGGGTCTCTGATATATTTTTATCCAATGTTAATAACAACTTGATGTTTTTGGTTTCACATATGGAATTCTGAAAAATTATGGATGTAGATTCAATGACATTGTTGATGCTGACGCGATTCGGATTTGTTTCTTCTTCTTCGGGATCTTTTAATCGAAGCAAAATGTTGCCAACGCGGTCGATTTCTTCCTTGATAAGGCCAAGGCTTTCATTAGCGCTGTGTTCTTCGCCCAGTTTAATACGCAATATTTCCAGATAGTTTCTAATGATGCTTAGCGGGTTACTCGCTTCGTGGATGACTTCGTTAATTTGATGTAGATAATGCTCAGTGCTAGGCTGCTGCGCATTTATTTCGTTCAGGCGTCGATAGTTTGTTGTAATGGCAATGGCTACTTCTGAGCACAAATTTTTGGTCAGGCTGGATTTTTCGCCTAACTGCGCCAATTGATTTTTATCACAAGCAAAAACCAGGACGCCGACTTTTTCATTGGCTTCAGCGTTTGAGAGTTCCAGTGGCCAGCATACCAAAATATCAGATTGGCAGTAGCGAAGTATTTGTCGGTCGATAACGCTGATGGGGTGCTCAACAGTTGCTGTGGTTTTTTCTTTGCCGTCAAGTAACGCATCGCTAATCAGACTGCGTCCAGGTTCAATAGGAATTTCAAAGATCGGAGGGTGGGGGCTGTCATCAGCGACTGTTGTTCCCTCTGGCTCTGCGTGGAGACGAGTTTCGGTATCGTCCGAAAAGAATAAGACACAATTGGAGATCCCAAGAGTTAAAAACAGGGCTCGTTGAGCTGCTTGCTGCAAGCCTTCGCGTGATTCTGCCTGGGAAAGCACCTGCGTAACTTGCGCCAATTCACCTAATTCGCTCAGGTGTTGCCCGAGCTTATAGTGTGCGTCTTGATGGTGTTTGTTATTGGTATCGTCGTCGTTGCTGATATCAATATTTAGACTGTGGGCGATAGCGTCTACATCGCTGTCGATTCTGCTGCGTAGTTCCCGGGTGAGAGATTCATTAAGTCCAAACAAAGTATCTGCTGCCGCCAACGCCTGGTCATCGAGCTCTCCATCGCTACTTAGCAGGCTGGCAAGGTTAATTATCTTAACGAGATGGTGGGCATCGAGAACTAAATTGGCGGGTTCATGGTGATAGCGTACAGCGTCACCCATAAAACTAGAAATATTCCAGCTATCAACTAGTTCGGCACCAATTTGGCAATGGGTGCGGCCAAACTTCTGTTCCTCAGCGGCTAAAAGTTGCTGGTCATCTGTTATGCCATCAAGCAGATCAAGGTAGCTTTTTTCGTTGCTGGTCAATGACATAAGTTGCCCAACATCTACAAGCAAGCCACACAAATACGCTTCATCGGGAGATGGGTAGCTAGTTAGTGTTGCCAAAACTTGCGCAAAGTTTGCAGAAATGAGCGAACGCCGCCAGAACTGTTGCAAAAACCGTCGATGCTGCTGATTGAAATGCCCAAAAAATTGTTTGATTGACGTGGTTATAGCAATAGTCTTAACGACGTCGGTGCCCAGAAAAAGCAAGGCGCGTTCAATGCTTTCACAACTTTTCGGGCGCCCGTAGAAGCTGGAATTGGCAACTGTAATCAGTTTGGTCGCAACGCCGCCGTCCTGACGAATGATTTCAGCGATACTTTGATAGTCAGTATTGTCATTGCGTATAGCGTCGAGAATACGCACAAGAACCTGCGGAAGGCTGGGGAGTTGATCGGTTGCTGTTTTGGTTACCACTTTCACTGCTCGCGGTGATTCTTGATGGTCAATATGACCTGTATTCTGGTGCCATCACGGTTAGCCGTCATGATTGCGGTGAACATGCCTGATGAGACGCAAACTGGTCATTTAGGCCTCAATTGTCAGTAGGTCTATTGTGTATTCGACCAAGTATAGACAAGGGTGGGGCGGCTGACCACCAGACGGTTGACATAGGACCGCTTTAAATATGTAAATTGTGCATTAAAAATTGCCCTAGTCATTCTGAATATTTGCTAACATGCGTGTGTTGTTGTTTTGCGAACAGGTTGGCAGCGTCAATGTTGGTAATTACCGTTCGTTTGTCGTTGTGGTAATACCAATGTCAACGATAGTCCGGTAGTTGCAACAAATCGCGGGTAGCTGGTACGTATCTGTTGTTAACAGCGATCTTTATGTGGCAAGGAGTTCAATATCAGGTGCAAGCAGCGCAATTAAACAAGGACAGCGACACGAGTTTGCCCCGAGTCATCGCTATAAGCAGCGGCAAGGGAGGGGTGGGCAAGTCAAGCATTACAGTTAATCTCGGGATTGCGTTGGCAAAATCGGGCGCAAAAGTGTGCTTGCTTGATGCTGACACCGGCTTAGCCAACGCCAATATTCTTCTTGGGCTGGCTCCCGAGTTTAGTTTGGAACATGTACTCTACGGAGCGAAGCCGATAGAGGAAGTGATGCTGACTGGTCCTTACGGGCTCAAAATAATCCCTGGTGCAAATGGTATCAGCGAGTGTGTAAGTCTTCATCCCAGGCAGCAACTGCGGCTGACTCGCGAATTGGCGCGGATAGAAGGTGATTTTGATTTTTTGCTAATTGATACTGCGGCGGGTATCGCTGAGACCACCCTCGATTTTGTTAGCGCAGCTCACCATACCGTTGTTGTTATCACTCCGGAGCCTACTTCGTTAACCGATGCTTTTTCGCTGATTAAGTTATTAAAACGTCGACGCAGTAAGCTTCACTTTCATGTCGTTGTGAATATGTGCAGCAGTGCTAGTCAGGCTAAAGAAGTGTTTAATCGATTTCGTGCTGCGGTCGACAAATATATTGGCGTTCAAAGTCATTACCTTGGATTTCTGCTGCGCGATGAGAGTATGCGTGTTGCGGTTGAATTGCAGAATCCGGTGACAATGTTTGCTGATAGTGATCCCTCATGCCGCAGTTTTACTAAATTAGCGGCTGATCTGGATAAGGTCACTGGCGAGGTGCGGGGAACAGAGTCGTTCAGCGGATATTGGCAGCGACAGTTTCGAGACCGACGTTCAGGTAATGATTTAGAAGATAACCGCAGTGGAGCCGGTAGTGCGCCAACAGCAGAAAAGTTTGAAAATAGGGATAGCGATTATCTCTCTGAGCTGCGCTCTCGAACGTTGCTACTGATAGAGCAGGGCAATGCGGCCCCTGAACTTATTTCCACACTGTTACAAGAGAGTGTGAACGCGTATATAGAGCGTCATCATGAGTCACCTGTTGATGTGGTCGAAACGATTGAACAATTGTTATCGTCTCCGGGCAGAGATGACGGGCTTATGCGTGAGATAGCTAATAGAGTTAGGCCTTGGGTTGACTTAACCAGTTCACCGCCGACTAACGAGTTATCCGGACATGTGCCCGCTCAGCAAACAGTAACTGGAGATCGTCAAGAATTAGCTGGCAATAGCCAGCCGTTAACCGCCGTGCATGTTACGCCAGCCCTTACAGACGCTGAGGTGCCGGTGCTTGTCACCGAAGTTGAAGTCACCGAGCCTGTCGGCGAAGATAATCAGGGCAGCCATGACAATGTCGATATAGCGACGGTAAAGGCATCATTCTCGGCACGCACGCATGTTTATGATACCAGTAGATTTGGTTCCCAGGATCACCTGTTAGATCTCTTGCGGCGGTCCGAAGGTAAAAGCCAATCTGTACAGGATTTACTAGACGCTCTGGCTTAGAGTTTTTACTGTAAAGAATAGTCATTGTGCTAGACATGAATCATGCTGTTGTAGGAGATTTTGGTGCGTCGTTATACCGGTAAACAGGATCGAAAATCGTCAGGAATAAACGACCGTCGCCTTGACGACCTTAGTTCTACGGTTAGCGATTTGTACCAAAAAGCCGTCCAAAACGAAAAAATTATGCGGCGTTACCAGCAATTCGAACTCAAGCTGCTTAGCCACAGCAGCTTGGATGATTTGCTTGGGCTGTTACTTTGCAATGCGGTGGACTATTTTCAGCTCGATCAGGTAGAGCTATGGCTGTATGACCCCCAGGATACGCTAACGGCATTGTTATCCGAGAAGACGCTGGCAATTCGCGGTTTGCACCTGGAAAGAGATGCGAGCAGCATTAAGAATTTGTATAGCAAACAGCCAGCTGTGCGGCTATTGGCTACTATGGAAGAGTCTGGCTTGCCTGTATTTGGCGGTGAGGTGCTTAGATCTGCTGCTTTGCTGCCGTTGATTCGTCATGGTGTTTTGGTGGGTAGTTTGCATTTTGGCGCGCGAGGCCATCAGCGGTTTGCGACTGATAAATCCACCGATTTTATTGATCATTTGGCATCAATTGTTTCTTTGTGTCTGGAAAATGCAGTCAATCAAGAGCGACTACATCATCTTAGTATGTATGACACCCTTACTCAGGTGAAAAATCGTAGGGCTTTCCATTTGGCGTTGGATAAAGAAATATCGCGTGCGTCTCGTAGCGGCGACCCTTTGAGCCTGTTGTTTGTTGATTTGGACTATTTTAAAAAAATCAATGATTCTTATGGTCACCCAGCGGGTGATAAAGTGCTAAAAGACGTGGCGCAATATGTTAATGATATGTTGCGGAAAACTGACCATGTTTGTCGTTATGGCGGTGAAGAGTTTGCGTTATTATTACCTAACTGTGGTCAGCAAAGAGCGATGGAGATAGGCGAGAGAATACGTCAGCAGGTTAGTGATCTGGATATCGAAGCGCCTGAATCTGGCGGTGAAGGGTGGCATCATATAAGGGTGACTTTGTCGATTGGTGTATGTTGTTGGCTGCCGGCTGCAACTATGGCCGAGGGTGAGGAGACGAGAGTTGCAACAGAGCTGGTGGCGAGTTCTGATCGAGGTGTTTATCAATCGAAAGCAGCAGGTCGCAATTGTATTCACTATATGGCGATGAAATAAGTACTGTTGTTTAACTTGTAGCCGGTGACAGTAATTCCTTGAGGCGACTGTCTATCCAGCTGGTCAGTTTGAAACTGTCTATATAACCGCAGTGTCCACCATAGCGGGTCAGCTCAACGGTTAGTTGAGGGGTTTCTGCCAGTTGTTGCAGGTCGTTTGCCTCGATAACCGGGTCGTCTATGCTGCTAATGATATGACAGGGTACAGTTAGTCCAGATAAATAATCTCCGTCAATACTGTAACCTTTCAAATAGTCGTCAGTACTATCGAAGTCCGTGTGATTGGGGACAAAATATTGATTCATCTCATCCAATGTTTTGAACTCTTTTAGCTTTTCCCGATATCCATACTCCGGAAAATGATTGAGTTTATTCAGTAATGATTGTTTCCACTTCTTATGAAAATAATAGTGATAAATAAACAGGCCTTGCTGAATATTTATATTGGTTTTACCCGGGTTGATGACCGGACAAATAGAAATCACTTTATCAAGTGAAATATTTTTTTGCGGGGCTTTTGTTGCTACACGCAAGGCAAAGTTTCCGCCGAGAGAGAATCCGGACAAGTAGTTGTACCGATGCGGGAATAGTTGCTGTATCTGGTAAACGGCGTTGACAACTTCATCCAGGCGGGTTGAATTGAACAGGCCTCTGTTTAAGTGGCCGCTGTCGCCATGATCTCTTAGATTAAGTCTGAAAACATTAAATCCATCAAGGAAAAGTGCATTGGCGGAAGAGAGCAAGTACATTGAATCATTGCCTCCGAGCCAGCCGTGAATCAATATGACTAGTCCTTTGTTGTTATCAGGATCGTGAGAATATTCGCCCTGCAAGCGAATGCCGCTACCGCAGTCAAGAACATGGGTTGTGGCCTTACTTAAAAGCTTTCTTGCCCGGCGACGAACAATGAGTTTTCGCGGCCCGGTGCTGGCCAAAATTGATTGGACGTGAGGGTTTCTGAGCAGTGTCGGGGGTGTGTAATTGTCCATCATATCGCTGATTAGATTAGTTAGGCGTTAAACGCTGATTTCCATTGGTTATAGTCATCAATGATTTGGTCTACAACTACTTTTTCGAAAGGCTTCAGTCCGCTAACTACCATATGTTTTTCGCCGCGACCAATAACCTTGTCATTTGCTATGAGATGAAATGCGAGGCAGACATTACCTCGTTTACCATTGACCGATATCGATGTTTTCTCAGAATCGAGAGTTAGTTCGACATCGACCAAATCAAGTCGGTCGAGATCGATTAACATGCTCTGATACATAACTATCGGACGATCAGGGTTGATCATTACCTGTTGTTGTTCAAGTAGTGGCACCAAAATATGAGGAAATGTGTGGCCTGAAAACGTCACATAACTGCGGGTGAGATTATCGATCAATACGCTATTAGTTGATGTTTCTCCGGAGCGCTCGATAGTCAAATATTCTTTACCGTTGTCTCCATTGATGGTGAGGAGTGGAGAATCGTCCGGTAGGTTCAGATGTACATCGTCAGTAACCATGCCGGAAAAGTTAAATTGCATATGGCTATTGGCGCCGTAGTTCGCCAGCACCATGGAAAACAACAAGTCTCCAGGCACACAAAATCGTTTTGAGTCAGTGTTGTGTAGTGGATTAAAATCATCCGAAATTTTCTTGGCGAAGTCGCTTGCCTGCTGGCGAGTGAATGTAACTTTGCTGTTCGCTTTGGTGTAGTACTGGTCAATTAGCATATTTATAAGTATCGGCCCGTCGTCGTCAAAGTGCCGCATTCTACCAGTGCCGGCGGGCTTAATCACTACACTTTGGCTGTGTGGGTAAATATGCGAGTCTGTATTCTTTGGTATCGCCTGGCCGGATTCGTCTCACGTAGACCGAGTTGAGTAGGTAGTCGTTTGACGGTATGAATTGTGCGGCTTGAGAAATTGGCTGAATAGAGTATGCTTATCCCAGATCTGAGCAAATACCTCAAAATAAACTTGCTCAAAAAATGATCAACCCGCTTAATATATAACCTTTTAGTGTCTATTTTTAACCCCTTCATAAGAAAACGACCTTTAACTTAAAGTAGCACATTAAGTTTCAATTCTATTCCATTGTTTTTTATTGATTTGCTCTTTCCTCTTCCCGTCGGTTACCCGACGATGCCTGCACGATCGCTGCCATTTGCCGAAAATTGGCGCTTATTTACTGATTTCTTCTTGATCTATCAATACCTTCTCTCTATAGTTGCAACAGTGCAAAAAAGTGTGAATATCTGCCTGGTAGTGGGTTTTTTACCCCCTAGTAAGGTGTTTAGAGAGAGGTAGTGGGAAACCATGCATCTGGGAAGTAATGCAATCAATATGGACGCGAAAGGGCGTCTGGCGATACCGGCGAAAGTTCGGGATGCATTGCTGTCTGAATGTGGTGGGCGAGTAGTTGTTACTGCCCATACTGAGCAGCGTTGTCTGCTCGTCTATCCCGAGCAGCAATGGCAGCTACTTCTTCCGCAAATAGAAAGTCTTCCAAACATCAATCGCAAGGCTGCAAAAATGCAGCGTGTTTTATTGGGCTACGCAACAAATCTTGAAATCGACGAGAGCCACGGACGTATTTTGTTGCCGCCAACCCTGCGTGAGTATGCGGGTTTAGAAAAAAAGCTCATGTTGGTAGGACAAGGTAAAAAACTGGAATTGTGGAGTGAAGAAGAGTGGCTCAAGTACCTCAATGACAATGATGACGATGGCGAGCCCGTTCCGGCTGAAGTGTTGACCTTATGTCTTTGAGTCGCGGCACTAATCGATGAGCGCTCATGAAACAGTATTGCTTGAAGAGGCTGTTGATGCATTGGTTACTCGTCCCTCTGGTGTTTATGTTGATGGGACTTTTGGTCGCGGCGGTCACAGCCGTTGTGTTTTGGCGAAATTGGATGCAGCGGGTTATTTGTTGGGTGTTGATAAAGACCCGCAGGCAATTGCCACTGGAAATCAGCTGGCAGCACTTGATGATCGCTTTGAGATCGTGCATGGCTCGTTTGCGGATACGCGAGAGTTGATTCGGCAACGCTGGCCTCAAGGGATTGATGGAGTGTTGCTTGATTTGGGTGTTTCTTCTCCTCAGCTCGATCAGTCAGAGCGTGGTTTTAGTTTTTTACGGGATGGTCCGTTAGATATGCGGATGAATCCAGAGGCCGGAGTGAGCGCGGCAGAGTGGATAGCAACTGCCGCTGAGCAGGATATTGCCAGGGTGTTAAAAGAGTTCGGAGATGAACGGTTTGCCAAGCGAATGGCTCGTGCTGTTGTGACCGAGCGAGCCGTGTCTCCAATTGAGACCACGTTGCATCTGGCTAAAGTTATTGCTGAGGCACATCCGGCCTGGGAGCGAGGCAAGCATCCAGCTACCAAGGCATTTCAGGCGATTAGAATTTATATCAACAATGAGTTGGGCGATCTGCAGCAGTTTTTAGATCAAATTTTGGATGTGCTGAATATTGGTGGTCGCCTGGTGGTTATCAGTTTTCATTCATTGGAGGATCGCATGGTGAAGCGGTTTATTCGTCATCATGTACGTGGAGATGAATTGCCGGCCAGCGTGCCAGTAACCGTTGATCAGCTAAATCGTCGCTTGAAGCAGGTAGGTAAGGCGGTTAAGGCCAGCGCTGAAGAGATAGACGGTAATGTCCGTTCCAGAAGCGCGATTATGCGAACCGCAGAAAAAATCGCCTAGTGGGTAGTAGTGTAGTGGGTTGGTGTTTTTCACCAGTGTTTAAGTACAGCTAAAAATAACAATGACTCAAAGCCGCAATGACTAAAGATGATAGCAGTGGATTGGTGTTGGTGAGTTGGCTTTGGTCTGATCGGGCCAGGTTGCTAGCCGTCGTGCTGATTATTCTTGTGTTGATAGTGGTGACGGCGCTCGGCGTCATTTTCAGTTCCTATAAGTCGCGCCAGCTATTTGGCGATTTACTGCAGCACAATAGAGAGGCGTCTCGGTTGGAAGAGGAGTGGGGTCGGTTGCTTTTAGAGCAAAGCACGTGGGCGTCTCATTCCCGTATAGAGCGTTTGGCGAAATCTGAAATGCATATGATTGTGCCAAACCCTGAAGCCATCATCGTGGTAAGACAATGATAAAGGTAGCTCGACAGGCTGTGCCGGCATGGCGTTTTTCACTGGTGGTGGTAATGCTGGTGGCGTTAGTGTCTCTGCTGGTTTGGCAGTTATTGTTGTTGCAGGTGCTTGATACGGAGCGCGGTCACGACTTTCTGCAGGGGCAGGGGGATGCGCGTACTGTGCGGACCGAACCTATACCCGCTTATCGGGGTGTTATATCAGACCGCAATGGCGAGCCACTTGCGGTAAGTACACCGGTTGCCTCTATCTGGATTAACCCTCGTCACTTGTCAAAAGAGTCGGCTCGCTGGGGTGAGTTGGCTGATGCTATCGGGATGAGCCACTCTGACCTGAAAACGAAGATCACCAATAATTCTCATAGAGGTTTTGTTTATTTGCGTCGGCATTTATCGCCGCGACAGGCCGACAAAATCTTGTCATTGGATATTAAAGGGGTTAATGCGCAGCGTGAGTACAAGCGATATTACCCTGCGGGCGAAGTGGCGGCACACCTGGTGGGTTTTACCAATATAGATGACAAAGGCCAGGAGGGCATGGAATTAGCCTTTAACGATTGGTTGCGCGGGGAGCCCGGAAGCAAGCGGGTATTGAAGGATCGCTACGGCAATGTATTTCGAGATATTGATCAGCAAAGTATCGCTCGTTCGGGCAAAGATCTGATATTAAGCATTGATATGCGTTTGCAGCATTTGGCATATCGGGAACTGAAAGCAGCGATGGGCCGTGTTGGTGCCAAGTCTGGCTCGGTAGTTATGTTAGATAGTGCTACCGGAGAAGTGTTGGCAATGGTTAATCAGCCGTCCTTCAACCCGAATAATAGACGCGCCTTGAAGCCGCATACTATGCGTAATCGAGCCATGACCGATGTTTTTGAGCCAGGATCTACGGTGAAGCCGTTGACCGTTGTTGCGGCGTTAGAGACAGGTAGATATAAGCCATCAACAATTATCGATACCAACCCTGGTTATATTCGTGTTGGTAGAAAGACATTACCAGATCCGGTGAATTATGGTGCGATTGACGTCACCAAAATTCTAACTAAATCAAGTCAGGTAGGTATTAGCAAGTTGGCTTTAGATCTTGACGAGCAGTCGGTTTGGGAAGTTTTCAGTCGATTTGGTCTCGGTGTGACAACGGGAACCGGTTTTCCTGGCGAGAGCGCAGGAATGTTGCCAAGTCGTCCAAATTGGCGCTTGATCGAGCGAGTCAATTTTGCCTTTGGTTACGGCTTGGCAGTTACACCTTTGCAGTTGGCCCAGGCCTATTCCGTTTTTGCCAGTGATGGTGTGTTGCGACCTGCCACATTGGTGCGACAGGTTGAAGCGGTCGCCGGTCAGCAAGTTATTAAACCGCTCGTCGCCGGCCAGTTGCTGGCGATGTTGAAAACGGTGACCGAGGATGGAGGTACTGCCACTCGAGCGCAGGTGCCTTCGTATTCAGTTGCCGGCAAAACCGGTACGGTTCATAAGGCTGGTGTAGGTGGTTATGCGGATGATCGGTATATGGCGGTCTTCGCTGGTGTTGCGCCGGCATCTAGTCCGCGCCTTGTGACGGTAGTTATGATTGATGAGCCAAATCTCGATAAATATCACGGTGGTGAAGCTGCTGCGCCAGTCTTTGCCAGGGTTGTTTCTGATGCGCTGAGAATTCTTAATGTAGCGCCTGACAAAATTTTGCCGGCGAATAATCTAGTAAAAACTGGCAACAGAAAGTTGCTGCAGGGCAAAGAAGTGCAGTCATTGATAGGGGGGCGAAAGTCGGCTTAATGATGGCGATAAATAAGCATAAAGATAGCGTGCTGCTAGGTGATTTGATAAATGTTGCCGGCCAGCGGTGTGCAATGATTGAGTTGTCAGGCATTGAGTCTGATAGTCGAAAAATTGTGGCGGGCAATGTGTTTTTGGCTATTGTCGGGCATGCGCTAGATGGTCGTGATTATATCGCCCGGGCTGTTGCTAATGGTGCTGTGGCTATTTTGGTGGAGCAGGGCGGGGCTTGGACTGCTAATAGTGAATGGCAAGGGGTACCTGTCATCGCTGTCGACAATTTAACCGCAAGGATCAGTGAGATAGCTGGACGGTTTTATGGTCACCCATCACGCGAGTTGTCGTTAGTTGGTGTTACCGGTACCAATGGTAAAACTAGCTGCACGCAACTGTATATGCAGTTGGTTAATCTGCTTGGCATGTCTTGTGGGCTCATTGGCACGCTGGGTGCAGGTGTTGATGGACGTCTGGATGAAGGTCTAAATACAACGCCAGATGCGATTTCTGTTCAGCGAGTCCTGGCGGAATGGAGAGACAGTCAGTTGTCTATTGCTGCAATGGAAGTTTCCTCTCATGGTCTTGAGCAGGGCAGGGTTGCAGACGTTCAGTTTGACTTGGCGCTATTTACAAACCTCAGTCGAGACCATTTGGACTATCACGGCTCAATGATGGCGTATGGAGAGGCCAAATCACGCTTGTTTCAGCAGCCCGGATTGAAGCGTGCAGTCATCAATATAGATGATCACTTTGGTTGCACTCTGGTTGATGTTGTGCCGGATACGGTGAGCGTTATTCGTTATGGTATTGAGAAGGATGCGCTGACGCACCACTCTGCGAACGTTTGGGTAGAGAGTGTTGAGTTTCATCAAAGTGGCGTCGTGGCCCAGCTGCACTCCCCGTGGGGGATTGTCGAGATCAATAGCCCTTTATTGGGTGCATTCAATCTAAGTAACCTGGTTGCTGTTATCTGCTGCCTCGGTCTGCAGGGCTTCTCTCTCTCTTCTGTTGCCGGTGTAATACCCCGATTAGTCACGGTGCCTGGCCGAATGGAGCGGATTGTATCAACTGCTGACATTACCGTTGTGATCGATTATGCGCATACTCCTGATGGTCTAGAAAAAGCCCTGCTGGCTATGCGTCAGCATACTCGGGGCAATTTGTGGTGTGTGTTCGGCTGCGGTGGCAATCGCGATCATGGTAAGCGTCCGTTAATGGGAGAGTTGGTGCAGCGCTATGCGGACCATGTGGTGGTTACCAGTGATAACCCGCGCAATGAGCCAGCCAGCGAAATTATTGATGAAATACTTGGCGGTGTTGAGATGCCCGCTATGGTCGAAGAAGATCGCGCTACTGCTATTCAGTTTGCTATCGCTAATGCTTCTGCTGGTGACTGTGTGTTGATTGCCGGAAAAGGCCACGAAGTCTATCAGGTGATTGGTGATCGTCGAATTCCCTTCAGTGATATCAAACAAGCAAGATTGGCCCTGGCAAACAGAGTAAATGCAGTCGGGGGTATTTCTAGATGATGTCTGCGATTTTGCTGTCTGATATTGCCAAAGCAACTGGAGGACAGTTGTTTGGAGAGGCGTCTGTTTCCAATGTGTGTACCGATACGCGAGACGTCAAGTCGGGTGATCTCTTTGTGGCTTTAGTTGGCGATCATTATGATGGCAACCAGTTTGTTTTGGAGGCGGGTAGTGCGGGTGCTGTTGCGGCTGTGATCAGCGGTGATGTAAGCGCAGATATGCCCTATGTAAAAGTTGACGACACGCGTTTTGCACTGGGTCAGATTGCAAAACTTAATCGACGGAAATTTAAAGGCCCGCTTGTTGCTTTGACGGGCAGTGCAGGGAAGACCACAACAAAAGAGATGGTAGCGAGCATCCTGTCCGAAAAAGGTGCTGTTCTTGCAACCGAAGCCAATTTCAATAATGAAATAGGTGTGCCGTTAACGTTGTTGGCGATTGATCAGTCTCATCAGTTTGCTGTTGTGGAAATGGGGGCTAGTGGTTTGGGGGATATTGCCTATCTAACGCAGTTTGCAGAACCTACCATCGCTGTATTGACCAATGCGATGGCTGTACATATCGAAGGGTTTGGAAGTATTGGTGGTGTCGCTAAAACCAAAGGGGAGATTTTTGAAAATCTTCCACAAGATGGTGTCGCTATCATAAATCAGGATGAGCCATTTTTTCAGCAGTGGAAGCAGCAGGCGGGCAACGCATCGGTCACCACATTTAGCGGGTCCGATAAATCGGCAAATTTTTATGCCAGCGATATTCGTGTTCAGAAAGACGGCTCGACGGTGTTTGAGCTGCATGCACCCCGGCAAACCATTACCATCAACTTGGCGTTGCTGGGTGAGCATAATGTCTTGAATGCAGTGGCGGCGGCGGCGGCGGCAGTGACAGCCGGAGCGACTGTGGTTGAAGTAAAAGAAGGTCTGGAGCGGGTCAAGCCTGTCGACGGCCGGTTGAATGCTTGTGTCTATTCTGGGCGCACAGTGATTGATGATAGCTACAACGCTAGTCCGGGTTCAGTGAAGGCAGCTATTGATGTGTTGAGCGGATTTCCGGGGCGGCGCTGCCTCATTTTGGGCACGATGGGTGAGCTTGGTGAGCTGGCTGAAAGTGGTCATCAAGATGTGGCGGAATATGCTCGGGTAAAAGGCATAGAACAGTTGCTGGTGGTTGGCGAATATGCGCCGCTTGTGGCCGGGGTTTTTGGAGCGGGTTGCCTCCCCTTCGATGAATTGCAGCAGTTACTTGATGATTTAGATAAAAGCTTGAATTCAACTGTGGTGTTGGTGAAAGGGTCCCGCAGTACCCGTATGGAAAGAGTGGTAGAAGCACTGAAAAATAATAATAAGAGGGATAAATAATGCTGCTATTACTTGCTGATTTTTTATCACAATACATTGGTGCTTTTCAGGTATTTAAATACCTAAGTATTCGAGGAATTTTAGGCGTTTTAACGGCTCTGGCTATTTGTCTTATGTGTGGCCCCTATATGATTCGTCGTCTCAATTACCACCAAATTGGTCAGTCAATTCGTGATGACGGGCCAGAGTCGCACCTTAGTAAGTCAGGGACGCCGACAATGGGTGGCGCACTTATTTTGGTGGCAATCATTTTCAGTACTTTGTTGTGGGCAGATCTGCGAAATGCTTATGTATGGACGGTTTTGGCAGTGACAATAATTTTTGGGGCCGTGGGCTGGGTTGATGACTATCGCAAGGTCATAGAAAAAAATTCTCGTGGATTACCTGCGCGCTGGAAATATTTGTGGCAGTCAGTGGGTGGTCTGGGAGCGGCGATATTTCTATATAGCAATGCAAGTACTGCTGCAGAAACTCAGTTGTTTCTTCCTTTTTTGAAAGATTTTGCGCTGGATTTAGGTGTGTTTTATATCGTACTTACCTATTTCGTTATCGTGGGTTCCAGCAATGCTGTCAATCTCACGGACGGTCTTGACGGTTTGGCGATTATGCCTAGCGTGATGGTGGGTTCTGCTCTGGGGATCATTGCATATTTGGTGGGAAATGTTGAATTCTCTAATTATCTGTTTATTCCTTACATAGCAGGCACTGGCGAGTTAGTTGTTTTTTGCGGTTCGCTCGCTGGAGCGGGACTGGGTTTTTTATGGTTTAACACGTATCCAGCGCAAATATTCATGGGTGATGTGGGTGCGCTTGCCCTGGGCGCATCTCTGGGTGCGGTCGCTGTGATTACTCGTCATGAAATCGTTTTCTTTATCATGGGTGGCATATTTGTACTGGAAACAGTGTCTGTCATTTTACAAGTTGCGTCATTTAAATTGACGGGAAGAAGAATTTTCCGGATGGCGCCAATACATCATCATTTTGAATTGAAAGGTTGGCCAGAGCCTCGAGTGATTGTCCGATTTTGGATTATTACAGTCATGCTGGTGTTATTTGGTCTGGCAACACTAAAACTACGTTAAATCGATTAGAAAATAGCTCGTTGGAAATGCGGTAAAAAACATGTTGGCAGTAGCGAAAAATGACAAGCAGGTAATAGTGGGGCTCGGTTTGACCGGGCTTTCCTGCGCTCGCTATTTGTCGCGTAAACAGCACTTCTTTTCAGTGGTTGATAGTCGTGTTAATCCTCCTGGCCTTGATATATTTCGAAAAGAATTTCCGGCGGTTGCTATTAGCCTGGGAGAGATTTCTGATGACGACCTGCAGCATGCCAGTCGTCTTCTGGTAAGTCCTGGTATTGGATTGGATCAGCCTGCAATAGCGAAGGCTATTGAGAGCGGGATTGTAGTATGCGGAGATATCGACCTGTTTTGCGAGGAAGCCAATGCTCCGATTGTAGCGATTACTGGCTCAAACGGAAAAACAACCGTGACCACTTTGGTTGGCATGATGGTGGAGCGATGCGGTAAGTCAGTGGCGGTTGGTGGCAATATTGGAGTACCGGCGCTTGATCTGTTATCGGAGCAAGAGCCTGATATATATGTATTGGAACTCTCAAGTTTTCAGCTGGAGAGAGCAAATATCCTCGGTTTTGAGGTTGCAACGGTATTGAACATCAGTGCAGATCATATGGATAGGTATCCTGACCTTCTTACTTATTGTGAGGCAAAACATCGAATTTTCCGCGGTTGTAAAAAAATAGTAGTCAATCGTGCTGACCCACTAACATTGCCATTGTTAACTGAAGATGCGGATGTTGTTTCTTTTGGTCTTGATCGTCCTGAGTTAAATGGTTTCGGATTAATTGATGTCGATGGTATTGAATTTCTCGCGTACCAGCTTGAGCCACTAATAGCCGTTAATGAACTGAAAATTGTCGGTCGTCACAATATAGAGAATGCATTGGCGGCGATGGCTTTGGGTTTTTCTATGGGTCTGGAACTGTCTCTAATGAGTGAGGTTCTCAAAGAATTTTCAGGATTGGCGCATCGTTGTCAGCTGGTCGGCGAACGACAGCAGGTTAAATATTACAACGATTCAAAGGGCACTAATGTTGGTGCCGCTGTTGCTGCTGTGGAGGGCCTCTCAGCTACCGCCAGAAAGGTGATACTCATTGCTGGCGGTGATGCGAAGGGAGCAGATTTTTCGCCGTTACTTCCAGTATTAAAACAGTTTGTAGGAGCGGTAGTTGTTATCGGCGAAGCCTCAGACCAATTTGTAAAATTGTGTGGTGACGAGATAGCCGTAGCGCGAGCCAATAGCATGGAACAGGCTGTCGCCGAAGCGGCGATGCTGGCTCAGAGCGGAGACGCAGTCTTGCTTTCACCCGCCTGCGCCAGCTTTGACATGTTCGATAATTACCAACATAGAGGCGATGTTTTTTGTGCCGCGGTATCACGGTTGATTGCCAGAGGTGACAGCTGATGGGGGCAACAACAATTAACGCAGCTGTAGACAGCGGAGGGATGAAGAGGTTGTTTTCGTCAATTGTTCCGGTCGAGCAAGGAACTTTTGACCCGGTGCTGTCATTCGCTGCAATTGGGTTATTGATTATTGGTTTTATTGCAATGAGTTCGGCGTCCATTGAGTTTGCTGCTCAACGCTATGGCGATCCGTTTTTCCATAGTTATCGTTATTTGTTTCACTTGGGACTGAGCTTGTTTGGAGCGTTATTGGTTTATCGTATTCCGATGGCTTTTTGGGAGCGCACAGGTTGGTTCTGGTTGATGTCCGCGTTTGTGCTCCTTGCGATGGTGTTGGTCCCGGGTATTGGTAGGGAAGTGAATGGAAGCCGTCGGTGGTTGGCCTTTGGGCCATTGACGCTTCAAGCCTCAGAGGTGGCCAAAGTTTGTATTATCTTGTATTTGGCGGGTTACTTGGTGCGGCGCCAAGAAGAGGTTAGAGAAGAGTGGAAGGGCTTCATCAAGCCAATGGTTGTACTGTTTGCTGTTACGATTTTGTTGATGCTGGAACCAGACTTCGGGGCTACTGTTGTTACTTTATGTACTGCTTTTGGCATGATATTTCTGGCTGGTGTCAGATTGTGGCAATTTTCTCTGGTGATAATGGCTGCGGTGGCAGCACTGGTTATATTGGTAGTTAGCGAACCTTATCGATTGAAACGATTGACAGCATACACCGATCCCTGGGCAGACCAGTTTGATACTGGATATCAACTAACCCAGTCTTTGATTGCCTTTGGTCGAGGTGAGTGGTTGGGCGTTGGTTTGGGGAATAGTATTCAAAAAATGTTTTACTTACCTGAATCTCATACTGATTTTGTATTTGCGATTTTTGCCGAAGAATTTGGATTTGTTGGGGCGATGTTTTTGATCGCGCTGTTTTGTTTGTTGATAGCCCGGATATTAATGATAGCCCGCAGAGCTGAACGTCAACAGCAAATGTTTAGCGCTTTTGTTGCCTACGGTATTGCACTAATGATTAGCGGACAGGTGTTTATCAATATAGGCGTTAACATCGCGCTACTACCGACCAAGGGATTGACTTTGCCGTTCTTAAGTTATGGGGGCAGCAGTCTGATCGTATGTTGTGCATTATTGGCGATGGTGTTTCGGATTAATCAGGAATTGGCTTCATCCAAGGTGCCGGTTATTGAAAATTCGCTAGCTGACGGTCGAAAATCGTCGCGCACCATTGCGGCCAGAAAGTCGAGAAATATTCAGAAGAGGGTGCGGTCATGACGGCAACATTACCTCGCTCTGTTTTGGTTATGGCTGGTGGCACTGGTGGTCATGTTTTCCCTGCGTTAGCCGCGGCTAAGTGTTTGCGTGAACAGGGGATAAATGTTGAGTGGCTAGGAACGTCTGCCGGTATCGAGTCACGTTTGGTGCCACCGACTGGCATAAAGCTCCATTGTATAAATGTGGCCGGCCTGCGGGGAAAAAATCTATCGAGCATAATTAGGGCTGTCTTCCAGTTGTTTGGCTCAATGGTGGAAGCCTTTAGAGTTATTAGTAAGTTAAAGCCTGTGTGTATTCTGGGTATGGGCGGGTTTACCTCCGGTCCGGGCGGATTGGTTGCATGGCTTACCCGCTGCCCGCTGGTTATTCATGAGCAAAATGCTGTTGCAGGAACGACAAATCGCCTGCTTTCAAAATTGGCTACACGTGTATTGCTGGGATACCCGATAGAGCTGGGTGGGCCTGGAGCTATTTTTGTGGGTAATCCGGTAAGGGACGATATTACCCAATTGCCTGCACCTGAAGAGAGACTCGCTTCTCGCAGTGACCGGTTACACGTACTTGTGCTCGGCGGTAGTCTTGGGGCGAAACCGATTAATGATCTGTTTCCGAGCGTATTGAAATCAATCGACAGTGAGCAGCGTCCGCTAGTTTGGCATCAGGCGGGTCAGCGTCATGTTGACGATGTACGAGAGCTTTATCGTCAGGTTGCGGTGCCGGCAACGGTTGAGGCGTTCATTGACGATATGGCGGCAGCTTATAGTTGGGCCGATGTTGTGGTCTGTCGTGCCGGCGCATTGACTGTGGCGGAGCTAACAGCCGCTGGTGTCGCGTCGTTACTCATACCGCTGCCACAAGCAATCGATGATCATCAAACAGAAAACGCACGTTGGCTGGAAAGTGGTGGAGCCGGAAAATTGTTAGTGCAGTCAGAATTGACGATGACTGGATTGGCTGGCGATTTATGCGAGCTAAGCGGTAATCGGGAAAAAGTATTGCAGATGTCTAGAGCTGCAAGAGATCTTGCGAAAACAGATGCTGCTGAACGCGTTGCAGAAATATGTATGGAGGTTGCCGGTGAATGAGTTGATCGGATCAAATACCGGCTTTGTAGTGCCAGAAATGCGTCGTATCGAAAAAATACATTTTGTCGGTATTGGCGGTGCGGGAATGTGCGGCATCGCCGAAGTGCTATTGAATACAGGTTATCAAATATCGGGTTCCGATATTCAGTCTTCAAAAGTGACCAAGCGGTTGCAAGACAAAGGTGTCACGGTTTTTATCGGTCATAGAGAAAGTAATATTGCCGGTGTCGACGTAGTCGTTTGTTCAACAGCGGTGAAAGATGACAACCCGGAAATTTCGGCAGCGATGGCTCATAGGATCCCTATCGTTCCTCGTGCTGAAATGTTGGCAGAGCTGATGCGCTATCGCCATGGTATTGCAGTGGCGGGTACCCATGGGAAAACGACAACGACAAGTCTGATTGCGTCAGTTTTTGCAGAAGCTGGTTTGGATCCAACTTTTGTTATTGGTGGCCTGCTCAATAGTGCAGGGACTAATGCGAAGTTAGGAGAAAGTCGGTTTTTGGTGGCAGAAGCGGATGAAAGTGATGCCTCATTTTTACATCTACAGCCGATGATTTCAGTTATTACCAATATCGAAGCTGACCATATGGCAACTTACGAAGGGGATTTCAACAAGCTGAAAAAAACCTTTGTTGAGTTTTTACACAACTTACCTTTTTACGGTATGGCAGTGATGTGTATCGATGACGATGTAGTGCGTGAGTTACTGCCTGTAGTTGGGCGGGCAACGTTAACTTACGGGTTTAGTGATGATGCTGATTTTGCCATTACTAATATTAACAAGCAGGGGCTGAAAACGTCTTTTTCAGTTAAGCGCCCCGGCGAGCATAAAGAGATTGATGTCACCATCAATATGCCGGGCAATCATAATGTTTTGAACGCTACAGCGGCCATAGCTGTAGCCACTGATGAAGGTGTTGATGACGGAGCGATTCAGCGTGGCCTTGAAAAATTTGAAGGCGTAGGGCGAAGGTTTCAGGTTTACGGTGAATTTGATATTGGCCAGGGTAGTGTCTTGTTGGTTGACGATTATGGGCACCATCCTACTGAAGTAGAGGCAACAATCTCTGCGGCCAGACAGGCATGGCCAGATCGTCGTCTGGTGATGGTATATCAGCCTCATCGCTACAGCAGGACTAAAGACTTATATGAGGATTTTGTAAGAGTGCTTTCAACAGTTGATAGCTTGCTTTTGCTGGAAGTGTATTCAGCAGGCGAGGAGCCCATTACCGGTGCCGATGGTCGTAGCTTAAGCCGCAGTATTCGTAGTCGCGGTCTTATAGATCCCGTGTTTGTCGAGAAAATTGAGTCGGTTGCTGATGTGTTGAAAAGTGTCGTGAAGCCTGGGGACGTAGTGCTCACCCAGGGCGCTGGCAATGTTGGTGGAATCGCCGCGGATTTAGCCGCCGGAAAATTGGGTTAGTTGGCAATGAGTTATTGGATTGATAGTGACATGAGTTGGCAAGCCGGGTTGCAGTCCCCTGTGGCAGTGTTGCTGGGTGGAAAAACAGCGGAGAGAGATGTTTCATTGCAAAGTGGTGAAGCAATACTGGCAGCTTTGCATGCACAAAATATCGCTGCAGTAGCTGTTGATACACAAGATCACGATTGGTTTAAAACCGTAGCTGAACAATACCGCCATGTGTTCATTGCTCTGCACGGTGGTGATGGAGAGGGTGGCAGTGTGCAAGGTGCGTTGGACAGTATCGGCGTAACGTACACCGGCAGTGGCGTGGCTGCATCAGCGTTGGCGATGGACAAGGTTCGGTGCAAATATATGTGGCGGGGAATGACTTTGCCAACCCCAAATTTTTCTGCATTAGACGCACAAAGCCACTGGGACGAGATCGTTCAGAAGTGGGGAAAAGTCATAGTAAAACCTGCCTGTGAAGGTTCAAGTATCGGTATGACTATTGCTTCAACAGGAGCAGAACTCAAAGCTGCTTATGAAATAGCCAGCCTGTACCAGGGCGTAGTAATGGTGGAGCAGTGGGTTCAGGGAGCTGAATTTACGGTTGCGGTTCTCGGTCAACAGACGCTGCCGGTCATTCGATTGGAAACTGATCATGGGTTTTATGATTACGACGCCAAATATATCTCTACAGATACTCATTATATATGTCCCTGTGGATTAACGAGCAGTAAAGAAGAAGAACTGAAACGGTTGGCACTGGACGCGTTTCATAGTGTCGGCTGCGAGGGATGGGGTCGGGTTGATTTCATGCAGGACGAAAACGGTAACTTTTTCTTGTTGGAAGTGAATACAGTTCCGGGGATGACAGATCATAGTTTAGTACCTATAGCCGCTAAAGATGCCGACTTAAGTTTCGAGCAACTTGTTGTAGAAATACTGCGACTTAGCGTGTTGTGAGGGAACGTTGAAATGACCTTACTTGGCAAAAAAAGCGCCACAAGAAAGAAAGCTGGCATCAGCGGTGCCAGCAGTAAGGCGGTAAAGCCTTCAGCGCCATTTAATTGGGGGCCGCTGCGTAAGATGTCTCTGGTGCTTGTAGCCGGATTGTTGCTAGGCGGAGTGCTGGAGATTGTCAGCATTGTGTTATCGCAACCCGTAACTCGTATCGCAGTGAGGGGAGAGTTTAAGCACGTTGATAAAGAAGCGGTTATCACCAAGGTGAAACCCTTCCTGGAAGATGGTTTCGTTATGTTGGATCTTCAGGGTATTAGAGAGCAGTTGATTCAGCAGCCATGGATCTTCGATGTTGCCCTGGCCAGGCATTGGCCCGATGAAATCGAAATTATGGTTGAAGAGCAAACAGTAATAGCTCGCTGGGGTGACGCCGGATTTCTGAATCATCGTGGAGAATTATTTAGACCAGCTATCACTAACATAATAGAAGATGACTTGCCGGTTTTGGACGGTCAGGATACTGATACGGCATTGGTAGTGAATCACTTTCGCGAGCTCAGCGCGGTGTTAGCAGAGCATCATTTAGGTCTAAAAAAATTGCAGCTAAACGAGCGTAATACATGGCTTGCAAGTTTGGATAGTGGTGTTGAAATTATTATTGGAAGTGGTGCAGTAATGGAAAAAATGCGTCGTCTACTCTCTGCTTACGAGCAAGGTTTATCCACGGATTTTGGTCAGATCGAATCGATAGATATGCGATATAACAACGGCTTTTCGGTGGCTTGGCGGGCGGATACCAAGTCTGTCGCAGCTGTGAAAGCTACTTTAGGGCGACAAGGGTAAATGATGCTGTTTCAGGTGATGATAGTAAAGGGGAGTGCTAAATAATGGGAAGCTCAGCAGATAGCAAAATGATCGTCGGGCTTGATATTGGTACTTCGAAAGTAGTAGCCATTGTGGGTGCTATCACGCAGGAGGGTGTGCTGGAAATAGTCGGTATAGGATCACATCCTTCGCGAGGTCTGAAAAAGGGTGTTGTCGTTAACATAGAATCGACGGTGCAGTCGATTCAGCGTGCCATCGAGGAAGCGGAGCTGATGGCTGGATGCCAAATTCATTCTGTTTACGCAGGTATTGCTGGCAGTCATATTCGCAGCCTGAATTCACATGGGATTGTGGCAATTCGAGACCGGGAAGTTTACCAGCTTGATCTGGAAAGAGTTATCGACGCGGCGCAAGCGGTGGCAATTCCGGCCGACCAAAAAGTACTGCATATTTTGCCTCAGGAATATGTCATAGATACTCAGGAAGGGATAAAAGAGCCGCTGGGAATGTCGGGTGTCAGGTTAGAAGCTAAAGTTCATCTGGTCACTTGTGCCGTGAACGCTGCGCAGAATATCGAAAAGTGTATTCGCCGCTGCGGGCTTGAAGTCGAAGACATTATTCTGGAGCAGCTCGCTTCCAGCTACGCTGTGCTTACCGATGATGAGCGAGAGCTGGGTGTTTGTCTGGTAGATATAGGCGGTGGCACAACTGATATCGCGATTTTTACCGAGGGAGCCATTCGTCACACCGGTGTTATTCCTATAGCGGGAGATCAGGTAACAAACGATATTGCTATGGCGCTGAGGACACCAACTCAAAACGCAGAAGAAATAAAAATTAAGTACGCATGTGCCCTTACTCAGTTGGCGGGTGCAGATGAAACAATAAAAGTGCCTAGTGTAGGTGATCGTCCGCCTCGAGATTTGTCCAGGCAAGCTTTAGCCGAAGTGGTGGAGCCTCGTTATGACGAACTATTTACCCTGGTGCAGGCAGAATTACGTCGTAGTGGATTTGAAGACATGATTGCAGCCGGTATCGTATTGACTGGTGGGACATCCAAGATGGAAGGTGTTGTTGAGCTGGCTGAAGAAATATTTCATACGCCAGTGAGAATCGGTTCCCCGCAAGATGTTAACGGTCTCACCGATATTGTTCGTAATCCAATTTACTCAACCGGAGTGGGGCTGTTGCAATATGGATTGAAGCAGCAAAGTGGCGGAGAAATTAAAGGATCGAAGGCGCAGTCCTCGCCCGGAACTTTTGCGCGGGTAAAGAGCTGGTTCCAAAATAATTTTTAATTGTTTTTGATCGTTGATTAACCGTCAAAAACACAAACTGAAATGTAATTTTAATAAGTGTAAGTCCATCGGCGTCGACATTGTCGACAAAGATGATTTAAACCAAAAGGGAGAAAGACCATGTTTGAACTCGTTGATAACGCACCACAAAACGCAGTGATCAAGGTAGTTGGTATTGGCGGCGGCGGCGGTAACGCTGTTAAACACATGATGACCAGTGACGTTGATGGGGTGGAATTTATCTGTGCCAACACCGATTCACAGGCTTTAACCGATATAGAAGGAGCGACTGTATTACAACTGGGCAGTAGTATTACAAAAGGTCTTGGGGCAGGCGCTAATCCGGATATTGGTCGTCAGGCGGCGCTTGAAGATCGTGATCGTATTTCAGAAGCGCTGCAGGGTGCAGACATGGTCTTCATTACTGCGGGTATGGGAGGCGGTACTGGTACTGGTGCAGCCCCTGTAGTTGCGGAAATAGCCAAAGATCTTGGTATTTTGACAGTAGCAGTTGTGACTCGCCCCTTTTCTTTTGAGGGTAAAAAGCGTAGTTTGATTGCTGATGAAGGAATGAAAGAATTGCAGCTGCACGTTGATTCGCTAATTACTATTCCCAATGAAAAATTGGTAGCAGTATTGGGCAAGGCAGCAACTTTGCTTGAAGCTTTCAAAACGGCTAATGATGTGTTGTTGGGTGCCGTTCAGGGCATCGCTGATTTAATTATTCGTCCAGGTATGATTAATGTCGATTTTGCAGATGTTCGTACGGTTATGTCAGAGATGGGTATGGCGATGATGGGCACAGGTAGTGCTCGTGGTGAAAATCGTGCTCGTGAAGCTGCTGAATCTGCCATTCGTAGCCCGCTGCTGGATGATATCAATTTGCAGGGTGCGAGAGGTATATTGGTTAACATTACAGCCGGTTTAGATCTATCTTTGGGCGAGTTTTCAGAAGTGGGAGATACCGTCGAGGAATTTGCTTCGGATAATGCTACTGTCGTTGTGGGAACTGTTATAGACCCTGAGATGTCAGATGAACTGCGCGTTACTGTGGTTGCGACTGGATTGGGTGGTGAAGTGATTCTGGATGTACCCTTAAAAGTGGTACAAACGACTGCCAATGAGACAGTTAATCCTGATTATCGGAACCTCGATCGTCCAACAGTTATGCGCAACAACCCGCAGCACTCTCTAGGGCGTGAATCGGTTGGAGCGGCACCGGTACAGGACAAGGATATGGATTATCTGGATATTCCGGCCTTTTTACGTCGACAGGCAGACTAAACAGTCTGGCTGTTTGGCTGGTTTAGGCATAACCTGTAGAACGGGCTGTACAAGCGAAGTGTTGGGGGTTTTGCCCGAAGAAACTTGGTGATAAGCCAGTTCTTTGGTAATATCCGCGCCTCATTTCTTGGGTCTTGGTGATTTAGTAGCCAAGCACAGCAAATTTAGGCGGTTTTTTGGGGTCGCGATCGCGCTTTAGTGCGGTAGAGCGGTAACCTTAATAATAACCATGAAGAAGACCATGATTAGACAACGTACTTTACGGAACGCGATTAAAGCGACAGGTGTTGGCCTTCACTCCGGTGAGAAAGTGTATTTAAAACTTTCTCCAGCGCCGGTAGATACTGGCATTGTATTTAGGCGATCAGACCTAGATCCGGTTGTAGAAATACCTGCGCGAGCGGAAAATGTGGGTGATACCACCTTATCCACAACCTTGATGAAAGGTGATGTCCGGGTTTCGACAGTGGAGCATTTGCTGTCGGCCATGGCCGGACTGGGTATTGATAATGCCTATGTTGACCTGAGTGCAGCAGAAGTGCCAATTATGGATGGCAGTGCAGGCCCGTTTGTTTTTTTGATTCAGTCCGCTGGTATCACAGAGCAAAACAAGGCCAAAAAGTTCATCCGTATTAAACGACCTATCACGGTGAAACACGACGACAAGACAGCCAGCTTCCTCCCTTTTGATGGCTTTAAGGTCTCGTTTACCATCGATTTCGATCACCCGGTATTTCGCGATCGTACGGGTGCGGCCTCTCTGGATTTTTCCAGTACTTCCTTTGTTAAGGAGGTCAGTCGCGCCCGCACCTTTGGTTTTATGCACGAGTTCGAATATCTTCGTTCCAAAGGTCTGGCTCAAGGTGGAAGTGTTCACAACGCCATAGTTGTCGATGAGTATCGGATTGTTAATGAAGACGGTCTTCGCTATGAAGATGAATTTGTTAAGCACAAAGTACTGGACGCTATTGGTGACCTCTATCTATTAGGTAATAGCCTAATTGGGGAGTTCAGGGCGCACAAATCGGGACACGCCTTGAATAATGCTTCTTTACGGGCACTAATTGCTGATACGGATGCGTGGGAAGTTGTTACCTTCGATGATCCGGCACTGGCGCCTATATCTTATATGGAGGCTGTGGCGGTCGCGCCGTAGCTTCAGTACTTTTTTGTCCAAAGCTTGCGCTGCTTCACTAAATAACACCGATGTCGGTTGGTAAATGTTTGATCTGTATGCGATATTTAATAGGCTATAAATCAATCATGCTATTCACCTTGGTGAATGCAAAAAACAGAAATCGACTGAAGCTATTTATGAAAGTTATTCTTATTAGCGACAAAAGTGGCCAATCAAAATCCATCTCTCTGGGGCGCTGGACTCGAAAACTGCTTTCTTTGTGTTTGTTGGGTGTCGCTCCTCTCAGCATAGGTGCGCTGGTAGGCTATGGCTTTGCCGCCAACGACGGCGAAGTTCTCGATCAGCAAGCGCTCACCGCGATGAAAGAAAAACATGGCAAAGAGCGAGAATTACTCTCTCAAACAAAACTTAACGCTGAGCAGCAAGTACAGGCTTTGACACTGAGGGTGGCTGAAATGCAAGCCCGGTTAGTTCGTCTTGATGCCCTGGGTGAGCGTATCACCGCAGTTGCCAAGCTTGACCGCGGTGAGTTTGATTTTAACCAGATTCCTGCGATGGGTGGTCCTGAAACAGCCAGTCAGGGTCGCTCTCTCGAAAATCCCGATTTTATCGATGCAATCGATAGTCTTTCTGCGCGCATAGATAATCGTGCGCAGCAGCTGAATATTCTGGAAACTTTGCTAGCTAATCGAAAGATTGAAGGCGAAGTGTTTCTCGCTGGAAGACCGATCAAAAAAGGCTGGATGTCGTCTCATTTTGGGCATCGGACAGATCCATTTAATGGTCGCGTTGCGATGCATGAAGGTGTCGATTTTGCCGGAAAACTGGGTGCCGACGTGATTACTGTTGGCTCTGGTGTTGTTACCTGGTCCGGAGACCGATATGGTTATGGTCAGATGGTTGAAATAAACCACGGCAGTGGTTATATGACCCGATACGCTCACAACATGGAAAACAAAGTTGAGATGGGTGATATCGTGAAAAAGGGGCAAGTTATTGCCTTGATGGGGAGTAGCGGTCGCTCGACTGGTCCTCATGTTCATTTCGAAGTATACAAGCACGGCCGCCCGGTTGATCCTGCTACGTACATTCATCGCGCCAGTCGGTGAATTTTTTCTGCCCTATTAATCCGAACTAGACTAAACTAGCATGTTTGCGGATCTATTCCGCATTTTCGTGTTTATCCATTAATAGAAAACAGAATTGTAGCAACCATTATGTTGGGAAATATCGCCAGGAAAATTTTCGGTAGTAAAAACGACCGTGAACTTAAGCGTATGGGCAAAACTGTCCAGCAAATCAATGCGTTTGAAGAAACAATCAGTGCGCTGGACGACGATCAGTTAAAAGCGAAGACAACTGATTTCAGGGAGCGTATCAAGCAGGGTGAATCACTGGATCAATTGCTGCCTGAAGCTTTTGCTGTGGTCCGTGAGGCGGGTAAAAGAAGCCTGGGCTTACGTCATTTTGATGTCCAGATGTTGGGTGGTATTACCCTGCATCAGGGGCATATATCTGAAATGCGTACCGGTGAGGGTAAAACTCTGGTAGCAACGCTGCCTATATACCTCAATGCGCTGTCCGGGGATGGTGCTTATCTGGTTACGGTCAACGACTATTTGGCAGAGCGCGATGCTAATTGGATGCGGCCTGTCTATGAGTTCCTGGGCTTGAGTGTAGGTATTGTCTTATCGGGACAAGAGCCTGAAACCAAGCGTGCGGCCTATGCGTGTGATATTACTTACGGTACCAATAATGAGTTTGGTTTCGATTATCTTCGAGACAATATGGCCTTTACTCTGGAAGATCGCTTTCAGCGTAACCTGAACTTCGCGATTGTCGATGAAGTAGATTCAATACTCATCGATGAAGCTCGCACCCCGCTCATCATCTCTGGCCCGGCTGATGATAGCTCTGAGCTGTATCGTACAGTCAATGCGCTAATTCCAAAGCTGAATGAGCAGACAGAAGAAACGGAAGGGCATTTTACCATTGATGAAAAAGCCCGTCAGATAGAGCTAACCGAACAAGGTCATCTCTATGTTGAAGAGTTGTTGACTGAGGCTGGATTGCTGTCAGAAGGCGACAGTCTGTATTCAGTGTCAAATTTGTCAATGTTGCAGCACTTCTATTCCGGGTTACGCGCACATAAGTTGTTTCACAATGACGTCGAGTACATTGTGCAGAACAATCAGGTTGTTTTGATCGATGAACATACTGGTCGAACCATGGCTGGTCGGCGTTTGTCGGAGGGTCTGCACCAGGCAATAGAAGCAAAAGAAGGTGTGCATATCCAGGCCGAAAGCCAGACTCTGGCGTCTACCACGTTCCAGAACTATTTCCGTTTGTTTAACAAGCTTTCCGGTATGACCGGGACAGCAGATACTGAAGCGTTTGAGTTTAATCAAATTTATGGCCTGCAAGTTGTGGTTATTCCCACGAACGTGGTGCAGCTTCGGAAAGACTTGAATGATCTGATTTATTTGTCGAAAGACGAAAAATATGACGCTATCGTTGAGGATGTGAGAGAACTCAGGGCAAGTGGTGCTCCAGTGTTAGTCGGAACCGCCTCTATAGAAACCTCTGAGGAACTGTCTAGGCGTTTTGACAAAGCCAAGCTAGAGCATAAAGTGCTCAACGCAAAATTTCACCAGCAAGAAGCCGAAATTATCTCCCAGGCCGGTAAACCGGGTATGGTGACTATAGCCACCAATATGGCAGGACGTGGCACTGATATTGTGTTGGGAGGCAATGTTGAATCAGAGATAGCCGCTTTAAAAAATCCGACCGATACACAGTTAGCCGCGTTGCGTGAAGACTGGGAACAACGTCATCAAGCGGTATTGGATGCCGGTGGTTTACATATTATTGGCACCGAACGTCACGAGTCTCGACGTATCGACAATCAGCTTCGCGGCCGAGCTGGTCGGCAGGGTGATCCGGGTTTGTCCCGTTTTTATCTGTCAATGGAAGATAACCTGATGCGCATATTTGCCTCTGATAGAGTGCGCAATTTTATGCAAGCATTGGGCATGGATAAAGGAGAAGCGATAGAGCATCGAATGGTTACCAATTCTATCGAGAAGGCGCAGCGGAAGGTTGAAGGGCGTAACTTTGATATTCGTAAGCAGTTGCTGGAATATGACGATGTTGCCAATGACCAGCGACAAATAGTCTATCAACAGCGCCTTGAGTTACTCGAAGAAGATGACATTAGTGAGACCATTGAAGCGATCAGGGGCGATGTCATTAATGAAGTGATCACCGAGTTTATCCCCCCGCAAAGCCTGGAAGAGCAGTGGGATATTACCGGTATGGAGCAGCGCTTTGAAGGTGAGTTTTCTGCTTCTCTTCCGATCCAGCAGTGGTTGGATGAAGATGATAATTTGCATGAAGAGCCACTTCGCGAAAAAATAACGGCAGCTATTGCCGCTACGTATAATGCAAAGGCTGATGAAATTGGTCCTGATATACGTCGCCTGGAAAAACATATCATGTTGCAAGTGTTGGACAATTTATGGAAAGAACATCTGGCGACGATGGATCAATTGCGCCAAGGGATTCACCTGCGGGCGTATGCACAAAAGAATCCAAAGCAGGAGTATAAGCGCGAAGCATTCAGTTTGTTTGAGTCTATGCTGGATGCATTAAAACACGATGTTGTTCGCTTTCTTGCTAACGTACAGATACAACGTGAAGATGAACTTGAAATATTAGAGCGTAGACGCAGGGAAGAAGAAGCGGCTAAACAGATGGAATTTACCCATGACGCTGCCTCAGCGATAGAGAGCGGTGAAGATACCGCCGAGTCGCAGGAGATACCGGTTGAACCCTTTGTTCGTGAAGGGAAGAAGGTCGGTCGTAATGAGCTCTGCCCTTGCGGATCCGGTAAGAAGTTTAAGCAGTGTCATGGAAAATTGGCATAAGATATCACTGCCTTTCGCTGTAGATTATCGGCGAAAAACACCGACAATATTTCGGTATAAGATAATTCTTGTTGGTGCAGGGGTATGATGTGGCGATAGTTAATCGAAAGGTTTGGAGATGGCAGTAGGAGAGGGAGTACTTCCCACATTGCACCCGGTTAAAGGGTTTCGTTTGGGAACCGCGTCTGCAGGAATCAAAACAACGGGGCGTCTGGATCTGGTTGTTATGGAAATTTGTGAGGGCGCCAGCGTTTGTGGTGTTTTTACTCGCAATGCGTTTTGCGCGGCACCGGTTCAGGTTGCAAAGCAGCATCTTGGTATTGCAGCTAGCCGCTATTTTGTTGTTAATACGGGTAATGCTAATGCGGGTACCGGTGATCAGGGTTTGGTTGACAGTTTGGCCTGTTGTCAGTCCCTCGCCTCACTGGTAGCTGTCGCCCCCAATCTTGTGTTGCCATTTTCTACCGGTGTTATCGGTGAGTCTTTGCCGGTGGAGAAAATTGTTACCGCTCTCCCTCAGGCAGTTGCAGCGCTCGAAGACAATGCTTGGCTGCAAGCTGCTAAAGGTATCATGACAACTGATACGCGTCCGAAAGCTGCGTCTACGCAGATTCAATATCAGGGTGAAACTATTAACATCACAGGTGTTGCCAAGGGTGCGGGGATGCTCAAACCCAATATGGCGACCATGCTGGCTTATATTGCAACTGATGCAGCTGTGGAAACATCCTTACTGCAAACCATGATAAATACAGCTGTTAATCAATCGTTTAATCGAATTACTGTTGATGGTGATACGTCGACTAACGATGCATGTATGTTGGTAGCTACAGGGAGGGCCATCGTAGAGCAAGTGGCAAGTGTAAATGACCCGTTATACCAGCCATTGCAAGACGCCATTACATCTGTCTTCATAGAATTAGCTCAGGGCTTGGTTCGAGATGGAGAGGGTGCCAGCAAGTTTGTTACGGTTAAAGTAACGGGTGGTGAGACCGAGCAGGAATGTTTGAAAGTTGCTTATACCGTCGCAGAGTCGCCCTTGGTGAAAACCGCACTATTTGCCAGTGACCCCAATTGGGGGCGTTTGTTGATGGCTATTGGTCGGGCGGACGTAGATAACTTTAATGTGAATTTGGTTAGCGTCAGTCTCAACGGTGTACTGATTGCCAAAGACGGTTGTCGGGCGTCAAGCTACACTGAAGAGCGTGGTCAGGAAGCGATGGATGAAGAAGACATAACCATTGCGATTGACTTGTCCCGAGGAGAGCAGTCTGCAACCGTCTGGACCTCTGACTTGTCAAATGAGTATGTGCGGATTAACGCCGAATATCGAACCTGATTGATGCCTGCCATGTCCAACAGTTTATTGCACGTTGCCGTAGGCGTGATTCTTGACCACCGACAACAAATCCTTATTGCTTTGCGCCCTCAAAATACTCATCAGGGGGGGTTGTGGGAGTTTCCGGGTGGCAAGGTTGAAACTGGAGAAACCGTACAGCAGGCCTTAAACAGGGAGTTATTTGAAGAGCTGGGGTTGACTGTGGATGTTTGCAGTCCGCTGATAGAAGTTAGGCACCAATACAGCGAAAAAATTGTTTTTTTGGATGTCTGGTGGGTTGAGCAGTTTTCCGGAGAGCCTTCTGGTAAAGAAGGACAGCCTTTTAAATGGGTTAGTGCTGATGCTTTATCGACGTATCCTTTCCCCGATGCCAATCAACAAATTGTAGCAGCTGTTCAGCGCGCACTTTGCTGATGGCTAATTAAACCGCATATGTTGTCGGCCAATTCGAGTCCATCTCCGGCCAACACTGGCGTGTTTACTAATATCTGCTAAGATCGCTTTTCTCGAGGTGTAAGTTTATTCTACAATGCCTCTATTCACGAATTCCCAAAACACCGGATTTTACAATCACAAGAAACACAACAGGGCATTAGCTATGAGTCTTGCTAACAAGGTATTGGCGGTAAACAATGATCTTCCCATCCGAACAGATCTCCCAATTCACAGCGGCAAAGTGCGCTCAGTATATTGGCTGACAGATAGTGATAGTCGCCGCCTGATTGAGGAAAAAGGTTATGACGTCGCACCGGATTCGTCATTGGCAGTGATGGTTATCAGCGATCGTATCTCAGCCTTTGAATGTATCTGGCAGGGTGAAGGAGGAATGGATGGCGTTCCTGGCAAAGGGGCTGCGCTAAACGCTATCTCTAATCATTGGTTTAAGCTGTTTCGAGAAAAAGGTTTGGCAGATAGCCATATTCTCGATATCCCACATCCATTGGTTTGGATTGTTCAAAAAGCAAAGCCTGTGATGATAGAGGCAATAGCACGACAATACATTACCGGGTCAATGTGGCGTTCCTATGAAAAGGGAGAGCGAGAGTTTTGTGGTATTCATATTGATGATGGCTTGAGCAGAGATCAGAAACTCCCCGAGTTGTTAATAACACCTTCAACTAAAGGTATTTTGACTGGAATCCCGGGGGTGCCAGAAGTTGATGACGTAAATATTACTCGAGAGGATATTGTCAGTAATATGAAGGCTTTTCATTTCAAAGAGGCTGGCGATGTTGAGTATTACGAAAAGCTGTTGTCAGAAGGATTTAATGTTATTAGTGACGAGCTCGAGAAATTGGATCAGATTTTTGTCGATACAAAGTTTGAGTTTGGTTACGTCACTGACAAACAGGGACGAGAAAAACTAATATATATGGACGAAGTTGGAACACCAGATTCATCACGTATTTGGGACGCGATGGCCTATAGAGAGGGGAAAATTGTAGAAAACTCGAAAGAGGGTTTTCGTCAGCTGTTGCTGAATCATTTCCCTGACCCCGATATTTTGCTTAATAAGAATAGAATGGAAGAAAGGGCGGCACTAGCTCGTGATAATGAATTACCGGAATCAGTACTAATGGCCGTATCCCAGACATATGCAGCTATTGCAGAGAAAATTACCGGAGAAAAAATTGTCCTATCTGACAACCCCAAAGCGGAGATTGTCGATGTGTTGCGCCGTCACTTTGGATTGATAGACTAGAGTAATTTGCAAGCTGTTGGCGACACAGCCCAATAGAAAGGCTTCTCTGTGGCCGCACATACTAACGATAATAGTCGACGACGGGGATATAGTGGCTTACGTTAGCACCGCTTTCAGTTGTCTGAGAGCGGTGACATGCTGGGATGATTGATTGGCGTCACAGCTTGATGATTATCCCCATTAATCCAAACATTCTAATTATGGAGTTTGCATGAAACAGGTGATTTATCTTGGATCGCGGTTGTTGTTGGTGGCAATGTTAGTTGTAACAACAGTAAATAGTTTTGCCGTTGAAAATGAGCGCGGAGCGAATTACCCTGATCCGGAACGTTTCCGTGGGGCAATAGACGCTTTTGTCGCCGGTGAATTGGAAAACCCTTCGCCCGATGGTGGAATAGTCGCTACCGGTAGTTCCAGCATGCGCGGTTGGCATCCTCGTATTGCTGAAGACCTGGAACCCTTGACCATTATTCCCAGGGGATTTGGCGGTAGCAATATGTACGATGTACTTTATTTTCTGGACGATCTGGTGCTCAGATATAAACCTCGAGCCGTGATGTTATATGAAGGCGATAATGACGCTTTTCTAGGTGCCAGCTCAGCTCAGGTTCTCGATTACTTTGATGCAATTGTGGAGCGGGTTCACATGACTCTTCCAGAGACTAGAATATACGTTTTAGCGGTTAAGCCGAGTATTTCTCGCTGGGACATTTGGCCGTCTATGCAAGAAACCAATGTTTTGCTTAAATCCCGATGTGACGAAAATCCGTTACTTATTTATGTTGATGTGGCTACGCCTATGTTCGGGGCTGACGACAAGCCGATTGTCGATATTTTTCTTGCTGATATGTTGCATATGAAAGACGGAGGATATGATATTTGGCGCAATGCAGTTAGGCCGATACTAATGAGTGGGGAAGCTCAATATGAGTGAGTATTGGGCCAGCTGAATATGTATGTCTGATTTAAGGCGCAAGTTTTTATCGCGCCTTAATGTTTCAGGGCTGTTCGCCAATGCTCGGATAACCTGCGGCGTCGACCAGTTTTCTAAATTGCTAGTGCTGAATGCACTCAGCCAGGTATCCAATGCTTTTGTCCCTCCAGCAGTCGTGTCAGTATTATTTATCGAACGGAGGAAAAGGGTTCGTTTCAAAGGCCGGAATTTTTATCGGATCTCAGGTAAAATATTGATTCACTACAGTTAGGGGTTAGATGTGTCTAAAATTATTATTGCTGTTATTGTCGTTGCAATCGTTGTCTTTGTCTTTATGCGTTCGTCAGCAAACAAGTCGGCAGCTACAGAAAATATTCGCAAGGGTGAAGATTTTCTTGCTGCAAATCAAACTGTGGAGGGAGTGAAAACGCTACCATCGGGTTTGCAGTATTTAGTGGTGCAAAAAGGATCTGGCGTTGTTCATCCGCGAGCAAAAGACATGGTCAAAGTTCACTATCATGGGACACTCATTGACGGAACTGTATTCGATAGCTCTGTAGATCGGGGTCAGCCCATTGAATTTGGTTTGCATCAGGTGATCAAAGGCTGGACTGAAGGTTTGCAGTTGATGGTTGTTGGCGAGAAGGCGAGACTATTTATTCCCAGTGATCTAGCCTATGGCAATCGGGGGTCAGGTGCTATCGAACCGGGATCAACCTTAATTTTTGATGTTGAATTGTTGGCTATCAATGAGTAATTTGGATAAAACAGTTGGCGAGAACACCTACGGTGAAGGCGATGCATCGTTTATCGCAGCAGGTGGCGAGAAAGGTATTCGGAAATTAGTAGATGCCTTTTATGACACCATGGAAGTGTTACCGGAAGCCAAGGGTATTCTGTCTATGCATAAGGCAGATCTGAGCATTACTCGGGACAAATTATCTCGTTTTCTTTGTGGATGGCTGGGTGGTCCGAAGCGATATAAAGAAAAATATGGAACTATTCATATTCCACGGGCCCACAGTCATTTAGACATAGGTATCGAAGAGCGAGATGCCTGGTTGAAGTGTATGGCTGTCGCGTTGGAGCAGCAGGATTATGCTGAACAATTCAAAGACTATTTGCTGAGAGAACTGTTTACCCCAGCAGAAAGAAGTAGAACCCGAGATTAGCCGCATTAGGTTTTTCGATGTTTTTTTACCGTTATGTTTAGTGGAATACACAAAGTAGACGATGGAAAATTTGAGCATTTGGGATCATGACAATCCTTATTGTATTAATGTAGTGGCAACTTCCTCAGATATAGACTCGTTTGGTCACGTGAATAATGGCGTCTATATAAGGTGGCTGGAGCAGTTGGCCTGGGCGCATTCCAGTGCTTTGGGTTTATCTGAAGCAGACTGTGTTGCCATGTCGAGAGGAATGGCTGTACGAAAAATCAATGTTGACTATCTTTCTGCCTGTTATGCAGGGGATGAAGTAATGGTCGGAAATTGGATTTCTGCCAGTGATGGGAAATTGCGTGTTACTCGTCGTTATCAACTCATTGTTCCCGCGAAAAATATCACCGTGATGAGAGGTGAGGTCGACTTTGTGTGCATGAACCTTCAAAGCGGTCGGCCGGCACGGTTTCCCGCTCGTTTCTCTGACGCTTACAAAGTAACGCTATCAGAGTAGGGTGTTCGAATGGCAAGAAGATAGCAGTCTATTGGTTTTTGGACTTTTCTTTGGCGGTTACTGCTTTTTGGGTTTCTGCAGACATGTCAGCGCAGAGCGATGCAGTAATTCCATCGAGCAATACCTGGTAAAATAGCTCGGAATCTTCGTTGCGGAAGGCATTTTTCTCGCTGGCCTGCTGTGACAGGGACAGTGCGATGAAGCGCATGGCATTAAGCACGCGAAGGTCAGCGACGGTCGAATTGATATGGTCCATGTGTGAACGCAAGATTTTCGCTGTCTCTTTTGTGTTGTTACCCAAACTGGACCAGTTGCGTTTTAGTGCCGCTGATGTCCATGATGCGTAGCCCTGACTGAAAGCCTTCAACCATTGTCGAATACCGGGGTCGCTTTTTGCCAAAAGAAAGACAGGCTCAACAAGTAAACTGCATACTTCCCTCAATGTCGGTGTTGGCGTACGGCTCAGAAGCTCAAGATAAAGCTCGCCCCGCTTTTTATCGACTTGTGTTTGCCGAAAGATGTTTATTGCTTCGATTAGCCCTTGCCGGTTCTTAAAGTGATATTGAAGAGCCGATTCGTTTTTCTGTCCGGCTTCTTTGATAATCGCCCTGACAGATACATTTTCTATCCCGTTTTTAGCGAACAGCTTTTCAGCAGCGCGCATGATACTAGTGCGGGTAATATCAGCCCTTTTTTTTCGGGATTCAGTATCAGTGCGTTCAGTACTGTTATTCGTCATGTTGTCGAGCCAATACCCATTAGGTGTTCTGGTGATTTATTCAGATAAATTTTGTCAAGATTGAAACAGGTTTGTCAGTTTTAACGACATGATAGCCAAAATATAGCCGATGTTTCGTGGACATTATAGTCGAAAGTAGTCGTGAAGAAAGACGATGGCAATACTTGTAGTGTTGTCATCAAATCTTGATCGATAAATCACTTAACAAAAGAGTGGTATTACGGGACTATACAGCCTGTTTTGAGTAATAGTTATCGTTAGTACGAAAGACGTTGTTAAAATGAAGTTATTCTTTGATTTGGAGATGCGTGGTGAAAAAAATTCTGAGCGTGTGCGGTTTGCTGTTGATAGTGTTGCTTGTCATTGTGCTGGTGAGAACCTGGCTGTTTAGCGCTAGCGATAGTGTCAGCGTGCCGCAGGTTTCCATAAATATCGATCGCGAAGCAGTGACAGCACATATGCAACAGGCGATTAGGTTTAAGACAGTGTCGACCGGTGACCAGCGAACTCAGGACTATGACCCGTTCCTGGAGTTTGTTGATTGGGTAAAAGAGACTTATCCGCGTGTTCAGCAGACGATTGCGCTTGAAATGATTGCAGACCACACCATGCTTTATAAGTGGCAGGGCAGTAACCCTAATCTCAAACCGATCATGTTGACCGGACATTACGATGTAGTTCCCGTTGTATCGGGTTCAGAAGGCGATTGGAATTACCCCCCCTTTGCAGGAATGGTTGCGGATGGTTATGTCTGGGGTCGAGGTGCGATGGACGATAAGAGTGGGGTTATTGTCATGCTGGAAGCAGCCGCGCTGTTGGCAAGAGAGGGCTTTGTGCCCGAGCGGACTGTTTATCTCAGTTTTGGCCATGACGAGGAAATAGGGGGTGTTGCCGGCGCCAGGGGCGTGACGGAACAACTGAAATCCGAAGGTGTGCAGCTGGCATGGTCCATCGATGAAGGGTCCTTTATTTTAGATGGTGTTATGCCGGGTTTTGACAAGCCAATTGCCTCTATTAATGTTGCTGAAAAGGGCAGTATGACGCTTGATCTGGTAGCTCATGGCCCCGGAGGCCATTCGTCAATGCCAGAGGCAGAAGTCTCCATCGATATTTTGGCAAAGGCATTGGTCAATTTGCGTAAACACCCTATCCCTGGTGGTTTGGAAGGTGTCAGTGCCGAAACCTTTGAGGGTATCGCTCGTAATGGATCGTTTGGTTTACGCCTGCTTGTAGCCAATCAATGGTTGTTTGGGGGTGTGCTGGAGCGGCAACTGGCAGCGAGCAGCCGCGCTGCTGATGCCATGTTGCGCACAACCACGGCACCTACCATTATCAATGCAGGGGTAAAAACCAATGTTATTCCTCCGACGGCTACAGCAGCCGTTAATTTTCGTTTACACCCCCGTGATACACCCGAAAGCGTAAAAGCTCATGTTATAGCGGCCATTGATGACAAACGTGTTGATGTTGATTTCAGAGGTGATGGCATGAGTGCGCAGGCGTCGACAGTCTCCTCCCGCGATAGCGATGGCTATCAAACTATAGGAAGTGTTGCGCGGCAGGTTTTTGGTGACATTATTGTTGTCCCGGGGTTAACGGTTGGTGGTACCGACTCCAAACACTACAGCCAAGTGGCAGACGACTCTTATCGGTTTCAATATATGCTGGTGACGTCTGACGACATCGCTGGTTTTCACGGTACTAATGAACGAGTGACGATCGATAATTTGGTGAAAGGGACCAGTGCTTATTATCTGTTGATAAAAGAGGCTGCCAGCCGATAACGTTTACAAAATTTGATCAGGTTCGATGTGAGGATCAATGGATGCTAAATCGATTGTTTCCCAGTCTGCTGTGGTTACAGGGCTACAATAGAGATATTTTCAAAAGCGCCTTTTTTAACAAAGCAGTCAGAGTTTCTGCTGATGCTATTGAATCTATTGATCATGGTATTAGCGAGATGGATGGCGCGCATTGCAAACCAATAACCCTGTCTAACAGAGCGTCATCTATTGACGATCAAGGGCATCCAATAGTTCTATTGCTTGCACGCCATTTTTTGGTCGAATAAATAAACCTTCACAGCTAGCGGTCATCACACCATCAGCATACATTTCACCACGCAACAAAGTTTTTCGGCCTTCGACTTTATCCAGCATGCCTTCGAGTTTCAGTTCTGTGTTGAGAGGGGTACGGTTATGATAATTTACATGCAGGTAACCGGTCATGCCGGGCTGGCCGCCCATGCGTTGAGCCATACCTAAAAACTGATCGAATATAGCCGCTATTATGCCGCCATGTACACTGCCTGGCGGACCCTCGTAGGCCCAGTCGCATTGGCAAGTACCATAGGCCCTATCGCCATCTATCCAGCTATTTAGGGGCGGTGCAATAGGATTGCTCCATCCTGCTAGTGGATTAAGCTCATGACTGATCTGCGCGTAGTTGCCATGTTCACCGGAAGCTGCCCAGGAGCTGCGGCCATAAAGGCGGGGAGATTCTCTAAAACTCGCAGCGGTCTCCTCCAGTCGTTCTGCGATGCTGTGCATTTGTTCTACATCAGGCGAGGAGGTTACTAATACTTCGGTGAGCTGCTTAAGTGCGTCTGCTACTCGTCGTTTCGCGACCCACTCATCATTAAACGCTGGTGTTATGTCTTCTGAAGCAAAGGGGTTTTCATTGTCTAGCATAAAGACTCTAATCATTGGGCTATGTGAAGCCAATCATTATACCGTATTATTTCGATGGAAGATTGGTATCCAGGTGTCGGACGAACGTTTACAAATTGGCCAGCGAAATACAGATGAATACGTAATACAGCAAACTGAGACTAATCGGCCGTTACGTTGTCGACCAAAGTGGCTACAATAGGCCAGAATTGAATTAATGATAAGGAGTGAGAGATCGTATGAGTGAAATGAAAATCAACAACCGTGTCACCGCAATGACTGGAACGGATTACCCGATTATTCAGGCACCTATGGGCTGGATAGCGAGAGCGCAACTAGCTTCGGCAGTCAGTAATGCTGGTGGTATGGGTATTATCGAGACCTCTTCGGGCGAATTAGATGCCATCAAGATTGAAGTAGAGAAGATGCGTCAGCTAACGGACAAACCTTTTGGTATGAACGTTGCCCTATCTTATGTAAAAGGCACAAATATTATCGACTTTGTGATCGAGCAGGGGATTCGCTTCGTTACCACCTCCTCCGGCAGCCCCAGTGTGTGTACAAAAGATTTCCAACAGGCGGGCATTAAAGTTTTTCACGTCGTACCAACACTCGATATGGCACTGAAAGCAATGGACGCCGGTGTTGACGGTCTGATAGTAGAGGGTGGTGAAGGCGGCGGTTTCAAAAATCCTAGCCCGGTGTCAACAATGGTATTGTTGCCATTGATCAGGTCACGGGTTGATGTTCCTATTATTGCCGCCGGTGGAATTTCAGATGGCTTGTCCATGGCCGGCGCATTTGCCATGGGTGCGGAGGGGGTACAAATGGGTACCCGTATGTTGTCCTGTTCTGAATCTCCGGTGCATAATAATTGGAAGCAGGCACTCGTTAGCGCTAAAGAAACAGATACCGTATTTTTGAATCAGCAATCCCGGCCGGCTTTGCGAGCTCTGCGCACCGAGCGCACCAGTGGATTGGCGTTCGAGGGAAAAATTAGTATGCCAGAGCATATGGGTGGTCTTCAGTCGCTGTATTTTGACGGTGATATGGAAGCTGCTATCCCACTAACGGGGCAGGTATGTGGGCGCATTGATTCAGTATTGAGCGCTGAAGAAATTGTGCAGCAAACGATGGAAGGTTTTCATGGGGTGATCAACAATCTCGCGACTCAATACGCGTCCTGATAAGCGTTGTTATTGCGAATCCGCAGGACCATTAGGTGGCACCATCGTCGCCACCTAATCTGCATGCTAAATTCGAAGAGGGGCCAAATATTTACGCCTAGTCAGTGATTCGTGCTCGTTCAGGGTATTTTTTACTGGCTGGCAGCGTACAAATTCGTTTCATCCGAGTAATGCTGCCGTTCAAGTATTCCCAGACCAGATTTTCGTCTTCCAGAAAACGTTTTACTACGACCGGACCGAAGCCAAAGGCGTGGAAGTTAAGGGTTCCGTCTTGCCAAACCATACTGGCAGAGGTGCGCGGACAGAAGGGTTTCCCCGCAATTCGAAATGCCACACCTTCTGTGTCATTGGTGGTTTCACCAAGGGTGCTGTTTGGCCCAAAATCGTGAATAATATCACTGGTTGTTATCACAACCCGTCTACCGCATTGCTCTACACGCTCCACGTGATCACCACCTATTTCTTGCCAAAGCCCTCGGATATCATCTGCGCCATCAGTTAGAGGCTCGGTACACTGGGCCAGGATCGGCAGCGGAAAATGTTTGTAGCCGCAACCGGGGGTGTTGCCTTTGGGAATATCTTTTGCCATCAAGCCACTGCCGTCTAATAAGGGTAGCTCGCAATAATTTACCTGACTGCCATCGCCTGCCAGAGTTGCGGGATCGATGGTGAGCAGTGGGCGTGGTGATAAAAACAATGCCCAGAATATCAGCGCTATAAACAACGCCAAACCGGTTAGTGTTGTAGCTACTATTCTTTTCATAGGTTGGACTCTGAATTCACAGTTCAATACGGACGGAAATTAAGTTGCGAAATATCTAGTGCCATATTACTAATTGTCATTCAAAGTAATGATTTTATCAATCCGGTATATTGCCTTCCAGGGTACTCTAGTGAACCAATTAATAGAGAGGCCGGGAACCGCTATCATCGAAGATTTTTTTCAAAGAGTGATAAATCAAACGACGGGGAAAGTTGCGCTTTGGTGTGCCTGTTGATGCCACATGACTATGCGTCAGGTGCGCTGTCTCGAACTATATATTGACATTAATAGTGCCTGTAGCTTACTTTTACATTGATCTTTTATAATAATTTGGCCTTTTGTGATGGTAGACAAAAGGCAGCCTTTCAAAGGAACAAAATATGAGCGACACCTTGCAAATTGAAGTCTATTGGTCGTTTAGAAGTCCATGGTCATATCTCGCCACCAGACGACTGCGTCAGTGGCAAGAGCAATACCAGCTACAAGTTAACTTTAAGCCGGTATATCCGATTGCTGTTCGCACGCCCGAGTTTTTCCACAGTGTAAACCCGCAATGGTTTTCTTACTTTATGACTGACATGTTTCGGGTTGCGGAATTTCTGGAATTGCCATTTGTGTGGCCGAACCCAGACCCCATTAATCAGTACGTAGATGAAGCGGGACTGCGCCAGACTTCTACTGATCAGCCTCACATTGCTCGTCTTACCCAGTTAGGCGTTCTCGCTGCCGAACTCGGTAGAGGTATCGAGTTTGCCGATGAAATATCGAGCGTGATCTGGGGTGGTACTGTCAACTGGCACGAAGGTGATCATTTGGCTCAAGCAACGGCAAGAGCCGGGCTGGATTTGGTGGAGATGGATGCGCGGCTGGATTCGGAAGCAGGCCGTCTTGAAGCAATTATCGAACAGAATCAAGATGCCCATGCGGAGGCGGGTCATTGGGGCGTACCAACATGTGCTTTCAATGGTGAGCCATTTTTTGGCCAGGATCGTCTCGATGTGTTGTTGTGGCGTCTAAAGAAGGAAGGTCTGACGCCCAGGAAATAGCCCTCAAAACCCCATAACCCATCAGTCAGTGACATAACATTATTTGAGCGCAGGGATAACTAATGACTAACGAAAGACAAGTTCAGGAATTAATGGGTGCGCCGGGATCACCCTATACCCGCAAGATGCTGAGCGTAATGCGTTTTAGAAATATTCCATACCGGCTCGAATACAATTCGCGGATGGTAGATGGCGGTGTGGATAGCCACCGAAAGCCGCGTGTTCAGCCCAAAGTTTCACTGTTGCCGACGTTCTATTTTGAGAATGAACAGGGCGAGGAAGTTGCCGTCACTGATTCCAGTCCATTGATCCGCCGTTTCGAAGGTGAATACGAGGGGCGATCAGTTATTCCCTCTGATCCGGCGCTGGCCTTTATCGACATGTTACTGGAAGACTATGGTGATGAGTGGTTGACCAAAGCGATGTTTCACTATCGTTGGTATTACGATGCAGACATAAAAAAGGGTGGTGATATTCTGCCTCGCTGGGGTGGTATTTCACAAGCTGAAGATCAATGTCAGGCAATGGGCGATTTTATTCGCCAGCGGCAAATTTCGCGTTTGTCTTACGTGGGGTCTAACGAAGTAACCAAGCCGGTTATCGAAGCCAGCTTCAAGCGCTTTATCCACCTGCTCGACAAACTGCTGACAGATCAACCTTTTCTGATGGGTGAGCGCCCTGGGTCCGCTGACTTTGCCATCTACGGCCAGCTAACGTGTCTTGCCTTATTTGATCCAACACCGCAGGCGATCATTCTTCAAGAGTGCCCTCGCGTTTACGCTTGGGTGGAGATAGTCGAAGATTTGTCCGGTTACCTTGTTAGCGATAGTGATTGGCTGGATATTGATAATCCTCCTGAAACACTGAAGAGCTTGCTGTGCGAAGTCGGTCGAATCTATGCGCCGTATCTGATTGGCAATGCCAAAGCGGTGATGGAGAAAGCAGATCTGTTGCAAATGGAGCTGGACGGCAGTCCCTGGGAACAAAATCCCTTTACCTATCAGGCGAAATGTTTGCAGTGGCTGCGGGAGGCTTATCAGGCGTTGAGTGCTACGGACCGGGGCCGTGTTGATAAGGTGCTAAACGGTACTGGCGTGCTGCCGCTGTTCAACTAAATATTCGAGAACTAAGATGAATAAACGTTTGCTTTTGTGGGGTGTTCCTTCAGTTATGTGGTTGTTGTTCACTGTTTGGTATACCGATTTTGGTGGTCCTCTCAGTGATGAAGAAGTGAATAAAGCGATGGCCTATTTTGATACTCGTGGTGTTCCACCCGAGCGCAGGCGGCAACTGCAGGCCTTTTTTGAAAATGACAGTGGCCGCCAGTTTTTGATGGTGAACAATATTCAAATGAATCCAAACCCTCCACCTATGCCAGGTTTTGATGCAGGCGCGACATCAGAAGATTACCAGGCACACTATATGGAACATATGTATCCGGAGTTGCTTTTCCGCGCCTGCCATCCAGTATTCTATGCATCGGGTTTGGGCTTTGCTGCCGATGTTTCCGGTATTGAGGACGCGGAGGGCTGGGACACGGCGGCCTTGTTTCGCTACCGAAGCCGACGTAGCTTCCTCGAAATTATCACCAATCCTGAGATAGGTCCGCGTCATGATTTCAAATTGGCAGCAATGACCAAAACCATTGCTTACCCGGTGGAGACATCGCTCTATCTCAGTGATCCGCGGTTACTGTTATTTTTGCTGTTTGGCTTAGTCACGGCAATGATAGATATTTTTGTGTACGGGCGCGGAAAATCGAGCCAATAGTTCAAATATTTACTCTCTATTAAACGGATCGACAAATTTACTAGGTTATACAGTATGGAATTTAAACGCACACCCGATGCATGTTTTAACAATCTTCCCGATTACCCCTTTGAACCGAATTATGTTCAGGTTGCGGATGGTGAGGGCGGTGAACTGCGCATGCACTACCTGGATGAAGGCTCGAGTGACGGAGACGTTGTTTTACTCATGCATGGACAGCCTGCTTGGTCTTATTTGTATCGCAAGATGGTGCCATTTTTTGTTGCGGCGGGGTATCGGGTTATCGTGCCGGACCTCATTGGTTTTGGTAAATCTGACAAGCCAACCCTGCGTGAAAATTATACCTATGCCAACCATGTTGGCTGGGTAAAAGCCTTGCTTGATGCCATTGATTTACAAGACATCACCCTTTTTTGTCAGGATTGGGGCGGCCTTATCGGGCTGCGTGTTGCCGCAGAAAATAGCGACCGTTTTGCCCGAATTGTTGTTGCCAATACTGGTTTGCCTGACGCACAGGGGGTGCCACCCGAGCAATTTGAGGAAAAAAGTAAACCCATGCACGCTTATTACGATTCCCTCGCGGTTCCGTCTAATCCACTAGAAATGGGTATGGCTATGGCAGGAGATAAGAGTGGCATGGGTTTTATGCATTGGGTTAAATATTGCTCGGAGTCACAGGGATTTTCTCCTCAGGCCGTTCTTGCGATGAGCAATGGCGATCTATTGTCTCCGGCAGAGCAGGCGGCCTACGGAGCCCCGTTCCCGGATGAAAGTTATTTGGCAGGTGGCCGGCAGTTTCCAACACTGGTGCCAATTTTCCCTGATAACCCTGCCATTGCTGCCAATAGAGCAGCCTGGAGTGTTTTTGAACAGTGGCAGAAACCCCTACTGTGCGCGTTCTCTGATTCGGACCCGGTGACTGCAGGCGGTGATGTTCGTTTTAAAGCGTCGGTGCCGGGAGCGCAAGGTCAGCCCCATATTACAATCCGGGGTGCGGGACATTTTTTGCAGGAACATTCACCGCAGGAGCTAGCAGAGGCCACTATTAAACTGATGGCTGATAATCCTTTATAGATTCTTGGTGCGTGT
>JBALTE010000006.1:3075-99363 GCA_036963965.1 Oceanicoccus sp. | reverse complement strand
ACCCGGCAACGGAACGACGCCATTAACTTTTGGTTTCAATATTAAGTTGTCCGGCAAGCCCTGCACTACGATGTTTTGCACTTTCCTGATAATCCGGGTCACTGATCATCGCGAGCATTGCCTTTTTGCTAGGGTAGGTCACAACCGCAACCATATCCCATAGATCTTCAACCTCGCCAAGCATCAGTCGGCTAACTTGGCCGGCGAAAATACCACTGCCTCCTACTTTCTTTATATGGCCTTGAACTTCCTGGCCATAAATGGCGTAGGCTTCTGCGCCGGATAAGCTGGTTTCACGACCGTCTTCGTATTGAGCTTTTTCCTTAAACTTAAGTAGATTTACCATATGAATAGGTGTGTCCGCATCACCCTCTAGAAATTCTTTCATTTGCGCTTCGTTTGGACTTATTTTATTTTCAACTTGCACGGTAAAGCTCCTTTACGTAAATGATTAAACTGTTGGTCAAATTATTGGGATTAGCGAGGGTCACAACCAAACTTCGCGATTGTTCTTTCGTCCGATCCTGCGGGAAATCTTTAGCTCCAGCACGTCAGCCATGTGGCACCGTTCGAGTAGGGATTTAACCTCATGCTGGTCTGATACATTCATTGCCTCGTAGCTATCCTGAACCCGTTGCAACAAATAAAATCGATAGGGTTGGGCGAGGGCGTTGATTGTTTCGCCTCGTACTTCAAAGGCCGCAAAACCGGCGCCGCGTTCGCAATTTGTTAATGGTTCCAAATCAACTTGTTGATCAATCCACTGATTAATGCAGTCCGCCGCGGCTCGTGTTTCCGGAATGAAGTCCAAAGCCAGATGTTGGAGGACGTCAATCAACGAGTTGGGCACTTCGTCGTCGGTAAGATAGACGCCATCCTGATTTTCAAATTCACCGACATCCAGTTCAGGCCGATTCATTCGCTCGGCCCAGCGGAATAGACGTATGGCATTTTTTTGCATTAGTGACAAAGGTTTGGGGTCTCTCCCCAAATGACCAAAGAACGGTGCGATCATGCCAAAATCGCCAATACAGGGTTGCCCGCCTAACAGATAGGGTTGATCAGAAAAATGCGTGTCCAGCTTTTCTAGTAGCTCCGAATACAAGGTTTCCACTAATTCAAATGTTGCGGGAATGGCGCCGAAGGCCTGACAGGCTTTACGCATTTGATTCATGCTTTTTTCCGCTACAGTTTTGCGATCTAGTTGTGATGGCATTAGCGATTCAAAATGAAATTGTAAAAATGAGAGATTCTGTTCCGGAAAGTTCCAGCGGTAATGCATCGCGGGGCGCAGCAATCCTTCGGCGCCAATAACATCAAATAGCAGGCTCAGTATTTTTTGTTTCGATGTTGTCGGCGCATAGCGATGACCGTTTTTACTTTCAAAATAGTCAATAATTGCAGCGCCATCACGAATGACTTCGCCATCTGGTAGCTCGATCGTGGGTATACTTTGGCGACCACCGGTTTTGGGTAGAACATGTTGCTTGAAGTGATCAGTGGTTGGCGTTATCTCGCGGTAGGGCACGCCAGACTTTATCAGGTAGCTGCGTGCTCTTCCTGTGAATAATGAAAGAGAGGAGCCATATAAAGTGACATCGTTCATTGGTGTTCCTTAGTTGGGCCAGTAAATATAGTCATCGCCGGGTACGTATTGCTGGCCACCGTGTTTATCAATGAGCTGTGGCCCATCCGTTACACTAGGCCACATTGGCGCTGCTTGTTCGGCATTGTGGGCGGCCAATAACTGTTCGAGTAGTGCCAATTGTTCGGGATTGCTGGTTGCCAGGTTTTCTTGCTCGGTTGGGTCGGTGCTGAGGTTGAAAAGCCAGCGTTTATCGGGAGTGTCGGATCGGATTAGCTTCCAGCTTTTATGTTGCACGGACTGATGATGCCCCTCGCGCCAGAAAAGCGTTTGATGGGGAACACCTTCAGCTTGTTCGGTAATATAAGGCATCAGATCAACGCCGTCGAGTTTCCGATCGTTTGGTACTGCGGTGTTTGCCGCCGCAGCAAAGGTGTGGAATAAATCGATGTGGTGTATCGGGCTCTTGAGAGTTGTTCCGGCGGCTATTTTAGCTGGCCACTTGGCCATAAAGGGCACGTGGGTGCCGCCTTCAAAGTGAGTCAGTTTCCATCCGCGGTAGGGTTTGTTGATGTCTGGCAAGGCAATATAACCCGCGCCACCGTTATCACTGGTAAAGACGACAATAGTATTGTCGGCAATGCCGTTGTCCTCTAAAGATTGCAATACGCGGCCGACACTGCGGTCTAGTGATCGAATCATACCTGAGTAGACGCGCAAGGCGTGGTCCTCAATATGAGGGAAGGCGTCATAATCTTCGCGCGTTGTTTGTAATGGGTTGTGAATACCCCAGTGCGCCAGATAAAGAAAGAACGGTTGATTGCGATTATTTTCTATCACCTTGACCGCTTCGTCGGTGTAGTAGTCGGTTAGGTAACCGGCGGGCTGAAAAGGTTCGTTGCCATTAAATTGAGCTGAATAAATGGCGCTGGCCCAAACCATTCGCTCGATGTTGTTTTCTTCCCGTTTTGCGTTGACGGCATTCGGGTGGTTCTCGGGTAGATACAACATCCCTTGCATGTAGAGGCTGTCGTCGAAGCCCTGGTCTTCTGGTCTCATACCATTGACACTGCCCAAGTGCCATTTGCCAATATGAGCAGTGTAATAGCCGGCATTTTTTAACACTTCAGCGATGGTGATCTCTTCCGGAGGCATACCAAGGTAAGCCATATCTGGCATGGTTTTAGTGGTGGCCATGTCTATTTTTGACGGCAGCACAGGCTGATCCAGTTCTTGCATCCATTGGAAGATAGTTGCTCCGATTTTTGGAAAGGGGGTGAATTCAAAACCGAATCGGGTGGAGTAACGACCAGTCAAGATAGACGCTCGAGAAGGTGCACAGACAGCATTGGCGGCATAGCCATTGCTAAAGGTTACGCCTTGATGAGCGATGGCATCGATATTAGGCGTCATCACCGAGCCGTCTCCGGCACCGCCGTTATAAAGTGAGACATCGTTAAACCCCATGTCATCAGCGAGAATCAAAATGATATTTGGGGGGCGTTCACTGGGCAGTGCAGTTGCGGTAGTCGGACCTTTGGTCCACTCGGTCGGAACGTTAGGGCCGATCGGGTTTCGTATTTCGTTGACCTTTGGCAAGGCCCAGACCAATATGTTGACCCGGTTTTGCCAGCCAACACCGGCGGTGATACTCAGCACTACAATCAAAGCGACTAATGTTTTCATATTCTATCCTCGGCCGGTACTGGGCTGCTGGCTGATATCAGTCCGATGAGTTCGAGTTGTCGGCAATAAAACGATTGATGTGTTCGGCCAGTTCTTCTCCTGCATCTTCCTGCACAAAATGACCTGCCCCCTTGATAGTGATGTTTTTAGTATTTTTGAGGCGGTCGAGAAAGATTTGATAGCCACCTTTGGTAATCGGATCGGAATCCGTAAAGGCAACCAAAAAAGGTATGTCGAGTTGCTCAAGTGTCTGCCAGGCAATTTCGTTTTGTCGTAATTCAGAGGGTACCAAATAGGGCATTATATGAACGCCAGACTTATAGTTTCGGTCGGGGAAGGGTGCTTCATAGGCGGCAACTACGGCGTCATCAGCGCCCATGAACTTCATCAGGTCGCCGACAGGCAAGTTTTCACTGTAATGGCTGTAGGCAACCCAGCGTGGAAAGGTTGTTTCAGCTTGCAACTCTTCAAGGGTGACTGCACCTTGCCACCAAACAGCTGCTTTAAAGAGAGGGTAGCCAATCCAGCCTTGTATGCCGTTTGCGGATGGTAGACCGGTATTTGATACAACAGCGCGAGAAAATCGCTGGGGCTCCGCGGCGACAACTCGCAAACCAACCAGACCTCCCCAGTCCTGGCCAAAGAACGTAGCGTTTTCCAATTGCAGTGACTTAACTAGTTCAACGATGGTATCAACTTGCATGCTGTGACTGTAGTCACTTTCAGCGCCAGGTTTGTCGGATTTGCCAAAACCCACCAGATCCGGTGCGATAACACGATGACCGGCAGCCGTTAGAATGGGGATCATTTTCCGATAGAGATAGCTCCAGGTCGGTTCGCCGTGCAGCAATAAAATAGGGTCAGCGTCCGAGGGGCCTTCGTCGAGGTAGTGGATGCGATAATCACCAATTTGCAGGTAATTGGCCTTGAAGGGGTAATCTTCCAAATTGGCGAATCGGCTATCGGGGGTTCGATAGACCCCCGGAGCGATTTGCTCAGCCCAGCTATTGATAACAAATGCCGCGAGTAAGGTAGTAAAAACGAGTTTTTTCATAATAGGCCAATAAGTTATCTTTCCAGATGAAAGAGTTAACAATCGTTGTGATTCTCTCAATAGCAGTGAGGCGGTTATAGGTGCGACTAAACTGTTGACCATATTAGGGATTGAGAAATACCTTGTCAATAATGATAGGCATTAATTGTTTTGAATGCCGACATGCATCGTGACTTAACGGAGTCATTGCTTTAGTCGGCAGCAATACGCATTGTATAAAGTGAAGACACCGATCAGGATGAAGCCGCAGCTGCTATAGGGGAAAGAGGTTTTTCCGCTCTTGTCGGCGAAAATGAATATGCTACTGGTTGTCTACAGTAGTCTTAAAGGCCAACGGGTTTTCATTGCTATTATCATAATGATTTTTTACGTGAATTCGGGCAACTACCTATTCAATTTCCAACCAGTTAATACCCTCGTTCTGGCTTGCCATGATTAGCGATTTATCTGTGCCGTAAACGCTGCGAATTGCATTACGTGCTAGTAATTCAGTGTTATTTTTTTCACTGATATGTGAAATGACCAAGTGTTGCAATTGATTGATTTCAATCTCACTGAGCAAATTAGCAGCCTGGTGATTGTTCAAATGTCCCCAATTCCCTCCGACACGTTGCTTCAAAGACATTGGATAGGGCCCCATAGACAGCATTTCTGAACAGTGATTACATTCAAGCATTAGCGCATCACATCGCGCGTATTGTTCTGTGACATGGGGCGTAATACTGCCTAAGTCAGTGAGTATTCCGGCAGTTTTGCCGTCGTGTCGAAACACAAATTGACAAGGCTCACGTGCATCGTGGGGCACAGTAACAGGTGTCACTTCAATACCGGCAATCGAGAAGGTCCGGTGAATGTTAATGTGATGCAAATGGGTGATTTTTTTCAAGCCTTCGTATTGGCCCGTGCCGTGAGTCAAGTAGACTGGCAACTGATATTTACGCGCGAAGGGACCAACCCCCTTAATATGATCGCTGTGTTCATGGGTAACCAGAATAGCGTCCAGATCTTGCGGTTGGTGTCCGAGAATTTGCAGACGGCGTTCAGTTTCTTTGATCGTGAAACCGCAATCGACTAGCAATAATGCATTCGAAGATTTGATCAGGGTAGCGTTACCGCGACTGCCGCTACCCAGAGATGCAAGTGCCAAGCCCATCGACAGAGCTTAAGTTATGTGACGTTTGATGAGTTTCAAGCGTTTTTCCGTTTCGCTTTTTTCCATAGTCTCATCATTTTGGCGTTCGATGGTCAGCGTAACAGTTTCGGCATCTTGTTTTTGCAGTTTTATATAATATGGAGTGCCTTTGTCATCAGAAGCTTCTTGACTGTCACTACCACCAAACATGGAAGAGAAAAATCCTCCCTTATCCCGATCTTCTTCTTCAATAAAACGGACGTAGTAAATTTGTTCTTCGCGGTTTAAGTCATCGACTTTAAATCCGGCTTTTGTAAGAGCGCGGCCAGTAGACGCCCATGCGCGGTCAAATCGCAAATTCAAACGGATAAACGCATTACCATTATCATCCTCTTCCAAGGTGACTCTGCCCGATGAATTAATAGCTTGTTGTGCGAGCATTGATACCGCAGTGGCAGAACTATCTGCAAGATATTGTGCAAGTTCTTGAGTCATGATTTTTTCGCGTTCATCGCTAGTCGACTTTTTCGGCCACTGATCTTGTCCCGCGCGAATATCAGCTTGTAGAATATAAACTTCACTTGTGGCTCTTTGTACGCCTTGTTCGATACGCAGCTGATAGCGCTCACGAAGCAAGTCTTCGCCCTGGGGTTGCAGCCAGGCAGTTTCAATTATCCCGTTGACTGCATCAACCCGCTCAAGAGTGAGTTCATTAAGATTGAGAAATCCACGCAGGCGAGGCCAGACTTGGCCGGGAGCGCCGTCTATGAGAATCCAACTGGTTGACCCCAAGGTGTTGATACGCACTGAGTCACGATCAAGGTCGTCAGACAGGGGCTCCGGGGGTGGAACTTCAAAAGTCTCATCGAGAGTGGTGCGATCGCTTATTGGTGGAATAGCATAGCTATCATCAATAGCTTCACTATCTACTCCTTGTGGAAACTTCAGGGGTGCTTCTATCCTGGCGTTACGATAATCATCCCCGCGATTTCGAAAGGTTCCGTTATCTCCAAACAACCACCCGCATGCTGACATACTGGTTACGATTGCGGCTATTACCGCCAGTTTTGGCAAAAACTTCATTCACTAATTCCTGAAAGTTGCATGGCTTGCTTCAGCGCTGGATGATATTCATCGGCAAAATAGGTCATTGGCAATCGAATACCGTCAGCGATCATGCCCATTTCTTGCAACGCCCATTTTACTGGAATTGGATTGGACTCCAGGAACAGGTTTTGGTGCAGAGGAGCTAGTTGGTCGTTAAGTTTCTTTGCCAGATCAGCATGCCCCGCTATTGCGGCGTCACACATTTGCGCCATTAATTTTGGTGCAACGTTAGCTGTGACTGAAATATCGCCTTTGCCACCAAGCAGCATTAAGTCCGTTGCAGTAGGGTCATCACCAGAATATACGGCAATCCGATCCGAGCAGCGTTCGATAAGGTCCCTGCCACGCTCAATGTCGCCAGTGGCATCTTTAATACCAATAATATTGTCAATATTGGCCAGGCTGTCGACGGTTTCATTACTCATATCACAGGCGGTACGCCCTGGTACATTGTAGAGTATCTGTGGAATTGCTACGGTCTCAGCAATGAGCTTATGGAATTGATAAAGGCCTTCCTGAGACGGCTTGTTGTAGTAAGGTGTGACCAATAGACAGGCGTCGACACCGGCAGATCTTGCCGCGGAAGTAAGCTCGATGGCCTCGTGACAACTGTTTGCCCCGGTACCTGCAATAACGGGGATACGCCCATTAACCTGATCGACAACGTGTTTTATCACCATGCAATGCTCGGCGACGCTAAGTGTTGCCGACTCACCGGTAGTACCCACTGCAACAATGGCGTGGGTGCCTTCTTGAAGGTGAAAATCCACCAGATTTTTTAGTGCCGGCCAATCGATATCACCGATGCTTGTCATCGGGGTTACCAGAGCAACCATACTGCCCGTAATCATTGACTATCTCCGCAATTTAAGGAAGCCGTCATGGTACTGACCGCCTCGGCTAAGCTCAAGCATTAATAACCCTAAGGGGCTGTCATTGGCAAATTAGGGGCTTGTTTTCGTCACTTAGTGAATTACACTGGCAAATTACGGTCATACAGTTAGTTAAATTGCTATTTTGGGAGGATGTATTTCAATGAAAAAACAGATTATTCAATTTTTTATTGCCGTCTGTTTGGTTTCTCTACCGCTGATGGCGCAAGCGTTGAGAACTGAGCCCGTTTCTCCTATAGATAGACAGTTTATGCAGGATCAGCATGACAGTATCGATGATCTGGCACGGCGCAATTTTGGCCGTCAGCTCAATGGACACAAAGATAATGATTTCGCAATTATGCAGCGATTGTTGGACGAGAATATCGTAACGGCAAGCCAAAAAGCGAAGTTGCAGGCAATGGGCCTGATTCTCGGGAATATTCTGCAGTCGCAATACGGACTTAACTGGATCGTTTATTTTGATAAGTACGGGCGTTCCAGATCACTGCAGGTACCTGGTTATGATAGAGACTTTATTTTTCCGGTAACCCAAGTGTCGAGAAAGGCAGAAGTTGGCATTCGCGTAAATATTGCAGAGGTTTATCAGGAGTTGGAGCAATCCATTGTGAATATTCGCAATCGACCATTGTTGTAGATACGCTCGAGTAGAAGCTACGTTGCTAATCTGAGTTTTTGCAGAACCGCTTCAAGTGCCCGTTCCATAAACGACATTCTATTGGGTTCGACAATTCTAATAGTGCCGGCGATAATTCCATTTGCGAGATCGAGTTGCTTTTCTACCGATTGTTTTACACCTGTTTGATCCACAAACATATAGTGATTGGATACACGACTAAACCAAGCCAGCTTTAGCTGGACATTAGTTTTGGGGCGCTCAAATTCAAACCAAGTGCCAAAATTTATTGCTTCCAGTTTTTTGGTAATCGATTGTTGCTCAGGTGTTAGTGACGGCAGGGGGGTGCTTACCGACTTTTTCACCGCGGCTGCTGATTTTGCGTCGGACGTTACCGGTTCTGATTGACGTATTGGCTTAGACGGGCGCTTGCCATGATCATCATTGGCGGTATTGTTTAGCCGTGAGTGATAAGCAAGCTCTTGTGCGTCTTTTAACGCACTCATCAAATTTTTGGACGCCGCCGGGTCGTAGCCGATGGTGTGTAGCCCGTCAGAAACAGATTTTTCCATGTCTGCCTGATGACGCTGAAAGTCGGTTTTGTTGTCGGCAACCGCCGACGGTTGAACACTCCAAATAACACCGTCAACAACTTTTAGGGCAGACTCCCAGCTTAGGCTTTTTTCCCCATGCCGTAATAAGTTGAACGACAAAAAGTCTGACCAGGACTTACGTAGCAAAGAAACTACATTCTCAGGTATTTGTGCCTGTTCCGCGCGTTGATCAAATTCGTCGCTGGCACGCTGTTTGGACACGTCCAGCTTTTCCAGTCCCTGTTGTGATTCAGTATTTCGTTTCTCAACCATTTGGGAGCGTTTTTCGAGGTTTTCCTTAAACCGCAAAAAGTCTTCCAGCAACTGTTCGAATATGGAATCATCATCAATAAAGCCTTTTAGCACGGCTTCGACAGTTGCCTTGATTTTTGGTAAAACGGTTCGGTCTTGTTCTTTCTTTACCCATTTTCCGCCCACTTCTGCCATGGTATTTAGCAGGACACGAGCATTGTGATGATAATTATCAAGAAAGGATTTATCCATCAATGCCATTTTCAAATAGGGTGTGTGCAGATGGCTAAGCAAGGCCTTTACCGAATCATGTAGATTAGGATCTTCCAGCATATAGCGAAAAATCATGCCGACAAGGTCAACGGTCTCCGCATCGCTTTTGGTCATTTTGTGGCGAGCGTTGTCATCACCCTGTTTAGCCAATTGTCCAAATAATTTTTCTTCAACGGCTTCTGCAGGCAGTGGTTGATTTAGCATCGCCGACGACAGAAATGCCTTGGATTGCTGAATCGCTGATAAAGCTAGCGCATAGTCTCCGCTGGAGAAAGTATCGACTCCCCCTGCACCATCTATCGGTACACCCGAAAAGCTTACGCCCCCCGCAGTTTGAGTGCGGTGGGGTGATGAAGACTGTAGCTCGCGAATAGCGCTATACAGTTCCTGTTGGTGAACAATACTTTGCTGTGTCTCTGTGGTCGGGAAGGTTTCGGGGCGGTCGACTTGGTCGGCGTTTGGCTGAGCAGTTGCTTCTGGCTGGCTTGATTTTTCTTTAGAAACTTCAAAACGAAGGTTTGACAAAATACCGTTGTTTACCAGAATTTCGTTAAGGGCTGCGAGTTCTTTTGCAAAGCTGATAACAAAAATTCTACCTAGCTGTTTGTAAAGAAGTATTTTGGCTTTGCTGTCGATCGTTAACTCGGCAAGCGCGGCTTGCAAAGCATGGCAGACAGCAGTGGGAGCGAAAGGGTTCGTTTCGTCGTCAACACTTTTTCCGCCGCGGATAACAGCCATTCGGCGATTGAGTTTCCACAGGGCTTCAGAATTGCGACTGTTGGATTTTGACACAATGACAGAGATTGCCAGATCACTTTCCAACTGATCTCTATGTACTAGTGATAGACCGCCCAAATCAAGGGAATTATCACTATTATCAGCGGGTTCATCGGCCTTGATAAAGTGCTCAAAGCTGGATCTTAGATCATTCTTGAAAGCTGTATGCATGTTGCTGCTGTTTTGCTTCAATTCCTGCATGGCTTCAAAGTATCGGCGTTGGTCTTGGTTGCTGGTACATTGTTCAGCATGTTCGAAAAGCGTGTCGGCGAGAGTCTTTTCTGCGGCCAATAGCAAGTCGCCATAGTACTTGTGGGCGTGATCCTGGCAGTTTTGCAGTATTTCCATTCGCAGTAAATCCGTGTCAATAAGTCATAAACCGAAGAGTTCAGGACAATAGTACTAATGTAGTTCATTTTTCAATTTATGGTGTCGAAAGAGTGGGTAAAATTTGCTGTTATGGGACTAATTCGGGTAAAAAATCAGTAACTTGCGAAGCCGGTCGTAAAAATTGACTCTGTCGGTTTTAAAGAGAGATGATGAGTAAATAGATGTTTTTGCACAAGCTGGTATCTCTGGAAACAGCAGTAGATACTTAAAGGAGGGTGGCAGTCGATGCTGCTGGTGACCGTGCACTGGAGATAAGAGTGGGCCGCACTTATACTATGGCATCATTTTCGGGGTCTGATTATTATGTCAAAAATTTTTCCTGCAGCTACTGTCGTATTAGTGCGTGATGGTGAAAGTGGGCTGGAGGTGCTTATGCTGCGCCGTTCAACTGCAGTCAGTTTTGCACGCGGTTCGTGGGTTTTCCCCGGAGGCAGGATTGATAAAGAGGACTATAGTCTCGATCTTGACGATATCGAGTCTGCTGCCAGACGAGGAGCCGCAAGAGAAACACAGGAGGAAGCTAATCTGACGATCAACGAGCAGAGCATGGTTTATTTTGCTCATTGGACAACTCCGCCAAGTAGCCCAAAACGATTTGCCACCTGGTTTTTTATCAGTGATGTTACCGGGGCGGGCCACCATGATGTCATTGTTGATGGCAGTGAGATTGTTGAACACCGCTGGTATACACCCCAACAAGCTCTCGCAGATCGACAGGCTAAGCTAATAGATATGATGCCGCCTACATTTATGACACTGGAAGAGTTGCTGGATTGTCAGTCTGCTGCAGAGGCGGTGTCGATGGCCGGCAACGTGTCGGCAAGTGAAAAACTACCACAATTTAGCAAGTCCGGTGCGGGAATAGCAATGGCGCATGCGGATCACCAACCGACTAATGAGGGCGTTTCAGGCGCAGGTGATAATATCTCTCTTATCGATGAAGCCTGGCGCGGTGAGTTGTTGAGCTGATGTTTACCGCTGAATGTTAGTTATCATGGATGACGATTAGCTGTTTTTCTCATCGCTAAAAACTGCTAATGTGCGCACCTCAAAAACATACCCAAAACAACAATTGTCACCATCAAGGAGATCGACATGATCAGTAGCTTTCATCCAACTGAACGTACTTTAATGGGGCCTGGGCCATCTGATGTCAGTCCGCGAGTTCTGGAAGCTTTAAGTCGTCCTACTATTGGTCATCTTGACCCTGAGTTTGTTGGTTTGATGGACGAGATTAAAAGCCTGCTACATTACGCGTTCAAAACTGATAATGAATTGACGATACCTGTTTCAGCACCGGGCTCGGCTGGTATGGAAGCCTGTTTTGTTAATCTGGTGAGTCCGGGTGACAAAGTAATTGTCTGCCAAAATGGTGTTTTTGGCGGGCGCATGAAAGAAAATGTCGAACGTTGCGGTGGTGTGGCGATCATGGTCGAAGATTCATGGGGCACCCCGGTCGATATTGAGAAAGTGAAAGCGGCATTTAGCAGTAACCCTGATGTGAAAATTTTAGCATTTGTTCATGCAGAGACATCGACCGGCGTTGAAAGTGATGCGGCCGGGCTCTGCCAGCTAGCCACGGAAAACAACGCGCTGAGTATTGTCGACACGGTAACGTCGGTGGGTGGTATTAATGTTGATGTCGATGGATGGGGTGCTGACGCGGTATATTCTGGCACGCAAAAGTGTCTATCCTGTGTTCCGGGTATATCACCAGTAACATTTAGCGCCCGCGCTGTTGACGTAATCGGCAATCGACAGCATAAAGTTCAAAGCTGGTTTCTCGACATGCAATTGATCATGGGTTATTGGGGTGCAAACACCAAGCGCGCTTATCACCACACGGCCCCAGTCAATGCGATGTATGCGCTGCATGAATCACTTATTATGCTAAAGGAAGAAGGCCTGGAAAATGCGTGGGCAAGGCATCAGTTGAATCATCGTGCTCTAGTGGCTGGGCTTGAAGCTATGGGTTTGTCTATGGTTGTTGATGAGGCTCATCGACTTCCCCAGCTCAATCTGGTGTCGATTCCTGAAGGTGCGGATGATGCCGCTGTTCGCGGTGCTCTATTGTCTCAATACAGTCTGGAAATTGGCGCTGGACTTGGTACTTTAGCGGGCAATGCCTGGCGTATTGGTTTAATGGGGCACGCAAGTAACCAAAAAAACGTGTTGTTGTGTCTGAGCGCGCTAGACAATGTTTTAACGGCACAAGGAGCAAAAATTGTCAGTGGAGTTGCCGTTGCAGCGGCGCTTGCTCAGTATTGATATTTTTTGCGGTTATGTCACTGTAACAAAACGCCGTCTCCGTGTTGGCGGTGAGGTGGTTTTTCGTTAGTTAATCGGGAGTTACAGTGACACCTTTATTTCAAACCCCGTTCCGACCATTCTTTCTGGCTTCAACGATATATGCCTGCGTGATTATCGCCTTGTGGGCCTATTTCTGGGTATCCCCATTTTCGTGGGCGCCCTATGGGGGAGTGGTCTGGTGGCATGGGCATGAAATGTTATTCGGTTTTGTCGCGGCCATCGTCGTTGGTTTTTTACTGACAGCTGTTAGGAATTGGACTGGAGTTACCGCCGCTAGCGGTAGGTCTTTAGTAGGCCTGTTTACGACCTGGGTAATTGGGCGATTACTGATAATCATGGGTGGCGATCTTTCGCCGATATTGGTTTTTTTTGGCGACCAACTGTTTCTGATATTGAGCGCTGTTGCCGTAACTTTGCCTGTATTAAAAGTGAAACAATGGCGAAACCTTATTTTTCTTCCGATACTGTTGACGTTAGCAGTACTTAATGGCGTCAGTCACTACTCTATTCTTAATAACAACGGCGACCAAGCGATGACTGCTTTGCACGCCACCATCATTGTTTTTATTCTGATTGTGGCAATCATGGGCGGGCGTGTTATCCCCTTGTTTACAGCGAACAAAATGGGCCTTAAAACATTGCCAGCAATAAAATGGTTGGAGTTTTTGTGTCTTTCGCTGATCGTTTTACTGGTTCCCATTGCGTTTGTAGGGTTTGATCATGTGCCGGGCGAATTCTTGGCGGGGATCTGTTTTCTGGCGGCTTTTGCACATTGTTGGCGTTTGAGTCGATGGGGGGGCGCACGCTGTGTACATATACCGCTACTTTGGTCACTACATTTGAGTTATTGTTTCATTCCTATAGGGCTGGTCGTGTTGGCACTGAATAGTTTGAACTACGTAGAGAGTTATAGTCCGGCACTGCATTTGTGGACTGTCGGGACTATTAGCTCAATGATTTTGGCGATGATCGCAAGAGTAACTTTGGGCCATACCGGCAGGGCCTTAATCGTGCCGAAAAGCTTAGGTTTTGCCTTTGCGCTTATTTTAATAGCTGCACTGGTAAGAGGTTTTATTCCTATACTGTTCCCTCAATGGAGTGTTTGGGGAATTGTGGCGGCCAGTGCGGGATGGCTTGTCGCTTATGGTATTTTTATTGTCTATTTTTCGCCAATGTTAGTGTCGGCTCGTATTGATGGTCGCCCGGGCTAGCAGTTGGTTAGCTATTCTGCCTAAAAACATCAATGTATGCTGTTTTGAGTTTTGTAGAGAGGTGATTTGTTATGTTCTACATCATTGCCCAGGGCGCGAGAATTAGTACGCCTATCGATCAGTTATTGAAATCTACAAACGTACAACCGGTTGTTGCTACTACTGCAGTGAAAGCGGTGACGACGAATAGTGGTGCGATTCAGGAAAAAAGCCTGTCCCCAAAAGCTGAAATTTATCGACAATCCCAGAGAAAAGACAGCGAATCTTCTGCGCGGACCAGTGCGCGTTTTGCTCGGGAAATCATGACCAGTCCAGTGACTACGGCTTCAGTTCACCTCTCCTTGACTGATACCTGGCAATTGTTGGCGGCGAAAGGGTTTCACCACCTACCTATTGTCGACGATCGCCAGCAACTCCAGGGAATCGTATCTGATAGAGATTTGTTGCGATATGCGGCGAATGATAATCGTCGTATTGGCGATTATCCTATCGAGCAGTTAATGACACGCCAGGTAATAAGTGCTGATGCAAACGCGGAAGTGCGTATGTTGGCAGAAATTATGTGCAGTCGAGCCATTGGCTCTATTCCAATTGTAGGTGATGATAGAGAAGTGATCGGAATTGTTTCCCGTACCGACATATTGCGAAGTCTTGTTCATGGTGCACCCATGGAGTTGTGGGTGTAGATGTTGACCGGGATGAATTTTTCGCAATGATTTATAATTTCAACTGCATCCAGCTATGTGTGCGTTGCAAATAGACAAACGAGCACTCAAGAGAATTTACCATTCTAACATCGCCATCTTCCGGCGGATCATAATCTTCGAGACCCTCGAGAGATAGGGCGTTGGCCATAGCCGGTTTTTCGCGCTGGCATTGGGATATCTCCGACATATGCAGTTCGTCGGCGGTCCATTTCATCCCGTCCCGTTCTACCGGGGAGGGTCTGCTATTATCGTCACAGACAAAAACTGCGGAAGTGCCCGCCATTTTTTTGTAGTAATGAGTCACCATAATGCTCTCTATTTCGATTAACGCCGAGGCAGCCATAATCTGTGCGCCAAGCATAGAAAGTATGCGTTTTTTTGCCTTGATATGAGTCAAAGTATTGGGTGTTGGAGCTTGTGCAAGATGGTGATCAACGCAGTGAGTCCGAGGGGCGTTTGACTGGTAGTCGAGGTGTTCTTGCTGTAAGATGCTCGCCCCGCCGTTGGCTCGATCCTGATTAACCGTTTTTGTAAGAGAAAATTCTATGACCTTTGCTTCTCTGGGCTTATCTGCCCCGATTCTTGATGCTGTTGCTGATCAGGGCTACGACACACCATCGCCCATCCAGGCGCAGGCAATTCCTGCGGTGATTGAGGGTAAGGATGTGATGGCGGCTGCGCAAACCGGAACCGGTAAAACTGCGGGGTTCACATTACCGATCCTTGAGCGGTTAATACCTGGGAAGCTTGCGCAGGCGAATCAAGCGCGAGTGCTTATTCTAACGCCAACCCGGGAGTTGGCGGCACAAGTGGGAGAAAGTGTCGCCACTTATGGGAAAAATTTGCCGTTGCGGTCAGCGGTGGTGTTTGGCGGGGTAAAAATAAACCCGCAGATGATGAAACTTCGGCAAGGCGTTGATGTGCTTGTTGCAACGCCGGGTCGCTTATTGGATCTCTATAATCAGAGGGCAGTAAAATTTGATCATTTGGAAGTGTTGGTGCTGGACGAAGCCGATCGCATGCTGGATATGGGTTTTATTCACGACATAAAGAAGATACTAGCGGTACTGCCAAAGAAGCGTCAGAACTTGCTATTTTCTGCGACATTTTCAAACGAGATTCGCGGTTTGGCAAAGGGTTTGGTGAACAATCCGGTTGAAATCTCCGTGAGTCCCGCCAATACAACGGTTGAATCAGTTCAGCACTGGATTTACCCTGTTGATAAGAATCAGAAATCGAAGTTGTTGATTCAATTGATTCAAGATAATCAATGGTCCCAGGTGTTGGTATTTTCACGAACCAAACATGGCGCCAACAAGCTTGCAAAACAACTCGATGGCGCAGGAATCAATGCCGCTGCCATTCATGGTAATAAAAGCCAGGGTGCCAGAACCAAAGCCTTGGCGGATTTTAAAGGCGGTAAAGTTCAGGTGTTAGTCGCTACCGATATTGCGGCTCGTGGTTTGGATATCGAACAATTGCCCCATGTAGTAAATTTCGACCTTCCCAATGTGCCTGAGGATTATGTTCATCGTATTGGTCGTACTGGTCGAGCGGGGGCAACCGGAGAGGCGGTGTCGTTGGTTTCTGCTGATGAGTTTAAGCAGTTGTCAGATATAGAGCGCTTGATTGGAGAGCTCCTGGAACGCAAATCAGTTGATGGTTTTAAGCCGGTTAATGAGTTACCGGAAAGTCGTTTGAATCGACGACCGCAAAATACCTCCAGACCCAAAAAAGCCAAAGCGGGACACAGAGATGGCCAGCGCTCCGGCGAAAATTCCCAGGGGCATAGAACACGTGGACGCAATAACTCTGTTCAGAGACCTTCAGGAAATCGCTGAATAGTCTATTAATGCTGCTGCGTTGTGGGTGGTATTCCTTTAATGCCGGCTCATTCCGGCAGCAAATTTAGTCTGGTAGTGCATAAACTTACGCTGTCGCCGAATGAGCTTTGAATTTTGGCATCAAAATCGTTTACTCTTCTTGTTCTCTCTAAGATGGTAGGCTGATGATCTCTCTAAAAAAACAAATAGATAATAGTCGTGAAGCAGCTTTAACCGGTATGGATATCCCATGGTTGTTAGACCAGTGGGTGCAACGGGTCCCGGATAAAGACTTTATGATATGGGAGCCGTTTAGCGGAGTAGCTGAATCCTGGACATACGGTCGAATTCAGCAAGAAGCTAAGCGCATTGCTGCTTCGCTGGCCGCGATCGGCGTTCGGTCAGGCGACTTTGTCATTATTCACTTGGAGAACTGTCCCGAGTTTATCCTGTCATGGTTTGCCTGCGCAGAACTAGGCGCTGTTGCTGTCTCCACTAATACTCGTTCTGTAGCAAGGGACATGCGTTATTATGCGGAGCACACTCAGGCAGTCTGTGCTATTACTCAACCTGAATTTGTTTCTATGGTGAGTCAGTCGTGTCTACCCGAAACGCGACTGATTGTGACCGACAATGATGCCGGTGTCGCCGCAGACGTTCCCAAAGATGTAGCTGCCATTGCTTTCGCTGAGCTTCTGGACACGGCAGCTGACGATATTCCTGAACGCCCTATTGATACATTATTAAACTTGTCGGTACAGTTTACCAGTGGCACAACGTCTCGACCGAAAGCGGTACTGTGGACACAGGCGAATGGTATTTGGGCTGGCAAAATTAGTGCCAGTCATATGAAGCTGCGCCATGAAGACAAAACGCTTATTTTCATGCCTATGTTTCATACCAATGCACAGGGCTACTCGATGTTGGCAACGCTTTGGGTTGGGGGGACATTTGTGATGCAACCGAAGTTTTCCGCATCGCGTTTCTGGCCAATATCGTTAAAGTATGATTTAACCTGGCTTTCAACAATTCCATTTGCTATTAAAGCCATCAGTGATCAGTCGGTCCCTGAGCATAGTTATCGTTTTTGGGGAACTGCCGCACATTTACCGGCTTTAACAGACAGGTTTGGCGTTGCGGGTATTGGTTGGTGGGGAATGACTGAAACCCTTACTCACGGTATTGTGACCGATATCGATCAGCCGGGTCCTCATGGCACTATTGGCCGTGTTGCGCCAGAGTACGAGATTCAAATAAGGACTTCCGATGGTGGTGTTGCGGGTCCAGGAGAAAGAGGGCTACTGTTTATTCGAGGGGTACGCGGCGTTACTCTATTTAAAGAGTATTATGGGAATCCCGAGGCTAACGACAAAGCATTTGACACTGATGGCTGGTTTGATACCGGAGATATTATTCGAATTGGCGACGACGGTTATTTGTATTTCAGTGATCGTGATAAGGATATGCTGAAAGTTGGAGCTGAGAATGTCGCGGCCTCTGAAATTGAAAGTGTTATTGTGAGCAGCGGGTTGGTGGCGGAATGCGCGGTGGTAGCGCAAAAGCATTTTATGTTAGATGAGGTGCCAGTGGCTTTTGTTATTCCTGCAAGTCATCCCGCTGCCGACCTTAATGTCAAGTTATTGAGTTATTGCAGGGATAATCTTGCAGATTTTAAGGTGCCTCATGATATTCATGTGGTTGATGAATTACCTCGCTCGACCCTTGAAAAAGTAGCAAAGAATGAGTTGAGAAGTCGTCTGCCCGCTATTGATAGCTAAGCTTGAATACTTGTCACATTGATGAATCTTGAGTGGATAATCTGATGATTGGAAATTGGGTACAGTTTGATATAGTCTTACTGCCCCGAATGTGGAATGACATCAGCTTGGAATATCACTTATGTTGAATAGAACAACTAATAAAAAACAATCTATTGCGACCTTTTTTGTATCAATTTTTATCGCCATCGCATTAGTTTCTCCTGTTTCTGCAAAAGATTTGAAAGTCGCTAAACCCGAGAAAGAAGGCATTTCCCAGGAGCGTCTGGACAGGCTAACAGCGCATATGAATCAGGCAGTAGAAGACGGTGTTATGGTGGGTGGTCTCGGTATGATTGCTCGCAATGGCAAAATCGTCTACTCAGAGACTTACGGTCAGAGCGATCGTGAAGCCAATAAACCGATGACAGAGGATGCTATTTTCCGGATCTATTCGATGTCAAAACCTATCACTAGCGTTGCGCTGATGATGTTGTATGAAGAAGGTCGGTTCTTTCTGAACGACCCGGTTGCCAAATATATTCCTGAGTTGGCGAATCTTGAAGTGGCTATTTCCACAGCAGATGGCAATACGTCAATGGTCTCGGACGGCACTACTAGCCGCACTATTGGCGCCGGTGATGGCAGTAAAGTGGGTCAAACCAGAAAGCCGACTCGGCAGCCGACTATTCGTGACCTGATGCGTCATACGGCGGGTCTTACTTATGGTGTTTTTGGTAATACCGAAGTTGATAAAGAATATCGAAAAGCAGGAATTTTAAGTAATAAGGACCTCAAGGAGTTTGTCACTGCTCTCGGTCAAATTCCTCTTCAGTACGATCCTGGCAGCAAGTGGCACTATAGTGTCTCGGTTGATGTTCAGGGTCGGCTGATAGAGGCAATCTCCGGCATGAGTTTTGGCGAATTTTTGAACAAACGTTTATTTCAGCCTTTAGGTATGGAAGATACCAGTTTTGTTGTCCCGAAAAATAAATGGGATCGGTTTGCTCAAATATACTCTCCCGAAGGCACTGGTGAAGGCACTGATGCGTTTTTGTCAGCGAATAACTCTACCAAGCTTGTTCCTTCAGGCGATCGTATTGATGCAGGTTTTTCGGAGGGAGCTACGTTTGAAGGCGGCGGCGGCGGTATGGTTTCTACCGCTAAAGACTACTTGATATTCAGTCAAATGATGTTGAATGGTGGTGAATTAAATGGTGTCCGGATCTTGTCACCTAAAACCGTTGAATTGATGACAACCAATCATCTCGGTGACCTGCCGATGGGTTTTGGTAGAAACGGTGTTGGTTTTGGACTTGGCTTTGCGGTTGCACTAGACCAAGGTGAAATCGGTGAGCTGGGATCAGTTGGCGAGTACAACTGGGGTGGCGCTGCCGGAACACGATTCTGGATTGATCCAGTGGAGAACCTTATCGGGATCTTTATGGTTCAGAGTATTCCTCATAAAACGCGTTTGGGTTCGGAATTTAAGATTTTGACGTATCAATCAATTATTGAGTAGGATGTAAATTGGTACAAAAAAGCCGAAGCGCAAATGTTTCGGCTTTTTTTTATCTGGGGAAATAGAGAGTCAAGGCGATTTTTGTTGAGCTATCTTCTGTGGACAATTCCCCGTCAAATAACAAAGGTCAATTTGGTGTGTGTGTGCTTAGAGGAGTTAGTGATGAAGCGTCTTCCGGTGTTAGTGGCGTTCTTTGGGATTGTGATCACAGCGGTAACAGCCTGTAGCAATGAACAAATTTACACGGCGGTACAGCAGAACCAACAGGTTAGTTGCCAAAAAGAACAGCAGCCTATCTACGAAGAATGCATTGAGCAATCCAGTGAACCCTATGAGGATTACAAAAAAAGCCGGGACGATCTGTTGGAGACAGAGTGATAGTGTTTGATCGTTTCAGACGCGTTTGCTGAACTATTAGTTTCTTTGTTAGCACTTATCATTTGAAGCTTATCCGATACTAACGCATCCCAGAATCAACAAGTGTGTTGTGTTGATACTTAGTGCTTTTGATGTGGATCAATTTTTCCTGTCTGGCTCTCTCTACAATGGTCAAAATATCAATTTTAACCATTGTAGACGCGTGAAGGCGCATCTCTAGAGAGCCAAAATGAATCATGTTATCGAACAGTTGCAAGAAGATCACCGGCAGCTGGTTCACGTGCTCTATAATCTGGAACGAGAGGTGAAGGCCTGTGGTGGTTTGTCATCGGAGAATTCCAGTATGGAAGCTATACTGGATATTCTCGATTATATTCAGGTCTATCCCGAAATATGGCATCACCCCGCGGAAGATGCGCTTTATGAGGTTTTACTCGGTAAAGATGTTGGCGCTGCAGCACTGGTTGCTCATCTGATCGAGGAACATGGGGTTTTAGAACTATTGACGGAAAATTTACTGGAGTATATTAATCAAATAGTCGTCAGTATTGACGCCGAAGCGATCAAAATGCGATTTATTAAGTCGACTAATGATTATATCAGTCGTCAACTGCATCATATGGAGCAGGAGCAGCTGCATCTATTCCCCTTAATAGAACGGCACCTTACCGAAGGTGATTGGCTCATTATCAAAGGGCGCCTTCAGCAGCAGCGACAGAGCGAAGACGGGCCAACGTTAGAATATTATCATTCGTTTTATCGGAAGATTGTTAACAACACGCCAGTTACCGTTTAACCAGTTGTCCAATAATCACTGAGTCTGTGCGGACAAAGCTGGTGACCACCTGATGTAGGTCAATGCGGCGCAAGTCAGAGTATCTATTATGGCAAAAGTTTAAGACCCGCTTATGTCAGGATAATGAAAATGAATGTACCTCGAGTCCCGGAGCCGAATCGCGCTAGTGCAGGCGAGTCGGATCCGCTTTTATCGGAAGAGGAGGCGCACGTGTGGGACCAGCAACTGATAGCAAAATATGATGTGGCTGGCCCTCGATATACGTCTTACCCGACAGCTCCCCAGTTTGACGATAGTTACAATAGTGACGTTTACAAGCAAGAGGCACTAAAACACTTGCAGCAAAGTATAGCGCCTCTATCACTCTACGTTCATGTCCCCTTCTGCCAGAATATTTGTTACTACTGTGCCTGTAATAAAATTGTCACATCGGACCATTCCGTTGCCCGTAAATATTTAGACTATCTGGCTAAAGAAATCCAACTGCAATCTGAATTAATTGGGGGTCGGCGAACTGTGATGCAACTTCATTTTGGAGGTGGAACGCCAACCTTTCTCGATGGGGCTGAGTTGACTGAGCTTATGCACCAGCTGGCAAGCCACTATACTTTAACGGATTGTGAGCGCAGAGAATATAGTATTGAGCTCGACCCCCGAACAGTAGCAAGGGATGATGTGGCGTTGCTAAAAGGGCTTGGTTTTAATCGCATATCGATTGGCGTGCAAGATTTCGACGAACAAGTACAGCAGGCTGTTAATCGTTGTCAGGATTTTGGCATGATTAAGTCTTTGACAGAAACCGCGCGGCTTTATCAGTTTAAATCCATTAGCTATGATTTGATATATGGCCTGCCTTTGCAAACGCTTGCGTCATTGGCAGCTACGCTTGATAAGACCGTTGAGCTGTCACCGGACAGGATTGCATTTTACAATTATGCACATTTGCCGGAGCGATTTAAAAGCCAGCGTGCAATTGATCGTCTTGATCTGCCTGCGGCCGACGAAAAAATCACGATGCTGACTTTAATAGCGAACAAACTAATTGCAGCCGGTTATCACTATATAGGGATGGATCATTTTGTGAAGCCGGAAGATGATTTGGCGGTAGCCCAGCACGATGGGATGCTACAGAGAAATTTTCAAGGTTACTCTACTTGCCTGGCACCTGACTTGATTGGTCTCGGCGTGTCGTCAATCAGTTCATTGCAGGGCAGTTATGCACAAAATGAGCGCAATCTTGATGATTATTACCGTCGATTGGACGCAGGTGTTTTACCAGTGGCAAAGGGGATCAAGCTAGATGATGATGATCATATTCGGCGAGCGGTTATCACGCAGATTATATGTAATCTTTTACTGGATACTGAGGCGATAGAAAGACAATTCAAAATAGTCTTTTCCGACTATTTTAGTCAAGAATTGTTGGCGTTAAAAGTCATGGAAAATGATGGTCTCCTGCATTGGCATAGTGCTAAAATGTTGATAACGGAGCAGGGTCGGGTCATGTTGAGAAATATCTGCATGTCTTTTGATAAATACCTGCAGCAGAAAAGTATTGGTAGCTTCTCCAAGGCGCTATAATTAAAATCAACTGCAATGTGGCGACTAGAATCGTAACGGCTGTGTTGATTTTTAAGCGGTCTTTGTATTTGCTCGAAAAAAAATACCTTATACTGTTTAGACACATCGGGAGCTATCATCTTCATGGTTATTGCAACAAGTCAGGAAAATTCAGAAATCCAACGTGTTTGTCCTCATAATCAAGAGATTTCTTGTGGTAATTGTCGGTTGGGGTCTATCTGTTTACCGATAGCTTTGGAAAGCAGTGATATTGTTAAATTGGATGAAATAGTCCAGCGCGGTCGTCCTATGCAAAAAGGGGAGCATTTGTATCGAGAAGGTGACGTTTTTACCGCGGTTTATGCTGTCCGGTCAGGAGCAATCAAAGCCTATCGATTAACAGGTGATGGTCAGGAGCAGGTAACCGGATTTTATTTCCCTGGTGAAATTATTGGCATGGATGGCATTAGCAAAAATAAATATGCCAACTCGGCGAAGGCTCTGGAGACGTCTGCGATTTGTGAAATCCCCTTTCACCGACTGGAAGAGTTGAGTACCGCAATCCCTAGTATGCAGCGGCACTTCTTTCAACTAATGAGTCAGGAGATCACCACTGACCAGCAGTTGATTACCTTGCTGAGTAAGAATAGTGCGGAAGAGCGAATCGCTGCATTGTTGATTAGTATTTCGGCCCGCAATGCGCGTAGAAAGCTTTCCCGAACCAATTTCAGATTACCTATGTCCCGTACAGATATTGGTAATTTCCTCGGACTAACCGTTGAGACGGTCAGTCGCGTTATTAGCCGGTTTAATAAACAAGGTCTTATTGCTGTCGAAAGCAAGGAGATCAATTTGTTGGATTTGGATCGCTTAAAAGAAATAGCGGACGCTAAAGTGGAATTTTAAATTCCCAGTCGTTGTTTCAACTCAGATTAACCGTCTATTTTTTTATTTTTGTCTTTTCGTATCTGCATTTTGCTTTCGTTTGTCAAAAAGTTCCCTGACAAGGAAGAAAATTGCTGGTGTGACCGCCGAACTTGATCTAGGTCATAGCTGGAACTTCAGTTATAACTAAAATCACTTTTTTTAATAACTTTCAATCATTACAACGGGTTTTGCCATGAACCAACCCCTTGATCATCCTGTATACAATTATCGAGTAGTTCGACAATTCACCGTTATGACGGTGATTTGGGGAATTGTCGGCATGGGAGTCGGTGTTTTAATCGCAGCGCAGCTAGTGTGGCCTGCATTAAATTTTGACCTTCCCTGGCTGACCTTCAGTCGACTGCGCCCCCTGCACACCAATGCAGTTATTTTTGCGTTTGGTGGCTGTGCGTTATTTGCAGCATCGCTGTATGTGGTGCAGCGAACGTGTCAGGTTCGGTTAATATCAGACAAGCTGGCCTCCATCGTCTTTTGGGGTTGGCAATTGGTTATCCTCTCAGCCGCAATTACGCTGCCGTTGGGAATAACCTCGTCAAAAGAATATGCCGAACTGGAGTGGCCGATCGACATATTGATCACCATTGTATGGGTGCTGTACGCAGTGCTTTTCTTCGGCACTATTATGAAACGTAAAACTAGCCATATATATGTAGCAAATTGGTTTTTTGCTGCATTCATCGTCACTGTTGCTGTATTGCATATTGTCAATAGTGCAGCGCTGCCAGTGGGGCTGTTGAAGTCGTATTCGGCTTATGCGGGTACTACAGATGCGATGGTCCAGTGGTGGTATGGCCATAATGCGGTGGGGTTTTTCCTTACGGCGGGGTTTCTTGGCATCATGTACTATTTTGTACCTAAGCAAGCCGAGCGTCCCGTCTATTCCTATCGTTTGTCGATTGTGCACTTCTGGGCACTGATTGCTATTTACATATGGGCAGGTCCACATCACCTTCACTACACTGCTCTGCCTGATTGGGCGCAAAGCCTGGGTATGGTGATGTCGCTGATTTTGTTGGCTCCCAGCTGGGGCGGCATGATCAACGGCATGATGACGTTGAGTGGCGCTTGGCACAAATTGCGTACTGATCCAATCTTGCGCTTTTTGGTTGTATCTTTGTCTTTTTATGGTATGTCCACGTTCGAAGGGCCAATGATGGCGATAAAGACAGTGAATTCTTTATCACACTATACCGATTGGACAATTGGGCATGTTCACTCGGGCGCGCTTGGCTGGGTAGCCATGGTGTCTATAGGCATGGTTTACCATTTGTTGCCGATTTTGTTTGCCAAAAAACAGATGTATAGCGTTGCATTGATTAACACGCACTTCTGGCTGTCGACTATCGGTACCGTACTTTATATTTGTTCGCTGTGGGTCAACGGTATTTTGCAGGGTTTGATGTGGCGCGCCTACAATACAGACGGTACGCTAACTTACAGTTTTGTTGAATCAGTTGAGGCAAGTTATCCCGGGTATGTAGTTCGCCTGATTGGTGGTGCTATGTTCTTTTCCGGAATGCTATTAATGGCTTATAACATGTGGAAAACCGCAAAAGCTAACGAAACTGAAAGCGGTGAAAACAATTCAATTAGTGCAGAAGCGCAACCGGCCTAACAACCGAGTCAGTTAGGCTGAGGAGAGTTTTATGAATCATGATTTTGTCGAAAAAAATATTGGTGCAATGATTGTTTTAATCATAGTTGCAATCAGCTTTGGTGGGCTGGTTGAAATCGTACCGTTATTTTTTCTGAAAGAAACAACTGAACCTGTCGATGGTTTGATGCCGCTGACAGCAACGCAGTTAGAAGGCAGGGATATTTATATTCGCGAAGGTTGTAACAATTGTCATTCACAAATGATCCGTCCTTTGCGGGCAGAGACAGAGCGGTACGGTCACTATTCTGTGGCCGGTGAATTTGTTTATGACCACCCACATTTATGGGGCTCAAAACGTACTGGGCCAGATTTGGCTCGAGTTGGAAAACGCTATAGCGATGACTGGCACCGCGCGCATTTGATGGACCCTCGAAGTGTGGTGCCTGAATCTAATATGCCGGCATATAAGTGGTTATTTGAAAACACGCTTACTGGTGACCAGACAGGCAAGAAAATGACAGTATTGAGGACGCTTGGTGTTCCTTACACTGATGAAGATATTGCAGGTGCAAAAGACGCGGTTGCGGGTAAAAAAGAAATCGAGGCACTGATTGCCTATTTACAACAGCTTGGTACATTGTTGCAACATAAGCGTTAGATTGATGACTAGGAGGTAATGGTGGACATTAATACCCTGAGAGGTCTTGCTACAGTATTTGCGATGATTGCTTTTATCGGTGTGTGTCTGTGGGCTTACAGTGGTAGGCGCAAAGACGACTTTGACTCGGCGGCTAATCTTCCATTTGACGATGATGATTTAAGCGATCGCTAATACTTTTTGATGTGCTTGGTTTTTTTCAAGAACATATTTTTGTGAACTAATTTTTATAGTGAATTTATTTTATGAGAGGCACTAAATGAGCAGCTTCTGGAGTTTATGGATAATCATTCTTACCGTGGTAACGATTGTTGGTACCGTTTGGTTATTGTTTGCCAATCGTAAGTCCAAAAATACTGGCCCGGATGCAACGACAGGTCATGTTTATGACGGGATCGAAGAATATGATAACCCTCTGCCGGCTTGGTGGTTTTACATGTTTGTGTTCAGCATCATCTTCGGTATTGGTTACTTAATTGCCTATCCAGGAATGGGGAATTTTAAAGGGGTTTTGAACTGGACCCAGATTGACCAATGGCAAGATCAGGTAGATCGGGCTGAGCAGAAATATGGCGCTATCTTTGCAGCTTACCGGGAAATGCCGGTAGAGCAGGTGGCTAAAGATGCAAAAGCATTAAAAATGGGGCAGCGCATGTTTGCCAACAACTGCGCGCAGTGCCATGGTGGTGACGCGCGCGGTAGTTACGGTTTCCCAAATTTACGTGATGGTGAATGGTTGTATGGAGGTTCTCCTGAAGCAATTAAAACAACGCTTGTTAACGGCAGAATGGGTCTTATGCCTGGCTGGGAAGCCGCATTGGGTGAAGATGGCATAGACTCTGTCAGTAATTATGTGCTGGGATTGAGTGGTCGTGATGTTGATGTGGCTTCTGCGGCGAAGGGAGAGGAAAAATATAAGATGTTTTGTGTTGCCTGCCATGGGGCTGAAGGTAAAGGAAATGTGATGTTTGGTGCGCCTGACTTAACCAACGATATCTGGCTGTACGGTGGTTCACAGGGCATGGTGCAGCGGTCTATCCGCAGCGGCCGCAACGGTGAAATGCCAGCACACAAAGATATATTGAGTGAAGATAAAATCCATTTGCTGACGGCCTACGTCTACAGTTTATCTCAGGAATAACTGGACTAGGTCTCTGCTAATATAGATCCAGGTTGTTGATGTGTTAAACAAAGATACGAAAGTTAATACCGCCAAACCTGGACAGGAAGACGACAAAATTCCTGTCCAGGAAATTGTTGAAGAGTTTGTTCCCGCCGGCGTCGCTGAATTAGATCTCTATCAAAAACGTGAAAAAATATATACGCGAAAAATTGAGGGTTTTTATCAGCGATTGCGTGTGTATACCGGATGGCCATTGTTGTTGGGTTATTTCCTTGTTCCCTGGTTGAACTGGGACGGGCGGCAGGCGGTTCTGTTTGATTTGCCCAGTCGTCAGTTTCATATATTTAACATAACTTTCTGGCCGCAAGATTTCCCGATGCTGGCTTGGCTGCTAATTATTGCAGCATTTACATTGTTTGCAATAACGGCGTGGGCTGGAAGGATATGGTGTGGTTATACCTGCCCCCAGACCGTGTGGACAGCGGTATTTATGTGGGCGGAACAACTGAGTGAAGGTAGTCGAAATCAGCGTATAAAACGTGACAAAGAGCCTTGGTCTAGCGAAAAAATTCGGCGCAAAGCCTCGAAGCATATCTTGTGGATAGGTTTTGCTTTCCTTACCGGTTTTACTTTTGTGGGTTATTTTTCCCCGGTTAGAGATTTAGCCGTTAGCGTGGTTTCGATTTCAGGCTTTGGCTCAGAGTCAGGGTTGGTCTGGGGTTTGGGTATGTGGGAGTTTGCGTGGATTAATTTTTTCACGTGGGCGACTTATATCAATGCTGGCTGGATGCGGGAGCAGGTCTGTATGTACATGTGTCCCTATGCTCGCTTTCAATCAGTGATGTTCGACCATGACACACTTATTGTTTCTTATGACGAAAAACGCGGTGAGAAGCGCGGCCCCCGGAGAAAGGATACTGACCCCACAAGTATTGGTCTAGGCGATTGTGTCGACTGTAAAATTTGTGTTCAGGTTTGTCCTACTGGTATTGATATAAGAGATGGGTTGCAATACGAGTGTATTAACTGTGCACTGTGTATAGACGGTTGTAACTCGGTGATGGAACAAATGGGTTATGAGAAAGGGTTGATTAGTTATACAACCGAAAACTCACTCAACGGCAAACCGACAAATTTCTTTCGGCCACGATTAATTGGTTATGGTATTGCTGTCGTTGTAATGGTGTCGCTGTTTCTGACCGCACTTATCGTTCGTGTGCCGCTACAGCTTGATGTTATACGAGACCGGGATCGTCTGTATTTTGAGGCTGCTAACGGTTTGATTGAAAACAGTTACAATCTGAAAATTCTAAATATGGATCAGTCCCCGCACAACTATCGTATCTCCGTTGTTGGTCTTGATAGCGCAACTTTTGTCGGTGATAGTGATATTACTGTGATGTCGGGTGATGTGGCTGATGTGCCAATTCGGTTAAGCATTGATCCCGTAAATCTGCAGGATACAAACAACACCATAGAGTTTGCTGTAAAGTCGCTTGACGCTGATAACTTTAGGGCCACTAGTGAAAGCCGATTTATCGGACCCAGAATTTAGTGGGTAATCCCACTTGAGGAACCGAGTATGCAGATAGTAGAAGATATATTGCCATGGTATAAACAGTTTTGGCCCTGGTTCATCATTGCGTTGCCCGCATCGGTTGTTGTTGCCGGTTTAATAACGGTTTACATAGCATTTGATAATGCCGACAGTTTAGTGGTGGATGATTATTACAAGCAGGGTCTTGGCATTAACCGAACATTGCACCAGGATGCGGTGGCGACAAAGCTGGGTATAAAAGCCGGCGTTACAATTGATTCTCTGGTTGGTGAGGTTCGGATTATTTTGCAAGGGAACTTTGCCGAGCAGCCAAGAACACTGTTGTTACAGTGGATACATCCCACCAGTAAAGACCGGGATTTTTCTCTCGAATTAAATCGCACGCCCAATAATGATTATCTCGGGCAGCTAATTACCTCGGTCGACGGTCGTTGGTACGTGCAGCTTTCAGCGGATAGTCCGGAGGCCTGGCGTTTGAAGAACGAGGTGAGTGGCCTGATTGGTGCTGGTGATTCATTAGTACGCTTTGATTTTCTCCACGCTGTGGGAAAGTAACATGTTGCAGAAAGTTCAAGTTTATCGAGTAGAGTGTTTTCATTGTGGCCTTCCGGTGGCTGCAGGAGATCAGTTTTGCGCGGAACTTGATGGCGAACAGCGGCACTTTTGCTGTCCTGCATGTAGAGCTGTTGCCACAACTATTGTCGCTAGCGGCTTGAGTTCATACTATCAATATAGGACCGTATCGGACTTCGCTCCAGATTCAGATACCATTAAGGAAACATTTGCTGCGTTTGATGATGCAGAATTTCAACATCGATATGTTACAACGAGTCCTGGTGGCGAAAATACGCTGGCGACTACCCAGTTATTGATTGGCGGCATTCATTGCGCTGCTTGTATCTGGTTGTTAGAGAAATACCTTGGGAATATGCCAGGAATCGAAAAGGCTTCGGTAAGTTTGTCTGAACAAAAGGCAGTTATCAGTTGGCGGGTAGGAGAATTGGCCTTAAGTGATGTCTGTAGTGCAATTGCGAGTTTGGGGTATCTGCCGGAACCTTACAATGATGACCACGTACAACAATTGCAGCGACGCGAAAATCATTTGGCACTAAGGCGGCTGGGGATTGCCGGCATAGGTATGATGCAAGTTGGTATGTTCGCTATTGCTCTTTATGCGGGTGCTTTACAGAGTATTGAAATTGAGTATCGGGATTTCATGCGCTGGGTCAGCTTATTGGTTGCCACCCCGGTTGTTTGTTACTCGGCCCAGCCATTTTTTGTTGGAGCCTGGCGCGGTATAAAAATGAAAAGTCCCGGGATGGATTTGCCGGTGGCTCTCGCCATTGGTTTAGCTTATCTTGCAAGCGCTAAAGCGACTATAACAGGTATGGGAGACGTTTATTTCGACTCGGCTACGATGTTCACCTTTTTCCTACTGGCTGGTCGTTATATGGAATTGAGGGCAAGACACTTTGGCGGTAGAAGTAGTAATGATCTCAATTCACTACTGCCGGCAACAGTATCAAGGATTGTTGACAGGAGTCGGGCTGAAACGGTGTCACTATTCAAAGTCAGTGTTGGTGATATTCTGCGGATTAAAACCGGTCAGGTTATTCCTGCCGACGGTGTAGTCATTGAAGGTTATAGTGGGGTAGATGAATCCCAGATGACAGGAGAGTTTTCTTTACAAACTAAAAGCGCTGGCGACTCATTGTTGGCGGGTACGTTAAACGGTACTGGCGTCTTAACTATGGAAGTCCGGGCTACCGGTGCTGGTTTAAAACTACAGTCAATTAACCAATTGTTGTTGAAAGCCCAGTCGCAAAAACCAGCGGTCTCGCTCTTGGTCGATCAAATTGCCCGCTATTTTGTTGTTGGGGTATTGTTGATAACGGTACTGACCTACATTTTTTGGATGAGTTATTCGGCGGGAACTTATAGTAATCAAGCATTTTGGGTGATGTTGTCGGTCTTGGTTATCAGTTGCCCCTGCGCATTATCATTGGCGACACCTGCGGCATTAACTGCGGCGACAAATTATCTTCGCAGAAGAGGTTTGTTAGTCACCGCACAACATGTGTGGGAGGTCATGCCAAAGATTACCGACGTGGTATGCGATAAAACGGGCACCTTAACCGAAGGGCGATTGTCGATTAGTGATACTGTTTCTCTCGGGGAGCTGTCCTCTCTGCAATGTTTAGCTATAGCCGCCACTCTGGAATCATACTCAGAGCATCCGATAGCGGGCGCTTTTTCATCTGCCATAATTGATTCTGAACAAGGTCTACTGCCTGCCAGTTCTATCGAGCTGTGCCACGGACAGGGCGTGCAAGGAACCGTAGATGGAGTACATTACTGCCTGGGTGGCAGTCAGTTTTCCGCATCTGTTTTTGACCAGGTTGATGCACAATTGCCTGCGGAGCACGCAGCGGGACAATGGCTGCTGTTAAGTTGTAAGCAGAGGCCTGTCTGTTGGTTTCGGTTAACTGATACGGTTCGCGAGGGGGCAGGTGAATTAATCTCGAATTTCAAACAGAGAGGATTACGGGTACATATGCTTAGTGGCGATAGTTCAGGCGCGGCTAAGCTGCTAGCGAATCAGCTGGGAATAGAAACCTGTGTCGAAGGGGCTAATCCTCAGGAAAAATTAGATTACATTCACTCTATCCAGAATAGCGGTCGAAAAGTATTGATGTTGGGTGACGGCATAAATGACGTGCCGGTACTAGCCGGCGCAGACATATCAGTGGCAATGGTCAATGCGTCAAATTTGGCAAAAACCCAGACCGATAGCATATTACTTAGTGGCGATCTGAATGGTGTGTTGGTATTAATGGATCTGGCTATTCGCACGGGGCGGGTGATTCGGCAGAATCTTGCCTGGGCTTTAGCTTACAACTTGTTGGCAATCCCCTTAGCTGCAATGGCACTGATTCCACCTTACGCGGCAGCTATCGGGATGTCTGTTAGTTCGCTGGTGGTTATTGTAAACGCTTTGAGGTTACAGACTGAGCCACGCCCCGATGGAAATTCAAGGTACGCAAGTGCTGCGGTTATGGTGAGCTGATTATGGACAGTATTTTTATCTTGATTCCTATAGCGCTTATTTTTTCTGCAATAGCAATTAGAGCCTTTTTGTGGGCAGTAGATAATAACCAATATGACGATTTAGATGCGGCAGCGCAAAGTATTTTGTTTGATGATGATGTAAATATAGAACCCGTGGTTGATATTTCGAAGCGGGCTATTAGCGATGATGACCAGCGTGAATGAACTGACGCTGGCCAGTGCGGTTTTGATCGGTTTGTTTGGAAGTAGTCATTGCCTTGGTATGTGCGGGGGGCTGAGTTCACTGCTTGGTGTTACGGCTGAGCGCAGCAATCGAAGTCGGTTGTTTAGTTACAATCTAGGCCGACTGACAAGTTATACAGTGATAGGCGCTTTAGCTGGGCTTTTCGGTGAGCAGCTGTTGTCGTTATCTCCTCAGCTGGGGCTTTTTCTTAGAGTCGCAGCAGGACTATTACTTGTTGCGATGGGTCTTTATGTCAGTCAGTGGTGGACCGGACTGACATATTTGGAGAGAGTAGGGGCGCACTTGTGGCGACAAATTCAGCCATTGGTTGGGCGCTTGCTGCCGATTAAAAGCCATTGGCAAGCTCTTCTTCTTGGGAGTTTGTGGGGCTTTTTGCCCTGCGGGTTGGTGTATTCCACACTGAGTTGGGCGGTAGCATCAGCGCAATGGCAGCAATCTGCATTATTGATGCTGGCGTTTGGTATTGGCACTTTGCCAGCAATGTTGTCGATGGGTTTTGCGGGTGAAAAAATCTTACGACGTTTGCGGAGCAGAAACTTTCGCTTGTTGGCGGGGTTAATGATTATAGCTATGGGCCTTGTGACAATTTTTATTCCCTGGAGTCACAGCCAGATGCAAAGCACTAGTAGTGAGCATCATCAAATGCATCACTGAAATGATGAAAGAATGAACGATAAAAACAAAGTAGAGAATGTGAGGAGAAAACTATGATAGGCAATATAATTGGTTTGTTAATTCGGCCAAAAACACAGTGGCAGCGTATTGCCGAGAAAGATAACTTTGGATTATTTTCTGCTGTTATATATACAGCCATTTTGGCATGTTTACCGGCGATTGCATGGTTTTACGGTACCACAAAAATTGGTTGGTCGGTCGGAGACGGCGATACTATAAGAATGACTGCCGACAGTGCCGCAGTCATTATTACGCTGTTCTACTTCACTATGATCGCTTCGATTTGTACTATCGGTTTCATGATTCATTGGATGTCAGAGACCTATGGCGCAGATTCCAGTATTGCTAAGGGTGTTACTATTGCTTGTTTGTCGGCGACACCTTTATTTATCGCCGGGGCCGTTGGTTTTTCACCAATCTTTTGGGTAGCACTATTACTTGGTGTAGCAGCGGTTGGCTACGCTGTCTATCTACTGTATTTGGGAATTCCTATCGTCATGAGAATTCCAGAAGAGCGAGGGTTTCTGTTTTCCAGCGCAGTGATTGCTTTCTGCCTGGTTATATTGATGATTATTATGGGTGGTACGGTTATCCTTTGGGATATGGGCGCAGCCCCAAGCTTTACTGATTAGTCAGGCTTTGTGTCTAATGGCTCGAGGGGTATTTTTGAACGTGAGTTCTCGAGTCTACTGTTTTTAGCGGGTGGTTGGATTGATTTCAACCATCGAAATCCAGAAAGGGTACAACCGAAATAGTTGCCACGGCTATGATAGTTACAATCAATAGTAGATAGTATGACGGCGCCTCTTTGACGCGCTGCCAAATAGATTGTTGAGCGACATCGGTATTACTCTTTGCATTATTTTCTCGCTGTTGTTGGTATTCAGCTAGCAGGTATCGGGCCTGCTCTAGTTGGTCTTTATTTTTGAGCCACAGCGCTGCTACTGAAAGCCCCCAGCGTCCTGCATTTGTTTCATAAAAAGCGAATTGATTAGTGTTAAGTAATTCGCGAACGTCGTTTGCTTCCTCATCGCTGACGCCATTAAGTCTGAATATGAGCACTGACATGGTTGGTTTTTCCTGGACCTGAATGTCGTAACCTTATCAGTGGTGTTCATTGAATTAAACAAAAATGTAAACTCGATGACACATTTTGTAGTTTGGTGAGCCGAAAAAATGAAATGAAGAAAATGGTGATCGCTAAAGAAGCTAGTGAGTGTTTGAAAGGAGTAATAACCGGTGATTTAAAAAATTGCCGGCTGGGATCAACCGGCAACGTACATAACAAATGAAATTAGAACTTATATCCAAGTGAAACCATGTAAACCCATGGGTCAACATCAACATCAACTTTGATGTTCCCTACATCTGATTTGATCTTTGCTGTGGTGTCAATTTCCATACGCCAAACCGCTGCGTTAAGCAGCCACTTGTCACTTAAAGCGTAATCAAAACCCGCTTGAACAGAAAATCCAATGGAGTCGTCTATGTCCATGGATCTGGCACCGAGAATATTTTTCATTTGACCACTCAGATCTTCGTCTAAAATCAAGGTGTAGTTGATACCGGCACCAACGTAGGGTTGGAAGGCACCATTTCCGCCAAGAAAATAATTCTGGATACTGAGAGTTGGTGGTAAATGCGTTACGCTACCGATGTCACTGATGCCGAAACCGCCCAAACCTTTTGCGGTTAGATCGTGTTCAAACGGGGTTGATGCAAGCAGCTCTATCCCCCAATTGCTGTTTAACATATAAGTTGCGGTGATACCGACTTGAGTCTCACTTTCTACACCGACACCAGTACCAGGTACTTTTCCGCCCAAACCTTGTACATAAATGGAACTACTGTCATCGTTGGGCGATACCTTAGCGGCACCAGCACGAAGAATAAAATCTCCTCCCTCATAACTCATTGCTGTAAGAGGTACGGCTGCCAGAATTACAGTAGCCACTGCGCTGGATAATAGTGTTTTTCTCATAAAAATCCCCTAAAAATTATTTGTGAATGAAGGATACCAGTCGTTTTAAAAAAGGAAACTGATATCAGTCAGATTCAAAACATAAAGCCCCCAAAATTGGCGAAAACCGTACTCAGATCAATTTTTCAAGAACTTATCAGTAGCTATAGATTGTTGGTTTATTTTTCAGAGAGGTATCTATGTTTAGGCTGGCAATTACAGGGCGGCTTATAGAGAACGGTTGTCAAAGTTCACACAAGCCGCCACACTGGCCCTATTGCTGAAGAGTCTGCCTGTACAGGGCTCATGTTCATTTAACAAATTTGGGAGAGAAGAATGCGTGCCACAATGTAGCTTACCAGATCATTGGCCATGACATGCAAATGGTCGAAGTTGAGTTGGACCCTGATGAAACAGTGATTGCTGAAGCGGGAGCAATGAATTACATGGAGGAAGGAATAGCGTTTGAGGCGAAAATGGGCGACGGCTCTGACGCCGATCAGGGAGTGATTGGTAAGTTGTTTAATGCGGGTAAGCGCAAACTGACCGGCGAGTCGGTATTTATGACGCATTTCACCAATAACGGTAGTAAAAAAAGCCACGTATCTTTTGCAGCCCCGTTTCCCGGGTCCATCGTAGATGTTGATTTGTCGCAGTTGGCGAGGAGCTTTTTTGCCAGAAGGACTCTTTTTTAGCTGCAGCCTTAGGCACAAAAGTTGATGTGGTATTTAATCGGCGATTTGGCAGTGGTTTTTTTGGTGGTGAAGGTTTTGTTTTACAACGATTACAGGGTGATGGGATGGCATTTATGCATGCTGGTGGCACGGTTGTGCGCAAGGAATTGAAGGGAGAAAGTTTGTATCTGGACACTGGTTGCCTGGTGGCATTTAGCACAGGTATTGATTATGACATTAAGATGGTTAGTGGGCTTAAAAGTATGTTTTTTGGCGGTGAGGGACTGTGTTTGGCAACGTTAACCGGGACCGGAACTGTTTGGATTCAAAGCCTGCCATTTTCCAGATTGGCAGAGCGAATCATCGCTCATGCGCCGCAGTTTTTAGGCAGGAAGCAGGGGGAGGATTAACCGGTAGTCGGATTGACTGAGTGCCAAAAATGTAACTATCTATCGTCGATTAGACAATTTCTTAATGATTTCGACAAATTACCGCCGATTCTGTGACGTGATTCGCTGATTGGCTGCCCCGATATGTCGAAATCACCTATAATTTGATGTGTATGTTGCAGTTCAATTTCACCTTGGCTTGGGGCTTGGGAGAACAGCTATTTGGTATTCTGTTATGGATCAAGTAAACCGTTTGACGATGGATGTTAGCGGGAAAATCAATGTCACTGACCCAGAGTCGGTGTGCGAAGCTGTATTAGCTATTTTCCAGCACCGCTACCCCAGCGCAGATTTCAGCCTGATTCGAAGACTATACGATGACTTTGCAGCACTTTACGCGGGCAGGCTTGATGATTTTTTACCCTGCGATACGGCCTATCACGATATTCAACACGTACTTGATGTTAGTTTGGCGATGGCCCGATTGATAGATGGCTATGATGGTAGTCATCCACCCTCGCAGCAGCTAGGTTCGGAACTTGCACTTACCGGACTTATTGTTGCCCTGTTTCATGATTCTGGATACATTCGCCGTTCCGGCGAAACTGAAATTCAGCACGGGGCCGAGTACACTAAAACACACGTCAGTCGCAGCGCGCTATTTATGGCAGAGTATTTACCAACGGTTGGTCGTTCCGACCTGGTAGAAATCGCTGGGAAGTTGGTACATTTTACCGGCTATGAATATGAACTGGATCAGATCGAGTTACCCGACCCAAAACATAGAGTTCTAGGGAATTTGGCTGGAACGTCGGATGTAATTGCACAAATGGCAGATCCGGCATACTTGGAAAAATGTCGCGATCGACTCTATCCGGAATTTGAATTAGGCGGTATAACCCGACAACAGTTACCGGATGGCACTGAACACGTTATCTATAAGTCCCCGGAAGACCTGTTATTAAAAACCCCAGAATTTATAAAAGCTACTATCCGAAATCGTCTCAACGGTCACTTTAATGGTCTTTACCGATGTGTTGAAACTCACTTTGGTGGGGACAATCTTTACATGGAGGCACTAGAGCGCAATTGCAGTCATCTCGAAAGTCTCATTGCTGAAAATAATCCGGCGTTGTTAAATACTGCGTCGCTGCGACCGTGATCTTTTTTCTGTGATAAGCGATGCTCTATCAATTGCTGTTAAATTAGACCCCGAACGAGTGCATCAATGCCAGTGCTTAGCAGCTGAGCTGGGGGTTGCGTTAGTGACTGCGGAGGATGACTATCCCTACCTGCTGGTTTACAGCGAAGGAGGCTTGTCGATTCAACAAACGGGAAAAAATTCCGCAGGGCCTGTACGGGTAGATTTTGCCGCTGGCGCTGCGAATCATCGACGCAAACACGGCGGTGGTGAATTGATTGTGAAAGCGGTTGCCGGGAATAAACAGCACCTTCCGTCAGTATTCGATGCAACGGCTGGATTGGGGCGCGACAGTTTTGTTTTGGCTAGTCGTGGTTATTCACTCACTATGTGTGAGCGCTCACCTGTTGTAGCTGCAATTCTCCAAGACGGTCTCGATCGCGCCCGATTATCAGGTGATACCGACCTTGAAGAAATTACGCAGCGAATGACCCTTTTTAAAGGAAACGCATTAGATTATTTGCAGAAGTTGACTGAGACTGATGTTCCCGACGTTATTGTGATTGATCCAATGTTTCCAGAATCCAAAAAATCGGCGCTGGTAAAAAAGGAAATGCGTGCATTTCACTATGTTGTTGGAGCAGACAGTGATAGCCATCAGCTGCTTGAACAGGCCCTGACAACGGCCCGACATCGAGTGGTGGTGAAGCGGCCGAAAAAGTCCGACCACCTGGGAGGATTAAAACCCAATTTTTCCATTGAAGGAAAAGCGATTCGCTTTGACATTTACAGCTTGCGAGCCTTTGGGAAATAGACGAACACTGATGAAAATACCGGAGCTACGTTATGGTTGGGAAAGTTGCTTTAGTCACTGGTGCCGGAGTTGGTATCGGCAGAGCTTGTGCGATAGCTCTGGCCCAAGGGGGGTATCGTCTTATACTTGCGGGTCGCCGGCGTGAGCCGTTGGAATCCTGCGCCCAAGAGATTAGTGATTTGGGTGTTGAGGTGATTGTTGTGCCCACAGACGTTGGTAATGTAGAGGCGGTCGTGGCTCTATTTCTGCAGATCGAGTCCAATTTCGGTCGTATTGATTTACTGTTTAACAACGCGGGCACGGGCGCTCCGCCAGTACCTATTGATGAGCTGTCATTTGAGCAATGGCAACGTGTTGTCGATGTAAATCTGACGGGTTCTTTTTTATGTGCCCAAGCAGCTTTTAAACTGATGAAAAAACAAGTACCAACCGGCGGAAGGATCATTAACAATGGATCTGTATCGGCTACATCACCTAGACCCAATTCGGCTCCTTACACAGCCACCAAACACGCTATCACCGGGTTAACAAAATCACTGTCTTTGGATGGGAGGGCATATAACATTGCCTGTGGACAGATTGATATAGGAAATGCGTTAACTGATATGACTCAAGTCATGAAGAAAGGAGTGCTGCAAGCGAACGGGGATATTTCTCCGGAGCCAACAATGGATGTTGATGATGTGGCGCGTTCCGTTGTGTTTATGGCTAAGCTGCCACTGGAGTCTAATGTTCAATTCATGACAGTGATGGCAACGGCAATGCCATTGATTGGAAGAGGTTAATCCAGTTAAGAAGGAGTTAGAGTCCCAATAAGGCCTGGGAAATCAGTAATTCTATTAAACTGGCAACTATCTGTTCATAGTCCAGCTGATTTGCCCCGCTGGACATCGCCAATGACTTAGCTCTGTTAACAATTTTTTGTTTTTCAAGAGCAGACAAATTGTCGTAATTTTGGAAAATATCTTTTAGATTTCTGTTGTCGTCGCAGTAGCTGCGCATAGTTGCAGCACATTGTGTATCTCGTTTATTCTGACAATACATTAGCGCTTGGTTGGCACAGTAATTTGAGTATTTCTTAGTCAGGAATAAAGCAATTTTGTCGTCTTGCAGGTTATTGCGTATCGCTGCTCGTTGCGCAATCTTTTGCATTTCTAGAATAGTACGAGGCCGGTACTTTTTGTCGAGGAAATCATCGTCAAGACAACGTGAATCGTCATCACAAGCGTCAGTGGCGTATTCTTTCCAATTAACGACTCGGTCGCAGCTGATGCCGTAAAGTTGCTGGCACTCACTTTCTGTCATAGCCTGTACGACACTGTCTTGGTTGGCCACGGCTGACAGTGTTGCCAAATGTTGCTGTTTTAGCCTCGAAGTTTTAGCGGTTAGCTCGGTGGTTTCAGCGACGGAATCCGTTGTTTTACGATCGGGTTTCGCCGAATAATAATCACTACTATTGGTAGAGGTTTCAGTTATCGCCTGACCGGAGCGGTGCTGATCACTGTAGACGGTATTACCAGCGTTATTCTTCCAGCTATAGATCTCTGCGCTGGCAGATAAGTTTACCAGTCCGGTAAGGATGAAGATCAGGATATATTTTGGCATATTCAGGCGATAGTAGTGGTTTAATAGCTATTATAGTCGTTATTTGTCAGTGTGGGTTTCTGCAAGGGCTCATATGACGATAAAAATTAAAAATAGAGGGGTTGAATTGTGATGGGTTTCTCGAAATTTAGGCTGACTAAAACACTGTTGCAATTCACTGTGATGATTTTGAGTGTGAATAGCGCGTCTGTATTTGCTGTCGAAACATTAGTGGTCGACTTCTCGCGGCATGGTATTGAAGCCTTTGAAGAGGAAAAGTTTGTAGGAAAAACGGATTATCAACTGGTAGACGACAATGGTGTACAGGTTTTACGCGCGCGCACTGCAGACAGTGCATCGGTATTGTATCGGGAAATGGACTTTGATTTGGAAAAGACCCCTTTTCTGAACTGGAGCTGGCGTATTAGCAGTGTGTTTTCGATAACAGATCAAAAAAAGAAACGTGGTGACGATTATCCTGCCCGAATTTATGTTGTTGTTAAAGAAGGCTTTTTCCCGTGGCAAACCAAAGCGCTAAATTATGTTTGGTCTAACTATGAGACAGATGAAAAATACTGGGCTAATCCGTTCACCAGTAAAGCAGTGATGATTCCTGTTCGTGGCGGAAAAAAAGAACTCAATCAGTGGCAGAACGAGCGTGTGAATGTTGTTGAAGATTTTTATCGGGCTTTTGGTCGGCGAATCACCAGCGCTGACGGTATAGCGATTATGTCGGATTCCGACAATGCGGGTGGTGTCGCGGAAGCATTTTATGGAAAAATTTTCTTCAGTGATTAATCGGACATTGCCTCGAGCAATGTTTCCTTTGTTTGAGGCCCTTCTAATACCTGATGAAGTTCTCCTTTGGGGCTAAAAATAAAGGTAGTAGGGAGACCAAGGGGCTTCTTAATACCTAACATAGCGGCGGGATCATGGAGTAAAACAGGAAATTCGATACCCAGTTTTTCAATATTATCTTGCAGTTTTTCTCCCTGATTCTGATCATACTCGACACCAAATAAAATAACATTAGTGGCGTGAGCTTTCGAAAATTGATTGAGTTCAGGAATTTCTTCAATGCATGGCTTACACCAGGTGGCCCAGTAATTAATAATCATCCAGCGCCCGTCAAGATCATTAAATTTTCCACTATTTCCCTGGTGATCGACAAAATCCGGTTCGCTGCAGGCTGAAATTAGAACGGTTATTAGTATGAGTAATCTTCGGGAAAACATTATTTCTCGCTTCGTTCTGTATGGGCAGGGTCAAATAGTTGGATCAGGGGTATGCTCAGGGTTTCCATATTTTGTTGCTTGGCAGCGAGAATGTGCTCTGAACTTCGCTGGAACCAGTCTGGTAGACCAGCAATGCTCTGACTACTGATATCGGGTGTATAGCCCAGCAGTCGCGATAAATCCCACAGGCTATAAAGGCTTAGATCTCTGCCGATAATAAAGTGACCATTATCGGCTGTATGCACCAATCCGGCGTTGATGAGTTTGTTGCGTATGGGCATCCAGCGATCCGCTGAGATACTGTGCTGACTGAACAACCAGGGTCGCTGCAATATATAGCGTTCGGAGACTGTGTGACCTTTTTTATAGCGTCGCCATAATAATTCGAGAACAGCGAGTGTCAACACCATATCGCTGTAATCTTCGTCTCCCAGGGCGTTGAAACCACCTAGTGCGTGAACCAGTTCAGCTCCTGCCAATACAATTAGCCAGGAAAGGTAAATCCACAGCAGAAACAACGGTAAAGCGGCAAATGTCCCATAAATGTTCTGATAACTGGTATTGGCGACAATGCTGGTAAAAAGTTGCTTTGCGACTTCAAATATCAGTGCAGTTATAAGACCTCCAATAAACGCATGTTTTATAGGAACTCTACAGTTTGGCACAGCGGCGAAAATCAAAGTAAATGCAGCCGATGTCAGCAGATAAGGCGTTAATCGGAGTATGTAAGGGCCAACACCAATCACATCAACCTGATCAAACATCACTTTTAATGAAACCAGATACGTATTGATACCCAGGGCGAGCCCAATGCAAAGTGGTCCGAGACTTAGAATCGCCCAGTAGAGTAGAAAGCTGGAAAGACCACGGCGATTATCTTTGATCTTCCAGATAGCATTAAACGTTTTTTCAATATTTTTCAACATTAATATAGCGGTGATTCCAAGGAAACCCACGCCTACACCGGTTAGCTTTCGAGCCTGTACGGAAAACTCTTTGAGATAACTCTCGACTTCCTGGCCGGTAGAAGGGACAAAGTTGTCGAAAACAATCGATTGGATTTGCAATCCGACTTCCTGGAACGCAGGGACGGCTGACAAAATGGCATACATCACTGTGAGTAATGGCACTAATGCGAATAAACTCATATATGTGAGCGCGGCGGCGCTATGGCTACAACCATCAGCAAGGTAATGTTGTTGCACATAAACAAGCAACTTCAGCCAGTAGCGCCATTGCAGCCATTTACTGGTGATTAGTCGGGTGTCTGTATTGGTGTCAGCCATTGGCATGAAAAAAGTGTCCTGATAATCGCCGCGATTTTGCTTTTGTTGGTATATAATTCGCAGCAGTATACGCAACAATCGCAAAGAGGACATTATGAGCAATTTCGCCATCTACCACAATCCACGTTGTTCCAAGTCTCGACAAACATTGCAGTTATTGGAAGATAATGGGGTAGTCCCGGAAATTGTTTATTACCTGGAAACCCCACTTGCGAAAAATGAGATAAAAACTCTGCTGAAAAAACTCGGCATTTCCGCGCGAGCATTACTCCGCAAAGGCGAAGATGCATACAAGGACAATAATCTGAATAGTATGGATTTGGATGACGACTATTTGGTGGCGATGATGGCAGCTCACCCAAAATTGATAGAGCGGCCAATCGTAGTAAAGGGGGTGGAGGCTGTGCTCGGTCGACCGCCTGAAAATGTATTAACGTTGATATGAGTCGATAATGGTAGCCCCGTATATATTAGTGTTGTTCTACAGTCGTCACGGATCGGTTGCCGATATGGCAAAGCAGATCGCGCGTGGTGTTGAACAAGTTACCGGAATTGAGGCCAGAATCAGGACTGTGCCGGCAGTGTCGGCTAACAGCGAAGCTGTGGAAGACGATATCCCTGCGGATGGACCGCTTTACTGTAGTATGGACGATTTAGAGAATTGCGCGGGCCTGGTTATGGGAAGCCCGACACGATTCGGCAACATGGCTGCTGCAATGAAGTATTTCATCGACAGTAGCTCTAGCCTGTGGTTAAGCGGCGCAATGATTGACAAGCCCGCGGCGGTGTTTACTTCAACCTCCAGTTTACACGGCGGCCAAGAGTCTACGCTTTTGTCAATGATGTTGCCGTTGTTGCATCACGGTATGGTCACCGTTGGAATACCCTATAGCGAGAGCGCTTTAATGAATACAGTCTCTGGAGGTACTCCTTATGGTGCTAGCCATCTGGCGGGAAAAGATAATGAGCGCCAGCTGGATACGGACGAATCTGCACTGTGCCAAGCACTGGGTAAAAGAGTGGCTAACCTGGCTTTGAAATTAACAAAATAGAGTGACTAAATGACTGCTAAATATAAAGTGCTCGCCCATCGGAGTCGCTCGTGCGTACTGACAAGTTATGTTGTTTTGTTGTTGGTTATCACATTGGGGACGCTGGTTTGGCCTAGCTGCGATCGAAACCCTAATGTGGTGGTATGGGGTATTCAAATCTTGATATTACTGTCGTTTCTTCCAGGGGTACTGAAGCAGAATATACGGACACATGTTTGGTTGGCCTTTATCTTGTTAGGTTTTTTCATCTTATCAGTGAATACGGCGTTCGCCTGTTACTCAGTTGTCACCCTATTGGAAGTCATTGCAATTGTCGCATTGTTTATTTCGTCTATGTTGTATATTCGCTGGGGATCCCGGGAACTGAAAGAAGAAGAGAGTAATAACCACAATGGATAAGGAAAAACCAGGATTTATCAGGCGCCTGTTTAAGGGTTTAGTGAAGTTTGTCACTGCGCTTCGATTGTTAGTCGTAAATTTACTATTTCTATTGGTGCTAGTGATTGTTTTTCTGGGATTTTCAGGAGGAGAAATCCCCAAAATCCCTGAACGCGGCGCGCTAATTCTTGATTTGAAAGGCTCGCTGGTCGATCAAGCGAGTTACGTAGATCCATTGCAACGTTTGATGGGAGGCGTGACACCTGAGCAGGATGAGACATTACTACAAGATGTGATTGATGCTATTCGATATGCCGGCGACGACGAACGCATTAACACGCTGGTATTGCAGCTCGACGATCTCGCTTTCGGCGGAATCAGCAAAATTCAGGAAATTGCTATGGTGTTGGAAGAGTTTCGCCGTAGTGGTAAAAAAATTATTGCTATCGGCGACAATTATTCGCAGGACCAATACTTATTGGCTTCTCACGCCGACGAAGTTTATTTACATCCAATGGGTGGCGTGAGTATTACAGGTTACGGGGTGTATCGTAGTTATTACAAAAAAGCATTAGATAAAATGGAGATAAACTTTCACGTTTTTCGAGTCGGAAATTATAAATCCGCATTGGAGCCGATGATGCGTGAAAGTATGTCTGATGACTCCCGCGAATCAAATCTTGCTTGGCTTAATAGTTTGTGGGGTGAGTATGTTAGTACTATTTCTACTCGTCGCAATCTGTCGCCTGATACCATTAACGATTATGCCAATAAATTCGATCAGGTTCTGGCTGAGCATCAAGGCGATGGGGCACTTGCGGCGGCCGCCACAGGTTTGGTTGATGCCATTGTTGATCGTGACGAAATCAACCAACAACTTATTAACGAGGTGGGTGCAGCTGATGATGAGGGGCTTTATCAGGGGATCAGCTTTGAACGATACTTATGGATTCGAAATATTGAACTGCCAAACCCTGCGGCTGATGGAAAAATAGCGGTAGTAGTAGCCTCTGGTATGATTTTGGATGGCGATTGGCCACCGGGTTACATTGGTGGCGATTCTCTGGTGCAGCTCATTCGACAGGTTCGACGCGATGAAAGCATAGATGCAGTGGTGTTGAGAGTTGATAGTGGTGGCGGTAGTGCCTTTGCTTCGGAGGTCATCCGCAGGGAGTTGGCTCTTCTAAAACAGCAGGGTAGGCCTCTGGTTGTTTCGATGGGAAGTGCCGCTGCTTCCGGTGGATATTGGATATCCGCTCTCGCTGATGAAATATGGGCTATGCCAACCACATTGACGGGCTCCATCGGCATATTCTCCGCTTTCCCAACTATTGAAAAGACGCTGGGCAAGCTAGGCATTTCAAATGATGGTGTAGGTACCACGGCTATGGCAGATGCCGGCCGTATCGATCGTCCTCTGAATTCGGTTTTTGGGCGAGCTATGCAGAGTAGCTTGGAAAACGGCTATACCCGGTTTCTCACTATTGTTGCCAATGGAAGAGGCATGACTACCGAGCAGGTGGACGGGGTTGCACAGGGTCGTGTTTGGTCGGGAGCTGACGCATTTGATAATGGCTTAGTTGATCAGCTGGGAGGGTTAGATCAAGCGGTGGCCGCCGCTGCAAAACTAGCTAATCTGACTGAATACAAGACCGAGTTGGTTGAACTGCCATTAACACCTCAGCAACAATTTTTGCAAGAGCTGATGGGTAGTGAAGTTATGTTGAGTTGGTTGGCTGGCATTTACCACAATCCGCAGTCGCTATTTAGCCAAATCAATCGATGGATAATACCATTTGGCAGGGGACTGGAGTTTATTGACAACATGAACGATCCGCAGAACATGTATTTACATTGCAGCGCATGTGCGGAGCTTTAGATTGAAATATATAAGATTATCGCGATGGGATAGCACAGAGGTCAAAAGATTGGATCCGCTTTCGAAGACTCAGGTCCATCGGTCAAATCCGCCGTCCATGCTATAGACGAAGGGAAAGCCCTGTTCGGCGATAAATTGGGCGGCGTTTTGGCTACTATTACCGTGATAGCAATAGACAATTATTTTGGTGTTTTTATCGGTCTTTGCAATAAAGTCATCAATATTATTATTGTCCAAAAATAACGCGTTCTCAATATGGCCATTATTAAATGAAACACGATCGCGTATATCGACGACGGCTACATTGTCAGTCGTCATAAAATTCCGGGCTTTTTCAATGGATATACGTTCGAATCGTGCCATCATTGGACTCGCTGTAATGATTTTTCATTGGATTGGTGGCCGCTATTATAACGCGGTTTAAACAATCGAAATCAGTAATTTTTAGGAGTTTTTGGTGCCAAAAGCAAGTGAATTGAAAAAAGGCGATGTTGTCGAATACAAGGGCGCTCCGCATGTTATTAAACAAATAGAGTCGAAATCTCCGTCTTCCAGAGGAGCATCTACGCTTTACAAAATTCGTATGAATCATGTAAAGACCGGGCAAAAAGTTGATGAGAGTCTTAAAGGTGATGACATCCTGGCTGATATCGATTTCGAACGGCGTAAAATGCAATATTCTTATAAAGACGGTGATGGATACGTATTTATGGATGATGAAGATTATAGCCAGCACACACTGAGTGAATCAGAACTTGGCGATGATAGGCTCTACATCTATGAAGGAATGGAATCTGTTACAGGCTTGATTGTTGACGACCAACTTATTGCCATTGAACTACCGCAGTCAATGATTATGACAGTGGTTGATACTACCCCGGGTATCAAGGGTGCGAGTGCTTCTGCTCGAACAAAACCAGCTACATTGACGACTGGGCTTATTGTTCAAGTACCGGAATATCTCGAATCCGGTGAGCAAATCAAAGTGAATGTTGAAGACAATCGTTTTATGTCGAGGGCGTGAGAGCCCGCTCTTCATTGTGCTAAAAACAGTTACTCTAGTTATTGTATGTAGCCTCGTGTTAACCGCTTGCGAGTCGATAGGCTATTACTCGCAAGCGATTTCTGGTCATTGGCAGATATTGCGACAACGTCAATCCATTGAGACGTTGATATCCGATGAATCTGTCGACGGCGATTTAAGAAAGAGATTGCAGTATCTCCAGTCCGTACGAAAATTTGCAACCAGCGAGCTATTTTTACCTGACAATAACAGCTACCGATATTACAGTGATATTGGTAGGGAATTTGTGGTGTGGAATGTTTTTGCTGCAAACGAGTTTTCAGTGACACCAAAACAGTGGTGTTTTCCCTTCGCCGGCTGTGTTGATTACAAAGGATACTTTTCCCGACAGGATGCCGTTGACTACGCCACCCGCCTAAATAGCGAAGGTTACGATACTCACGTTGGCGGTGTTGTGGCTTATTCGACATTAGGCTGGTTCGATGACCCCGTGTTGAATACATTTATTTCGCAGGATGATATGAGACTGGCCGGGCTGGTTTTTCATGAACTTGCGCATCAAAAATTGTATTTGCCAGGGGAAACCGGTTTTAACGAAAGTTTTGCTATGGCGGTGGAAATTGCCGGAATAGAGCGTTGGTTTGGACAGTCATCCAGAACAACATCGGACTATATGAAAAGTCAGCGGATTCGTGCTGATTTTGTGGCGACTATGCTTGGAGGTCGGCAGCAACTGGCGCTGTTATATCAAACAGAAATTCCTGTGACAGCGATGAAACGAGGGAAACAAGATGTTATCGATCAGATGATAGATGACGCTTATATGTCGTTTAAGCGGCGTTGGGATGGAATTGATACTTACGATAGATGGCTCGGTTTGCCTGACAGACCTCACCTGAATAACGCCAAACTCAGCACTGTTTCGAGCTACTATCAGATGCTACCGATATTTGAAAAAATATTGTCGGAGGAGGGTGGAGATCTGGCTGCTTTTTATCGGCGTGTTGAAAAGCTCGCAGCCTTGTCGAAAGGCCAGCGTCAGCAATTTTTTACAGACACTTTTGCGTCGGAAATAAAGCTTATCCAGAGAAACTGAGTTTCAGGATTGTGCGGAAGACGGCAGTCAATTTCTAATTATCGCATCACTGCTTTCCAATTCCGCGTCACCTGACCCTGTCAATTTCGCGATATCATCAAGTACTATATACAGGCAAGGTACCAGCAATAAGGTAATTACAGTAGCGAAAACAATACCAAAACCTAACGACACAGCCATGGGGATAACCTGTTGGGCCTGAACACTATCTTCCATCAACATCGGTAACAGGCCGAAAAAGGTGGTTAGCGATGTGATCAATATTGGCCTGAAACGTTTAGCACCGGAGTTGACAACGGCTTCGATCTTGTCAACGCCAGCGGCGCTGGACTTGTTAACAAAATCGACCATAATCAGGCTGTCGTTAACAACAACACCGGACAGTGCAATAATGCCAAAAAAGGACATCATGTCGAACGGGATCCCAACAATCATATGGCCGATCATTGCGCCGATTATACCGAAGGGAATGACACCCATTATAATGAGCGGTTGCATATAAGACTTGAGGGGGATGGCTAACAAGGCATAGATCCCGAACAGCGCTGCGGCAAACCCCGTCATCAGACTAAAGAACATTTTTTGTGATTCTTCACTTTCTCCATCGAGTTTGATGCTTACGCCCGGATATCGGGCTATTACCTCTGGCATAAAGTTCTTGAGAATATCTCCGACAACTTTGGATGGCTCCATTAAATTTTTGTTGAGCCCCGCGGTGACGGTGATTGCCCTCTCACCGTCTATCCGGCTGCTCTTACCGTACCCCGGCGCGATTTGAATTTCAGCAACGGAGGTAAACGGGACTTCGTCTCCCTGTGGCGTACGGATGTACATATTCTCCAGGTTGGCTATCGAATTTCTCTCCGATTCAGGATAACGGACCATCACCTTTATTTCATTGTTCCCTCGCTGTATACGTTGGGCTTCTGCGCCGTAGAAGGCATTTCTTACCTGGCTGCCCAAATCTACCAAGGTCAGCCCGAGAGCTTCGGCACCGGGTTTGATGGCTAAAGTAATCTCCTCTTTTGCGGTGCTGGCACTATTGCGAATATCGTAGACTCCAACATAGGTCGCCAATTTTGCTTCCAATTCTGTACCGACTGCCTTCAGTTGATCCATGTCTTGTCCGACTAGTTTAAAGCCAATGGCAGGTCCTCCCATACTGCCTTCGCTACTGATTGACAATACTTTTGCTCCTGGAATCGTACCGACTAACTGACGCCATCGTTCACCGATTTCTTTACTGGTCAGGGTGCGATCTTCACTTTTAGTGAGTTCCATCATAGAGTTAGAAAATCGACCATCAAAGCCGTAAGAAAATACATGTTGAATCAGTCCGATGTCACTACCAGTATCAGACTTATAGTCGGCATCTAGTTCGTAAAGCGCATTGATTATGGTGGTTTGCGCTTCCTTGGTTTGCCAGTCGGGAGTGCCTTCAACCATTTCCAGTTCCGTTCTTAAAAAGTCGCCCGGATTAGAAGGAATCAGAACATAGCGAATTACCCCTCCGGCCAACAGGCCGCCTACCAGAATCAGCATCGACAAAAATATCGCGAAGGTTGTGTAGCGATTGCGGATACAGATTGTTAAAAACGGCAGATAAGAGTTATTTACAAACTTGGCTAAGTGTCGATTGTTACTTGCTGGCAGCTTATTGAAAGTAGCTATCACTCCCTTCTTCGCGGGCTTGCTGTGTGCCAGATGCGCAGGCAATATCCACTTGGATTCGACAAGGGAAAAAATCAGGCACAAAATGACTACCCATCCCAGAGCCTCAGGAAGGGAGCCGAAGACGCCATCAACAAAGAGTGTTGGCATAAATGCCACGATCGTTGTGAGCACGCCAAACGTCGCGGGCGTGGCGACCCGGAGGGCTCCTTCGATGACATTGTCGACACTGTGTCCTTTTTCCTCCGTTAAGCTATGGACACTTTCGCCAATGATAATGGCGTCATCGACAACAATTCCGAGAATAAGGATAAAACCAAACAGGCTGATCATGTTGAGAGAAATATCGATATATTGAATGGGCATCAGCATAAATGTGCCAAGAAAGCACACGGGTAGTCCCGCCATTACCCAAAACGCCAACTTAATTTCCAGAAAAAGGGCCAGTACAATAAATACCAGCAATCCGCCCAATGCCAAATTGTTCAGCATCATATTCAAACGTCCTTCAAGGTAGTAGGTGACGTCTGCCCAGTGATCAATATAAATACCCGGTGGTAATGTTTTCCGCTTTTCCTCGACGTATTTTCTGCCCGCTTTAGCGACAGTAATTAAATCTTGATCGCCAACCCCGTAGACAGTGATAGACATGCTGAATTTACGGTCGAAGGTGGCAAACCCGTCGCCTTCAACAAAGCCGTCATTAATTGTTGCGATATCACCTAAGGTCAGTCGGGTGCCATCGGCATTGCTGATCAAAACAACGTTTTCAAAATCAGCTTGCCGATAGGCCTGACCTATTGTGCGAAGCATAATTTCGCCATTCTCCGTTTTCACAGAGCCACCGGGTAGATCAATAGATGACAGTCGGATCGCTTGTGCGACCCTTTCAAGTGTCAGGTTGTATTTACGTAAGGTGAACTCAGGAACTTCGACAGCAATTTCATAGCCGCGGCCGCCGGATATTTCAGCGTATGCGATATCCGGGTCTTGCATCAATTCTGTTTTCACTTCCTCGGTAATGGCCTTTAAGTCTGCTTCTTCTATATTGCCATAAAGTTGTACCATGAGCGCATGGTCGCGCCGGCGAAGATGCTGTATCACTGCTTTCTCAGATTCCCCAGGGAAGCTACTGATGGAATCGACTGCTGATTTAACTTCGTCCATAACAGCTAATACATCAAAATCATCAAAAATTTCGACGGTTAGGGAGGCGACAGATTCTCGCGCAACAGATGTCACCTTCTTGATTGAGTCAATATCTTTTAGTGCCTCTTCTATCTTCAGGACAAGTCCCAGCTCTACCTCTTCTGGACCGGCGCCAGGATAGGCCATTGTGATCACTATTCTGTTTGTTTCGATTTTGGGGAATGCGGTGCGTTGGATGTTGTATGCAGATACACCGCCAACAACAAAAATAATTATCATCAACAAATTTGCGGCCACAGGGTTTTGTGCAAACCAGGCGATGATGCCTCCGTATTTTTGGCTGCTTGTAGCCGGATCTCCCAGAGAATTGCTCATGTGGGGTGTCCTTCTTGCACCTGTTCTTTTGAATCGATCGGAGCGCTGACCGGTTCAGTGGGTTCAAGGTCTACCGCACCTGCTGGTGTTTCAGGGAGTGTCGGGTCTTCTGTTGATTGGTCTGTAGGAGAGACAGTTGAAATGTCGACCTTGGTACCTGGTACGGCAGTTCCAATGCTGGATAAGCTGACAATCTCTCCCTCATTTAGTCCGTTGGTGACGTAAATGTCACTACCTTCCGTGCGTAATACAGTGACCTTTCTGTTTTGTAATCGGCTTTGATCATCGATGACCCACAATTGATTGCCTGTACGCAAAATGTACCGTGGTAAAACAACTAATCCTTTCATCAATCTTCCTTCGATTCTTGCATCGACGAAGGTTCCAATTCTGAGTTCTTCCGGGTGTTGATTGTGCAGGCCATAGGGGTCATTGATCTCAGCAACAACAAACAACGCCCGGCTGCGTTCATCAAACACACCCTCAGTTCGAACAATGTGTCCTTGCCATTGGTGTAAAGTCTCACCTATTTCCGCATAGAGATCGACCAGAGGCTGAGTGGCAATATCTCTTTCGGCCAGCGTTGGTAGTTCCATATAATTGAGTTTGTTTTCTGGCAAAGCCATTCGTAATTCTGCAAAATCGACAGCAAACGTTTTCGCCAATGCTGCGCCAACATTGACATACTGACCGATATCCACCTGTTTGGAGCGAACCAGTCCCTCGTAGGGTGCACGGATGGTTGTTCTATCCAGTTGGTCTTTGGCATTGTCCAAATTAGCAAGGGCCGATTCCAGATTTGCTTTAGCGTCAGCTAGCTGAGGCTTTCTCAATGCGAGGTCGTTGGCGGCTAGACTGCGTTTCGCCCTACTTTTGTATTTTTCTTGCTCTTGTTGCGCAACTTCGGCTCTACCGCGCTCGGTTGCCAAATTACTTTCAGCACTTGCCACTGCTGCTTGAGTTCGTTTGACTGCAGCTAAATAGTCTCGCTGATCTATCTTTAACAGGACATCGCCTTCCTCAAAGAATCCACCGGCCTTAAACTCGTCAGAAACCTCCATAATTCGACCCGAAACTTCCGCTATCATGGTAGTTTCGGTTCTTGGTGTAATGGTTCCCTGCGCGCGGACTGAAATGCGAATATCTTGTTTGACCACTCTCGCGGCATTGATTAATAACGATCTTTCTTTTGATATGGTCTGCTCGGGTGCTGGTCGATTAAAAAACAGTGCAATAGCGATAGCAATCGAGACGGCGACTATCAAAAAAGGTGTGAGTAATTTTCTGTAATTCAGAGACACTTCAACAGATCCTATAATTTTCTGGCAGACAACACCTGAGCAACTGCATGACAAATTGCGTTGAAAATGAGTTGTGATGTCTTTGTTACGTGCTTTCTCAATGGAATGAGGTCAAGGCCGCACGACTTCGTCAAATTAGACCATATCAATCCCTGCCCCGCATTAACAGTGGATTAATTCTGTCGGAAGTTCATAAACTTGTGAATTGTCACCAGAATTGGTGTGACTAAATACTAGAAAGTCGGTTAACAGCGACGCGCCAACATTGAAGTTGCGGTATGTTTCACCAGCCAGTCTATAATGAAGGTGATTTTCACCATTTGAGGTTGTTGTGGACATGACAGTGCGTTGCTTTTCACTGATTATCAGTCTGTTGTTTTGCCAGTGTATCTATGCGGTCGATGCCGACAGGCTTTGGCTGCCAAAAAAATATCAGTCAATAAAACCGAAGTTACTACAGGCAGCAAATGAAGCTGAGAATACGGAACGTTGCGTCACCGTCATAGCTGGCGAAATGATCGTTCAAAAAAATTCGGATACACACTATTATTTCGTAATTACTTGTAGAGATCAAAGCGCTCGGAGCTATAACCTTAGTTACTCATACCCAATTTCCGGAACTTCTATCGATTTGGTGGCGGAGCAGTTATCCTCGCTGACGCACGATAAAGTCGAAATTGTAGTAGTGGAAGATAGCGTTGTCGATGAGACGATAGCCCTGCAGCTTTGTCGCAATGAAATCAATACGTCTGTCGATTATCTCGACGGTATTGAAATCATTGAGCGAGACATTAGTCCGGTAAAAAAACAAGGTTCCGGATTTTCGTACAAAATCCCCCTATTCGCTAAAAGTGCATTGGGAAGTAATATTCGGTACCAAGCCCACTGTGTGGTCTCGGAAGCGGGAGGAGCTAACGTTAAGCTAACCCTTGAGCGCGAAGGCGCTATCGCCATTTGTCGTGATAGTGTCCGCTCAGAAGCGATTATCTATGGTCGAATTAGTATTGATGAAGATCAGATTACCCAAGTGGATAATACTGCGGTATATAGATTCCAGCTTCCTTTTGAAGTGAAAAGCCAAATAGGGACCGCGATCAACTACAGCTCAGAATGCTCGGTTGATGAACACGGAGAAGCTAATGTAGTTGTTAGCTTGGTGACTTCCGGTGCGTTGGCGATCTGTAAAGACAGCCTGCGAACTGAAACGTTATTGATGAAGTCTGTTGAAATTAATGAGGAAGCCAGTCAGGTGATCTCTGGTAGTAATGGCATATTCAGATTGGATATCCCCTTTACAGCAAAAATATCATCTGGTCACGTGCGTAGTTTCAGGGCTCATTGCGAGGTGGATGAGGAGGGTGACACCTATATCATCACCGAAATTGATAGTGATGCCGTTGTATCGGTTTGTATCGATGAATTGAACAATAAAACCAGAAATATGAAGTCTGTGACTATATTGGAAGAAAAGGTGAGTGTTGTAAGAGATTCGGACGAAGATTTATACACTATTGGTATACCGTTCAATGCCAAAAGCCCAAGTGGCGGGCAATTGAAGTACCAGGCTGAATGCAAGATCGAGAGCAGTGGTCGAAGTCGAATTAAATTGAGGGCGAGATTGAATTAGATAAAAAACCTGGATGCAAAAAAGGGCCGGCTATGTAATATAGCCGGCCCTTTTTAGTTTGAGCTAATAAAGTAATGTTTGCTACTTTTTAGCCTTCTTTACTGCCGTTTTTTTTGCCTTGGGCGTTGCGGCTGGTTTGGCTTTTTTTGCCGGCTTAGCTGTTTTGGCTTTGGCGGGGGCTTTTTTTGCTTTAGAAGCTGGCTTCTTTGCAGTTGTTGCTTTCTTTGCTTTTGCCGCGGCTTTTTTTGCAGCCAATTTGGTCTTGGCTGCTGCTAGTTTAGCTTTAGCTTTCGCTTTTGCCGCTGCATTCTTTGCAGCCACTCTGGCTTTAGCTGCTGCTTTTTTGGCTCTGGCTTTTTCCGCAATAGCAGTTTTCTTTGCAGCCATTTTTGCTTTGGTAGCGGCTTTTTTGGCACTGCTGGCTTCTTGCTTTGCCAGTGATTTTTTGGCTGCCGCTTCCAGTTTAGCCGCAGCTGAACTTTTCTTGGCGGCAGTTTTAGCGGCGGCTAGTTCTTCTTTTGCAATTTTAGCAGCCGCCTTAGCAGCGTTATTGGCTGAAGTAGCCGTTTTGACTGCTGCACTTGCTTTAGCTAACAGGCCTTTTGCCGCTGGTGATTTTTTTGCTTTGACGCGAGCTGCGGCCATTTTTTTGGTAGCCGAAGACAGGGTCTTTTTCGTTTTTTCTGCATCTTTTGCGGCTTTGGCAGCTGCTTTCTCAGCATCGCCTGCCTGTTTTTCTACAGCTTTAGCTAGTTTAGCTTGAAGTTGTGCAATTTCTTTTTCAAATTGCTCAATCGAGTTTACAGCTTTTTTTGCAACTGCCATTTGTTCTTCCTTTTAGAGATAATAAAAATGAGTTGAATATTTTGGATAAAAACCGAGCGAATTATAGACGTTTTTTCAGTTCTTGCTACAAAAAATGATTGAATGCAATAGATTAGATTGATTTAGTTGGAGAAATCAGCGTTTAGAAGAGTGAATTCAAACTTTCTGATCGATTTGGGATAAAAACACTTTTTGTGATTTATTATTTTACGGAAAAATTTTGTATCGAGATGGAGCGTTTCTGTATTTTTCTGATGCAGTTTACACAATTGCCGAAGGTATGAAATAGAATAGCCGACTAGTCGGTAAGGTAGCGTACCGTGATATAATTTTTATCAGTCTTATGAAATTAATCAAAAAAATTTTCAACCGAGCAACAACATGAATGGTGTAATCATGAATCCAGAAAAAACAACAGAAGTAGAAGCGGCAGTATTTCGTCGCCTGATAGCGCATTTGGATGCGAATAAAGATGTACAGAATATAGATTTAATGAATCTTGCCAGTTTTTGTCGTAATTGCCTGTCGAAGTGGTATTTGGCTGAAGCCGAGCAAATGGGTGAAACAATCGATTATGATCAGGCTCAAACAAAAATTTACGGAATGCCTTATGGCGAATGGAAAGACAAGTATCAAGCAGAGGCGACCGCGGAACAATTGGCCCGGTTTAACGAGAAGCAAAAATAGTCGTTAGTTTGCAATAACAAAAATTATCGATACCGTTGATCCTGTGAGGTGAAAGTCACCAATCATGATGGACGGATTTGAACTGCATAAGTGTGTTGAACTGTTTTTATCGATTCATTTTCCGAGCGGATTAGTCATAATGCACCATGAGGAAGGAATTGATTGTTGCTATTCGACTTTATCCATACGACCATTTCCCGATTGATACCAACACCGCGCTGTTTGAGTAGTTTTCCTAGCCAGATAACCGGAGAGCGGGCGCCAGCATCCCATCCCGGTAATTTCTCCGCTATAGTGAAAAATCGCATTAAATGTTTAATTTCTTCGTCGTTAAGCGGCTTGGCAATAGCAAACCATTGGTCTTTTGATAGCCGCATACAGTCTGATTGGGTTGTTTGCAGATGTGAGCTGAGTAATGTGGGGAGCTCATTGAGTTTGTCACTGCGACTCATCTCTATATAGACATCAAGGTTGGCGCGCTCTACGTCAAACGGTTGATTGGTCTGCTCTGAGTTAGGGGCCCAGCTGCCAATATCCATGATTTCTCCAGTAGTTAATTGATTAGGTAATCGTCGCACTATTATAGCTATATAAGCGTGAGAGGGTTCACTTTTCTCGGTTATTGACTATACTGTGTTTATATACAGACTATTGGTTTTTCGCATGCCTATTACTTTGATAAATACAGCGCAAAAAGATCCAGTTTTCGTTGAAAACCCTCCCCGGATTATTTCCGAGAATAGTCAACGAAAAATTATTCATTGCGACGCCGATTGCTTCTTTGTAGCGGTAGAGATGCGAGATGATCCGTCGCTGTGTGGGCGGCCAGTCGCTGTAGGCGGGTCTACTGATAGACGAGGAGTCATTTCAACGTGTAACTATGAAGCCCGTGCTTATGGAGTTAGTTCTGCTATGGCGACCGCGACAGCAAAACGACTGTGCCCGGATTTAATTGTGTTACCGGGGAACATGGAAAAGTACAGAGTGGCAGCAAGTCAGATGCGCGTTGTTTTTAGTGAATATTCAGACTTGGTTGAGCCGCTGTCTTTGGATGAAGCGTATATTGATGTAAGCGGTTCTAATGCATGTCAGGGCAGTGCAACACTTATTGCTGAAGAAATTAGGCGGCGAGTGAAAGAGACCGTTGGCATTACCCTGTCGGCAGGGGTTGCTCCCAATAAATTTCTTGCGAAAATTGGCAGTGACTGGAATAAGCCCAACGGACTTTGTGTGATACCACCTGCGAGAGTTGATGAGTTTGTAAAGACGTTACCAGTAGATCGAATATTTGGTGTCGGTAGAGTGACTGCGGAAAAGTTACACCGAATGGGTATTCAAACCTGCGGAGACCTTCGGGCTTTCAGCATCTACCAGTTGTCTGAGCGGTTTGGCAGCTTTGGATCCCGGCTTTATAACTTGTCTCGAGGTATTGATGATCGTGCAGTAAAAACAGGGAGATTTCGAAAATCCTTGAGCGTAGAACATACATTCCCTAGTGATCTTTCAACGATAAATAGTTGCCTGGATCAACTGCCCGCGCTTTTTCATCAACTCACCACCCGCTTGCAGGCTTTGGCTAACAAGCCGACAGGTGCGGCCTATCGTGTTAATAAGCAATTTGTAAAAATAAAATTTAACAACTTTCAGTCGACCACCATGGAGTGTATTGTTGCTGGTGCTCCTCGCATTGCCGTCTTTAGAGAGCTATGTCATGAATCTATTGTTCGCGGCAATGGTTTGCCGGTTAGATTAATGGGGCTTGGTGTGAGATTTCAGGACCCGGCCACTGAGGGAGCCGTACAGTTGTCACTTTTTGATAACACTGTATAGCTGTCTATATTAGGAAAAAGCGGTGTGGCAATTAAGCTGTTGAAACCATCGACTGGGCAATTCAGTCACTATTTTGGCAGTGTTATCTTTAAGTAGATAAAACCGACGATAGCCGAAACAAAAGATCCCATTAATATCCCCAGCCTATCAACTGCCAAGTAGTCAGCGCCTGTTTGTTCGAAGGCAAGAGATCCAATAAATAGACTCATGGTGAATCCGATGCCACACAAAATTGAAACGCCATACAATTGGCTCCAGCTGATTGTTGGAGGTGGAGCAAGTTTCAATTTTACTGCTATCCAGCTAAACCCGAATATGCCAATTTGTTTGCCAAAAAAGAGCCCCAGTGCTATTCCCAATGGAATGCCTGTTGTCAATGCGGCAACTGCGGATCCACTGATGACAACCCCTGCATTCATAAAAGCAAATAGCGGCAAAATGAAAAAAGCTACCGATCCGTGTAAATCGTGTTCTAATTCTTTGACTGGAGAACGGTTATCTTTGGTTTGATAGGGGATAAAAAATGCCAGTGCGACACCTGCTAAGGTTGCGTGTACACCGGACTTCAAAACAGATGTCCACAGTATCAGCCCCACCAATATATAAGGAGTAAGGTTGTCGACACCACGCCGATTGAAGGTAAATAAGGTGACCAAACAGATGCCGGCGACGGTGAGTGATAGAACTGATAAGTCGGCTGTATAGAACAGTGCGATGATGATGATTGCCCCGATATCATCGATGATAGCCAGCGACACCAGAAAAATTTTCAAGGCTGTCGGTACTCGATTCCCCAATAGTGTTAACACACCTAGAGCAAAAGCAATATCAGTAGCCGCAGGTATTGCCCAGCCTTGCATTGCTGCTGGATTGTGCCAGTTAAACCAGCTGTATATTGCTGCGGGTATAGCCATGCCGCCAACAGCAGCTATTGTGGGCAGAATTAATTTACTGGGGCTCGAAAGCTCACCATCAACCAGCTCTCGTTTGAGTTCCAGGCCCACCAGAAAAAAGAAAATGGCCATCAGCCCATCATTCACCCAAAGCAGTAATGGCTTGGCAAGTTCGAAAGCGCCTATTCGCACCTCGACGGGTATGTTGAGAAAATTTTGGTAGTCCGGATATAGGGGGGTATTGGCAAAAACTAAAGCCATTAACGTCGCCGCCACAAGTAAGATGCCACCCGAACTTTCCATTTTCAGGAAGTTTTTTATCGGTTCAATCATTACCGTTATACCCTTTTGCCGACATTTGGCATATCGCTCTGTTTAGTTGAAAGTGTAGCATTGCTAACTAGCCATCTATCAATACCGATTCTGTGCTGTAAATAGTGACAGCAAGCCTGTGTGTTTGGTTGGGTGCTAACCGTACAAAATCAGTACCAACATTGGCGGTTTCCACACAAATCATCTTCTGGTAGTCGCTGTTGGAGAATTGGGATAGTCGAGCGGATTTCTCAATCCACGGATTCCAAACTACAGTGCTGTGACTACCATCGCTTTCAATAATTATATTGCGCTGGTTCTTTTCATTAATGGTGATCCGGTCGGTGGCCCCCCGGTAGATTCTATCAATCTCGCAGTTGACCAATAGTTGACTCTCTGGATCTTTGTCTTTCCATTCGTCCATGCAGTCAGTGTAGCGACAGCCCTCCAGTCCATTAAGGGTTGTGTGTTCGATGTTATCTACTGAATAGTAAGTATGCAGGGCGCTGGAAAAATTTACGGTGTCGCGGCTTTTGTTGTTAATGCAAAGTTCTAGCGACAATACACTTCCCACTGTAACTGTATAAGTCAATTCACAAGCATGGGGCCAGAGAGGATCTTCGGTACCGTCGAGTACTAACCGAAAAGTCAATTGAGTGGTATCGGCATCAACTATGCTAATTGTCGCCAATTGCCAGGGTTGATTTCTGACAAAACCGTGGGGCGCCAATATTTGGGTATCACTATTACCTAAAATTTGTTGCTTCACTTCAGCGGGGTTTCTATTTAAGTCACCAAACCATGGCCAACAAATCGGTATGCCTCCCCGAAGTGGAGTGCCTGCTGCGTAGTTACATTGATCGCTGCACCAGATGATCGGGTTACACCCATTGGGCTGAAAATCACTGACTTGAGCGCCCTGTAAAAATATCGTGGCGCTGGCTTTTTCATTATCTACGCGAATGGCTAATAGTTGTTGGTGCAGTTCTATGGTGATTCCGGGTAGCTCACCAAAATCGCGGTATAGCTGTTGCATTTGTGTGCCTAAATCTATTGGCATATAAAATCCTCTAGGGATTGTGTCAGCGACTTAGCTTATAGCGTCTCGGAGCTGGAATAAACCTTTTCTAACAAGCTGTCACCGTCACTTGTTACTGCTGTGAATACCCCTTATCATCCGCCGCCGCAGTATCCGTTATGATACTACACCTGTTATTAAAAGAGTCGTGAGAATTAGTTGTGCATCAAGTGACGTTTGTTCCCGGTCAGCGCTGGGTTAGTAATACTGAATCAGAGTTGGGCTTGGGTATTGTGCTCGAAGTTATAGGTCGCCGCGTAGAGATCAGCTTCCCTGCCGCTGCTGAACGACGTACTTATGCTGTCGATAATGCGCCAATTTCCAGGGTGCAATATGACGTTGGCCAAAAGATTCAAGATGGTGGAGGTCAGGAATTTACCATCGATGAGGTGCTGGATAATGGTGGCTGCTTGATTTATAGCGGTCTTGATGAGAGCGGCGATAAGATTGTTATACCTGAGATGGAACTGAATAGTTTTATTCAGTTCAACAAACCCCAGGACCGTCTATTTGCGGGGCAAATTGATAAGAATAGAGCTTTTGAGTTGCGCTGTAATTCGTTGCAACAGATTCGGCATCAGCAACTATCACCCGTGCGAGGTCTATTAGGCGCGCGAGTACAGCTACTACCACACCAATTATATATAGCTCAGGAAGCGGCAAATCGATATGCTCCGAGGGTATTACTGGCTGATGAGGTTGGTCTGGGAAAGACGATCGAAGCGGGGTTAATTCTCCATCAACAGCTGATTACCGGTCGCGCAAAGCGGGTCTTGATCGTAGTGCCTGATAGTTTGCTGCATCAGTGGCTGGTCGAAATGCTGCGACGATTTAATTTGTTTTTTACCATCCTGGATGAGGATCGCTGTCAGGGATTGGAAGAGCGTGGAGAAGACGTAGACGCAGTGTGGGATGATGAATATCAGGATCAGGATACTGAATATAGCGAGTACAACCCATTTGAAAGTGCGCAGCTGGTTCTTTGTACACTGTCTTTTTTGACAGAGAACCCAAAAAGGCACGCTCAGGCTTTAGCCGCTGAATGGGATTTGCTCATTGTTGATGAGGCCCATCATCTCGAATGGAGTGAGCAGAATGTCAGTCCCGCCTATTCCTGTATTGAATATCTTGCAAGACGTTCAAGAGGATTGTTATTACTGACAGCCACACCCGAGCAGTTGGGTGTTGCCAGTCATTTTGCTCGATTACGGTTATTAGACCCTGATCGCTATTTTGATCTGGCGTCGTTTATCGACGAAGAAAAAAATCACCAGCCGGTGAATGCATTAGTGCAACAGTTGCTATCTGAGGATGCTTTTACTCAGTTACAAAACGATAGCTCGGCTCTAGACCAGCTCAGAAAATACCTCGGTGACGGCGCAGTCGGCACCCTGGAATCCTTGTTAAACACGGAGCGCAGTCAGGAGTTTGATGATCAAATTTCCAGTGCTATCGGTGACCTTCTTGATAGGCATGGCACAGGCAGGGTTCTATTTCGCAATACCCGGTCGTCGGTGGCTGGGTTTCCCGACCGAAAGCTGCATCAGTATCCGTTGATTGCGAGTTCCGATTATATCGATTCTCTAGAAGATGCCACTATTGGCGAGCGTTTGGCGCCGGAGTTGTTATTAGGTAGTCGTTGGGTATCGGTCGACCCAAGAATAGAGTGGTTAACTGACTGGTTTAAGCAGCATCGTGGTGAGAAAGTTTTGGTGATTTGTGCTCGAGCGGAAACGGCGTTGGATCTTGAAGAAAATTTGCGTTTGCGAAAAGGCATACACTCCGCCGTATTTCATGAAGGTTTATCACTGGTTGCGAGGGATAGGGCCGCGGCTTTTTTTGCGGACGATGAAGAGGGCGCGCAGGTCCTGATTTGCTCGGAAATTGGTAGTGAGGGGCGCAATTTTCAGTTTTCTCATCACCTCGTTTTATTTGACCTGCCGTTGAATGCAGATTTGCTGGAGCAGCGTATAGGGCGTCTGGATCGTATCGGGCAGCGCCATACGGTTGAAATCCATGTGCCTTATTATCAGGAGTCTGCTCAATCGGTTTTGCTGGATTGGTATCATCAGGGTATCAATGCGTTTGAACGCACATGTCCGGCTGGACTGGTTCTATATCATCAATTTGAAGCGCAGTTACATTATTGTCTTCGCAACCCGGAAGACAGTCTCGCGCTTGACCAGCTACTGATTAATACCCGGCAAAAAACCGATGAAACGCTTGCCGCCTTACAGCAAGGCAGAGATCGATTGCTGGAACTCAATTCATGTAACCATGAGAAAGCCGACGAGATTGTTCTCGCTATGGTAGAGGAGGAGCGCCGTCAGGAGTTGTCAGCCTACATGGAGCAGGTGTTTGATCAATTTGGAATTGACCAGGAGCATCACAGTGCCGGCAGTGTGATTCTGAGACCTAGCGACCATATGATTAATCACAGTTTTCCTGGTTTGAATGAAGATGCACTGACGGTCACCTTTTCTCGAGAAGTAGCCTTGTCTCGGGAAGATATACAGTTTTTAAGCTGGGAACATCCAATGGTTAGTGGCGCGATGGATATGGTGTTATCCAGCGATTTCGGGAACACAGCGTTTTGTACACTTAAATTGCCGCCGCTAAAGGCAGGAACGCTTTTACTGGAAGCCGTCTTTGTGGTTCAGTGCACTGCCCCTGCAGAATTACAGTTGCAACGCTATCTTCCACTTACAACCGTTCGTATTGTGGTAGACAGTAACCAGACCAATTTAAGTACGGTATTAACGACTGCGCATATAGAGAAGTTAGGGCAAAAAGTACCTAAGCGCAGTGCTCAGGATCTAATTCGTCATACCCGTCAACAAATCACTCATATGATTGAGCAGTCAGAGGGTTTGGCGCAAGCACAGGTGGGTAGGATTGTTGAAGACGCAGTACGTCGCATGCGAGAAGAGCAGGGTAACGAATTTGATCGATTAGTTGCTCTGTCGGCGGTTAACCCCAATATTCGACAGCAAGAAATTGATTATCTTAAATTATCGACGGCCAACTTGCATAGCTACCTAGAGGATGCACAGTTGAAGCTCGACGCAGTTCGAGTAGCATTGGTCACAGACTGATTTGCGCTAATGGTTAGTGTCGAAAAAGGGGAGCTGCCGGGGGCCTGGATGGCTCCCAGTTCGCCTACACCGCGGTGGAACTGGTTATTAACCTTCTTTCAGTTGCTTTATAAACGAGTCTGATTCCTGAATTGCTTTTTCCATTGCGTTAATCAAACTGGAGACATTACTGTTGACAGTACTTAACTCTCCCTTCAGTGAACTGATTGCCCGGGCGTTAAGATTATGTTTAAGGAAAAGGGTATTGTCACGTAAGGTATTGAGCACAGGGTCGATAGATTTTTCAGCTTTTCTCATAGCACTCAACAGCCGTTTGTAGCGGTTTTGTGTGCTAGAGAGTTGTCGCTGGCTTTCACGACGAAAACTGGCATTGGTATATTGAGTGAGTTCTTCTTCCCATTCTTCAAACAAAGCCGTTGCGACAGAATCCACCTTGTTGATACGATTGCGAATATCGTCGGCCGCATCAACGCTGTTTTCGTACTCTGTGTTGAGGTTATTGTAAAGATCTTCCAGATCTCCACCATCAAAATTAACGACTGATTTAAACTGCTCAAGAGCACTTTTAAATTGTTCCTGACCGTCCTTTTGCGCTTCCTGGGTTTCCTCGATGCGATCTATTAGAATGTCCCGTTTTGGAATACCAATTTCTTCCATCGCCGCGTAGTAAGTACTTTCGCAGCCCGAAATCAGTAAAGTGACAGCGATTGTTGCTAATGAAATTATTTTTTTCATGGTATGAAATGTCCGTTTTGGTGGTTTAGTACGGTTGTACTAGTCGCGCATTGCGTCACTGATTTTTTGATCCGTTTTGTATTGGCTCAAAGCATATACTGACCAAATGGCAGCAGGAATCCAACCTACCAGGGTGATCTGCAAAAGTAGGCAAATGATCCCGGCAAATGGGCGCCCTATGGTGAAAAACTGTAACCAGGGTAGTAATAAAGCAAGCAGTAAACGCATGATAATCTCCAAATATATGACGACTGTTATATTAGCGGCAATTGTTAGTATGTCTCAAGCTAATTGTGTAATGACTAATTGTTCTCAATGACTAAGAGGCAACCACTGGCGCGGCGCGGTTCGTCTACAGCCCTCTGCAGAAGTTCGCCGTAATATTGTTCGACACAACGTTGAGCCATATCGAAGAATGGAGGTCGTTCAGGGTCTGCAATAACAATTTTCCCGACCCCGGCTTTGCAAGCTCGGTTGATGAGTTTATAAACGCTGTCCGCTAGTTCGTCCCAAAAACAAATATCAGCGGCTATTATCAAGTCATATTCCGCAAGCTGCCTGCCTGTAATTTTTTCGAAGTAACGCTTCTGGGTCGTGATTTCAACACCGTTGTGTTGGGCGTGTAGCTGCAGATACGGGAATACCGCATCATCCGCATCAATACCGGTTACCTCGGCCTCAAATTTTTTTGCACAATGAATGCCGGCGAGTCCCCAGCCACAACCCAATTCGAGAACTTTACAACCGTGTTCCGGAGGATTGTCCTCGAGATAGTTCATAAGCAGATAACTGGATCCCCAAAACTTGTTGCCATGTATAGAGGGCGTTTCCTGTTTACGCCTGATACGTCGGATATCTTTGTGTTGAGACGTAAGAATTTTAACGCCACAACAAGTGCGAGTATTTTTTTCAGTATCAGGATTGGGCATATAATCTTCAAAGTGGGAAAATTGAGTGCAAGAACCGCTAAACCAGTGGCCAATTGCCAGATGATATAGAAAACTGCCGGCTTGTAACAGCAATATAGCCGGCTTATCTGAGTTCGATTTTATTTTTCATTCAGGGAGATGAGAATCACAAAATGACTATCAAATCACCTGATTTTATTGGGGAGGTTCTGGTTAACGTTCACTGGCAATGCTGGCCTAAACATTGTGTCGAGTTCATAATGTTTGTCTGCACCGGACGTGGGGCATCTAAATGCCAGCGAGTAACAACAGAGCTGCAGGTTGTCGGTATGATTACCATTATTCTCAGTTTGTCCATATAATCGGTCGCCGATGATAGGATGCCCACTCTCACTTAGCTGACGTCGTATTTGATGCTTTCTTCCAGTTTCAATTTTGATATCCACCAGCGATTGTTGAAGGCGTGGGCAATAACCCAGTTTACTCATGTGACTGATAGCCTTTTTGCCGTCGATGATCGACTTAATGGTCTGAATATCAGCAGTATCGGGGAATTCACCGGCGACAACGGCAAGGTAGCGTTTATCGATAGCCCTGTCTCGAAAGAGTTTTGACAATTTTGCGGCTGTGTCTTTGCTGTGGGCAATAATCATCAACCCAGTGGTGGCACGGTCAAGACGATGGACCAGATATGCTCGTTTTTGAGTGTGTATTTCTACCATTCGGTCGATAGTACAGTGGTCACCCCATTTCGACCCCTGACTTAATACACCGTAGGGTTTGTACCAAATACTGTAACCATTGTTGTCGCTTATCAAAGTGGGCATGGGTACTTCTTTTTTCAGTACGTCTTCGTTGTAATATAAATGTAACTCGTCACCGGAGTGCAACAATTTCTTGGACCGGCGCAAGCGCTCTGTTTTTCTGTTGCCACTAATCCAAACAGCTCCTTTTTGCATTGCTTGTTTTATCTTGGCTTTGGATATTCCCGTATCAGATGCCAGTAATTCACTGGCATCTGAAGAATCTTCTGTGACTAACAGGTGTACTTCCATAAATGACGTTTTTTCGAAGGTGGAGAACGGGTAGAAAAAAGATGACGCGTTTTATCTGTTGGAGATGTTACCGAGAAGATAATAAATGATTGCTGTCCCAATAACGAATGATAAAATTTGGCTGGGTGAAAATTATACCGTAGGGAGCTGATTTTCTGAGAGTAGAAAGGCCCTCGGGAGTTCCGAAAGAGCCTTCTTGTTAAAGGCGTTAGATTGCAAATACTGAAAATCAGGGCATGCTTTTGATGAAGCCATTCCAGTTTTTCTGCCACTCGACAATCCACTCCGGGGTGGAATCACCTTCACCTGCTAATTGTAATGTAGGGTGAGAGCGTACTATTTTTGCGAGTGTTTTTTCCTGTTGTGCAGTGACATCAACAAAAAAGACATGTTGTCCATTTTTTAACGCATTTTGAAACTTTTTAAACTGATAGTGCGGCTCTTGAATTCCAAATAAGCCTCCTTCCCAGGTACAGAATCCCAGCACAACAATTGCCAGGAAAATAAATGGAAGCCAGCCGGCGGCCGTTGCGGTCCAGCCTGCCAGATAGGCGGTGGCCAACACCAGAATTGCGGCACCGGCACCTATAAGTGCTCCCCGTTCCATAGAGTGAACAACGTCTTTCCTTAATACGGCTTCAACCTGCGGCAGGCCATGTTGTTGGACTTTTGCGTCATTTTGACTGAGGACGTGAATTTGCGGTGCGGAAACCCCATTGTCTTCAAGTTCATGTTCGACTAATTCCAGCTCTTCGAGATTTTCGCTAATGTAAAAATGTCGTTTCATTGTCATTACGTAGTACCCCTTGTCATTTTGCATGTCACCTGTGAAATGACATTGCTTAACCATTGAACCGCAGTGCGACTCAAAATGGGTGTGTTCGCCTCGAGTATAGCGTGGCAGGGAACGGAAAAGATCACTGTTTAAAGTAGATAATAGAATAAGAATAGGTTTTTATAGAAGCTACAACTATTTGAGTGTTGGTGGTCGCGTATCCACATTCATTATAATTTCTCCTGATTTTTTAGTACAAGTGAATATCCAAATATTGGCGACGTAAAACGTCAAATCTAGAGTGTGATGCAATAGCCGATATCACTCGAGTAAATATCCGATCAGGGGGTGTCAGTGATAGCATGACTGAACCGGGTATGTCCCACAAAACGCTATTCAATAAGCGAAAGGAGTAAACATTACTTTTACCTTTGATATTTATTTGATGCTAACGGTTGTCGGTTTTGTCAGCGGTTTTATTAATGCGGTGGCCGGTGGCGGAGGGCTGCTGGTATTGCCATTGATGTTGTGGCTCGGGATTCCGCCTGTAACGGCGCTGGCGACGGGAAAATTTCAGGCGGTGTTTGGAACGCTGTCGTCCAGTATTAATTATTTTCGCAATGGCTTGATTGATTTTAAAAGTTTGTGGCCGGTCATGTTTTTTTCAATGATAGCTTCGGCCTGTGGAACAATGATTGTGTTGCAATTAGGCAATAATGTTTTGGAAAATATACTGCCATATTTTTTGATTGGTATATCACTCTTTACATGGTTGTCGCCGAATGTAAGTGATATTGAGACGGCGCCTCTGTTTGCGAACAAATTTTTCAGATGGAGTGTGGGGGTAATGATTGGGTTTTATGGCGGTTTTTTTGGGCCTGGGGTCGGTGCGATTGCGGCTCTAGCTTTTTCGGTGCTATTGGGGCAAAAACTGAGGAGCGCGACAGCTCATGCCAAACCGGTTGTTCTCATAGCGAACACCGTTTCCGTGCTAATTTTTCTAGTCGACGGAAATGTTTTATTCACCGTGGGAATTTCTATGGCTTTGGCGCAAATAGTTGGAGCTTATTTTGGATCAAATTTGGCGATGAAGAAAGGCGCTGCTGTTATCCGGCCATTACTCGTTGTCACGACAATTGGTATCGCGATTAAATTACTGGTTGATTAAAAACACCAGTATGCATTAGGGAAGGAAAACAGTGTCACCAGGCAAAATGTGATCGGTGAATTTTTTCTTTTTTGAATACAATGCCTTCCAAAATAAGTCGCTGTTTTTGTTCGAGGTAAGACGGGGAGTTTAGTGGGCGAGAAATCTTTCCTTGACTGTTCACCACTCTATGCCATGGCAATGAAGTTCCATTGGGGAGGTTTTTTAAGGTGTTGCCCACTAGTCTGGAAGCATTGGGTAGGCCGGCTTGTTGTGCAACCTGACCATAGCTTGCTACTTTCCCCTCCGGTATTTGATAGACCACTTGCCAAATGCTTTCTCTATTCTGCTGGGGAGTATTCATTATTTGCCCGATAGTCTGTCCGGAGGGATACTGTATTACAGCCTTAAGCCACCATCCATTTCGATAACGCGACCACTAAAGTAATCATTTTCGAAAATGTAAGCGCAGGTATGACCGATCTCTTCCGGTGTCCCCAGACGTTTAAGCGGAATGCCTGATGTCATTTTGTCCAGCGCTTCAGGTTTCATACTTGCAACCATATCAGTCGCAATGAATCCAGGTGCAATGGCCGCGGCACGAATACCATAGCGTGCTAACTCTTTTGCCCAAGTGACGGCCATGGCAGCAACCCCCGCTTTGGCAGCGCTATAGTTACTTTGCCCCATGTTTCCAGCTCGGGAGATACTGGATATGTTGATTATCACCCCTGTTGAGCCCAGTTTGATCATGCGCTCCGCCGCTTCACGGCCGCACAGGAAAACACCGGTTAAGTTGACGTCGATGACTGCCTGCCATTCTGCAAGGCTCATTTTGCGAGTAATTTCACCGTCTTTTGCTTTGATGAGCAGGCCATCTCTTAATATACCGGCATTATTGATCAAACCGTCCAGACTACCAAAATCTTCAACTATTTGGTCAAAGGTACCGATAACCTGATCTTCGTTGGCTACATTAGCGATATAAGCTTTAGCATCTCCACCGGCATCGATGCAAAAGGTCACCGCTTGATCAAGTTTGTCTTGATTCAGATCGATTAACGCCAGTTTGGCACCTTTCGCTGCCAGTACTAAGGCCATAGAGAGGCCCAGACCCTGGCCGCCTCCAGTGATTGCAATAACTTTACCGTTAAGATCCATAATCTATAGTGCCTTAAATTTGAGGGATAGAATGACAAGCTGTACATTATCGCAAACAACAGTAGGATTTTTCAAATAGCGATGTCTAATTCTCAGATGATTATTAGTCTTTCCTGCTTATTCGTCGATAGAAAAGATGCGTTGGGCAGTTTTTAAGTTTGTAGGCTTGGAGCAGCACCTTGAATAATGGAGATTCGACCCAATAACTATGTTACTTAGTTGGGAAAATTCTTATGCGCTTTCTGGTTTTATTGTTCATCGTGGTACCGATTGTTGAGATGTGGGTACTGATAGAAGTTGGCTCAGCAATTGGAGCACTTAGTACAATAGCTCTGGTATTCTTAACCGCTGCCGTTGGCTTGGCGCTATTGCGACAGCAAGGTATTAATACCTTGTTAAAGGTAAATGCGCGAATGGAGCGGGGTGAACTACCCGCAGGGGAAATACTGGAAGGAGTGATGCTTGCTGTAGGCGGAGCGCTACTTTTGACGCCTGGGTTTATTACGGATGTGATTGGTTTTTGTTGTTTGTTGCCGTTTACAAGGAAGTCACTTGTTGCCATTTTATTGCGTCAGGGTGTGGTAATGGCTGGCTATGGTCGGACTAGCCATTCGAGTTTTCAGGATTCTTCCACCATCGGAGGTCACAGCGAGAAAGATTGGAAATCTCCCGGATCCGAGCGACAGAACAATGGCGGTAATAACGTGATTGACGGTGATTTTCGTCGAGAAGAATAGGTCGGTAAGCAATTGATTTAAATGGGAAAATAGTATTTTTCCTAATTGTTATTCTAGTTTTTAGCAGTCTGCTAGGTAGACTGCTAAAAAAAACGCCTACTCCCCTTGATATCTATATTCCCGCCCCCATATTTAGCAGCAATCCGGGTTATGCCGGCCTATATGTAACCATAACCATTAACTTACTATTTTTGGAGATCTGCCAAAATGAACATTCGTCCGTTATACGATCGCGTCGTCGTTCGTCGCAAGGAAGAAGAAGAAACTTCAACAGGCGGTATTATTCTGTCTGGTTCCGCTAAAGAAAAGCCTAATCAAGGTGAAGTGCTTGCTGTAGGAGAAGGCAAAGTGTTGGACAGCGGTGAAATAAGGCCCCTGGCTGTTAAAGTCGGCGATCAAGTTGTATTTGGTCAATACGCTGGTAGTAACACTATCACTGTAGATGGTGAAGAACTGATTATCATGGGTGAAAGCGAAATTTTTGGCATAGTTGCTTAATCAGCGACTATAGCCCAATAACCGAATTGAACGTTTTAGATTATAAAGGAAACAATCATGGCTGCTAAACAAGTTATTTTTGGCGATGAAGCTCGCCAACGCATGCTCAAAGGCGTAAATACCCTCGCCAATGCCGTTAAAACAACTCTGGGACCAAAAGGTCGCAACGTTGTATTAGATAAAGCATTTGGAGCGCCTACAGTGACCAAAGATGGTGTCTCTGTTGCGAAAGAAATTGAATTGGAAGACAAGCTCGAGAATATGGGCGCACAGATGCTTAAAGAAGTTGCATCGAAGGCATCTGACGATGCTGGTGATGGAACTACCACTGCGACAGTTTTGGCGCAGTCAATCGTTAACGAAGGTTTGAAATCTGTTGCGGCGGGCATGAACCCAATGGATCTTAAACGCGGTATCGATCAAGCCGTTATTGCTGCTGTCGCAGAAGTTGAGAAGATGGCCACACCTTGTGCAGATGGCAAAGCAATTGCGCAGGTTGGCAGTATTTCAGCTAACAGTGACATCCAGGTCGGCGACATTATTGCTGAAGCAATGGAAAAAGTTGGTAAAGAAGGTGTTATTACTGTTGAAGAAGGTAACGGCCTTGAGAACGAACTGGATGTTGTTGAAGGCATGCAGTTTGACCGTGGCTACCTGTCGCCATACTTCATTACTAACAGTGAAAATATGTCAGTCGAGCAAGAAAATCCGTTCATCTTGTTAGTCGACAAAAAGATTTCCAATATTCGCGAATTATTGCCATTGTTAGAGCAAGTTGCGAAGGCGGGTCGTCCGCTGGTTATTGTCGCTGAAGATGTTGAAGGCGAAGCGCTGGCCACTCTTGTTGTTAATAACATGCGCGGTATTGTTAAAGTATCTGCTTGTAAAGCACCTGGGTTTGGTGATCGTCGTAAAGCTATGCTGGAAGATATTGCGATCCTGACTGGCGGTACTGTGATTTCTGAAGAAGTCGGCCTGGAACTTGAAACCGCTACCCTCGAGCACTTAGGTACAGCCAAGCGCATCACGATGGATAAAGACAACAGTACTATTGTTGACGGTGCTGGTGAAGCGGCAACAATTCAAGATCGCGTTGGTGCTATTCGTGCGCAGATTGAGAATACATCTTCTGATTACGATCGTGAAAAATTGCAGGAACGCGTCGCTAAATTGGCTGGTGGTGTGGCAGTAATCAAGGTAGGCGCTGCTACCGAAGTAGAAATGAAAGAAAAGAAAGCACGTGTTGAAGATGCGTTACATGCTACTCGCGCCGCAGTTGAAGAAGGTGTTGTGCCTGGTGGTGGTGTTGCTTTGGTTCGCGCGCTGCAGGCACTTGACGGTTTGAAGGGTGCAAATGACGACCAGACTGTTGGCATTAACCTGGCTCGCCGGGCGATGGAAGCACCTTTACGCCAGATCATTGATAACTGTGGTGAAGAGTCCTCTGTCGTACTTGATAAGATCAAGCAGGGTGAAGGTAACTTTGGATACAATGCAGCCACTGGCGAATATGGTGACATGATTGCTATGGGTATTCTTGATCCGGCAAAAGTTACCCGTACTGCACTTCAGGCGGCGGGTTCGATTGCTGGCTTGATGATTACTACTGAAGCGATGGTCGCTGATACACCTGCAGATCCTGCTGCCGGTGGCGGTATGCCTGATATGGGTGGTATGGGTGGTATGGGCGGAATGGGCGGTATGATGTAAGCTCCCCGCACTAACCTGTACGTTATAAGAAAGCCCGTAAACACCACGTTTGCGGGCTTTTTTTTGTCCAGCGTGATCAGCCAGCAGAATTCAATAATAGTTTCTGGCGAAGAAGTCATGTAGGCTAAAAATGTTGGCAGCTCTGGTCGCTACCTTGGCCGACGACAATTGCCGGAGTAGGGTCTGGTGTCTTATGGGTTCAAGGGAGTGAAAGATAAACCATGCGTGTGTTGATTGTCGATGATCATCAATTGATCCGGTCTGCTGTTCGAAACCTGCTTGTCGCTGAATTTCCCGGAGTGGAGTGTATCGAGGTCGATAATGGCCTTTCAGCGCTGGAGATCGCAGCCCATAGTCATTTTGATGTTGCTATTGTCGATCTGTTTTTGCCGAATGAGACTGCCTTTGTGTTAGTACGCAACCTGTGTGATCTGTTGTCAGATCTTCCAGTGTTGATCCTGTCAGCGACGGATAACAAAGCCCATATGCTTCAATGTTTTGAGTTGGGTGTATCGGCCTTTGTCAATAAAGGTGAGGCGATCGAAACTATCGTTGATGCTGTCAAAGTTGTGCTGTCCGGAGAGAAATATCTGCCTGAGATATTATCCGCTGGAGCTGTTTTGTCTTCGTCGGTTTGCGGCAATGACTTGGCTGATAGAAGCCTCGATGAAGTCATACGTACTCTCACTAATCGACAGCTGGATATTCTTAGATTAGTTGCTCAGGGGCAATCGAATAAGGAAATTGCTCGCGATACAAATTTATCCGACAATACCGTTAAAGTGCATGTCAGCGCTATATTGAGAGCTTTAGATTTGTCTAATCGCACGCAGATTGGGTTGCTCGCTCAGAAGATAGGGATATTGAATAGTTTATAAAGTGTTGTGTAGGCACGAGGTAAGATATAGCGCAAGACTTTTTGTGCATACGATTGGTCCAGCCAATGGTGCTCGAAAGCTTGCTTTTCATTGATGGCGCACGGATAGCTAGAGCCAATGATTAATCGAATCAAACATAGATGTTATCACTTGCTACCGTTTGGGGTTTTCTCTCTCCTTTGTTCTTTTTTGGTATTCGCCGATCCTCTCCCGGTAACGTTTATTGTTATTAAAGATCAGGGCATCTACAGAAAAATCATTGAATTGACCGATCAGACGATCAGACACGATGGCTTGACGGTAACGACAAAAGTCATTGAGATTGATGGATCTGGCGATACACGTCATGAGATGGAAGGCAGACTGGTAACAATTGGTACTCAGGCTGCAGCCTACGCGTATGACCATTACTCAGGTGAAACGATCATTAGCGCTTTGCTGACTCGCTCCGGGTTCACTCAACTTGCGCAGCAATCTTTTGGTGGGGCAGATAGCGCCCGCCGGCACGGTGTTGTCCCTCTGCTGCTGGATCAGCCTCTCTCTCGTTTTTTTACGTTAGGCGCTAAACTCGTTCCGTCAGCGAAGACGGTCGGTATTCTCGTCGGACCTGCCAATGAAGATCGACTTGAAGCGATTACCCGTCAAGCGATAGTGTCAGGGTTTGATGTTCAGATTGCTTTACTTCATCCGGATAATAATCCGATACAGATTATAGAGCCTGTAATGAAATCCAGTGATTTTTTTATTGTTCTACCCGATAGAAAACAAATTAACCAATTGGCTGCAAAGTGGGTATTGCCACTCAGTTACCGTTATAAAAAACCAGTGATCGCCTATTCTCAAAAGTATGTTGAGGCTGGCGCGCTGGCGTCAGTATTTTCATCGCCGAAAGATGTAGCTTTATCCATCACGGATAGCTTAAGGGCTGTGCCTGCGAACACCAACTCTTATGCCCCACCATTTTCCATTTCACTGAATTTTTCAGTTGCGCGGTCACTCGGTATTGAAGTAAAAGATCCGGACTATTATACCTCGTTGATACGCAGTCGGGAGTCATTGCCGTGAAGTGGTTATCCTGGTTTGGAGGTATTCGTAGTCGACTACTGGTGATTTCTATTTTGCCAGTCGTGGTTGCGGCCGTGGCACTATCTTGGTTTAGTCTTGTCGCTCAAAACGAAAGTCTCAGTCGGGCGTTTTTTCAATCGGGAGATTCAACAGCTGCTTATATTGCAGCCACTGCTGAATTGAGTATGTATGCAGCAGACCGGGCTACACTGAGAAGGCTTGGAACTAGCGGATTAAGAACCCCCGCGGTCGTTAGTATCGGCTTTATAGATCGGGATAATGGTCTATTGGTTGCAGTTGGAGACGGGGGTGTTATTGGGCCGGGCAGTATTGATCCCTGTATTGAGAACGGTAACTGGGAAAAAGGTTTGTATTGGTTTTTTTGTAAACCGGTATTAGAAAGTGAACAGTTGTTTTCCGATTTTGATTTAGACGATGATGGCAATAAACGGGTGAGTCCTAACCGATATGGATGGGTGGTGTTGGCAGTTAGCCGCGAAGGTATGTTGAGGCAGCAGCAAATGAATATTCAAGTATTGTTTGCAGTTGCATTCTTTATCGTTTTAGCGGCAGCGTTACTCGCCTTTCGAATCAGTCGAAGTATATCTGCGCCGGTATTGTCACTGGAAAAAACCGTGAACGAACTGGATTCTGGTGTTTTTTCCAGTCGTGCTCAAATGGTTGGTCCGTCCGAGACGAGAGCGCTCGCTAGAGGTATAAATCGATTGGCAGGTTCGGTAGCACATTCTCAGAAGCAGCTAGCTTCAAAAGTCGATGATGCAACCAGCCGTTTGGTTACGGCGATGGAAACATTGAGTAGCAAGAATAGCGATCTAGAGAAAACACAACAAGAATTACAACTAGCAATGACTGCAAAAGATCATTTTCTGGCGAAAATGAGCCATGAACTTCGAACGCCGTTAACTGCAGTAGTCGGCTTTTCCCGGCTGTTGAATCAATCGAAACTGGATGATAAACAAGTCGAGTATAGCAACAATATAGCGGCGGCCTCTGAATTATTACTGGATACCATTGACGATATTCTGGATTTTTCCAAGTTACAGTCTGACGCTTTATCAATCGAGGCTATAGATTTTGATTTACGGGAGATAATGGAAGGGCTTATTGCCATGCATGTCTATCAGGCTGAGAGTAAAGCTCTCGATCTGGTCCTGACTATTGATCGGAATATTCCCAGTTCACTGTCAGGTGACCCTACCCGGATTAAACAGATAGTAAATAACTTACTCAGTAATGCGGTGAAATTTACTGAAGAGGGGGAGGTGCTGCTGCAGATCTCACTTGTGCAAAAGAATAGTAACACGCTTTTTTTGTCAATTGATGTGAGAGATTCAGGCATAGGTATTGATGAAAGGAGTCAGGCAGGTTTGTTTAAACCCTTCACTCAGGCGGACGACACAATCACTCGCCGTTTTGGCGGCACCGGGCTGGGATTGGTTATCTGTAAACAACTGGCAGAATTGATGGGTGGGAGTATCGCTATTGAAAGTCACCTGGGTGTAGGAACCTGTATGACAGTGAAATTGCCTCTATTGGCGAATGAGTTGGTGCCTACAGCACCGCCGCGGCACAATAAATTAGTTAGTATTGTGCAGCATATTGATGGCGAAAGAATGCACGATAATTCAAGCGCTCGAGAAATTAATGTCTCTCCGTTGACCGGTTTGAATATTCTGCTCGCAGAAGACAATTATTATAACCGGCAATTAATTCAAACTGTTGTCGAGCGTTCCGGCGCATCAGTCTGGACTGTGGCTAATGGTGCAGAGGCCGTAGATGTTTTTAGGAGACAACAATTTGACGTTGTGTTGATGGATGTTCATATGCCTTTAATGGATGGGATCAGCGCGACCAAAAAAATAGTAGAACTTGCCGGTGATAAGGGAATTCCGATATTTGGGCTTACCGCAAATGTTGTAGAGGCCGAGCACGAGGCGCTGTTAGCGGCGGGGGCAACGGGTATTTTTGGAAAACCTTTAGATGAGATAGCGTTGGTTAAAGCCATTTTTGAATGCATTGGTCGCAGCCATCAATCTTATTTTTCACCGAAAACGCCACCGCTTGAAACTTTGGTCAGTATGCAGTCTTTACAAGCAGAGCTTGATGGCTTATTTAGTAAAATAAACAATGAGATCAAACAGGGTAAATTTGATCAGGCAAACGATACGCTTCACGAAATGCGTGGACTATCCGGGATGTTTAAGCTGGTGTCGTTGAGTGAGCTGATCGGTGGTCTGTCGCTGGTAATAATGACTGCAGATAAAGAAGAGTTGTCTGGTTTGTTAGTCAATATAGAAACGTGCATCAACGAATTGCGATAGTGCGATGGGTGTTCGGGGAGATTCCCCTTTTGTTGTTTTCGTTGGGTATAATTCGCATCAATCGCGCTATTGCAGACGATTGATGTCATTTTTAGAATAGTGGATTTAGTGGGGTAGTATGACGAGAAAGTGTATGGAGAGTATTCATCGGAGTGTCTTATATCAGCTTTATGGGTCGGTTTCGGTTGATGGGGCTCAGTATGTTGACTAACAGTTTCGGTTTTTTTGAGTCTAAAGTTTCTGTGGTATCACAGGTCTTCATCGTGGCTAGCCTGCTATCGGGCATTACATTTGCTGATGTTGACGGTTTGACCGAAGATGATGTGTTTGGTGATATACCTGTTGTAACGGGCGCTAGCCACTTTCCGCAAACGATATCGGACGCACCTACATCCGTATCTATCATCGATCGTAAGATGATAGATGCATCGGGTGCCGTCGAAATTGTCGAAGTATTTCGTATGGTTCCCGGCTTTCAGGTGTATTTTCCTCATACAGGTCGCGCCGCAATTAATTACCACGGCTTTCCTCAAGAATATTCTTATCGAATGGAGGTCAAAATTGACGGTCGCTCAGTGTATGAGCCAGCCGAAAATGCTGTTTTGTGGTCAACTTTGCCCATTGAATTAGACGATGTAGATTATATCGAGGTGATTCGTGGCGCTAACGCTCCGGCGGACGGTGCAAATGCAACTGTTGCGTCGGTAAATATAGTGACAAAAACGCCAGTTGCCAGTAAAGGTTGGCAGGTTCGAGTTGCTGCGGGAGAGCTGGACACACAAAAGGTATCCGCTGCATACAGCGGACTTGACGATAATTTTTCCTACAAAATAAACGGCGGCTATCGCTATACCAGTGGTTTTGATGATAAAGATGGCACAGATTTCGATGACGATGTGGAATCCAGCTATCTTAGCTTCCGTACCATTATTACGCCCAATTTATACGACTCCATCGATATCCAATTCGGCTACAGCGAAAATAATATAGACATGGCGGATAGCGGTCGATCTATTAGTGTCGAGGATATTATTAAATGGGATTATACCTCGTACTATCTGTCCACCCATTGGGAAAGGCAGTTGCAAAACAATAATGCGATAGAGCTGGTGTTTTACTACAATCGCGCAGATATCGATGCGCCGGAAGTGTTGGGTTTGTTTTCAGATATTGCAGGTATTTCACCGGAAGATGTGCCTTTAGCGTTGCCCGGGCTTGAAGATTTCAACGTCGTGTTTGGTTTGTACGATAGTTACGCAGAGCGTTCGGATATTGAAGTGCGTTATACCAGTGAGCTTGGAACCAATACTCGCTATATGATCGGGGCTGCAACACGTTATGACCGAATGAAAAGTGAGCGCCAATTCGTTCGTGCGATTGATGTCGAAGAGAGCGCTCATCGTTTATTCACTAACGTGGAAACAAAACCGTCAGAAAAATGGACCTTGAACGCGGGCGTGATTGTTGAATACAACGATATAGTTAGCGATTACAGCTCTTATCGTCTTTCTGCCAATTATCATGTTTCGCCGGGCCATACCTTTAGATTAGCCTACAACGATGGCGAGCGGTCTCCGGGCTTGTACGAGGCCAATCAACAAAGCGGTGTCGAAGAGGGGGGCTATTTACTGGATATAGATACCTTTTCACCGGACAATTTGTCGCCGGAAAAATTTGAAAGTCAGGAAATGGCTTATTATGGCCTGTTACTGGATGATACTCTCACATTTGAAATAAAGTTGTTTAAGGAAAAAAGTCGAGATTTGGTAAAATATACGCTGGCGAATACAGTGGAATATTTTGGTTATTCTGATAACTTCGACGATAACTTTACTCTGCGAACCAATTCTGCGTGGGTGGATGTTGAAGGGATAGAGACACAAATAAAATACCAACCCGACAGGCACTGGCTGGTGAATTTCCAGTACAGCTATACCGAGCATGAAGGACGATGGGTGCGTAGTTTTAATAAGCTCAAAGGAAGGTCTTTGGATGATATTGCTCCTGAGGAGATGGGTAGCCTGACAGTGGGTTACTTCTTTGACAGTGGCTTCGAGGCCAGCATACTTTGGTATTATCAGGATGAGGTGGAATGGGAGCAAGGTAATTTCGCCGATGACTTTCATCGATTTGATATGCGTATTGCAAAGCGTGTGAAAATGTCAGGCCACGATGTTGTATTGGAGTTAATTGGTCAGAATATTTTTGATGAGGGCTACACAGAGTTTCACTATCTGAATCAACATGAGAGTCGGTATATGGTCAGGGCTGTGGTGGGGTTTTAGCCATGTTGGCATTCCGGGCTAATAAACAGTAATACTTATGTACTATATATTTTTTGCAAATATGACGGCAGAATCAAGTCTAGTGATGAGTGAGGAATAAGGAATTCCAGTATACGGATGATTACACTCTATCGCGCCAAGTCCCCCATGGATGGGGGCAATTATATGTCTTGGTCTACGCTCCCCTTGTTATCATCGTTCTGTTTGCCGGCTTTATTTCGGATGTGTCTATTGGCGCCCATGTTATGTTGCTAATGATTATTGACTATGTGCGGGGGGTATAGACGACCGGAGAGGCATTTCGGTCAGGTCGTCTACGTGTGTTATTTACTTTGTGACCAGCCATAAAAAAGCCCGAAGTTTAGACGGGCTTTCTGCGAACTGACCATCAGGTAAACAAGACTGTTTACCTGATATTACTGTAACTAGACAAATTGTAATAACGCTAGGCAAACAACCGTTAATGCAAGGGAGCAATGAATAACACCTTTTACCGAAGCCATTGGGCCCATCTTGCCGACAATGGCGTTAATTTCCAGCAATATGATAAGAGCCAGTACGATAGCCAGGCCTGTGCCTACGCCTTGAAAACCGGAGGTTGCGTGGTCAACGATGTTACCTGCAGCGCCGCCGCCATGAGAAGAGGCTATCATGCCTAATGCCATCGGTGCAGAGAAAAGCGTATTAGTTCGTGAGGCAAGCAGCGCCTTGGGTCCGGCAACAGAGGCGTCACCTTCAACGATACCCGTTACAATTTTCTGGTTCGGCCAGATAATCAACCAGACGTTTAGGAACATCAAGGTACCCATGAGTGCGCCCATAGTGATGTATCCGTCGATTCCCCAGGTCTGGCGGATTCCGACCAACAATAGTACACCGGTGATAAAAGTGAACATCGCGCCCCAGCGGAACCACCACAATGCACGGGGTGCCAGTTTTTTAGTAGCGTCAGCTTTTGCGCCAGCTTCAGCTTCTTTAAAGTATTCGCCCTGAATGAAGTTGAAATAATACAGCAATCCAATCCAGGTAATGCCAACCAAAACGTGTAACCAACGGAATAAAATATCAAGACTAATAAAGTTTTCCATGAAAAATCCCCTGAATTCGAAATATCTTTCTAGTTATTGAATACCCTACTGTATTAGTAAGGCAATGAATATTGGGCAATTATATAGGGTAATTGGGCGTAAATGGAAACTCATATGCTACTTCACAGTCTATTTTCGGTTAAATCGATGATCTCCCGATCATATTTTTACAGGGTTTAAAATACAAGCGGTCGAAGAGCAGTTAAACTAATCACGTTTAGTGGCATACTGCCATATAATTATTGCTCCTGTCGTTAAGCGATTAGAGGGAGGGTATTGTCTCGTGGTTACTTCTCTCTATTGGGCTTAACAATGACTATTCAACAAAAAATTAACGTAAAAAGTGTAGATTTCTATGTCCCCCAGAGATGACGACCATATTGGTCATGTACCGAAAATCACGCCAGCTCATGATGAAATAGCCTCGTTTCAGCGCGCTAAGGCCAAAGGGACACTTTCAGCCAGTATCGGTGACGTCCCTAACGTCGATGGGCCCGCCACATCGTCGTCGGTGATAATGAAATCGACCCTGACAGCTGTGGTGTTGGTATTGCTGGCGACAGCTGGTTGGGCAGGTTATCTGCACCTGAAGTTACAGGTGGCCCAGCAGTCTCTTCGAAACTATGATAGTCGTATCACTGATTTGGAGCGCCAGTTGTCAGTCACTGATGAGAGCATGAGTGAATCGAGTGTGGCAATGAAGGTTAAGCTACGAGAGCTTGATTCAGAAGTGCGCAAATTGTGGGATAACGTTTGGAAAAAGAGTAAGCAACAGCTCGCAGCGCACGATCTTAGCCTGGCTAAACAGCAAAGTAGCATCGAAAGTAATACCGCCTTCGTTGCATTGGCAAAACAATTGTTGTCGAAAAATGACTCGGTTATAGAGGGCTTATCGCAACAATTGAAAAAGGCCGAACAGATGCGGTCGCAGGTTACGGCTAACCAAAAGGCGATTACTCAGCAAAATAATGTCGCCGAGTCAGCTGTAGATAAGGCCAATCGCGTGAGCAAGGACATTCAAAAGCTGAATGGGCGTATTAAAAGTACTGAAGAGTGGATAGAGTCTATTAATGGCTTTCGTCGCCAGGTAAACCGCGATATCAGTGCGTTGAAAAAAAGCGCCAATCCGGCTTCGGGCGGCAGTTGACGCTCCGCAAAAAGGTACCATTGCTATCGATAAAGTCGACGTTGGTATTCTGATCATGATGGTTTAGCTAGTGTATAATTTGCGCAAGCTTTATCGACAATTTCTACCATAACAAGGAGCCCGCTTCCAATGACTGTTATTCGCCAGGAAGACCTAATAGAGAGTGTAGCCGGTGCGCTGCAATTTATATCGTATTACCACCCAGTAGATTTTATTAAAGCAATGGATCAGGCATACCAGCGAGAGCAGAATCCAGCGGCCAAAGATGCCATCGCACAAATATTGATCAACTCGCGCATGTGTGCTGAGGGTCACCGGCCGATCTGTCAGGATACGGGCATCGTTACTATTTTTCTCACGGTAGGTATGAACGTGCAGTGGGAGGCAGATATGTCAGTCACGGATATGTGCAACGAGGGGATTCGTCGTGCTTATATGGATCCGAGTAATTTACTGCGCGCATCTATTCTTGCTGACCCCGATGGCGCGCGCACGAATACAAAGGACAATACGCCGGGTGTCATTCACTATGAGATTGTGCCCGGGGATACAGTTGAAGTACATGTTGCTGCCAAGGGTGGTGGTAGTGAAGCCAAATCCAAGTTTGCCATGTTGAACCCCTCTGATTCGGTTGTTGATTGGGTACTCAATATGGTTCCCCAGATGGGGGCGGGTTGGTGTCCACCAGGTATGTTAGGGATAGGTATTGGCGGTACCGCTGAGAAAGCCATGTTGCTTGCCAAGGAGTCGTTGCTGGAGCCTATTGATATTCAAGACCTTAAAGAGAGAGGGGCAAGTAATCGGGCGGAAGAATTGCGTCTGGAGCTCCATGCAAAAGTAAACAAATTGGGTATAGGCGCGCAGGGGCTTGGTGGTTTGACAACGGTAATGGATGTCAAGGTTAAGGACTATCCAACTCACGCCGCCAACAAGGCGATTGCTATGATCCCCAATTGCGCGGCGACGCGCCACACTCACTTCACTCTTGACGGCAGTGGTGCTGCCAAATTAGTTCCCCCAAAACTGGAAGATTGGCCAGAAGTCACCAGAGCGACCGGTGACAATGTTAAGCGTGTTGATTTAAATACGGTGACTAAAGATGATGTGAAAAACTGGAAGCCCGGCGATACATTATTATTGAGCGGAAAGATGTTGACGGGACGTGATGCTGCGCACAAAAAAATGGTTGATATGATTGCTCGCGGCGAGCCTTTACCTGTTTCAATGGAGGGGCGATTTATCTATTATGTTGGGCCGGTCGATCCTATAGGCGACGAGGTCGTTGGTCCTGCGGGTCCAACTACGGCCACGAGAATGGACAAATTCACCCGGACAATGCTGGAGAAAACCGGCTTGCTTGGCATGATTGGCAAGGCCGAACGTGGCCCTGTTGCGATAGATGCCATTAAAGATTATGAGTCTGTTTATCTGATGGCTGTTGGCGGCGCTGCTTATCTGGTTGCCCAGGCGATTAAATCGTCTACTGTTGTTGGTTTTCCTGAATTGGGAATGGAGGCAATTTATGAATTTGACCTGGAAGATATGCCGGTAACGGTTGCAGTTGATCACACCGGCGAGTCTATCCATAAAACTGGCCCACAAATATGGAAGGCAAAAATTGAAGAGCAGGCTATCGAAGTCTCTTAAGTTGTTGTGACTGCAGCACTTAATTTTCTATTTCTCCTCGGGTTTTTCCCCGAGGAGAAGAGACAGTCGATGGCATTGTTGAATTTCCCAAAGGGACTTGAGGGTTTGGTATGACTGATTTTTCCTTTTACTGGCACGATTATGAAACCTTTGGAGCCGATCCCTCCCGGGATAGGCCCTCTCAATTTGCTGGTATTCGAACCGATGGTGATTTTAATATTATTGGTGATCCGCTGGTGATTTTTTGTAAACCTGCGACGGACACATTACCCCAGCCGGAGGCTTGTTTAATCACCGGGATTACACCTCAGCAAGCCCTTGAGCATGGAGTTTGTGAGGCCGAGTTCATTCGCCAGATACATGCAGAATTTTCCGTGGCCGGCACCTGTGCTGTTGGCTACAACAGTATCCGTTTTGATGACGAAGTTAGTCGTTACACCCTCTATCGAAATTTCTATGACCCCTATGCTCGAGAGTGGCAGAATGGAAATTCTCGCTGGGATATTATTGACATGGTGCGAGTCTGTTGTGCGCTGCGTCCGCAGGGGATTAATTGGCCGACTCACAAAGACGGCACGCCCAGTTTTAAACTGGAGCATCTGACGGCGGCGAACGACATCAGTCATGAATCGGCTCATGATGCCCTCTCGGATGTGTACGCGACTATCGCTATGGCGAAGCTGGTTAAGCAGAAACAACCGAAACTTTTCGACTATTTACTGAAGCTCCGCAGCAAGCACGAGGTGGCGTCGATGTTGAACGTAGTGGAGAAAAATCCTCTGTTGCACACTTCGGCGATGTATTCTGCGCAGCGTTTTTGTACAACGTTGATCATTCCATTGGCGATACATCCGAGTAATAAAAATGGTGTAATTTGTTACGATTTAGCCATTGACCCCGAGCCTTTGCTATCACTGGATGTTGATCAAATTATTGAGCGGTTATATACCCCCGCGGCTGAACTGCCGGATGGCGTCGCGCGAATACCGTTGAAGGTTGTACATATCAATCGTTGCCCTGTTGTAGTTACTAGCAAGTTAATGGACGAGTCTGTTGCCGAGAGAATTCAGCTGAATTTACCCGCGGCACGTCAACATTATCAGCAGTTAGTAAAAGCGGAAGGGTTGACAGAAAAATTGTCGAAAGTATTTGCTGACCAGGATTTTCCTGTGCGCACTGATCCTGATGTTATGCTCTACAGTGGCGGTTTTTTTAGTAAGAATGATAAATCGGTTATGGCACAAGTACGCGGCAGTAATCCTGATGAGTTGAGAGAGCATCGGTTTGTGTTTGAAGATGCCCGGCTTGATGAAATGTTGTTTCGTTATCGGGCGCGTAATTACCCTGAGTCTCTTAGTGAAGAAGAACTGCAGCAGTGGGATGAATTTCGGTATGAACGCTTAACTGACGCGGATGCAGGTGGAAGTCTTGGGATGGAAGAATTTCTCGAGATGATTCAGGTGTTGCTCGGTGATGCGGGCTGCAGCGAGCGTGATCGGGCTATTTTGGAGCAGTTACAGGATTACAGTGATTCTCTGTTGGCGTAAGTAGGTTGGGTATTCTGTGGGGGAGCTTATCACTAGCGCGACGGCCGAAGAAAAGAAGTGGTGGCTTTATATTGTCGAAACTATGGCAGGAAAGCTATATACCGGTATTACCACGGATGTTGACCGTCGATTTAACGAACATTTTGATAAAGGCAATTCACGGGGTGCAAAATTCTTCCGGTCAGATCCTGCGAAAGCGGTAGTGTATACAGAAATTTGCGCTAACCGAGCGGCAGCTAGCAAACGTGAGTACGCAGTTAAAAAAATGTCGCGTCAGAAGAAATTTCAAATGATAGCCACTGCTGACTCATAACTAGCGCGTAGCTACTTGTAAAAAATCTATTTCATAGCGCCCGGCTAGCGTTATAGCCTGATAAACTTTGGTGTTTGGGTATTTTTCTTTGATCAGTGACACCAGTGAATTTCTATCGCTGGTAGCGGTTGCAAGCCCGAAATAAACAGCTTTCAATTCTGCTGGAGAAAATCCCTTATTGTTATACCAAAGTTGCCCGTCATCTTCAGGCTCTGCGTTTTCAAAACTCAGGCATCGCCACTCTTTTTCAGCGCGATTCTCCTTATTTTTTGATAGTATCTTGTCGATGAAATCGTCTTCGCTGGGGAAAAGTTCTTTTCCAAATGCGACTGCAACTTGTTGTTTTAAGCTGGTGACAAGCGGCGGGACGGTGCCATAACTAATCTGGCGTGGGGCGGGCAGCGTTGTGTCTGCTCCGGCGCTGAAACGGAGCGCAATACCCGCATGATTGTCGGCGTATCGCTGCCAGTTATGAATATTGTTTGGCTTGTCGGAAAATGACGTGACTCTGAGGCTGCTGGAGAATTTCCTCCACTCACCTACATAGTTAATGATCTTTTCAAATTGCTGAGCTGCTATCTGACTGAGTAATTGGCTAAGTACTTTTTCTGCTTCTTCTTCCGAAGAAAAACGGTCCTCGTCGCGCCAGCGAGATACCGCGGCTACTAGGCTATTGCTTTTTCCCGTGGGGTCAGCAGGACTGAATAACATGCTGATAGCTTCTTTTATCAGTCCTTTTGTCAGCGTTTCCTGATCAAACCCTGCGTGAGAAAGATAGTCCGGTTCAAATGGGTCATTGAATAAATGAGGAGAGCTCCAGCGCAATGACTGGCTATTAAGGACCTTAATACCAGTGCCCATAGTACAAAATTTAACCAGAGAAGCTATTTCGTCAACTGCCACAGATATGATTCCAAATCCCGTTAGCCGGGTTGTGTGTATTTATTTTACCAATGATTCTGTTCTTAATAATTAGCAGGTTTTCACCGATTTTCAATAACTTAGCTTATATATCGGCGAATTAGCCGAGACTGGAAGCTATTTTTCGTCATTATGCAGATTTTTCCGGCTGGCAGCACCAACAAGCCTTTTCCCAAGACCACATAGCGGCGATAATAGCGCACTTTTATTCAGTCTTCATATATTCGCCAGTCGAGATAACCTTTTGCATAATGACAGCTTAGAAAACCGGGAAACCAGCAAAGACATCAAAGTATTACGTTCTATGATGGGCTTTTTGATGCCTTATCGTTGGCGGGTGCTGGGTGCTCTGTTCGCTTTGATCTTTACTGCGTCGGTAACGCTTTCGATGGGACAGGGTTTGCGTTTGCTGATTGATCAGGGATTTGGCGAAGCGGCGACAACGGGTTTGGATCAGGCTATTGGTATTTTCATGGTAATGGTGGTGTTGTTAGCGATTGGTACCTTTACGCGATTTTATCTGGTCTCCTGGATTGGTGAGCGGGTGAGCGCTGATTTGCGTCGGGAGGTCTATAGCCATGTAATAGAGCTGCACCCTGGTTTTTTTGAAACCAATCTAAGCGGTGAAATTCAGTCCCGCATAACGACAGATACCACACTATTACAATCGGTAATCGGGTCTTCCGTGTCGATGGCATTGCGTAATATTTTGATTTTTTTAGGCGGTATTGTGCTGCTTTTTATCACCAATCCCAAACTGACTGGTATCGTTTTATTGAGTGTTCCGCTGGTAATTATGCCGATTATCTTTTTTGGTCGACATGTGCGTAATCTGTCTAGGACAAGCCAGGATAAAGTGGCTATTTTCGGTGGCTTTGTCGGTGAGTCGCTGAAAAATATAAAGATTGTGCAAGCGTTTAATCATCAGCAACAAGATCGCGAAACATTTACCGAGCAGGTTGAAGTTGCTTTCGATGTTGCTGTTAAGCGGATTACCCATCGAGCCTGGTTGACAGCAATTGTTATCACCTTGGTTTTTGCAGCAATGGGCTACATGGTGTGGGTCGGAGGGCATGATGTTATCGCCGGCCGAATCAGTGCGGGTGAGCTGGCAGCATTTATTTTCTATGCCATGATGGTGGCAATGTCCGTTGGTGTGATTAGTGAAGTCTATAGTGACTTGCAAAGAGCGGCGGGTGCGACGGAGCGATTGTTAGAGCTGATGACAGCGGATAATTTGATTCAGGCTCCGGCAGTGCCAAAATCTTTGTCCGCACAGGTGGCTGGAAAATTAGAGTTTGATGATATTAGCTTTTTTTATCCATCGCGCCCTGATACTGCGGCGATTGACCATTTTTCCCTTAAACTTCCTGCGGGTAGTAGCCTTGCCTTAGTGGGTAGTTCTGGCGCTGGAAAATCGACAATTGTCGATTTGATTCTTCGTTTTTACGATGTTCAGCAAGGACAGATTCGTCTTGATGGCGTAGATATCTGTGAACTGGACCCACAGGAACTTCGGCGACATATCGCAATTGTGCCTCAGCAGCCGACGTTGTTTAGTGGCACCATCATTGAGAATATTCGCTTTGGGCGGCCGGATGCAAATGATGGCGATGTGAGAGCTGCAGCTGAGGCAGCCTATGCTGATGAGTTTATCCAGAAATTACCGCAGGGGTATGACAGTTATGTTGGTGAGTCCGGCGTACGGCTGTCTGGCGGGCAGCGTCAACGAATAGCTATAGCAAGAGCGGTATTAAAAAACCCGAAAATTCTTTTGCTTGACGAAGCTACCAGTGCCCTTGATGCCGAGAGTGAATATAAAGTTCAGCAAGCGCTCGAGCATCTAATGAAAGATAGAACGAGTATTGTCGTTGCGCACCGGTTAGCGACAGTTATCAATGTTGACAAGATAGCGGTGCTCGATCATGGCCGACTGGTTGATACTGGCAGTCATCAGCAGTTGTTGGCGAGTTCGTCGCTTTATGCCCGATGGGCCAGTTTGCAGTTTGGTGACAATGAAGTAGAAAAAGCCAGCTGAATAACCGGGCAGTAAGTTGTTCGGTCTGCTGACAAAAATTCATCTTTGTAGAGGATTCAGTATTGAAATTTACCGGTAGTCATATTCTTTCTATCAGCCAATTTGAGCGCGCTGATATTGAAGATATTTTTGAGGTTGCTGATCGGATGGTGCCTTATGCCCAGCGACAACGTGTTACTACTGTACTGGAAGGTGCAATTTTGGGGAGTATGTTTTTTGAGGCAAGTACGCGCACCCGTGTCAGTTTTGGCAGTGCGTTTAATCTGTTAGGCGGGGACGTGCGCGAAACAATCGGATTTGCGTCGTCGGCTATCGCCAAAGGAGAATCACTCTATGACACGGCTCGAGTTCTCAGTGGCTATAGCGATGTCATTGTCATGCGTCACCCCCAGGAGTTGTCAGTTGCAGAATTCGCTGAGGCGAGCCGGGTGCCCGTTGTCAATGGCGGTGATGGTTCGAATGAACATCCAAGCCAGGCCTTGTTGGATTTGTACACAATAAAGAAAGAGCTGCAACACTACGGTCGCAATGATGTTGATGGTCTGCGTATAGCGTTGATTGGCGATTTGAAATTTGGGCGCACGGTCCACTCCCTGTGCAAGCTATTGATGCTTTACAATAATATTACTATTTCCCTGATTTCTCCTCAGGAGTTAAAGATGCCTGCGGAAATTGTCGAGCAGATGCGTTATGCCGGCCATGAAGTGATTGAATCGGATGTGATGGAGGAGCGGATTGCCCACGTCGATATTGCCTACTCTACCCGTATTCAAGAAGAGCGATTTTCCAGTCAGGAAGAAGCTGATTTATACCGTGGTCGTTACCGTTTGAACCAGGCTATATACACGCGTTTCTGTGAGCCTAACACGGTGATCATGCACCCTTTACCAAGAGACTCCCGCGAGGGCGCCAATGAGCTGGATAACGATCTTAACGACAATCCAAATCTGGCAATATTCAGGCAGGCAGATAACGGTGTGCTGGTGCGGATGGCGATGTTCGTGCTGATTCTGGATGTGGTTGATCAAGTGGATAAGTATGCCCGGGACGTCAACTGGTACACCGGCAGTCGGTTTTAGATAGTGCTGATCATTATAAGGTTGCCATTGGGTGAATAGATTAACGCATGCTGATGTCGAGATTCTGGAGGAAAAAATTTCTTTTAAGGGGTTTTATCAGCTCAATACATTAACCTTAAAGCACAAGTTGTTCCTTGGTGGGTGGAGTAAACCGCTCTCGAGAGAGTTATTCAAGCGCCATGATGCTGTAGGAGTCCTATTGTACGATCCAGCGCTGGATGCAGTGGCGCTGGTAGAACAATTTCGTATCGGTGTGCTTGGCAGCGATGTCGCCAGAAAAAATGGTCAGTCTCCCTGGATTCTAGAGCTGGTCGCGGGTCTAATCGATAAAGAAGAAATTCCTGTAGAAGTTGCCCAGCGAGAGTCGTTCGAAGAGTCCGGTGTTATGGTTCAGGATATTGAACCCATTGGCGAGTACTATTCAAGCCCTGGCGGCAGCAACGAATATTTCTACTTATTTATTGGCAGAGCCAATCTGGCCAATGCTGGCGGTATTCACGGTCTGGAGAGCGAAGGTGAAGATATAAAAGTTCATCTGATAGAAGTTGATGAACTATGGTCTAAACTGGATGAAGGTGTGATTGTGAATGCCCATACCTTGATCGCGGTGCAGTGGTTGAAGTTACATTATCAAGAATTGAAGCTGCGATGGTCTTAGTCGGTATTAACAGTAAATCAGCCAGCCGAGCTTGAAAACTGAATCCAATAGAGAATTTCCGTTGTCCAATCCAGACTCGCCAGAATTGCCGGCCGCTACTGCTTCTTCGCCCCGTGGTTTATTGAAGTCCAGTCTTGTCGTCGGCATGATGACAATGCTTTCACGGGTGTTGGGTCTTGCCCGTGATATTGTCTTTGCCAATTTTCTTGGCGCAACCGCAGCAGGTGATGCCTTTTTTGTTGCGTTCAAAATCCCCAATTTTTTACGACGACTGTTTGCAGAGGGCGCGTTTTCCCAGGCGTTTGTGCCGGTCCTTTCCGAATATCGAGAGCGGCGCAGTATTGAAGCGGTGCAGGGATTAGTCAACAAAGTCTCGGGTGCACTGGGGGGGAGCTTACTGTTAGTCACCGGAGTTGCTGTGATTGGTGCGCCAGTCCTGACAGCGCTTTTCGCTCCCGGTTTTTATATGGCGGATGATACCACTCGTTACCAGCTAACCAGTGAGATGATTCGTATCACATTCCCGTATTTGTTATTGATATCCCTGACCGGGTTTTGCGGTGCAGTACTAAACAGCTACGGTCGCTTCGCCGTGCCAGCATTCACGCCGGTATTGCTCAATATAACACTGATCTGTGCGGTGGTATTTGCATCTCCCTACTTTGAAGAACCTGCTTTCGCTCTTGCGTGGGGAGTGATGGCGGCAGGGGTTGTGCAGCTAACCTTTCAGTTGCCTTTTATTCACAGTCTGCGTTTAACACCAAAACCAAGCTGGGATTTACAGGATGAGGGCGTCAAGCGCATATTAGCACTAATGGGGCCTGCTATTTTTGGTGTCTCTGTTAGTCAGATCAACTTATTGCTGGATACGGTATTAGCTTCTTTTCTGCCTTTGGGAAGTGTGTCGTGGTTGTACTATTCCGATCGTTTGGTGGAGTTACCATTGGGCGTATTTGCGATTGCTATCAGTACGGTCATACTGCCCACGCTGTCTCGTCAGCAGGCAAATAATTCCGGTGAGGCGTTCAGGGCAACCCTCGACTGGGCGATCAAAATGGTGCTGTTGATCGGGTTTCCAGCGGCCGTGGCGCTGATCATTCTCGCGAACCCGATACTGATGACCCTGTTTCAGTATGACAAGCTGGCAGTGAGCGATGTTGCGATGGCGACCATGAGTTTGCAGGCGTACTCGCTCGGACTACTGGCTTTTATGCTGATCAAGGTGCTGGCCCCCGCTTACTTTTCACAGCAAGACACTAAAACCCCGGTCAGAATTGGTATTAAGGCAATGGTGGCGAATATGATTATGAATATCATTTTTGTTGTGCCCCTGCATTACTTTTGGCAAGTCGGTCATGTTGGCTTGGCTTTGGCAACATCGTTAGCGGCTGTATTGAATGCAGGGCTGTTGTATCAAGGCCTGCGGCGCCAACAAGTGTATTCGCCTATGCCGGGCTTTGGGGCGACACTAGTGCGTTTGATCATTGCTGTAATTGCAATGGCAGTGGTGTTGGTGATGATGACTCCAGAGTCGTTGCTGTGGGAAAAATGGCAGTGGTTGGACAGAGTGCTCAACCTGCTGTGGTTATGTGCTGTAGGAGTAGCAGCGTATTTTTCCGTGCTGTTTGTCGCTGGCGTCAGACCGCGGGACTTTAAGGCGGCGTCAAATACTCAGGGTTGACCCCTTCTCAGCTGCATTGCTGGTGGCGGGCTGATGGCTACGCTATAATCATGCGCTCTTTTACCTGACTGATTACTGAAGATTATTGACTCATGGAGCTTATTCGCGGCTTGCACAATCTGCGCCCACGCCATCGCGGCTGTGTCACAACTATTGGCGCCTTTGACGGGGTTCACCGTGGCCATCGGGCGGTGTTGCAGCGACTGATCGACAAGGGGCGTGAAATGGGGCTGCCAACCACGGTAGTGGTGTTCGAGCCTTTACCAAAGGAGTTTTTCGCTCCTCTGCAAGCACCTGCGAGATTGATGAGCTTTCAGGAGAAATTTAAAGCCCTTAAAGAGCTGGGGATCGATAGAATATTGCGAATTCGATTTACCGAAACACTCCGAGAGATGGATGGGGGTGAATTTGTACGCAAGGTGTTTGTTGATGGATTAGGTGCAAAACATATTATTATTGGCGATGACCTGCGGTTTGGTCGCGATCGCGGCGGCAATTTTGAATTGTTGAGAAAATTTGGCTTGAAGGAGGGGTTTACCGTCGAAGCAACAGAGACCCTGGAAGTAGGTGATGAGCGCGTGAGCAGCACCCGAATCCGAAAGGCATTAGAAGCTATTGATTTTGACTTGGCGAATACCTTATTAGGCCGCCCTTTCAGTATCTCAGGAAAAGTGATGGTTGGGCAGCAATTGGGTCGCCAATTGGGAGCGCCCACGGCCAATTTGGAATTACACCGTTTGCGCTCACCTTTATCGGGTGTTTTTGCAGTCGATGCGATCATTGACCGGAAGACTATTCACGGCGTTGCCAATGTTGGTACACGTCCAACCGTTGGCGATGGGCTGAAAGCCATACTCGAAGTTCACTTGTTGGATTTTGATTGTGATATTTATGGAAAAAATATTGAAGTGGTTTTTCGCAAGAAGATTCGCGATGAAAAGAAGTTTGATTCGATTGATGAGTTGAAACAACAAATACACCACGATTTCGAAACTGGCAGACAGTACTTCGATAGCGCCAGCTAGTTTTTTAGTTTTTACAGGTAACGAATAGATAAAATGACCGACTATAAACATACATTAAACCTGCCAAAAACCGCTTTTCCGATGAAGGCGAATTTGGCACAGCGTGAACCTAAAACGTTAAAACGCTGGCAAGAAATTAATTTGTACGAAAAAATCCGCGAAGCGAGAAAAGGCAACGAGCAGTTTATTTTGCATGATGGCCCTCCCTACGCAAATGGTGAAATCCACATCGGTCACGCCTTGAATAAAATCATCAAGGATATGATCGTCAAATCGAAAACCATGAGCGGTTTTGACTCACCTTATATTCCAGGCTGGGACTGTCACGGTTTGCCAATTGAATTGAACGTTGAAAAGAAAATAGGCAAGGCGGGCGTCAAAGTAGAACCATCGGTATTCAGGCAGAAATGTCGGGAATATGCCCATCGGCAGGTCGATATTCAGAAGAAGGATTTTGTACGTTTGGGGGTTTTGGGTGACTGGGATAGTCCCTATTTGACGATGAATTTTCAGAACGAGGCGGATATCATTCGCACTCTCGGTAAGATTGCTGACAATGGACATCTGCAAAAAGGGTTTAAGCCGGTTCACTGGTGTATGGATTGTGGCTCAGCTTTGGCTGAGGCAGAGGTAGAGTACAAAGACAAAATATCAGCCGCTATCGATGTCGCATTTAATGCCGCTGATCCAGGTCTGTTACTTCAAAGTTGCGGTATTACAGGTGAAGTCGACGGTGTCGTTTCAGTTGCTATATGGACGACAACGCCCTGGACATTACCGGCAAATTTGGCGGTCAGTGTACATCCGGAATTGGACTATGTATTAGTTGCATTCAATCAAGACGGGCAGCAACGGATTGTTTTATTGGCTGAAGCGTTACATGAATCTGTCATGCAACGTCTGGCGATAGAGGAATTCGATATTATAGGTCGGTGTAAGGGGGCCGAGTTAGAGAATCAGTTGCTTCAACATCCATTCTACGACCGTCGTGTACCTATTATTCTGGGTGAGCACGTAACAACTGAAGCAGGTACAGGCGCTGTGCACACAGCACCCGGGCATGGCGTTGACGATTTCAATGTGGGACAACAATATGGTTTAGATGTCTATAATCCTGTTGGATCTAACGGGGTTTATCTCCCGGACACAGAATTATTTGCAGGTCAGCATGTATTAAAAGCCAACACGACTGTTGTTGACTTATTGAAAGAAAAAGGTGTTCTGCTACATCATGAAGATATAGAACACAGCTATCCGCATTGCTGGCGCCACAAGTCACCTATTATCTTTAGGGCGACGCCGCAGTGGTTTATTTCGATGAACCAGAACGGGTTGTTGAAACAAGCTTTGAAAGAAGTTGAAAAAGTTGAGTGGATGCCGTCTTGGGGTAAAGCCAGGATAGATTCGATGATTAATGATCGGCCTGATTGGTGTATTTCCCGACAAAGAACATGGGGGGTGCCAATTGCCTTGTTTATCCACAAAGAAACCTCAGAGCTGCATCCAGACAGCCAGCGGTTGGTGGAAGAAGTCGCTGTTCGAGTAGAACAACAAGGTATAGAAGCCTGGTTTGGTCTCGACGCAGCAGAATTGTTAGGCGACGATGCGGCTAATTATGAAAAAGTAACAGATACGCTGGATGTATGGTTTGATTCTGGCGTTACTCACGCTTCAGTACTCAACCGCAGGGACGAGTTGCGTTGCCCTGCAGATATATATATGGAAGGTTCTGATCAGCACCGGGGCTGGTTTCAATCGTCCTTATTGACATCAGTTGCGGTGAATGGCTTCGCGCCCTATAAACAAGTGCTGACTCACGGTTTTACCATTGATACAGAGGGCCGAAAAATGTCCAAGTCGATCGGTAACACCATTGCCCCACAAACCATTATTGGTACTTTGGGAGCGGACATCTTGCGCTTATGGGTTGCTGCGACTGATTATCGCAACGAAATGACCGTCAGCGACGAAAATTTCAAACGCACCGCTGATTCCTATCGTCGTATTCGCAATACGGCTCGCTTCCTACTGTCCAATATCGACGGATTTGATCCCGTTAAACATGTGTTGCCAGCTAGTGAAATGCTAGCGTTGGACCGTTGGGCTGTCGATGCGGCGGAAAAGTTACAGCAAGATATCATTGCCGCTTACGACACTTATCAATTCCATATCATTTATCAAAAACTACACAATTTTTGTGTGGTTGAGCTCGGTGGTTTTTATCTTGATATTATCAAAGACAGGCAGTACACCACGCGCGAAGATAGTCTTGCACGTCGATCTGCCCAGACAGCGCTGTATCACATTATTCGAGCTATGGTTCGCTGGATTGCACCAATTACCAGCTTCACCGCTGAAGAACTTTGGCAGTTTGTGCCTGGAGAAACAGAAGAGTCAGTATTTTTAGCGCAATGGTATCAGGGCCTTGAATCATTGGACGAAAACGATGACATGGGCGCGGGATATTGGCAAAGTTTGATGGCAGTAAAGACGGCTGTCAATAAAGTCCTTGAAAGTAAGCGGGCTGACGGGGTTATCGGCAGCAGCTTGGAGGCTGAGGTGACCTTATATTGCAACGATGAGCTTCTGCAACAGCTCAATAAGCTGGGGTCTGAGCTGCGATTTGCGCTAATCACATCTACCGCCCAAGTGAGGCCGCTGGCTGAATCCAGTGATGCCAGTGATTCGGAGGTAGATGGTTTGGAAATTGCCGTCGCCCAGAGTGATCATAAAAAATGTGCGCGTTGTTGGCATCATCGGCAAGAGGTGGGTGAAAGTACTGCTCACGAAGAGCTTTGCGGCCGTTGCATTGACAATATCGAAGGTGACGGTGAAATCCGTTACTTTGTTTGATTGGCAGGAGTTTGGCGTGTTGATTCCTAATAAACGTAATTGGCTATGGTTACTTGTATCAGTTGTACTGATAGCGTTGGATCTATGGACAAAAAATCTGGCTAGTGCTGAATTGACTTATGGAATTCCAGTTGAAATTTTACCGGTGTTCAACTTAGTTCTGCATCATAACCCGGGAGCTGCGTTTAGTTTTCTAGCGGATCTCGGAGGCGCACAGGTTTGGTTGTTTTCGGGTATTGCGATTGTAGTCAGTGCCATTATGATTGTTTGGTTGGGACGATTAGATCCGGGGCATCGACTGTTGTCTGCGAGCTTAGCATTCATTATCGGTGGCGCGATTGGTAATTTGTGGGGTCGACTGGAATTGGGTTACGTTGTGGACTTTATTTCTTTACATTACCAGTCTTCCTATTTTCCAACATTCAATATTGCCGATATAGCGATTAATATCGGCGCAGGCTTGATGATTTTGGATATGGTTCTTAATCCAGAAAAAGAAACGTCGACGTCGAAAAAGGCTACTTGATATTTTCCGATGGATAGCGAACCTGCCTCGGAGATCTGTTTATAGCGTCATGCGAGTGTTTTTTCTCCCTGACGGTATTGTGTAAAGAGTGATTTATGACTAATTTGACAATAGCAGGTGACACCACGGTCACCTTACATTTTTCATTAAAGTTTGAAGATGGATCTATCGTAGATTCAACGTTCGACAGGGATCCAGCGACCTTTACTATCGGTGACGGTAGCCTGCTTGATGGTTTTGAACGTAAGCTTTATGGTATGACTTCGGGTCAGAAAAACAGTTTCATTATTTCTCCGGAAGACGGCTTTGGGCAGACGAATCCCAATAATGTGCAACAGTTTTCTCGTGGAGATTTCTCCACTGATCTTGAATTGACAGAAGGTTTGGTGATTTCCTTTGCCGATGCCAGTCAATCGGAGTTGCCTGGTGTTGTCCAGTCGTTAGAGGGCGATAGGGTGATGATCGACTTCAACCACCCTCTGGCAGGACGTAATATTCTGTTTGATGTTGAAATTATAAGCGTGGATAACCCCGGCAGCTAATCACTTTTCTAGCGAGTAATCTTCAATGGCGGCAACGAAAAAACTATCTACCCCAGGAATAAAATTGGCCAACCCTAGAGGTTTTTGTGCTGGAGTTGACCGCGCAATAGAAATCGTAAATCGGGCGTTAGAAGTTTTTGGGTCGCCGATTTATGTTCGCCATGAAGTTGTTCACAATAAATTTGTCGTTGATGATTTGCGTTCTCGCGGTGCAGTTTTTGTCGACGAATTGATTGAGGTCCCTGATGATGCGATAGTGATTTTTAGCGCGCATGGTGTTTCTTTGGCGGTCCAACAGGAGGCAAAGAACAGGGGATTAAAAGTGTTTGACGCAACCTGCCCGCTGGTGACAAAAGTCCATATGGAGGTTGCTCAGTATTCGCGCCGCGGTCATGAGTGTATTTTGATAGGCCACAAAGGGCACCCGGAAGTTGAAGGAACGATGGGGCAATATGACCATTCTAAAGGTGGTGATATCTATCTTGTCGAAGATGTCGGGCAAGTTTCTGAGCTGAAGGTAAACAACTCCGGTGCTCTTTCCTATGTAACACAGACCACCCTGTCGGTTGACGATACTCAATTAGTTATTGAGGCTCTCCGTGCCAGGTTTCCAGAAATTACCGGGCCCCGCAAAGATGATATTTGTTACGCTACGCAAAATCGGCAGGACGCGGTAAAACAATTAGCGGCGGACTGTGATTTGGTGCTTGTTGTAGGGTCGCCCAATAGTTCTAACTCCAATCGTCTTCGTGAGTTGGCAGAGAGAATGGATACAGAGGCGCACCTAATTGAATCGTCGGATTCGATTAATCCTGACTGGTTAAATGGCAAGTTGGTAGTAGGCGTCACCGCAGGGGCTTCAGCGCCTGATGTTTTAGTGCGGCAAGTGATAGAGCGTTTGCAAACACTGGGTGCAAAAGCACCCGAAGAATTACCAGGTCAAGTAGAACTCATCACCTTTTCTTTGCCGAAAGAATTGAGAACGTAGTCACAGTTATCCCGTGTATTATTCACATTTCCAACCACTCAAGCCCCAAATCTAACCGTTTATCCACTCCTTCTGTCTTTTTATCTGTCCTTTGCTAGTCTATCCATATGCGTAGATGGGCAAAGGTCAGGCGGATCTTTCCATACATATCTGTTAATAGTGGAGATTTACTAACGTGAATCGTGTAAACCGAAATCAAATCAAGGGTTTTACTCTGGTCGAACTGATGGTGGCATTGGCGATTATGGCCATTTTGGTTATGGCTGCTGCCCCAAATTTTAGTGCTGCTGTAAAACGAAATCGTATTGAAAGCCAGCTGAAAGACCTGTCCGGTCACGTTAAATTGGCTCGGTCAGAGGCTATATCGAGAAGTCGCACGGTTACTATATGTCGCAGTAGCGATCAGGCTACTTGTTCCACTGCCGCTCCTGTAGGAGATTGGAGTATTGGCTGGATCACGTTTCTGGATCTTAATGGCAATGCGACGGTCGACGGAGATGATATTGTGCTTCGTGTTCACGGTGGCCTTGAGCAAAATATTTTGACGGTCACTGACTCCAATCCTATCCCTGGTAACGTCGGCGACATTCAATTCACCCGCAATGGTGTCGATAGTCGTGTGACTTTTGAAATGTGTGAAGACGGTGGCGAGAATAAGATGGCGCGAGCACTGATTATGGAATTGACCGGGCGTTTAATGTGGTCAACCGACAGTGACTCAAACGATGTCTTTGAAGATATTCTTGGCAATGATTTGTCCTGTTAAGAGAATGACTATGAAATCATTTAGACAAAATGGCGCGGGGTTGATGGAAGTCATGGTGGCATTGTTTGTGCTCGCCATTGGTTTGCTCGGGTTCGCTGGTCTGCAAAACTCGAGTTTGGCGTTTAGTCAAAAAGCGTATGCAAACTCCCAGGCCGCATTTATGACTCAGGATATATTGGAGCGTATGCGTGCCAATCGCGATGCGGTTGACGAATATATTATTGGCTTCGACGATGATGCAAACCCCGGTACCGATTGTGCGGCAGCTGATTGTACGGCAGAGCAGATGGCTACCTGGGATTTGTCGCAGTGGAAAGACTCCCTGCGCGGAGACAACGGGCAGCGGGCTGTTTTACCCGACGCTGATGGTGAGATTCTCTACAGCAACGTTGGTGGTGTAGAGCGAGCGGTTATTACCGTGCGTTACCGTTTGCGAGAATCAGCCGGAGAAGATGATGACAATGTTAAAGATAATTCAGGCACTCTGTATAGCTATGCAATGAGGGCACAAATATGAATAAGTC
>JBALTE010000006.1:0-2975 GCA_036963965.1 Oceanicoccus sp. | reverse complement strand
TCGACCAGTAGTTGTTCCAGTGGCAGCGTCGGTGATGCACTTGCGACGGGAAACGCTGCGCAATACTCAGCGGGGTCAACACTATTGCCATTTGTAGCGAATGCTTACTTTATTGACGAATCATCGTTTGATAATAATTTGCCTGCGCTACATCGAGTATCTATTGGTGGTACCGCTGGCGGGGTACCTCAGATTATAACGGAAGAGTTAGTCAGTGGCGTCGAGGATATGCAAATTCTATACGGTGTTGATAATGATATTGTCGCTGATGGACAAGCCAATCGGTATTTTACCGCTAACCAGATTAGCCCTAACGATATAGCAACGGCGGCAACCGGAAATATTGGTTGGGACAGAGTTGTTAGTATACGGGTTCAATTGGTTATGCGGTCTAGAAACATTGTTCTTTCGAACAACAACACAACGGCTTATCTGGACAACACACCCGCGGATAAATATTTGCGGCAGATAGTTTCCACTACAGTCCAATTACGCAACGCCGGTTTATAGGAGAGATATCATGATGTTTCAGAAACAACGTGGTGTGGTACTTATCGTCTGTCTTGTGATTCTTGCTGTTGTTACCTTACTTGGGGTTTCCGCCATTGAGTCGTCAGGTATGGAAATGAAAATGGTTACCAACACCCAAGAGCGCCAGTTAGCATTCAACGCTGCAGAAACAACATTGCGACAAGCAGAACGTAGTATTGAAACAGTTGGTTATTCACGTATCGAACTGCAATCGGGATGCGCTGGATCGTCCTGCTTCAACAATACATGCGCTAATGGATTGTGTTTTGTTGGTCAGTGGTTGGGTAGCGACCCACAAAATCAGTGTTTACGTTATACCACCGTTAATCCTCCTACCGTGCAGGTGTGGGAAGATCCGGCATTGGATGTTTGGGAAACGGCATCCAGGCACGGCACTGTGGCAATTGATGGCAACGGCAATGATGGCCGGTTCATTATTGAGTTTCTTTGTTTTATCGAGCCGCCGGGAATCACCGGTGCTGTTGCGGGAGATGTTGGTGATGTGCACTATCGGATTACTGCTATGGGTACCAGTAACTCAGGGCGCAGCGAGGTGGTGTTGCAGAGTACTTATCGGGCGCCCACGCCATAATTAATTACGCGACAGCCAGTCTGTTTTTAACAGGCCGTGCTTTTTAAAGATTGATATCAAATAAAGTTTTGTAGTTTCACCGTTAAAGGTGTGAGGTTAGTGACATGAACATGGGAAGAGTGAAGCAATTATCAATGGTTAGTGCCAAGGCACTATTGGCCGTCAGTATATGGGCTGGGTCTTCGACAAGTTATGCACAGCTAGGTCCCGATCAGGCTACCACTGCGACGGAACGAGATTACGCAGTTACGCCTGAGCTGTTGGCTAATGGAGCTGATCCATTGTTAATGATCGATTTGTCGGTTGAGCTGACACAGCAAGGGGAGTCCTATACCGGTGCCACAGAGGTCATGGCTGGCGGCAGTGTTTGCCCGGGACGGCAAAATGTAACTGTTGGAGGGTCAAACTATAGCGCGGATATTTGTTATACCAGCAACGAAGAATATATTGGTTATTTCGATACTGCCAAGTGTTATCAATACAGCAATGGCGGCAATGCAGTAACGACGCAAGATTCTACCAGTCCTCATGCAGCGGTCAATCCGGAGTTCTTTTTCCCGTCATCGCTCGCCGATAGTAACTACGAATGTTCGGGTTCAGGCGAGTTTAGCGGTAATTTCATGAACTGGGCATCGATGACGGCCATTGATCAGTTTCGTGGTGCGATGACCGGCGGTGCTCGCTTGGTTGATACTTTTGGTTCGGGTGCGCAAACTTTGTTAACGCGGACCCACCGCTACAATGACTGGAGTTTTGCACATAAAGTGATTAGCAGTGGCGGCTTGGGCGGAACTACCGGCGGAACTTTCTACTCTTTTTCTAATACGCCAAATCGCGTTACACCGTTTAGTTCCGGGGCTATTCGCGTTAATAATCGATTCGGCGGTATGGGCAATCGCCTTCGATTCTACGACTCGAGCAATACTTTCCTCGGGGAATATAGTGTTATTGTCCAGGTCTGCGATGATACTGTCAGCCTCGAAAATAATTGTGTTGCCTATACCGACGGTACTAATACCTGGTATAAGCCCGAAGGCTTACTGGTTCAAAATGCACTGAAAATGAAATATGGTTTGTTCAGTTATCTGGCTGACAATAGCCACCAGCGTAACGGTGGGGTTTTGCGGGTAGCGGCCAAATATATAGGCACGCAACGGCCTACGGCTAATGGCGGATTTGAGACCAATCCTGCGGCTGAAATAGACGCAAACGGGGTAATAGTTCTCGACCCTGATGGTTTAGCTAGCGCGACACCGGGAGTCAACAATAGCGGCTTATTGAACTATATTAATAATTTTGGCTTGGGCAATAGCCGATATAAATCATTTGATCCGGTAGCCGAGCTTTATTATGAAAGCTTGCGATACTTAGTGTCAAAAGATGGTGGCGGTACCCAGCTGTCACCAACACTTGAGTATTACAATAATCTTACCCTTGATATGTATGATAACTTTCCAGTGATAACAACCTGGACAGATCCCATCACGGAAGACTGCCAAGCCAACTATGTTTTGTATTCGGGTGATCAGTTTGCCTGGGAAGATCACAACCTTCCTGGTGTCAGTTCCTCAATTTATGACTGGAACGGTAGCCCTGGTGTTGTTAATGGCAATGAGGGTAATCCTCACCAGCCATCAAGTACCGGGATAGGAATTAATGCAGACACACTCACTGATACTGTTGGTACGCTTGAGGGGTATTACGCAGGAACATTAGGTGGGCGCACCCGCGGGCGAAATAACAATGGTTGGTGGTTTGCCGGTTTAAGCTATTGGGCCAACACCACTGACATTCGATCCGATCGTAGTGAAGCGCAAATGATAAGAACCTTTGTGGTTGATACTCAGGAATA
>JBALTE010000005.1:284715-288710 GCA_036963965.1 Oceanicoccus sp. | reverse complement strand
GAAAATGGAGATCAACTTAGTGGTACGTCCAGTCGAAAACCCGATAAGGACTCATCGGATGGAACAAAGCTACCGGATGCTAAAGGTAGTGACGTTACCTATTTCAAAGATGCGCCAATAGTTCTTCAATTTGAGGCCAGGGCGAAAGCGACGTTGCCGAAAAAGGCGTTGTAGTTAGAGGGTCTTGCTTAAAATAAATAGGTATAACCTACGTTAAAGAAATAGATCGTAAGCTCGTCCTGCTCCCCAAAACGATTGTCGTTAAAATACCAGTCAGCACCTATCTGACCATCAATTCGATGATCTTTGAGAAACCTGTATTCTGTGCGCAATAATAGCGAATAGCGGTCCTGGCCAGTGTTGTCATGATTGTCTCGTGTTTGAAAGGCAAGGCGAGGATAGAGTCTCCAATTGTCGCTCAATTGGTATTTGTAGTGACTATAAATTGAATAGATATCAGAATGGGTAAGCGTGGCGTAAGTGAAACCTATACGACTGTTGTCACGATCGAATAACATGTCATTTATCACAACCTGGCTATTGAAATGAAATTCGGTGTCGGTGCCTTCGTATCCTGCGACGCCAGCAGAGCTGGGGGTGTCTGATAATTCTGACACTGTTAGCGATGTACTGATATTGACCTTGTTGTTGATGGAATGATCGACGTAGAGATTGAGAGAGGTGCTGTCGAAGGTTCGATCTAGTGCGATATCTTCCAGTTCTTCAAGGCCGTCAATCCTATCTTTCAGATCGTTTAGATCGTCAAGCTGTTGGCCAATTAGGGCGTTTCTGGTGGTTAAGTAAGGACTCTTTCTGAAGTTTAACGATAGAGATGCATTGGTTCCCGAAGAAAATTGATAGCGTCCACTCAGCAAAAATGCGTTCAATTCGTTAAAATGAACATCGTAGTCAAAATAGCTCGAAAGATAATAGTCAGAACCAAAATATTTGATTTCTCCCCCCACTGCCTCGCGGTCGGTAAAGCCATCAAATTCCTGATCGATGTAAAATACATTGAGTTCCAGATCGTCAAAAAACGGGCCGATATCAGCATTGATACCGTAAAAAGACCGGTCGGTATCTACGCTGGTATTTGTCGAACGCTCGACCGGGAAACCCGCCACTAGATTGAGCCGGACAGAGTCCGTTATTGGCGACGAGAGTGATATGCCGTCAAAGCGTCCTATTGTTCCTCCTGAGTGCTGACGTTGTCGCCCCAGCTTCATTGATCGCTCAGTACTGCGATGTTCACCATAGGCATAGAGGTAACTGAGATTCCCTTTGTCCTCGCCTCCGGAAAGCAAGTTGGCCTGGTAGCCTGCGTTCACTCGCATGGATAATTCCCAGTCCTGCGTTCGCAATCGCGCATTGGCATCGAGCATGGTATAGGCGCTATTGAGACGGGTGTCAGATTCTCCTTCATCGTTAGTTATCTGTGACCACCGATAGTCTTCAAAGAAGACTCCCCACGTTTCGACGGCGGGACCGTTATCTATCGATCTCTTTGAGGCGCTTAGCTGGCGGGTTCCTTTTTCAAGAGACAGCATCGCGTTAAGCCGTTGTTGAACGCGTTTTGCATCGTCGCCGGCAGGATAGCGTTTTAAGTAATTGCTGTATTCGAGCTTGGCCCTGGCTTTTTTCCCAGATTGCTCCAGGCTGACGGCGTAGTATTCAAGCGCTTTTTGACGAACTTCTGGGTTGTTACTGTTCATCAGCCGTTGGTATATGGATAGGGCGTTTGCGTACTCACCCCGTGCTAATGCCTGTTGACCATCAACAAATAGTTTATCGGTATCCGTAATTTCCGACGAGCTGACTTGAGGCGGCTCAGGTGTCGGCTCTATTTTATTCAGCGTGATGAAGTCCATTACCAAACGGTGACCATAGTGATCTTTTGGTGCATAGGGTTTAACGCTAACGATCATTCGGCGACGAAGATAGATAATGATTTTCGCCGGGTTATCGCCTTCGGCAGCAATGATATCGACACTGGCGATTGCAGAGTTTGAAAACTGACTCGCTGTTGGTAGTGACTGAAAAACCACACCGGGTAATTCGATTTCCAGCTTTTGCGTTTCGATTTTTTCTGCAGAGGTATAAGGTACAGGTTTGTCTGCATCAAACACCATTCGCGTGGTATTGCTGCCGATATTCATTCGTATATTTGTAATCGTAATAACGTCATCCAGAGCAGATGCCGGAAAACTGATAGCGAGCAATAGCCATGCTGGCAGCAGGAACGCGCTAGGTGAAAATATTGTCTGGCGCATACGAGTCATCAGTCCCAGTCACCATCTGAAACACGGTGTTCGCCGCTGGGTTCATGGCAGGCACCAGTGCAGTCCCGCAATTCGGAAACACTGTATAAACCGCCACCGTCTTTCTCGTGTTCGTCTGGTTCAAAGTCTCCCTCATGACAACCAGCACAGTCTGGCGCAAAGGATGGAGACGTCCAGGGATCGGTTTCCATGTTGTTGCTATGGCAATCGAGACAAGAGGGGTTGGCGGCATGATCGCCGGGGTAATCGCCGGTATGGGTGTAGTTGACAATTGGCCAGCCAGCGTAGTCGTGGCAGCTGCTACAGTCCAGAGTCGTTACAAAGTGATCACTCTCCTTGTCGTCGATATGACAGGAGTTACAGTTGCTCACGATCCCGGCATGATCGAAATTTACCTGTGACCAATCCAGATTTGAAATATGGCATTGGTCGCACTCTGCTGTGGTAATGATATGGTCTGGCGTTTTATCGCCGGCGTGGCAACTGCTACACGCTAATGTTGTTGTATTGTGGTCGAAAACAGCGGGAAGCCAGTCATTGCTGCTATGGCAGAGATCACATTCTGCATTGGTAATTATATGATCGCCTGGCTTGTCATCGATATGGCAGCTATTACATGAGCCCTGCACTTCGTTATGATCTACGCGGGTGACCGGTGACCACAGTGCGGTGATATGGCAAGCTTCGCAGCGATCGCTGGTTACTATGTGGCTGTTATTCTTACCTTCGGCAGTGGTCCCATCATGGCAGGCAATACAATTGTCGCTGATGGCCGCGTGATCAAAAGTGGCGGGTATCCAGGCCTGGGTTATATGACAGCTATCACAATCTTCGCTGGTGGTAATGTGGAAAATATGTTTTCCGGTCGCAATCACGCCATCGTGGCAACTCAAGCAGGAGCCCTGAACATTGTCATGATCAACCCGCGGCACTGTTTGCCAGTTATTGTCGATATGGCAACTTTCACAATTCTCCGTGGTAGCAATATGGCTAGGATTTTTCCCGCCTTCTATTTGGTTATTGTGGCAGCTCTGGCAATCTCCCAGAGTTTCGCTGTGCTCAACTCTTACAACCGTTGCCCAGCCGACACTGTCATGACAATTTTGGCATTGATCGGTGGTGTTAATGTGATCCAATGATTTTATCGACGCTTTGATAGGGCCCCGGCTATCGTGACACTGCTCACAGCGTATAGGCGTGCCTTCAAACTGACCATTGACATGACAATCCTGGCAGTCCGCTAGCCGATGAAATCCCTCCAGCTGGAATGAGGTTTGGCTGTGATCAAAATCGCTACCTGCTTGAGCGAGCGCTTGCGATGAAAGAAGCATCGTAAAAAGAAGTCCTGAGAGGAGTGAAATTCTGCTCCAAAAAGGGTGGGGTTTTTGCCGTTGGTCGATAGTCATGGTTTTGATCCTTCCCTTATCGGCTAAACGATGTTTCGTTGTGGCAATGTTGGCACTGTCTGCCAAAGGAACCTCGGTGAACGTCATCTTCACGGTGACAGCTGGAACACTGTTTGTTGAGAGGCTGCTGATCGTTATGACAGAGCTGGCACTGGAGGTCCTGATGAGAACCCTCCAACATAAAGTCACTCTGTTGGTTGTGATTAAACAACCAAAGTGTCCAATCGTTGGGTGTATGGCATTGGCTACAATCGTCTCCCAGTGAACCCTTGTGAGAATCATCATTCTGATGGCAGGCCGAGCAGGAAGA
>JBALTE010000005.1:153935-284615 GCA_036963965.1 Oceanicoccus sp. | reverse complement strand
GGCACAATCGGTGCCCTGACTGCCACTGTGGACATCGTTGTCACTGTGGCATCCAATGCAGTCTGTGGGCAGTGTTTCTAGTTCAGGGGTGTTGTGGTGGCAGCTTTCACAAGAAGTTTTTTGATGTGAAAACAAAAGTTCGAAGTCAGTGTCCTGATTGTGATCAAACGAAGATTGTTTCCATTCCTTTTCGCTATGACAGTCATCACACTGTTGGCCAAAGCGCTGCTGGTGGGTATCGTCAGCCGCATGACAACTATTGCATCCAGTTTCAATGTCTATGTACTGCTCATTGATATGGCAGTCCTGACAGGCAATATTCAGGTGAGAATCTTTGAGTGGAAATTTAGTGGTACTGTGATCAAAGAGATTATCTTTCCAGCTTTCGCTGCTATGGCAGCTGCTGCAGTTGTCTGCTAAATCTTCTGCGTGTGGACTTTGATTTTGATGGCAATCTTGACAGTTGTGTTGCTGCAGGCGAAAGGGTTCTTTCAGTTTATTGTCGTCGTGGCAATTACTGCAGGCTACCTTACGGTGTTGGCCGGTTAGATAAAAATTTGTTTTGTTGTGATTGAATGTATCCGTATCCAGGCCGACAATATCGAATTCCCGATCTTTATGATCAGTATGACAGTCCCGGCATTCACTGGTTTGAATGGTGTTGTCCAGACCGTGATAGCCGCTGACGTTCAATAGATCATCTGCTACTGCCGTGTGGCAATCGAGGCAAAGTTTCTTTTGATTGGATTGATCAAAATCACTGTGACACTTCGCGCAATCGGATTCATATTCGGCATGCTTTTCAGTGAGATCTCCGGGCATTAACAACATTTGTTTTAGCGATTGTCCATGTGAAAAGAGCGAAAAAGTTAACAAAAAAATCAGGTAGACAAGTGCTCGGAGAGACCGCTTGGCAACCAAAAAAGTTTTCATATCAATACATATGGACCGCAATAATATGAACAATTGCGGTGATGATTAGCATGTAAAAGAAAGGCAGGTGAACGATATGCCACAAGGAAAATAAGCGGCTGTAGAGCGATAGTCCTGCCATTGACTGAAGTATTCGGAGCTCCTCTTGAACGTTACCCTGCATGTTTTTTAGCATTGGGGAGAGTTCTCTGTCAGCTTTGCTGATTTCTAATAATTGTGCGTTGAGTTTTTTGGATTTTGATTTTACTGACCAGACTTTCCGGAAACTGTGTACAAGAGACTTATTGTCGTCTTCGACTATTGTTTCAATGTCAGCAAAAATTGACTGTAACCGACTGTTTGATGAGATAACGCTTGCCAATTTATTTTTCAGCAGAAGATGTTGTCCTCGGAGTTCATCGTAATTTAGCTTTTGGCCATACAATCCGTTGTGTATACGGCGATATAGATAGCGCCCGACAAGTCCGCTGAATACGACTAGTAGCATGGAGAACAAAGCAACATTGCTGTTGACTGAGCCAAGTCCAAAGTTACTATGGAAAAGAATAAGCAGTGGTCCAGCAATCCCCAGTATCATATGTCCTTTAAACCAATAGCGAGTTGCAATCAGCCGGCGCAGGAGCGGCGAGTTTTTGCTCAGTGGATAAAGTAATAGCAGTATCATCATTACCGCGCCAATAATCCCGAAGGCGTAGCCAAGTCCATGCTCAGCTGACAACCAGTATTCGCCTCGTTGATTCCAGCCCCACGCGATCGCCAATATAACCACTGCCGCTAACACCAGTGGTATACGGCTGGTTTTCGTCGTACTGTATTGTTGGTTTGTTGTGATGATCGCCATAGTATCTTTCGACGCTGATTGTCAGTTTTCGATGAAGCCGTGCCCATTATTGGACGGATAAAGACCAGTAATAGCATGCCAACCTTAAGGATCCGTTAAGCGGCGTATTTATTTTTTGGAATCTGTGACTCAGTCGTCGTTTCAAGTCCTTGTGCATTTTGTAACGGGACTAGCTAGCCGTTCCTGCTTGGGAGTACTTGAGTAGTAACAGCGTAAGGTCTATTTTTAGTTATATTTATCCTTATCTGCGACGTAAAAAATGGAGCAAACAGCTGCGTTATTTGTATATTTGACTCCTTTGGTGGTCATTATTGGCTACTATGTTTCTTCTCGGCGAAAAATAGCCCTTCAAAATATCGAAATAAAATTAGATGCAGTGTCCAGTGGTTTGACTGAACCAGCATCTCTTCATCCAATTATTGATCCGTTGAAATGTATCGGCTGCGGCAGTTGTGTAAGTGCTTGTCCCGAGCAACAAGTACTTGGGTTGATCAATCAGAAAGCAGAACTGATAGCACCGAGTCACTGTATCGGCCATGGTGCCTGTAAAGCGGCATGCCCGGAAGACGCCATTACCCTGGTGTTTGGCTCGGCAACTCGAGGCGTTGATATTCCTGAGTTGAGCAGTGAATTTGAAACCAGTCAGCCTGGGGTGTTTATTGCTGGCGAACTGGGTGGTATGGGCTTGATTCGCAATGCAATAGAGCAGGGCAAGCAAGCGATGGCAGCAATCAACAAATATTGCCAGGCTTCCGCGGCAGTCGATGATTCAATTTATGATGTGGCTATTGTTGGTGCCGGCCCGGCTGGTATAGCGGCTTCTCTGTATGCCATAGAACACAATATGAAGTACCTGTTGTTGGAGCAAGACAGCCTTGGCGGCACGGTTTCCCATTTCCCCCGAGGCAAAGTGGTGATGACTTCACCGGCAAAATTGCCTTTGGTCGGCACTGTTAAGTTTTCAGAAACAAGCAAAGAAGAATTGCTGGCTTTCTGGCAGCAGGTTGAACGCAATCATGAGCTAAAGGCTAACTATCAAGAGCGGTTAGAAAACGTCAATCGGGAAAGTGATTGTTTGCATGTCGTCACCAATAAAAGTGTTTACAGAAGTAAGACACTGTTGATGGCTATTGGTCGCAGAGGTACTCCCCGAAAATTGGGCGTTGTGGGTGAAGAGCTTGATAAGGTGATGTATCGGCTTGTGGACCCGCATCAATTCAGGCATCAACATGTATTAGTCGTTGGGGGTGGTGACAGTGCAATTGAAGCGGCTTTGGCGATTTCCGAGGAAGAGGGAACCACGGTGACGTTAAGTTATCGAGGCGATTCCTTTAACAGGGCTAAAGAAAAAAACCGCGCTAGCATAGAGCTGGCCGCCCAGAAAAAAGGCATCTCGGTCTACCTGCAGTCTGAAGTAACTAATATAACGGTGTCCGCAGTAGCATTGAAAACAACGAGTGGTACTAAGCAGTTGAAAAACAGTTTCGTCATTATATGTGCCGGGGGCGTGCTTCCGAATGCCCTATTGAATAATATTGGTATTAGCGTTACTACAAAATATGGCACGGCATGATGGTAAAAATTAATGTATCAACTCTTTTTCCTGCGCTACTGCTAATGTCGATTTTTGCTTCGGCAGAAACTGATAAAAGGCTGCCGTTTGAATTAAAACGCCTGCTTCTGGAAAAACAGTATGACGTGCTTAATGAGAAACTTTCAGTATTAGCTAGCTCGGGAGATGGAGCTGCTCAATATCAATTGGGCGTCAATTTTGAAAAAGGATTGGGAGTAGCGGTAGACATCGACAAGTCGCTGACCGGGTATCAATCAGCTGCCGATCAAGGTTACGTAAAAGCACAGTTTAGTCTTGCTATTCTATTGTTTGATCAGCCGGCCCAGCGGCAGAGAGCCATTCAGTATCTCGAAATGGCGGCGGGAAATGGCCATTCCATGGCTGCCAAAAAGCTACATAGGCTAGGAAATGTCGATACATCAACTCGTGGTGATTCCGACCAAAAATTGCTTTATGGCGCTAAACACGGCAAGCCAGAATTAGTTGTCTCTAGCTGTAACAACGGGGCTGACCCAAATGTTCGCAATGAAGTACGGCAGACGGCATTACATTTGGCTGTCGGGAACAATCAACCCCAGCTCGTCGAAAAATTGCTGAAATGTGGCGTGCCTGTAACTGCGGTAGATGAGATGGGGAATTCAGTACTGCACTATGCGGTGAAATACGATGTAACAGACATTCTGGAATCGATCGCGATAGTGTCTGATATCGAGCTTCGTAATGAAAAGTCGCAAACAGCCTTGATGCTGGCGATAGTATTGGGAAAGCAAGATATGGCCGTTCACCTTATCGAGATGGGTGCTAACATCAATGCACGCGATAGCAGTGGCCGCTCAATGATTGAGCTGGCCGAGCAGAAAGATCTTGGCAAAGTACTTCAGGTAATGAAAAAAACCGGAAGCGTCAGTGTATTGAATTCGGAAGAGGCTGGTCGTAAGCGCAGAATAGAGGCAATGCAAGTACAGTTACAACAGGCTACATACAGCGATTGGAATCTTCTTATGTTAGCGTCCTGGATGGGTGATGAGGACGTTGTTAAATGGTTACTTGTGGATGCCGGAAAAACGGAGAGCCTGATATCAGCGCTTGAAATTTCTCTAGAAAGGCAACATCGGGATATTGCTTCGATGTTAAGCGTGGTCGTGGCGAATCGAAACGTTACCGGTACCGTGTCAGAGCAATTGGTCAAGTGGTCTATCGAGGCTGACGATTTGGATAGCTTTGTGCTGTTGTCTGGTGTCGGTGAACAATTCAATCTGGACAGTCAGCTCTGGTACGCAATTCATTCCGTCTCTCTAGAAATTTCCCATTATCTGGTCGCCAAAGATATTGACGTAAATTATCTAGCAGACGATGGTAGCTCATTTTTACACCAGGCTGCAGGAGCCGGATCAGTAGAGCTGGTCCAAAAGCTATTAGCGATAGGAGCGCAGCCTGATAGCGGTGATCTGAAGGGGTTGTCAGCCTTGAGATATGCGATAGAAGGCGGTCACACAGACATTGCCGACATGATAATTATATCGGGTGCGGATGTTAATACTCGAGACACTAAAGGACACACTCCGTTATTACGTGCTGTTGTTAACAACAACTTCGACTTAACAAAACTGTTGGTAGAAAAAGGAGCTGATCTTGAGAGTAGGACCACTAACGGTAATACTGTATTAATTGCCGCTGCGGAAAAATCATCCCCCTCCATCGTTGAGTATCTACTTAGAAAAAACAGTGAAGTGGAAGCCAGAAATAAACATAGCTATACGGCACTCATGGCCGCCGTTCAGCGCGGTGAACGACAGATCACGGAATTGCTATTAAAGGCCGGTGCAGATCCATCCCGACGCAACAGAAACGGGAAAAATGCATTGATGATGTCTGTTGATGAAACCATGCTGGCCATACTTCGGGATTTTGATTAGCTTCCTTCATGCCTCTTCTGTTTCTATAGGAGGTTGCCAATCTGGCGAAAAAATTCAATGGTTTCGACCTCACGGTATGAACTCTCGTCGAGAGTCAGGGCGTAATCTGAATAGGCTGATAGTTTTACGATGACAAGGTCGCGAGTCGGGTTCACGTAGATAAATTGATTGTAAACACCAATCGCTGAATACTCTCCTTCAGTCGTTTCTGGAATCCACCATTGATAACCATAGCCTAGGGGGTAGTCCTTATTAAAGCCGGGTTGCAGATGTGGTGCGTCCGGTTTTGTTGCCGCAGTAACCCAATCTTCCGAGACAATTTGTGTTCCCCGCCATTTGCCCTTCAGTCGGTGCAATTCACCCAGCTTGGCGTAATCTCTCGCCGTGGCATTGAGCCCGCCAAACGCCATTTCGACGTTGTTGTCATCCACCATCCAGTATGCATCTGCTTCCATTCCTAATGGGTGCCATATTTTTTCTGATAGATAATCGGTAACTGATTTCCCGGTTGCCCGTGACAACAGCATGGCCAGTGCCTGCGTGTCTGCCGAATTGTAGTGATTGAGGGTGCCCGGTTCCCGTTCCCGGACCAGAGTGCTGACAAATTCGTCCAGCGAGCCACCTACGCTCATGATTTTCGCAAGCCGCATAATATCTGACTCAGGGTCGCTATAGTCTTCGTTCCAGGCAGCTCCTGACGACATCTGCAAGACGTCTTTAATACGTACATTGTCGTAGGCAGAACCTGAAAGGTCAGGGACGTAGTCGGTAATGGGTTTCAGGATGTCAATCAGGCCGTCATCAACGGCGATTCCTATCCCTGTTGCAATGAAACTTTTTGAAACAGACATCGATAACCAGTTTACATCTCTACCGCCGGTAAGCATGTACTGTTCGAAGCGAACTTCACCATTGTGAATAACCAGTAGAGCACTAGTATCCGTTTCGGCCAGGAAGCGCTCAACGCTAACGTCGTTTCCGTTGTAGGAAAAACTGGGCGGCAATGAAATTGTACTTCCGTTTTCAAATTCAAATGGTTCCGCAGACGCCATCATAGTCGTGACTGGGTATATTTCTTTCATCCGGTTAAAATTTTCATATTGTTCAGCGCCAGAAAATAGCGTGAGGCCATAGGCCAGGCGATCCAGATTCTTTTTGTAAGAAAAGCCAAACGCGATACCAATAACAATGACAACAGCAAGTCCGATCAGCAAAATCTTTTTCATTGAGTGCCCCTTTATATATTGATCATTGCGTCAACTATTTTCGCCGAAAAAATTCGTTAAGCCGACATTTTTCTGACTTCCGGACTAAGTATGTTAAAGCATGATCAAGAATTCGCCCAGATATTTCGATTTTTAACTCAAAACTCATACTCGATATTGAATTTCCAGGATGTATCAGCGGTTTTGCTGTTCATACCGAGAATAACACCGCTTTCCCATATAAACTTGCGGCGTCCTTCTAATCGGAATGTCCCACTTAGGACCGGACCTATTCCTTTACTGTCTTCTGAAAGGTATATTTCAATCGATGGTTCGAGAGTTTGTTTGTACCGATAGCGAAACTGTGTGGATAAACTGGTTTCCCATTCGTTGTTGATATGATCGCCCCACTCATAGATAAGGCCGACATTAGTAGTTACGATCCAGTCGGTCCATTCATGTAAGGCGATAAGAGTGCTTCGGGCTTCCCATTTATTGTCGCTCTTTTCTCGTTCCAGTTCGAATAACAATCCCCAGTCATTGTCGTATTCACCTTGTTCAGTTAGTTGAACTTTTGCTTCGACTTCTATCGTGTCTAAAGAAAAACTCTCTCCCGAATTGTTGCTGCCTTCCAAATACAGTTCGCCGAAAACCCGGTCTGAGAATGAGCGGCCGAAACCCAATAGATGACGTTGCTGTCCGTCAAGATCGTCGTGACTATCTTTCTGGTATCTTGAGCGATACTCAATTTCTCTCTCGAGAGGTTGAACGTAAGGGTGGTAGATTTTGTCGATACTCGACCCGTCCGCTACTGCATTAGCGGACGGAAGTACTATTGATATCAGCGCCAACGTGGGGACAAAAATTAATGATTTTTTCGTCGACAAAATACGCGAGACACTCAATGTCGTTAGCTCCTTATTTTGGGGCTTGGTTGCTGGTACTTGGGAGAGGATAATTGATAGGTGCTGATTGCGATCGCCGTGGGAATTAACAGAAGCGCTATCAGGTAGGTATAAACTTCAACTGGCGTTGGAGTTGCTTCATAGCCGAAGGTGGCGTAAGCGAGTTGGCCGACAGCTGATTGCTCGGGCAAAAATTTACTGCTGTCCCACAGCTGGCTGGTAGATGGTATCCAGTCAGCCTGTATCAATAACTGGGTTGCCTGCGCAACCATGCCGGCAGCGATGAAGCTCAATAACGTTATCTGCAGTTTCATTCGTCTTTTATGAGGACACGAGATAATTAGAAAGTAGCAAAGAGCACCAACACTCATTCCTATCATCAACCCAATAAATCCGCTGGTCAGTGCTTGAGTCATCACATCTTCTTTACTGAGAAATCCAGTAAAGAAGATAATGATTTCAGAACCCTCTCGGACCATCGCAAGCATAACAGCACTGGCCATGGCCAATGTCAGATAAATTTTTGGCCGAAGGTGATTGTTTGCCGTGAGTATTGCGGTGGCCAATAGGCTGCTGTAAATCAAGTATTGAATAGATGAATTTACTACTTCCTGTCCTACATAATCGAACCAGGTTGAAATAGAACCAAGGCTAATCGCATAGGCTACAGCGCACAAAATACCAACCGTTAAAGACAAACTAAGCCAATATAGTTTGATGCCCACAGTATTACTTATACTAACGAGAATACTGACGAGTATTGCTGCTTCCAGTGTTTCTCTTAATATGATGACAACGGCGTCGATTAGCATATTACTATTTTACCTTACAATGACTTTTCCAAGGGCGGTAGACATATTAAACTCTCCAAAAAATGGATATTCGCCGGGTTTCAGCGGCCCGATAAATACTACTGCTTTACTATTTCCCACGATTACTTTTTCCCTATTTAGCTCGTAACTTTCAAACTCTTCAGGCGTTGGATCAGTGTTGTGTATTAACAATTTGACTTTTTTGTTTGCAGGTACAATAACCTCTGCAGGATAAAAAAGATGGTGTCGGATTTCGATGTTAATAATAGGCGTTGCAGCTACGGCTATTGCCTGTGCAGATAAGAAAAATGTAATTAGCAGTAGTTGACTAATTTTCATGATTTGTCGAGTAGAGCTATAGTTTGTGGCGTTAAGGGAAAAATGACAGCTATTTTGAGTCCGCCAAGGTCGCCGGATACACTCATTTCAATTGCACCTCGATGTAGTTGAACAATGTGATCGACAATCGATAACCCCAATCCCGATCCGATAATATCTCTCTGAAAATTGGCGCCACCAACGCGGTAAAAACGATCGAAAACTCTTTGTAAGTCTGCTTTTTCTATCCCCGGCCCGGAATCTTCGACGCTAATTGAGGCGGCGGAATCCTTTGTTCCGACTGCGATCAGAATCGTACCATTCACTGGTGTATACTTGATTGCGTTGTCAACGAGGTTTTTTAGTAGCGTACCCAGCGCGAACCTGTCCCCCTCTACCAGGACGGCAGTGCCTTCAATGGCGATATTCAAGTTTTTCCGTTCGCATGCGGAATACAGATCGACGATTGTTTGTTGAGCAATTTCGTTAATATCAACAACTTCGGTGTTCGCCAGGAATCTATCCGGTGACAGTCGGTGAAAAGCCAGAATTTGTTCAATCGAATGGCCCATTCTATCGACGCCTTTCTCCAGTTCTTGCAAGTTTTCGCTTTTGGTTCCTGATTCTTCAACTAGATTGTGAAGCCCCACTTTGAGTGCGGCGAGTGGCGTTCGAAGTTCATGAGCTGCATCGGCAGAAAATCGCCTTTCACGTTCAAATGCTCCGTCTAAACGCTCTAACAGGTTGTTAATTGAGATGACCACCTCGGTTAATTCTCTTGGGTAGCCAGAGTTTTCGATTGACTTCAAATCTTCCGATTTTTTGTGGCGCAGCACTGATGCCAATTTATGCAGTGGACGCAATCCAAAGTATACAACCAGCCATATCAACAGGCCCAGAAATGGAAGAACCCATATGATCGGCAGAATAGACTTTAGTACAACTTCCTCACTCAAACTTGAATAGGTGTCGGCGCGGTGGGCGATTATGATTAGACTATCGGCCTCTGCGAGTGGGTGTACCAATGTTCTCCAGCGAACTCTTTCGAAGTTGACCTGATGAAAGCCGGGCTCCGTAGAAGAAAGAGGTGTGTCTGGCGCATTAGCAGACTTGTGCTGCAAAAGCCCCCCTTGCCAGTGTTGATAGTAAGCGGAGTCTGAAAATACACCTTCGGGAATTGTTATTCCATTTGCCAAGATTCCGGCGAGCAAATTTGCAGAATTTGTGATCTGTTCATCGAGAATGACGTCTGCCGCCGCAATACTACTGCGATAGCCATGCAGCGCCGCAAGAAAGTTAACCAAACAGATAATAGATAGTAGAACTATTATCAGAAATACACGAATAGACTTCACGCTACTATAATCACCGTTAGCTTGAACTTCGATCTATAGTATAGCCGACACCACGTACAGTTTTTATGAAACCTTCGGGCATTTTTTTCCTTAAGTTGCTGACATGAACTTCGATTGCATTGCTGGAAATTTCTTCGCCCCAACTGTAAAGCTTATTTTCAAGTACAGCTTTGGTTTGAATGCGCCCGACGTTTTCCATGAGTGCTTTAAGAATGGTATATTCCCGGCGTGATAGCGATATTTGTTCAGCGTCAACTTCTATGTAATGATTGGCGCTGTCCAGACTAACGCGGCCAGCGGTAAGAATGCTACTGGTCGAAGAATTCATCCGACGACCGAGTGCTCGAATTCTGGCCATCAGTTCCTTTATCTCGAAGGGTTTCGAAAGATAATCATCCGCACCGCCGTCCAGCGCGGTAACCTTAACGGAAAGATCGTCTCGCGCAGTCAATATCAGCATTGGAGTGACGATGGAGTTCTTTCGCAACTCTTTTAACACGGTCAAACCGTCAATATCGGGAAGCCCCAAATCCAATATGATAATATCCGCGCTGTTCTCTTTTCCGTGGGCAATTGCCTCTTTGCCTGTCGCCACATGGTCAACCGAAAAGCCTTCATTTTGAAGTGCAATTAGCAGTGCTTTCGCTAGTGCATCGTCGTCCTCTACCATTAGTAGTTTCATTTATACCCCGGAACAAGGTTATTGGTTTTTTTTATCACAGCTTTTCGTTCAATTTCAGCATGGCTCTGTGAATCTCATCCCTTCTGCCTTTATCGGCGAGTGGCCGGGTCGGTCTTGGTTCAGCCTGAAGCGCCTTTTCATAATATCGGTAGGCTTCACTAAAATCCCCCTGATCTTGCAGAAATTGAGCAAAAAAGTAGTTTGGATCAATACCGTGTGGATTAATAACAAGAGCTTTGCGCAAAAGTTCCTTTGCCTTCTTGTCATCCCCAAAACCTATTGGCCACCCCGGGACGCTGAAATATAAAGTTCCAAGGCTAGTAAGAGCCGATCCATCTAGCGCTTGTGGATCGATATCTATCGCTTTTTCGAGATCTTCCTTCGACGCTTTTGCATACTTTAATGCACCTAATCCGCCTTTTGCGCCGGCATAGGTAGACTTGATAATGCCACTCCACGTCAAAAGAGGGGCATTCCCTGGCTGTTGTGACGTAAGACTGTTAGCTTTATCAATTAGCTGCTCAAAGGCTGTGAGCTGATCCTTGCCCTCCAGTTGATAATTAACTTCAGCCCAACGCTGTTGAAGTGCATTGAGTGAATCAGCATTGCCGGCATTCGCCGGGCCGGATGCAATTAGAATTAGAGTGGCTATAGCTGAGCCAATGATTTTAGCGAGTATTTTCATCGATATACTATCCTTAAAGAGTTGATGATCTTATTGTGAAAAACGACGAATAACGGGTAGTTGTTTCAGTAGCGCCTTGTCGACAAGCTTTGGAAATAATGAGTTCAGTCGTACAAAGAATGATTCGGGCCAGCCTAAAAAATAGCTGTGAGGATGTTTGTCTTGCAGCGCATTGATCAGACACCGCGCAACATGCTCAGGTGAATCGATGGAATTTTCCAGGGCTGCATTCAGTGCGTTCATCTTGTCGGTGTTTAGTGCGGTGTTGGTAGCCCTTGGGGCAAAGTAAATGACGTTCACTGCGCTATCGGCAACTTCACGACGAAATGCTTCGGTGAAACCATGCAGCCCAAATTTACTGGCACAGTAGCTAGTTGATCCCGCGTAACCTATGCTGCCGAGAATTGAGCCTATATTAATAATTGCTGCCTCGGGGCGTTGCTTCAGTGTTTTGTATATCTCCCGACACAGCATCATTGGAACCACCAGATTAGTGCTGATTATTTGGCTTATATCTGTGTCACGGGTATCTTCCAGCAGAGATAATTGATTGATACCAGCATTGTTAATCAGCACATCGATATTTTCCTTTTCTACCACACCGTACAATTTTTCCCGGTCGTTGTTGTTATTCAAATCAAGGGCTAGTATTTGGTGTCGAACTTTACCGATACTCTCTTTTAGCGCTGTGAGTTTCTCTTCATCGCGGGCTGTTAGTATGAGGGTAGCCCCTTCATCTGAGAGCGCTTTGGCGATGGCGCCTCCAATACCACCTGTGGCACCGGTTAGTAAAACCTTTTTAGACGATAAAACCATAAAGTTCTCCAGAGAGTATTGCTTTACGCAGCCTGAACGGCGGCTTGTTCCGGTGCTAGTTCCCTGAAAATATTTCCGTATAACTGGTAAAATATTTTTGCACAATGGATGATTAGGGCTTGTTCTTCACTGTCTGTGATTCGGTTCATTATGTCTTCATAGAACTTGATGTGATCCTGGTCCAGTTCACCATGAGAACGCAAGTAGACAAAAGCGTTGTCAGGCAATTTCAGGGCTTTTTGGATACAATCTGCCGCATGGTCAGCAATAGTAATACTGGTACCTTCCAGAACTTGTACCATGCCGAAGAAGCCCAGTGGATTGATTCGGTTGATGGTATCGTAGGCATAAGAAATCATCAGCTCAGTTGATTGGTTTGGCGTACTGTTCCGAACCCTTTCCTTATCAAATCCGCAGGCAGCTATGTCATTGAGTATCCATTCTTGATGTCCCAGTTCCTCTTCAATATATTCTGCAACAGCCTCCCTTAGCCATTCCTTGTCGCCATTGATTCGCGCGCCGGTTGCCATTAGTAAAGGCGTGGTGTGCTTAACATGATGATAAGCTTGGCTTAAAAAAGAAATGTAATCTTCAAGACAGATATCGCCGGTCAAGCAGCGCAGGATAATGGGGGCGTTTAGCAAATGTTCGCGTTCCCTTTGTGTTTCGTTTTGTAATCGTTGATAGAATGTCATTGAGTGACTACCTCTGCAGCGTATGTATTTTTTGTTGAATATAATTTGTCAATGTTCTTGGTGAAATGGTGGTTGATGTCGTCTCGTCGAGGGCGCCCGTTGGCAGTGAATAGACCTTGCCACTGTTCTTTGTCGATTATTTCCCATGACTTAACCCTGGCATAGTCGGGAAGAAGACTGTTGACTTGCTGGATCCAGGTATCAACATTTTCGTTACTAACATGGTCAGGTGTAGAGACAAGTGCCGTGAGGTGCGGGCGTGAATCGCCAACGACGATACACTGAGTAAAAATGGGTCTTGCCATAAGCGCGCTTTCGACCCATTCAGGGCTGATATTTCGTCCAAAGCTGCTGATTAAAAGATTCTTGCGACGACCGTTTACAATCACATACCCCTCTTTATCGAGATGACCGAGGTCGCCGGTAGCAATTAGCGCAGTATTCCAGCTATCGGGGTCACCGAGATAGCCGAGGTGACTAGCGCCTTCGACGTGAATTTCTCCGTCTATAGTACTAACTCGACAATGGGGAAGAGGCTTCCCTACAGTGCCGGGTTTATTGTGTTTAGGGGTGTTGAGAGAAACAACTGAACAGCATTCAGATAATCCGTAGCCTTCATAAACGGGGATACCATATTGCTCAGCTTGTTGGATAAGTTCGGGCGCGACTTTGCCACCGCCAACGGCGACAAAACGCAAGGATTCGGGTGTTTCCCAGCCCATTTCGCAGGCGGCTATTAAAGCGGTGAGCAATTGTGGCAATATAATTAGCGTATTGGGTTGCCACTGTGAAATACAGGTGACGAGCTGTAACAGATCCAGCCCAGAGCTGCCGTCTAATCCTCTATTTTTACCATCGATAAGGATAATGTTTCCACCGCTGAGCAATGGTGCGTAAATACCGGCTGCGTTTTCCAGGAGTGTGCCTAACGGTAACAAACAGAGATGTTTGGGTTTGTCGATGGCAATCGCACTGGCCAGGGATTGGGCTACTTGCCATTGCTGATTAGTGCTCAAGCAAACACCCTTGGGGTTGCCTGTTGAGCCTGACGTATAGGTTATTTTTTGGGTGTTTTTAGGGACTAATGTCTTGCCAGAAGGCGCTAATATCCAAGCGTTGAGTGACGACGGTAAGCCATCAATGGCATCTGGCGCCGTCAGTTGATCGGCTAGATCGCTGCTATCACTGATCAATACATCGACGCCGGCATCAGCTATGCAATGTAGCGATTGCTGATGACTGAAATAATCGGGAAGGGGAATGCAACATATACCGGCTATTTGGCAGGCGAGGTCTATCACAACCCAATCGATACTATTTTCTGCGTTAAGAGCCACCATTTTCGGCCGTCGCGTTGATAGCCACTTAGCAGTTGTTTCTACTTTCGATGAGAGTTCGGCATAGCTCAATGATGCGGAGTCAGTTGTTACGGCGGGTAGTTCAGCCAGTAATGGGTCGCGAAGTATGTTTGATAGTGTAAAGTAGTTTTCTGTCACGCTTATTCCTTCATTATTGTTTGTGCTGGCCGTTAGTCTGAGAACTTTTTGATATCACCCTGGGGTCTGGGAACTAGGTATTACAATGTTGGTGTAGAGAGCTTTTTCAACTGTGCGGCAATGTTTTGAATGTCGGCTTTATATTGGTTTGATAGATAATTAATGGTTTCATTTTCGGATACGTTGCGCAGTGCTTCATCGAGGTCTATGGCCATGACATTAGGTTTTTTCTGATAATACTCACCCCATGCTTCAGCCGTTTTACCGAGGCGATCTGCATCTGCATTTGCCAGAAATAGCGGGGTAGCAGATAAACGCTTGAGTAGTTTGATGACCTGGGGTGTTGCGGTAAAAGCCAGCCAGCGGAACCCGGCTTCTTTTATCGCAAATGCCAAAATGATAAACAGTAATTGGCTGCCCCCTGCCTGTGTTGATACCAAATTACCGATTTCAATGATGCTACTTCTATCGATAGGTCGATTGATGGCCCCGGCAATAGTTTGGTCAATATTCTGGTCTAGGTATTGCTCAAGAAAAAGCTGACCACCGATCGCTGGCTTCAACCCGGCAACAGCCTGAATTTCACCATCGAGACTCATGCTCAATAAATCGGGAAGGAAGTTTGTTAGACGAGCTTGATGAGTAGCAAGGTATTGTTTGGCTACATAGTGCTCGAGCGCAATACGATGTTCAGTGTCTTGTTGGCATAGTGCAAAGCGATGGCTGTCCGGAAGGTTGGGATGCCGTGATTTTTGCTTTGGGTATTGAAACATTGTTAGAGAGTCCCTACTAAATACGCTAGTAGGGATTAGGATAGGTGGCTTACCTTAAGTAAAACTTAAGGTGTTTGTCAGTGTGGTGATTATATGACGTATTTAACGTGTTGTGACTTGCCTGAACAGTTCCCAATAGCCATGAGTGATGTGGGTATCGGAATAAAAATTATTATTTTTCAGCAAGTTATGCATTTTGGGTAAGTTGTAGACAGGAATTGAAGCTAATAGATGGTGCTCCAAATGATAGTTAACACCCATCGGGCAAATAAATAAGCGTTCGGCCCAGTTGGCGATAATTGAACGGGTATTCAATCGTGGATCAAGGTCATACAAATCAGGGACTGCAGCATGCTCTCCAATCTGTCGAATGCGGCTGATTAACGGGTTGACGACAATAAAAGCAATTACCCACAGGATAAGCAACCAGGGTGCCCCGAAAGTAGCGGTGAGAACGAGGAGCGCTATATGGAAGATGATGCCTCTGGTAAGTGCTTCCTGCTGGTCTGTGCGCAGGTCGTGAAATTTGCCGATACTCTTTGCAATTCCCTTCACTTGTCGCCAGCCCGTTTTACCGGTGATGTCGCGAGCGAGTTTGCGTCGCAGGCGCGATGCGGGAATGGGGTAGTCTTTATAATTGGGTAAATCCGGGTCATTGTCGGTACCGGCTAACCGATGATGTTGTCGATGGCCCTGACTATAGGCGTTCATATTGCTAAAAACCGGGGCGGCGGCAAACCAGTCGCCCATTATCTGATTGAGTTTCTTTGACGTAAACAGAGTCCCGTGACCGCATTCGTGCAGTAATACTCCGAACCCCAGCTGTCTGGCGCCCAATAAGAAAATTGCCACGACAATAGTAATGGGGTTTGTCCATAGGATAACCATGGCAAAGGTTGCGATGACAATGGCGTAGTTGCAAACAAACATCCATGTGGCTTTGAGATCGTTTCGCGTGCTGAGTAATTTCAGTTCATCATCGCTTAGGTTGGTTTTCACAAGCTTGCTCCGTATTTCAGTGTTTTGAGAACCAGTTGTGGGCAAACTATAACATCTTAATTACTTGATGTTGCTACCGCGGGCTGGGTTTGTGCTTGAGATAAAATTTTCCGCTGGCTATAGATCCGCAGGGAAAACAGAGCGAGAACGACCAGATTAGTCATTCCCGCCAGCGAGGCAAACGTGTAAGACCAAATGTAGTCACCGTTCAGGTCATACAGGTATCCGGCAATAAATCCACCAAGCCCCATGCCGCCCCAGCCAAAAAATGAGGTCATGCTCATCGCCCGAGCAGCAAGCCGAGCAGAAACCATCATACGGGTGCAGACCAGAATACTCGACATGACTCCGGAGTAGGTGAAGCCGAAGCAGGCGGCCAATACAAAAAGCATGGGTCGACTATCGACGTGTGGAAACCAGAAAACAAAAATAGTTTGTCCGACGGACATTAATATATAGGTGGGCAGAGCACCGATTACGTCTCCAAGTTTACCTCCCAAAATTCGACCGGCCACCCCGGCAAACATCAATACCATCAATACGCTCGTTGCGGATTCGACAGATGCTCCTTTATCGGTAAGCAGTGGGACCAGATGAACTATCGGTACTGCCATGCAATTGCAGCAAAATATGACAGCGACGCTAATCCACGCTATCACCTCAACTTCAGAGAGTGGGAAGTGCCTCTCTTCGACGACGGTTGAATTTCTGATTCTCAGCCGCCAGGGTGACTCCCTGATAAAAAAAGCGATCGGGAGTGCTATAAGTAAATAAGTTGCAGCTGTAATGAGGTAGGTGTTGCGCCATCCATATTCGGCGATACCGATACCTGTAAGAAACGGAATGACGCCTTGACCAAAAGCCCCTCCCGCAGCAGTTATGCCTAGCGCTAGTCCAGGGTTTTGCCGGAACCAAAACCCGACGTTGGCAAAAAGAGGAGAACTCACCATGGCATTGCCAAAGGCTCCGAACAAAAAATAGAAACCATAAAATTCGATGATGCTTTCTTGTCGGCTAAGCATGAAAAGACTAAATGTCATCACTATTGCGGCGATAATACCAAACCAGCGGGTTCCATACCTGTCAGCGATGATACCCCATAGCAGCCCAAACAGAGCGGACGAGAAGGCAATGGCGGTGTACCCCAGAGAGGTCATGCCGCGGCTCCAGCCAAATTCAGTAGACAGCGGTTTTAAAAAAACAGAGATAGAGCCCAGTGAGCCAAATGACAACGCACTAAGTGTGAAAACAATCAATACCATCAACCAGCCATAGCTGGGATCTTTCTCAATATGGTGGTTCGCAGTTGTCATTATTTTTCTTCTTATTATGGTTTTGGGTGGCGGCCGGGCAGCGAAAGATAAGTTTTTTGACAAGAGCTTCATATTTGACCAGTCAGTACTCCTGATCGCTATTTTTCATGTTGTTGTTGTTTCAGCTCTTCCAATGATTGTAATACTTTTTGGGTTCGTGTTTTGTGATCTTTGACTTTCTCATTTTCAGGATCCAGGTACAGTACTTCATTCCATTTTTCCAGAGCATTGCTGTATTGTTCTTTGCTGTAGAGCAGAGTGCCTTCGTCTATCAGTTTTTTGATGTGATCATCGAAGGATCTGGTTAGCGTTGACAGTGTTTTGCTAGCTTTTGCTGTCGCCTTGTTGTCATCAAGTTGTTTTGCCAACGGTATCAGTGTGCGTGCTGTCGCTATATCTTTTTTTCTCATGGCGCTGACGCCAAGTTCTAGCAGGCGACTGGCGATCTCTGTTGATTCCTGTTTAACATCGTTCAGATGTTGTTCTTTTTTGTGGTCGTAAGGGTTAAGTTGTTGGTCGGCAATCATTACCGGCATAGCTTTAACGAGATATTCAGCCCGGGTTACAATAAAACTATCTCGCAAATTGTTTTTTGCGCGTTGTTGGCGTTTCAAGAATTTCTGATAACTGTTATCAAAATCTTTATCAATCTCGATTAAATGCATCTGTTCTTCGTAGAGATCAATAGCTTTTTTCCAGTCAGATTTTTTTACTGCTGCCTCTGCGGCACTAATTGTTTCTGTGCGGATGTTCGACAATTTGGTAGTTAGGCGCGCATGAACTTCGCTTACAGCAGTTCCCTGTTTTTGAGATTGCTGAAGGCCGTTGTAGTATTCACTAGCAGCCCAGATATTGCCTGCAGTCAGATAGTTTTCTATGACACTGGCCGAGCGAATATCATTTCCGGGAAGGGAGGCACATGCGCACAATGTGGTCAGCAGAAACACGTAAATAAGTTTTTGCATGTTATTCTCCCTGTTCAATGGCGGACAATATGATACCAATATCACGATCCAATTTATGCTCCGTTTCTTCATTACCCTGATCGATACGGTAGATAGTGACGGCTTGTTGTTTTCCTTTCAACCTGACGGCATTGACTTCGGTGACTTCAAACTGGGGTGAAATGTCTGTATTTTTTGCGATTGGTTCGGTAACAATAATTTCTCCCGGCCCTGAGATCGAAGCCAGTCGGGATGCTGTGTTTACGGTATCTCCGACAACCGTATATTCCATTCGTGATCTTGAGCCCATGTTACCAGCAAGCATTGGTCCGGTGTTGACTCCAATACTGAAACTGACAGCAACGTCACCCCGTTCCAGGCGGTCACGGTTAACACGCTCAATGACCCGGTGAATGAGCAGCGCACAGTAAACCGCGTTTGTGAGGTGGTTGTTGTCGGGATCGGGTACGCCAAATAGAATCATGGCGCAATCGCCCATGTATTTGTCCACGTGACCATCACAGTGGTGTGCTACCTGGTCGATATAAGTGAAGTAGTCATTGAGCAGTTGACTAACTTTTTCAGCTTTCATCGTTTCAGAGACGGAGGTAAATCCAACGATATCGGCAAAAAGAACACTACCGGTGACTTCCTTTCCTCCCAGCTCCTGGGGCGCCAGATCGGACAATACTTCTTTTGCTACCTTGGGCGAAATATAGCGCGAAAAAGTTTGTTCCAAATGGAGCTTATGGAGAAGTTGGTTGGTCATGGCATTGAGAGAATCGACCAGTACCGCTAGCTCACCGCCACTTTTTTCAGTGAATCGCGCCTGATAATCGCCTGCGGCAATCTTGCGGCTAATGCCAATAATACGGACGATAGGGCCAGTTACCCGGTTGGAAATCCACGCGGTGATCACTATGCCGATGAATATCATGACAAGGGTGGAGTAGATGATTGATCGAGTCGCCTCTGATTTGACTTTGTCTAGCGAGTCGGCGCGAATAGTGACAAATACTTCACCCACTTTTAAATTGTTAGAGTAGGCAATTTCAAAAAATGAGATATATCGCTGTTGTTGGCGGTTTGCCCAGGCGACGGGTGTTTCAATCGACGAAATATCGAAGGTCGGATTTATACCACTACTGGCGATTTTCTCGCCATCGATGGAGGTGATGGTTATGCCGGCGACGCCTTCATCTTGTACGGCTGACTGTACTATTTGTCCCAGCGCGAGGTCGTCCTTTGCGAGCAGAGGCTCTTTAATTTGACGAACTAATAGACGCGATGTCGCAAGCCCGAATTTTTCTATTTCCTGTTCGAGAAGTTCTCGCTGTTGAGTGGCTATGACCCATCCTTGAATGGCTGTCGCCACCACCATAATTGATACAATTAATAGTGAGAGTTTAATCGCCATCGGGATACTGCCTGTTCCTTTCACAGTATTCTCACTCATGTTTAACCTCTTTGAACCGCGGTCCTGCCCGCCATCGAGTTTCTTCCCTGCTGTTCGCAGAGGAGGTTTCACTGGATCGGCTGAATCACCATGCGGCGAACTTCCACAACGGACCCTTCAGCCTGCAGAGCTATATGGCCTTCGGACACCGACGCGTTGTAGCCTTCATTCACCAGATCGCCATTTACCCAAACTTTGATTGTATCCTGTTTTGCTTCGACAACCATTGTGTTCCATTCACCCAATGGTTGTTCTGATGTGTCCGTCACATTGATGACTCTGCGAGCGTCGCCGTGGCTTCCTCCCCATTGCTGGCCTGGTTTTCGCGGACGACGTATCTCCATATCATCGACAACGATATCTTCTTCGATAACCCAAAAATCTCCGGCGTCTCCACTTTGCATTTGAACCTCAATCGATTGCGGAAACATATGGTATAACGCTCGTAGCTTAGAGCTGTGAATAAGTACGCCGGCGTTACCTGGGTTGCCTGGGAATCGATATTCGATGTTCAGTTGAAAATCCCGGTAGCGTGTATTGGACACTAAATGACCACGAGGATCCCCAAGACTGACCAGTAAGCCGTCGCGAACCACAAAGCTGGGGTCAATATGGGGGTTTTTGTCGGCGGCAGGTATGTCGGCTGTCCAGTTGGACAGATCATTTCCGTTGAATAGAGCTATTGGTGCAGCGGGTGTGATCGCTTCATCAGCACAAACCAAGATGGGTGAAAGAAAACCCAGAGCCACAAAAATTGTTGTATTACGCATTACAGCCGCTGTTCTCAAAACATGCTCCCCATTGTGTTGTGATGTGTTATTCAGGGTATTTGATAGGAGTATGATAACAAGTTCGGGGTCAGCAAGAACTTACTATTCAGGTCGAATAATAAGTTCTTGTTGTAAAGAGGTGGTTCATGGTGTCGCTATTTGAATTTATGTCGGCCTGGATAGAGGTTTTTCTCTAGTCGGCATAACCCCAGTAGGTGAAGCCGGCTATTTTGGGTGTAGAGGGCATATACATTGATTCAATTTGTTTGATATTGAAGCCACCTTCAGTCAGCAACGCCGGAATGTCTCTATTCAGATGACAGCCCCCTGCTATCTTGCCCCAGTAGGGGTCAATACGGTCCTGCCATCGCCTGACCGCCTCATCCGGCGCTTTACCATGCTCGCTAAACAGTAGCTTTCCACCCGGTTTTAGTACCCTTCTCATTTGTTGCAGGGCGGCGCGCCAGTCGGGAATAGTGCAGAGCGTATAGGTTAGGACAATGGTATCTGCGCTATCGTCGTCAAGAGGAATTTGCTCTCCCGGAAGACCGAGCCACTGTAGATCGAAAGGCGCAGCTTGAACACGATCATAGGCTTTCTTCCGCATGCCCTCCGAGGGTTCAAGTCCCCAGACCATTTCCACCTTGTCAGTATCGTAAAATGGGATATTGAGGCCGGAGCCCATACCTATTTCCAATACCCTGCCTTCTGCATTTGGCACTATTTTTTGCCGTTGCTTACTGACAGGCGCACCGCCACAGGCTGCGTTGATAACATGGGGAAGAATATGTTCGTCGTAGAAACCCAATGGGTATAGCTCCTGTATTAAAAGTGAGGTTGATTATTATATTGAAAAACTGGCAATCATTATGATGCTATCCAGTTTTAGCGTATTCAAAACGCCTCATCCATACCGTAGGCTTGCATTTGTGAGTTTACAGCGTCGACATCATGGCTAAGGATAAGCAAGTCGTGTTTTTTACCGTCGCGACCTTTAACGTGATCTCGCAGCATTGCTTCAGTTTTGAAGCCTAACTCTTCAAATACATTGATAGCGGCTTCCTGGTCGAGTGTCATTCGAGCGGTCAATTTGTCTAACCCCAGGTCCAGCCCCAGTAAAAAACTTTCTTGCACCAGGGTTCTGCCAAGACCAATGTCGCGAGCCTTGGAGCCAACAAGAATACGAAGCTCGCCGACATGTGAAGACCAGGAGTGTTTGTCGGTTACAATAGCCGTTGTTCCTACGATTTCTCCATCGAGGCGGGCAACCACACTGGTAATGTCACCATCCTCAATACTATGCATCCAGGCGGAAATCACTTTGGGTTCCTGAATGTCTCTGGAGAGGAACAACAGGTCGTGTGCAGGTAAGCTGGTGGAAAAAGCGAGGACTTCTTCTTCGTTGTCTTTGCCTGTTAAAACGGATAATTCGACTGTTTTGCCGTTGAGGGATATTTCCTTTGGATAACGTTTTTTTAACACCTTCACACTGACCGCTCCCCTAGCCATTCGTTAATTTGAGGCCACATTCTGCGGACTGCATTGGGTCCGGCGATGAGACTGACGTGTCCGCCTTTTAAAACAACTTCTTCTTTGTCTTCCGAGCCGACTAAGTCCAGTAGCGGTTTTGTTGCCCCATACGTTGCAATGTGATCATGCTCGGCGACAACATGCATAATCGGGATTTTGATATCGGATAATTTTGCTGATTTACCAGCCACCACCAACTCTTCGGTGAACAGCTTGTTACCCCACATCAGCTCTTTGGTTGTGTCTTTATAATAGGTTCCAGGCAGGCCGATAGTCTCGTTGCCCCAGCGCTCAAAGGCACGGTAGGCGGTAACAAATTCGTCATTCCACATTTGATCCCATAATCGTAATTGCCCTGCTGTTTTTGCCGCCGGCCGCAGCATTGAAAAAGAGCGCTCAATGAAATCAGCGGGAATAATTCCCAGTGTTTCGACCAGTTTGTCGAGGTTGAGGTGTTCTTTATTGGCCCAATTGTTGAATAAGCCCATTTCCTGCCAGTTCACCGGGGTGGTTAGACAGGCAAGGTTTTTTAATGGTCCGTCGAGATGAGTTGCCGCGTAAATTAATGACAACACGCCACCCATGCAATAGGCGATGATATTGACGTCTTCTTCCCCGGAATCTTGTTGCACACATTCGATACAGCTTGGGATGAAATCCTGAGTATAGTCCGCTAATGATAAACCGCGCTCAGACGGCATGGGCGGATCCCAATCAATCATGTAAACATCAAAACCACGCTTCAGCAGGTATTCCACCATACTCTGGCCCGGCAACAAATCGAAGATGTAACCCCTGTTCGTTGTCGCCATAACCAGGATAACCGGAATGCGGTAAACTTCGTCTGACATCGGGTGATAATGATAGAGTTTTAGTGTGCCTCGATCATAGATCAGGTCCTTGGGGCTTTGGCCAACGTTGGCTTTTCCGGAGCGGGCAAATTGAACACCTTTAACGCCTCGCTGGATAGTTTTATCGACAAGCTCACGCATCTGGTCCGTGATCTTCTTTTCCTTCTTTGTCGCGCCACTCATTAGAATTTCACCTTCTCTATTATTATTGCTGAAATGCGGCTGTGCGAGGGTTTATGCCTTTTTTGCCGGTGGACGTTTTGTTCGAGGAGGCGAAGTGGATTTCTTTTTAGCACCGCCATCCTGTCCTTTTTCCAGTTTGTTGAGGCTGGTTTCCACGCGCGCCATTCGGCGATCCATATCCCGAATAACTTCGCTGAGTTCGAGGATGTCGTCTCTGCTGGGCATATTGAAATTGGCCAGTTGTTTAGCCATTTGCTCACCAAATGCTCGTTGATACTCCAATTGCATATTCTGCATTAAATTCATAGATTGGCTGAATTCGCTGGTGCCCATTAATTGATTAGAAAATTTGTCAACTGCGCGTTCCCATTGGCCGACCCAATCGTTAAACGTGGCAGATGGTTTTTCAGGTTCTTCTTTTTTAGCCATAATAACCTCCAAGACTGTTAGCTTAGATAATTACAGAATTTTTTGCCTTTTGCACATGTTTTCCTGTACTTAAAATACCAATCGACTGATATTGCCAAGAGAATGCTCTATATGTCGACTGAATGACTGGCAGGGTTGGTCTGGGCAGGCCGTTTAATCTATTATTGGCGATAATAATTTCAGCTGTTGAATCGCTTCTGTTGAATCGCTCCGTTAAGTGAGTAGCGCTAGAGGATTGAGTGATCTAACAGTATTTCCAGACCCGGTAGGCAATGACGAGCAGTGACTGGTGTTATTTTTCAACACCAGCACAGGTATAACTGCATGAACAAGATAAATAGACCAGGCCGGCGAGAGTTGGCATCAATGTTTTCTGATTTTATCGATCCCGATTATGTGATCGATGATGCTGAAACACAGCGACCCTACGAATGTGACGGTCTGTCCGCATATTGTGAAATGCCTTTGCTGGTACTGCTGCCTGAAACTATCACGCAAGTGCAGCGGATAATGGGTATTTGTCACCAATATCAGATCCCTGTTGTTGCTCGCGGGGCGGGCACCGGATTGAGTGCAGGTGCTATGCCCACGACGGATGGCATTGTTCTGTCATTGGCAAAATTTAACAACGTATTAGAAATTGATGCTTTGGCGCGCACAGCGCGGCTGCAGCCGGGGGTTCGCAATCTGGCGATCAGTGATGCTGCTAACGTCTACGGCTTGTATTACGCGCCGGATCCGTCCTCGCAAATTGCCTGTACTATTGGCGGTAATATCGCTGAAAACTCGGGTGGTGTTCACTGCCTGAAGTATGGATTAACGGTCCACAATGTGCTGAAACTGGAAATGGTGACCGTTGAAGGGGAGTTGGTCACTATAGGAAGCGAAGGTCTCGACTCTTGCGGATTTGATTTACTAGCGTTGATGACCGGCTCTGAAGGATTGTTGGGAATCATTACTGAGATTACTGTAAAGCTGCTGCCAGTTCAGGAAAAAGCACAAGTTATTATGGCGGCGTTTGACACCGTACAGCAAGCTGGAGACGCGGTCGCGGCGGTAATCTCACAGGGCATCATTCCCGCAGGATTGGAAATGATGGACAGTCACGCTATCCAGGCCGCTGAAGACTTTGTTCATGCCGGGTATCCGGTAGATGCAAAGGCTCTATTGCTCTGCGAGGTCGATGGCACCTTGCAGGAAGTACAGGAACATATTGAGAAAGTTGCTGGAATCTTTCATCAGGCAGGTGCCACGACTACCCGCGTATCGGCTGATGAAACGGAGCGAGCGCTGTTGTGGAAGGGTAGGAAAAATGCGTTTCCGGCGGTGGGTAGGCTTTCGCCTGACTACTACTGCATGGATGGCACGATACCTCGAGGGCAGCTTGCATATGTATTATCCGAGATGGAGAAGTTGTCAGAATATTATGGTTTGCGTGTTGCGAATGTCTTTCATGCTGGCGATGGCAATTTGCACCCGTTGATATTATTTGATGCCAATGCTCCCGGTGAATTTGAAAAAACCGAAGAATTTGGAGGTCAAATACTGGCGCTTTGCGTTGCTGTGGGTGGTTGCATCACCGGTGAACATGGAGTGGGTGTTGAAAAAATTAAACAAATGGCCATCCAGTTTAACGATCAGGAAATCGCCCAGTTTCATGGAGTAAAGGCGGCATTTGATCCGCTTGGGACACTTAATCCGGGCAAAGGTATCCCGGTGTTGAAACGCTGTCAGGAATATCGCTCGATAGCATCGACAACAAGGTCGGTCGGAGCAAACGTAGGGGCGCCATCATGAGCGACATCAGTCAGCAACTGGTTGATAGAGTCATCAGCGCCAGAGACAAAGGCGAAAAACTGAGTATTAGTGGTCGCGGCAGCAAGTCGTTTCTTGGTCGAAAGATAGAGGGGGAGCAGCTTTCCCTGGCTGAGCACAGCGGCATAGTTAACTACCACCCGGTGGAATTGGTAATGACCGTTCGCGCCGGGACCCGCTTGACGGAGATTGAGTCGGTACTGCACGAGCAGGGCCAACAGCTGTCATTTGAACCACCGACATTTTCCGGAGAGGCCAGTATTGGTGGCACTTTTGCGTGCAATTTATCGGGTCCTGGGCGTCCCTGGGGCGGTTCAGTGAGGGATATGGTCCTTGGCATTAAGCTCATTAATGGCAAGGGAGAACATCTTAACTTTGGCGGACAGGTGATGAAAAATGTGGCCGGCTACGATGTCTCTCGCACGCAAGCAGGTGCGATGGGGTCGCTGGGTATAATCACTGAAATCAGCTTGAAAGTAATGCCCGTACCGGCGATGAGCTTAACTTTGGTTCAGGAAATGGACGCACCGCAAGCAATAAAGACAATGAACCTGCTGGCGGCGACACCCAAGCCATTAACAGCTGCGTGTTGGTTGGATAATAAATTGTATTTACGGTTGTCGGGCGCCGCGAGTGCGGTTGAAGGTACTGCAAAACAGTGGCAGGGCAGTGTGCTTGAACAGGGACATCATTTCTGGCAATCCTTGAAAGAACAGCAACTCGATTTTTTTGGCGGCGAGTTGCCATTGTGGCGTTTTTCTATCAAACCGACCGCTGAACATTTTTATCCGGATGGCGAATGGTTGATCGATTGGGGTGGCGCGCAGCGATGGTTCCGGGGAGATTATGCGCTGCATCAGTTAGAGGATGCCGCGATCGACGCAAAAGGCCAGGTGAGCTTATTTAGGGGCGGTGATAGACGCGGGGAAGTATTTCATCGTCAGTCATCGGTATCAGAGGTATTCCATAAACGTCTTAAAGATGCTTTTGACCCTGATAGATTATTCAATCCAGGTCGACTTTATAGTTGGTTGTAAAAGGGCTTAACGAATATGCAGACAAATTTACACCCAAGCTTTAAAAATACAGCGGTTGGTGATGAAGCAGAGGCGATATTGCGGAGTTGTGTGCACTGTGGTTTTTGTAACGCTACCTGTCCAACCTATCAGGAGTTAGGCGACGAGAGGGATGGCCCCAGAGGCCGTATCTACCTCATTAAACAATTACTTGAGACCGGTGAAGCAACAGACAAGACGCGCAAACATATGGATCGTTGTCTGACCTGTCGGAGCTGTGAAACAACCTGCCCATCGGGCGTTGAATATGGCCGGCTCGCAGATATTGGTAAAGAAATCATCGAGCGGCAACAGACCCGGCCGTTAACAGAGCAGGTCATACGCTGGGGATTGCGGCATGTTTTGCCCTACCGTCAACGATTTACCGCGCTGTTGCGATTGGGTCAATGGGTGCGCCCATTGATGCCGGCAAAAGTGAAAGAAAAAATCCCCCTGCGTGTTAATTCACTGCGCTGGCCGGCAACAGCTCACAGTCGAAAAATGCTGGTTTTAGCTGGATGTACTCAGCCAGGAACTACACCAAACACAAATATTGCTGCAGCAAGAGTATTGGATCGGCTGGGGGTCTCACTCATTGAGTTACCGAAAGCGGGTTGTTGTGGCGCAGTTAGTTATCATTTGTCGGAACACGATGAGGGCCTTGGGTTTATGCGAGCTAATATTGATGCCTGGTGGCCCGCAATTGAACAAGGGGCTGAAGCGATTGTTGTTACGGCTTCAGGCTGCGGCACCATGGTGAAAGATTATGGCAAGTTATTAAAATCAGATGCTGTCTATGCGGAAAAAGCGCGCAGGGTTAGCGCAATCGCCAGAGATCTTTCAGAGGTAATATCAGTTGCCGATATTGAAAGGCTGAACATTAAGGTAGATGGATTAAAAACAGCGATACATTGCCCTTGTAGCTTGCAGCACGGATTACAATTGCCAGACCATGTCGATCGCCTAATGGCTAAAGCAGGGCTCGAGATTGCCCGGACAGTGGACAAACACCTGTGTTGTGGCTCGGCGGGAACGTACTCTATTTTACAGCCAACCATGAGTTCCAACTTGTTGGATAATAAGCTTGAGGCTCTTACTGTCGACAACCCAGATAGAATTGTAACGGCTAACGTTGGCTGCCAATTACATCTGGCGACCAGATCTCAGGTGCCGGTACAACATTGGATCGAGTTATTAGAACAAAGTATGAGCGCCCTTTAATAGTATAAGCGGAGATAGTCATCGATGATCACAGTGAGTGAAGCTACCACAGCGGGGCCAGTTAACGGTCGCTACGATAAGCGTTTTGAAAAAGTAGCGGAAGAGTTTGTTCGCAACTTCGAACAGCGGGGAGAGGTTGGTGCTTCAGTTTGTATCAACATAGAAGGCGAGACGGTAGTCGATATGTGGGGCGGTATGCGCGATCCTGAAACGGGTGATCGCTGGCAGGAAGATACCTTGTCTATTGTTTTCTCCTGTACCAAGGCAGCGACTGCCCTGTGTGCGCATATGTTGATAGAGCGTGGGCAGCTGGACCCCAATGCCAAAGTGACAGACTACTGGCCGGAATTTGGCCAGAATGGAAAAGAGAATACAACGGTGCTGATGATGTTGAATCATAGCGCTGCACTGCCGGCGTTGCGCGAAACGGTAAAGCCAGGAGGTTATAACGACTGGGATTATATGGTTGAGAGGCTTGCTGCAGAATCCCCTTTCTGGGAGCCCGGCACCCGCAACGGTTACCATATGATTACTTATGGTTGGACTGTTGGTGAATTGGTCAGACGTGTTTCAGGGAAGTCGCTGGGAACATTTTTTAAAGACGAAGTCGCTGGACCTCTCGGCATCGATTTTTGGATTGGTTTACCCGAGGATAAAGAGCCGCGGGTTGCAAACATGATTCCTTTTGCGCCGGATGCTTCTGCTATACCGACTGATTTTCTGAAAGCGTTGTTATCAGATCCTGACTCAATTCAGTATCTGTCGTTTTTAAACTCTGGCGGACATCAGGTTGATAGTCGTGAAGCGCATGCAGCTGAAATTGGTGGTGGTGGTGGGGTTGCCAATGGTCGCGCACTTGCTGGCATGTTTAACCCGTTGGCGAATGATGGTAAGGCCGGGTCAGTAGAGCTGTTGTCGGCTGACACGATAAAACGCATTAGCGCGGTGTCGATGGCGACCCAATGTGATGCTACGTTGTTAATACCCACACGTTTTGCACAAGGGTTTATGGTGTCCATGGATAATCGGGCGCGGCCAACCGGAGATCAGGAAACTGCGCTTCTGGGTCGCGATGCTTTTGGTCATGTTGGCGCGGGTGGCAGTATCGGATTTGCCGACCCCGAGTGTAGAATGGGTTTTGGCTATTCGATGACGCAAATGGGCGCCGGTCTGATGTTAAATGAGCGGGGGCAAAGTGTTGTTGATGCGGCATATAAGAGTGTTGGCTACCGCACCAATGCACCTGGATTCTGGGTGCGATAGTTACCGCACCGATGGCTAGTGTCAGGGGCTATGGGAGAACAACTTCAATCAAGCGCGGCCCCTTGGTGTTCATCGCTTCAATATATTGTTGGTTGAATTCTTCAGTGGTTTCTGCCCTGCTTGCCTTGACGCCCATGCCGGTAGACAGGGACACAAAATCCAAATCCGGGTTACCTATGTCCAGCATGTCGAGGGTCTTTTTGTTAACATTTTCAGCGCCAACGCGGGCCAGCTCTATCTGCAGTATTTGATATTTGCGGTTGGCAAAAATAACCACGCAGATGTCGAGGTTCTCACGAGCCATCGTCCATAGTGATTGGATAGTGTACATAGCACCACCATCGCCGTGGAGGCAGACCACTTTTCTATCGGGGCAGGCAACAGCCGCCCCGATTGCTGTCGGCAATCCAAAACCAATAGATCCGCCGGTCAGCGACATCCAGTCATGAGGTTCGCATTGCGCGCTGGCGGCAAAACTACCTGCTCCGGAGGTTGCGGCTTCTTCTACCACGATAGCGTTAGCGGGTAAGTACTCGGCAAAGCTTGCCCCAATACTGAATTGATCAACTTCACCGCTACCGGCGCCGGGCTTGTTTAACGGGATAAGACGGGGTTGACAGTGCTCGGCTGATACCGCTTTTGCCAAACGCTGCAAAGCCTGTTCGGCATCTTCATTGACGTTGGTCAGGGTATGTAAACGGCTATCTGGAGAATAGAATTCGGAGGGTTGTCCAGGGTAGGCGAAGAACGCAATGGGCGCTTTTGTTCCAACCATGATGAATTGTTTTATATCGCTAATTTGTGCGGTGGCTTGTTCAGCAAAATAGCCTAAACGCTCAACTTCGCAGCGACCGGCGCCTCTTGGCAGGCGTTTGCTAAAGGTGTCGCAAAACAGGCGTGCTCCGGTAGTTTGGGCAATCTTGTCTGCTGTCTCTTGGGCGGATTTAGTCAGTGCCGAATTACCCAGTAGAATAACGGTTGGTTTGCCATTGGCGAGCATTTCCGCCGCAGTGAGAATGACTTCATCGGTGGCGAGAGCGATTGCCGGGCGGGCCTGTTCTGGAATAGCAGCTCCCGATTCATTCCAGGCGCAGTCTGCGGGAACAATTAGGGTGGCAATTTGCCCCGGATGATTATTGGCAGCTGCTACAGCCTCGGCGGCATCTGCGGGTAAATCTTCAGCGCTGGCGACAGTTTTTACCCAGTGAGATACTGGTCCGGAGAGTCCGATAATATCTGACGTTAGCGGTGCATCGTATTGCTTGTGATATGTCGCATGGTCACCGATCAAATTAATAATTGGTGAGTTCGCTTTCTTTGCGTTGTGTAAATTAGCTGAGCCGTTAGACAGACCGGGACCGAGGTGTAACAACGTACAGGCAGGTTTGTCTGCCATGCGTCCGTAACCGTCAGCTGCGCCGGTACAAACACCTTCAAACAGAGCGAGAATAGAGCGCATACCCGCAGACTTTCCGATCGCTGCCACCATATGCATTTCTGATGTGCCCGGATTGGTAAAACATACCTCAACTCCGTTATTAACCAGAGTTTCCAACATACTTTCAGCACCGTTCATCTTTTTTCCTTATTCTTCGCGAATTTGAATGTCATCGAGTATAACTTATCGTAAAAAAGGCCTTAGTGTTACGCACGACAATCGATGAATATCATGTTATTTCGATGAGATAGCGTTTTCATTGATATAGTCGATCCATCTGACTCAAATATCCGTGGTAGGCTGCAAAATCATCAGGGATTCCGGTAACAATGTACCTCATTGGTCCCGTCCAATAACACATATATTAGTAGTTTCTAGTGCTGCGGATATAGGTGGCTTTTGGTGATAAGGGTGATTATGCTCAAATGAGCGAAAATAATACAGCAACTCTATGCCATGGGTGGAGGAAGTTTTAGGATGACTGCAGATCTAATAATTAGTAGTTTAGAGCAGGTAGGGGAGCGATGTGAAGACCCAACTGCGTTGGTTTACGAGCGTTTGTTTACGGATAATCCAGAAATGAAACCACTATTTCTAATGGATGAAGATGATGCAGTTAAAGGGCAGATGTTATTTCACGTGATTGATGGGATTATCGATTTTGTTGGCGATCGTCAATATTCGGATACGCTGATTTTAAGTGAAATCATCAATCACGACATCATAGGGGTACCTCCCAGTGTGTTTTCAACATTTTTTAGAACCGTCATGGAAACATTTCGCGAGATTATGGGGGCCGACTGGACGGTTGAATTTGATCAGGCCTGGGCTGAAGTTTTGGCCGATCTTGACGAAATGATCCGGCAGAAAGCAGAGGTTGCTTAGTCAATTTCAAGGGCAGTAACGAGAGTTACTGCAATTAGCACTCCCAGGTGGCAAAATACTGGAAAATTTCTCGAGGTTTTGCCATGAAAATAATAAAAATTATCGTTGTCATTCTTGTTGTTACTTTGCTTTGTGTGGGGTTTTTTGTTTATAAAGGAGAGTTGCCGCGGGACGTGGTAGACGCCAGGTATACTGGAGAAACGTCACAGTTTTTCACCATGGATAATGGTGCTCGTATACACTTTCGAGATGAAGGTAATTCTGCCGGTGACACATTGGTGTTAGTTCATGGGTCCAATGCATCGCTGCATACCTGGGAACCATGGGTTGCGATTCTCGGCGCAACCTACCGGATTATTACCATGGATCTTCCCGCTCACGGATTGACCGGGGCAGTGCCTGATAGTGATTATGGAACACAAGCGCAATTGAAAACGGTTGATGCCGTGGTTCGCCATGTGGGGGTGAATAGATTTACCCTTGGCGGCAATTCTATGGGTGGCGGCGTTACCTGGCGTTATACCTTGGCTTATCCGGAAAAAGTAGAAGCAATGTTGCTAATTGATTCGAGCGGTTTACCGCAATTTCGGCAACAGCTGGAAGAAAAAGCTGAACAATTAGGTGAAGAGAAAAAAGAAGCGCCGGTCTTTTTCACCTTAATGAGTAAACCATGGTTCCGTGCGGTTGCCAAATATGTCGACCCCTACTGGATGACTAAGCAAGGTGTTAGTTCCGCCTACAATCACTCTCCAGTGGTTACCGAAGAGCTCATCCAGCGTTATTATGAGTTAGCTTTGCGCGAGGGAAGTCGGGATGCAACCTTAAGCCGTTTTAGTACGCCTCGAAAAACTGAAGAGCAGGTTGACCCCGCTAGATTCAACGTGCCGGCACTTGTTATGTGGGGCAGGGAAGACTCAGTGATATCGGTTGATGTGGCCGAGTTATTTGACGCGGCCTTGCCGCAGTCAACGCTGATTGTTTATGACAATGTGGGGCACATTCCGATGGAAGAGATTCCCAGTCGATCTGCAGACGACGTGTCGAATTTTTTACTCGGCGTGTATGGCTCTAATTAGAGTTGTTGTTAAGTTGTCGTCGTGGCTGCGGCAAAAAATATTGAATAATTCTGTTCGAATATTTATAATTAATGATGTTCATTATTTTTCTCAGTAAAAAGTAGAGCGGTTTGAATCAACTATGAAAAAAGTAATCATTGCGATCGCGATAATCGCTGCGTTGGCCGGCGCAATTTATAAACTGGCAGTTGACACCGAAGGCGGGCAAAACTTGTTACTGGACCGGGCAATGAGTGCTCGTATGAGCCGGCCGCCAGCTGCCGAGTTTTCCGGGCTGGAAGTGATGGTCTGTGGCAGCTCGTCACCATTGCCGGACCCAAATAGAGCGCAGGCCTGCATTATGGTCAGAGCGGGTGATAGAATTTTTCTGGTTGATGCTGGAAGTGGTTCTAATAAGGTTTTACAGATTGAGGGTGTTCCGATGCAACTGGTTGGAACCATACTGTTGACGCATTTTCACTCCGACCATATCTCCGCCATTGCTGACGTGAATTTGAATTCCTGGGTCGCTGGAAGGCCGGACAATTTGCAAATTGTTGGCCCCGAAGGCGTTGAAAACGTCGTTGCCGGATTCAATATGGCTTATGCGTTGGACCGGACATATCGGACTGCGCACCACGGTGAAGAGTTAATGCCCACAGCGCTTGGTGCTCTTGAGGCGCGGACGATTGTTCCCGGTGTTATCTATTCCCAAGATGAACTAACCATTACCGCATTTGAGGTTGATCATGCACCGATACGTCCAGCCGTCGGCTATCGTTTTGATTATATGGGCCGATCAGTGGTGGTGACAGGTGATACGGTGGTAACAAAGGGTATTGAGATTGCTGCGAAAGACGCGGACCTGTTGCTCACTGACGCTCTCTCCCACGATTTGATTAATGTAATACGCAAGGCTGCGGCTGCGGCTGGTCGGGATCGGCAGTCGAAAATTCTCGAAGATGTAATGGATTATCATGCCGATTCGAGAAATATCGGCAAAATGGCCGCCGCCGCTGGTGTCGGCCAGGTTGCTTTATATCATTTGGTACCACCTGCGCAAAATGTTGTAATGGAAAATATCTTTATGCGCGGTGTCCCCGATAACACCATTCTAACCCATGACGGTATGCGTTTTTTCTTGCCGGCAGGGAGTGGTGAGTTAAAAATAGTTGAGAAGAATTAACACCTCTCATCTTCTTCTTCATTGAGGGAGTCGTTGCATAATAAACGCCACTTTTAGTTAGTAGCGTTTTTTTTGCTTGTCATTTATCGATTGAACCAAAATGAGACGTGTGTCACAAAAACTTCACTGTCTGCCGTCTAATAATATTTTTTCGTCAATACCTACCAAACATTTGATGTACGTCAAACCTGCTTTCCGCCCGTAGTTGAAAATTGTATTTTCGCCCCCCAAATTGATTTGATTGGAGCGGAAATTTAATGAGCTAGCTATTATGTCGAGAGTGTTACAAGCAAATGGTCAGGTGCAGTTCGCTACCGGTAAATGGCTGTCGACCAAAAATACCGGGTTAGGTGGAAAGATGCACACTATGTTGGCGGGTAGATACAAATTCTTTTCGCATTTTTATAAATGTTGGGCCAGGATAGAAAAGCCCAAGAAAACTATACTGCCTATATGCACACTGATTAGCTTACTGCTGTTGATCGGTTGCGGCGGTGGATCCTCCGGTAGTTCTGCAGCGGTAGCTACTCCGCCGCCGGTAGATAATTCCGTTGATGGTGATTCGAGTGACCCAATAGATGTAGATGATACTCCGATCTTACCTTTTTCAAGTCTCGATGCGCACTGGGAGGATATTGGTGTATTCAGCAGTGCCAGCAGTTGCAGTGAATGTCATAAAGCATCGACAGATAATAGCAACACATTGCGTGAGCCAGTGTCCGGTAATGACATCAGTCCAGAAGCAGGATGGCGTCACTCTTTGATGGCTAATAGTTTTTCAGATCCCTATTTTCAAGCAGTTATGCAAAATGAAGTTGCAGAGTTTCCGGCTATTGCCGGGTTCATCGAAGACAAATGCCTTAACTGCCATACGCCGATGAGTCGCACCCATGCTCACCAAACCGGCACCTCATTGTCGACAGACAGTTGCAGCTTGAGTGATGGCTGTTATCGCCTGCAGGATAGCTTGGATCAAATGCACGCTCGAGAGGGAATCAGCTGTACTGCCTGTCATCAAATGCAAGCCAATGATAATGATTCAGGAGAGTATGTTATCTCTTCGACGGACCGAATTATCTTTGGTCCGCAAGAAAATCCGCTAGCCGGTCCGATGCTGAATAACACCCAGTACCAACTTGAAGCCAGTTCGCATATTAGTGATTCGCAGTTTTGCGGAGGATGCCATGATTTAAGTACCCCAAGTATTAATGTGAACACTGGCGAGCTTAGTGAACATAAATTTCCAGAGCAAACGCCGTACAAAGAATGGGAAAATTCAATCTTTAGCCAGTCAGGTCCCAATGCTAAAAGCTGCCAGGATTGTCATATGCCGGAAATCGACAACTACCAAACAGCATTAGCTGTTAAGCGCAATGGCGAAACAAATAGCCAGTGGCCAATCAGGGAGAATTATTCACAACACACCTTTGTTGGTGCCAACATTCAAATATTGTCGATGCTGCAAGAACAGCGTGAGGTGTTGGGCATTGCTGATGTGACAACAGTTGATGGTTTTCAGCGACAAATTGATCTAACGCGGGAGTTTATTTCGAACAACAGTGCCGACCTGGCTGTAGACTCAATGTCGTACGGCAATGAGAGTTTGAATATAGACGTGAGTATTCACAATAAGAGCGGGCATAAGTTTCCCTCCAGCTATCCTAGTCGACGGGTTTGGCTAAATCTGATTGTGCGTGACAGTAGCGGCGCCATATTATTTCAGTCGGGGACACCTGATAGTAATGGCTTTCTTGATACTGACTCAGTGCAAGGTGGTGTAAGTTGTACTCAGGTCCAAAAATCGACAGACTATAGGGTAGAGGATTGTTACAGCGCTCATCAGAATATAATTGAGAGTGAGCAGCAAGTCGCTGTTTACGAAGCGGTAATGGCCGACAGCAATGGTCACAGTAATTATATGTTGTTATATGGTGATCATTATTTGAAAGATAACCGAATTCCGCCTGTAGGTTATACCGAGTTGTTGGATAACCCTCTATTCGATAAGACTACTGCTATTGCTGGTTTAGCGCGTCAAGACGATGACTTTAATAAGGCGGCCAATGGCGATCAGGGGACGGGAAGGGATGTTGTGCATTACCAAATTCCATGGGCGGCCAATTGGCCGATGAATCCCGCTGAAGTAGAGGTGGAAATTATTCTCTATTACCAAAGTATTCGACCGGCTTTTGCAGCTGCATTGCAGGGCGATCATGCTTTGATTGCTCACTTTGCAGACAGTTACCGTCAGCACCCGCCGAAACCTGAGGTCATTGCTAACCTGTCGGCACGACTACCATAACCGCAGATATTTTGAAGGCATCTCCGATTATGATTCATGTCGAGGTGGTGTTAAGTATCAGATAACGTTGTTTGTGAATAGGGTTGGGCATCGCGATCCAGCGGAAAAACAGGGCGCCGAATACGACTAAAGTTAAGGGTGCTGTAGTCTGATGTGCAAACGCCAACGCCTGCGCATTCAACGGTGGCAGACGCCAAGTCTGCCAAACCTGCACGCCAGTGGATGCGGCTTTTTAACATCACGTATTTTTTGTGTTTAGGATCGATACCGAGACTTAGGAAGCAGTTGAGATCATGGGGTTCCACTTGTGTTGAAATAACAATGATCTCAACGTTCCCGGTATCCAATACAACAGTCGGACCCATGTCCATCATCATGCCGCGGGACATAGCGCCAATATTGCGGAAGCGGCCATCGGAGATAAGCTTAACCCGGCCGGATACTTTCAGTGGATTTCCGCTTTCTTTAATCGCGGGCATATCAGCTTTGCCACCGAGTTCAAGGGTGATTTCGTTGCCGATACCGGCGGCAATCATTGCTTTGACCGCCTCTTCGTCACAAACAGCAAAGGCTACAACATCGTCGAGTTCTGCCCTGATGATTTCTCGAAGAACGTCCATAGTGTCCATGGATCCACCTGAGGCAGCATTGTCGTAGTGGTCGAGTATCACAACTGGACCGTCTTTCGCACTTTTCGAAAGTTCTTTGGCTAATGCCAAAGATGTTGCCAGTGGCTCGGCTTCGTAAACAAACTGTGCTCGTTTCTGCCAGGCCATATCCAGTAGTTGATCACAAAGCTGCTCAGCTTTTTCCTGGTTGTTGTCGGTTACCACCACGGCACTGGATCCTGCCAATTCTATATCTGCATGGGGAAATCCGGTGAAAAAAGTTGCCGCAATAGCGTCTTCCTTTTCCATGCTTTTTGCCAGTGCCTGAATTTCGCGATTGGGAAGGTCGGCCGTTCCCTGGCGCATAATGTGGGGCAGCATAGGCCTATTCCCCCAGGCCATCGTCGGTTTGATAATACCGTTCGCCATTGCCAGTGTTGGCGCACCGGCGCGAATACCTGTTTCGTAGATATCAATATGCGGGTAAGTCTGATAACCGGCGATCACGTCGGCAGCCTCCATCATCGCGGGATATAAATTAGTGTGCATGTCGAGTGCTACGCCGATGGGCGTATTTGGCGCGAGCGCACGAAGGCGTTGGAGTAAAGGGCCCTCGCCATCATCCAGGCTTTGCGTGACCATGGCGCCGTGCAAGTGCAGCAAAATTGCGTCACAGCCCTCGGCGACGGCCGCACAGATACGATCAGTCATGTACTGGTAGGCCTCATCGTCAACCGGGCCGCTTGGCCAGGCATTCGCGGCAATAGGAAAGACCATTTCAGCGCCCTGGGCCTCGGCGAGGTCAATGAAGGCACCAATAGCTGTGCCGGTACCTTTGAAGCCAGCTATGACTTCATCACCTTCGAAAGGCACTGGCCGAGTGTTGCCACGCGCAAAGCGCTCCAGCGGTGTCGGAACCGGTGAGAAAGTATTGGTTTCGTGCTGCATCATGGCGATAACGACGCGCATATATCCCTCCCTCTGCATTTCAGGTCAGTGATTCTGGCGCTGAGTTTAGACAGCGCCAATCTGTAACGTTTTCATGCCGGCATCCGTTCACCTGCTGTCGTTTAACGCTACTCTACGTTGAACGTTAACCCTGCATTGTTTTGCAGACGCTCTATAAGGTTAGCACCCATTGCCGATGCCGGAGTTAAAACACCGCCCGACGAGTCACTGGGTGTTTTTAGCAAGCTTATTGCCGACTCAGCAATCATTTTGCTGGTAGACCCATAGCCTGGGTCCATGTCACCCTTAACGCTTATACGAACGGATTCGCCCTTGTTGTTTTCCCCGACAAACAGTATGTCGTAAAAACCGGCTTCACGCTGTTCTTTGGTTGGCCCTTCGCCGGGCTGAGTTTTATCGTTAGCCATTGATTTATCCGAAGCTATTGCATTGGCAATAGCTTCGCCTTTGTCGCCAGGCCCGGTGATGATCATTTCATCATAGATAAAATCTGAACCGTATTGATGATCTAACAAGAAATTAGAGCGGTGAATATTTTTGGTGTTAATCGTTGCCATTACAAATGGTGCAACCCAGCTTTCAACACTGGCATCATAGATAGGCTCTGCTCCCGAGGGTTGATCTGCCCCAGTAAACCCTGGTGTCAGCGCAAAAGGATTGGCTAATACACTAACCATCTCAGGGTTTTTTGCGGCAGCGGCCATAGTCGCTTTGAAGCTGGCTAAGGTACCGCCCGACCAGCCGCCTTCAAAACCTCTGACGCGGCCTTTCGCGCAAGCGACGGGCTGTCCCAGTTTTTGCGTAGCGATTTGTTGCAAAAAGAACACGCCAAGATCGAAAGGGATCGAATCGAACCCACATGAAAAAACAATTCTCGCACCAGATTTTTTGGCAGTTTCATGATGGGCATTAATCATCTCACCCATCCATCCCGGCTCCCCACACAAATCAACATAGTCGGTGCCAGCTGCTGCACACGCTGCTACCAGCTCATTGCCATAGAGCTGATAAGGGCCTACGGTCGTCAGCACAACTGAGCAGCACTCAACCATTGATTGGACAGATGAAGCGTCGGCAGCGTCGGCTACGATTAGCGGTAACTCAGCAGCAATTCCCAGTTCGTCACGTACCGCTTCCAGTTTGGATTGGCTGCGTCCTGCCATGGCCCAGCTTATGTCACCGTTAACACCATATTGCCGGTTGAGATACTCCGCAACTAAGCGCCCAGTATAGCCAGTGGCGCCATATACAACGATGCCAAATTCCCGTTCATTACTCATGGTTTGTCCCTTCAGTGGTTCGCTTGGAGTTGTTTGCAGCATACCCTGTTGATACACAGGAGCCAACTGCATCAGTAACTATTCATTGTTGAGGATCAGTGCAGGCAGATGGTGTACAATTTCATCCTGTGTTTCTCTGTTCTCCCCAAGTGCCATGTAGATAATTGTAGCGCCTGAGAGCAGAAGAAATTGTGTTGTAATATCTGTTAACTGACGTCAGACGATACTATCGAAAGGTTATTAAATGTCGAAGAGTTTTGAAATTCAGGGTGTAGTCCACTCCATCGGTGAAACAACCGAGTATGGTAACAATGGATTCACCAAACGGGAGTTTGTTCTTAAGCTAACAGGAGAGGGCGAAAATAGTGCCTATCCGAACTATATAGCGTTAGAACTCATTAAAGACAAGTGTGCACTAATGGATGTATACAATATCGGCGATGAGATTAGTGCCCAATTTAATCTGTCCGGTCGTCTCTGGTCGGCCAATGGCAAGCCTGAGAAATGTTTTACCAGTTTGCAGGCATGGAAAGTTGACGGGATGGCGTCGCAGGCCAATGCTTATGACCAAACACCCCCTCCAGCTTTTGATCAAGGCCAGGGTATGTCTGATTTTGACGACGATATTCCGTTCTAGACAGGAGTTTTTTCCCTTTTTGTACACCAAAGGACATAAACCTCTGAAGAAAAACGACTTTTAGGGACTTCCAGGAATCGGAGGTGATAAAAGCCCATTGAAGTGGGCTTACATCAGGAGTGCTGTTTGCACTTTTTCCCGGCGTGACCAACCAAGGGCAGTGAGTCCTAAGCCGAATAGGGCAAGGTTGGCGGGGCAATTATGAAATCACCTTTCCGGAGAACTCCAACCAGGTTATTTACCCAAAATATTTCTCTATCAGCACCCCATTTGTCCGACTTGCATCTTTTTCCAGCGTAGCAACATGCTCCATAAACACTTCGGCAGCCGGACTGAGAGTCCGATTCTTCAAGAGAATAAACCCGAAAACCGGCGTCACCATCGGCCTTTGGTATTTCAATAAGGTAAATTCTCCCGATATAAGCTGAGTTTGTATTTGTGTGGGTATTGCCACTCCAACCCCGTCACTATTGGAGATAACGGTTCGGGCAGTAGTAAAATCATCTATTTCCATAGTGGGGATGAGGTGGCCACTGGATGGATCTATTTCTGCTTTCCCCGGTATGGCATCAGCCAGCGCGCTCGGCGCTCGAATCGAGACCAGTGGAAACTGATCGAGGTCCTCCCTTGATACGTCCTTACGGTCGGCTAACGGATGGCCCTTACGGCAATACAGGAACATCTCTGACTGATTTACCCGCTCGACGGTCAGTCGATCGTCGATCTCAGCTGTTTCGATTGTGGCAAACCCCAGATCTACCTCTCTGGAGAGGACTTGCTGGTTCACTGTCTCCCAGTTACCCGCGAATGCGCGATAGCTAAGGCGTGGATGTTTACGCAGCATATAGCCCAGAGCCCGGTTTCCGGATACCTCAGCGGGATAAACACCCAGGGCGACAGTCAAACCGCCCACTTCCAGTCCCTGCATCAAGTAAATTTCCCGCTGCAATTCGACTGTGTCTGCAACAATAGCTTTAGCCTTGTGTAACAGGGCTACCCCATAGCGGGTTGGAATCACACAATTTGTATCGCGATCGAATAGGGGAACACCCAGACTCTCCTCCAGGTTACGAATACTGCGTGAGAATGCCGACTGGGAAATATTTGATTCCTCTGCGGCACGGGTGAAATTGCCGTGCTTGTAGAGGGTCAGCGCGTGGATAAGTTGCCGATGACTGATCATTATGTGTTTTAGGTCTCGTGGTTAAGCAATTTATGCATTAGACGTCAATGCGTAATAATGGTCAACTCTCAGGCTATCTTTCTCGTTTACAAGGAATAGCGAAAATGGACTACTGGCCGGTAAAACACTCAACGGAATGCATTCAATGAAAAATATTGTTCTAAATGCATCGGCAATCGTAGGCATATTGTTTGCCGGCTATGGACACTGTGCCTCTGGTCAGCAGAATTTCGATCGCACGGTACTGCCAATCCATCCACCAGAAGTCGCCCTCTATACTGAGCTCAACGCACGTAATGCGACACCGCCGCCTCGTTTCGAGGTAAAGGCTCCGGAGGGGGCCCCCAATGTTCTCCTCATATTGATTGATGACATGGGCTTTGGCGTATCCAGCGCATTTGGCGGGCCCGCACACATGCCTACACTAGAGGGTTTGGCGGATTCCGGCGTGCGGTACAACCGCTTCCACACCACATCACTATGCGCTCCGACACGAGCCGCCCTTCTCAGTGGTCGCAACCATCACATGAACAACATGGGTTCCATCACCGAGATGGCGACAGCGTTCCCCGGTAGTACCGGCGTCATTCCGCTTAATGTTTCACCAATCTCGAACATATTGCGACTGAACGGCTACAGTACAGCGCAGTTCGGCAAGAACCATGAAACCGCTGCCTGGGAAGTGAGCCCGTCAGGCTCGACCGATCGCTGGCCGACTCGCAAGGGTTTTGACAAGTTCTATGGTTTCTTTGGAGGCGAGACCAACCAGTGGGCACCACTGGTTTACGATGGCATGACCCCTGTAGAGCTGCCCGATGACCCCGACTACAACTTCATGACCGATATGACCAACAAGGCTATCGAATGGGTTAGTTTTCAGCAGGCGCTTACTCCAGACAAACCTTTCTTCCTGTATTTTGCGCCAGGTGCAACACACGCTCCACACCATGTGCCAGAAGACTGGATTGACAAATACAAAGGGAAATTTGATCAAGGCTGGGACAAGGTCCGTGAGGAAACTCTGGCCAGGCAGATTGCACTGGGCGTCGTTCCCGCCGGTACGGAACTTGCCCCGAAACCACCGGGGGTAAAGGACTGGAACACACTCTCTGCAGATGAAAAACGCCTCCTTGCACGTCAGATGGAAGTTTTTGCTGCTTTCGCAGAATATGCCGACACTGAAATTGGGCGCGTGATCGAGTCCCTAAGAGAAATGGGAGAACTTGATAACACGCTGGTCTTTTATATCGCCGGCGACAATGGCACCAGCGCGGAAGGCGGTATGAGCGGTGTCGCCAACGAGTATACGTCCATTAACGGCGTGCCAGAATCGGTCGAGGGAATGCTTGAGCACTATGAAGATTGGGGCGGTCCGATGACTTATCCACACATGGCCATCGGCTGGGCTATTGCCAGCGATACGCCATTCTCGTGGGCTAAACAGGTAGCCGGGGACTTTGGCGGCACACGAAATGGAATGGTCGTCCACTGGCCTGACAAGTTCAAGGGTACCGGTGAAGTGCGCAGCCAGTTCGCCCACGTTATCGACATCGCTCCTACAATTCTAGAGGCGACCAACATACCCGAACCCAAAATGGTAAACGGCATAAAGCAGGTGCCCATTCAAGGCAAAACCCTGATCGAGACGTTTACGGATGCAACTGCTTCAACGGGGCATACAACGCAGTATTTTGAAATGTTCGGTAATCGAGCAATATACCATGAGGGTTGGTTAGCTCGCGTGCTTCACAGGGCACCATGGGAGCGTGAACCAAGTGCGACGCTAGAGGAAGACACCTGGCAGCTGTATAACACGGATAACGATTTCAGTCTGGTTAATGATTTGGCTGCGCAGGAGCCCAAAAGACTCAAAAAGTTGCAGGCCCTCTTTATGAAAGAAGCCTCAGTAAATCATGCTTTGCCACTAGATGATCGAAGCTTCGAACGTATGAATGCAGAAATTGCGGGGAGGCCAGATCTCATGGCCGGGCGCACCTCACTGACTTTGCGCGGTGGCATGCGGGACATGGGTGAAAACGCGTTTATTAATATCAAAAACAAGTCGCATGCCATCACCGCCGAGATTGAAGTGCCCAGCGGCGGAGGCAACGGTGTGATCCTCGCCCAGGGTGGCCGTTTCGGCGGTTGGACCCTATACGTTAAAGATGGCAAGCCCAGGTATACCTACAACTATCTCGACCTGGAACGCACGACAATTGCGGCGAGCAAGGCACTTTCAGCTGGAAAAGCATTAGTCCGCTTCGAATTTGCCTACGATGGTGGCGGCTTGGGCAAGGGTGGCACCGGAACCCTGTTTGTCAATGGAGAACAGGTCAACACGGGACGAATCGAGCGTACGCAGCCGCTTGTTTTCTCGATGGATGAAACCGCAGATGTCGGCGTGGACGGCGCGACGCCGGTCGTAGAAAACTACGGCTCTGTTAACGGTGAGTTCACGGGCATCGTCGATAAAGTCACTATTGATCTGATTGAAGCACCCATGGAAAACAGGACGGAACTCTAGTCAGAGGGTAACCCTACCCTAGAAAACCTTCATAAATATCGAGAGTAGTAGTGTTAGAATATATTTTCAATTTGGTGCCGAGCACTTTGGCAATATGAAGCGAGGAAACCAGTTATATGAGCGATGGTAGAGACAGCGCGCCAAAGTCGCGAAGGGATTTTTTGCGTCACTCAGGGGCGCTTGCAGCTGCCGCCCTGCCTGCGGCCGCATTTGCGTCGGGTGACACGGGAGAAGGTGTCACTTTTGCTGCTGGCCCGCGGCCATTGGTTCGCTATCCGGGTAAGAGAGAGATGATCCTCGTGCATGCCCGCCCGCCACACCTTGAAACACCATTTTCGATCTTTGACGAAAGTGTGATTACACCGAACGATGCATTTTTTGTGCGCTATCACTTGGCTGATATTCCAACGTCAATCGACCCTGAAACTTATCGCCTCACGGTAAAGGGTGCAGTGAATGAAATACTAAGCCTGTCGTTGAGCGATTTAAAGGCAATGCCGGGACAGGCCGAAATTGTCGCGGTCAATGAGTGTACCGGCAACAGCCGCGGCTATTTTTCGCCGCGCGTGTTTGGTGCCCAACTTGGCAATGGCGCAATGGGCAATGCGCGCTGGACCGGCGTATCGCTTAAGGCTGTGTTGGAACAAGCAGGCGTAAAAGCGGGAGCACAACAGGTCACATTCAATGGGCTAGACAAGCCCGTAATGGCCACAACACCAGACTTTCGTAAGTCGCTGGAAATTGATCATGCCCTTAGTCCAGAGCCACTACTGGCCTGGAACATGAACGGCGAGCAACTGCCTTTTCTTAATGGGTATCCGCTTAAGCTGATAGTACCTGGTTACTACGGAAGCTACTGGGTAAAGCATTTATCCGAGATAGAGGTTCTTGATCATGCCTTTGACGGCCATGATTCCTATTTCATGACCAAGGGCTACCGCATTCCCGATAATGATTGCGCGTGTGTTGAACCGGGTACCACGCCTGACAAAATGCGGCCTACTTCAACACTAACCGTTCGTAGCTTTATCACCAATGTAAAGCCGGGTACTACAATTTCTGCAGATCGTGCCGTGGAGCTGAAGGGTATTGCTTTTGATGGAGGTCAGGGCATCAAATCTGTGGCGGTCTCAACTGATGGAGGGAAAAGCTGGAGTAATGCGACACTGGGTGAGAATCTGGGGCGCTTCTCTTTTCGCGAATGGCGCCTCTCGGTAATCTTCGCAAAAAAAGGAAAGGTCATGCTGATGGTGCGCGCTACAAGCAATAGCGGCGAAGTTCAGCCGGAGAAAGCCAGTTGGAACCCTGCTGGTTATCTTCGAAACGTTGTCGAGTCCATTCTCGTCACTATCGCCTGAGAGTATAGAAAATGGGAATGGCTATGAATCGTAAAGAACACTTCGCACTGAGTTTGTTCTGCATCCTGTTGGCGCCATCAGCCTATACTGCACCTGTAGAGATCACACTCCCGGCAGAAACAGCGACGCTGCGCGAATCCACGCTGCCTGGATATACATTGGCGTTACAGAAGTGCAGCATCTGTCACTCTGTTGATTACATCAAATTTCAACCGCCGGGAATGACCCTGGAACAGTGGACTGATGAAATGACGAAAATGCAGCACTCTTACGGCGCACCGATAGATGCGCAGGAAATTGGGAGTATTGCAGCTTATCTGGCGGTCAGCTATGGCAGTGCCGAGGCCACAGATGCAGCTGTTATTGCTGTATCCGCTCCAAAGTCAGCGACCGCAGCGGCAACTATTGACGTAGACGAACTACTGAATGCCAATGCCTGCATGGGATGCCATTCGATTGATACGAAAATAGTTGGCCCAGCCTTTCTCGATGTCGCCACAAAATATGCAGGCCAGGCCAATGCCGAGTCCAGGCTTTCGATATCCATAAAAAGTGGCGGAGCTGGCAAGTGGGGACAGATACCGATGCCACCTATGAGCGGTTTGTCTGACGCGCAGGCCAAAGCACTGGCTGCGTACATACTGAAGCAGTAGCTTAAGGCTGCACCGTGACGGTACTGTCCGGGATCAAGGAGCATGACCCCTTAAAATTCGGGCGCTCACTGAAGCCGCCCTATAAACATTCGAGGCCAGCATATACCACTAAAGTCGTCGTGGGTATAACTCAATGCGACATTAGACTGGCCATGTACTTCAGGGCTGCCTCTGATACGAAGCCGCCATTATGATGATACTGGCTGGCTCGAGGCCAATGACTGCTTCCAACACATAGCGGCCCCTTGGCGACTGGTATCTGCCCTACACTGAGGGTCCGCTGTTGGCCTGTGAATTCACAGCCCCAAAGCGGACCCTGGCAGCTTATCACTACCCCATTACTTCAAATATAGTGAGAAAGTTTCACTATTGGTGAGAAGCAACAAATGGTAAATTGGCTCTACCGTAGCCACTTAAGCTGTTAGTTATTTCCATTTGACATGGAAACCAACACTTGACCGACTGAGAGCATGCTCTGAAGCTGCTGGAAACTGTGCACCAAAGGGGCCATGTCGAGGCGCTGACGCCACTTGGTTAACAAATTTAAATAGTATGTACACTCAAAATAAGTCATGAAGGAGGCAGTAGGCTGTATATGAAGCATATTAACGCCGCGGTCAGTCAGTCAGTCAAAAAGCTCCTGATAGCCATTCTGAATGGTGTTTGCTGTCACTCGGTTAGGCCGTATTTGGACTTTATTTTTTAAAGAAAAACCAGTCTTGTATAATCCGGCGAAATAGCGATAATAACGGCGAAATTGACCCGGATAGCTGCTCCTGTTGTAGCTTGTAGATGATATCCGGATGTTCCAGGCTGACGGTTTCTTTCCATTGTGTTCAATTCAGGTACTCTGTAAGTGACACCTTTGTGTCGCATATCGCTATGACTCAAGTCGCTGATAATGCTAATGCCAATAACCCGCGCATGATTCGCTTTTTGGCGGAACTAAAGGTCGCGGGTGAGCCGATATCTCATACTCGTTTTGCTGAGCGTTTGGCGCAATTGATCGATTTGTCTGACTCGCTCAAGCTGTCTGTGACTCACAGCAATATGCCGGAATTAGCATTTAAGCCAGTCTCAGCATCAGCTGATGCAATAAAGGAAGAGTTTCTGCGGGTGCATGCAGTGATTGTTGAGGGCATTCTCAATAGTTTTACTGGCGGCGGTAAGCGGCAGTGGGCAGAATTGCCGGGCCCTGATTCTCTGTTATCACCAACTCCTGAGGAAGCACTACAACCTTTTCTGGATTTTTATCGGCTTCACCAACAACAAATGAGCTCGAAGGTAAAAGGTCTTCGCTCTCATGTACGAAATGCTGCCTCCGGATTATCTGTAGAGCTGGCCCAATTGGCTCAGCTTGATTTGGTGTTGGCAGATACGCTGGCAGCACCATCCCGCGGTTTTCTCGCAAATGTGGCGCCACTGCTGGGCAAGCGGTTTGAACCCTTGCTGATCGAGGCGCAGTTGCTACCACCTGCTGAGCAAGCAGATAATGACGGCTTGATGCCTCTGTACGGCCGTCTATGTGGCGAGTTGCAATCGCTCTTGTTGGCCGAGGTCGAAGTTCACTTGCTGCCCGTTTTAGGTTTAGTTGAAGCTATTGATGATGAGATGAATTAGAACACTATGAGTAGATTGCTTTTTGGAATCGCCTTTATTTTAGGTGCAGCTGCCGTTGTATGGACGAGCTCAATTTTTGTGGGTGCCAACATACTGGCCTTAGGAGTAACCGTGGTAATTGGCGGTGTCTATTGCATGGGTTTTATTGAGTTACTGCAATTTAGGCGAGCGACTTTGACGCTTAGTAAAGCGCTCAGTGAATTGCGTGAACCGATAACATCTCTAGATAGCTGGTTGTCCGATATTGACGTAACACTGCAAAATCCTGTCCGCCTGCGGATTGAGAGCGACCGTGTTGGTCTACCCGCACCGGTGTTAACGCCTTATCTGGTGGGTTTGCTGGTGATGCTGGGATTATTGGGGACTTTTGTCGGCATGGTAGATACCTTACAAGGCGCCGTCTTTGCATTGGAAGGAAGTACCGAACTACAAGCTATACGTGAAGGTTTGGCGGCACCAATTAATGGCTTAAGTTTGGCTTTTGGGACATCGGTTGCCGGTGTTGCGGCGTCGGCGATGCTCGGCCTCACCTCGACCTTGAGCCGGCGCGACAGAATGATGGCGACACGCTTGCTCGACGGAAAAATAAACACAGTACTGAGCAGTTTCTCCTTGGCTCATAATCGCCAGCTGACCTACAGCGCGATGCAGGCACAAGCTCAAGCGTTGCCAGAGGTTGCCCTGCAACTTCAAACCGTCGCAGCAAGCATTGCGCAAATGGGTGAGGCTCTCAGTGGAAAACTTATCGACAATCAAAACCAATTTCACCAGTCAGTTACCACAGCTTATGCGGCATTGGCGACGTCGGTTGATGAGTCTCTGACGAATAGTCTGGCTGACAGCGGTCGTCAGGTGGGGCTGAGTATCAAACCGATAGTGGCAGATACAATGGCTGAGCTTGGTAGGCAAGCGCAGGAGACCCAGCAACAGTTAACAGCCAGTGCGCAGCAGCAGTTAGAGTCTTTGACCGCGAGTTTTAGTCAAACAAGTGACAAAGTAACACAGGCGTGGAAGGAGGGGCTCGCTGCACATACGCAGTCGAATGACGTTTTGGTCAGCGGTATGGATACCTCTTTGAATGCCTTCAATAAAAAGTTTGAGAGTATGGCAGTATCGATGCGGGAAGAGTTTGGGCTTTCGTCTGCTTCCTGGTTAAAACGACAAGAAGCTAGTGACACACAGAAATTGAGACAGTGGGAAAAATCTTTCAATCAGCTGCAAGGCACGGCGTCTGCAAAACTGAATGAAACGACCAGCCTGTTAGCAACCGAATTGAGAGAAGTTAGCGAAATACAGCAGGCGTCGTTTTCTACTGCCACCAAAAATTTTGGCACAATGTCTGAACAATTATCATCTCAGTGGCAGCAAATGGGTGAGCATATGACTCAGCTCTCGACGACCATGGCGCGCGAGCTGAATGCACTCAGAGATATTGATGACAGTCGGACTAAAGCTGCTGTCGATAAACTGGAGAGTTTGGAGACGACATTCTCTGCTCATATTGTAAATTTGGGGAATGAGTTGGAAGCACCAATGACGCGACTTATTCAAACTGCCTCTGAGACACCGAAGGCTGCCGCCGATGTTATTGCAAAATTGCGCGATGAAATGTCAAACAATCTAGAGCGTGACAATCAGATGCTGGAAGAACGGCAGCAATTAATGGCGCAACTGGGAACGCTGTCAAATACTCTCGAGCAAACCTCAACACAACAGCGCGATGCGGTAGAGCAGTTGATCAATACGTCAACCGGTATGCTCGGCGAGGTGGGTTCACAGTTTACCAGTCATGTAGATTCCGAAATTGCTAAACTTTCGGACGTGGTTGACCATTTCAGTGGCAATGCGATTGAAATGTCGAGTCTTGGGGAGTCCTTTAACCTCGCGGTTAAACTCTATAGCGAATCCAATAGCGAATTGATCGAACACCTTAATCGCATTGAGCTGGCAATGGAAAAATCAAATAGTCGCAGTGATGAACAGATGGGCTATTACGTAGACCAGGCGAGAGAGATTATTGATCAGAGTCTGTTATCACAGCGAGAAGTCTTTGATCAGTTACGTCAACTGGGTGGGGCTAAAACCGCCGCTGTCGCTGAGCTGAGCTGATGGAAGAGTTGGAAGATAGCATTACTCAGGACACGCCGGTATGGGCTATTTTTGGCGACCTTATGGCCGGTTTAGTTGGCGTTTTTGTGTTGCTACTGGTTTGGACGCTGGGTATCCAGGTGGAATTGTCGCAGTCGCTGGAGTTGGAAATTCAAAAACGTCAGGCCGAAGAGCAGCGCCGTATGGCTCTTGAAGAAGCACTTGCCGACCCATTGGCAACGGGAAGGGTGACACTCAGGAATGGACGTATCGGTATTAGTGGCAGTGTCTTGTTTGCGACTAACTCCGATCAGCTACAGACAGAGGGTAGGGAGTTATTGCAAACCCTGGTTGCGCCATTGCAGGTATATCTGGGAGAGCGAGATGAAATGTTGATGGTCAGTGGCTTTACCGATGACAAGCCGATTCAGCGGGGCAATAATCGTTTTGCTGATAATTGGGAGCTATCGTCACAGAGGGCTTTGACGGTAACTCGCGCGCTGATTGAAGAAGGTATGCCTTCCTCACTGGTTTTTGCCGCGGCTTTTGGAGCGCAGCAACCGGTAGTACCAAATGTCGATGGAGAAAGTCGCGCCAAAAACCGTCGTGTTGAAATGGCGCCTGTTCCCAAAGCTTCAGCTGGACCCTAATCAGATGAAGGACGTGCTGGACGAGCTCAAAGTAGGTTTGCAGAATTTGACTGAAAGTGGCGCTAGCAATTTTTCGCCTGCTCGATTTTTCTATATCCAGCTGATGGCGGCGAAAACCCGCGAGGCTAGTGATAGTGTTCGGAAAATTATCGAAGAAAAAGCATTAGAAGCACTTCAAAATTACGCTGATGATTTTGCCCGGGCAAAAGAACAGACTTCAGCTGTCGCGCAAGACATTCTTGAACAGCATCCTGATTTATCTCACCAATTAGAACAATTAATGGATGCGGGGAAATTTGCTGCGATACGGCAGTTGAATTTTCGCTTGTTGACGGATAAGGCATCACCCCTGGCTGTTTTGAATGAGCAACTGAATCGTGAGAAGCTTGCTGGTGAGTGCGTTGATGCGCCGCTTTCCTTCAGGGATGCGATGGAAGAACAGCAGAAAAGAGTTTTGAAAAAATTCGATTGCATTCCCGATGACGCCGAGATTGAAAACAATACTGCGGAGCTGAAAGCTTTTCTCAATTTTAGAGAATTCAAGGAAAAATACGATACGGATAAGCTGGTCGACCAAATCATTAATGAGCGTCCCGCTGATATGGGTCCGCTAAATCCACATATGTTACTGGTGCGATCGATTGAATCTATGCGTAATTTGTCACCGCACTATTTAAGTCGGTTCATTACATACATAGATGCTCTGTTAAGACTTGAAGATGCCGGAAAGAAACCTGCAAAGCGACGGGGAAAAAAAGTGTAATGACAGAATACTCTTGTCCCATATGTGCTGGCAATCTGGTTTTCTTTCAGGCTGATAGGCATTTGAAATGTGTCAATAACCACGTATTTGATCAGGCCCGACAAGGTTATTTCAATTTATTACCGGTGCAGCAGAAAAAGTCAAAAAACCCCGGCGATAGCAAAGAAATGATCGTCGCTCGACACGATTTTCTAAGTGCTGGTTATTATCTTCCCCTGGCAAAAAATATTGCTGTGACAATAGGTGAGCAAGTTTGCGAAAGACGGTATACCGTACTTGACCTTGGTTGTGGTGAGGGCTACTACGCACGACAAATAAAGCAGAAAACCCCCGCGATTTTTTTGTATGGAATTGATATATCAAAACCTGCAATTGTTAAAGCGTCACAGTTGGATAAGGGCAGTTTTTATAGTGTTGCTAGCTCTGAACATCTGCCGCTGATCGACCACAGTATAGACTTGGTTTTGAAAGTTTATGCTCCGGCCAATGAGGCTGAGTTAAGGCGGGTTGTAAAGGAAAAAGGCCTGCTTTTAACCATAACGCCAGGGCCTCGTCACTTGTGGCAGTTACGTGAAATTATCTACGATAGTGTTCGAGAGCACGATACTAAAGATACATGTTTTGATGGTTTTGATTTAGTGAGTAGTCGCAGTTTTGATTTCACCATAATACCTACAACATCGCACAGAATTTCGCTGCTACAAATGACCCCTTTCGCATGGAAGGCGAATGAGCGGGCTCGCCAGAAAATCTATGATGCTGAAGAGATGGAAATTGAACTGGATTTTGTTATTAATGTATACCAAAAACAGTAAGTGTGTTTTAGTCACCTGAAAGGCAATCAATGAACTATTGTCAATGGTGCTCTTCTCGGTAGAATCGATTGCTAGTCTCCATTAAGATGATAGCTTCAAGTCTGCAAGTCCTTGGCTAGGTAATTTTTGGCTTGGAAGATTGAATTGATAGATTTCACTAATAAAGATAAAGAGGGTTTGCATGAATAAGTATCTTCCGATTCTATTTCTGATTACTGTGTTTCTCACCGCTTGTTCGGCAATTCCAACAGGCGGTACAGCGATAACTAATGTGACGGTAATTGATGGGATCAATGGTTCTCGAAGCAATCAGACGGTTATTTTTCAAGATGATGAAATTACCGCGGTGCTATCGTCTACGGCGAATTTTCGAGTTAGTGAAACTGTTGACGGTACGGGAAAGTATCTCATTCCAGGTTTGTGGGATTTTCATGTTCACCTGACTTACGATGACCGTTTAACCCAGACCATGCCAGCCTTGTTTCTGTCTTACGGTATTACCAGTGTTCGTGATACCGGTGGTCTGCTGGACAAAATATTGCCAGTAGTTGAGGCAATGCGCGCCGATACCGCGATTGCGCCTCGTGTTTATTTCTCCGGCCCGCTACTGGATGGAAAGTTTGTAGTATACGACGGCAAATCTGTACCTGAAATTGGCGTTCGCAATGCCACTGGCAACGAAGCCAAAGCGATGATTTCAGATCTTAAAGATCAGGGTGTTGATTTTATAAAGGTCTACGAATTGGTCACTCCCCCGGTTTTTCACGCTATGGTCGAGGCGGCAAACGAATTGAATCTACCGATTGATTCTCATGTTCCGTTGTCGATGCTTGCCAGCGAAGCTGGCCCATTGGTTGATTCCATTGAGCATTTGCGGAATATTGAATTGGACTGCGCATCAAACTCTTTGGCCTTACACAAAACCAGACTTGAACGGCTCGAAAACACTGAAGATATTTCTGGTTACAAGTTACGTTCATCCTTGCATAAGCTGCAAAGGCTGTCGGCAATTGCGGACTATTCGGAGCAGCGTTGTGATAGGACTTTAGCCGCATTAACATCCACAACCCAGGTTCCGACACTGAGGCTAAATGCGGTAACAGTTTATCCTCCCTACCAAAGGAATGGATGGAAAGATGCGATGGAGAGAACGCCGGTTTCAGTTCAGGAAGAGTGGGCTCAATTAGAAAGTAAATTGAAGCAAAGCCAGGCGAACCAAGACTCGACATTTGCTGATTGGAGCTTCTTCTTGACCGGACGTATGCATGACAAAGGGATACCTATTGCGGCGGGTACCGATACCCCAATCGGTCTTTCGGTGCCTGGATACAGTCTCCATTCAGAATTGGAAATGTTGGTGAAAGCGGGGCTGTCTCCGCTGGACGCATTGCGCTCCGCGACACTTCGGCCTGCAGAGTATTTTTCAGTGCAAAACGAGTTGGGTTCTATTGAAGCTGGGAAAAAGGCCGACATGGTTTTGCTTGATAAAAACCCGCTCGATGATATTCGCAACACTAAATCCATTAATGCTGTTATCAGTAAAGGTCGTTTGTTAAATGCGTCAGAATTACTAGAGATGGTTCAAAGTTCTGCTCAGTAGTGTTTGTCATATCCGAGGAGCATGTTATGAAAGTGTATGGAGCGAGTGTTTCTTATTATACCGGCAAGCTGGAAACCTACCTGCGCTATAAAGGTCTTTCCTATGAGCGTGGTCATCCGTATCAGGATATCGACAAAATCAAAAAAAGTGTTGGTAGCGTGCAGCACCCGATGGTTAAGCGGGATGATGGCCGCTGGATGTCCGATAGCACGCCAATGATTCTGCAACTGGAAGTTGAACATCCCGAGAGCAGTGTGATACCACAAGACCCTGTTGTTCAATTTATCGCTATGCTAATAGAAGACTACGCTGATGAATGGCTGTGGCGCGCAGCCATGCACTACCGTTGGAGCTACGAGCATGATCGTGAATTGCTTTCAAGAATATTGGCTGACGAGCTGACCTCTCATGTTCGCTTACCGCGTTTCTTGCGTTGTCGTATAGTTAAGAAACGTCAGCTTAAAGGGTTTGTGATTAACGACGGGGTTACTGATGCAACCCGTGAACATGTTGAAGCCGGTTACCACCGTATTCTTGCATTGATGAGTGATATTCTGAAAGTACGCCCCTTTATTTTGGGTAATAAACCGTCTATTGCGGATATCGGTTTAATGGGTCCAATGCTACGCCACTTTGGCCAGGATCCAACACCGGCAGAAATCATGCGCGATACAGCACCGCGGGTTTTTGAATGGTTGGGACGAATGTGGAATTCCAGTTATAAAAATGAACAAGGTGCCATTCTAACGTCTATTCCCACAGATCTTGCGGCCCTGCTTCAGGAGGTATGTGAAACTCACCTGACACAACTTTCAGCAAATGCGATTGCCTACCATAAGGGACAGGAAAAATTTGCGATGACCGTACAGGGCTGTCATTACCAACAGCTTCCCGTTTCTCGTTACCGGGTATATTGTCTTGAAATGTTGCGCGAGCATTACTTGGCGCTGGACAAAACCGATCAGCAAAAAGTGCAATCGCTGCTGCCATTTGAGGGCGCGTCATTGTTATGGAGTAATACCGTTCAAGCACATTCGGGTTACGATGAGACCAGGCAGGCGCCATTTAATATAGCGATAAACGTATTCGCTGGTGGAGTGCCTTCGTGACGATATATACTTGATCGTTTGCGCAACAGATAAAATATCGATCTAACTCGCCTATTAACTGATCTTGTGGGTAGTTATTTACCGACCATTCTTTTCACTCAATTCATTAAGGAAGAAAGATGCAGCTTATTTTCATTCATGGCTCAGGCAGCACGGGAAAGGTTTGGCGTTATCAACTGAGTGCGTTTCCTGGTTCGATAGCAATCGATTTGCCAGGACGCCCCGACGGTGATTTTTGTACGTCTATTGAGAGTGCCGTCGAGTGGCTCAAAACATTGGTTGATGAGCGAGGATTATCTGATGTGGTTCTTGTCGGCCATTCACTCGGCACCGCCGTCGCACTTCAATATGCGATAGAGCACCCGGGCGATCTTAAGGGGCTGGTTCTCATTGGCGGAGGCGCCAGGTTGCGAGTTCACCCTGATACGTTGGGGTTTCTGGAACAGGCTATCGACAATCCTGAATCGTTCCCGCAAATGTTTGTTAATTCCTGGAAAAAAGTGGCTGAGGATTTTGCGACAGAGTTACGCGCTGAAGCTCTGTCCCTTGGGCCGGCGGTATTTCTTAATGACATGAAGGCCTGTGATGCATTTGATGTCATTGGAAATTTAGCTGAAATCAATACGCCGACACTGGCGATCACTGGTACAAAAGACGTAATGACGCCACCTAAATACGCTGAATTTCTCAGGGATCGTATGCCTAATACGCAAGCTCTCTTCATAGAAGGCGGTACACATTTTGTTTTTGGCGAGTTTCCCGATCAAGTCAATGACGCTATTTCGTCTTTTCTAAAGAGCGTGTAAAGTTAGCTGAGTCTGCTGTCAGGTCTTAATAAAATTGGCAAACTCCTCAGAATAATCTGGATGCCAGCGTGACAGCGCTGGCCTGTTTTCAATAATGTCGCGCGTGTTCCACTCGATACGACGATGATCCATTGCGACTGTTACATCATTATCCGGGCAGATAATATAAAAGTCCCCGGCAGCCAATCGCTCGAGCATAAATTCAGTCACTTGTTCTGGCGTCCAGGCTGCGGCAGGTTTATCGGCGACATGTTTTTTAATTAAACCTGTATAAGTGAAACCAGGCACCAGCAAGTGTGCGGAAACCTGGCAGCCTTCGGTACTTCTGAGTTCATGAGCAAGCGACTCAGTCAAAAATCGAACGCCAGCTTTGCTTGCATTATATGCAGCATTTCCCGGTGGGTTAGTTAAGCCTTGTTTTGACCCCGTATTTATCATTATCGCCGGTTTGCCTTGCTCAACAAGCATAGGTGCGAATGCCTGTACTCCATGCACAATGCCGAATAAATTTACCGACATAACTTTTTGCCATCCTGCCAGATTCGCCATTGCACCACCGCCGCCACCAATACCTGCATTGTTCATCACGATTGCAATATCATCAAAAGTAGATTCGACTTTTTCACGCAAAGCCGTCACCGAATCGAAATCAGATACGTCCGTTTTTACAAATAGTAGTTCAGATTGGGCGCCAGCTATTTCTGCCTTGGCGATTTCCAATTGAGACTCGTCATTGTCAGCTATACAGACATTCATACCTGAGGCGGCAAACGCTTTTGCACTTGCCAATCCAATGCCATTTGCGCCGCCGGTGATTACTGCCGTTCGACCACGTTTTATAATCTCATCTAATTTCATAATAGGCCTATTTTCAACGTTATAAGTAACGTGGTGTGTAGTCCTGCCTTTTTGGCAGTAGAAATGAACATTATCACAGCGGGCGGCCGTGACCAAAGCTGAAATAGTTACCGGTGATTATCGTGCTAGCAATTTGTCTACCGGCAGAAATGGATTCGTTGCTGATAAGTTTTCGGAGATAGGTAGGTTAGCGGTTTTGATTAAACAGTCTGATCCACGGTTGCCCTGCGATCGTTAGCGATAATTACTTGTTGTAGACTGAGCGTAAAAACGCCTATATTCTTCACGTACACTGTCGATCAATCGACGTTGCGTGGCATAACTGGAGTTCTCTATGAAGTTTTCAATACGTGGCGTTTGTGTCGCCATCTGTTTTTCGTTGTTCACCTCGACCCTATATGGAGCTGGAATAGAGCGTTCGAAACCTCATCTTCCGTCAAATGAGGAAATGTTTTCATGGGCCAGTGATGTTATTGATATTACCAGTAAACATTCTGAAATGAGGAGAATGGGAACCAAAGGTGATGCACAGGTGCGTCAGTATATTTTGAAGCAACTGAAGACGTTCGGTTTCGACAGCGTTGAAGAGCAAACATATGATTTGAAGTATCGTCACTACGACAGCTGGGCGTTGAATGTTGATGGCGAAGTGCTACCGGCCTATTTTATGCGGGGCGCTGAATACACTAAAGCAAAAGGTATATCGGGTGAGCTTGTTTATGCTGGCGAGAGCATCAAAGAAGGTGAGGATTACAGCGGTAAAATTGTTGTTTTTGATGTTCGTGGTCAGGCTATTCCGGGGTCTGCTGCGCCCATGCTGGCGGATTTTATTTATGATCCCAAGGGAACGTTGGCAAAAGGTACCCTTGGTGGTAAAGCGGGGCCAATACCGTCAAATTTCCCTGTCAGTTACTATCAGGCCTTTGATCAAGGTGCTATTGCGATGATCGGAATTCTTAAGGATTATGATACGGGAACCAATAAATTTTATTCTGATCCCTCTGCAATGGTGCAAACTCGCATCCCCGGGTTGTTCATGGGGAAATATGACGGCGCTGCCTTGGTAGAGAAAATCAGTTTGGCTAAAAGTCCTATAACTGCAAATGTCGTTTTACAAGGCGAGGTTAAAAATTCCACCTCGGCTAATATTGTCGCCACGCTTAAAGGGCAGAAGAAAGACACTATTATCGTCAATACCCATCACGATGCGGGTTGGACCGGCGGGGTCCAGGATGGGTCGGGTATTGCGGCGGTTATGGGTTTGGCCAAGTACTACGCAAAAATCCCCAGTAATTTTCGTCAGAAAAACCTGGTGTTTGTTTTTGATGGCAGTCACTACGATTGGAATTACCCGATGGGCGCCAATATTTTTGCTGAGACTAACCCTGAAGTTATGAACAGCACGGTACTGGCTATTGGTATTGAACATATTGCCAAGAAATTCAAAGCTGAAAAAGAGGGGTATGTAGATACTGGGGAAATAGAGCCTCGGATTCTTTTCACGCCGCCAAACCAGCTTCTATTTGATGCGGCTAAGCGGGCTATTGTTTCCAGCGACTTACATGACACGATTATTCCAAAGCCGGGCATCGTCGCAATGTTTGGTGAAACACAGAGCTTTTTTCTAAATGGTGTGCCCAGTTTTTCATATATTTCTGGACCAGAGTATTTGTTTTTGGCCGATGATACCCTTGATAAAATTGCCAAGGATGAATTTGAGCCTGTTATTAAGACGTTTATTCAGATCATTGACACGGCCATGTATCTACCCGGTGATTGGATTAGACGAATCGATCGATAGTAGCGTGAGTAGGCAGCATGTCTGCTAAATGTTATGCCACCCTACAGACATATTCCAGCGCCGCTTTACAATAGTCCAGACCGACTAAGGCGGGGCCATTCAATGGCCGGGCAGCGGTCCATAATAACGGTAATACCGTGATTTTCTGCATGAGCGGCGGCGGCTTCATCAATCACATCAAGCTGAGTCCAGATGGTGCCAATGCCTTGGCTAATTGTGTCCTCAACGATGGCGTGTAGAAAAGAGGCATTGCGGAACACGTCAATCATGTCGACAGGCTGTGGTATGGCTGCTAACGATTCGTAAACACGCTGGCCCTGCAATTCAGTGCCTGCAAGCCCTGGATTGACCGGAATCACGGTGTAGCCCTGTTCTAAAAGAAAGGCCATGACTTCATAACTGGGGCGCTCTGGCTTATGGCTGGCGCCTAAAAGTGCGATCGTCTTTACTGACCGCAGCACGTCTGCAATGTCTTTGTCGCTTGTTAAGGGCATAGTGATTAAGCATCTCCCCAATTAGGCTCTCGTTTCTCAAAAAATGCCGCCTTGCCTTCCTGAGAGTCTGGGCTCGTCATTGCCCTTACCATGGCTTCATTAGCGTAGTTAAAGGCGTCTTCCAGCGGCATATCTATTTGGCGATAAAAATCTGCTTTACCCTGACGAATACCTTGAGCAGATTTAGAGGCAATATGCTCAGCTAGTTTGCGAGTATGATTTAACAGCTCGGTTGGATCTACGGCTTCGTTGATGAGGCCTACTCGTACAGCGTCTTCAGCACTCATGTTGTCTCCGGTAAGGGCCATCGCCATAGCATGTTTGCGGCTGACGTTTCGACCAATACCAACCAGAGGTGTGGTACAAAACCCACCAATATTTACGCCTGGGGTGCAGAAAGAAGCGTCCTTTGACGCTATCGCTAAATCACAGGCGGAAACCAATTGGCAACCTGCAGCGGTAGCCGTACCCTGCACGCAGGCGATAATGGCTCTGGGAGAGTGCACAATGGTGGTCATCAGTGTTGCGCATAACTTCAATATTGAGCGAATTCTTTCTTGAGTTGACTCGAGATCTTCATCGATATGTTTACTCATTTCACGCAAATCATGGCCGGCTGAGAATATAGGCCCCGAACTGCAAATGACTACCGCTCTTACCGCGGGGTCTTCGCCAGCTCTATTCAGTGCGTCGGTTAGAGTGGTGATCATCTCAGTAGAAAGAGGGTTTCGTTGCTTTGGTCGATTCAGGGTTATCCAGCGAACATTATTAACACTGTCTTCGATAATGAGTGGGTTGCTTTGTTGTGAACTCTCCATGGCGTTGTGTCCTATAGTCCTTCGAAAGTAAGTAGCATGAAAACGTTGTCATAGTACGTGTCACCCAGGGCGATATACAGGTCTTTTCTTTATTGGCGGTGGCTGGAAGTCGTTCACTGGCGCCGGCATACCTTCATAGCGCTCTATTTCTACCAGGCAGCTGTGTGTGCACTTGTTCCCTGGGAAAGAGTTGAGGTGCCCACGTCGCGGGTTAATGTGTTTGGGTTGCCGCGGAGATCCAGACTGAAGGGGTCGGAAAGGTTCTCTGGGTCAAACCAGGTACCGGTCGACAGTACCACGACACCTGGACGAACGTCGGCAGTAAGTATGGCGCCAACAGAAACTTCTATGGTGCTGGTTTGGCCAATAAGCTCGTTTTCGTAGAGTACCCACCTGTAGCCATAGGCACCACCAAGCCGGCACGAAGGTGTGCTTCCCAGCGGGGCATTAACGATCGGAATCTCTGTGGTCACTAAATTAGCGTGCGCCGTTGAACAAAAGCGTGCTGCAATACGCGACAAAATTATAGCTTGCTGACTCAATGCCTCCACAGGTGCTTTTACACCAACGGTTAGTAGTTAGAGCTTCTCTGGTTGATGGTTAGAATCGCTTTATCATACCTACATTAAGCATCGTTACTTTGTTATCGAAGAAATCGATATCACTATCTTCCTCATAATATACCGCACTAACATTGCCCACCCAGCCCTTTATGCCAAACGGCTGTGTTCTGAAGAAAGCCATACTGAAACCGATACGATCTTTGTCAGCGCGCTCGTCAAAAATCGGATTATTTTCGCTGTATTCGAAGCTGCCGAAGGCGATATTGGTTACCAAGCTGTCGCGCTTATTGAGCGAGTAGGCATTGTTGATTTCCACGAGAATTCCATCATAGGACATGGCATCGCCATCAAGATCATGGTCTATGTCACTTACAGAAAACTTAAATAACCCTGCTGTTTCTGTTTTCAGACCGTAGCCGATTTTGATTGAATCGATATTACCATTTCGATCCAGCAGGGCGATTTGGTCCACCGTTAATGGCAATCCACTGTTTGGATCCAAATTGGTAATACCGCTGTTTTCAGAATCATATTCAACTTCTCTGCTGGAGACTTGAACCTCCAGTCCAGTATTCAGAATTCCATCCCAACTAAACTTATAACCGTAGGTGTCTCTATTAGTGCTGCTTCTTGATTCATCTGTCAGGTATGGGTCCCGCCAGACTTTGGTCTTTATTGGGGTGCCAGTCAGACTGAAGTCCAGTGTGCCGCCAATAGAAAGTTCCTGACGAATACCCATGTTGGTTGTCATGTCAAAGCGAAGGAAATCTTCCAGCGTGGGACCAAAATAGATTTGGGTTCTAGTGTCTGCAAAAGTGTAAGCCAGGTTAAATGCGACGGCTGGCATGCCAAAAGTCTCGCCATCAGGAGAATTCGAAAGTGAGTTATTCTTCTCTTCACTTAGATCGACGTTACCGTTAAGAATACTCGCTAGAAAGTTAGATTCTACCCGGGCTGCACCGGCTCCGAGATTAATAAAGCCGCTGACGCCACTTTCCTGAGGAATAGGATCAAAAGCTAAAGCTTGCGACGTGGCGAGTATCACCAAAGCGCCTGAGGCAGTGTGCAAGGCTCTACGGATAACTGATGGGCTTGTGTTACTAATTAAAGACATTTAGCGTCTCCTTCTGGATAGATATGAAATCTGGGCCTCCCGGCTTTGCACCTTGATAGTGTGCGGCCAAGGGGTATTACGGGCTTTAGTAAAGCTGTGTCATCGTGTGAGGTCGCTTGCTGGTACACAGACCCTCTTTTTGAACCGGGAAACATATAACAACACTACGAAATTCATTAGGCACTCATCGAACGCTCAAGCGAACACCTAGTCTGAACAACAGGTATATTGTAGTTTAACGTATGATTACATAGCCAAGCAATGACAGTATTGTAATTATCAAAACGGGGGACCTCAAAGCCGTGTTTACATTAAGACAATTTTCTGGGTGTTAATACCACGATTATAAGCGGACAATCTGGAGTTTTTTGTAGTGCGTTGACACACGCTCTCCTCCAATGAATTACACTGGTCATCATTAGAGGCCTAGCGATATCAACACAATGATTAAGACAATAGAATAATCAATGTAATATCATTTTGTTGCAGTTTTTATAGAGAACCCCCTTCTTTTTTTTAAAACGTGATATGCCTGTTATTGTCAATTTTCAAAGGAATAAAAAGCTATGATCAAGGGTGAGTTTGCGCAAGGTTTCGTTTTGTCATGGTTGGATGCATGGAATTCCCATGATCTCGACGCTATATTCAGTCACTATGATGACGATTTTGAAATGCACTCGCCACTGATCGTAGAGAGATTGCTGAATACTAAAGGTATCCTGAAAGGTAAAAGCGAAGTTGGTCCGTATTGGTCTATAGGATTGCGGTCAAATCCTCCATTAAAATTTGAGTTAGTTGAGTATTTTTCGGGAGTCAATAGTATTTCAATCGTCTACAAAAGTATTGCTCGTAAATGGGTTTCTGAAGTTCTGTTTTTTAATGCACAAGGCTTGGTTATAAAAGGTTTTTCGCACCATGGAAAACCAGTTTGACAATTGTTCAAGTAATTGGTGTGCGCTTGTCGGAAAGCAAATATCGACCGACGATGGTCAGGGTCATCGACCAGATATGGGTTCAGCAGAATGGCGATCAGCTGTTGAGCTTATGATATCCTCATATAAGAAAAATCCTACATCATCGAGGGTGACTCGAACCGGAGACAATATTATGAAGATTACAGGGTTTAACCACATCGGTCTAAATGCGGTTGATAAACATGATGAGACATTCAGTTTCTATACAGAATTTTTAGGTCTGCAAGATATTGAGCGCAGTGGTGCGGCAACCATGGTAAATGGTTTTTGGGCCGGCACTGAACGCCCGCTGGTACATGTAATTACTGATAAAGCCGAAGGGCCTATGGCAATGCCCAACAATACCCATTTGTCGCTCTATGTTGACAATATTGACGAGGCGGTAGCAGAGGTAAAAGGCTATACCGAAGAACTTCTCCATGTGGGAGAGGGAACATCACAAATCATCTGGTTCAAGGATCCGGCCGGTAATACTGTTGAGCTTCAGCAAGAGCCTGGCGGTGGATAACTATTAATGCCAGCGTTGCTGCAGGCGCGGACCGATAATCGAGAAGTGATCTGTTTGAACATGCATCACCTCTTTATTGCCGTGGCGCATACCAAATGGGCGATGACCAAGCGCGCTCCTGAATGGTCTTGTTGAGATTGTCACGGGGTTCGGTGCCCGCGCGAACCGCATCCCAAGTTGACCAGCGACAGGTCGGATTCTCCAAAACACGAACATAATAAAAGGCCCGATGTTCAGCATTAAATTCGGGATCTTTCCAAAGGGTTTTCAACTCCGACGCGCCTGTATCTGCAGTTATTGCGCAGTCAGTGATATTCACCTTGGCATTGTTGTCGGGGCATCGATGGCTTACCGGGTCAACCGTGAGTCCGTCGGTGCAGGCGACATCAAAAACCTGCTCGTGCGATTGACCATCCTCCAGCCAGGCTTTGATAATCTGCAGTCGTTGTAGTGGGGCTGTATCGCTATCCCTTAACGCCCACAGCAGAAAGCTGGGTTCTTTTGCGTCTCTCGCAATCAGGTCTGAGCCCATAGGGACGCCTTTTTGGTAGGCTTGAGTAACAATATCCTCCGCCTCGAGAATGGATTCATCAAAGTCGAATCCCCCAAAAAACCGGACTCGAATTCTAGGGCCTGACGTTGCGAACACTTCCTTGCGCCGAAATCCATCATAGATGGATTCCCGGGTATTTTCTTCGGCCCACACGCCGGCGAGGCCCGCAGCCCCCCAAGTGGGAAACTTACCATCAATGAATAGCCTGCCGTTTGCATCTTTATACGTGAGAGTTGCATAGCTGTAGTCTTCGACACTGTCTTTAGGTATGGGTATAGATCCGCGTTTAATGCCGTCGCCATCGAAGAGTCCCACTTTCGAAAAATAGTTAGCTTCGTCATAAGGTCCCGCTCCCACATGGGTGTCGGATGAGCCAATTACACCAAACTTAAAGGGGTTCCCGATACGTTGCTCTTCAAGGCTGAGGCCATTGATCAGCGCCTCACGAACATAGCTGCCCGGCGGGTTGGATACGCCGTAAGTGGCGGCAGAGTATTCCGCAATTTCAAAACCTGCCCACTCGTCATTCATACTGAGGCTGGGGTGAGTTTCAGATGTTCCTTTCACTTGTGTTATTTCGACCAGGGGCTCATTGCGTGCGCGCATTTCGGTGTACTCGGTGCTTATTGGTTCACCCGCCCAGTTGGTCAATTCAAAAGCGTGGCCAGCTGATCCGTTGGAATTGTGTGGTATGGCAAGCGCTTCCGCGCCTTTTGCCCGTTGTGCATCCATCCACTCCCAAAGATCCTCGGGGTTTTCAGAGTTTATACGGGAGAAGGGTATGTCCGGGATATTGTCAGATCCTCTAAAAATAACGTTCCGATGCATACTGCCGCCGCCTTTCGCGGTAGTGAATTCGTAGCCTATAAATGTGGTGAATTCTCCGGGAACATAATTATCCTGCGCTGCTTTAATGGTATCAGCCCAAGCAGATTTACTGATGTCAGCAATGACTTGGGAAGATATTTTACCGTCGGCGATGTCTTTCCGTAGTTTTGGAATAAACGGCCGAAATGCTTGTGTTCTTTCCTTGAAGGAATCAATGCCAAAGTTATCCGGTGCGTTCAAATTGTTGAGGGGTTTGGAGGCGTCCAGCTTGGAAATCGCAGTGGTGGTGTCAGCTGCTTGATTGGACACACCGAGGTACATCGCATGGTCGGTGACTGCATAGAAATCTAGCGGCTTATCCAGTTTTAAATCAAACCCGGCCGGGTGTTTGATGGTTTCTCCTCTGGCATAGCGATAGGCATCATGTGGTGTTGCCATTGAGCCAAAGGAAAAGGCATCAAAAGAATAAGTCGTGTGAACGTGGAGGTCACCGAAGTAAGCAACGCGATTGGCATCGGGTGTCCAACTACGAGCATCCGGTGTCTGTTCTTTCTCGGTCACTTGCTGGGTCGAAGTGGCTTTCTGATCGGTATTTTTGGCAGCAGGCTCTTTTTCTGTGCAACCTGTTGAAAAGATACCTACCGCCAAGACCGCAGTGATTATTCCAGAGATTCTATGCAATTGATTCATATTTAAAGTTCCTAGTTGAGGTGCCTAGTTACTATAGAAATATAGATGGTGTGAGACGTTGCGCCGCTGATATTTTTTTTGTGCTTTTTCAGGAGAACCGATAGAGTGGTCTCGATTTTCGAGAATTGTCCATTCCGCCATGTTACGATCGCACTCGTAGGTTATATAACAATTTGTTTAGTTAATAAAGTGTTATGGATGTCGTTGGGCTTTATTCGTGAGTCAAAGGGTCAAAGTCATCGACTTTCAAATAGTAAAGGTCGTCCTAAGGGATGGCATTGTAAACGAAGAGCCTATAGTACCATTCCTACTAGTTTGTTCAGGGTGATATTGATGTGGGGTTACAATATGAAACTAATGAATAGCTTGTTCCTGGTCGCTGTATTTTTTTGTGCGCCGATTGCATCGGCACAAGAAATTGACCGCCGCGAAATTGAAGCGAGTGCAATGGCGGTGTTAGATGAGTTTATCCGTTCTTTTAGCGCAATGGATGCAAAAGCCCATATTGCAACTTATCATTTTCCTCATTATCGGCTGGCTAGAGGTGTTATGAACGTAACTGAAACGGCTGAGGAGGGTGTGAGGCAGCATCAACAGCTATTCAAAAAATTACCCGACACGGGATGGTTTAAGAGCGTTTGGGTTGATCGGGAAGTGACAAATATTAGTGAAACCAAAGTGCACGTAAAGACACGCTTTAGGCGTCTGCGCGAGGATGGTTCTGAAATAGGGACATACAACTCACTCTATATTTTGCAAAAGATCAAAGGTCGATGGGGTGTAAAAATGCGTTCCAGTTTCTTGTAGTGAGTTTTTCTAATTTCTAATCATAAAGTTAGAGGCATTGATATAGGGCATCAACCAATAATCTTGATCGCGGTGTGGCATTGGGGTCTGATTGCATTTGATTCATTGCATAACCAAAGGCAATATTTTTGTCAGGATCGGCAAAGCCTAAAGAGCCACCTGCGCCTGCGTGGCCAAACGCTTTGTCGTTTGGACCGTAGGCACCATCTATCCCTAACATAAATCCTCTAGCTCGGCGCATGGGCCCTCCTGTGACTAAGTCGATGCCATCTTCCTTCTCCAGTTTACAGCCGTTGGCGATACCAGCAGAACTGATAAAGTTGATGCCATTCATTTCCCCGCCATTGGCCATAATGCCGTAGACAGTTGCTATGCCGCGAGCATTTGCCTGCCCATTGGCGGCGGCCACTTCTGCCATGCGCCATTCGTTTGAGCTGGCGTCTTTGTACGGTCTAATCGAGGGGTTCAACATGGCTGGAACATATAACGGTGGCACGCTCGGTATCGATTCAGGTGCTGGTGGCTGAATTCTTGCGCGGTTTGGTCCGACGAGTTCGGCTACTCGATACAGTTCACTTTCGGGCAGTCCAATAAAACAATCCGCATTTAGCGGGCCGGCTATTTCGTCATGAAAATATTGCCCCATACTTTTGCCTGTGATGCGTAAGAATAGTTCTCCAGGTAAATACCCCCAGGTTACTGCGTGGTAACCGGCATCGCTACCCAGATCCCATAGTGGTTTTTGTGCGGCGAGTAGTTTGGTCATTTTCTGCCAATTATATAAATCGCTCACCGACAGTTTTTCACTAACACCGCATAGGCCTCCCAAATGGGAAAGCACTTGCGCAACAGTCAATTCCTCTTTTCCTTCAGCACCAAATTCCGGCCAGTAATCGACCATAGGTGCTTCGTAATTTAACAAGCCTTTGTCAGCTAAGTGAGCAATGGCAATTGATGCTAATCCTTTAGTGGTGGAATAGACGTTAACCAAAGTATCTTGTTGCCATTCTTTGGTATAGGCCTGATCTTGAAAACCTGCCCAAAGATCAATAATCGTTTCACCTTGGTGAACAACGCTTAGGCAGGCGCCTACTTCAATTCCATTCCAGTTGGCGGCAAAGGCATCGTGTACTTTTTCAAACCCGGGGGCGACATTGCCGTGAATTTCAACGTTCATTAGAGTGCTCACTTATTTTATTGTTATCGGGATTCCCGCTCGCTACCGATTCCGGGTTTTATGTTGTCATCGGAGGGTAAAGAAATATTCATCTATTTTGGGTTAACAATTTCTTTGTAATCTTAGCCATGGTGTTAATCAATATCAACAACAAGCTTGAATGTATATGTCGGTGTCGCGACCTGAAGAGTATGGGTGGATACAATGAATTAAATCAGGTGAGGTTGGGAAAATGGAATCAATCAAAGGCTTTAGCTAGGGTTGTGTATTTCTTGAGACTTACCTGGACTGTTGTATTGTGCCCAGAAGAGCGCGAGCCCCTAGATATCTAACGGGTTGAGTTCTTTAACATCACTTTTATCGGTTAGTGAAATAGAAGCAGCTGTAGTAGCAAAAAAACGCCTGTTGGCACTATGATGCAGACATCTCTTTACAGGTAACAATGTTTACTCCTTTTGACTGTTCCTGGTCCGTAATAATTGTAAATGGCTCGTGTTAAAAACTACTTTTTGGTTATTTCAATATGTTGAGGCAAGGCAAACCAGCGAAGCTCTTCACTGCTTTTTGGGAGCGCCAAGGTATGACGCTGCTCACCCTGTCGACACTTTAGCAGTTGCCCTTTGGCTGCGAATAGATGGGTTTCTAGGGAGCCTTGATACACCGACGCTGGCTTTTCGTTTGGAATAGCGGTGAAATTCAGGTGACTCATATTTTCTGTTAACTGATTGCTACTGTTTTGATAGCGCCAGGAGCCGGTAGTGGTATCGAAGCAATAATATGGCAATAGGCGCCATCCATGTTCAGCAATGAGTGCGACGGCTTTTAGTAGATAGGTAAAATTTTCTTCGTCAATAAAATAGTTAAAGTTTAACCGTACCCAGCCGGGACGAAGAATGATTCGCCCTTTAACGATTTCTGCTTCCAGCGCCTTGCTATAATTCATATCCATATTGAGTAGGCTATGGCCATAAGGCCCGGCACAAGAACAGCCGCCACGCGCCTGTATGCCGAATAGATCATTCAATAGTGCCACCACAAAACCGTAGTGCAGGTCTTTGTCCTGATGTTTGATACGCAGTGCCATAATCGACAAGCGATCCACTTCGGTATTGCCCAAAATCTCGATATTGTCAAAGGGCTGCCAATAGGCGAGGGCGCGTTTAACAAAGTCTTCTTCTTTTCGTTCAATTTCGTCGGTGCCGATATCTTGCTGTAATTTGAACACCAAACCTGCTCGAATAGATTCAACAATAGCCGGAGTGCCACCTTCTTCGCGGAGTTCGTGATTGTCGACAAAACGATGACCTTCCGGCGTCACATAGAGCACCGTGCCGCCACCAGGAGCGACGGGCACGCTATTGGTCAACAAATGTTTTTTTACCACTAGAATACCGGGAGTGCCGGGACCGCCAACAAATTTGTGTGGAGAGATAAACACGGCATCTTTACTGCTGTCGCCATGGTTGCTTTGGCTGTTCATGTCGATGCCAACGTAAGGTGCTGCCGCTGCGTAATCCCATAGCACCATAGCACCGTATTGGTGTAACAATGCCGAGACACGATTGGTGTCGGTTTTAATGCCAGTGACATTGGAGGCCGCAGAGAAACTGCCAATTAGTAAAGAGCGCTGCTGATACTCTTGTAGTTTTTGTTGTAGCACGCGTATATCTAGTTGACCTTGCTGGTTTAGAGGGATCACTTCAACATCAGCAATGGATTCGCGCCAGGGTAGCTCGTTACTGTGGTGCTCATAGCCCCCAATAAAAACAACAGGTCGCTGATCGGCAGGAATTTGCTCCAATAACTGATAACGCTTGGTTAACTCTGCGGGTAATCGCAGGTTAAGAATATCAATTAGTTTGTTAATGGCTGCGGTAGCACCTGGCCCACAAAATATCACCTGATCTTCTTCTGTACAGTTAACAGCTTGACGAATAATTTGGCGCGATTGCTCCCGTAAGGCGGTGGTGTGTGCGCCTGTATAAGAGGTCTCGGTGTGGGTATTGGCGTAGTAGGGGAGTACGCGCTGGCGGATATAGTCTTCTATAAAATTAAGACTTCTACCGGAAGCGGTGTAATCTGCATAGATTAGCGGCTTCTCGCCAAAGGCAGTGGGGATCAAAGTTCTGTCCCCAATCAGATTACTACGAATGGTATCGATCAGGGCATTGGCGGAAGTCATGGCTGGTTTCACGGTAGGACTAAGTACGGTAAATATTAAAGGCTTTAAGGGTAAACATTGTTTCTTTATGTTTCACCCATTGTTAATAAATCGGCACGTTTTTCCTATTTTGTTACATTTTTAGGGTTTTTATGCCATCGTGAAGAAAATTACCCTTTTCTATCCCGAGGTCAAAGCCATGGACAAATATGACAAAGCCATTCTGGTCTTAATGCAGCAAGATGCTACTCTCTCTGTTGGCGCTCTTGCCGAACGAGTGGGAATTTCAAAATCCGCTTGTTGGCGCAAAATTCAAAAGCTCGAAGTCGATGGTGTTATTAGGGGACGAGTAGCTCTACTTGAACCTCAGCACGTTAACTTACCGCTTACTGTGTACATCTCTATCCGCACTCATCAGCATAATGACCAGTGGTCGGAACAGTTTCAGCAAGTGATTGATGGGTTACCGTTGGTACTCGAAGCGTATCGAATGAGTGGAGATTTAGACTATCTGATTAAGGCCGTGGTGACGGATATGCCTGGCTACGACGAATTATATAAGCAGCTAATAAAGGCTGACCTGTTTGACGTTAGCTCTAGCTTTGTGATGGAAACCATGAAGCAAACAACGCAGTTGCCGCTGGAATACGTCAGCTGATATATGCTGACGTCGCTGTAAAGAGGTTGTTAGTCTTAAGAACTTTGGTGAGTTCGTAATTCCAGTTGGTGGTCTTGGATCAGACGGTATCTGCCATCGGAGATGATAAGTGTTTCGCAGTTTTATCGGCAGTCCCGGTAAATGGCCAGTCGGAATGCTCAGAGGGCTCAATGTCCCTTTTGATATGTATATTTAAAAGAGAGTTGGTGCCCAGAAGAGGACTTGAACCTCCACGCCCCGAAGAGCACTAGCACCTGAAGCTAGCGTGTCTACCAATTTCACCACCTGGGCTTAGTTGATCAGCGATCGCTGATCAAACTGAGGCGCGCAATTTACCCGCCAGCAAGGGTTTTGTCAATAAAAGCAGATGCCGGGCGATATATGGGTATAATGGAGGTCATTGATTATTGTTCAAGGATTATACGCACAGATGGCAAAACGCCCTACCCGCAAAGACCCCCACGCAGGCCGCGAGGCTGAAAAGTACGACTTACCGATTCCCAGTCGAGAATTCATTATGGAATTTTTGGCAGAGGCCGATGGCCCGCTTAATCGAAACCAAATTACCAAAGCGCTGGAATTAACAGATTATCAGCAAGTTGAAGCGTTGCGTCGTCGTTTGAAAGCGATGGAGCGTGATGGCCAATTGATGCGCAATCGCAAAGGCGCGTACGGGCTTATTGATAAGCTGGATCTGGTGCGAGCCAGGGTTCAGGCTCATCGGGATGGTTACGGCTTTGCTGTGCCTTTTGAAGGTGGTGGCGATTTGTACCTTAATAGTCGCCAGATGAGTACGGTTTTCGATGGTGATGAGGTTTTGTGTCGCAGCACTGGTTTTGATCATCGAGGTAAAAAAGAGGGTGTTATTGTCGAGGTGATCAGTCACAACACCCGTCAGCTAGTTGGCCGACTTTATGATGAAAACGGTGTGGTTTTTGTGTCGCCTGACAACGCCCGTATTAATCATGACGTCATTGTTCCTCGTGAAGAAATTGGCGACGCGACTATTGATCAATATGTAATGGTCGAAATAACCGGTCAGCCAGGGTGGCGCAAACCTCCGACAGGCCGCGTTGTCGAGGTGCTGGGTGATCATATGGCGCCGGGAATGGAAATTGATGTGGCTATTCGAGCTCATAACATTCCTCATCAATGGCCGGAAGCGGTTGAAATAGAAGCGCAGGGATTGTCGGCAGAACCGGACGAACAAGACAAACAACATCGTATCGATTTGCGTGCCTTACCATTTGTTACCATCGATGGCGAAGATGCCCGTGATTTTGATGATGCTGTCTACTGTGAGGCCAAAAAGACAGGTGGTTGGCGCTTATGGGTTGCCATTGCCGATGTCTCTCACTATGTGGCAGTTGGTAGTGCGCTCGATAAAGAGGCGACGTTGCGAGGCAATTCCGTTTACTTTCCTGAGCAGGTTGTGCCGATGCTGCCAGAGGCTTTGTCGAATGGTTTGTGCTCGCTAAAACCAGCTGTCGATCGGCTTTGCATGGTTTGTGAAATGACAATCAGTTCTGCCGGCAAAGTTAGCGGTTACTATTTTTATGAGGGGGTGATGCACTCTCATGCGCGGCTCACCTATAACAAAGTGGGTGCGATCCTCGATCCGGTGAATCCGGACAGCAAACCACTGCGTGCCGAGTATAAAAAAGTTGTTCCCCATTTGGAGCAGTTGCACAGCCTGTATAAAACGCTTCGAAAAGCGAGAACTCTGCGCGGTGCGATTGATTTTGAAACCACAGAAACCCGTATCGTGTTTGGTGGAGATCGAAAAATTGAAGAAATTGTACCAGTGGTTCGCAATGATGCTCACAAGCTGATTGAAGAATGTATGTTGGCTGCCAATGTGGCGGCGGCGCGTTTTTTGGAAAAACATAAGCTGCCGGCCCTGTTTCGAGTGCACGAAGGCCCCACAGAGGAAAAGCTGGAGTCGCTAAGAAAGTTTTTGGGTGAGTTGGCGTTGGATTTAGGGGGCGGCAATAAACCGACGCCGGATGATTATCAGAATTTATTATCGCAGCTCGGTGATCGGCCAGATGCACACATTATTCAGACGATGATGTTGCGCTCATTGCGCCAGGCAGTTTATCAGCCTGAAAACCTGGGGCACTTTGGTCTTAACTACCAGGCCTATGGCCATTTCACCTCGCCAATCCGGCGCTATCCAGATCTGCTGGTACACCGTGCTATTCGCCATATTGTTCGCAGCGATGTGGCTAGTAAACAAGTTAAGCGAGTAGCTGATGCCGGCGTGTTGGCCAAAAAGAAGATCTATCCCTACGGCATGGCTGACTTGCTAGTGTTGGGTGAGCAGTGTTCGATGACAGAGCGGCGAGCGGATGATGCTACCCGGGATGTTGTGTCCTGGCTGAAGTGTGAATACGTTAAGGATCGTGTAGGGGAAGAGTTTGACGGCATAGTCACAGCGGTCACCGGGTTTGGTCTATTTGTAGAGTTGGTCAACGTCTATGTCGAGGGGTTGGTGCATGTCAGCTCACTGGACCGCGACTATTACCATTTTGATCCGGTCAAGCAGCGGTTGATAGGCGAGCGCACTGGTGTCATGTTTCAGCTTGGCGACGCGGTAAGGGTGCAGGTGGTTCGAGTGAGCCTTGAAGACAAAAAAATTGATTTGGAAATGATTCATGGAGCCACCCGGGCTAAGCGCCGAGAGCAAAAGGAAGGCAAAAAACCCAAGCGGCAATTTGCAAAAACAGTCGTTAAAGAATCAGAAGAAAAAAAGCCAACAAAGAAAAGTAAAGGTGCGGCAGTTAAAAAGCCGAAACAAAAAACAGCTAAGGCCGCGGCTGCTGTGTCAGGAGAAAAACCAGCGAAGGTTGTTTCGCCCAAGGCAAAGTCCGTTCGCAAAAGAAAGCGTCAATAGGGCAAAATAGAGTGAATGAAGAACACTGGGTATTTGGTATTCATGCCGTAGAAGCCCTATTACAGCGGCAGTCAAACCGGGTTGAAGAGCTGTGGTTGCAGCAGGGTCGCAATGACAAGCGTATCAACGAATTACAATTGCACGCCCAGCAGGTTGGTGTGAAATGTAAAACAGTTCCACGAGAAGAGCTTGATAAACAGGTGGAAGGACGTCACCAGGGTGTTGTTGCACTCACCAAGCCCGCGCAAACTTTGCGCGATCGAGATTTGAAAGAGATGCTTGAAAGTCTCGACCATGCTCCGTTGTTACTGATTCTGGACGGGGTAACTGACCCGCATAATTTGGGCGCCTGCTTGCGCACCGCTGATGCTGCTGGTGTCGATGCCGTTATTGCCCCAAAAGATAACTCGGCGCCGCTGAATGCCACGGTGCGTAAAGTCGCCTGCGGCGCTGCTGAAATGGTTCCCTATATTCAGGTCACCAATCTGGCGAGAACGATGAAAGATCTCCAGGATCGAGGTATTTGGATTACAGGTACCGCTGGCGAAGCGGAACAAAGCGTTTATCAGGCTAATCTTACAGGGCCGGTGGCTTTGGTCATGGGTGCCGAAGGCAAGGGGATGCGGCGTTTGACTCGGGAAAATTGTGATTACCTGGTTAATTTGCCGATGGCTGGTTCCGTGAGCAGTCTCAATGTGTCTGTTGCAACTGGTGTGTGTCTGTTCGAGGCAGTTAGACAGAGAGAATCGAATTAGTACTATCGCTGTTATAAGCTTGATAGTGTAATAATAAGAAAGGAAAAACAATGATAGAAACTCACGTTGATATAAAAACCAAAGATGGCGCAATGAATACCTTTACCGTTTGTCCGGAAGAGGGAGGCCCGTTTCCAATGGTAATATTTGCCATGGACGCGCCGGGTAAGCGCGAAGAGCTGCACGATATGGCAAGGCGTATAGCTGCTGTTGGGTATTATGTTGTGCTTCCAAATTTGTATTATCGGAAAGTGCGTGAATTTCATATGTATATGGAAGGTGTTACTCGCGAAAAAATGTTTGAACAGATGGATGCCCTGAGCAACGACTTATTTTGCGACGATGTACAGGCGATTTTTGATTACGTTGATGATGATGTCTGTGTGGCGAAAGGGCCAGTTGGTATTGTCGGTTATTGTATGAGTGGTCCGTTCGCCGTTGCGGCAGCTGGGCGTTTTCCCGATCGGATTAAAGTTGCGGCATCACTGCACGGCGTGCGCTTGATTACCGAGGCCCCGGATTCTCCTCATTTGGTAGCAGAAAAAATAAGCGGAGAATTATATATCGGCTGTGCTGAAACAGATTCCTGGGCGCCGCCAGAAATGATTGAGGCTCTGGATGCTCATTTGAAAACCACCGAATGTAATTATCGTATTGAGTGGTATCCGGATACTGAACATGGATTTGTTTTTCCGCAACGGGGCGATATTTATAACAAGCCGGCTGCAGAGCGGCACTGGGAGCGATTGTTTGCCATGTTTGCACGCAATTTATAGCGCTAGCGTTATCATTGATGTTGTTGTGAAAACAATATCAAAGCGAAATATCCAATAAGTGAGACTGACAATGAAATTGTACGATGCAGTAATGCCCGCTCCAAATCCTCGAAGAGTAAGAATGTATTTAGCGGAAAAGGGAATTAACGATGTTCCTTTGGTACCGATTAATATTATGAAAGGTGAAAGTCGAGCTGCGGAGTCTCTGGCGAGAAACCCCTTTGGTGGCATTCCCTACCTGGAGCTGGATGACGGTACGGTTATATCCGAGTCAGTTGCTATCTGCCGTTATTTTGAGGCCTTGCATCCGGATAAACCGCTATTTGGTTCTACTCCTGTGGAAATTGCAACGATAGAAATGTGGATCCGACGGGTCGAACTCAACTTTATGGGGGCGGTAGGCCAGGTGTGGATACACGGCCACCCAATAACTGCGAAGTTAGTCAAACAAATCCCCGCTGCTGCTGAGCTGGGCCGTCAGCGCACTGCTACATTTTATAAATTATTTGATGCCCATTTGGCTGACAATGAGTTTGTTGCCGGGAATCAGTTTTCCATCGCTGACATTCTGGCGTTGTCAGTTATAGATTTTGCCTGTGATTTGGTTGGCGTTCCCTACGATGATTCTCTGGAGCACGTGGCGCGCTGGCGCGCAGCAATAAGCCAACGACCGAGTGCCGCCGCTTAAGCCGCGTGTGGGACTGGCTAGATAATCGCCAAAATCCTTGCCTTTCACTGGCGGTTCCTCTAGAATTCGCGCCTCTTAAATCCTCGTGGTCAGTGTCTGTAACGTTTTGTTGCTAACTAACTATGGGGGCTCCTTGTCATACTGAGGTTCTCTAGTGAATCATCAGGTGGCTTTAACCCGTAAGGAGATGCTATGCGTCATTACGAAATCATTTTCCTGGTCCACCCGGATCAATCTGAGCAGGTGCCCGGCATGGTCGAGCGCTATACCCAGGCCATCGAAAAAAACGGCGGTAAAATCCACCGCTTGGAAGACTGGGGCCGCCGTCACTTGGCTTACCCTATCAACAAGATCCACAAGGCTCACTACACGTTGATGAATGTAGAGGCCGATCAGGAAGCGATCGACGAACTAACCACCAACTTCCGTTATAACGATGCTGTTCTTCGTAACTTAGTGATCAAAATGGATGAGGCGGTAATTGCCGAATCACCGATCATGAAAGCCGAGAAAGAGAGCCGTGAGCGCCGCGCCAGTCGTCCTGAGCGCCGTGAAGAAGCAGCACCTGCTGCTCCAGCTCCGGAAGAAGCAACCGCTGCTCCAGCTGCAGAAGCTGCCAGCGAAGAATAGTTCGGCAAACTAGATTAGGAGAGTTATCCCATGGCACGTTTTTTCCGTCGTCGTAAGTTCTGCCGTTTTACTGCAGAAGGTGTTGACCAGATTGATTATAAAGATCTGGATACGTTGAAAGCCTATGTTTCAGAAACAGGCAAGATAGTACCTAGCCGTATTACGGGTACAAAAGCTAAATATCAGCGTCAATTGTCTACTTGTATCAAGCGGGCGCGTTTTTTAGCCTTGCTGCCATACACTGATCAGCATAAATAAGACTATTTTTCGCTGTTCTCAGCAAACGAATTAGTAGCGATAAACGATGCGCGCCCTAGCTGAATATGTAATGAAAGGTCGCACTCAAGCGGTGATCATCGCGATGATTGCCACCGGGTCGATTTTATTTGCCTGGGTTGGTGCGGCGATTATTGCACTGGTGACATTAAGGCAAGGCACAAAACATGGTAGTTATGTGTTGCTTTGGACAATGTTGCCCGCGCTGGTGTTGGCGTCAATGGGTGATACAACACCAGTAACTACCTTGTTAGGTGCAATGTTGGCCGCAGTTGTGTTGAGGTCGACAGGGTCCTGGTCTTGGGCGTTGGTTGCAACAGTTGTTTCGGGCATTGTGACCGGATTGTTGTTGCTGACTTTTGGTCAGGGTTACATTGAAGAATTGTTAAAGCTACTGAACGAGACGCTGACGCAGTTAGCCAGCCAGTCCGATCAGGCCTCACCACTGGTGACAGCGAAGCCAACACCTTCGCAGATAGCAGGCTTGCTGGGTTTAAGTAACGCTTTCACTGTTACTTTGTGTCTGATATTGGCTCGATGGTGGCAGGGGCTTTTGTACAACCCCGGGGGTTTTGGGGAAGAATTCAAGCGCTTTAGATTGTCGCCACAGTTGGCAGTAGTGTTGTTGTTAATCGGGTTGGCGTTATCAACTTTGGGTTCGGATTATCGCCTTTGGGCAGTAATTTTTGCAGTACCTTTCATGTTTGCAGGATTTGCTCTGGTACATGGGCTAGTTGCGCAAAAGAACATGAGGGGCGGTTGGCTAACGGTTTTTTACATTAGCTGGCTGCTGTTAGACCCAATAAAGGCGTTGTTAATAATTGCTGCTGTCGTAGACAGCTGGATAGATATTCGCAAGCGTTTGGCCGAGCGCTAAGGCTTGCACTAATTGTTTGATAGATTGAGAAATTAATGGACAGTCGAGCTGGTAAAAGTAGCGACTGGAAATATAGAGGGTAAGTACAATGCAAGTTATTCTACTGGAAAGAGTCGGTAAACTCGGCGATCTGGGCGATAAAGTTAATGTTAAGTCCGGGTTTGGACGTAACTTCTTGATACCTTACGGTAAGGCAGTTCCTGCCACTGTAAGTAACGTGGCTGATTTTGAAGCCCGTCGTTCTGAGTTGGAAGCTGCTGCTGCTGAAAAGCGCGGTGGAGCCCATGCTCGCGCTGCAAAACTGGCTGACGTTGCCATTACTATCGAAGCCAATGCTGGTGACGAAGGTAAGCTGTTTGGCTCTATTGGTACTCGTGACATAGCTACGGCTATCACCGATGCCGGTGTTGCTGTTAGTAAGTCTGAAGTTCGTTTGCCAATGGGCGTTATCCGTGAGCTGGGTGAATTCGACATCGATATTCAGGTGCACTCGGAAGTTACGCAGGCCATCAAGCTGTCGGTTATTGCTGAAAGCAAATAAGCTTTTGGTCAGTCTTTGAGGTGATCTGCTGACGTTTGCTGCTGCTAATTATTAGTCGCCAGGCGAAGGTTGTTGCCTTATGTACAGAAAAAGCACTGCGGTGAATATTGTTCCCGCAGTGCTTTTTTTTTGCCTTTGCTAATACTGTCGATTGCATTCAACGACGTCAGGGGGCAATATCTTCTGTTCCGTTGCTATTTGCCGGCATGTTGTGCGGTGATAGACGGCAACGCAGATAATAACGCTGTTTAAATTAACCTCGTAAATTGATGATTACTCTGGGCGCCTGAACCATTTTGGATACCGATAACGACATTCCACCAAATCTGGATAATATTTTTGACTTCGGCTTTAGCTCGGACTCTGAGTTAGCTGATATCAAAGTGCCTCCACATTCTATCGAGGCGGAACAATCAGTGCTGGGTGGGCTGATGATTGCTAATGAGGCGTGGGATAACGTTGCTGACCAGTTGAGTCCGGCCGATTTTTATCGTGGCAGTCACCGGCAAATTTTCACCCAGATGGAAAAACTGGTCGAAGCCGGCGAGCCCGTTGACGTTATTACCTTGTCAGAGGCACTCAATAATAATGACCAGTTAGAGCAGGCCGGTGGGTTACCTTATCTAGCCGGGCTTGCCAATAACACACCGAGTGCAGCCAATATCAGGGCTTATGCGAAGGTTGTAAGAGAGCGTTCCAGTCTTCGGTCACTAATCAATGTTGCCAATGATATTGTTGATAGTGGTTACAACACAGAGGGTCGGGATAGCGACGATCTGTTGGATGAGGCCGAACGAAAGATAATGCAAATTTCTGAGGAGCGCCCTAAAGTTGGCGGTCCTCAAGCGGTGAACCCTCTACTGAAAGGGGCTGTTGATCGAATCGACGAACTGTTCAATTCTGAAAGTACGTTAACCGGAGTTAGTACCGGTTTTACCGAGCTGGATGAAAAGACATCGGGATTGCAGCGGTCGGATTTAATCATCGTAGCGGCTAGGCCGTCTATGGGTAAAACTGCCTTTGCGGTGAACCTGGTAGAACACGCGGTACTCAATAACGATAAGCCGGTTATTGTTTTTAGTATGGAAATGCCTGCGAGTGCAATTATCATGCGGATGATTTCAGCCATTGGAAGAATTCCTCTGGGCAAGGTGTTGACTGGCAAGCTCGATGAAGAAGACTGGCCAAAACTAACCAGTGCGGTAAGTAAGTTAAAAGACCGGCCGCTGTTTATTGATGACACGCCAGCACTATCACCGACTGAAATACGCTCTCGCACCCGTCGTATTGTCCGCGAGCATGGGGATGTTGCGATGATCATGGTGGATTATCTACAGTTGATGCAGGTTGGCGGATTTTCAGAGGGGCGTACTGCCGAAATATCTGAGATCTCTCGCTCTCTGAAAGCGATTGCCAAGGAATTCGATTGCCCGGTTGTCGCACTGTCACAGCTGAACCGATCGCTGGAGCAGCGTCCGAACAAACGCCCAATCAACTCTGATTTACGAGAGTCGGGAGCCATCGAGCAAGATGCTGATGTTATTATGTTTATCTATCGCGATGAGTATTACAACGAAGACAGTGCCGACAAAGGTATTGCCGAAATTATTATCGGTAAGCAGCGGAATGGTCCGACAGGTACATCAAGACTCGCCTTTATTGGTCACTTTACTCGCTTTGACAATCTTGCCTTTAGCTATGGCGATGATAACCAGTACTAGCGCAAACACTGTCGCTACCAGTAGTAACATCGATCCAACTTAGTTGCCGATCTTGACCACTTGGATATCCGGGTCTCGAACACCGCCTGCGTTATCCAGTCGTTCCAGATAGTCTTGCCACCATGCCTCTTTATGAGCGCACATTTGATAGAGGTAATCCCAGGAGTAAATGCCTGAATCGTGGCCGTCACTGAATACCAGTTGTAAGGCATAGTTACCAACGGCTGAAATAGTGTCGATGGCAACATTAATTTTACCGGTTTGAAGGACTTCCTGACCGGCGCCATGGCCGCGAACTTCTGCTGAGGGTGAATACACTCGAAGATACTCGCAGCTCAATGTGAATTGTTCTGTGTCATATATCAGCTCCAATGTTTTGGATTGTTTGTGAAGCTTTATATCGAGTGGAACGGGGGACTTGGCCATAGTATTCCTGACGATTACTGCGGTAGAAAAAACTCGTCGGCCCCTCATTGGAACAGAGGCTTTAGGTTCGGTTGGTTGAGCTTATAAAATAAACCGGCTTAAGTCTTCATCCTTGATGAGTTCGCCAAGTTTTTCATTGACGTAGTTCTCGTCAATGGATAACTCGGTACCGCTTTTATCCGTTGCGTCAAAGGATGCTTCATCTAGCAGGCGTTCCATGACCGTATGCAGGCGTCTGGCGCCAATGTTTTCGGTTCGTTCATTCACTTCCCAGGCGGTTTCTGCAATTCGTTTAATACCATCGTCAGTAAAGGTGATACCCAGTCCTTCTGTTTGCAATAGTGCCTGATATTGTTCGGTCAGAGAGGCATTGGGCTCAGTGAGGATGCGCTGAAAATCTTCCGGAGAAAGCGCTTCCAGTTCAACACGAATGGGAAGTCGTCCCTGCAGTTCGGGAATTAGATCAGATGGCTTGGCCAGGTGAAATGCGCCTGATGCGATAAAAAGAATGTGATCTGTTTTAAGCATGCCGTGCTTGGTGCTGACCGTACAGCCTTCAATCAGTGGCAGTAAGTCTCGCTGTACACCCTCTCTGGATACATCGGCACCGGCACCTTCAGAGCGTTTTGCAACTTTATCCAATTCGTCGAGAAAGACAATGCCGGTTTGCTCGGCGGCTTCTACAGCTCGGGCTTTTAGTTCTTCTTCGTTAACCAGTTTGCTCGCTTCTTCTTCCTGAATCTTTTTTAGTGCGGCGGCGACGGTCATTTTCCCGGTCTTTTTCTTTCCGCTGCCCATGTTGGAGAACATGCTCTGCAATTGACTGGTCATATCTTCCATTCCCGGCGGGGCCATAATTTCTACACCGACTGGGCTGGCACTGACTTCAATTTCGATTTCTTTATCGTCCAATTCGCCTTGACGTAATTTTTTACGGAACAGTTGGCGTGTAGTCGATTCTGTAGCGTCTTCATCGCCTCTGGCTTTTGGGAGCAAAACGTCCAGAATTCGCTCCTCGGCAGCATCTTCTGCCCGAAACTTTACTTTTTCAATTTCTTGCTCGCGGAGCATTTTTATTGATACGTCGACCAGGTCGCGAACAATGGATTCCACATCGCGGCCAACATACCCAACTTCAGTAAACTTGGTCGCTTCAACTTTAATAAAGGGAGCGTTCGCCAGTTTCGCTAAACGGCGAGCAATTTCAGTTTTCCCCACGCCGGTTGGGCCGATCATCAATATATTTTTTGGAGTTATTTCAGTGCGTAGCTCTTCGTCCAATTGCATCCGGCGCCAGCGATTCCGCAGAGCAATGGCGACTGCTCGCTTGGCGCGTTCCTGGCCAATTATGTGTCTGTCCAGTTCGTGAACAATTTCTCTGGGAGTCATCTGTGACATGATTTTTCTCGCTTGTCATTCCCGGGTGAGTGAGAATTTATTAAGTCTGTTAGTTGCACTGATCAAGCCTGTTTAAAGGCAAATTAGGGGTAGCGACTACTCGCAATCCAACTCTTCAATTGTTCGATTGTGATTGGTGTAGACGCAAATATCACCGGCAATGGCTAAGCTTCGTTCGACGATATCGCGAGCACTGAGATCAGTGTTTTCCAGCAGTGCTTTGGCTGCTGATTGTGCAAACGGGCCGCCAGACCCAATAGCAATCAAATTGTCTTCCGGTTCGATAACATCACCATTGCCGGTAATGACTAATGATGTCGTTTTATCAGCGACCGCAAGCAGTGCTTCCAACTGTCGAAGTGAGCGTTCAGTACGCCACATTTTGGCAAGCTCTACGGCGGCGCGGGTGAGTTGTCCTTGATATTTTTCAAGCTGTGATTCGAACAGCTCAAATAGCGTAAAGGCGTCGGCAGTTCCGCCGGCGAAGCCAGCTATTACCTGGTCTTTGTATAGTCGTCTGACTTTGCGGGCATTGCCTTTCATTATGGTATTGCCCATCGATACCTGACCATCGCCACCAATAACGGCGTGGCCATTACGGCGCACCGAAAGAATAGTAGTGCCTCTATATTGATCCAAGCTGAATTCCTCATTTGATAGGCGAAACGGTAAATAAGTTATATGGGGGTAATTACGATGATTTCAAGACTGAGCCAGTGGCTGTCATAATCAGTTGTCGATTGGTGCCAAATAGCTGGTCGCTTAGCCTTCAGCTTTACGCTTTAACAATAGCGTGTCGATACCCTGATCAAGCAGTATACCGCGAGCTTTTGACAGCCGTGAACGGTCGCCAAATGGCCCCACCTGAACCCGGTGCCAAAGGTCGCCGTTGGCAACAGAGACTTGCTCAACTTTGGCCTCCAGCCCCATCAAAATTAGCTGCGCACGGAGCCGGTCGGCATCGTTGCTACTTCTGAACGATCCCGCTTGTAAAATGTATATGGTAGCCTGTTTAGGCGAGCTGTCGACGTCTTCATGCTCAACTGGAACAATAACTTCACGCTCTGGGAGCAGCGTGTAAAAATCAAATTTAGTGGCGACAGTTTTTTTAACATCTTCCCTAATTTCGTCAACTTTTTGTGCAATTTTTTCCGGTGCTGGTTCTGGTGTAATATTGGCAAGATAGCCAAGAAAGCTGACAAAAACACCGGCAACAATACCGATAAACAGCCACACCCATCCCGGGGTTTGCTTTTTTACTACTTTCTTCTTTCTTTTGGTCGCCTTGGGCTTTTTGGCGAAATCGTGTGTCATGATCGTTTTTGGTTTACCCGTCTTGCCTTGTCTCATCGATAGTGCGTGGAGGCAAGTTTTTTGTGTGAGAATATCCGAGGGATTTTATACGCTTGGATGTTGTTGGTGCCGACGACAAAAGCGCTTGTTAAGCTTAGACCGTTTTCGATAATTTGTCGGCGTTTTCTGTTAAGTTTTCACCAGTGACATTCGATGGCTACATCTCTGTTGGCGCGGACACGCCCAGAAGAGACAGGCCGTTTGCAATAACCTGTCTTACTGCTTCGCTTAAGCTCAGGCGGGCGTTGCGCAAACCTTCGTCCTCTACCAATGTTTTGTGGGCGTTATAGTAACTGTGATAATCGCCAGCGAGTTCGCGCAAGTAGTTAGCGACAGTGTGAGGCTCGGAATGAGTAGCAGCATTTTTAATCAGCTCGGGATAACCTGAAAGCTTTTTCAGCAAGGTTTTCTCTGCGTCTTCGACCAGCTGATCGAGAGTGTTGCTGTTGAGCTCAGCTGACCAGCTCCACTGGTGATCTGACAGTTTGCGCATCATGCTGCAAACCCGCGCATGGGCATACTGAATATAATAAACCGGGTTGTCATTGCTCTGTGATATGGCCAGATCGATATCGAATGTCAGTTGAGAGGTGGCTGCCCTCGCTGCGAGGAAGTATCGAGTAGCATCTTTGCCCACCTCGTCAATGAGATCGCGAATGGTGACATAGCTTCCGGCTCGTTTGGATATTTTGACTTCTTCTCCGCCGCGCATAACCATAACCATCTGATGCAGCACATATTCAGGCCACTGCTCGGGGATCTGTAAATTGTTGTGCCGACTGACTGCTTGTACTCCAGCCCGCACCCGGGTAATGGTGCTGTGGTGATCTGCGCCTTGTTCATTAATGACCCGTTCGAAGCCGCGCTGCCATTTGTTGAGGTGGTAAGCAACATCGGGTACGAAGTAGGTATAACCGCCTTGCTTGAGAATTTCACTGCCTGATAACGGGTCTGTTTCTACGGTGTCTGACTTGCGCATGACCCGGTCTTTGTCATCGCCAAAGTCGGTTGTCTGCAACCACAGCGCGCCGTCTTTTTCGTAGGTGTGGCCACTGTTTACCAATTGCTGAACTGTGTCAGCAACTCGGCCTTCGTTGTAGAGTGACGACTCCAGATAGTAAACATCAAAGTCAACACCAAAGGCTTTTAAATCAAGATCTTGCTCTCTGCGCAAGTAGGCAACGGCAAAGTCACTAATGGCCTGCAGATCGTCTGCATCACCTGCGCCGACAACATGTTTGTCTTCGGCATCAATTTTTTCTTTTGCCATATACGAAGTGGCGACGTCACTTATGTAACCGCCGCGGTAGCCATCTTTCGGCCAGCTTTCATCGTCGGGCCCCAGTCCTTTGCAGCGTGCCTGCACTGAGCCTGCCAGGTTGTTAATTTGTTGGCCTGCATCATTGTAGTAGAACTCAGCAGTTACATCCCAGCCGGCCGCATCGAGCAGGCGACATATACTGTCGCCCACTGCCGCTCCGCGTCCGTGCCCTACATGCAGTGGGCCGGTAGGGTTGGCAGAGACAAACTCAACCTGTACTTTTTTACCTTGTCCGTCATTGCAGCGTCCAAAGTTTGCTCCCTGCGATAAAATATCAGTAACAACGGCGACGGCTGCAGCTTCATTGAGGTAAAAATTAATAAAGCCGGGTCCGGCAATCTCTGCTTTGTTTAATTGTGTTGACGCAGGAAGAGCGCCAATAATTAATTGGGCGATATCTCTTGGTGGTTTTTTAGCGGCTTTAGCCAATGTCATGGCGATATTGCTCGCAAGGTCTCCGTGACTTTTATCCCTGGTGCGATCGACACTGATTCTGGGTTCGATATCCCCCGGCAGCGAGCCGCTGTTTATTAGGTCTGTCAGAGCTGTGCGAATCAGTTGTTCTATATGGTCTTTCATTGAATGGTATTGCCCAAGGAGTTGTCACAAAAATTCAAACAATTAAAATCCCCGAGCTTGTCGGGGCTATTTCACGGCGAGTATTATCCCGTTTTTTCTCCGTCTACGCTAGCGGTGTGCCACTAAAACATATCGACGGGATCTACATCGACAGACCAGCGAAGCTTGTTGCCCAGAGGGTGTTGATCGGCGTTTCCAGTGAGAAGCTGGAGAGTCCGGTGAAGGTCCCCACGGTTGTCTGCACGAAGTACTAATTGTGCTCTGAAATATCCTGCACGTCTTGCCATTGGCGCCGGTAGGGGCCCCAGCATTTGCGGGGTAGTGCTAACGCTATTGGCCTCGACATATGAGCGTAAATCTCGGAGGAACTGTTCGGGGTGTTCAGTGTTTTTTGCCTCCGCTCTAACAATTGCCAGATAGCCGAAAGGGGGGAGGTGGCTGATTTTTCTCTCGGGGAGGAGTTGCTCGGTATACTCGCGATAACTGCTTGTTGTTAAGGTATTGATTAGCGGATGTTCGGGTTGGTGGGTTTGGATAACAACTCGCCCGGGTTTTGACGCCCTGCCAGCGCGCCCTGCAACCTGAACTAATAACTGCCCCATCTTTTCCGGACCACGAAAATCCGCGCTGAACAAGCCCCCGTCAGCATCCAGCACTGCCACCAGGGTAACGTCGGGGAAGTGATGGCCTTTTGCCAGCATTTGCGTGCCAACCAGAATGCACGGTGTACCTTTGTGTACATCGGCGACCAGATTTTCCATGGCGTGTTTGCGGCTGGTCGTGTCTCTGTCGATACGAATGATAGAGGTATCCGGGAATCGTTTTTTCAGTGCCTGTTCGCTGCGTTCGGTGCCTGATCCACGAAAGTCCAGCTGCTTGCTATTGCAATCCGGGCAGCTGTGGGGCAATCCTCGCTGGCTTTCGCAATGGTGGCATCGTAACAATTGCTGTCGGAAATGCACGGTCATGCGAGCATCGCAGTGTTGGCATTGCGCGACATAACCACAGTCGTGGCACATCAGCATTGGAGAAAACCCGCGGCGGTTAATGAAAACTAATACCTGATTGCCGTTTTGTATTTCTTCGTTGATAGACTCAATCAGCGATGGGCTCAGGCCGTCTTCCATTGGGGCGTGGCGCACATCAACAATCTGGAAAGTCGGCTGTTGTGCTCCTGTTGCGCGTGTGACTAACTGTAAATGCTGGTAGCGGCCCTGGATCGCATTATTCAGTGTCTCTAGACTGGGCGTGGCAGAACCCAGCAAGATTGGACAGTGTTCCAGCGCTGCCCGTTTGATGGCGATATCTCTGGCAGAATAACGAAATCCATCCTGCTGTTTATAAGAGCTGTCGTGCTCCTCATCAATAATGATCAGTCCGAGTTGTAACGTTGGAGTAAAGATGGCGGAGCGGGTGCCTATGATAATTCCAGCTTCACCGATTTTGGCTTGTTGCCATGCCAGTAGGCGTTCTCTGTCAGTTAAACCAGAATGCAGGATCGCTATCGGGCAATTAAACCGTTGTTGAAAGCGACTTAATGTCTGTGGTGTCAGCCCAATTTCCGGGATTAAAACCAGCGTCTGCCGACCGGCTTGCAGGCATTTTTCGATCAGTTGCAAATAGACTTCAGTCTTGCCGCTGCCAGTGACTCCGTCGAGTAAGGAACATTGATATTGCTGATCAATTGCAATTGAGTCCAGCGCCTGTTGCTGTTCGTGGTTTAGTGTCAATGCACCAACGGAGGCGACTCTGCTGAGGTCAATAGGCGTTGTTTCAATGGTAAACGTTTCTATCAGCCCTTTCTTGGCTAGCGTTTTTAAAACAGTGGTGTTGATGCCGAGTGGTTCAAAATCTGATGGTCCTTGAGAAGCGTTGTTTTGCAGCTGCAGTAACGCCGCGGCCTGTTTTTTTGCGCGCGTTAAAGCACCGGTGGGAAGGCCTTTCCCCTCAGTTGTCAGTCGCCATCGCTTTTCGCGGATATCAATAAGGCCGCCCCCTTTGCGCAGCAGTGCCGGTATGGCATTTGCCAAAGCGTCACCTACAGGGTGCTGGTAATAGCTGGCCGCCCAAAGGCACAGCTCCAGCAATCGAGGTGTGAGGGTTGCTTGCAGATCGAGAACCTCCACAACAGCTTTTAGCTGCGCCGCAGGGATGTCGCTATGATTTTCTACAGACAGCAGGATTCCCACCAGCTGTCGGCGCCCAAACGGTGCCATGATACGAGACCCTGGTGTCAGCCTTGCGACTTGGTCCGCTGACATATCTTCCGGGGGTAAATAGTCAAAGGATCGCCGTAACGGCGTAGGCATTGCGAGGCGTAAAATGGGCATCAAGGTTATCTGTCTATTCTCGGTAGTGGAGTGTCGTCAATAGGATTGACGAAAGCGGTAATGTAGCACGTTTATCATTTTCATTTGTAACTGCCCCCATTGCAATTGGTGTACTCTCTGGTATTATGCATCGCCTGATTTTTAGCCAGTCGTTCTCATAGCTCGAGCTTTGTTTGCGATTGAATACTAGCTCCGTACCAAACCAGCTGTTTCCAGGAAGGAAGCCAATATGCCGGATTTGGCGGCGGGGCATTAAACGAAAGGATATAACTATGCAAAATGACATTCATCCCAAGTACGAAGAAATGACAGCAACTTGCAGCTGTGGCAACCAGGTGAAGACCCGTTCTACCCTCGGTAAAGATATGCATTTGGACGTATGTTCTGCCTGTCACCCGTTTTATACAGGTAAGCAGAAAATGCTGGATTCCGGTGGTCGTGTTGACCGTTTCAACAAGCGTTTCGGAAACCGTAGTAGCAAAGCTTAATAAGTATCTTCGCTATCTAAGCGACATCGATACCGTGAGATCAATCAAAACGCCCAGCCTGAAGAGGTTGGGCGTTTTTGTATCTGTGATTATCTGCTGGTGTGTGAGTGGTCAGGTTAGCGCTCAATTGACAAGCTGCACAGCTAGCGGGAAGGTGAGTTGGGCTCAGCTGAAAATGGTAGTTGATGGCGATACTTTAGTGCTTGCTGATGGCCGTAAGGTGCGTGTTATTGCCGCTAATACGCCGGAATTGAGCCGTGACAATAAACGCGGCCAGCCGCTTGCCAATGAGGCGAAGACTGCGGCGATAAACTTCTTTCAGGGCGATACAGCGGTTGGTTTGCAAATTGGTTTGGATGCGACCGACCGTTACGGACGTCTTCTTGCCCATGTCTTCCGGTTGGATGGGACGAGCCTTGCTGAGTATTTAATAGCACGAGGGCTTGCGTGGCATTTGGTAATACCGCCGAATGATCGTTATTGGCAGTGCCTGCAGCGAACCGAAGTTGCAGCGCATAAACAATTATTAGGGCTCTGGTCACACCCGGAATATGTGGTTAAACCGGCAAGAACCCTGACTACGGCGGATAGCGGCTTTCAGCGAATACATGGGGTTGTGCAATCAGTCAGTCGCGGTGGAGGAGGATGGTGGCTGCATATGGGAGAGCTGGCCATTCGATTACAAGATAGCGATTTGGTGCATTTTGATGGTTTTGATCCCAATCGTTGGTTGCGTCAGACATTGACCATTCGCGGCTGGGTTATTGATCGCAGTCATTCCCGGGCCGTAAAAAACAAAGGCTATCCGCCGCTGATGATCAGTTTGCGCCACCCTGCAATGCTGGATATGCAATAACGACCTTAACGGGGTCTGCCAGCTAATGATTCGAACTGTTGCATTGCAAAAAAGTAGCTTGTGGGCGGGCGCAATTTTCTATATTCTTCCGCCCCCTTAAACATTTTTTAATTGAAAAGTAAGGCCTTTATTGAATGGCCAAGTTGGGACAGACAGATGTCTACAGATTTCAAACAAGCCGCTCTGGATTATCATTCGCAACCCAAGCCAGGGAAAATCTCGATCGAATTAAGTACTGCAGCCGCTACTCAAAATGATTTGGCGCTGGCATATAGTCCGGGTGTTGCTGAGCCCGTATTGGCAATAGCCGAAAATCCTGAGCGAGCCTACGATTACACTGTTAAAGGTAATCTTGTTGCGGTTATTTCTAATGGCACTGCTATTCTTGGTCTCGGCGACCTGGGCGCGTTGGCCAGTAAACCGGTGATGGAAGGTAAGGCGTTATTATTCAAGCGTTTTGCCGGTGTTAATTCGATTGATATAGAAGTTGATACCAGCGATCCTCAAGAATTTATTGATACGGTCGCACGTATTGCCGACACTTTTGGTGGTATAAATTTAGAAGATATTAAAGCTCCTGAATGCTTCGGGATCGAAGCTGCCTTGATCGAACGGTGTAACGTTCCGGTTTTTCACGATGACCAGCACGGTACTGCAATCGTGACTGCAGCAGGAATGCTTAATGCCCTCGATATTCAGGGCAAAACGCTAGAAACTGCGAAAATTGTATGCTTGGGTGCAGGCTCAGCTGCTGTCGCTTGTATGCGGCTCTTGCGAAGTATGGGGGCAGCAAAAGATAACATCACCATGATCGATCGACGCGGTGTTATTTACAGCGGTCGCGAAGGCCTTAATGAATTCAAAGAAGAGTTTGCTCACGGCACTAAAGATCGGACTTTGGAAGATGCGATGAAGGACGCTGACGTATTTGTCGGTTTGTCAGGGGCTAACCTGCTAAGTCCAGAACTGCTAAAAACAATGGCTCCAAATCCGGTGGTATTTGCCTGTTCTAACCCTGATCCCGAAATTCGTCCGGAAATTGCCAATGCTACTCGGGATGATTTGATCATGGCAACTGGTCGTTCTGACTACCCTAATCAGGTTAACAACGTTTTGGGTTTCCCGTTTATCTTTCGCGGTGCACTTGATGTCCGCGCGAGCTGCATCAATGAGGAAATGAAAATCGCCGCAGTGAACGCATTGCGCGAATTGGCCAAGGAGCCAGTGCCTCAAGACGTGCTGGACGCCTGTGAGCTTGACACGTTGGAGTATGGGCCAGGATATATCATTCCAAAACCGGTGGACGAGCGTCTGTTAGGTAAAGTGTCGTCAGCTGTTGCCAGGGCAGCGATTGATTCTGGAGTGGCTAAATTAGCGTATCCCAGCCACTACCCGCTCAAAACTCCGGCTGACGTATAATACGTTTTATTGTGCTGCTGATACTTAGCTGGTTGCCGGGCTAAGTATTAGTCGTTGGGCTCGCTAGTATCAGCTTGAATTCAAGGACAAACTCAATACGATCTTTTGGTCGGAGTAAACTTCATGGATTGAGTTATAATACCGAGAATCAGACCGGGCACCACCGATCCATAGTCCTGGGCCGTCCCGGCTTCCCTCGTCCATTCCAGCGTCTTAAGACGCTTCGCTGTCTCTTCCACTACCTCGGCCCGGCCTTTAATATTCCTCGGCGGCACCCAGCCTGCTCCTCTACCATCGTGCTAACTCTTTGGCGACTCATAATACTGAAGCTACATCACGACAATACTGTGCTTTGGAACCACTGCAAGAACGTTGCTCCGTTGCCGGGTTAAATAACAAGTGCTGGGTTATGGGAAGCCAACCGATAGCAATTTCCCGTGCCAAATCAAAGCCCTTCTGATAACTGGAGCACGGTATCAGAAACTGTCGGCAAGTAGGGTATCTACTTACTGAAGCTTTTTATAACGGACACGGTGGGGCAGTGCGTTTTCGCCTTTGCGGCTGACCAGATCTTCGTGGTATTCGGTGTAATTGCCTTCGAAAAAGACCACGCTACCGTCGTCTTCATAGGCCAGTATGTGGGTGCAAATTCTATCCAGAAACCAGCGATCGTGAGAGATAACCATCGCGGAACCCGGAAAAATCAGCAATGCTTCTTCGAGTGCCCGCAGGGTTTCTACATCCAGGTCATTTGATGGTTCGTCCAGCAGTAATACATTGCCACCTTGTTTTAGTGTGGCGGCCAGTTGTAATCGGCCTCGCTCACCGCCAGATAATTCGCCTACACGCTTTTGTTGGTCCGAACCCTTGAAGTTAAATCGGCCAATATAAGCGCGAGATGATATTTCATATCCGCCAATGGTCAGTATATCGTTGCCTTCAGAAATGGCCTCCCATACGGTTTTTTTGTCGTCCAGCGCGTCACGCAGCTGTTCGACATAAACCAGGTCTACGGTATCACCTAATTCAACTTCACCGCTGTCTGCCTGTTCCATGTTGGCAATAATTTTAAACAGGGTCGATTTGCCGGCGCCGTTGCCACCAATGACACCAACAATCGCGCCTTTTGGAACACTAAAGCTAAGATTTTCATAGAGAACATCGTTGCCAAAGGACTTGCTGACGGCTTTCACGTCAATGACTTTGTCGCCTAGACGTTGGCCGGGTGGAATGTAAATTTCATTGGTTTCTGCGCGACTCTGAAATTCCTGGGACTGCAGTTCTTCGAAGCGGGAAAGTCGGGCTTTGTTTTTTGCTTGTCGGCCTTTAGGGTTTTGTCGAACCCACTCCAGTTCGGACTTAACGGTCTTTTGATGGGAGGCTTCTTGTTTGGATTCTCGCTCAAGTCGCTGCTCTTTCTGTTCCAGCCATGCGGTGTAATTGCCTTCGTAGGGAATGCCTCTGCCTCGGTCCAGTTCCAAAATCCAGCCTGCAGCGTTGTCCAGGAAGTACCGATCGTGCGTGATGGCAACCACTGTGCCGGGATAGTCACATAAAAATTGCTCCAGCCAATGTACCGATTCGGCATCCAGATGGTTGGTGGGCTCATCCAGCAACAGCATGTCTGGGTTTGACAATAGCAGTCGGCACAGGGCTACGCGACGACGTTCGCCCCCCGACAATTTAGTCACATCAGCATCCCAGGGCGGAAGGCGAAGCGCATCAGCAGCAACTTCTAGCTTGTGGTCGAGATTGTGCGAATCTGCCGCTTGGATGATATTTTCAAGTTCCTGCTGCCGCTTAGCCAGGGCATCAAAATCGGCATCCGGTTCAGCGTAAGCTGCGTAAACCTTATCGAGCTCGCCCTGGGCATCAACTACATCGCCGAGGCCGTCCTCAACGTTACCCCTGACGTCTTTGTCGGGATCCAGTTCCGGCTCTTGGGGCAGGTAGCCAACATTAATACCGGCCTGCGGTCGCGCTTCACCATCAAATTCGGTGTCAAGACCCGCCATAATTCTTAGTAGAGTTGATTTACCGGATCCGTTTAAGCCCAGAACACCAATTTTTGCACCCGGGAAGAAAGACAGTGAAATATCTTTCAGGATTTGGCGTTTTGGCGGGACAACTTTGCCCACCTGATTCATGGTATATACGTATTGCGCCATTAAAGAAGAGTCCTGTGAGGGATTTGTTGCTAAAGGTCAGCAAGGATTTTTCATGCACGGTACTCAATACCACGCTATAGATCAAGGTTGTCTACAGGCACATCAGATTTATTGTGATGTTTTTTCGCCCCGGATTGCTGCCTAAAATGGAGCAATAATGTACAATGCGCGCCTTTCTTAAAAGCCACGTCCAATACGCGTTTTCACAGGGGTTGCCAATGTTTACAAAAGATATGCAAATTGAAGGGTTTGATGACGAAATTTTTTCTACTATTCAGCAGGAAAATCAGCGCCAGGAACAGCATATTGAGCTAATCGCGTCAGAAAATTATACCAGTCCACGGGTGATGGAGGCTCAAGGTACGTCCATGACCAATAAGTATGCAGAAGGCTATCCCGGCAAGCGGTATTATGGCGGCTGTGAATTTGTGGACAAGGCTGAGGTGTTAGCGATTGAGCGGGTAAAGGCGCTGTTTGGGGCCGACTATGCCAACGTTCAGCCACACTCCGGCTCTCAGGCCAACTCAGCTGTGTATCTGGCTTTGCTGCAGGCGGGTGATACAGTTCTGGGTATGAGTCTTGATGCAGGCGGTCATTTAACCCACGGCGCTAAGCCTAATTTTTCCGGCAAGTTATACAATGCGGTGCAATACGGATTGAACGCTGACACGGGCATTATTGACTATGAGCAAGTGGAGGCGTTGGCGCTAGAACACAAGCCGAAAATGATTGTGGCGGGCTTTTCCGCGTATTCCGGTATTGTTGACTGGGCTAAATTTCGTGAAATAGCTGATAAGGTTGGTGCATACTTAATGGTTGATATGGCTCACGTTGCCGGGTTGGTTGCCGCGGGTGTATACCCTAACCCTGTTCCTTTTGCTGACGTGGTTACATCAACTACCCATAAAACACTGCGTGGTCCTCGAGGCGGTATTATTCTCGCCAGGCATAACGAAGCGTTAGAAAAGAAATTCAATTCAGCAGTTTTTCCAGGCGGCCAGGGCGGCCCTCTGATGCATGTGATTGCTGCTAAAGCGGTAAGTTTTAAAGAGGCGGCCACCGAAGAGTTTAGACTTTATCAACAGCAGGTTGTTAAGAACGCCAAGGTGATGGCTGAGACCTTTATAGCGCGCGGCATTAAAATTGTCTCAGGCGGTACTGACAATCATCTGATGTTGGTTGATCTGATCGGCAAAGAATATACCGGTAAAGATGCCGATGCGGCACTGGGTGATGCGTTTATCACTGTTAATAAAAATGCAGTCCCCAATGATCCCCGCTCACCTTTTGTGACGTCTGGCCTGCGTGTTGGGACACCTGCCATTACGACGCGGGGTTTTAAAGAAGATGAAACCCGCGAGTTGACTCACTGGATGTGTGACGTGCTGGAATCGCTGGAAAACGGCAACAGTGAAACGGTTATTCCGCAGGTAAAAGCCAAGGTGCTTGATATCTGTGCTCGTTTCCCTGTCTACAAATAGACACAGGCTGAGCCTGCCGGGCGTCTGACGTCCGGGGTGTTAAAACTGTTATAATACTGTCCGCTTTCATTTCAATAAGGCCAATGACATGCGCTGTCCCTTTTGTTCCCATGACGATACTAAAGTTATCGACTCTCGGTTGGTGGCAGAAGGTGGGCAGGTGCGTCGGCGTCGAGAATGTACGTCCTGTGCTGAGCGATTTACCAGTTACGAAACCGCTGAGTTATTAATGCCAAGAATCATTAAGCAAAATGGCAACAGGGAGCCGTTTGACGAGGAAAAAATGCGGGCTGGTTTGTTGCGCGCTCTGGAAAAACGGCCGGTCAGTATCGAAAAAATAGAAACAGTTGTCAGCTTGATTGAGCATGCGCTACAGGCGACTGGTGAGCGAGAAGTAGAGTCGTTGGTGGTGGGAGAGTTGGTCATGGATAATCTGAAAAAGCTGGATCAGGTTGCCTATGTGCGATTTGCGTCGGTTTATCGCGATTTTAAAGACCTGAATGAATTCCGACAAGAGATTGATCGTTTGGCAGAAGAGCCTGACCAGACGGGCAGTAACGATTGAGTTGGTATGGATCGCGCCATGAATGATGCGGAATATATGCAGTTGGCTATCGATCTGGCCGAAAAGGGTTTGTATACTGCCTCGCCTAACCCTCGTGTTGGCTGCGTTATCGTGAGAGATGGGCAGATTATTGGCCGTGGTTATCATGTTAAAGCGGGGCAGGCCCACGCTGAGGTTAATGCCATAGCCGACGCCGGTAATGTCGAAGCTGCTACTGTCTACGTGACCCTTGAACCATGCAGTCACACTGGTCGAACACCTCCGTGCAGTGACGCGTTAATTGCCGCAAAAGTTGCAAAAGTTATCGTCGCAATGACGGACCCGAATCCGCTGGTATCGGGCAACGGAATAGCAAAACTTCAACAGGCAGGTATTGATGTTGAGCTTGGGTTGTTGGAATTAAAGGCCCGACAATTGAACCCTGGATATATTAAGCGAATGGAGTCCGGTTTGCCTTGGGTTCGAGTAAAACTGGCAATGAGTCTTGACGGCCGCACGGCGATGGCGTCGGGGGAGAGCCAGTGGATCACCGGGAAGGAAGCTCGAAGTGATGTGCAGCGGCTGCGTGCCCGAAGTTGCGTCGTGATGTCGGGTATTGATACGGTCATTGCTGATAACGCGTCTCTAACCGTACGAGCGGACGAATTAGGTTTGGACGCCGGGCTAGCTGAGCAGCTGGCAGAACAGCAGCCAGTGCGAGTAGTGTTGGATTCCAGTTTGAGATTGCCATTAACTGCAAAACTACTGTCCGTATCGGGTCGGTTGATAATAATGACCGCTGTAGACGATCCATCTGCCGAACAGGCATTGATGGCGAAAGGCGCAGAAGTTGTTCATTGTGGAAGTAAAAACGGACAAGTAGATTTAGCTAAAGTATTGCAGTTTTTAGGCGAGATGGGTGTGAATGAAATTCTTGTTGAGGCGGGCGCTACTTTAGCGGGAGCATTAACTGAAGCTGGTTTGGTTGATCAGTATACGGTGTATATGGCGCCGACATTGCTGGGAAGTAATGCTCGGCCTTTGTTGCAATTGCCGTTGATGGCAATGGCAGAGCAGCAACGATTGCAGATTGACAGTATTAGGCCGATTGGAGATGACTGGCGTATCGACTCGCGACCAGCAAAAAAATAGCGGAAAGTTGCAACTAAGTGTTGGCTTTCCAAATGGGTAAATTGGGGTATAGAGAATGGCATTAAATACGGTAGAAGAGCTTATTCAGGATATTCGACTCGGGAAAATGGTTATCCTGATGGATGATGAAGATCGAGAAAACGAAGGCGACCTAGTGATGGCCTCCGAGTGTGTTAAGCCGCAGGACATTAATTTTATGGCAAAAAATGCCAGAGGATTGATCTGCTTAACCTTGACTGAAGATCGTTGTCGTCAGCTTGATTTACCGCTGATGGTTGACGGTGCTAACGGAGCACAATTTGGTACTAATTTTACCTTGTCGATAGAAGCTGCTGAAGGTGTTACAACCGGAATTTCCGCCGCTGACAGAGCGCACACGGTACGTACCGCTGTTGCTCGAGGGGCGAAACCGTCAAACATTGTTCAGCCAGGCCATATTTTTCCAATTATGGCGCAGCCAGGTGGCGTGTTAACAAGGGCGGGCCACACTGAAGCCGGTTGTGATTTGGCGCGTATGGCAGGATTTGAAGCATCGGGAACTATTGTTGAAATCATGAACGAAGATGGCACGATGGCAAGGCGGCCCGAGTTGGAAAAATTTGCCGTTGAGCACAATTTGAAAATTGGTACCATTGCTGACTTGATTCATTATCGGCTTGTTCATGAGCGTACCATAGAAAAAATCAGTCACGGTGTGGTGAATACAGATTTTGGTGAATTCACACTTCATACCTATAAAGATCTGTTAGCGGGCGAAATTCACCATGCACTGGTGAAAGGTGACGTCACTCAGGATGATGCAACCCTGGTGAGAGTGCATCATGTGTCGGCTATTCGCGATTTGTTCTACACACAGCCAGATACGTCTCCAAATTGGAATATTCGCCGCTGTATTGAGCGCGTTGCAGAAGAGGGTAGCGGCGTTGTGGTTATGCTGGCCCAGGGAGAATCTAATGCCGAAACACTTGCGAGTGTAGATATTGCAATGGGTAAAAAGCCAGCGCCGATTTCGGCTGCTGATGGCAGTCAGAATGTGTACTTAACGGTGGGTCTTGGGTCGCAAATACTGCGGGATGTTGGTGTCAATAAGATTCGCTTGATGGGACCGCCAATAAAATATAACGCCATTTCAGGTTTTGATTTAGAAGTTGTTGATTTTATTTCACCCGAGTAAACGTCAAAATGTTGGTGAGCGAGTCATATTGAATCAGCTAACATGAAGTTGCTGAATTGTAGAAACACTGAAACGAGAATGATCTAGTTATGAAAGGTATTGATACACCAGAATATGACCAGTCTGTGCTGGCGGGAAAAAAAATTGCCATTGTAGTGACCCGCTGGAACACGTTTATTGTTGACAAATTGCTGGCGGCAGCAATGCAGCATTTGATGGCTAACGGCATTGCTAAGTCAAATATTGTTACTATCATGTGTCCTGGTGCATACGAAGTGCCGTTGATGTGTAAACATGTCGCAGCTTCCGGGAAATATGATGCCATTATAACCTTGGGCGCGGTTATTCGTGGCGGCACTCCTCATTTTGAATATGTTGCAGGGGAGTGTTCCTCTGGTGTTATGCGAGTTAGTTTAGATACCGGACTGCCAATTGCTTTCGGTGTGCTGACCGTAGACGACGAAAAGCAGGCGTTAGACCGCTGTGGCGTGGGTGAAAATTCAGAAAACAAGGGTGAAGAATCTGCCGCTTGTGTACTAGAAATGTTGTGTGCGATTAGCAGCTTGTAAACTATTTTTCCGATTCGCTTAATGAGTAAAACTGTGTCCAATAAACAAGAATTTAGCCCCGCTGCTCGCCGCAAAGCACGTCATTACGGCATGCAAGCTTTATATCAATGGCAGATGACAAAATACGCCGTTAAAGATATCGAATTGGAGTTTTTGGCGGACTACGATTTTTCCAAGGTTGATGTCGAATACTTTCACGATATTATTCATCATGTGCCGGCTAATTTGGAAGAGCTGGAAGCGGCTTTTATTCCCTATCTTGATCGCCCCATTGGCGAACTGGACCCTATCGAATTGTCGTTACTGCGGCTGGGAAGTTATGAATTGATAAAGCGCATTGATATACCTTATAAAGTTGTGATCAATGAAGCTGTGTCTCTGGCGAAAAAGTTTGGTGCTACTGATGGTCATAAATACATCAACGGTGTACTGGATAAATTGGCAGCACAAGTACGAACTGTTGAAATAAAAGCCCAGCAATAATAACCACCGCAGTAGCCGCGCGACAACAGCCATATTCAGTAAAAGATAGCGATTAGGTCATTGATGCCGGGCACTGGTTGCGGCACAACTAACTGCGGAAAAGACGGATGACGGAAAGCGGTAAACTAACAGAATTTGAACTTATTGCCCGCTATTTTTCTAATGTCGGCCACTCCTCGCAATCAGCTATTGCTTCTGTACCTTTATCGATTGGTGACGACTGTGCACTGATTTCAGTACCCATCGGTAAAGAGCTTGCGATTTCCATCGATACTCTTGTTGCTGGCTGCCACTTTCCTGAAGATGCAAGTCCCTACGAGATTGGCCAGCGAGTACTTGCTGTGTCTGTTAGTGATCTCGCTGCCATGGGTGCTGCCCCATTGGCATTTACTTTGGCTCTCACGTTACCGGAGGTTGACCAGAACTGGCTTGCTGGTTTTAGCCGAGGACTACGGAAAGCGGCTGACCATTACAATATTCCACTTATTGGCGGTGATACTACGAGAGGACCACTAACTCTAACAGTACAGGTACATGGGGTTGTAGCGTCTGGTAGGGCGTTAAAGAGAAGTGGTGCGCAAATTGGCGATAGGGTGTTTGTCACCGGTAGTTTAGGTGATGCAGCAGCAGCATTGGCAATGCTTCAGCAACGACTTGTTGTCACGCGGCAAAATGATCAGTCATTTCTTCGATCCCGTTTCTATTGTCCGGAAGCCAGAGTGAAATTGGCTGAAAAATTATTGGACTGTGCCAGCGCTGCCATTGATATATCGGACGGCTTGTTGGCTGATCTTGGGCATTTATGTCGTTCGTCAGAAGTGGCAGCGAAAATTAATAGCCAGCAACTACCATTGTCACCGGTACTCGATTCCCTTGTAGCGAAACAACAGGCTATTGGCTATGCTTTAACCGGTGGAGATGACTATGAGCTGTGTTTCACCGCACCGCCGGCAGCACGGGAAAATATTCAAACACTGTCGCTTCAGTGTGATGTGTCCGTCACCGAAATCGGGGAAATTATTGCTGGTGATCATGTGATTTGTGTTGGTCCAAATGGTCATGGCTTTGATGTGAATGAAACCGGTTACCAGCATTTTCGATAGTTTCTAAACCTGTAATAAGGGTAAGCATGACCATATCTGCAAGAAAAATTTTGAGCAATCCTATCCATTGTCTGGCATTTGGTTTTGGTAGCGGATTGGCACCCAAAGCACCGGGAACGTTTGGTACTTTATTAGCAGTGCCACTTTATCTGTTACTTGATCAACTATCGTTGTTTCCCTATATAGCACTTGTGGTTGTCGCCTTTGTTATTGGTGTTTATCTCTGTGGAAAGACTGCGGCTGATCTCGGCGTGCATGATCATCCAGGTATTGTCTGGGATGAATTTGTCGGTTTCTGGATCACTATGATCGCGGCTCCGGCAGGTTGGCTGTGGATTATTATTGGCTTTATGTTGTTCCGGTTGTTTGACATATGGAAGCCATGGCCGATTCGCTTTTTTGATAAAAATGTGGAGTCAGGCCTGGGTATTATGATTGATGATGTCCTGGCTGGGGTTTACGCATTGCTGGTACTACAACTGATCGCAATGTTGATTTAGTCGGGAAGTAGGAATGGGTTATGAAAGACGTTGATGATCTCGGATTGATAATTGATTCCAATGTACCCATCGTTATATTGGAAACACACGATGAAAAACGTGCATTGGAGTTACTTACCACCGTAGCCGTGAAAAAGCAGTTGGGTTATCACTGCTGGTCTATTACCGAAGGGATGAACCGGCTTGGCTTTGGCGATGCTTTTTCAAAAGGTAGTGATTCAGAATCCCCCGTCGAGGCGCTAAATGCGATAAAGCGCTGCAATGACCCATCCATATATGCGCTTTGTGACTTTCATCCGTTTTTGCCCGGAAACCCTGAGCATGTGCGATTGTTGAAAGATATTGCATTAAATTACTCGCGATTGCGTCATACGCTGGTACTGATTAGTCACGAAGTCGATATTCCACCTGAACTGCAACACTACTGTGCACGATTTTCCATGACCTTGCCTAGTGAGGCGCAAGTCATGGCAATCGTTCGAGAGGAAATAGCAGCCTGGTCTAAAGATAACGCCAGCGCCAAGGTGAAAACAGATCATGCTACGCTGAAAAAGCTGATAAAAAACTTAAAGGGATTAAGTCGTCAGGATGTGCATCGGTTGGCGCGATCTGTTATTCGTGATGACGGTGCCATCACTGAAAATGATCTCCCGGATGTGAATAAGGCAAAATTTGAGCTGATAGATATGGATGGCGTCCTCAGCTTTGAATACGATACTGAAAAGTTTTCTGCCGTCGGCGGTTTGGATAATCTAAAGAAATGGGTTAAACAGCGACAAGGTATTTTTCTGAATACCGCGAGTCAGGGGGTAGATCGTCCCAAGGGTGTAATGCTACTGGGTATCCAGGGTGGCGGTAAAAGCCTTGCGGCAAAATCTATAGCAGGACTATGGGGCGTGCCACTCCTGCGCCTGGATATGGCGGCGCTCTACAATAAGTATATTGGAGAAACCGAGAAAAACCTCAAGAAGTCTCTTCGACAGGCAGAGTTAATGTCACCCTGTGTATTATGGATTGACGAAATCGAAAAGGGGTTGGCAACGAGTAGTAGCGACGATGGAACATCCCGCAGAATATTGGGTACCATGTTGACCTGGATGGCCGAGCGAGAAGCCAATGTTTTTATTGTTGCGACTTCTAATGATGTCACTCAGCTGCCCCCCGAATTGATGCGCAAGGGTAGAATGGATGAAATATTTTTTGTCGACTTGCCGAAACAACATGTTCGAGAGGAAATATTTTCCATTCATTTGAAAAAGAGAAACTTTGACCCGAATAATTTTTCATTGCTTGAGTTGGCCGAGAAAGCTGAGGGGTTTTCCGGCGCTGAAATTGAGCAGGCGGTGGTTGCAGCTCTGTATGGATCATCGGCGAGGCGACAGCCACTTAGTACCAATGATATCGTGGAGCAGCTGCAAGCGACCTATCCGCTTTCCGTTGTGATGGCCGAGAATATAGGCCGGTTGCGTGCATGGGCTGCCGACAGAACCGTCTCTGCCGATTAGCTGTTGAAGATAGTATTATTTTTGGGGAATTGATCGGATATCCTGTAGTGATACGGAGATTTTCTTGATGCTTGTGAAACATATCTACTAAACTATTGAGCCGAATAATTGCGGAATAATTGCGTGTTTTTGTTCTTGCGAAGCTTTATTATGGAAGTCATGTTCACGCTGGATACCATGCATAGTTCCAGTTAATGCGTCATGTAGCAAGAACCTTTAAATTTCGAGGATTTATAGTGACAACTGTTCAACAAAAGAAAATGCCCATTGTCTGGACGATCTCGGCATCCGCCGCTGGCGGGGGAACAGGTATTCAGGCCGACCTACACACCTTCCATGACTTCGATGTGTACGGATGTACTGTTATTACCGCTCTGTGCGCGCAAAATTCTTTTGCTTTGGGCTATACCGCGGTTTCCGAAAAGAAAAGTGTTGCCGCGCAAATCAATGCGCTGGATAGTGACATGCCTGCGGATGCAATAAAATTAGGTATTTTACCCAGCAAGGATATTGTTGAGTCGGTGATTAAATATCTCGAAGACTTTAAGGGTTTTGTGGTTTATGACCTTGAGTTAGAAAATAGCGGTGAGGCTTTGTTAGCGGAAGCGGGCGAGCTTGTTAAGACAGTATTAATTCCCCGAGTGAATTTGTTAGTGGTGAATGTTGACGAGGCCAAAGCGTTGACGGGTATTACTGTTGATAGCGGTGAAAACCTTGCCAATGCCGCCAAGGCATTGTTAGATATGGGTACTGCCTCTGTGCTGGTTACTGGTGCGCATATCGGCGGTAAACGAGTCGATGTTTGGATGAATGGTGATCGTTGCCAATGGGTGACTATCGATCCATTACATACCGCCAACAATCGCGGAGGAGGCAATGTCTTATCTGCGGTAATGGCGGCTACTGAAGCGCGGGGCCTGGACATTGAAACCTCACTGAAATTGGCGAAAGCCTATGTGACACAGGGTATTCGCGGATCCTACCAGGTCGGCAGTGGTCCGGGTGCAGTGGCGCACTTGGGATGGCCGGCAGATGCTGCTGATATGCCGGATTTGTCGGAAACGATGCCGGTTTCGTAACAATTACAAGGTTTGGGGCTAATGTTAATCCAGCATTTTTCCTTGAGTAAATGTGTTTCTCGATGCTTGCTGGTGATGCTGGTCTTCCTGGCATCTCCAGCGAAGAGTATGGAAATTCAGGCGCAAGCCCTACTTAAAGATATGGTAGTAATTGTGGTGGACGGCACCCGTCGTGTCATTAAGGCGGGAAATCGCAGTCCTGAAGGTGTACTTCTTGTTACATCAGATCCCCGTCGTGCAATCGTAGAAATCAATGGACAGCGTCAGCAATTGACATTGAGCACAAGAATTAGCAGTGATTTTGTCATAAAGGATCGTTTGGAAGTTACTATTCCTCGCAATCAAGCTAATCAATATGTTACTTCCGCAACAATCAACGGTCGTAGGGTAAAAGTTCTTGTTGATACGGGGGCAACATTTGTTGCTTTAAGTAGTCAGCAAGCACAGCAACTGGGGATTGATTATCTTCAGGGGCATGCAACGACTGTGGTGACGGCCAGTGGCCGCGCTAACGCTTACCAGATTAAACTTCGTTCGGTGATGATAGGCGGTATCAATGCCGAAGTTGTGCCCGCGGTTATTGTGGAAGGCAATTACCCGCAAATTGTGTTGTTAGGTATGAGCTATCTAGATCACGTTGATATGCATGAGCAAAATGGCGTTTTGTTGCTGCAGTCTAAATTGTAGTCGATCTCGTTTTACCTTCCTTTGTCACTATCTTCGAATAGCAACGCTGAGCCACTGCTGTTAGAATATGCGCCCCCGGTGTGGAGTCCCGGTCATTTTGTGTTGTATTAGGAGAGCTCTGTGTCCATACGTTTTGTCGAATCTTCCAAACTGCCTACCCAGTGGGCGGAGTTTGAAATGCATGGCTTTGAAGATACAGATACGGACAAAGAGCACGTCGTCCTAACTCTGGGTGACGTTGGTTCTGGTGAGCCGGTTTTGGCGCGAATCCATTCAGAGTGCTTGACGGGTGATGCCCTGTTTAGTTTGCGCTGTGATTGCGGCTCTCAGTTGAAAGCGGCTTTAGAGGCGATTGCTAAGGAGGGGCGAGGTGCTTTGTTGTATCTCCGGCAGGAAGGCCGGGGTATCGGTTTGCTTAACAAAATTAGAGCCTACAAACTTCAAGATCACGGTGCCGATACGGTTGAGGCTAACGAACAGTTGGGGTTTGGTGCCGATATGCGCGATTACAGCATCTGTAATGCTATGTTGGAACGTCTCAATATTAAGCAGATTCGGTTGATGACGAACAATCCTCGCAAGGTGAAAGCGCTGACCGACCAGGGCATTGATGTTGTTGAACGGATCCCCTTGCAGACAGGTCAAAACCCTCATAACGAGAAATACCTGGCTACTAAAGCCGGCAAGCTCGGTCATTTTATTGATTAACAGGCTGCGTTAAACAATATCAGTAGTCGCTGGCAAGCGATCAGACTTACCTATCTTTGATTAAAACCTAACTTGACTGGTAGCTCGGTGAATTGGGAAGTATCAGCGTTAGATGATGTGCAATTGACTGTTGGATACCCTCCGCATCGAGGCCACATTGTTGTAATTGGTGTTCATGTTTACCGTGGTCGATATATCGATCCGGTAGCCCTAAATGCAATATCGCTGTAGTGATCCCGCAGCTATTGAGGTATTCGCTAACGGCTGCACCAGCACCACCAGCAATTGTATTTTCTTCCAGCGTAACCAGTAAATCGTGACCACTTGCCAGTTCAGCAATCAGAGATTCATCAATCGGTTTAACAAATCGCATATCGGCGACAGTCGCGTCCAAATGGTTGGCGGCCTCGAGTCCATTCGCAAGCAAGGTACCAAAATTGAGTATTGCAACCTGGCTGCCTTGACGGCGAATGACGCCTTTGCCAATTTCCATTGCTGTCATTTGTTGTTCAATGGGTGTGCCCGGGCCAGTGCCTCGTGGGTAGCGAACAGCGGCAGGTCCCGAATATTGGAAACCGGTATAAAGTAACTGGCGAGTTTCGTTCTCGTCCGATGGCGTCATTAGCAACATGTTGGGGATACAGCGCAGATAGCTCAGGTCGAAACTGCCCGCGTGGGTGGGACCGTCCTCCCCGACCAGACCGGCTCGGTCGATGCCAAATAGAACATTCAGGTTTTGCAGTGCTACATCGTGAATGAGCTGGTCATATGCGCGCTGAAGAAAAGTGGAATAAATCGCGACCACTGGTTTTAATCCATCACAGGCCATACCCGCAGCAAGCGTTACAGCATGTTGTTCGGCTATGGCGACATCGTGATAACGATCGGGAAACTTCTCTGAGAATTCGATCATTCCAGAACCTTCGCCCATGGCTGGAGTAATACCAATCAATAACTCATCCTGTGCAGCCATATCGCAAAGCCAGTCACCAAAAACTTGCTGATATTTCTTCTTCGCTGTTACTGTTGTTGAGCTGACGGGGGGCGTTGCTTCAATTTTGTTGATAGCATGATATCCAACAGGGTCTTCTTCGGCGGGTGTAAAGCCTTTACCCTTCTGGGTCATTATGTGGAGTAGTTGCGGTCCTGGTAAGTCGCGCATATTGCCGATAGTATTAATCAGCATGGGTAAATCATGACCATCAATAGGTCCGATATAGTTGAAGCCAAGCTCTTCAAATAGTGTCCCTGGTGCTACCATTCCCTTGATGTGCTCTTCTACTCGCTTGGCAAACCCCCAGGCTGGAGGGATCTTTGAGAAGACTTTTTTGCTGCCGGCACGAAAGTTTGTATAAGTCTTACTGGCCCAGATTTTGGAGAAGTAGGTGTTAAGCCCGCCGGTACTGTGGGAGATCGACATCAGATTATCATTGAGGATAACCAGCATATTGGCGTCAACATGGGATGCGTGGGTAAGTGCTTCAAAAGCCATGCCTGCAGTCATGGCACCATCGCCAATAACCGCGACACATTTACGGTCAATGCCCTGCTGCCGTGCGGCGATCGCCATTCCGAGTGCTGCGCTGATGCTGGTACTAGAGTGACCAACACCGAAGGTGTCGTAATCACTTTCGGCCCGCTTGGGGAAGCCCGATAGTCCATCCTGAATGCGCATGGTGGACATTTTTTCACGTCGCCCAGTGAGAATTTTATGGGGGTAGGTTTGGTGTCCTACATCCCACACAATACGATCATCGGGTGTATTGTATAAGTAGTGCAAGGCAACTGTTAGCTCAACAACGCCAAGTCCGGCGCCGAAATGCCCACCTGTCTGGCCAACTGAAAACAGCAGATACTGGCGCAGTTCATCCGTTAGCTGCAGTAATTGCGCTTCTTCCAATTGCCTCAAGTCGGCGGTTTCATTGATACCGTCCAGCAAGGGCGTTTCAGGTCTTGAGCGAGGTATCTCAGTAAGCATGCAGTTTTGAAAGGATCCGATTATGGTCTTTGAAAAACTAAATTGTAACGCAATGCGACGTTATTTACCTGCTCTTATATTGATACAACGATTAGAGCGGCTGTTAATGACTACGGGAAATAATATATTTGGACAGGTCACGCAAGGGTTTGGCATTGCCGTCAAAGTGCTCCAGAGCCACTAGCGATTGTTGATGTAATTGTGAGGCTTTATCTTTGGCGCCATCTATTCCGAGGAGGGCCGGGTAGGTGGGCTTGTTTAGTGCAATATCGGCGCCCTGAGTTTTGCCGAGAGTGGCGGTGTCAGCCTCAATATCGAGTATGTCGTCGTGAACCTGGAAGGCCAGACCAATTGCGTCACCATAGTTGTCGAGTTGTGCAAGTTGTTGTTGATTAGCTCCTGCCAATGTTGCTCCCATGGCAATTGCTGCTCGAATCAACGCACCGGTTTTGAGTCGATGAATGATCTCTAGCTGCTCAATGTCGATGTGTTTGTCGACAGACTCCAGATCGATTACTTGACCGCCGACCATGCCTCGCTGTCCCGATGCATTACTCAGGATACTGAATAAATCTAATTGTGTTTGCGGGGGGCATTCGTTTAACTCGATTAATAATTCAAATGCTCTGGTTTGCAAGGCGTCACCAGCTAGTATTGCGGTTGCTTCGTCGAAAGCCCGGTGGCAAGTCGGTTGGCCACGACGCAAGTCATCGTCGTCCATTGCCGGAAGGTCATCGTGAATTAACGAATAAGCGTGAATCATCTCCACAGAACAGGCGATTTTGTCAAGATTGGTGGCAAATACCGGGGTGGTATTGTTTGTTACCGCTGCGGCCGCGGCGTAAACCAGTACAGGTCGGATCCTCTTTCCACCATTGACCAAGCTGTATTGCATGGCTTGCTGTAGCCGAACAAGATAGGCATTGCTATCAATGGTTGAATAGTTAGAATTGAAACTGCCCAGGTGATGTCCCAGAGCACGATCAATTCGGGTTTTAGCCTGCTGCAGATAAGCAGGAAAGTCCTGGTTCATGCTGTTCTTTCGTCACTGTTGTTAATGTCTACAGTTTTGAGTTTGCCGTTTTCCTCAATTAATAATTGGACTTTTTGTTCAGCCTGCGAGAGGGCTGATTGGCATTCGCGGGTCAATTTTATGCCTTGTTCAAAAGCCTTGAGTGACTCTTCCAGGGTCAGGTCACCATTTTCCATATCTTCGACCAGTTCTTCCAGTTGATCGAGAGCTTCTTCAAAATCGATGCTCTTTTTGGCCTTGGTCATCGGGTTGCTCCAGGGTAATTACTGTAATGATAGAAACGTTGTGATGAAAAGTTTGGCAACGGTAACTGAGAGGGTGATAGGGGTCAATCCCTTCACGACATCCGGTAGCAGATTGTAGTCCAATTTTTTGAACCCGCTATTTCCAAAAATAACGACTCTCGCTCCTAAAGAATGCTGTGCGGGCGCCGTTAAATTGAGAGAGTAGTGCACCTATCTTTTGCAGTCGATTGTAAGATAAATCATTGGTGTTAGCATGATCGGGTACTGTATTCACGGCCGATTGGGTCTAGACTGTAGTTAATGAGGAGTGGTGTTTATTACCACATCTATAATCTAATCAATAATTTGGGAGTCAGGTAGTGGATTTAGCAACAGTTATTGGTGTTGTTGGCGCCATGGCCATCATCATTACGTCGATGGCACTGAGTGGCGGTATTGGCATGTTTGCCGATACATCGTCGGTGCTGATCGTTGTTGTCGGGAGTATTTTCGTTGTTCTATCCAAGTTTGGATTGGGCCAGTTTTTGGGTGCGGGTAAGGTCGCAGCAAAAGCTTTCTTTTTTAAGTCTGAAGACCCCGCTGCAATGATTGAGGAAATTGTTGTTCTTGCCGACGAAGCTCGAAAAGGGGGGCTGTTGTCCCTGGAGGGGAAAGAAGTTGGAAGCGATTTCTTACAGGGCGGAATTCAGTTGCTGGTCGACGGGCATGATCCCGATGTTGTTAAAGCTTTGTTGTCCAAAGATAAAGATAAGGCGGTTGAGCGACACGAGCAGGGGGCGAGTATTTTTGCCGCTTTGGGAGATGTCGCACCGGCAATGGGAATGATCGGTACACTTGTTGGTCTTGTCGCGATGCTGTCAAATATGGACGACCCGAAATCTATTGGTCCAGCGATGGCTGTAGCGCTTCTAACAACACTGTATGGCGCTATGCTAGCAAATATGATTGCCATTCCCATTTCCGATAAGCTAACACTGCGTCGTGGCGAAGAAGATATGAACAAGAGCCTGGTCATTGACGCATTATTGGCCATTCAAAGTGGCCAAAATCCGCGCGTTATCGATTCGATGTTACGCAATTACCTCCCCGCCAGTCAGCGATCTAAAGCTGATGAGTGACGAAGAAAACAATTGTCCCCCCTGTCCGCCACCGGGTGCGCCGGGGTGGATGGGCACGTTTGCAGATTTGATGTCACTGTTGATGTGTTTCTTTGTACTGTTGCTGTCTTTTTCCGAGATGGACGCAATGAAATTTAAACGTTTGGCGGGGTCGATGGCGCAAGCATTTGGTGTGCAAAATAGACTGGATGTGAAAGACCCGCCCAAGGGTACCAGTATTATCGCTCAGGAATTTAGCCCGGGTCGTCCCGACCCAACTCCGATTAATGAAATTTATCAACATACTGACGATTTAACCGAGCTGTCATTAGAGGTCAAATCTGCTGAAGATTATGATGTTGAAGCGGGAATTGAAGACCAGCAAGGGGAGGGGACTGATTCCGGTAAAAAGGAAATTGATCAACAAGCCGTTATCGAAAAAATTGAAGAGATGATTAAGGAAACCCAAGAGGATGCGAAGGATCTTGCTAATGCCTTGCAGGAGCAAATTCGCAAAGGTGAAATTGAGGTTGAAACCAGAGGTCGGCAGATTATTGTGCGAATAAAGGAAAAAGGTTCTTTTGCGTCTGGTTCGGCTGAATTGTCGGGAAGCTATTTGCCGCTTTTAGAAGAAATGAGGGACGTTCTGGCTACAAAAGAAGGCGCAATTTCGATACAGGGACATACTGACAATGATCCCATCAATACGTCTAGATTTCGGTCTAACTGGGAGCTATCAACGAGTAGGGCAGTATCTGTTGCTCACGCCCTTTTTGCGGGAAATATTCTTAATCCCAATCGAGTTGAAGTTAGTGGTTTCGCGGATACCCGGCCTTTGGTTAGCAATGATACTGCGGACGGGCGTTCGAAAAACCGGCGAGTGGAAATAGTCATTCAGCAAGGCCTTGGCAGTGATATGATGAAGGCGGGCTTGCGTGATTTGAAACTGCAAGATCCGGCATTGTTTGAGAGTCTGGAGTTGGAAAATACTGAAGATAAACCTGCGTTCGAGTTAGATCGCTCGGAAATATTCTAGAAAATTTGAAGCGTAGTGATGAGTTTTATAGTGAAATATCGTAAATAATCGAAGAAAAAATATGATAGAAGAACGCCGCCGCTATTTCCGAATCGATGACTCTATGGGTATTAGCTATGAACTGCTGGGTAATGAAGAAGCAAAAGTATTCGCTCGGCAGTCTAACGAGCATGGTGGCAACTTTGACTATGCGTCACATTTTGATAATCGAATACAAACCTTATTGGAAAGTTGCAAACTACAAACGCCGATTGCGGCTGAGCTGCTCGATTTACTAAATAAGAAACTCAATTTTGTTATCCAGCAAATGGACGTTGATGCCGAATTGATGCACAAAGTTGCCTATACCTTACGGCAGGTTAATGTCAGTGCTTGTGGTATCGCGTTTGCTAATGAAGAAATGCTGAAACAAGGGCAGCTGCTAAAATTGGATATTATGCTGCAGCCGACAGAGTTGCATGTGGTGGCGATGGCGGAAGTCGTAGATTGTACGGCAATTAACCCGGAAGAAATTAACGATGATAGCCACTGTTTTGTGCGACTGGATTTTACTGAAATAAACCCCAATGATCAGGAATTGCTGATTCAACATATGGTCAAAAAGCAATCTGAACAATTAAAAATCAGACGCCAGCAGAAGGAATGACCTGACAGTTTTACACTGGCACCTAATTATAGAGTGGTATTAGGTGTTTGTTTTATAGAGCAATTCTTGAGGAGTACTAACCAAGAGGGAGGCTTTTTTGCAGATATTGCGATTGAACAAGGCTGGTTACCCAATTGACTGGATATGTTGGCAGGAGGCGGTCTGCCTGTATTCTCGGGAGTTAGTTTGCTGGTCTTTGGGTAAGACCACATTTACCGTTCGTGGTGGTATCAACCAGTTATCGGGCCGACGTTCTTCTATTGAACTGAATAGTATTATTGCCTGTGGTGGTGGCAAGCTGGCGCGACCGCCTATCAAGCCACGCTTGAGTAATCGCGCTCTATTTGAACGGGACAACTGTCAATGTATGTATTGTGGCCGTTTTTTCGAACGACAATTGTTGACTCGTGATCATATAGTTCCCAGTTCTCGGGGCGGTCGCGATGTGTGGGAAAACGTTGTGACGGCCTGTCGGCGATGTAATCAACATAAAGGTAATCACAGTTTAAATGATGTTAGTATGGAACTGGTGGCGTTACCTTATCGACCCAATCCTGCCGAGTTTTTAGCGTTGGAAAACAGTCGTCGTATCTTGCAGGAACAAGCAGAATTTTTACAGGAAAAATTCTCTTCTAATTGTCGCTGGCAAATGCCTTCGTCTAACTAATTTTCATCATCGAGATCTATTATGTGGCCAGCGTTTGTTATCGCCTTGTTGTTCGGCCTGTTGATTGGCTACTGGATAGGAAAGATGTTTTCGGCGAGAAAATCTGCACTTGTTGCTGCGAAAAGTCAGATTGAGACGCTGCAAGATGATCTGATACAGTCTAAAGATACTCAAAAACTATTGGAGCAGTCAGTCGCCGACTTAAAATACCAGCTTGGCGAAGAAAAGAAGGCTAGGAATTACGCAGAGAGTAGATCTGCAAAACAATAACTGGTTTTGTAAACACAGGGTTATCCCGCTGTTGAGATAGCTCTGTGTAGTTACGTTGCCTCGGTATTTTATTAACGAATACTTTGATGGTCAGTTGTTATTGCTAAACCTTTTTTACAAATTCAGACTTCAATTTCATTGGGCCGATACCGCTGACTTTACAGTCTATATCGTGATCGCCTTCTACCAGACGAATATTCTTTACCTTGGTGCCTACTTTTACCACAGACGAAGTTCCCTTTACTTTCAGGTCTTTGATAACAGTCACTGTGTCACCGTCTATCAGGCGGTTTCCGTTTGAATCGACAATGTTGAGTTCGCCGTCGTTGTCATTAAATTCGTCGGATGTGGACCATTCGTGCGCACATTCCGGACAAATGTAAAGCGACTGATCCTGATAGGTATATTCTGATTTACAGTGGGGGCAACTTGGAAGATTACTCATTGTTTTTCCTTGGATAAAACGCCAGTAACTGATTTTTGGGTTTGACGTAATTGTGCTGGCTCAGGCTGTATTCAACGGTTTTTTGTAAATTTTGGAAAGCGTTAATAGGGGTATTATCGCATCGATAAGCGCAATTGACATGTCGGGCTGTGGAGTAAGACAGTTCGGACAACAGAAAGCGCCGTTGCGTGGTCTGCTAGCGGGCAATGAAATCAATGCTTCTATGATGAAGAGAGCAGGTTTAAGTAACCGCTTGTTCAGTGTTGAGTGCTTCTGTTTTGAAGAGCTATCTGACGTATGCAGCGATCGATATGAAGTGACAAATCGAGCCTAATAATACAAACAAATGCCAAATGCCGTGGGCATGGGTGAGTTTTTTCAAGTTATCCAGCAGATAAAAAATAATACCGGTGGTGTAAGCAATACCTCCCAGCGTCAACCAAATTACGCCAGCTGCCGGAATTGCAGCTTGTAGTTCAGTATACTTTAATGTGCAGAGCCAACCCATAACAAGGTAGATAGATATTTGCAGCCATTCAATACGCTTCGGCACGAATATATCCAGTAACAACCCGAAAACCGCCAAAATCCACACAGCGGCCAGCATAGCCAATCCGCCGTTATCGTAAAGTGAGACCAGCATGTATGGGGAGTAGGTGCCAGCGATCAACAGATATATAGCAATATGATCAAGTTTTTGGAATATCCTTTTTAACTTGGGTAGATAAAAACTGTGATACAGCGTGGACATGGTGTAAAGCAGAATTAGCGTAATGCCAAAAATGATAAAACTGATGATGAGCCGCGTGTTGTGTTGTTGGATACTAAGAGTTAGTAGGGCGCCAAAGCCAACCAGCGCGAGTGCTGCGCCAACCAGATGGGTAATGCTATTTAGTTTTTCGCCGCTGTACATGCTGGTTTATCTCACTGCTGGACTCGCAGCTCCACGGTGTTGCCATCAGGGTCTTTGATGTAGATAGAATTGCCGAAACCCTGGGCGCCATACCGCTCTGTGAACTCCCCGGTTTCAATACCAAAGTTGTTTAAGTGGTGAGTAATATCGTGCTCAGATATTGGCATTATCTGCAGGCAGAAATGATCGACGTTGTTTTCTGTTTCGGTCGGTGGTCCTCCTCCCACCTTGCCGAGACGGGAGTCAACAGCAACCAAGTCGATGAGAGCATTTCCTGCTCTAAGCTGCGTCAGGCCAAATTGTTCGGGCAACTTCCGCTCTATCTCGCAGCCAAGAATTTTGCAGTAGAAATGTAACATTGAGTCGAGATGATTTGTTCTCAAAACGATGTGATCAATCGCCGCAATTTCAATCATTGATATTCTTCTCTCATCGCCAAATAGCAGTCACTATATCTTATTTTGCTATTGTTGACTGGGCCGATCATTAGTTAGTGTTTTTGTCAGACTGAATGCCCCCCGGACTTGTCCGAGGGAATAGCCGGTAGCCACGTCATCCGGGTAATATCGTTGGAGCGCATTTTTTACGTCGCCAGAGATGACTTCTCCATGGCAATTTAAACACAGGCCATCAACTCCTTGAGCTTTCATAAAGCGGAATTGAGTTGCTGTTGTTTCTGCGTAAATCATTTTTTCCGGTAGTTCGCCTGCCAGCTGACGCTGATCGAATTCTTGCAGAACTTTTCTCTCAAAAGAGTCGGCGGTTGCACCGAGGGTATTACGAGGCTTCAAACTCACCCGCTTAACGGACCAGTCTGACTCTTTGCTTAGCTGCCTTGCTATTTGAGGAGCTTGAGTTGAGCATATGTCGACAGCATGATTTAGCCCCCCCGTCGCAATCGCCTCTTTTAATAGCGGTTTCAAGGTGCCGCCAAACTGTCTGACGATATCAATAGCTTCTGCTTGTAAGGCAGTATTGTCTATATGCTCTTCTGATTGGGCAGGTAGCGATATAAGCATTGCGGCCAACATACTGATGAGGCTACAGATAGGCGGATTCCGTTTCATAATGTCTCCTGGTGTTACTATGAGTTGTTGTTACTCGCGACTAGTGGGTGCATTTTTTGCACCGTTGCCCTGACGTTTACCGTGTTTTTCCGGCACAACTGATATCTCCGTCGTACGAATATTCGGCAATTGTCCTAACGTCTTTTGCGTCATGATTTAATTTCGGCATCACCCCAAATTTTTTGACCGCACCGGGTATTAATGGCTCGCCCTTGTCACCAGCTGTAGCAACAGTAGGCGTGAGTGCACTGAATATAAATAGGAAGTGAGGTAGCTTCATTAAATTACAAGCTCTGAAAGATGACAACATGAACCTGTTCATTATCGATCTGACCGGGTAACTTCTCATTGTGGCAAATCAAAGTTGCACAATTTATCGTCTCTTTTTATCACCTACTGTATGACTTTCATTGGTAGTACTTATCGGCTTATGACAAGTTTAATTCGAATCTGCAACTAAGAGGGTAACAGTGACTAAGCTGTCGGTTGATTATTGGAAAATTGTGCCATTGTGTTTCAACCAGCCCCCGATATGTTTGCCGCGTGGATCGCGATGGGTCCAATGAACAACACCGCCGTTGGTATTCCATTCGTATTCGCCGTAGAAGCTGACCATATCGCCTTTCTTTAAGGAATTGATACGTGGAGCCAGGCTAATATTGTGAGAGATTAATAGCGTCTGGCCTGATGAAAGCTTAAGGAGAAACTTCTGATGCCTGCTTCCATGAGTATCATCGGGGAACAGATGGATAACGACTCCTGTTCCTGCGACTTGAATGTCACTGATTTTGTTGTGAAAAGCATCACCCAGCGTCGACTCCCCACGGGCGTCATTTGTTGACGGTGTCGGGATAAAAGAGGGGTTGTTCTCCAAATAGCCATATGCTGAAAATACGACAAATATGAGGAAAGCTATTTTTTTCATCGTGTAGATTTTCCTTCGTAAGACCCGATAAAAACCATGAGTTGGCGGATTTGAATCTGATCGGTCAAGGCTGTCCAGAGTGGCTGGAATGCCGAGTAGTTGAGCATATCTTACGTTCATTGAACAGGGTTAGCACAATCCAATAATACGCCGAACCGCTACTTTTCCATATATTCTTTCAAGAAGCTATTGTCTCAACGTAAATTCTAGTGATCTCCGGAGTTTGTGAGTATGATCAGCGGCATTACGATGCACAGGCAATACAGAGAGTTAGATAAGCGCATCGAGCAAGGAAACTGGATGTTTGAGAAGACAACAATACAAGGTGCTTATTTCGCCCTTTCTGCCTATCTGCTATGGGGTTTTTTACCGATTTATTTCAAATCTGTAGATCAGGTTCCGCCGGTTGAGATACTTATACACAGGGTACTTTGGTCTGTCGTTTTTCTATTGGGGGTGTTGTTATACACCCGACAGATGGGCAAACTTCGAATATCCCCTCGCAAGTTGGGTTTGCTGTTTTTTAGCGCGCTGTTAATGGCGGCAAATTGGCTTATTTCAATTTATGCGATAGTTAACGACAATATTGTAGAAACCAGTTTAGGTTATTTTATTAATCCTCTATTCAGTGTGTTTTTGGGAATGATATTTCTGGGTGAGCGACTTCGACCATTGCAGTGGATCGCTATTTCGATCGCTTTTTCAGCTATTGTATTTCAGCTCATTTATTTTGGAAAAATTCCGTGGATAGCACTGTCGCTTGCCTTTAGTTTCGGTTTTTACGGGCTTATTAGAAAACGACTCAACTTGCACTCGGTTGCCGGACTCGCACTTGAAACTATGATGATGGCGCCTTTCGCGCTGGTAGCGTTATTCTGGATATATTATAACGGACAGCTTCAATTTGGCAGTCTCGATACAAATACTAATCTGTTGCTAGTTTCCGCGGGATTAATTACCTCGGTTCCGTTACTTTGTTTTTCTGCAGCGATAACCAAAATTTCGCTGACTGCATCGGGAATGTTTCAATACATAGCACCCAGTGTTTCTTTAGTTATTGCCATTGTCATATACAAAGAACCTTTTGGTACTGGCCGTCTGATTACCTTTGCATGTATCTGGGTGGCTCTGGCAATTTTCACCGCAGAAATGCTTTTGCATCATCGCCGCGGGCAATATCACTAATACTGTCTCGCCTTGTCTTTCCGATCAACTGCATAACTGCTAGTAGTGGACTGCAATCCAAACCGTTTCAGTATTTTCTTTGGTCCATGCTACTTTGTGTTTAGTGTGTGCAGGGATATTCAAATGACGCCCAGCTTTGAGGTTTACTAATTGGTCATCTTCCAGAGCAATAGTGGCTTCTCCACGTAGTATGATTACCCATTCGTTGTGATCTTGATCGTACCAACCTGAGTCAGGTGAGCTATGGCCATTGGATACTATTCGTTCAATCCGCACGTTGTCATTTTTAACAAGAATGTCGAATGATTCAGTGTCTATATTGCCTGGTAATAGATCAAAAATATCGCCAGTTGTAACAGTTTCCTGATTGGCCAAGGTCATGCTGCGATCCTCTATAAGCTGCTGGGTTTACCCGGAGTTTAGTTGTGGCGTATTCAAGCATGCTGATTATTATTCATCAAGCGGGTTGATTGTACAGCTATGTATTTTCGGTAGGCGGATGTCTATACTTCTCGGTGTTTTCAGGAATACCATATGACGAAACGTCATCGACGTTGGGGAAAAAATGGATTATCAGACAGAGCCACTCACTCCGGATTTCTATGACTATGATTGGCAACCCATAGAGCGGGTTACCATTGACGGCGATTTTGTGATTACCCAATGGCCCGGTGGAAAAAATCTTCGCAGTCATTGTTGGTGGCTCAGAGAGTGTGTAGTGGCACCCGGGGCGACGGACCCCGCCACGCGCGAAGGTACGCTCGATCCTGCGATGATTTCTGCTGATCTCGCTGTTACCTCTGCACAGTTGAGCTCGTCAGGGGTATTGGAGTTGGCTTTCTCTGATGGCTTTAGTGGCAAAATCCACCCAGGTTGGCTGCGACATGTGGCTGATAAGCAGCATCGACACGATGCGTGGTTGCCTACCCATGAGATATGGACGGCCAGTACGTTAGCAGTACCTCCGACTTTTGATGGGCAGGCCGTGCTCAACGATGACGATACGCTGACAGAATGGTTGCGTGCTATGGTCCGGTTTGGATGTGGCAGGTTGGCCGGATTGCCAGTGGAAATGTCAACTGTATTGGATGTAACCAACCGTATAGGTGCTCAACGAGACACAAATTTTGGTCTCTCCTGGTCCGTTAAGGCGGAAATTCTGGGGAATGAAGAAAATTCTACAGCCAATACTGCGTTACGACTGGGTCCTCATACTGACCTTCCTACTCGAGAGATCCCTCCTGGCTATCAGTTTCTACATTGCCTTGAGAATACGGTAACTGGTGGCTTTAGCACGATGACGGATGGAGAGGCGATTGCCCGTCATCTCGCGGCAGAAGAGCCCGACATTCATGACGCTCTGGCATCTCTTCATTGGGTCTTTTTCAACCGCTCGCGGGAGCATGACCATCGGTGGTCCGGCCCTATGTTAGATTACGGAGTGTCCAGTGCGCCTTTGTCGATTAGGGCTTTCTATCCGGTGCGGGCATTCCCTGATATGCCGGACGAAGATGTAGGTCGAGCTTATCGGTCAGTTCGTCGTTTTCATCAGTTAGCAGCAGACCCGCAATTTCAAATTAGTTATCCCTATCAGCCGGGCGACCTGATTGGTTTCGATAACCGCCGGTTGCTGCATGGTCGCGATAGTTTTGATGCTGGTGCCGGACGTCGTCATCTCCGTGGTACCTATATGGACCACGATGAGATTCATTCGCGACTTCGTGTTCTCGAGCGTAAAAATAATCCGGGTAGTCTTGAAAAGTACAATAAAGTTAACGCTAAGGTCTGACGATGGTGATTAATCGAGGAAGCCCTAATAATCCGAATCCGATGAAAATCAGAGTTGTGGTATTAGCGACAAAGTATGGATAAATCATTAGAGCAACCCCTGTGTACCGGATAATTATGTCTGATTTCTTTCTGCCGTAAGTAAAATAGCCTAAGCCGATTGAACCAAACAAAAGGCTCCAAAGAATAGTTGTACTATCCATCTTCTTACTCGTCACCCAATGTTCGCGCACCAAAAACAGGTGTTGTAGTTATTGTTGAGACAATATCCAGTGCTCATTGCTGCCGGGTAATTCTTCGATGTGACTACTTTTACCACAAACGCTGGAAACTCTCTTTTGACTAATATTGAGTGTTGATGAAATTGTTTCCGAATCCATCACAAGTTGCTCATCAGATGCTTTTGAATCCTGCAAGTACTTCAAAATCGAGCCTTCATCCAGCTTGAATTTCACCCATAGATATAGCCATCCATGGGCACTGATTACAACGATAACTACGATAGCAATGATTAGATAATCGAACAAAATGGTTGCCTGAATGTAAATACCAATACGGTATCGAAGGTTTAGCGGGTTCGCGAAGCGGCTGTGGGTCGAGCAATTACGACAGTTGTTGTATAGAGTTATTTGATCAATGAACTTGAGCTTATCAGATTTTGAAGTTATAAAACGTTTACATATACTACTGCTCAGGCACAACAGATAGCTACTTTTCGAAGTTCCCGAGTATACCTCATTCATAACTCTGAGGATGCTCGGGAATAGAGTCGATGGGAATTAGCTCATCCGGTGAAGTGCACAAATTTTATTGCCAGAAGGGTCACGTAAATAAGCAAGATACATTTTACCGTTACCGCCCTCGCGCACACCAGGAGGATCTTCGCAGGTGATACCACCGTTAGCTAGACCGGCAGCATGCCATGCGTCTGCCGCAGCGATATTTTCTGCCGCGAAACCAATGGTACTACCATTACCGTGGCAAGCAGGCTCTCCATCAATAGGCTTACTGATTGAAAATATGCCACCTGGAGTAATATAAAAACAACGACCATGCTCGTCGATGATGCCGGGTCCATGTCCCATTGCGCCAAGAACTGCATCATAGAAAACTTTCGCTTCCTGAACGTCGTTTGCACCAACCATAATATGACTGAACATGTTTATTTTCCTCGTTTATGAATTGTGAAGCCCGCACATCGCAGATGTTTTGTGATAGCTATACCACGCCATGGGCTTTCCTTAATGAAACACTATCGACTTTATCACAGCTGCCAATTTACACAATTATTTCTGGAGCGAAGTTCACCAAATTTCATTTTTTACCGAAAGATTGCCAGAGTCTGATCTGGGATGCAGTCTATTGGCACTATTGTTGACAGAAAACCAAGCTCGATGCCCGGTAGCGTTGGGGGCAATCAGCTTTCGTTCCATTGACTTCGTTAATGATGAAACTGACGGTATTAATTCATGCTTATATCTGCATATACTGCTGATTTTACAGGGTGTTTAGTGCTGGCACATACTGCCCGCGGGCGGAAAATTCCGCCTGTCAATAAATGAATTAGAGGTGTTCAGTGAATAATTATCAGCCACGGCTCGGTTGGGGCCACATTAACATTAACGTGAGTAATCTTGATCGTTCTATCGAGTTCTACAAAAAACTCGGTTTTGATGTAATGATACCGGCGATCCCTTATCTGGATTTGGCCGGAAAAGAGGTGAGCAGGCCAATACCCAAGGCAGCGGCGCATGCATTGGGTCTTCCGCAGGGTCAAAACGGGCGAGCCTGTATCATGCAGCTCAGTAGTGGCTTCCCGAAGATTGATCTCACTGAGCTAAGTGAACAAAAGCAACGAAAACCGTTAGAAAGCGTTGATTTAGGGTTGGTCCGCATCTGTCTATCATCACAGAATCTGCAGCTAGACTACGAAAATTTACTCGAACATGGAGTTAATTTTTTGTCCTCCCCCCAGCGCTGCATAGATGGCATGGCGGACATCGCGGTTTGTGCCGACCCGGATGGAGCATTGATTGAATTGATACAGGTTTATCTTGATAAATGGCCCAAGCTATAGAATCGAAACTGACAACGATGGGGTATAGTAGTGAAAAATGCAGTCGGGTAATGCCTCGCGACTGACGTCAATATAAAAATCCGAAATCCAATGACTTAATGCAGTGCCAGCTCGTTTCTGGGATCTTGTGTAACTATCAAAACCTACTGCCATAAAATTTTGTCGCCGAAAGTCTGAATCAATGGTTGTGACTACTCGACTGAGAGGGTGTCACATTTGTAAAATTTATCGTTTGTGTTTCCAAGAGTTTTCGCTAGTCGAGGAAGTATGGTCGACATCTTTTCAAAAAGTGTCCATGGGGGATTTACAACAAAAACACCGGAGGATGTCATGCCTCTTTCTTTTGTGTCGGGTGATAACCCCAGTTCGAAGCGCTGGATATTTTTGATACCGCTGAGAACCATTTTCTTCTCAAAAACATCAACTTGTCTTCTATCGACCACAGGATACCAGATGATATAGGTTCCTGTTGAAAACTTCTTGTAGGCGTTAACGAAAGCATGAAAGACCTGTTCGTATTCTGATTTTATCTCATAGGAGGGATCAATTAATATCAGCCCTCTTCGACTGGTCGGTGGTAATATGGATTCAAGAGCTTTTAGTCCATCTCGACAAAATACGCGTATTTTTTTGCTGTTTTCCATATCTTTACACAGTGATTTATAGTCTTGCGGATGCAGTTCGTAAAGCCAGGCTCTGTCTTGTTGGCGTAGAAAATATTTGGCGATGGATGGCGAGCCCGGATAAAAATGTATTTCCCCGGATTTATTGTATGAGTTTATCGCTGCAAAATAATCAGATAGCTCCGGATAATCGTTAGCTGTCAGTTTGCCAATACCGTTGTGATGCTCCCCCAGTTTTTTGGCATCTTTAGAGTGCAAATTGAACAGGCCTGCACCCGAATAAGAATCAATGTATTCAAAAGGTGATTCTTTATTGGTTAAGTGACCAAGGGTTTCCACAAGAACAACATGCTTGATGATGTCGGCGAAATTGCCCGCGTGAAATGAGTGTCTGTAACTTAGCAATGGCTACTCTCTTTTTCCGGCTGATTATAAGGCGCGCTATAGGCTAAAGCGAATTTTGCGCAGATTGCTACAACTTGCGTAAATATACGTCGGATATTGCGTGGTCAACATTCTTTCGCAAAATTAGCTGCGCTCGTTCTCGCGTAGGTAGAATGTTTAATCGAAGGTTTTCCTCGTTGACTGTTTTCCATATCCCGTGGGCAAACTCGATAGCATCATCTTTTGACACTTTTGCGAGTCCGTGGAAGAAAGAATCAGGGTCGCGAAATGCTGTTTCCCGCAAATTTAGTATCCGTTCGATATACCACTTTTCTATGTCCTGGACATCTGCGTCGAGGTATATCGAGAAATCAAAAAAGTCAGAGGTGGCAGGAGGTGCGTCGCTGCCTTCGCGCAAAGGGGGGACTTGTAATACGTTTAGCCCTTCAACAATTAGAATATCAGGTTGATCAATAATCTTCTTTTCGTCAGCGACAATGTCGTAAATTTCGTGAGAGTATACGGGCGCAGAAACATTGGATTTTCCAGATTTAACATCATTGAGGAAGGTAGTTAGTTTTCTTTGGTCAAAACTTTCGGGAAAACCTTTACGGTCTGAAATACCACGCTTTTCGAGGGTGGCATTGTCGTGTAAAAACCCGTCTGTGGTTACAAGATCTACTTTAGGATGGTTTGGCCAGCGTGCTAACAGTGCCTGCAATATGCGGCCTGTGGTGCTTTTCCCGACTGCTACGCTTCCGGCCAGCCCGATGATGTAGGGAACTTTGGGTTGTAGCCTGCCGAGAAAGGATGATGTAACTCGATGTAAATCCTGGGTGGCGCCGACATAAAGATTTAGCAATCGAGAAAGTGGAAGATAGATCATGGTGACTTCGTCAAGCGAAATAACTTCGCCACGTCCGCGCATTTTTATTACTTCTTGTTCCGAGAGAACGATAGGAGTGTCAGCTCTTAGTCGAGCCCATTGCTCAGCAGTAAAATGCCGGTAGGCGGTGGGTAAGTAGCTATTGAGTGGTCCGGATGGCATCTGGGTTCCGCTGCTAGGTATTTTTGGGATTTAGGCCAGTAGCTTAATACAAATGTGTCTTATACAGAATAGCTTTTGTGCAGGTAAGGTAACTTTGCTAACGTTAGGGATTTTCAACAGCCTTATGGGCGGGGTGAGATTCAATGGCAATCATTGTCTGGCGACGTTATTTTGGTTTTGACTATTGACATAGAATAGCTGTAAATCAAAGGAATGCGGTAGCTATACAGAACATGAGAAATGTCCTTTCCGGAATTGATTCTGAAAGCACGCAATATTTGACACTGAAGCAGGGTGGTTTAAAAATGACAAACTTTCTAAGTCTCACAGGCGTATTATTTTGAAGCTACCTCCCTTGGTTAAAGCCGTTCTAATAAAGCGATACAAGCGTTTTCTGGCTGATGTGGTACTTGAGGGGGGGGAACAGATTACGGTTCATTGCCCTAATACCGGCGCTATGACCGGATGTGCAGAAGCGGGCTCGACAGTATGGCTCTCAACCTCAGATAATCCGAAGCGAAAGTATGTTCATACCTGGGAGTTGGTGAGAGTGGCTGATGGCAATATGGCATGTATTCACTCCGCTAAAGCTAATGTGTTGGTAAAAGAGGCGATAGAAAAGGGTGTCGTTCCCGAGTTGGCGGATTATAAGCGCATTCATACAGAAGTGAAATATGGTGACGAGGGCAGTCGTATCGATTTGTTACTGGAGAAGGACGGCAGAGGGGAGGCGTCTGGAAAATGTTTTGTTGAAGTTAAAAGCGTCACTTTGCATCTGGGAGATGGCTTGGGTGTTTTCCCGGATGCTGTGAGTGATCGAGGTCGGAAGCACCTTCGAGAACTGATGTCTATGGTAAATCAGGGGCACCGAGCGGTATTGTTTTTTTGTGTGTTACATACAGGTATTAAGCGAGTGGCGCCGGCGGACCTGATTGACGAGCTGTATGGCGACACCTTTCGCGAAGCAGTGGCAAGCGGTGTTGAAGTGTTGGTCTACGGCGCCGACATCAACCCCGGTGCCATTGTTCTCTCTCACCGATCGATATTTTTGGAGCGCCAGCCAGCGGGAGCTCAGTGACAGAAAGCACGGAGCAAACATGTTGACCTGATGGCAGCTAAGAAATAGTCCCGAGAGTATCTGGTCATTTTTCGTCGGATTTTTTAATTTTGCTTATCGCATAGATAGAGTCGATGTAACATTTTCTTGTATTTGACGCCGAATTAGTCGGACGCGACCCATCCAACGATACAATAATAGCGTCGAATCTTGCTCGCATGGCACTGCCTGTTGAGGTTGTAGCAATTACTTCGGCACTCATGAGTTCATGGCAGCGATCTCGCAATGTCACCAGATGGTCTCTATTGACGCCGGAATGAATTATCACGGCCTGCGGATTGATGTAATTCCAACGATCCAGACGGTAGTTCATGATCTTGTCGACCGGCTCTCCCAGCTCGTAACCACGATCTTGTGCCAATTGCGCGGGAGGCGTTGGCGCTGGGGTGCTCGAAGCGCAGGCAAACAACATTGCAGTTAATGAAAGTGTCAGTATTCTCGTAATCATCACAATGTCATTCCTTATTGATATGGGAAGGTGGACATTGCCATCATACTGCCAAACCTTGGAAATACTGAGTGTAAATAGTTGATTTGGAGCATGATTTAATGTTTTTTTTCGAAATCATGTCTCCATGGCCGTTGGCATACCAGACGTTTTTGCGTAACCCCTGTCCGTTTGTTGTCTTTTCTTTGACAATTATTACCGCAATTTTTTCGAGAAGGTGAGCCGCTTAAGCGATAAAATCTGTTTATAACATTCATTAATATGACCAGTTTGTTGTTATTTTCAGTACTCCATTTTAAGTGGTCAGAGGTTTGCAGTGAAGTCGGTATTTGAAGCGAGCGCAGAGTTATCAGAACTACCATCAGTGGTTGTTGAGCAGTTGAATTTGTCAGCTATTGAATCGAGTTTATGCCTGGGGCTTATCCAGGGAAAACCGGTAGAGGATATAGCAGATGATTGTCATCAGCCGCGAGAACTGATTCGAGCTTATTTCCACAAGTTGCTAATGAAAACAGGAACTGACAATGAAGCCAAATTGGTGGCTGTTCTATTGTCATTAGCCCACGATCAGGCTGTGACTCGGTTGCCAAAGCGTAATCTGTCTACTGATTAACGCGATAAAATAGTTGATGTCAGCAAAGATTTTAGCCGTTTAACACGCAGTTATTTTCCACTTGCGATCGAAACCAGCGTTCATCTGACGCCCTCAGGCGCCGACTAACTTCGCGACTGATATTCATTTGAACTATCAGAAATTGTTCACAGTCTTGCTGATATAGGCTGTGTAGAGCCGCTGATGAAATTTCAATAGCAGTACAATCAGACTCTGCGCGCACTGTTGCACTGCGTGGGGTGAAATCTATAAGTGCCATCTCCCCAAAACAGTCACCATTTGTTACTGTTCGCAAAACATAATTAATGCCATCAAATGTTTTAAAAATTTCGGCCCTGCCTTTTTCCAAGAGAAATAGAGAGTCACCTTTATCGTTTTGATGAAAGAAATAGTCTCCGGCTGGAATATGTATCGTTTGAGACAGTCTGAGTAAAAGAGCAACGCTCTGTTCGTTGGTGGCGCCAAAAAAAGGTGTTGATTGCAGTAATTGAATGCGCTCTTCAGTTGTCATGTGTTGGCGTTTCCTTTCCAGCCTTGTTGGTAGACTATGTCAATACAGGGTTCATGAGTTGACATAGTCTATATCGCGTTAGCTAACAAAACTGTCGAGTAGTTCGCGGTGTTTGTCCTTGCTTAAGCGAGGGCCGTAGCTGCTGACAACAGCGGCTGAGGCCAAGCTGGCCAGATTTCCAGCGGTTTTAAAGCTGTGTCCTTGGCTGATAGCATAGAGAAAGGCACCGGCAAACATGTCGCCGGCACCATTCGTATCAATGGCATTAACTGAATGGGCGTCGATGGTTTCAAGGTGCGTACCATCAAATACTAATGCACCTTTTGATCCTAGGGTAATTGCAAATGTATCAGCGATTTTTTTTAGCGACTCAATAGCGGTATCCAGGTCGGTGGTGTCGGCCCAGCCCATAGCTTCATCTTCGTTGCAAAAAACCAGATTAACCCGGTCTCCTATCATTTGCTTCAGACCGTCCTTAAAGAATTCAACCATGCCAGGATCAGACAAGCTGATTGCAGTTTTTACACCTGCTTGCTCGGCAACTTTGCGAGCTTCGATGGCGGCAGCTCTGCCGGTCTCGGAGGTAACCAGGTAGCCTTCGAGGTAGATGTACTCAGATTGGGAAATCGCCTCGGCATTAACTTGTTCGACCGATAGCGATTCGCTGATGCCCAAATGAGTATTCATACTACGCTCGGCATCCGGGCTAATCATTACCAGGCACTTTCCGGTAATACCTTCGCTGTTATGTGACTGAATATTGCAGTCGACACCTGCGGTCTCAAGATCGTGAAGAAAGAATTTCCCATTGGCATCATCAGCCACTTTACATGAGTAATAAGCGTTGGCGCCAAAACAACTGGCGGCAAATATACTGTTACAGGCAGACCCACCACTGGCTAGTTTTGCGTGAACAAGGTGGCCGTCCAGGTGACGGTTAAGCTGGTGTTGACGTTCTTCATCTACGAGTGTCATTAGGCCTTTTTCAACACCCATGTCGCGTAAGTCGTTGTCAGTTACCTGAATTTCCGTATCGACAAGTGCCGCGCCAATGCCATAGAGGTGGTATTTTTTCATAAGTGGGTATGTCCAAAAAACGGATGAATTTCGGTCGCCTATTATCCGGAATGCCAGTGCGAATGCAATGCCATCACGATATTGGCGGGCTTGACGGGCGATTGCCATGTTAAACTGCTGTATCTTGATAATAATTGGTACTGGCAGGTAATAGCGGCTTGGTAAAGAAAAAGAACAAACCCTCCCGTGGCGGTTTCCCCTGGTTGAAAATGTGTGTTGCGCTGTCGGTGCTGTTACTTGGCAGCTTAGCCTATCTCGACGCCAAGGTTCGTTACACGCTTAACGACAGGCAGTGGCAATTACCTGCAAGAGTGTATGCGCGACCTTTGTCGTTGTATCCGGGAAAGTTGGTGGCGGCCAATGATTTGCAGCGTGAGTTAAAGCACCTGGGGTATCGTGCTGGCAATGAGTGGCGACAGCCCGGTAGCGTGAAACGTCAGGGGAGCGAATTCTCGATCCACAGCCGTGGGTTTAATGCAAACGGTGTCGTGGCCGGTCCGCAACGATTTATTGTCAGTATCGTCAACAATACCGTGATAAAGCTGCAATTAGCCGGCGGCGTTGATCTTGAGCGCGTAGCCTTGGAGCCTTTAGAAATAGGTAGTATTTATCCTCGCCATCAAGAGGATCGCATACTGGTTAAACTTGAAGAGGTGCCCAGAAGCTTATCCGAAATTTTGTTACTCATTGAGGATCGCAATTTTTATCAGCACTTCGGCGTTTCACCGCGATCCATTGCAAGGGCGTTAGTTACAAATGTGAAAGCGGGAAGAACTTTGCAGGGCGGCAGTACCATTACCCAGCAGTTGGTTAAGAATGTTTTTCTGACCACTGACCGGAGTCTCTGGCGCAAAGGCCTGGAAGCTGTAATGTCGGTTTTGGTAGAGGTGCATTTTAGCAAGGAAAAAATTCTGGAGTCTTACCTCAATGAAGTCTATTTGGGGCAGGAGGGTGCGAAGGCCATACATGGGTTTGCACTGGCGAGCAGACACTATTTTAATCGACCACTTGAAGAATTAAATGCAGGGCAAATAGCGTTGATGGTGGGAATGGTCAAAGGGCCGTCCTATTTTCACCCTTGGCGTAACCCACAGCGGGCACGAGATCGGCGCAATCTGGTGTTATCAGTAATGGCAGAACACCAGCTCATTAGCCCGCAGCAGCTGAAGCAGTTTGAGCAACAGTCGCTTGGTTTGGTGAAATCCAGTGCCCGGGAGTTCGTTTTCCCGGCTTATCTGGATTTGGTTCGGCGGCAGCTGAGACGTGATTACAATGAGCAGAGTTTGCAGACGGAAGGTATGAAAATATTTACCGCATTTGATCCGATTGCCCAGCATCACGCGGAAGTCAGCATGGCTTCGGTGCTGTCAGGTCAGCCGGAAGAATTACAAGGTGCGATGGTGGTCACGGATGTTTCCAGCGGTGATGTTGTTGCAGTTGTTGGTGGTCGAAAAATGCGTTACGCCGGTTTCAATCGAGCGCTGGACGCAGTGAGGCCCATTGGATCATTAATTAAACCTGCTGTTTACCTCGCGGCGTTGCAGCAACCCCACCGCTATACATTAGCCACGCGTATTAGTGACGCGCCAGTAGAGGTGGCTGGTAGAGACGGCTCTGTTTGGCGCCCTAGAAACTTCGATCGAAAAAGTCACGGCAGCCCTTTGCTGCACAGGGCTTTGGCGAACTCTTACAATCAGGCTACAGCAAGATTGGGAATGGATATTGGTTTGGCAGAGGTCATTTCAATGGTTGAGCGTCTCGGCGTTAAACGTCCGGTTCCGGCGTTGCCGTCGATGTTATTGGGGGCAGTTGGATTGTCACCGTTCGAGGTGGCGGCGATGTATCAGACGATTGCTTCAGCCGGTATTTATAGTCCATTGCGCTCGATTGTCGATATTGCCGACAAAGATGACAATATGCTTGCTCGTTATCCGGTTGTGCAAAATGTGGCTGTGGAAAAACCGCTTATGCATTTGCTGCACTATTCGATGCTAGAAGTTGTTCGGGAGGGAACCGGAAAGTCAGTGTATCAAACATTGCCTGGCGATTATTTGGTCGCGGGGAAAACTGGCACGACCAATGACTTGCGAGATTCCTGGTTTGCTGGTTTTGCGGGTGACTATTTGTCGGTTGTATGGCTTGGTAGAGACGACAATGGTAGTGCCGGGTTAACCGGCAGCAGCGGAGCACTAAAAGTGTGGCGGAAGTTTTTCAAGTCAATAAGTTACCAGCCCCTGGACTTTTCGGTACCGGCAGGAATTGCCTATCACTGGGTCGACAGTCAATCTGGCTTGTTGAGTCGAGAAGTCTGTGAAGGAGCTCGCTATGTGCCTTTTTTACAAGGCACTGCACCCACTGAAAGAAGTAGTTGTCGGGCGACGTTGCCCGGTGTATTGAAATGGTTTAGAAATCTGTTCTAAGTCTGTTACGGCTTATTGTCGGCCTTCGAAAGAAGGGAGCCCAGTGATATGCCCTGTGTAACCACCGCTGGGGTGAGGGACCAGCTCCAATTGCTGGTTAATGCAATGAGGCATCTCATTGGCGGTATGGCTGACGTATAATATATGGCAGTCGCCACGCGCGGCAATGTTGTCAATCAGTGCAAGAATCAATTCCCGGTGGGGGCGATCCAGGCCGATACAAGGTTCATCCAGTACTAATATCAAGGGCGACTTAACCATCGCTCGGGCCAGCATGGCAAGTCGCTGTTGGCCAAAAGAAATTTGATTAAAAAAGTGATTTGCAATATCTTCCAATCCCATCACTTTCAACCAATCCATCGCTATTTTTTTATCCTTGCCGCTGCAGGCCTTGTAAAGTCCGACGGAGTCGTAAAGTCCAGACGCAATAACTTCCGCTACGCGTGTTCTGCCGACATGATTGAGTTGCAATTGAGTACTGACGACGCCAAATTTTTCTTTCAATTCCCATATACTTTCGCCACTACCGCGCGGTTTGCCAAATAAACTGATTTCTTGTCCATAGGCTTTGTGATTATCACCGCTGAGCAGACTTAATAGCGTAGATTTTCCGGCGCCGTTGGCCCCCGAGATACAGCAGTGTTGTCCCCATTTCAGAGTCCAGTTTACGTCATTAAGAATGGCTTGTTCACCGTAGCTGACACTTACATGTTTGAGCGCTAATAGAGGTTCATTTTTATCAACTTGGTAATGCCTCTCGCTGGCAGCCGGTAGGTTACCTATGCTGATAGCCGGTGTTGTCTGTTCGGCTCTGACCAGGACATTGTCTCGAGGTCCACTTGCTTCAATCTTCCCATGTTCTAACCACAAAACATGATCAATGTTTTTGGGAATTTCGTCGGCTTGTTTAACCAGCAACAAAATCTTGAGTGACGAGTGTAGTAATTCGTTAATAAGCTCTTTCAGCTCGCCTTGTGATTGCCGATCAAGTCCTTCAAAGGGGTTATCTAATATTAAGATTTTAGGTGGGTTAAGTAAGGCCCGTGCCAGTAATGTTTTGCGACTTTCGCCTGTCGACACAAAACGAATTCCACGGTCGAGAATGTGTTCAATATGGCATTGTTTGGCGATATCGGCAAAGCGGCCATCCTCAGGGTGTTTTTGCAATACAATTTGCCTTACTGTAGTACCTACATCAAATGCATCATCGCGGGATTCGCTGTCGTCAAAACGGATATCGTGGTCAATGAGTTGCCGTTGTAGTTCGAAACTAAGGTGCAGAATATCTGTCTCAGGAAGTAACTTGGGCTGGCGTAAAATCTCGCCTCGTTGCGGGCGAAGGGTGTCTGTCATTAGATGAGCAACTGCGCTTTTGCCCGCGCCGTTGCCTCCTAAAATGGCCCATTGTTCGCCCTGTCGCCAGTGCCAACTGAAATTCTGTAGTATCGGATCGATGCGATAAGCTGCCCAGACTTTGCTGAAGTGTATAATCGTGTCAGTATTCATAGGCGCGTATGATACACCAGTGAACTGATATCAGAGATAGGAGTTTTTAGTGGTTGTTAAAACATTCGATCAAGCACAGCAGCAGTTGGAGCAATTTCGGCCTAGCAAAAAGTGGTATCGACGCTGGGCGCGACGCTCGGCAGTCGCGGTTATTCTTCGGGAAGAAGATCATGGTCTTGAAACATTGATGATAAAGCGCGCTGATCGTGAGGGTGATCCATGGTCGGGACATATGGCATTCCCTGGCGGCCGGGCTGATGCCAGTGACGATAATAATCTCCATACTGCCAGGCGAGAGACCTGGGAGGAGATTGGTTTGGATACGCATGCTCACACTGAATGTGTTGGTCGCTTATCTGACCGGGAAACCCATGCTTTGGGCGGTGCTTATTCGATGGTGGTAACACCCTATATATTCACTATCGATGAGGTGCCAGACCTCAATCCTAATCACGAAGTGGCAGAAGTCATTTGGGTGCCGCTCGGTTTTTTGGCCGATCGGGATAATCGTCAAACAATGCAATGGCAGCGGCAACAGATGACGGTTGATATGCCCTGTTACTATTTTGAGGAAAAACGAATTTGGGGGTTATCGCTGGGAATGCTCGATGAGCTAGTCGAGGTGGTTCGGCACAAAAAAGCAAAATAAAAGTGCTGGTGGTTAGGTCTTTAGTAAACAGTGGCTACTGACTTCGCAACCATTGTTTAGTTTTTTCCAGTAAAATTTTTGCCTCAGTTAATGGTTTGGAGGCTTCGATTAGGGCTTTTTCCGGGATGATATCCTTCACATAAGCTTCTATTAACTCGAGTCTCACCGGGTTCATGTCATCGTTTTTCCATTCCCAGCGGCGACCATTAACGAGATTTCCAACAACATAGCCTTCGTCTAAATGCAGCCAATAGGCTCCGCACTTTGACAAATAATAATCGTTGATTCGCCCGTAGCTAATGTTGGGTGTGTTGGGATTAAATCCATCGGGCTTGTTGTTGGTGATTTTTTTTAGTGCCACTACCCACTGTGAGTCCACAGGAAAGTCAGAAATATCTGGTCGACACTGTTTGCCGTCATCGCCCCAGATTCGAATAACTTCGTTGAATTCCTTAAAGTTGATTTTGCTGTCAGCCATGATTCTGCCTATCTTGAAATCGACAGAGTTACCTTTTGTCGTGATCACTTCTCCACTGGCAATAAGGTCAGAACGTGCGACGATGGTGCTGAATGAGCCCTGCCAGAGGCATTGGCACGACTCTGACGGCTGGGCATTAGCAAAAATAGGCAGTAGTGACAGTAAACTTACAGTTAAGAACACGCATAAGTTGCGGCAGTAGTCCCATACTGTCTGCGGTTTGTTACCAATTACCATTCGTACCTCAGCTCTGCATTTATGCGAGTGTCCGATTGCTTGCGGAATTCATGCGAAAACTATTTTCATCGCTTTATTCAACGTTTGGATCCGCAAAAAGACCTGTTCCCAATCAAATAAGTATCCCACAACTGGCAATCGAGGCCACCACTAATACCACATTGTTTTTCAATAATTTTTAAGTATCGCTAATGCTATAGAAAATCTTATTGTCAGAAAATCAGCGCTGGTGGAAAAGTAAGTTCAGCGGCTGTTGCGGCCTGAATGTTTCATCAGTCGTGGCGTCATTGCGTACGCTACGATCATAGAGAAGAGATTGCCTTGCCAGTAACAATCCTCGTACGTGTTCTTGTCTCTGGGTCTTGGATATGAGGGGCAGATGTAGTGACAGCTTCTACCGGTTGCTTCTTTGCGGTATTATCAAGAAGTATTTTTAAACTACTACTACGATTCTTGTTGGAGCAGGCAATATGTCTTTTGAAACAATTTTATATGACGTCGATGACAATATCTTAACCATTACTCTTAACCGGCCCGATCAACTGAACTCCTTTAATGGGAAGATGTGTTTCGAGCTCATTGAAGCATTCGATATGGCGGATGCAGATGACGATGTACAAGCCATCATTTTTACTGGCGCGGGTCGTGGTTTTTGTGCAGGGGCAGATCTTTCTTCTGGCGCAGAGACATGGGAAGGCCATAGTGAGGCGATGGACTCAGATCAGCAGCGCGGCGATGGTGGTGGCGAAGTAACTCGCCGAATCTATGATTGTTTGAAGCCTGTGATTGTTGCGTTTAACGGACCCGCTGTCGGCGTTGGAATGACAATGACATTATCGGCAGATGTCAGAATTGCAGCACCCAACATTAAGATGGGATTCGTTTTCGCAGCAAGAGGGATTATTCCTGAAGGGTGTTCTTCCTATTTTCTACCTCGTCTTGTTGGTATCAGTAAAGCACTGGAATGGTGTTATTCGGCGCGGATATTTCGTTCTGAAGAAGCGCTCGACGCCGGTTTGATTCGGAGTATTCATGAGCCCGAAGATTTAATGCCTGCGGCCAGAAAATTGGCCAAAGAATTTACCGAAAACAGCTCAGCTATTTCCAACACTGTATTGCGTCATATGATGTGGCGAATGTTGGGCGCATCCCACCCGATCGAATCACATCGCGTTGATACTGCGGGAATCAGTGCTCTGGGAACGTCGCCGGATGCGGCTGAAGGTATTACGTCATTTCTCGAGAAGAGAAAGCCAAATTTCCCTGGCAAGGTGAGCAAAGACTTGCCGGAATTTTTCCCTTGGTGGGAAGATCCCGAATTCTAAGGTCTACCTAAACGTTCATACCAGGCACCCGGCCCCATTTTGGAACAACGCCAACGGGTGTCTGAATACTCCTTACTACTTGTCGATTGCTTTCGCCTTGCGCACTCTCATCAAACTTTCCTGTGCGGTCGATGCGATAAGTATTCCGTCTCTGGTGTAAATACTACCTCGATTAAAACCAGTCGCATTGCTCGCTCGTGGACTATCCATATGGTAATACAACCAATCATTGGTCGTTATCTCAGTATGAAACCATATAGTATGGTCAATACTTGCCGCTTGTAAGCCTTTGGTTTGAAAATTTATTGGATGGGGGCGAAATGACGTTCCCATAAATGACAGATCGCTGGCAAATGCGACGAGTACTTCATTCATGGTACTGCCTGAGGGTATTGGGCCGCTGGGTTTAAACCATAAACCATTGACGGGCTCACTGGGTTCGAGGCTGGTTGGATCTATACGATTGATTGACCGCGTTTCAATGCCAAGTATCCGGGGGCGATTAGGATCTATGCGTTTCCAGTATTCCTGATCTGATTCGAGGCTTTCTGGTTGCGGTACATCCGGCATGTCTGCCTGATGCTCAAAACCTTTTTCGAATTCTTTAAACGACATGGAGGAAATGAAGATCGCTTTACCGTGTTGTTTGGCAACAACCCGTCGAGTGGTAAAACTACCACCATCCCTGATAGCTTCAGCTTCATAAATAATGGGGTGTTGATGGTCGCCCGGCCTGAGAAAATACGCATGCATAGAGTGTACGCGACGCTGTTCAGGAACAGTTCTGGTAGCCGCCTCTAATGCCTGAGCTAACACTTGACCACCGTATACATGGGGCCGGTCTGGAATCAGAATTTGCCCGCGGAACAAGCCTGTATCCAGCTCTTCAAGATTCAAAATACTTAGCAGGTGTTCAAGATCGACCATGTTATCTACCGTTGCTCTGTCGTAAAAAAGTGGGCGAGTTTACCACAGAAAAGCAGTGACGCGGAGAGGTGCTGTTTGCTCTATCGGGCCTGTCAGGACAATCCCAGATAACGAGTCATTTTGAATGGTTCCCAGCTACTTTCAGTCTGTGACAGGCGGTCGGCAACAACAAACAAGACCTGAGCATTTACTCCCATACCAATATGACTGCCGATCACTTCTATATTCTCGGTATTGCTGTGGCCGTAATGTTGACGGCAAGTGCGCCAGTGGCAAACACCATCAGCTTTGCTGAAAATGGCCGTTGTTGGCATGGGCGGAGCTTCACTGGGTTGCCACTCCATCGAACGAAAATGCGCATTTTCTTGTCGCTGCTCTTGTGCAAACCGCTTGTAGTGAGCGGGTTCTTGCGACGGGTTGCCCCCGATATTATTAAAAGGACTACCAAGGCTAATAACCTGGCGTACTAAGTGCGGGTGGCGTTTTGCCATTTCCCGAGCGTAAATACCGCCAAGACTCTGCCCCACCAGGCTCACTTTGCGCCCCGATTCTCGATGCATTTTTTCCAGCATTTCAACCGCGCCGTCATACAGGTCTCCCCGCACACCCATATTGGTGCCTTGTTGCCAGCAGGATGTGTTGTATCCCTGTCGGGTTAGAAAGTCTCGAATAATTTTTGTTGACCTGCCGCCAGCGGTGAAGCCGGGAATAACCATTACCGGATGACCGTCGCCGGCGCTGGACAAGCTTAGCCAAGGCGTTGCGAAGGGTAATATTGACAAGTCGATAGCTGCACGCAGCGGCTCGGTAAGGCGAAGTAAATGGCTTGGGGCCTGCATGGTAAACTCCCTGCTCTAGCTATTGTTTAGCGTATAGCCCGGTTGTTGCCAGGCGTGTTTTTACTATATCCTTTGGGACAAGGGTGTCATGGTAATGAAAAGGAGGTTTAACGGAATGAAACGGATTATATTGACGTCTTTTTGCGGGTTCAAAATAGGCGGAGGGGCTATTGACCCTCACCCTGCAGGCCGGTGGGCGAACAGGGTGAGGTAGCAATAAGCCAGTTAAGCGGCTTTGTCGGCTACTTTTTCAGCT
>JBALTE010000005.1:0-153835 GCA_036963965.1 Oceanicoccus sp. | reverse complement strand
GCTACTTTTTCAGCTGTTTTTTCAACGGCTTTCTTGGCAGGTTTTTTTGCCTTAGGCTTTGCCGCAGCAGCTACAACAACTTCTTCTTCCTTGAACGTGTAAAGTTCTTGCAGATTGGATGTTAGATCTTTCCACGCCGCTGTAGTTTCTTCAGTCAAGGCAGACAGGTCGTCGCGAACTTTTTGTTCAAATGCGGCGTTAGCTTCAAAGGCTTCTGTAAATGTTTTAGACTTTGCCATTTCCTGAAAGCTGGTCATGCGTGCTTTTGCAAGGTCGCCAAAGCATGTAGCATTGCGCTTCATTGAATCCTGGTAGAAGCTGGCTTGAGTAGACAATGCTTCAGAGCTTGCGCTACCTACGTTTTTGATTAGCTTTTGGATATTTTCAGGGGAATACTTAGACATTTCTCTCTCCATTGACTGTATAGACAGCCCATAAGTGTGTTCGCGGTTTTTCCGCATTGCAAAATACAAGCTAAATATATCGTTGGGGTGGCGTGATGTCAACAATTTATTTTGCAATCGCAAAAAATATTTATCCCTAAATAACAATAAGTTATAAGCATTCGTTCCAATTATTATGCGAATGCAGAAATATTTCTATCAATTGATGCACCAAGCCCTATAATGAAGCAAATCTGTTAGGAGCTCGGTAGCTTGAAATTATTAAAAAAATATCCCAACCGCCGGATCTATGATACTGAAAGTAGTCAGTTTATCAATCTTGAGCAGGTTCGAGAAATGGTCATCAAGCGCGAGCGCTTTAAGGTTATCCACTCTAAAACCGAAGAGGACCTGACTCGGACAGTATTACTACAGATTATTACCGAGCAGGAAGGTGAAGGGCATCAACCTTTGTTGACTAACAGAGTGCTAGAAGAACTAATTCGTTTCTATGGCGATCAAATGGCCCAGGTTGTAGGGCCCTATATAGAACAACAGATTGTTTTTTTCCTCAAAGAGCAAGATAAGATTCGTCAGCAATTCCAGAAAGCCTTTACCGCGCCATATATTAAGCCTGATAAGTTAGTGAAAAAAATGGTGGAGCAGTATCAGGCGTTTACCGGAAAAAATACCAACGATGATAATACCAACAATGATAATACCGAAGACAAAGGTGGCAAATAAGATTTTGCCACCGACGAGTTGCTCTTCCAATTACCGTTTTTATAGTCACTATAATTAGACTTTCACGTCATAATTTGTAGCACGGCAATTAAGCTGATCTTCAACATCCCCTATAAAGAACCATCACAGTCATAGGTAGCAGCCAAGTAATCACTATCAATATATTTAGCCGCAGTGTTTTGATTTAGCTATGGGGTGGGATGAATTTTTCGATTGAGTGACATTTTGTGTCGACCTCGGTATTGTCTAAACTGGATAACAATAAATAAAACAACGCAGGTGCAGTATCCGACCTGGCAATCAAAGGAAGAAAGATGACTGTCCAGAATTGGTCTTGGGTTTTCTTCATTTTTTATACTGCAGGTATGTTGGGATTCGGCTATTGGGGTAGCCGACGAGTCAAACACGCGGATGATTTTGCCGTAGCGCGGCAGTCGTATGGACCTATAACATTATCGTTAGCGTTCGCGGCTACGACTGCCAGTGGTGCAACTTTTCTTGGCCTTCCCGGTATTGCCTATAACAACGGTGTTTCTGCTCTATGGTATGCCTTTGGCTATCCGTTAGGTGTTTACATAGGGGTTATTATTTGCCTGCGTATCGTGTCAGATTCCGGCAACGATTTTGGTAGTCGTTCTATTCCCGAATATTTAGGTGACAAATACAATTCCGAGGTGATTCGTATTGTCGCGGCAGTATTGTCGCTGGTGTTATTTTTCTATCTGGCGGGACAGCTGGTTGCGGGTTTGGTCATGTTTGAAACGATGCTGGGGCTCGGTCCCGCTGAAGCGTTGATGATTACGACCGGTGTGTTGTTGCTTTATGTTGTTATGGGTGGTGCTCATGCGGATATTCTCACTGATGGATTTCAGGGTGCTCTAATGCTGTTGATTGCCGTCGGCGTGGCGGTGATGTTTTTCATCGGTTATGGTGTTGAAGGTGGCTATACAGGACTGTTCGACAGACTGCGGGAGCTGGATCCAAATAATTTGTCAGTATTGCATCCTCATACGTCGATCGTCGGATCTCCCTGGGCTGTATTTGCCATTGTTGTTGCTCATATTCCCTTGGGAATGTTGCCGCATATAGGCAATAAACTATGGGCGTTGGAAAAGCCAGAGCAGCGAAAAAAATTCGTTTCCCTGGCATTTATCTTTGGCATGACACTGCCGGCTATGGCGTTAGGCGGTTTAATGGCGAGGGCTATTCTGGGTGATGACTTGATGGCTAGTGGCGGAGCAAATCAAGCGATTCCCGTTTTGTTTGTAGAATTACTGCCCGGCTGGTTGGCCGCTTTGCTATCGATTGCAGTATTGTCGGCGGTGATGTCGACAGCGGACGGTTTGGTGGTTTCAGCCACTCAAGTGTTTGCCAATGACCTCTATCGGCGCAGTTGGGCGCCGCGATTTGCCAGTCACCTTTCCGAAGACGAACTCGATCATCGGGTGTTGTGGATAAGTCGTGTGGGGACCATCGGCGTATTGTTATTCTGCGCGGCTTTAGCCTGGATGTTACTGGATATGAATGTCGCTTTATTAGTGTGGATTGGCATTGGCGGTATGACATCAGCAATAGCCGGGCCACTTATTATAGGTAGTTTGTGGTCGGGAGTGACGGCCCGGGGTGCGCTGAGCGGGATGTTGGTAGGATTTTTCAGTTTTGTAGCATTGCACGGGAAATTATTGCCGGTCGCCTGGTTGTTAGAGCAGGGCCCTAATCCTTATGCTTGTGCAACGCTGGCGAGTTTCACCGGGGTTACGGTGACTGTATTGGTATCCAAATTAATCAAATAAATTGATGATAGAGCGCGGTTGCTAAGACACAGTTCCGTGTATTTACTCAATTGCATAGAGTTGAAAATCGTTAAACTATCATTCCACATGATGTTTTGAGTTGTCATAAAAACGTAAAAACAATTTGCGGTCAAGAGTATCCACTCTCTTGCGGAATTTAGTCTTTGAGACGGGGGTATCGTTGTGGGTCAACAATATACGGAATTATCTGACAAGCTCATCAAATTTATTGGAGAGCAAAAAATCTTTTTTGTTGGTACTGCAACCGCCAGCAGTAAAGTGAATATATCGCCAAAAGGAATGGACTCGTTGAGAGTTCTGGGTAATAACAGGGTTATCTGGCTGAACGTGACGGGCAGTGGCAATGAAACTTCTGCGCATATTCAAGAGTACCCGAGAATGACAATCATGTTTGCGGCCTTCGAAGGTAATCCAATGATTCTGAGGTTATACGGCCAGGCAAAAGTGATTCATAGAAATGATCCAAATTGGGACGGCATGTATTCCTGTTTTAACCCTATTGCTGGTGCGCGACAGGTATTTGATCTCACCATTGACATGGTTCAAACTTCCTGTGGTATGGCGGTTCCATTTTTCGACTATGTTGAAGAGCGGGAGCAATTGAAAAGCTGGGCATCTAAAAAAGGCGATGAAGGAATAAAAGAGTACTGGCAACAAAAGAACCAATTGAGTCTAGATGGCAAACCGACAAATATTGTTGGCGAAGACACATAGCAAGGCAGAGGTATCGGTGTTTATCTGAATAATTAACTTTTGTTTGATTTAGCGCCAACGGTTTTTGTTTGGACAATTGAGGCGTATGCTAACAGGGTTAAATTAACGAGGAGTGTATCAATGAAAATAATGATAAGTTTACTCTCCCTGCTGCTGGCGGCTCCAGCACTGGCGTTGAGTCCCAATCAGCATGTCGACAATTTCAAATTACTGGATCACAGAGGTATGGCTCATGAGCTATATTACCATTCTGATGCGCAGGCATTGGTGTTTATGGTGCAGGCGAACGGTTGTCCGATTGTTGGTAGTTCGTTACCACAATTGCAAAAACTTCGTGCTGCCTATCAGGTAAAAGGTATTGAGTTTTTAATGATTAATTCAAGCCTGGAAGATAATAGAAGCACTATTATCGAAGAGGCGTTGGCGCAAAATATCGATTTTCCAATCTTGGTAGATGACACTCAGTTAGTGGGTGAGTCGCTGCAATTGAATCGCTCTGGTGAGATTTTTGTCGTTAATCCTAAAAACTGGAATATTGTATTTCATGGTCCGGTTGGCAGTGATTTGAATTCGGCACTGGACAATATCATTGCCGGCAAGCCGGTCAAAGTAGCTAGCGTAGAGGCGCCGGGTTGTGCTGTTAGTCTGGCAGGTAATGACAAAGAAAGCCGCGAAGCCCACGTGCAAATTTCTTACTCCGAGACCATTTCACCGATGCTTCGCGACAATTGTGTCACGTGTCACAGAGCTGGAGGCATGGGCCCTTTCGCGATGACCGACTACAACATCATCAAAGGTTTTTCGCCAATGATTCGCGAGGTAATTCGCACCAAGCGTATGCCGCCTTGGCATGCAGACCCTCATTTCGGTGAATTTTCCAATGACCGTTCTTTGTCTACAGAACAAGTGCAAAATTTGGTCCACTGGATAGAAGCCGGTTCTCCTCGTGGTGAAGGTCCTGATTTACTGGCTGAAGACAAGCGTGTTTGGCCAAAGTATCGCATGGGCGAGCCAGACTTCGTGATTGATATTCCGTCTACTGACGTACCGGCCACCGGTATCGTTGACTATCAGTACAAATATGTTGATAACCCCTTAACAGAAGACGCGTGGATTGCTGGTACTGAAGTTATACCCGGTGACAATAAAGCCTTACACCACGTTATCGGTATGTACGGTAAATACAATCCAGATCCTAACGCCAAGCGTAAATTTTTACCCATGGGCGGTGCAGGGGGCTATGCGCCGGGAACAGACGCAGGGTTTTATCCTGACGCTGCGGGTAAGTACTTGCCCGCAGATGCAAAGTTCCAGTTCCAAATGCATTACACCAGCTATGGCAAGAAAACGGTAGATGCCACGCAAATTGGTGTTTGGCTACACAAAGAAAAACCCCAATATGTTATGGAAGGTCGTTTTATTGCGAATACGGATATACATATCCCGGCCAATACCAAGCGGCATACTGAAACGGAAGAATTTACGTTCAGTAAAGACGCAATACTCTACAGCTTACTGCCACACTCGCATTTTCGTGGTATAGCTTCAGACTTTGTTGCGGTCTATCCTGATGGGTCTAGGGAAACACTGTTGTCAGTGCCAAATTATGACTTTAATTGGCAGACTGATTACACATTTCTAAAGCCTAAGATCATGCTGGCTGGAACCGTGGTATTACACTCGACCACTTATGATAATTCTGAACAAAACCCTTCTAACCCTGATCCATCTATAGACGTTTATTGGGGTGATCAGTCTTTTGAAGAAATGCTGTTTGCGTCTTTAAGCTATCGTTACTTGGATAAAGATGAACTGGCAGCGGCTGTTGATCAGTTGTCGGCCAGATAGTTCAACTCGCACGACTTGAGTACTACTGAATGAATCAGTGACACTCAACAACCAAAGCCCCTGAAGGTGATGACCAAGGGGCTTTTTTTCTTCCAGAAAAGAGGCTTGCCACCTAACCCTCGCCGGCAAATAGTACTATTGTAATGGCGCCTATGGTTAAGTCCGCTATCTCCTGGTTTTTGTAGCTACCTTCAATAAGCAGTATTGCCTTAAGTTAAAACAGGATTTTGACAGGGAAGCGCAGAACGGCTGCGATCCATTTCGTTCAAAGTGCGTTGCAAATGCGCTGTTGGCGCAGCAGAGGTTGGGTGCTGGTCTGACGATTAGAAACAGTCTAAGATAAAGTGCTGCTGCTGGTTGCAGGCATAATAATATAAAAGGAATTCGTATGAGAATGTTTACTCTATCCCGCCTTGGTTCAGTTGTTTCGGCTTCTATAATAGTTCTGCTATTAGCTGCCTGTACAGCGACATCGCCTGTTCTTGCTCCGGTAGAAAATCCCGATTCACTGTCGTCAGTAGCCCCTGAAAATGTAGGACTTTCCAGTGAGCGACTGGAGCGATTATCTTCCAGCATGCAGGCTCTCATTGATAGTGGCCAGTTGGCAGGTATGACTACAATGATTGCCAGAGATGGAAAAGTCGCCCATTTTGATACCTACGGTTATCAAGATATAGCCACGAAGACGCCGATGACGGAAGATTCGATTTTCCGTATTTACTCGATGACCAAGCCCATCACCGGTGTTGCACTGATGATGTTATATGAAGAGGGAAAATTTCGTCTTTCAGACCCGGTGTCAAAATACATTCCTGAATTGAAAGGGTTGAAAGTAGCGGCGGGGAAGGGTGAGAAGGGCCCGTTGCTGGAAGATGCCAATCATGAAATGACCATACGAGAATTGGTTAGTCATAGCGCAGGGTTGACCTATGGTTTGTTCTCTCCGTCGCAAGTTGACAAGATGTATAACGATGTAGCTGTGCTGGATCCTCAATCTACTTTGAAAGATATGATTGATAAGCTTTCAGGTCTGCCTTTGCGTCAGCAACCGGGTAGCATGTGGCACTACAGTGTTGCTGTCGATGTACAAGGTTATTTGGTTGAGGTTTTGTCCGGTCAGTCCTTTGACGAATTTTTACAAGAACGGATTTTCACACCCTTGGGAATGAATGATACGGGCTTTCATGTGCCCGCTGATAAAGCAGATCGATTTGCCCAAGTATATGTTTATGGAGAAGATCGGGAGTTGATCGCCCGAGAAGGTTTTGGGGACGTTAACAGTGAAGTTTCTCCGTATTTGACACCGGCGACTTTCTTTTCGGGTGGAGGAGGTTTGGTATCAACAACCATGGACTACATGCGATTTTGCCAAATGGTATTGAACGGTGGTGAGTTAGATGGCGTGCGCTTACTGTCGCCATTGACGGTTGATCTTATGCATCGGGACCAGTTGCCTGAGGGTGTCGAAGTTTCCCCTGGTATTGGTTTTGGTATTGACTTTGCCGTCACTAATGACCCAGTCGCAGCGGATAGCATCAGTAAAGGTGAGTTTTACTGGGGTGGCGCCGCAGGTACCTGGTTTTGGATTGACCCGGTAGAAAACCTGGTATTTGTCGGGATGATGCAACAGTTTGGAGAAGGGCGTCCCGATGTCCGGTCTCTGTCTCGGCGGCTTACCTATCAGGCTGTACTAAATGCCAACGGTGACTAACTGCGTCTGGATTGCTAGATGTAACAAGAGTATATGACGAAAAAATTGTTCCTAAATGCAGTTTTTATCGATGATAACCGGGGTTTGATGATGATTGTAAAAATAGTAAAGTGGTTTTCCCTGGGTGCGGTGGGCCTTTTTTTATTGTTAGTCGGGGTTCTGCTTATCGGTTCGAAAGCGTCATTGGATAACAACTATTCCTATACTCGACAGGTTGAAACGTTAGCGGTCTTTTCGGGCCAGGCGATGGATTCTGCAACAACGGGATTGGTCCGCATTGCGGCTAATGGCTACGAATTTCGCGCTCGTATAGCCGGGTTTGAGTCAACGCCCGCAGCCGCTGAAAAGCCGGCGGTGATTTTGCTACACGGGTTCCCGGTGAGTTCGGCTATGTGGGTGAAATTGATAAAGCCTTTGGCTGAGGCGGGTTATCGCGTGGTTGCATTTGACCAGCGCGGCTACAGTCCGGGTGCACGGCCCCCAGAGCTGACAGACTATACTATTGATAAATTAAGTTCTGATGTGGCTGCCATCGCAGATGTTCTCGGGCTGGAAACTTTTCATTTGGTTGGTCATGACTGGGGCTCGGCAGTTGGATGGAATACAGTGATGCAATACCCACAGCGGATAGAGAGTTGGACCGCTTTGTCAATTGCTCACCCAACGGCGTTCTCGGAAGCGTTGGAAAATGACCCTGATCAGCAATCTCGCAGCAGTTACTTCGCATTATTTGTGATGCCGTGGTTGCCCGAGGTGCTATTTAGTTTTAATGATTTTCAAATGCTTGGCGGAGCTTATAGTGAGATGTTAGCTGAGCAGAAAGCTGAGTACATCGCATTGTTTTCTGAGCCCGGAGCTTTGACATCGGCTTTGAACTGGTATCGCGCGATGACAATCAGTCAGCAAGGAGCGGCACAGCGCCCCCCGGAAATCTCCACTCCTACATTGTTTATGTGGGGAGACCATGATCCGACAGCAGGTCGACTAGCCGTTGATATGCAACAACAGTATATGACTGGGCCGTATCGAAAGGTCGAGTTGGATGCCGGGCACTGGTTGATGACCGACCAACCAGATGCTGTTGTTGGCGAGATTATCAGGCATATTGAAACTTATTCACAATGATCAATAGGTTGCCGCCATACAAACTCATACACAAAGAGGTATTCAGTGTCTTTTGAATTTTTAACCATCGAAAAATATGCCGGTTATGCCATTGTTACTATTGATAGAGGAGACGGTCTTAATGCTTTGTCACGGCAATTGATGCGAGAGCTTACTGCCGTCGCTGATGACTTTGTCGATGATTTGGAAACGACCGCAATCATTCTTAGGGGCACAGATAAAATATTCTCTGCGGGCGCTGATCTAAAAGACCCAGAGGTCGATGCTAACAAGGAGGGAGCATTAATCAACCGTCGCCATGCGCAGAAAATTGGTCCTGATATGTGTGATGCTTGGGAGCGATTGGAACAAGTAACCATTTGTGCTGTAGAAGGGTTTTGTATTGGCGGTGGCTCTGCTCTGGCAATGGCTTGTGATTGGCGAGTTGCAGGGGAGTCGGCTCATATGCGTTTGCCTGAGGTGCCTTTGGCAATGAATATGAGTTGGCACTCTGTTCCTCGTATTGTTCGCGCAGTTGGTCCTTCAAAGGCGAAATTGTATGTAATATTGGGTGAGAAACTCGCTGCTCCCGAAGCTTTAGAATGGGGTATGATTGATTTTATGACGGTGGATGGAAAGACACTCGACAAAGCGATTGAACTGGCTGAAAAAGTAGCAGCACTACCACCTATTTCTGTACGTATGTCTAAAGAATCGATTAATATGACAGCTAACGCTTTAAATCAGGCGACAACATTTATGGATAGAGATCAATATATGTTGTCATCTTCCAGCACCGATTTTCCGGAAGCTGTCGATGCATTTCTAAATAAACGTGATCCGAAATTCACCGGTGGCTAACTGGAACAACCGACCATTGGGCGTTAAGATTTGGCTACAACACCTTGTTTGATGAGTTCGTTGATGCGATCTTTGGTATAGCCAAGATCCAGTAGTATAGATTCGCTGTGTTCTCCCAGCGATGGTGCGGCACTGCTTGGCGGATTGCTACCACCGGCACTGCCAAACTTGATAGGAAGTGTTGCTGTTTTAATCGTGCCGAGTTTGCCGTGTTCAACTTCCTGAATAAGCTTGTTGTTTTTGATCTGAGGGTCAAGCAAAGACTCTTTCATAGACTTGACTGGTGCAGCCATAACATCGCAATCAACAAATCGTTGCATGTGCTCGACAGAACTTTTAGTGAGCATTTTCTCCGCGATCGCTGCCTCCAGCGTATCATTGCTGTCGAGACGATTTTGGGCTGTCAGAAAGCGCGGGTCAGTGATCAACTCGCGGTAATCGAGCGCCTCGCAAATTTTAGCAAAAAATTTATCGTTGAGGCTGCAAACCTGCAAAAACTCGCCGTCAGCACACTTAAACAACCCGTACGGGGAGATTAGATCGCTGCCGCAGCCAACCTTAGGTGGTACATAGTCATCGATCAATGCCTGCGAAACAATCGTCGGCTGTAGGTTCAATAGCCCTTCCAACAAATTGACTTCGACCAACTGGCCTTCGCCACTAGACTCTCTGAGTCGCAGGGCCGACAGCGCCGCGATAACAACCATGTGAGCGGTAGTACCGTCGACAATCGGAGCACCAGTTTTCAATGGCGTACCATCGCGGTGGCCAGTGATGTCCATGATGCCGCCAAGTGCTTGTGCCAAAGGGTCAATGCCAGGCCTGCCAGCGTAAGGGCCGCTGTTACCAAAAGCGCTAACATTTATTGCAATGATTTGCGGATTTACCGCTTTTAATGATTGGTAGTCGACGCCTAATTTCTCTTTTGCAGATGTTCGAATATTGTCGACAACGATGTCGGTATCTTTGAGTAGGTCGTGGAATACGGCCAATCCGCTGGCAGACGTTAAATCGAGAGCTATCCCTCGCTTGCTACGATTGGCACCGATAAACATGGCGCTGTCGCCGCCGACTCCCACTCCGCGACCGAGATGTCGCGACTCGTCACCGCGCAGGGGTTCGATTTTTATTACATCGGCGCCAAGATCACCTAACATAGCTGCGCCAAAAGGACCGGCTAAAACCTGGGCGATATCGAGAACGCGAATATTTTTTAGGGGTAATTCCATAATAGTTGAAGCTCTTGTTGTCGCTTACTTTGATGAGTAGTTGGCAATGCGGTCGTGTACGTTATTGCGGATATTCATGTGAAACAAGCTGTAGTCGTAAATATGCATACTGTCTCCCGGCATTCTCGAAGGGAATGATTCTGATTTCAGCTCGCCTACCGACAGCATGCCATTGTTAATACATTGGGCGTCGGCCGCACCCGGTTCTAGCTTCATCGCGGTATAGTCTTCATCGTCTTTTGCTCTGCTATAACTGGGATAGCCGATGGAACCCTGATTGAGGGTATGATCTGCGTACTCGCCGCTTTCATTCCAGAGCAGGGGGTTTACGCATATAACCGTCTCTAGCTGCGGAAATAATCCTCGGCTGTTACCCTCCATCGCGTTCCACCCAACTGCGCATCCGGTATCGGTGGCTGTTGCGCAAACGGGTACATCACCCAATTGCTCCTCAGTAACCGAAAAGCCGACCAAATAAGCGGCGACCATACGCTCTTGTAAGTTGGTGCCGGCAATTTTTTCGCGTAACAATCGAGTGCTATGAAGTGTACCTTGTGAATGTCCAGCAAGAATGAACGCTTGATCAGGATTGAGTTGTGACAAAAATTCGTCGAAGGCAGTGGCAACATCTCGATAGGCGATTTCCAATGCTTTTTCACCGTTGCCCTGCTTATCCATAAATGAGAAAAAGGTAGCTTGTCGGTAGCGTGGAGCATAAATATCACAACAGCTGTTGAAAACAGAAGCCTGATGCCTTAGTACACGATGATCGACGATCCAGTTTGCATCCTCATCCGTCAATGGTTGATTCCAGTTGTCTTTTTTGAGGTAGCTGGTAGGGTGCACAAAAAAAACATTAACATCCGACGGCTTAGAAAAAATATCTGCGCTCAGCGGTCTGCTGTTGACGGGGCTTTTTTTTCCGGGCCATGCGGCCCATGCGGCGGGCATCGAATAATCAGGTGCGGGAGGTACCAATGCTGTGTCAAAGTTGTGATCGGGGCCAACGGCGGTTTTCATTGCAAATAACATTAAGCTGTCGCGGGCGAAGTATGCAACAGTCACTAGTATCAGAATGATTAGACCTGTGGCGATGAGCATTTTCTTTAGCATGGGTGATGACCTTTTATTCGCTGGTAAAAAACAGGTTTAAACAATAGCTTTTCAGTTAACTATTCCTGCGACCGTTTCGGGTTTTTCTAAACTGATAAAATGATTTGTTTCAGTGGTTTCAATAATGGTTAAATTTTGATTGAGTTTCGCGCCTTCTATCGCACTTGCCTTCATAGTCTCGACACTTAAAACATCATCTCTTTCACCAATTAATACGACGATGTTATCGTAATTCTGATACAGGTCATAAAAAGTTTGTTGTTGCCATTCGATAATATTGCGAAAATTTTCAACACAGGTGGCATAACTTTTGGTGTTGCAAAAGATAGTTTTTATCAAGTGGGTTTTAACCGGAGTTGTTGGTTTCATCATTGGCAGCTTTTGTAAACGCCGATCCGATATATTGCGAGACAAGCCGAATACCAGTGGCAATAGATAGAGCGTTAGGCTGGTAATAATTGGATGCGGCGTTCCCGTTGCTTGAGTCCCTTGCGGTACCACGGCGGCCTCCAGAATAGCGGTAATGTTGTTTTCATCGCTCTTCATTAGCTCGGGGAACTGTCGTCCGGCTTCAAGCACAACAGCACCACCGCGGGAGTGACCATGAATGAAGATGTCGCTGCTATGGGGTAGCTTTTTGACAACCTGCGCAACAATAAAACCGTCGTGTTCGATAGTGCCTACAGGGTAAGGGTTGTAGTCCCACTGCAGAGGTGTGACATTTTTTTGAATAAATGGTGAATGGTAGTTAGCGTTATTGACCAGAATTAGTTCATAACCTTTGTCAACATAGCCACCCTCATCATACAGCGCTAGAAAATAGCGCTGATCTTCGAGAAAGCCCGGAAAACAGATGAGAGTTTTAGTGGCGGTGCCAGCAGGTCTTTTGATGGCGATACTGGTTTCACCGATATGGAATAGCTCGCCGTCAAAATTCATTGAATGAACTTGCGGTAATGACTTATCAAACCAGTATTGGCGAAACAGGTGAATCGCAATGGTTATTAAAGCAAGGTAAGTAAGGACAGTGATCATGGCTATAACCCGGAACTAGTGATGTTTTCGTTAAGTTGTAGCCGGCAGTTGATCGCCGGCTCGTTAAAGACATTCTGTTAAACTCTCGCTTGAATGATTTTTGCGATTGATATGATCAGGATCTAGCTTCTTTGATCATCGCCCGGGCAATGACAATTTGCTGGATCTGCGACGTGCCTTCATAAAGCCTCAGCAAGCGAACATCCCGATAGAATCGCTCAACAGCATATTCGGCCATATAACCCGACCCTCCATGTATTTGCACTGCTCGATCAGCGACCCGGCCGACCATTTCCGTCGCATACAGTTTACAACAAGAGGCCTCAGTGGTGATGTTCTCACCCATGTCTCGTTGACGAGAAGCGTCCATTACCATGCATTTAGCCGCATAGGCTTCGGTCTTTGAATCGGCCAGCATTGCCTGAATTAGCTGGTGTTCAGCAATGGGCTTGCCAAACTGTTTGCGTTCAACTGCAAATTCCAGTGCGTCTTTGATGAGGCGTTCGGCAATACCAACGCTCAGTGCAGCAATATGAATTCGTCCGCGATCCAGTACTTTCATCGAGGTATAGAATCCTTTTCCTTCCACGCCGCCAATAATATTTTTGGCGGGTACTTTCACATCTTCAAAAATTACATCGCTGGTACTGGTTCCTCCTTGACCCATTTTTTTGTCATTTGGACCGATGGTAATGCCATCGCTTTTTGCATCCACAATGAATGCAGTAATACCACTGGCGCCTGGCTTGTCAGGGTCGGTGCGAGCCATTACGGTAAATGTCCCTGCGCGTGGAGCGTTGGTAATGTAACGCTTGGTGCCATTGAGAATGTAGTCATCACCATCACGCTTTGCTGATGTTTTAACCGAGGAGGCATCAGAGCCTACATCTGGCTCCGTCAGGCAAAAAGAACCGATCAGTTCGCCGCTGGCATATTTTGGAAGGTAGGTGTCTTTCTGTTCTTGTGTCCCGTCAAAAGCAATAGCGGCTGAGCCAATGCCATTGTTTGTTCCAATTAATGAGCGGAATACCGGTGATGTGCGCCCCAGCTCGATTGCTACCAAGGCCTCTTCTTCCATGGTTAAGCCGAGGCCGCCATATTGTTCAGGTATTGTCATACCAAACAGGCCCATTTCCTTCATTTCTTCAATGACATCGTCGGGGATGGCGTTTTCTTCAGCGACTTGTGCTTCGATAGGGACAAGTCGCTCGCGGACGTAGCGGCTCACCGTATCTAGCAATTGATTTAAAGTTTCCTGATCTCGAATCATGAATAACACCTCGGTATGGTCGGCAAAAGCGAAAAGCAGTATGATATTCCGCTAGACAAAATATAAGAAATTAATAATGCTACATTTTCAGTCAATGACAAACCTGTATTTTCTGATTTGGGACAATGCAGGTGATCTCCACTAGATTTCATCCTCAACGATGCTGTCGTGTCGTTGCAGGATTATACCGGTCATGCCGGGAATGGCGGAGATCCAATTCTTTATCGTAGGGTGGTATCTTGGGCTTCCAATGGGTGTATAGGAAGAAACAATCAAGGCCGCAGAAACTTTTTTTGACTGGCTTGGCCAGTTTGAGTAAACAAATTTGTATTGAGGAGAGAGTATATGTCAGTTGTCAGTTATGAAATTAGAAATGGTGTGGGTGTTATTCGCTTGAATAACCCGCCTGTCAATGCATTGTCGCAGGCGTTGCGTGAGGGCATTCAGAGGACGATTGTCGCCGCTCAGGGTGATGAGTCAAAGATTTTATTGATTGTTTGTGAGGGGCGTACATTTGTCGCTGGAGCTGACATCACCGAATTTGGTAAGCCACCGAAAGAGCCCTCTCTACCATCGGTTTTAGACACTATTGAAAATTCTGCCAAGCCAGTCATTGCAGCGATTCATGGTACTGCGTTGGGTGGCGGGTTCGAAATCGCTTTGGCTTCGCACTACCGCTGCGCGCTGGACTCAGCCAAAGTTGGGCTTCCAGAAGTGAAATTGGGCATTATTCCTGGTGCTGGTGGTACCCAGCGCACACCGCGGATTATTGGTGTTGATGCGGCACTTGATATGATCACCAGCGGCAATCCGGTAGCCGCTGTTAAAGCTCATGCGATGGGGTTGATTGATCATATTATAAACGGTGATTTACTCGAGGGGGCGATGTCTTACGCTGAGGCTCTGATCACAGAAAAAGCACCCTGTAGACGGGTTAGTGATATGACGATAGATCCGGCGACTGCAACGGATGCTTTGTTTGATGACTGGCGGAAAAAACTGGCAAAAAAAGCGCGGGGTCAGTTGGCGCCGCAGAAAATTGTCGATGCCATACAAATAGCGGTCACCACGCCTGTGAAGGAAGGTATGGTTAAAGAGCGCGAGTTATTCTCGGAGTGTGTGCAATCCACTCAGTCGTCTGCCATGCGACATATTTTCTTTGCTGAGCGAGCTGCGGCAAAAGTTAAAGGTCTGGCTAAAGATACTGTCGATCGGACGATCAGCAAGGTCGGCATCCTCGGAGGAGGAACTATGGGGGGTGGCATTGCAATGAATTTTGCCAACGTCGGTATTCCTGTAGTAATGATTGAAATTAACGATGAGGCTTTGGCGCGAGGACTGGAAATTGTTCGAAAGAATTACAGTATTACGGTGAGCAAAGGCAAACTTAATGAAGCGCAGATGAATAGCTGTCTTTCGTTGATTAGCGGAAGTACTAACTACGATGATTTAGGTGATGTAGACCTGGTTATTGAAGCTGTTTTTGAGAGTCTGGAGGTCAAAAAAGAGGTATTTTCTAAACTGGATCAAGTGTGCAAACAAGGTGCTATTTTGGCTTCTAACACGTCTTATCAGGATGTTGACCAAATTGCTGCGGCGACCAGCCGGCCGAATGATGTTATCGGTATGCACTTTTTTAGTCCTGCCAATGTCATGAAACTGTTAGAAGTTGTTCGCGGTGATAAAACTGCTGATGATGTCATTAGTACGACAATGAAACTGGCAAAAAAAATCAACAAGATTCCAGTATTATCAGGAGTCTGTTACGGTTTTATTGGCAATCGGATGCTGCGGTGTTCGGTACGCGAAAACCAGCTTTGTATGATGGAAGGAGCGTCGCCGGAGCAGGTGGATGCGGTGATGCAGGGCTGGGGAATGGCGATGGGTCCTCTAGCCGTTGGCGATCTAGCGGGACTGGACGTCAGTTATAAGGCCAGGCAGGCTCTTAGTGACGAGCAGAAAGGTGACCCCAAAAGCTATTGTATTGTTGATGCCTTGGTTGAAATGGGACGGTTCGGACAAAAGAGCGGCGCAGGATACTATCGATATGACCCGGATACTCGCGCTCGCAGTAGTGACCCGGAAGTAATGGAAGTGATCGAACGTCTGTCGGCTGAACATGGTGTTGAACGTCGGGAAATCAGTGATGAGGAAATTTTAAATCGTATTACCTGTGCATGGATCAATGAGGGCGCTTACATACTGCAGGAAGGTATAGCCCAGCGTTCCAGTGATATTGATGTTGTTTATGTTAATGGCTATGGCTTCCCGGTATATCGGGGCGGTCCCATGCATTATGCTGATACCATCGGTGTTAAAAAAGTGTACGACATGGTCTGCGAATTTCAACGGCAACATGGTGATGTGTGGAAGCCCTCTGCATTGCTGGAACAATTGGCAGCGGAAAATAAAACATTTTCACAGTGGTCTGATGAACAGGCTTAGGTGACTAGGTAGATTAGGTACAGCGGGCTGAAGTACCCTGCATTTAATCATTTTTGGGTGGAATAACCAGTGGCTTAGGCCAGCGAATAGAAAATAGGAAGGATTGAAATATGTCATACGAATTTTGTTCTGTAGAGCGTGAAGGTAACCTGACCATTGTTACGTTAAATCGACCGGATGTGATGAATGCTGTTCATCCATTAATGAGTAATGAGCTGGATGAAGTATGGAACGACTTTGAAAATGACCCTGAACAATGGGTAGCTATTGTTACGGGAGCTGGAGAGCGCGCCTTCTCTGCGGGTAACGATCTTAAATACACCGCAGCAGGTGGCGGTGTAAAAGGTCCTGCAAGTGGCTTTGCCGGCATAACCAATCGTTATAGCATGAATAAACCCATCATAGCCGCGGTAAATGGCGTGGCGATGGGTGGTGGTTTTGAGATTGCTTTGTCAGCAGATATTATTATTGCAGCAGAAAATGCCAAGTTTGCGTTACCGGAGCCTCGAGTTGGATTGGCAGCGTTAGCAGGTGGCATGCACCGATTGCCGCGAATGATTCCCTATCAACAGGCGATGGGTATGATGATGACCGGCCGCCATGTTCCCGCAGAAGAAGGATTGCGGATGGGTTTTGTGACCGCGGTTGTTGCTGAAGGGCAGTCGTTAATTGAGGCCAGAAAGTGGGCTGCGCAAATACTTGAATGTTCTCCAATGTCTATTCGCGCAACCAAAGAATCGGTTGTTGAAGGACTTAAACAAAAAGATGTTGAGTCGGCAATGGCCATTACCTATCCGGCAGTTAAAGCTTTGTATGGCAGCGAAGATTTGCAAGAAGGCCCTAAAGCTTTTGCAGAAAAACGTAAGCCAAACTGGAAAGGTCGTTAGAAAGTATGATTGTCCCCGCTGGGCGGGGACAAATCTTTTCAACCTACAACAATCTGTACTTGTTAATCACTCCTGACATAAATAAAACCTACGGAGAATGCTATGACAGTACCAAGCCAGAACATACTCACTGTAAATCCAATTCCCAGCCTTAGCGACGAAGTTAATGACGTGCGTTTGCGCACAGCAAAAATTGTTGCGGATTATGTTATCCCGCAAGAAAAAATATTGGCGGGCTACGAGGGCGACGAGAAAAAAAATAGTCTCTACGAAGAGCTTCGCAATCATACTCGGGAGCAAGGTTTGTGGAAGCCACATTTGCCTGAAGAATATGGCGGCATGGGCGCGGGGTTTTTAACCTTGGCCTATATGAATGAAATTATGGCATGGTCGCCCTATTCACAGTCTTGTTTTGGTATTGTTCCTCCAAGTGCCGGAAATGAAAGCGTATTGGCAAAGTATGCTTCACCCGAACAGATCGAAAAATGGTTGCTGCCATCAGTTCGTGGAGAGATGCAGTCTTGTTTTTCCATGACGGAACCCGATGCTCCCGGTTCAGATCCTCGCTCCTTGCAAACGACAGCCACTTTGGATGGTGACGAGTGGGTGATTAACGGGCGCAAATGGTTTACATCAAATGCTCGCAACGCTGATTTTGCTATTGTCATGTGCCGGACAGAATCTGCTGGTGATGATGGCAGCGTGAATTCGAAGATGACGCAGATTATTGTTCCCACTAATTCGCCCGGATTTGAACATGTCAGGGATATTCCTGTGTGGGGCCATACGGGTGGTTCACACGGCGAAATCCGCTACAACAATGTAAGGGTGCCAAAAGGAAATGCTTTGGGGCGGCGTGGGACAGGTCATGCCGCTGCCCAGGACCGTTTGGGAGCGGGGCGAGTTTATCACTGTATGAATTGTGTCGGCTCAATGTGGCGAGCGTTTGACTTGATGGTAAAGCGCGCGACTGAGCGTGACGTTCACGGTGGTAAACTGGAAGAGAAACAATTTATTCAGGGTTTTATCGCTGACAGCTATATGGATATTCAGGCTGCCCGGTTGATGACAATCCATACAGCGGAAATTATTGAGAGTGGTAAAGATCCTCGTACGGATATTTCGGCAATAAAGGTTTTTGTTCCGGCGGCGATGCACAGAGTAGTGGATCGTGCAATCCAGACGTTTGGGGGAATTGGTGTTTCAACAGAGCACCCATTGGCTGGTTTCTATCTGGGTGCCAGAACACTGCGGCTTGCTGATGGCCCGGATGAGGTTCATAAAATACTGATCGCAAAAAATGTTCTAAAACATTATCACGCAGGGTATTCCTGGGACTTCGGATAATCCTGCAAGACATTCACTATACGCAAAGGTAATGAAAAACTTATGACCGAAAAAAAAGTATATCGCCAAACAAAATTTGTGCGTCCGGCCGGGGCGACTGAAATTTTGTTGGTTCGTCACGGAGAATCCCGAGCAGCCAGCGAAGATAACCCTTTTCCCCTGGTAGATGGACAGGGTGATCCTGAATTGGCGGAAGCGGGACGAGAACAAGCTGAAAAACTCGGGCTACGGCTCGCAAACCACGATATTGATGCCGTTTATGTGACTAACTTACGTCGCACCCACGAAACAGCAGCACCGCTATGTAAAATAAGACAGTTAACGCCTACTGTTGTTGCCGATCTGCGAGAAGTTCATCTCGGTGATTGGGAAGGAGGCCTGTTTCGAATAATGGCTCATCAGGGACACCCTCAAGTATTGGAAATGCATGAACAGCAGGAGTGGGGGAAAATACCCGGTGGCGAAACTAATGCACAGCTCAACGAGCGTGTTGCACGCGGCATGCAGGGGATTATAAGTAATCATCCGGATCAGATAGTGATGGTTGTTGTTCACGGTGGTGTAATCGGCAGCGTGCTACATCAGGCGACCGGATCCCACCCGTTCGCTTTTACCGGAGCCGACAATGCCTCCATTAGTCATTTGGTCGCCCACGAAGGTCGGATAAGCGTTAGGCGCTTTAATGATTCCAGTCATTTGTCGCCACTGATTGTTGCTGAAACATCATTGCCCACGTAGGCAGTGCAGCGGGCTGGTCTCATTGGTCTCGCTTAAAAGTCTATTCAATGTGCATTGCTAGCACCGGCTTCCAGAAATAGGCGCAAGCTTACCGCACAGGATTTTAGCTGATGGATCTTACCGATGTGATAAATACTCCGGCACATCGGCAAGTTAGCAGCCGTTAGCCCTTTTTAGCGACATCCAGGTACAGGCAATCCATACAATTGTTAGCAAACTGTTAAGTAAATGTTATGGTTTTGTGATAACTCCAGAATGGGTAACACTCAGACTAAAGGCACTATTCCGTTGAATGAGGTCTGAGCATGAACAAAACACTGACAATCCTAACACTCACCCTGGCCGCCGCCGCTGGAAATATCAGCGCCGCACAGCTGGATATCGAAATCACCAATCTTACCCGTGGTAGCTTTTTTACCCCGCTACTTGTGACGGCACATCCTGCCAGCGCAAGTTTGTTTAGTGCGGGTAATATCGCCAGCGCTAACCTGCAACAAATGGCAGAGGGAGGCGACCTTACTGGACTGGTGGCCGACTTAACCGCGGTCAGTGCAACCTCGATAGAAAATCCTGCCAGCGGTTTGCTGGCTCCCGGAGCCAGCACCACCACATCGCTCGATACCGATAGCGCGCCGGACAATACCCAGCTGTCAATTGTCGGCATGATTCTGCCGAGCAATGATGGTTTTATGGGTCTCAATGCGATCGCCCTGCCGACGCAGGACGGCACCTATATCTACACTATAAACGCCTATGATGCTGGTACTGAAGCCAACGATGAAATCGTGGGTGGTGGCGCTCCCGGAACAGCTGGTTTTCCTGCTCCCGGACCTGTTGCAGCTACGTTAGGCAGCGGCGGTACCGGAGTAATTGCTACGTCAGAAGGTTTTGTTCACATTCATCGCAATGTTTTGGGAGATGACAATGATAGTGGCGGCGTAAGCGATATGTCTAATACCGTCCATCGCTGGCTAAATCCGGTTGCCCGGGTTGTCGTCACTGTCGCAAACTAAGGAGTCTGCCATGAAACACCTTATATTATTAGCCAGCCTACTTGCGCTTGTCGCCTGTGATAACAGTAGCAGCAGCCGTGGACCAGTGACGCCACCTTCACCAGTACCGCCGCCCAATGCCAGCTTTGACATTAGCGCCGTTAATCTAACGACTGCTCAGCCACTTTCTCCTCTGGCAGTACTGATTCACGACGACAGCATGCAGGCCTTTATTATTGGTCAGCCGGCTTCAGCAGGCTTGGAACAATTGGCGGAGTCCGGAAATAACAGCGATCTACTGGCGGAGTTAGACTCATCTGCCGAGGCGAGCGGCAGCGCAGTACTGTCGCCAGGGACTGGTGAAACCATTACATTGGAGTTGCCCAGCGACAGTACTAGCGGGTTGCAACTGACTATTGTCGCTATGCTGGTCAATACCAATGACGCGATCACCGCTGTTAACGGCCTCAATATTGCCAGCATCGGCGTAGGGGAGTCGATGGTCATTTACGGCGCCAGCTATGACAGCGGCACCGAGGCTAATACTGAGACAGCGGCGACTATCCCAGGTCCAGCGGGAGGCGGTGAAGGTTTTAATGCCTCCAGGGATGATGTGAGCGATCAAGTCACTGGTCATGGCGGTGTGGTCACCTCCGACGACGGGTTGAGTACCTCTGTATTAAGTCATCAACACCGTTGGGACAATCCGGTTGCGCGCTTTATAGTTACGCGCACGCAGTAACGTCGACATTAATCCGTACCCTGCGCAGGGAACTAAAAATAACAGCGATGTTCTACAGGAGTTATTTCGTATACATCCGAGGCAGGCTATGGGCCACAATACAGCGCGTCAATCACCACGAATATTGTTGGTTGAAGATGACTATGATATTGCTCAACTGGTGCAATTACATCTACAGGATCTTAATGCAGAGGTACAGCACTGTGACCGTGGCGACGACGCGCTAGTATTTGCCGAAAGTAAGTTCTGGGATATTCTAATTCTGGACTTGCGACTGCCTGGAATGAGTGGCTTGGATCTGTGTCGGCGTTTGCGCGAGCAGGGAAATTATTTGCCCATTCTGATGCTTACTGCAAAATCCAGCGAATTGGATCGGGTGTTGGGATTGGAGCTAGGAGCCGACGACTATGTGACTAAGCCCTTCAGCCCAATCGAACTGGTCGCACGGGTCAAATCCATACTGCGGCGAACATCACAACCACCATCGCGAACGATAGAAACCGATTTACTAAGCTGCGGTAGCTTCGAGATTAATATTAAAAACCGTACCGTAAGCTGTGATCAAGGAGAGCTTACCCTTACCGCCAAAGAATTTGATTTGCTCTTGTATTTTGCACGTCATCCCGGACAGGTTTTTCGTCGCTCCGAATTGCTCGATAAGGTTTGGGGGTATGGGCATGAAGGCTATGAACATACTGTTAACTCTCACATCAACCGCCTGCGCGCTAAAATCGAAAAGAATCCCGCTACACCGTCACATATTATTACCGTGTGGGGTGTTGGCTATAAACTTGATATGACGACAACGCTATGAAATTTATTTTTAGTCTCTATGGAAAATTGACACTGGCCATGCTGATTTTATTTGTTGCCCTCGGTGCTGCACTTGTCGTCATCAATGCTAAAACCAGCGAGATGTATTCACTGGAAATTACCCAGCGTATCAATCGAGATATTGCTCTACATGCCGCTGAAGATATGCCACTACTCCAACAAGGTGTGGTGAATGAGCAGGCCCTGAAAGAACTCGCTCATCATGTGATGTTTATTAATCCCATTGTTGAAGTTTATCTTCTCGATACAGCGGGGAATATTCTCTCCCATGCTTTACCTAGCGGTAGCGTACTATTGGAAAAGGTTGATTTGGCGCCACTGCAATTATTTTTACAAGATCAGAAAACATTACCCATTTTTGGTGATGATCCTCGAAACCCTGATCGGAAAAAAGTGTTTTCAGTGTCTCCCATCAAAGAAAACGATATTGTGAAGGCCTATTTGTACACAGTGCTCAATGGTAAAGACCACGACAACTTGCGGCAATCGCTGGAAAGCAGTTACAACCTGCGAGTGGGCGCCATTACTATCGCCGGCAGTGTGTTATTAGCCGCATTAGCGGGTTTGCTGATTTTTTCTCTGCTCACCAGGCGCTTGCAGGCTTTGAGCCACACCGTGGCACTTTACCGAAAAAACAGCTTCCAGGGTAGTGTTGCTAACGTATCCCAAGCTACTTTTCCGGATGAAATTGATGAGCTAAGTCAGGCTATCATTGGAATGAGTCAACGCATCGAAAATCAATTTTCCGCTCTACAGGACGCTGACAACTCCCGTCGTGAGTTGATCACTAATATTTCTCACGACCTTCGCACCCCATTGGCATCCATGCAAGGTTATCTGGAAACAATTCTGATAAAGGCTGGTGATCTCAGCGAAGAAGACAAAGTTCATTATTTGGAAACCGCTTATAAACATAGCAAACGTCTCAATCAATTGATTAGCGAGTTATTTGAGTTATCCAAACTCGAATCTGCCAATGTAGAGCCTGACTGGGAACAATTTTTATTGATGGAGTTGATTCACGATTTGGTGCAGGACTATGAATTACAGGCGAGGGAAGAGAATGTTTCTCTGTCAGTGCATTGCGAAGATATGAGTATCACTGTCTACGCCGATATCGCATTGATACATCGGGTGCTGGAAAATTTGTTGAAAAATGCACTACAGCATAGCCATAACGGTGGGAATATTGACCTCAATGTTTATGGAGACGAGCACAAAATTTGGCTGGAAGTCGTTGATAATGGTGTGGGTATAGCTTCACATGTTATTCCGCATATATTCGAACGGTTTTATCGGCCTGATACAGAAAAAATTGATAGCGGTAATGGGCTGGGTTTAGCCATCGTTAAACGTATACTGGAACTACACCGCTCGCAGGTCGCGGTGCGCAGTGAGCTTGATAAGGAAACAGTTTTTAGCTTCTGGTTACCTGCTAGCGCAACTTGCTGACTGTTGCTGAGATAAGCAGTTCTAATACTGTTCGATTTCTTTTAGTCGGTTACCATTTTTTGTATTGTTGATGGCAGCCTTCACAGGGCGGATATAGGTCTGCATTTCCTGTTTCAAACAGGGCGTCTTCGTCGGTGTTTTTTACCGCAACAATGACTTTTTTAGCAGCGTCTATCATTTGCTGATTGTAGCGCTGCCAGTCGGGCTGTGTAACCAAGAGTTGATCATTTTCACCGCCGCTGGTCATCACCCCATTGCCAGCTTCGATGAGCGCCAGTGCAGCCTTTTCAATCTGCTGCCACTGTCCGGTTGTACTGATCTCCTGAGCTTGCCAAATAATGTCACTCATGGGGGCTATGGTCGAGATCATTATATCTTGAACGCTTTTAGTCGGTTCTGCGTGCCCGTGGTACGAAGCGAGACACAGCAGTAATAGATGTATTAATCGATTTTTCAAAAGCATCATACAGTTTCCGTCAGTTATCAAGATCAGGCACGTTTCAATATATTTTTTTCCTTCGGTTTCGCTATCCTGCCATAACAGCAACAAATTTTGGTGATATAGATCAATGGCTTAGCATAGCGATGGTTGGAGCTGTTTGTATTTTACACATGTTACAAACATTCAGTAGCTGCGATGCTGTCATTTTAATAATAGACTCGACTTGCCAGCTCATAGATAAATTCACTAGAATCAGAGTCCCATATATGATTAATCCTTAAGGAGAGCTACCATCGCCAGTATAAACATTGTTAGTAACGATATTGATTTTTCCCCCATGCATAAACGCATGCAATGGTATGTTGATCAGGAAATAATGCCTGGTATCAGTACGCTGGTTATGCGGGGTCTGGATGTATTGGACTACCAGTGTTTCGGTTACATGGATTTTGAGAATAAGACACCGCTGCGCGAAGATGCTATTTACCGGATGTTTTCCAACACCAAACTGGTTACCAGTGTGGCCTTGATGATGTTGTATGAGCAGGGAAAGTTCCAGTTGGATGATGCCTTGGCAGACTTTATTCCTGTTTTTTCCGATCTGAAAGTTCTGGTCAAAGGGGCGACCAGCATTGATCAGGTAGAGGCTTTACAAACGCCAATCACTATACGTCAGGTGTTGAGTCATAGCTCCGGTTTCTCATATGGCTTTGTTGATCCATTCTCTGTGATAGACATGGCTTATCTGAAAGGTGGGCTCAATATTATTGAAGGCTTTGACGGCGACCTCGAAGCATTGACCAATAAGATGGCAGAATTCCCGCTAGCCTTCCAGCCGGGAACTAGTTGGGCTTATAGTCTGGCGACAGATGTTGCAGCCAGATTGGTGGAAGTTATCTCAGGGCAGCGTTTTGATGAATTCCTGCATGATAATATTTTTCTACCTTTAGGTATGGTGGATACAGGTTTTTGTGTTGCCGAAGAAAAATTGAACCGATTGATTACGATGTGTGCTCCTAACAACTTACTCAAGCCGATGGAGCCGGGCCTTACCCAGATTGGAAAAGCGGGTATGGGTCCTACAACGCCGCCTGCATTTTTATCGGGTGGTGGTGGTTTGATGTCAACAGTTTCTGACTATTTGACCTTTGTACGGATGTTAGTCAACGGTGGCGAGTGGAATGGGGTTCGTATTCTACAATCGAAAACGCTGGAACTGATGCGTACGAATCAGTTGCCGGCAGGTGTTGTGGTTAAATTCCCGGCTTGGGATATGCATGGTACTGTATTTGGTTTGGGTTTTGCGCTGAAAGCAGAGCTTAGTGAAGATGAGCCTGCGGCAGCACTGGGAGAATATCACTGGGGTGGTTTGGCCGGTACGCATTCGTGGATGTCAACTGTCGGCAGTCCTGATGCGAATATTAGCGGTATCTGTATGACCCAGGTTATGCCTGCTTTTTGGCATCAGTTTAGTCATGATTTTAAACAACATGCTTACGAGTTGACAGGGCAGTAAAGTCATTCTTGATATTTTTTCTGATAGGTATTGTAAACAGTGGAATCAGCCGTAGACATTAACGGTAGATGATTAACCCCGCTGGTAGCTACCAGCGGGGTTAATGTGCTGTGTTACTTTTCGTCAAGCCAGTCTATTACGGTATTTTCAAGTACTGGCAGGGGTAGTGAACCGCCACCAAGAACGACATCGTGAAACTGTCGAATGTCAAAGTCGTCACCGAGTTCAGTTTGTGCTTTTTCTCGTAATTCCAGTATTTTCAACATACCAATCTTGTAGGCAGTGGCTTGTCCTGGCAATACAAAATAACGTTGAACCTCGGATTTTATCTGGCCATCAGCAATGGGTGAGTTGTCCTGAAAATATTGTATAGCTTGCTCTTCCGTCCAGCCCTTCGAATGTATTCCGGTATCAACTACCAGCCTAATTGCCCTCCACATTTCTGCGACCAGCCGCCCGAAGTCGGCGTATGGATTTTGGTAGGCGCCCATTTCCTTAGCCAATAGTTCAGCGTATAGAGCCCACCCTTCAACATAGCTGGTAAAAAAAGCCTGAGTACGAAATTCCGGTACATTGTCCAATTCCTGGGCAATAGAAATTTGCATATGATGTCCCGGGCTTCCTTCATGGTATGCCACTGACTCCATTTCGTTTTTGGGCATCGACATCATGTCGGACAGATGTACGTAATAAACACCGGAACGGGATCCGTCAGGTGTTCCGGGGAAGTAGTGTTGTGCGGCACCATCCTGTTCTCTAAATGCTTCAACACGTTTAACGACTAAGTCAGCTTCGGGTAACAAGCCAAAAAATTCAGGCAATTTTTCATTCATAGTGTTGAGATAGGCCGTGGAATCCCGAAGGTATCCTTGACGACCTTCGTCGGTGTTGGCGTAGAAAAATGCGGGATCACTTTTGACAGAGCGGAAGAACGATTGCAAATCGCCATCGAATGCAACGGTTGATTTTGATCGGTTCATTTCCGCTCGCAGACGAGCGACTTCTTTTAAACCCAGTTGATGGATCTCGTTTGCGCTGATTGGTAGTGTTGTTCTACGCAGTAGACTGGCATTGTAATAGGCCTCGCCGTTGGGCAGGGTACTTGCTCCCTGCGGTGCATTGCTGGTATTCGAAATATCGTTTTCCATCCATGCGATCAGGTTTAAATAGGCGGGCTGGAAGTTGTTTAACAGCGATTTTTTTGCAGCAGATTTTAAGTTTTCCGCCTTCGTTTGATCGATTTTTTCGGATGCTAATAGCGCGCTGATTTTGTTTTTCACATCGGCCCACAAAGGTGCATCGGCGTCGTTATCGTTTGTAAACGGCGACCCGAGCAGTAGTTTTTTTGATTGATCGATGACGCCTTCATAGGCGAAACGTGGTGGTCGAATGCCTTCACTAGCGCTCATTTTTGCGCGGTTCAATAGCTGATTCACTGCTCTCGATAGCCCCGCTATGCGTTTTATATAAGCCAGCATATCTTCTTCGTCAGCCACTTTATGAAAATTAATCATAAAATTGGGCAGCAGGGTATGTGCCCCTTGCATCTGGGTAAAAACATATTCATGACGACGAAAAGCGGCCATGGTTTTTGCGCTTTCGTACTGATAGATCCAGATGTCGTACGACGTTTTTGCATCTCTCGACAGGGCTTGGTAGTTAAACGATTTTTTTAAATCGTTGACCGTCTCTTGCTGCCATTGTAGTTGAGCAATTTCTGCAGCTTCGCTGACGTCATCAATTTCGTCGTATTTATCCCTGCGGCCTAATTGAGTCATTGTCATTGGTGATTGCTGCAATTGTTGCTCAAAGCGCTGGGCAAACCATTGATTGAGTCGTTTTGTCTCGTCAATCGTTGACAGTTTTGCGTCGATGGTCTCAGCGGGTGGTGTTCCTTCAGTGGTAGGAATGGTGTGATTTGCGCAGCCGATGAGAGATACGTGCAATACTAACGCTGCGATAATGTGTTTCATGAGATTTCCTTCTTGCTCGGTAGTTTTCCGGAGCTATATTTTGTCGATGACAGGTTTGCTATTGCGGAAGTGGATAAAGGGTCCCTCATCATCGTGCGAGTGGCCGTCGATTAGGCGCCGTTCAACTTCTCCGAGTACCATACGGGTGATATTTGGTAGTTCGAGCTTGTGGGCATCTTTGAGCGAGACCCAGTGTAGTTCCAACAACTCACCGGAGCCTTCTGGTGCAGCGTGTACATCGCCCTGAATAAGATCTGCTTCACCCATAAAGAAACGTGCATCAAAGCGACGGTTGCGGTATGGCGGAGTAATGGCTCTGGCGATAACATGGAGTGTGTCCAAGCGGGGATTAATATCGTGTTGTAAAAAAGCGCCCCAGTGAGGCGAACGGGTTTTTATGGTGGGGGTGTCGGGTTCGCCAAGAACAAGCCCTGTCTCTTCAAAGGTTTCTCGAATTGCTGCTAGTGCAAGTGCTCTGGCGCGGGACTCCGAACATCCCTTCATTAACCGTTTCAGCACGGCTGGATGAAGATCGTTAGGTGGCCGGATACGACTATCTCCCGCATCAACTTTGCCACCAGGGAAAACAAATTTGTTAGGCATAAACTTGTGCCCAGCGGCGCGCTTGCCCATAAGGATTTTGGGGTGTTTGCTGTCACGTCGAACAATAATCAGTGTTGCAGCGTCTTTGGGTTTTACCGCGCGTCCTTTCGAACGCATTTCGGTGGCTGAAATATAGCTAGGGTCATGTGGTTTTTTGGTGGACATTCTATTCCCCTGTCAATAAGTATTGTCGGCTCTTTTCGTTAGCGGATACCTACTCTTTGGTATACAGCGCATTCAGTCTTTGCATCCCACCCAGCCAGCGGTCGTAGTCACTGGTTTTACGTCGCATGTATTCCATGACTTCGGGGTGTGGTAAAACCAGAAACTTTTCATCTTCAATGGTTTTTAAGCAAGCTTCGGCGACTTCGTCAGGATCCATCATACCGTCGACAGAAGCCACCGCGTCTTCATGACCCGCAGTCATCGCCGTGCGGACGGCCTGCGGGCACAATACTGATACTTTAAGGCCTTGGTCGCCGTAGGTGATGGAAAGCCATTCAGCTAAAGAAACTGCAGCGTGTTTGGTGACGGCATAGGGGGCTGATCCAATTTGGGACAATAAGCCAGCGGCTGAAGCCGTATTCAGTAGATAGCCGCCGCCTCTCGCCAGCATTTTTGGAACCAGGTGTCTGGCAGCCCAAACATGAGCCATCAAGTTAATGTCCCAAATACGCTGCCAGTCTTCATTGTTGACTTCTACGCCGCCGGCCACTGATATGCCTGCATTGGAGCAGAATAGATCGATGGGCCCATGTTCATTTTCAACGGTTTCGATCAGGTTTTGAATGTCGGCTTCTATAGCGACGTTGACTTCAAAACTGATACCGTTAACGTCTTTTGCTACAGTTTTGACGCCATCGCCATTGTAATCAGCACAGACAACTAATTTGGCACCGGCGTTGTGAAAACAGTGAGCCATGGCTTTGCCGATGCCACTTGCGGCACCGGTAACAACGATAATTCGATCTTTGAGTTGCATGTAACTTCCTTTTGAGCTGATTGAGAGAAAAAATATTTACGATGTCATTCTAGCATGAGTCCACGAAGGGATTGTAAGGTGAGGCGCTCATCGAAAATGCCGCTAAATTGTCGTTGGCCTGATGGCGGGAATTCATTCAAGGCTATTGTTGAGGTGGACTTAAGCACTAGCAGCGTGTTCGCTAATCAACTCGACGAATCTCGGTAACAAGGCTGCGGGAAGGTCGTGCCCCATACCATCGAATAGTTCCAGGCGGGACTGTTGAATATGTCTGGCGGTGTCGATACCGCCTTCTACCGGGACCAATACATCGGCGTTGCCGTGAATCACCAGCGTTGGAGCGGTGATGTTTCGCAGTGCGTTGACTCTGTCGCCACTGGCAACGATGGCGGTGAGCTGCCTGGCATAACCTTGGGGATAATAGGAGCGGTTAAAGCTGGTTGTGATCTTTTGGGTTAATGTTTCATCGTCGGGCATATAGCCAGGGCTGCCGATCAGACGGTAAGTTCTGAGAGAGTTTTCAAGATAGGCATCGAAGCCGGTATCTTGCGACCTGCGCATGAGCTGTCGGGTTATTTTAGCTGGCGTTCGAGGAAGCGAACTGGCACCGCTAGTCGACATTATTGAGGTTAGTGACAGTAAGCGGTTGGGGAAGCGGCTGGCCAGTAGTTGGGAGATCATGCCGCCCATAGACGCTCCGATAAGATGGGCTTTCTCAATATTGAGTGCATCCATCAAGCCAATCGTATCTGCAACCATGTCGACCAATTTATAGGGAACCTTAACGGGTAATCCTATTTTGGAGAGAAGCACGGTTTTTGCAAGACTGGGGGTGCGTGTACTCTCCATTTTTTGTGATAAGCCAATGTCCCGATTGTCGAATCGAATAACCCGATAGCCATTGGCAGCCAGTCCCCGACAAAAGTCTTCCGGCCAGGCAATCATTTGTGTACCCAATCCCATTACCAGGATCATTGCCGGATCTGATCGGCTGCCGAATTCGTCATAGGCGAGACGCAGGCTGTTGGCCTGGAGATAGAGTTCAGACATAGAAAGTTCTTTTCGTTAGTAGCGATTGTCTACGATAAACCCCTGACTGGGGTAAGTCGCAACAGCTGTTGAGATTCGGCCTGCCCAAAGCTTTGATTAACATAGTCCAGAAAACAGGAAATACGCGGTGATAATTGATTGCGGCTTGAATAGAGGCCATAGGCTTTCAGAGGCTCCAGCGGAAACTCCTTCAAGATTTGCACCAGAGTGCCGCGCTGTATTTCCAGTTTGCACTGAGATTCTGACAGCATTGCGATACCAAGATCAGCCATAACCAGCTGTTTCACTGCTGCAGCACTATTAACACAGGCTTTTGGGTGAAAGCTAACAAGTGATTTTTGGGTTCCGGTTCCCATCGGCCAAATTGGCATTGAATAGTTATTTCCCAACAAAATACCCTGATGCTCGGCCAAATCAGCAATAGCCGTTGGCGTGCCTTGTTTTTCAAGATAAGCAGGGCTGGCGACTAAAATCATATCTCGCTGGAACAGCGGTTTAGCAATTAAATTAGAGCTGCTCAGCGGGCCAAACGCAACGGCAATATCGAAGTTTTGCGAGATCAAGTCGACATCACCATCAGAAAATTGCAGGACAGTCTCTATTTTTGGGTATTTTTTCAGAAAACCGGCACACAAGCTGGTGGCGATATTTTGGTCAAAAGAAATAGGGAAGAGTACTCTTAGTGTCCCCGATACGTCCTGGCGAGCGCTTTCGACGGATAATTCGACGGCTTCGACTTCCCTGAGAATATTGAGCGCTTTTTCGTAGACTTGGCTGCCTTCATCGGTAAGGCTCAATGATCGGGAGTTTCGTTGCAATAATCTCACATCCAAATGTTCTTCCAGCTGGGCAATTTTTCGGCTGAGCGTGGATTTGGGTATGCCGGTGTCCTTTGCAGCCTGTGTGTAACTCTGTGCGGCTACGACTCTGGCAAAAAGCAACATTGCATTGATATCCAGCATGTTATGGGGCTCGCATTAGTGTGAATATCGGTAAACCATAACATAATCTCACATTGTTCCATATATGGAACAATGTGTTCAGTGAACTATGCTATTAACTGGATCCATATTCTGGATAATAGCAATCATAAAAATTTTATAACTTGGTGTTTTCACCATACAAAAGGACAAACCTATGGCTACCGTTTCCGGGTCGGGCTCTACTTCAGTATCTAAAGCAGATCCTCTCTTTATCGAAGCGGAGCAAACCTCAACAGGGTTTTCTCTTTTCCCCGATCAAGATCCAGTACCGCTGTCAGAACATTTGCAAGGGCTGGTTGATGAACGTCGAGTCCAGAGTCGGCTTAAAGCGATTCAAAAATTGTCGGTGGATGAGTATATTGAGCAAACGGTGCTGCCAGCTCAACATAGCAAACGTCCCAGTGCTAAAAGTATAGTTGCAGGGTTGAATGGCATTATTATTAGCAGCGAAGAACAGGGCCCGTTCTACAGCGCTGAAGTCGACCTGGTTCATCCGCGGGGCAACCGCCGCATCTGCTTTATCTGTCAGGAGCGCACTAGCGCCAATGGCAGCTGGATGCCCGAGCACCACGAATTAGCTCGTCAGGCAATCCGCCGGTATTCGGACATGTCACGACCTATAGTCTATTTGATTGATACGCCGGGAGCGGACGCGGGCGAACAGGCTAATATCAATAATCAGGCACATAGCATCTCGCGACTCGTTACTGAAAGCACCAATGTCGATGTGCCGACCGTTGGCATCATCATTGGTGTTGCTTATTCTGGCGGAGCAATACCGCTGGCAGCAGCCAATGTATTGTTGTCGGTGCGCGATGGGATTTTTAACACCATCCAGCCGCAGGGTTTGCAGAGTATTGCGCGAAAGTTCAATTTATCCTGGCAAGAGTGTGCCAAAGCCGTTGGTGTGTCGCCTGAAGAGCTTTATACCCTGGGTTGCATCGACGGTATTATCGATTACTCTCCTGTTGATACCGATGAGCGTCAACATAATCTGCAATTGGCGATCTTCTCTGCAATAGAAGCGGTCGAAAATGCGTCGGTGGAATTTGTACGCAACTCAAAGAATCTGAGAGAACACTATGATCGTCACTTGGAACGTCGGTTGTCGCCCGGCGCCCACGAACAGTTTTTGGTGTCTACTTCGGAACTGGGGTACGATCTGGATTTGGGCTTAGGTCGCACGCCAACAACGCAGTCGAATATTTTTGGCCTGTGTTATCGCTATATGCGTTATCTCAGTGTGCGAGGCAGGGTTCACTCGATTTCCAGCAGTGAATATGGCCGTTTATCTAAAATGACATTGCCGGAAGGTGATCTTAATGCACGCTTGAATTTTGAGAAAGACACCGCTTTTAAGAACTGGTTGAATAACCCCGACAAAGTTATCTATGACGATGAGTTGGTCAAAGTATGGAAAAACTTTAACAGCAAACGAGAGGACTTAAATAGCGAACGCAATGCGGTGACTCGTTTGCTTTTGGGTGAGCCAAAAGAAAAGTATGAGCAAGCTGTACAGGCATTAACATTTGAAATTGCCTTCTCTTTGTATAACCGGTGGAAGAATAGCGCCGGCCACAATTTCCGCACGCTAGTTGGCCTGCTGGGTGACTACGATGCGTATCCGTTGTCGGCTGCTTGGCCTGAATTGAATCAGCTCACGGTTATGGACGTGATCGGCCATGAAGAGTTACGTTCAGCGTTTGTTCAGCAGTGTAACGATATCCTGATCTTTGACGCGCTCTACGACAACGTTGTAGAAAATTTAGCGTCTATTGCAAAAGAGGCAATGGATACACAAAGCCTTAGTCGCTCGTCAGTTCAGGCACTGTTGCAGGACTCACTAAGTCGGGTATTAGGTAGTGATCGTGATATTCAAAAAGAGGCGAAGTTTGAGCAGTGGTTGAAGTTCTTTCTCGGACAGGGTCATCTTGGCGAATTGATGCAAAAAATCGAGCAGTGGAAAAGCATCGGTAACCCGGAAATGAATGACAGCTTGTTTGTGATTCTGACCTACTACTTTGAGAAACTATTGCCTGCGTACTATAACAGTGCCAATGAGTCTAACTTTAAGGGCACTATAAACCCTTTCAGAATTGGCCGTCGCAAAGATTTCTGGAATCGCCTCACCATGGGTTATCAAGACCTTTTGATTCGGAAATTGTTAAAAAGTGAGAAGTCGGTTAATAAGCGGAGTCCCGACGATGTCATTGGTCATTTTTTCTATGACTTTAAAGAACTGGATGCGGATAAAACCAGCCCTAACCCCGTTAACTTCCCCGGCTTTCGTCAATCTATAGAACAGGCACTGGAAAATAACATCCGCGCCTGTGGTTTAGTCACAGGATTGGCAACATTAAAAACAGCCAGTGGTGAAGAGCGCCGAGTTGGTGTGGCCGCGTCAAATATGCTGTTTCAGGCCGGTGCTTTCGATATGGCCAGTGGAGAAAAGTTCTGCCACCTGCTTGTTGAGTGTGCGCGTAAAAATCTGCCAGTTGTGTGTTTCATTAGCTCCGGTGGTATGCAAACGAAGGAAGGTGCAAGTGCTTTGTTTTCGATGGCAGTGGTTAACGATCGTATCACTCGCTTCATTCGTGATAACGAGTTACCGGTAGTCATGTTTGGTTACGGGGACTGTACCGGTGGCGCTCAAGCCAGTTTCGTTACCCACCCGTTGGTGCAAACATATTATTTTTCGGGTACTAATATGCCCTTTGCAGGTCAGATGGTTGTGTCTTCTTATCTGCCTTCAACATCAACTCTGTCCAATTATCTGTCCAGTATCGATGGTGCAATGGTTGAATTGGTTAAGCACCCGTTCTCTGACGAGCTTGATGACAAGTTGAAAGAAATTGATCACGCGATTCCGTTACCGATAATTACGGTTGAAGAAGTAATTAACAGGGCGTTATCGAGTGTTATGCCAGTACTCGCATCGGAAGCAGAGTCTGTTGAAGAGGTTGATCCTCGTTCATTAATGAAGCCACTGACGCAGGTTTTGGTTCACGCTCGTGGATGTACGGCGGTTAAATTGATCCGCAAAGCGCAAGAAAGCGATCTGACTGTGGTTCTGGTTGCTTCTGACCCGGATATGACCTCCGTGCCTGCAAAGATGCTGAGGGAACAAGACAAGTTAGTGTGCCTTGGCGGGAATACATCAGATGAAAGTTATCTGAATGCTCAATCCGTGTTGAAAGTTGCCGAACATGAACAGGTTCCCGCACTTCATCCGGGCATAGGTTTCTTGTCAGAGAATCCAAATTTTGCCAGCTTGTGTGTGAATAGTGGCATCAATTTTATTGGTCCTAGTGCCAATAGCATGATGACCATGGGTAACAAGTCGAATGCGATTCAAACAGTACAAGCCAATAATGTACCGGTGGTTCCTGGTAGTCATGGTATTTTGGCAAGCTGTGAACAAGCGATCAATATCGCCAGTGATATTGGCTACCCGGTGTTGCTGAAAGCGGTCCACGGTGGTGGCGGCAAAGGTATTCAAGTTGTTCGTAGCCAAGAAGAAATGCTTAAGTATTACGGTATGATTAGTTCGGAGGCCAGAGCCGCTTTTGGTAACGGCGATTTATATCTTGAAAAGTTTGTTACTTCAATGCGCCATATTGAAGTACAGCTGCTGCGTGATAGTCATGGTAATAGCCGCGTGTTGGGTATGCGTGATTGCTCTGTGCAACGCAACAATCAGAAAGTTGTTGAGGAGTCCGGCTCGACTATGCTGCCGGAAGAACTGAAACAAAAAGTATTTGATTACACCTTGTCTATCGCTGATGCTGTTGATTATACCGGTGCCGGAACGGTTGAGTTTATTTATAACCTTGAAGCAAACGAAGTTTATTTCATGGAGATGAACACCCGTTTGCAGGTTGAACATCCGGTCACTGAAGCAACATCTGGTGTTGATATCGTCAAGGCGCAGTTTCAAATTGCCGGCGGTGGCAGTATTGAGGAAATTGGGCGGCAGGAAAATGGTTATGCCATTGAAGTGCGGGTGACAGCGGAAAAGATCGCTGTTGATAGCGATGGTATTATGCAGTTGGTACCTAATCCCGGCGTTATTACTCATTGTGAAATACCCGAGCGAGACGATGTAGAAATTATTTCCATTGCAGACAGCGATATTGAAATTTCACCATTTTACGATAGCTTGATTGCACAGATTATTATGCGAGGCAATGATCGTGATGATGTTATTAAAAAGCTCTATAAATACCTCGACACAGTAGTTATCGAGGGTATAGCGACAAATATATCGCTGTTAAAACGTATCCTTAAAGACGAAACTTTTAATGGTGGTGATTACGATACTAACTATTTGCCGACACTGATGGCATCGCTAGATGCTCAGGCACTAATTGATGAAACTAATGCGGCTGCCAGCAGTGGTGCGGCAGTTGAATTTGATAGCGAGTCGATTAAAGTGGCGGGCAGCAACGAACTAAAAGTATACGCTGCCAGTAGTGGTGTTTTCTATACGGCTGCAGCACCCTCTGATCCCGACTTTGTGCAGCCCGGAGATATCGTCAAAGCAGACCAGGTTCTGGCGGTAATGGAGGCAATGAAAATGTTTGCCCAATTGAATCTTAGTGGTTTTAATAGCGGTGACAAAATTCTCTATCCGACGGATAAGCTATACCGTATTGAGCGGGTCAACAATAGCAACGGTCAGCAGGTATCAAAGGGTGATTTGTTGTTTATAATTAGTATGGTTGAGGATTAATTTGTTTCAGATCAAGTCAGTTGAAGGTGGTTTAAGCTAGTCTGTTGTCGGCGTATATTCGCTTAAGGCAATTTACTAATGGATTTCACCTTTTCAGATAAAACCATCGAGCTGCAAAACGCAGTGCGGCATTTCATGCAAACGTATGTGATGCCGCATGAGCACAGTTTCCATGACGATATTTCCAAGGGTGTTTATCCTCCTCAAGTTGTAGAAGACCTTAAGGCTCTCGCTAAAGATGAGGGTTTATGGAATTTTTTCCTTCCTTCACTTCCCGCTGAAGCACCAGGTAGTGGTTTGTCAAATCTTGACTACGCGCCATTGGCGGAAATTATGGGCCGCGTCTACTGGGCCTCTGAAGTGTTTAATTGCAGCGCTCCCGACACCGGTAACATGGAGTTGTTACATCTATTTGGCACGGGAGAGCAAAAAGAACGGTGGCTAAAACCATTGTTTGAGGGGGACATTCGCTCTTGTTTTATGATGACCGAGCCCGATGTGGCCTCTTCCGATGCTACCAATATTCAGTTTTCTATACGTAGAGAAGGTGATGAGTATGTTCTCAACGGGCGTAAGTGGTTTATTACCGGTGCTTTGGACCCGAGAGCGAAGCTTGCCATAGTTTTGGGGCTTTCAAATCCCGGCGGTGATACCCATCAGCAGCATAGTCAGATTCTGGTACCAATGAACACGCCAGGCATAGAAATAGAAAGAAACATCAGTTATATGAATCACCTGGCACCGGAGGGGACCTGTGAGGTGGTTTATCGCCAGGTGAGGGTGCCAATAGAAAACTTGTTAGGAGCGGAGGGGGAAGGCTTCGCGCTGGCGCAAGCGAGATTGGGGCCTGGCCGTATTCATCATTGTATGCGCTCCTTAGGTCAATGTGAGGTTGCGCTCGACCTGATGTGCCAGCGCGCCATGGAGCGTCGGACTTTTGGCAAGTATTTACACGAGAACGGTAATGTTGGCGAGTGGATAGCTCACGCACGTATTGAGATAGAACAGGCGAGACTATTGGTATTGAAATGTGCGTGGATTATCGATCAGCAAGGTAATCATGCCGCTCGCAATGAAATATCCATGATCACCGCTTTAGTGCCGCCGCTGCAAACGAGAATATTAAACCGGGCTATACAGGTATTCGGGGCAATGGGCTTGTCTCCGGACACGCCATTGGCATATCTATGGAGTTGGGGACGCGCTCTGCAAATTCTGGATGGCCCGGACGAGGTGCATTTGCGAGCCGTTGCTCGTAATGAAATCAAGCGTGCTCAACGAGAGCGGGGAAATAATATTACCCCGGAGGGCTATCAGCAGGGCTATTATGTGCCTGCCAGCCGGTTATAGTGTTTATCGAGATCTAGTCCAGAGAGTGGACATTCGATCTCGATTCACGTAAAAATACGTGTTGGAATTGATAACATACGTAATTAAATTTTGTAAAGTAGCGTAGGAGAGAGAAATGAGTGTCGCAGCAGATAATACGAGCGGTGGAGAGCGTGATATCCACGATCCATACGCTTATGAATTAGACGAGATAGACGTTAGTCTGAATGAGCGTTTTGTGAAGAATACAATGTGGGGGTTCTTTGAGCGTTTGCGTAAGGAAGACCCTGTACATTATTGTGCTGAGAGTGAATTTGGCCCCTACTGGTCAGTGACTCGATTTGAAGACATCATGAAAGTTGACACTAATCACGGTGTTTTTTCTTCAGAGGGCGGTATTACGCTGGCAGACGGGGAAGCAGATTTCGAACTCCCGATGTTCATTGCAATGGACCAGCCAAAGCACGACGAGCAGCGTCGAGTTGCGAACCCTGTTGTCGGTCCGATGAATCTGAAAGAAATGGAGTCAATAATAAGAACCCGTGTTCAGACCATTCTTGATTCCCTGCCAATCGGTGAAACATTCAACTGGGTTGATAAAGTGTCGATTGAGCTGACCACACAAATGCTGGCTACACTCTTTGACTTCCCCTTTGAAGATCGTGCAAAACTGACTCGTTGGTCAGATGTGGCGACCGCAGCATTGGGAACTTCAGGTATTAATACCGAAGAAGATCGTCAAGCTGAGTTGCTTGAGTGTTTAACTTATTTTACTGAGTTGTGGAATCAGCGTGTTAATGAGCCGCCTCGTGGTGACCTTATTTCAATGTTGGCTCATGGCGAAGCAACAAAAAATATGGATCCAATGGAGTACTTGGGCAATCTTATTTTGTTGATTGTTGGTGGTAATGACACTACCCGTAATTCATTGACTGGCGGTGTCTTGGCACTTAACGAATTTCCAGCTGAGTACGATAAACTGCGAGCAGATACTTCGCTGATACCCAACATGGTGGCAGAAATTATCCGCTGGCAAACGCCGTTGGCACATATGCGTCGTATTGCCCTTGAGGATACAATTCTCAATGGCAAGCATATTAAGAAAGGCGATAAAGTTGTTATGTGGTATGTGTCTGGCAATCGCGACGAGTCTGCGATCCCTGATGCAGACAAGTTTATTATTGATCGTGCAAAAGCGCGCAATCACTTGAGTTTTGGTTTTGGTATTCACCGCTGTATGGGTAATAAACTGGCAGAAATGCAGATCAAAATCACGTGGGAAGAAATCATGAAGCGATTTAAGAATATCGAAGTGGTTGGCGAGCCTGTTCGTATTCCATCTGCTTTTGTTAAAGGGTATAGCGAGCTACCCGTCCGATTGGAAGCATGGTGATAAGCGTTGGCTAATAATAATTAACCCAACCAATTTATACATTATTCGACTAGGAATTTTTAGATGATCAAAGTTACATTTATTGAACACAGTGGCGATGTCCACGAAGTAGAAACGGAAACAGGTTCATCGCTAATGGAAGTGGCGATGAACAATGATGTGCCTGGAATTGATGCTGATTGTGGTGGCGGATGTTCCTGTGCTACTTGTCATGTCTATGTTGATAAGGAATGGCTCGATAAGTTGAATCCACCCGATGCAATGGAAGAATCTATGCTGGGTTTGAACACTATGCGTGAAGACAATTCGCGGTTGTCGTGTCAAATAGATACAACTGATGAATTGGACGGATTAGTGGTTAATTTACCTGAATTTCAGGGTTAAGATAGAGCTATACTAACTACACTCTTGAATATTTTGTATTCAGGGGTGTAGGCCTCACTTCTAAATTTCGTTTGCTCACCTCATAAAAAATGCGTTGGCCTGGTAGTATCAGTCAGTGCTCTTTTGCTGCTTGACGTTGAAACATCAAATTTTTCTTGCCGAGTTATTTACACATACTTTGCTGCTGTTGTTGCAAAAATGTTAAAGGGTTTTCAGAAAGTTAATCATGGCCCGATTGGTTTCCTGTGGCGCTTCTTGCTGAATCCAGTGACCCATTTCCGGTACCAGAACAACGTCGTGCAGGTTGGGAATAGTTGTTGCCATCATCGCTTCCAGCATTGGTTTAGTGGCTCCTCTAATGACGATATCTTTTTCACCGGCTATGAATAACGTTGGGACCTCAATTTTGGCGCCAACCAAATGTTCAGTTGTTTCCCAGTTGCGCTCAATGTTGCGGTAGTAGTTAACGCCGCCTCGAAACCCGGTCGCTTCGAACTGCTCAACCAGATAGTCGAGATCTTGCTGCTCAAGCCAATCGGGTAATCCTTTAGCGGCCCCCAGCCTTGGGATCCAGCCTCCGGCTGACCGCAATGGGTTTGTCACTGCAGGCTCTTCTCTCGGTGAGTCCGGTGACAGATAAAGTCGGCTCAAAATGCCTCGGGGGTCACTATCGTACTCGGCTTCGGCAACACCGCCAGCTTCATTGTGATAAAGCATATAGAAAAAATTGTCTCCTGTGCGCGCCTTCATTGCGGGTATGGGTGACAAACGTCCTCTGCCTCGGTATGGGACGCTCATGATAATAAGACTGGAGAATCTTTCTGGATGTAATAACACGCTGTGTGCTGCGACTATCGCACCCCAGTCATGGCCGACCATTATTGCTTGTTCTTCTCCCAGGGCATCCAATACACCCGCCATGTCGGCTGCTAGGGTAGTGATGTCATAGCTGTTAACGTCTGCCGGTGCATCTGTTTTTCCGTATCCGCGCATATCGGGAACCACCACCCGGTAACCTGCCGTCGCAAGGGCGGGTATTTGATGCCGCCAGGAGTACCAGGACTCAGGCCAGCCATGGACCATCAGCACCAGTGGCCCCTTGTCACCCATTTCGGCAATACGCATGGTTATACCGTTGGTTTTTATATATCGAAACGTGACGCCGTCTATCGGAGATTTTTCTACCGCAACAGCTCCCTTTTTTGCGAATAGGTTGTCCGCCTGAGCGCCTAAGGCCATGCAAAAACTTGTCATAATGATCAATAGAGCGGTTAACCTGGTTTGGCGTAACATGGGGTGTCTCCCTGGAATTACTGGTGATTGAACGTTTGACAGATTCTTTTGTACTGTTTTCAGTGCGTCTATGTCAACCGTGTAACATAATTACCTGTTCTTGTTTTAGGCTGCTGCCAGAGTGATACGGGGGAAATAATTGCAGCCTTAGTGTACTGTTCTGGCATATGATAGCCGACCAATTTTATCCTTCTCAGCAACAGGAATTTTTACAATGAGCAATTTGATGTACCAAAGTTCAGCTCCGGTGTTCACCCACCAGCTTAAAAATATTGCAGCCATTCTCAAGATAGCGGCAGCGGATGCCAAAACCCGAAGTATTGACCCTGATGTACTACTGATTAGCAGGCTTGCGCCCGATATGGCGCCACTGGTAAGACAAGTTCAAATTGCGACCGACCATGCCAAAGGTTGTTGTGCGCGTCTTGCCGGCGTGGACGTGCCAATATTTGAAGACAATGAAACGAGCTTTGCGGAATTACAGGCCCGTATCAAGAAGACGCTGACGTTTATTCGCTCGATCAAACGCAGTCAGTATGAAGGCAGCGAAAGTCGCGATATCGTGCTGACGATGCCTATCGGAAAGCTGTCCTTCAACGGTGCGGATTATCTGAACGGGTGGGCACTCCCTAATTTCTACTTTCACTACACAACGGCATACAGCATTCTTCGTCATAATGGCGTGAAGATTGGAAAGATGGAATTTATGGGTATGGTTCCGGGTATGCAGATGAGCGGAAAAATTGCCAAGATGGTTGCTGCTAAAAAATAGCGACTGTCTAATATTTGGTATGACTTTTGTGAGACTATGTTAAAAAGAATGGCTCCTGTTGTGCAGAACAGTTACGTCTAATGTGTGTGCCAGTTTGTGTCAGCGTTTGCAGATCTAACATCGGTGATCAAAATAAAGGAATTTATCCGTGCGTGATCAGGCTTCTCTGGAATCGTTATCAGCAAATGAAGTTGCTCTTAGCGTACAATTTAACAGTGGTTTGACGAGTCGTTTTCACTGGTTATGGTTGCGAGAGAATTGTTTATGTGCCGAGTGTCATCACCCCCAAACGCGGGAGAGGACTGTCGATACCTTTCTTTTGGATCGTGATATTTGCGCACAGCAGGCCAAAGCTTCTGCTGCGGGGGATATGCTTCTTCTAGTTTGGCCTGATGGGCATATCACCGACCTTAGTGCGCGTTGGTTATTGGACCACGCTTATGACAATCACAATGTCAGTGATGGATTGCCAGGCGCGGTATGCTGGACTAAGGATAGTTTTACTGAGGCGCCATCAATAGAAGCTTCTGAAGTGATGGAGTCGGAAGCTGGCCTATCGACCTTTATTTTTCAGTTGAAAGAATATGGCTTCATTATGGTGAAAAACTTGCCTGCTGAAATTGGCATGGTGGAAAAGCTGGCGCAGCGTGTGGGCTATTTACGCGATACGCATTTTGGCCTCGATTTCACTGTGGAATCCAAGCCAGAACCCAATAATGTTGCATATACTCCGGTTGAACTTAAGGCGCATACGGATTTACCAAACCTGGAAACGCCGCCTGGTATTCAGTTTTTGCATTGCCTGGAAGCTGATGCCACGGGTGGCGAAAGTTTATTGGTTGATGGCTTTGCCGCGGCGGAGTGCTTACGCCAAGAAAATCCGTCAGCCTATGAAGATTTAATCCGTATTCCAGTAAATTATCGTTTTGTTGATAAAAAATGGGATTTGCGCTGGAGTAGTCCTACCATTCGACTTGACTCGAAGGGTCGTTTAGAGGAAATACGATATCACAATGCACTCACTGCTACGCGCGATGTTGGCTTTGATGACATGACCAGGTTATATGACGGCTTACGCGTTTTTACCCGAGTTTTACGGCGCAAAAAATTTGAGTTGAAATTTAAGTTGGGGCCTGGTGATGTGATGGTTTTTCATAATCGTCGTGTGTTACATGGTCGCGCAGAGTTTGACCCGAATAGCGGTTCTAGAAAGCTACGGGGCTGTTATGTTGATTGTGATCAAGCATGGAGCAAGCTCCGTGTGCTGCAAGGAATGAATAGGCTGTAAGAGAAATGATATAACTAGTAGGTAGGCATTGAGAGGCTATTGTCATGAAGTTACGATTATTATTTATCAGTTTATTGTTACTGGCCTTCATCTTTGTAGGCTTTACTTATTATACGTCGCGTTCGACGTTTGATGAGCGCAGAGGGATTTTTAAACCCAAAATTGTCGATCGGGCACAGGCGCTGACTTTTGCCAGGAGCGACAGCGCACTGATTCTTGTAATTAGTCACGAAGGTGACGCGATAACCGGTATTGACCTAACTACAGCGTACAATATTCCCTCGTCAATTGGCCTCATTGATTGGTTGTCAGAAGTGGACCGGAATGAGCTGACTACATTGTCCGGGCCACAGGTTTCCATTGCTCTCGACGAATTGCTGCAACCCGTGAACTACACGTTTCCCTACATTGCTGCCGGTACAAATTTCAAAGATCACGCAGAGGAAGTCTATCTTGATGATCCTCCTTTCCTCTTCCCCAAACTTTCACATGCTGGAAATTGGCGGGATGTTGTCCCGTTTACCCCTAAACTTGATTATGAAGCTGAGTTATGTGTTTTTCCGTTGGCGGACATTGAGGCAGGCGATCTCGAGCAGTTACCTGAATTTGGACTGGTGTTGTGTAATGACTTTACCGACAGGTGGACGTTGGTGAAAGAGCTGGATTTGGGCCGGCCTATGGGTCTCACGGGCTTCGCAGCGGCGAAAGGCTGTATTGGCTGCTTTCCCACCGGATACCTGGTTGTGATCCCTAAATCACCAGAATTTTATCTCTCGCTAGAGCTGCAGCTTTTTGTCGACGATGAGCTCAGACAGCGATTCAATATGGAAGATGTCATTTTACCTGTCGAAGCAATTATCAGACAGTCCTTTGAGAAAAAGGATGATCGGTATCTGAACGGTGATTCAACTGTTGAACTTTTGCCCAGCGGGATCATCCCCAGTGGTACATTGATACTCACAGGTACTGCAGGGGGCGTCATCTTTAAGCCTGTTAATATCTGGAACCAGGGGTTTTATCTAGAAGCTGGTGATCGTGTAAGAACAGAAGCCTCGTTTCTTGGGCATCTGGAAAACAGGGTCAGTCGGTCCGAGTAACCGTTGCGTTTTCTGACAGCCAGTCAGCGATCATCAATGTGTAACTTCAATATTGACTGCAACAGTGATCAGGTTTATGTTGTGTCCTTTAGATAGGGGCGCTGATTTTACGCGCCCAAAAAACAAACAATAAGATAGTTGCCAATTGAAGTTTTGCCTCTAATTTTAGTGTTTTATAATCCGTGCTGCAGGTCCAGATATCCTCTTGTGATTGTTCACCGGACCGAACTAGCGCGCCCATAATTGACTGTATTACTGGATGATTTTTTATGCCAACCCCCGATCAAGAGAACTATGAAATAGACAACACTGTCGACGATTTAATTGCCACAATGAGTGCCCCAGGCGCCGATTATGCGATGACAGGAAAGGAAATTGACGGGGTCACCTACCAGGTGTTTGAAAATCGCCAACCTAATCTTCGAGGTACTTATGCTATCGGTGGAATGCATGGTGATGCCGACTTTTTAGTGTACGAAGGGGAGCGTCGAAGTTTTGCTGAAGGCATGCAAGAGGCCTGGAATTTTGCCGACGTCCTGGCCAACAAATTTGGTGTCAAAAAAGGTGACAGAGTCGCGTTGGTGATGCGTAATTACCCTGAGTGGTGCATGAGTTATATCGCTGCGACTGCGATGGGTGCAGTCATTGTGCCAATGAATGGGTGGTGGACCACGGAGGAGTTGGATTACGCCTTGAGGGATTGTGATGCCAAAGTTGTGATTGCAGACCGGGAGAGAGTTGAACGGTTAAAGCCATTAATTGATGATGTCGGATTTGAAGTTATTGCTGTTAGATGTACTGGAGAGCAACCTCGAGGCGTACAACACTATGCCGACGTGATGGAAGGCGTGGTTGATAAGCCGGTACCCGATGTCGAGATTGATGAGCTTGATGACGCGATGATTTTATATACATCCGGCACTACCGGACATCCCAAGGGTGCGGTATCGACTCATTTAGCAGTCGCTACCGTCGTTCAAGCGTGGACCGCCCTGACCATAGCAACGGTAACTGCGCAGATGCAAAAAGATGCAGCTGAAGGGAAGGAGCCTAACCCCAATGCTCCCCAACCCTCGGCACTTGTTTCGGTACCATTATTCCATGTGACAGGATGTAACGCGGTCTTTTTAATATCGATTGTTGTAGGTCGCAAGCTGGTGTTAATGCATAAATGGGACCCAACTCGCGCTTTGGAGTTAGTTCAGGAAGAAAAAATTACCAGTTTTACCGGTGTGCCAACAATGTCCTGGGAAATGGTCACTCATCCCGAGGTTGAAAAATACGATTTATCAACGTTGACGGGTTTTGGCGCTGGTGGTGCTGCACGGCCTCCGGAACAGGTTCGCCAAATGGCCCAAAAATTCCCAGACGCTTTACCAAGTAGTGGTTATGGTTTGACGGAAACCAATGCGATGGGTGCCATTAACAGCGGCACCAATTATCTAGCTAAGCCTGGAAGCACTGGTCGTCCTACTGCTCCTGTTATAGAAATGAAAATTGTCGACAAAGCTGGCAAGGAAGTACCTCTCGGGGAGCGCGGGGAAATATTGATCAAAAGTGCTACCAATATTCGCGGTTATTGGAATAAGCCTGAAAAGACGGCAGAAGATTTTGTTAATGGTTGGTTTCATACTGGCGACGTTGGCTTGATAGACGAAGATGGCTTTGTATCGATTGTCGATCGGATTAAAGAAATTGTTATTCGGGGCGGTGAAAATATTTCCGTGACCGAAGTGGAGCAAATTATCCATCAGCATCCGAACGTGATGGAGGTAGCTTGTTACGGTGTCCCTGATGAACGATTGGGTGAGGCGCTGGCGGCCAGTATAATGGTTGTTCCCGGAACGAGTTTAACGGAAGAAGACGTTAAGTCTCAGGTACGTGAGCATTTGGCGGCTTTTAAAATTCCTGCCTATGTAATTATCCAGAACGATCAGTTGCAGCGTGGAGCAACCGATAAGATTTTCAAGCGCGGCATTAGAGAAGCCACTATGGAGCGGTTAGGCCTTTAAAATTTTTGCAGTGTTGTTAGCCCTTTGTTTTCAGGTTAATAACACTGCTTCGAATGAGCCTATATGTTCTATGTGCGGTTAACGACAGTCTATTGATCTAATGCATTAGTGTATGTAGCCAGGTCGAAGTAATCTCGCCATTCAACAATTTTCCCATCTTTCATCTCAAAAATTCCGAAACAAGGTAGATTAACTTCTTTGCCATTGACGATGGTTCTGTCTATTCGTTCCACCATAACGATATTGTCCCTGGCGATTAGATTTATAATTTCCCATTCGGTTTTCGACCAATCTTTAATAAAGCCAGCGATGAATTTTTTCAGGTTTTCGTGGCCTGTAACCGGCTGCGTTGGCATATTGTAATAGGTGCCATCATCACTGAAGTAGCTAACCAATTTGTCGGCGTCCAGCTCGGACCAGCGGCCTACAAATTCTCTGACTATTTGTTCATTATTATCGGCAGTCATTGCTTGTACTTCCTCATTGGCAGCGGTTGTGGTGGAAAAAAAAGTGAAAATTAACACGAAGATAGTTAACATATACTTGATCGGTAAGTTTTTCATAGTGATACCTCTTGTCAGTTTTAATAGGCATGGTATTTGTGTACTAATCGAGGTCGGCAATATCGACGTCATAAGTATCAATGATCGAGCGGTTTATTTTCTCAAGCTCGGATCTCACCTCATCCTGAATAGCATCTCGTTCGACTTGCGACCGTATCTCATTCAGCGGCGGTAGAAAGCTATCTGTTAACTTGGTTACTAACACGAGGTGAGATCCGTAAGGCGATAAAAATGGCCCTTGCCATCGTTGATCGTCAGCAGTAATTGCAAAAACTTGCTGTTGAAATTTCTGGCCAAAGTGACTGGCAATGGCGGCTGATTTTTTTTCGACATAGTTACGATGATATAAAAAGCGATCGCCATGAGGTAGTGCCTGATGAAATGATACCTCGCCGTCGTTCAATTCCTTGAGTTTGAGCTTTGCTGCTTGTAAGTGTTCGCCCTGATGTTTATCGGAACTGAAAAAGACATGGGTAAAAGTAATTTTTTCAGTAACCAGATAACGCTGTTGATGGTCGTCCAAATAGCGGAGGAGATCATCGTCGGATTTGTCTATGCTGGCTTTGATAAACCCTTCGTTAATAAATTCCAGTTGTCGTATTAAGCGCTGCCTTATCGTGTAATCGCTCTTATCCAATTTCAGTGCTTTTGCTTCGCGGTAGAGTGCTTCTTGCCGGATATACTGCTCCATCAACCGATCCCGTTTGTCTATCGGCAATCTGTCAAAAAGATCCTGAGCCTTGTCAGGCTCATATATTTTGGTTTTATGCTGCATATAAGTGATCAGTTTATCGCGGTTGACAGTAATTCGTTTATCGTCATTTTCGTTGCCGGCAGGGGACACCCAATTGAATATAACGAAGAGACATAACCCTGCGAGTAGAAAATGAAATAGAGGCTCTTTCAAGAACTGATTCGACAAACTAATTCCCTTTTATTTATTGCGTGTTATATGTTGTGAGAGTGCTATTACCGGATTGATCAGATATACCATCAAAAGCCTAGAGTACTTCTTTTAGCGATTCTTTGACATGGAAACCATTGATAATCTCAGGATGGTTTGATGAGTGGATATGGTAGGGATACATAAAGTCTGGAGTGCTTTGATGATTGCGCGTGTAAATATTCCGATTGGCATTGTCGTGGAATTTTCGGTTAGACTTCGACCCCTGATTTTACCGGTAGACTTTGACCAACTACACAAATGTAGTATGCAACTAATCGATAAAATTGTCATCACACGGGTACAACTGGCGTCGCGAACTGTGCAGCTGGAGATGTCATGGTGGCATAAGGTGCATTGGTTATTACACCTTATGCCTGTTTGATTAACTGATTATTGGAATAATACGAGATGAGTAGTAGTAACGATTTTAAAATAACGCTTCCGGAGCTGATGGCAGTTTCTGCAACTGACGACCCCATGGTATTTGAGGGTGCGACTGAAACATACGCTCATTTAGGTATTTATGGCGGACATTTTCTGGGGCAAGCGCTGGCAGCAGGGTTTGAGACGGTTGAGGAACCTCGGCTGGCACATTCTTTTCATGCATATTTCCTTCGTCCCGGCGATCCTGATGCCAGACTTAGCTACCATGTGGTTTCGCTCCGTGATAGTCGTGGTGGTGCAACTCGATCGATATCAGCACGTCAACACGGGAAAGATGTTTTCCATATGATTGCGTCTTTTAAGCTTCCCGAGTCTGGTGATGAACATCAAAATGATGCGCCTACGGTGAGTAGTGCTGAGGACGTCATCGCTGCGCGTGAAGCTCGAGGTGATGGCGTGTTTCAATTTCCAATGGTTGTTGGCGGACGAGCAGAGGTTGAGTTCGCGTCTTCAACATTCAGGGATTTTGACCCAAGTCAGAAACCGTCCCTGAAAACATGGATGCGTATACCTCCGGGTGACACGTTAACAGAAAGGGGGCGACAAATTGTGCTGGCTTTTTTGTCTGATGGTACTTTGATGTTTAACTCCGCATTGCCCCATGGCATTCCCTTTGAAACACATCGTTTGACCAGTCTTGACCAAAGTGTGTGGTTTCACCGAGATACAGATCCTTCCAGATGGATGCTTTTTGATCAGCGTAGTACTGCGGCGGCTGATGGTAGAGGGATGAACGAAGGCGAATTTTACGATGCTGATGGTAAAATTGTCATGACATGTGCTCAAGAGTCGATGCTACGACGACTTACTTGATGTTAGGAGTGGCGTCATGAGCGACGCCACCAGAGCTTTAGTCAGCTTAGTGTAGCGGTTTTGAAGGTTAAGGTTTACGGAACTTCAGTGTGAAGCGATCGGTGTTCCCGGCTACTGTTTTACGGCCGACCTCATATCTCAACTCATCATCAAGGCGATAGTGCATTGTCGAGTAGTCATCCAGAACAAAGCCCGCTGCTTGAATCTCTTTAATAGCGAGGACAGGATCTATACGTCTCCTGTTTTCATCATTGGTCGCTTGCATATGGCGGCGAGTATGGTCCACGACAGCATAGACACCGCCTGCTTTCAGCGCATTAAATGCCGCTTGATTAATGGTGTTGCGAGTCTCTTCAGAAAAATTGTGGTAGTTGCGAAAGGTAAAGACAATATCCAGATCGCTGACACCAAAATCAAGGCTCTGTTCGGTTAGACTATAGAACGGATCCCCGGGTGCTTTAGTCACATTGGCTTTGACATCGAGTATTTCCATTTTATTAAAGCCGGTTTGTTCGGAAAGAGCGGCTAGGCCGGTGGTCCCCATCGCTTCATAGAGTTTGCCATTCTCATTCATAACCGGTGCTAATATTTTGGTGTACCAGCCACCGCCCGGGAATAGCTCCAATACTTTCATGTCGTCTTGTAAGCCAAAAAAGATCAGGGTTTCAACAGGCCTCCGATTTTTGTCTCTGCTGGTTTCCTTTGCTGTTCGTAAGTCTGATGCCATTGCCGATTTGATCTTTTCTGTGATATCTGCAGAAGCTGCCAGTGTGGTTTGGCTAAGGCCGAGAGCAATAGCGCAAATGAGTAGAATTTTCATGGTTGTAATCCTTAATGAATATCATGCGGGAAGGAATGATGTTGCCGTCTGTTGCGCCGGCTTTGTTCGTTATTCTTACTGGCACAGATTAACGTGATGTGGGTGCTCTGGGAAGAAGTTAAGGCGAAATAATTGGTGGTTCTGAACATACGACAGGAGGTCAGGTAGTTAAACAAGAGGGGTTTGTAGGCAGCGTTAAAGGCTTTATATTGGTGGATTTGTGGCGTGCAGACAGGGAAGTTGGTGGGCAGTGAACATCCGGCCGTATCGACCGGATGTTCACTTAGGTACGTCGAGCGCAGGGCTTATTTCTGATAGACAAACGCGGGATCGTTTAGTGGAACTTTAGGAAGTTCTTCTCGTTCCAGCCAGTAGTCCTGAGTGTGTTGCCATTCGGCTTTTGCCCCGCGTTTTGGCATCAGATGCATCGATCTCATTAAGTAGCCAGGATTGAAATTTTCAGGGTCGATCCAAGGCAATAGTGGCATATCTTTGTCTTCTTCCGGCACTGTTGGAGTAACTGACTTTATGCCGTTTTCCTGCATATGGTTTAACAGGCGGCAGACAAAATCCCCGAGAATATCGACCCGCAGGGTCCAGCTGGCACGAAAATAGCCAAATACCCACAACATATTCGGCACACCACTAAACATCATGCCGCGATAGGTGACCGTTTCAGCAAAGTCCAAAGGCTTGTTGTCGATTGAAAATTCAATACCACCCAGAACACTGAGGTTAAAGCCGGTAGCGGTCATAATGATATCAGCTTCCAGCTCTTCGCCAGACTTGGTTAGGATGCCTTTCTCGGTAAATGTTTCAATTTCATCAGTCACCATAGAGGCCTTACCGGAGGCAATGCCCTTGAAAATATCACCATCGGGAACGAAGGCAATACGCTGGCGCCAGGGACGATAATTAGGGGTGAAGTGTTTCATGTCGTAGTCTTCGCCAAGAAACGCTTGTACACCATCAAGTAGCTCCTTCTTCACGGCCTCTGGATGTTCGACCGCCATTTTCGTGAACTCTTGCTGGTCGTGCAGAATTTGTTTACGAGCTATTTCATGAATCCATGTTTCATCAACCTCCAGCGTTCTTAACTGGTTCACTAATTCATTTTCATTGGCGCCAGGAATGAAGTAAGTAGGAGACCGCTGCAAAACAGTGACATGTTCACAGTCTCCAGCAATGTTGGGCGCGAGCGTCGCTGCAGTAGCTCCAGAACCGATGACAATGACTTTTTTACCGGTATAGTCCAAATCTTCAGGCCAGGTTTGTGGGTGCACAATTTCACCCTTAAATTTGTCCATGCCAGGCCATTCAGGTGTATAGCCTTTGGCGTGCTCGTAATAACCTTGACACATCCAGAGAAAGTTGGCGGTAAAGCTTACTGCCTCGCCAGTGTCTTTGCGCACACCTGTTAACGTCCACAGTTGATCTTCGTTGGACCAATTAGCGGTGTCGATGTGGTGATTGTAACGGATATGCTGATCCAGCTCCGATTCGTCGATGACCTCACCCATATAGTTCAAAATTTCTTCCGCGGTAGCGATTGGTGTGCCGGTCCAGGGTTTAAAACGATAACCAAAGGTATAAAGGTCACTATCAGAGCGAATACCTGGATATTTATGCGTTAACCAGGTGCCGCCAAAGCTTTCCAGCTCTTCGACGATGCAGAAGCTTTTATCAGGGCTTTGATCCATTAAGTGACGGCCAGCGCCGATGCCTGAAATACCAGCGCCTACAATAAGCACATCAAAGTGTTCTTCCGCTGACGGCGAAGTTGCAAGTGAAGTTGCTGAAGTCATAAAGTTAAACCCTGTTTGGTCGAAGTTGAAGCGCTATCATACACATATCTTGGCAAAACTCGAAAATAGAAAGTATAAACTTTGGTCACATTATCACTTCACGACATTGATCTATATCAACCTTGCCTAAGAGGGGTGGGTGTTGGGTCTTCTACAAAGGGTATTCGCTTCGAAGGCTGTCGCGCGTAAAAATGAATTGACTTTTGGTCGAATGGGTATAGCCTTGAAAAATATTTTGAGCAGGAAAATCCATGAGCACTTATATACTCACTCATTTAATCACTGGTAACGGCGGCTGTATTCAGCAATCTGTTCTGCTGTGCCGTGGTTTTGAGTCGATATCCATGACAAGTTAAAGTCTCCTCATAGTGTTGGGAGGCAGTAAGCCTTCTAACCCCCTCGGTACTTTTTTGTACTATAAGGAACCCGGAAGGCAAATAGGCTACCGGGTTTTTTTATGCCCGTAAAAAACACTACTGGTATCGACCTTGGCACAACGCTATGGAATGTCATGACGCGATTGAAAATATAGTCATTTTTCGTAACTGGTAATGAAGAAAGAGAGCGAAAGGTAAAAATAATGAAAACAAGTACCTTAAGGGACTTAATTGCCATAGCACTGCCGATGGTAATTTCTCAGGGCGCATTTGCAGTGATGATCTTTACTGACCGTTTTTTTATGTCGATGATTAGTCCTATGCATATGTCTGCTTCTCTTGGTGGTGGTGTGGCGTTCCATTTTTGTCTGTCACTTTTTTTGGGAATGTTGTCTTATGCAAATGCATTAGTTGCACAATATTATGGGCGCAAGCAATTCGACAAATGTTCTCGTGTGTTAACGCAGGGGATTATATTGAGTGTATTGTCGCTACCCCTATTGGTAATCATCACGATTTTTACCGGTGGTATGTTTGCCGCGATGGGGCATGATCCCGAGCAGGCGGAGCTGGAAAAAACTTACTATTATGTTTTGATGTGGGGATCCTTTTTTGTCTTGATCAAGACGTGTCTCGGATGCTTTTTTTCGGGTATTGGTCAAACGCAGAAGGTGATGATCGCCGATATTATCGGAGTGGCGCTGAACGTGCCGTTATCGTACGCAATGATTTTTGGCAAAGCAGGATTCCCTGAGATGGGTATTGTTGGTGCCGGGGTAGGGACGATCATTAGCAATGTTATCTCGCTGGCGATTTTTATTGCTTTTTACAGTCATCATTCTGTGAGAATTCGATTTAATTTGGCGCAGTCTTTTCGTTTAGATAGCGGTATTATCAAACGTTATGTGCGTTTGGGTCTGCCGTCGGGCATGGAAATGTTTCTCAATGTGGCAGCGTTCAATCTGTTCCTGTTGATGTTCCAATCTTACGGTATCGCCGAGGGCGCTTCGGCAGCTATTGTTTTTAACTGGGATATATTGTCGTTTGTTCCGATGATGGGTATTAACATTGGTATTGTCAGTTTGATTGGACGTTACGTTGGTGCCGGCAATATGGAAAAAACCAACGAAGTAATTGCCTCAGGGTTTCTACTTGCGCTTGGCTATTCAGCACTACTTGCTACCGTTTTTGTGGTCTTTCGGCAGCCACTGGTTGAGCTATTTATCACTGAAGGTGTTGAGTACGACGACATCCGCGAGTTAGCCAGTTTCATGATGTTAGGGCTGGCAAGTTATGTCATGGCAGATGCGACTATTCTGGTAGTTGGCGGTGTTCTGCGAGGCGCTGGAGACACTCGTTGGCTAATGATCACTTCAGTCATTATGCACTGGTTGATGTTGGTGGCGCAGTATGTGGTGATCAAAGTGCTAAAATATGGTCCCAAAGCGTCGTGGATGATATTTACAGTGATGATTTTGTCTATCGCAGTGGTTTATTTGATACGACTATTTGGCCAGCGATGGCGTGATCCGGAAGTGCTTAAACAGGTGATGGCCGAACACTGATTCCATGCGGTAATATTTAGGGGATGGTCACAATGACTTTGCCAATGGCCTTTCGTTGGCAAACCATATTGATGGCCTCGTGGACTTGGTCGAGAGGGAACGTAGCACCAATATACGGTTTTATTTTCCCTGTTGATGCCATGCGATCTACCCAGGCAATGTTTTCAAGACCGCGTCCTGGGAAGCGTCTGCCGTATTCGCCGGCACGCACACCCATTACCGAAAACCCTTTAATAAGAGCATAGTTGGTGGCAATTTTTACATGCTCCCCAGAGGTAAATCCCATTACTAGCAACCGTCCATCGAACGCAATGCAGCGACAGGACTCATTAAATACATCGCCTCCTACCGGGTCATATATAACATCAGCACCATGGCCATTGGTCAGTGTTTTGACTTCGTCGCGAAATCCTTCGCCGACATCCAGTACGTGATCAACACCGCGTGCTTTTAAGACCTCACGTTTTTCCTCGCTGGATGCAGTTGCGATGACCGTTGCACCAAACATTTTCCCCAGATCGCAGGCTGCAAGGCCGATACCTCCGGCTGCGCCGTGAACGAGTAAGGTTTCTCCTGGTTGCAGTTGCGCTCGTCTATAGAGTGCAACATAGGCAGTTATATAAGCAGACATATAAGCGGCACCCTCATTAAAACTTAGGCAGTCGGGTTTTATCCGGACATTGCGGGCGGCAACAATGGCTTCTTCTGCGTAGGCACCAAACCCCATGCCGGCGACAACGGCATCACCTATTTTTACGCTATTTACGCCTTCGCCGACGGCGATAACTTCACCAGCTCCTTCCACTCCGGGTGTAAATGGCAGTGGCGGTTTTAGCTGATACAAACCCTGTGCCATCAGATAGTCTTGAAAGCATGCAGCGGCAGCTCGCATTCTGACTTTAACCATCCCTGGCTGTGGGTCGGGTAATTCGATGTTTTCAAAATGCAGCTTGCTTAAATCGGCAGAGAGTTCGCTGCATATTAATGCTTTCACTTATCGAGAATCCTTTACGTTGTTTTCATTATCAGTCGATCGTTAACTACTCATCATAATATGAATTAAATGCCGTTGTCATTGGCAATTACCGGCTCCGTCATTATCAAGTGCATAGTGAAACGGTTTTAGTCTATGATTGAATCTGGCTTTGATGACGTAAAAAATGGCCATTCAATGAGTCCAAACACTGTAGGAGATCACTATGTCAGACGCTCAACGAGAATTTGAAATTATCTTATGGGGAGCCAGCGGATTTACCGGTCGGCTTGTGGCCGACTATCTATACGCTAACTATGGGAAGGAGGGGAACCTGAAGTGGGCCCTGGCTGGGCGCAATCAAAGCAAGCTCGAAGCGATAGTCGAAGAGATAGCGGGAGCAAAAGACGCGTTGCCGATAGTGATCGCCGACAGTGATGATCTGGCTGCAATGAAAGCTATGGCAGAGCGGGCAAAAGTAATTTGTACAACGGTTGGACCCTATGCGCTTTATGGCACCAAATTAGTTGCCGCATGTGTTGAAAAAGGAACCCACTACTGTGATCTGACCGGCGAATTACAGTGGATGAATCGAGTGATTAGACAGTATCAGACCGAGGCAGAGCAATCGGGCGCCCGTATCGTCCATACTTGTGGATTCGATTGTATTCCTTCAGACATGGGTGTTTATTATTTGCAACAGCAAATGAAACAAGCGCACGGGGTAGCAGCTACACATATTAAACTCAGAACCAAGGCATTCTCCGGTGGTTTTAGTGGCGGTACGGTTTACAGCATGATGAACATGATGGAGGAGGTGGATAGTGACCCTGAAATAGCGACGATATTGGCCGACCCTTACGCGTTGAATCCCGCGGGTTCTCATCGAGGAGAGGATGAGAATGACCAGACAACGGCTATTTATGATAAAGATTTTAAATCCTGGACATCGCCATTTGCCATGGCGGCTATCAACACCCGCGTTGTGCGTCGCAGCAACGCATTGATGAATCAAGCTTATGGCGAAGACTTTCGCTACGACGAAGCAACATTATCGGATTCATCAATCAAGGCTCATGCAGCCGCTTTGGCGGGCAACATGGTGATGGGGTCAATGGCGATTAAACCGTTGCGCAAACTGGCTGCGGGGGTTTTACCCGCTCCAGGTGAGGGGCCCTCGAAGACCGCACGGGAGAATGGCTTTTACGAGGTTTGGCTACACGGTTGTCATCCGGACGATCGCGGCAAGGATATGCGAGCCATTGTTAAGGGCGATATGGATCCCGGTTACGGCTCCACATCAAAAATGTTAGCAGAATGTGCAGTGTGTCTTGCTCGCGATGATTTAGATGTTGCCGGTGGTTTTTGGACGCCTGCGTCCGCAATGGGAGACCATTTGCTGGCTAGATTGCAACAGCATTCCGGCTTAAGTTTTTCGCTGGCTGATTAACGTGTTGCTTCCATGTTTCATCGCTATTAAAACCTAGCACTGCGATCTTAGCTCTGATAGCCTGCTCGTTCGATTAAAATAGACAGTAAATGAAAAGGAGGGCTTATGGCCGTTGATAAATTCCCTGTTGAGGCAAGTCACATAATGATGTTTGCTCGCTCCGTTGGCGACGATAATCAAATCTATTACGATGAAACGTATGCCAATGGCACAGAGCCGGGTCATATTATTGCGCCCCCCACTTTTGTGCAGGCAAGTGCTCAATTTGACCCTGATTATTTTTTACGCCCCCAAATTGGTAAAGACTGGTTTGGATCTGGTAAAGAGCCCAGTGGTTTAAAACCTAAGACTGATAGCAGTGATGGTGAGAAAAAATCTGATGGTGGTGGCGGTCTTCATGCCGAACAACATTATGAATATCATCGGCATCCCAAACCTGGAGATATGTTAACGGCGACACCGCTGTCAGGAAAAACCTGGGAAAAGGAAGGTAAACGTTCCGGGAAATTAGTCTTCACTGAATCGATCATTGAGTATCGTGATCAGCATGGTGAGCTTGTTGTCACCGCAAAAGGTGTTGGTGTTAAAACCGAACGACCAGTTGACCAATAAGGGAGGACGATATCATGGCGTTAAACGCAAATGATTTAAAAGAAGGTACAACTCACAGTGCTCGCTTGGTCGAGGATTTAAAACGCACACAGATAGTCCAATATGCGGGTTCTTCGGGCGATTACAACCCCATCCATACCGACGAGCTGTTCGCAACTCAGGCGGCTGGGTATCCGGGGGTCTTTGCTCACGGGATGTTAACCATGGGCATGACAGGTAAGATGTTGACCGACTATGTTGGCGATGGCCGCTTGACCAAATTTGGTGTTCGTTTTACTAATCAAGTTTGGCCAGGTGACAATTTGGACTCGACGGCTACGTTTGAAAATCTGGAGGATGTTGACGGTGCAAAATTGGCCAACTTTGAAGTGACAACAACTAACCAGGATGGTGCAGTGGTATTAAAAGGATATGCTCAAGCACGTGTCGATTAATACTGGTTTTATCAGTCATAAAAGTCGCCGATAGGTTATTACCTGTCGGCGATTTGTTAGCAACTTCTATTCGCTACGTATCTATAGCGGGTAATTAGCTATTTTTATGATAGTCCACACACGCAGCCACTTCGTTGACAGAACCCAAAATCACCGGAACGCGTTGGTGGATGGTTTGCGGTTGAATGTCGAGGATAGGTCCGACGTCAGTCCAGGCTGCCCCCCCTGCTTGTTCTATTAACATTCCCATTGGGTTGGCTTCATACATTAGCCGCAGTTTTCCGGGTTTTTTAGGGTCCCGGCTGTCCCATGGATAAGTAAATAATCCGCCCCGACAGAGAATGCGATGAACATCTGCAACCATTGCCGCGACCCAACGCATGTTGTAATTTTTACCCCTGGGACCTTCGCTGCCTGCCAGTAAGTCGGCAATATAGTTTTGCATAGGTGCTGCCCAGCTGCGCTGGTTAGACATATTGATAGCGAACTCCTGAGTATCCTCACTGATTACAATATTGTCGGTCGTGAGCACAAATTCACCAATACGCTGGTCAAGGGTAAACATCTGTACACCGTTTCCAGTAGTGAGCGCCAATATCACTGAAGGGCCATAGAGTATGTAACCCGCTGCACATTGATTTCGGCCAGGTTGTAGAAAGTCGGCTTGGGACACAGTGTCTGTGGCGGGAGCATCCAGAATTGAGAAGATGGTGCCAACCATGCTGTTGATGTCTATATTCGAAGACCCGTCCAGCGGATCGAATGCGACAAGATAGTTGCCGTGGTCGTTGGCAGCGACAATATTTTCTTCTTCTTCAGAGGCTATTCCACGGACTGTATTTGATTCGGATAGATAGTCTTTTAGTAAGTCGTTGGAGATGACATCCAGTTTTTTCTGCGTTTCTCCCTGTATGTTCTCTTCTCCCGCCGACCCCAAAACCCCGGACATGGCACCTTGCTGAAGTCGAAAAGCGATATCCTTTCCGGCTATAGCAATGGTGTCGATCAGTGTAACAAGATCCGGGGGTAATTTACTGGCCTGTAACTGAGATCTTAGTCGTAACATATTGAGTCCTTGGCAGACGAAGCATTGATTGTAGGGGGTCGGTAATGAGGAAAACGTATTATGCCAATAAGGCGGTAGTCTGTCAGTAGTTGAATGCAGTCTAATCCCCGGTTGAAATACTGGCAGGAACCTTGAGCTTCTTCTCATTGTTCGTCCACGCTTAGATTCTTTTCTCCAGTTTGGTGGAAATTATGCTTCATGCAGTTATAAGAGAGGCCGGTCCCAGCTAGACGTAGAATTGACATCTTGGTCAATTAGCAGGTGTTGTGAAATTAAGGTGATGAAAAATAAAGATTTTTCCTATTCTTATTCGCAGTGTATTACCTCATAGATTATATGTTAGATGGAAAAACTGTGACACAGATCACTCCCAAAAACTATAGGAGAAACATTAGAGCCAAAAATTCCGTCAATTTTTTGTTTCTTTCCTGCGTTCATATTTTTATCAATCTTGTGTGAAAGTAAATTGACGTTTTTCTTGGAGATAAATATTTTTTTTGATGAAGATGACAAAAAACCCACGCTTCTTGTGATTTTCCTAACCGTGTTTTCAGCATTATTGTTGTGCGTACTGATGCAAAAAAAAGACGGGAAAATAAGCCAACTATTTACGATTGAAGACGACGAACGGGTGTTCTAATCTGACTGTGTAATTTAGGAAATCGTATTTCTTAAGAGGTTTGGAAATGAATATTTTAACAGCAATTAAAGCAGTGGCACTCAGCATCCTCGTTTCTTCAATGGCCCACGCTGTTGGGTCATCTGATAAGCTTGGTTCAGAGTTGGATTATTGCAAAGTGTCCTATGTCGAAAAAATAGGCGGAAGTAATGGAACCTACCGGGGGCAATGTGAAAACGATAAGCCACATGGGTCTGGTACTGTTACATTTTACAATGGGGACAAATTGACCGGAACGTTCATTAGCGGTGCTTTTGGTGGCAATGGTGTTCGCGCTTCAGCTGACGGTAATATTTATGAGGGTGGCTGGCAGAAAGGCAAACGTCACGGACAGGGTAAGTATACCTGGGCCCAAGGTAGTAGCTATGTTGGTGAATGGATAGATGACAAGCGTCATGGTCAGGGTGTCTTCAAGTGGTCAAATGGCAATCGTTTTGAAGGTGAGTTTCGTGATAATAAGCGCTTTAACGGTAAATATTACACCAGTACCGGTAGAGTGTATAAATGCCGTTTAGGTCAGTGCAAGTAGTCGTCGCCTTCGATCAATAGTATTTATATACAAGCAGTTATTGATATTAGCGTACAGTGTTACTGATTTTAATCTCCCTTACTCTGATCTCTCCCCGCTTCATTTAGCTGGGAGAGATTTTTTTTACGTTTTCGTTATTCAGCTTAGTATCGACAACATAAAGGTAGTCATCCGCGGCTACTGATTAAATCGATGTTTAATAAGTTGATCGACCACTGATGGATCCGCCAGCGTCGATGTGTCGCCAAGATTTTCCAGTTCATTAGCCGCAATTTTTCTTAGGATTCTTCGCATGATTTTCCCCGAGCGCGTTTTCGGTAAGCCGGGAGCCCATTGAATCAGATCGGGTTTAGCAATCGGCCCAATTTCTTTGGTGCACATGGCAATCAGCTCGGCCGTCAACTCTTTCGATGGTTGCTGCCCGCTCATTAGGGTGACGTATGCGTAAATACCTTCACCTTTAATGTCGTGAGGGTATCCAACAACCGCAGCTTCGGCGACTGCATCATGGTGAACAAGAGCGCTTTCAATCTCAGCGGTTCCCATTCGATGTCCGGAAACATTCAATACGTCGTCGACCCTTCCCGTTATCCAGTAATAACCATCCTCATCTCGGCGGGCGCCGTCACTGGTAAAGTAATAGCCGGGATAGGTGCTGAAATAGGTATCGATCATTCGCTGATGATCACCATAAATACTACGAATTTGGCTGGGCCAGGATGACTTGATCGCCAAATTACCCTCTCCAGCGCCTTCAATAATATTGCCCTCATTATCGAGTAACACAGGTTCCACGCCAAAGAAGGGTAGTGTGGCTGAGCCGGGTTTTAATGCAGTAGCTCCCGGTAGAGGTGTCAGCATATGAGCTCCGGTTTCAGTTTGCCACCAGGTGTCGACAATCGGGCAGCGAGATTCACCCACGACGTGATAGTACCATTCCCAGGCTTCGGGATTTATCGGTTCACCGACGGTTCCCAGTAAAGTAATAGAGCGCCTGGATGTGCGTGTGACATAGTCATCACCTACCGCCATTAACGCCCGAATAGCAGTGGGCGCCGTATAGAAGGTAGTAACCTGGTGTTTATCGCATACTTGCCAGCAGCGAGATGCATCCGGATAGGTAGGCACTCCTTCAAATAGCAGAGTGGTTGCTCCATTAGCTAATGGGCCGTAAACGCAATAACTGTGACCCGTAATCCAGCCGACATCGGCAGTACACCAAAAGATATCTCCCTCGTGATAATCAAAGGTATATTTGAATGTCATCGCTGCTTGTAACAAGTATCCTGCGGTTGTGTGCAGAACTCCCTTGGGTTTACCTGTCGATCCGGAGGTGTAGAGAATAAAAAGAGGGTCTTCACTGTCCATTGGCTCGGGCGGGCATTGATCTGAAGCGTTTTGAATAGCTTCGTGATACCAGACATCTCGCTGTTCAGTCCAGTCAATGCTGCCGCCGGTTCGTTTTACCGTAAGCACTGTGTTTACATTGGGGCAATCTTTTAGGGCCGCGTCAACGTTGGCTTTCAGAGGAATTGTTTTGCCGCCTCTCAATCCTTCATCTGCAGTAATGACAACCTGACAATCGGAGTTTAGGATTCGATCTCTCAATGCGTCTGGTGAGAACCCGCCGAATACTACCGAGTGGACAGCGCCAATTCGCGCGCAAGCTAACATCGCATATGATGCTTCGACGATCATTGGCATATAAATACACACGCGATCGCCTTTCTTTACGCCGCGGTTTTTTAAGGCGTTGGCAAGTTTACAGACTTCATTATGAAGCTGTTGGTAGCTAATGTTACTGGCCTCGTCGGGGCTGTCTCCTTCCCAAATGATGGCAGTTTGGTTGGCGCGGGTTTCGAGATGGCGATCGATACAGTTATGGGTAATATTAAGTTTACCATCGATAAACCAGGCAGCTTCTCCTTTGATAAAGTCGTACTCGCGAACTTTGCTCCAGGGTTTATCCCAGCTTAAAAATTCTGCTGCCTGTTCCGCCCAGAATGTATCGGGATCATCGATCGATGCCTGATACATAGCTTGGTATTGTTTTTCATTAAGATGAGCTTTAGCGGCATATTTAGCGGGGACCGGATAAGTAAGGGTTTTGCTCATGGGATGAATCTCAAATAGAGTGTTAGAAACATTGTGTGGCATAAGAATAACGTATATTGCAGTGTCTAGGAATACACCAAAGTAAGATCAAGGTTTTATGATTTGTTACTGCCTTTGACTATAGCGCCACTACTGAGCGGGCAGTATTTTAGCGAGTGATACTTGGCAGGGGTGATGGGTACTGGTGAATTAACTCATTCACAAAAAGCAGTTTCTCTGGGGGCATACGACTTACAGCAAATGCTGACGGTCGCTGCAGATAGCAGGTTTTTTTGCGCGCGCCCACCAAAACTAGTGTGCAGCTAGCATGCCCCAGTCCTGGGAGGGATTGAGAGTCAATGTTACGTTGTCGATCAGTCGCGGTTTGCCTAGTTTAGCAGCAGCGAGGATAACAATTTGCTCGGTGTCACAGGTGACCGATTGTAATGTCTCGGCATCTCGAACAGAAAAGTAATCGGGTTCGAACCCGGCGTGCTTAAGCGCTTCGGTACAGTAGTCTTCCAGTGCTTGATAGCTGTCAAAGCCACAGGCAATGGCATCGCGACATTCGAGAAGGGTTTGATGTAACGCGGGGGCAATAGAGCGCTGTTCTTCAGTCAGAAAACCATTGCGAGAGCTGAGCGCTAGACCATCGACATCACGAGCTGTTTCAACACCAACGATATTTATGGGCATACAAAGATCTTTGACCATTTTTTCGATGATGGCGAGCTGTTGGAAATCTTTTTTCCCGAAGATGGCAATATCTGGCTGAACTATCTGGAATAGTTTAGTGACAACTGTGGCAACACCCGCGAAGTGGCCAGGACGACTGGCGCCACACAGTGTGTCTGACAAGGCAGGAACGAGAATGAGAGTCTGTTTGTCCATTCCCTCTGGATAGATCTCCTCAACATCAGGGAACAGCAGATAATCAACGCCTTCAGCGGACAATTTCTCTTCGTCTGCTGCCAGCGTGCGTGGATAGCTGTCTAAGTCTTCATTGGCGCCAAACTGCAACGGGTTAACAAAAATGCTGGCCACCACGATATCGGCCATCTTCTTGGCTTGTCGCATTAGTTGTATATGACCTTCGTGTAAATTCCCCATAGTGGGCACAAAGGCGACTGTTTTACCGCTAAGTTTGTTTTTAGCTAAAACATTTCGCAGGTGTCTGCTTTTGCTGAAAGTCTTCATACGGTCCAACTTCTTCCAACGTACAACATTTGGTCTGGTAAACCATTTGTCTTCAGTGCTGACAATAATTGTCCGCGCCGTGTTTTGGGAGCTTTCGCCAACTGCCAATAATCAGCGATGGTCGTTTGAAAAGCTCCCCCCGAAAACCTGTCTCTAGCGGATAACAAAACATCACTCATCCGTTTAAGAGGCGGGCAAGTATGCCCCAATCATTTCGGTGGAGCAATGATCAAATTGAGAAAAAATTAACTATTTTGGTGCCAAAAGAAGCGTCGTTTGATTAGTAACAAGTAACCGTCAAATAGACGGACTGCTAACTAAAACTATGCTCTAAAGTGGGGAATTCAAGGGCCTTGACGGCGGTATTGTAGGCTTTTAGAGCACTTTGAACGTCTGGATTACCGGTCATGAAGTTGCGAACAAATTTTGGTGAGCGCGGGGATAGCCCGAGCATATCATGCAGAACCAGAACCTGTGCGTCAGTGTCAGCGCCAGCACCTATGCCCACTACAGGTATTGTCAGTGCAGATGTAATGTCAGCTGCAAGTGAAGAGGGGATACACTCGAGGACCAGCATGCTGGCGCCTGCAGCTTCTACACGTTTGGCGTCATCCAGTATAATTGCCGCTTGATCAGACTCTCGGCCTTGAACTTTGAAGCCCCCCAGACTATTGACCGATTGCGGGGTCAGTCCGAGGTGTGCACAAACTGGAATACCGCGCTCGGTCATGGCTGAGATGCTGTCTATTAGCCATTTTCCGCCTTCAAGTTTCACCATATTAGCGCCTGCACGCATAAGTGCCGCCGCATTGGTCATAGTTTCTTCCCGCGTATTGTAGGCGCCAAACGGCAAGTCACCGATGATGAGCGGTTTTGTACAACCGCGACTAACGCAGTGGGTGTGATAAATCATATCGTCGATCGTAGCGGGTAAAGTACTGTTGTGACCCTGCAGCACCATGCCAAGGGAGTCTCCAACCAAAATAACCTCGATTCCTGCATCTTCAACCAAACCTGCAAATGTTGCATCATAAGCCGTAATAACGGCAAATTTTTCTCCTGCGGCTTTGTGGGTCTGGAGGGTAGTAATGGTTACATTTGTCATGGTTTCAATCTCTGTATATAGCAGTAGAACTTTTGTTCATGAACTTTGCCGGTCAAAAAAATGTTGGATTAAAGTAGTGTCGGCCACTGCGAATATTTAACAGGTAGTCGACGAGTTGCGCATAGTCGTTGCCGCGGTTTACTACATCCATTTCGTCGGCGTTGATAATAAGCAATGGAGCGTGGTCGTAATACAAAAAGAATTCGCTATAGGCTTCGTTAATTGATTCCAGATAATTACGGGAAATTCGCTGTTCAAATTCGACGCCCCGATTCTGAATGCGGGAGAGTAGTACGTCTGCCGATGCCTGTAAATAGATAACAAGATCGGGCTTTGGGGCATCTATGGTTAGTTGTTGAAATACTTTTTCATATAGTTGAAATTCGTCAGCGTCGAGATTTAGCTTGGCAAACAATTTGTCCTTGTCGATAAGGAAGTCGGAAACCCTGACAGGCTCAAAGATGTCTCCCTGTCTTAAGTCTTCGATCTGTTGGCTGCGTTGAAATAGAAAAAATAATTGAGTTGCCAGTGCTGCATGTTTTTGATTCTGGTAAAAGCGCTCCAGAAAAGGGTTTTCTTCCGTATTTTCTAATAGTGTTTGATAGTTAAACGTGTCGGCAAGCTGACGAGCAAGCGTAGTCTTACCGACACCAATAGCGCCCTCTATAGCGATAAATCGCGGTGGGGTGCGGTTTTTGAAATCAATAACAGGCTGGGCTTCGTCCTGGTTCACTGAGGGCTCCGGTATTTGTTCTTGGGTGATTATTACGTCTGTGGCATTGTATTAGAAGATTTGTTCTGGACCAAATGCAAACCTGTCGATGGACACGAGGTAATAAATTCGCTGAGCGCTAGTCCGTTGGGCAGTATTAAATCCGGTGCTATATCCATCAGGGGATATAAGACAAAGTTACGCTCAAGCATTCGGGGGTGTGGTATGGTCAGGTCCGGGTCATCGACAATCAACTCGCCGTAGATTAGCAAGTCAAGATCCAGTGTTCTTGGTCCCCAGCGCTGGAGTCGTTTGCGATGATGGCAGTTTTCTATGGATTGTAACAACCTCAGAAGTGCGATTGGTGACTGTTGGCTGTTTAGTTCGGCGACACCGTTGATATAATCTGGCTGGGTACCAGGACCAATGGCATTACTTTGGTACCATCGAGAAACTGCTTGAAGAGAGCAGTCTGGCAATGCCGCAAGTTCAGTCACTGCGCGGTTTACTTGATCTAGCGGTTGCTGGAGATTGCTGCCGATAGCGATAAAACAACGCGTCATTGTCACTGATTGTCGGTATTCGGTTTTTTACGGGGTCTGCGTTTGCGTTTGGGATTATGTTCCTTAATCGCAGCAACCATTTCAGCCCTTTGATCGGGACTACGATTCTGGTAATCAGTCCACCACTGCCCGAGTCCGTCAGTTGATTCGCCGGCTTGTTCACGCAGCAACAAAAAATCATAGGCGGCCCGAAAGCGGCGATTCTCAACCATTTGTTCAGCACGATTGCCTCCGCGTTTACTGAGCCGTAACTGCATATCCCATATCTCTCGCATAGGCATACCGAAACGTTTTGGTACGGCGGTATATTGCTGTTGCATTGACGCTATTTCCTGCGCTGCTTGATGCATAGCTGGTATTTCCGGCACCCGTTCCCGCACTAATTCTTGTTGCCGTTTAGTGACAGCAGGCCATAGAAGAGCGGCGAAAATAAATGCCGGTGTCACTGGCTTTTCCTGTTGGATACGGATGTCAGTGTTTTTGATGGCCTGTTCTATAAGTGCGCTGGATTGTGGCTGTTGCAAGCACGGCTGCGTTTGTGGAAACAATGGCTCAAATAATCCGTACTGCTGCATCAGCTGATAGACATCAGAGCCATAACCAGACATTAATAACTTGAGTATTTCATCAAACATTCGTGCTGCAGGAATATCCGCAAGCGAAGGTGCCAACCGCACTATCGGTTTAGCCGTATTTGCCTCGATGGTGAAATTCAACTTTGCAGCAAAGCGTATTGCCCGGAGCATACGAACAGGGTCTTCTCGATATCGAGTTTCGGCGTCACCTATAATCCGAATAATTTTTTCATCTAAATCGCGTAAACCGTTGGTGTAGTCATAAACGGCGAAGTCAGCAGTCGTGTAATAAAGTGCATTGATAGTGAAGTCGCGGCGCATCGCATCTTCTTCAACTGTACCAAACACATTGTCCCGAAGTAGCATGCCATTTTGCGATTGTGCAGAGTGTTGGTTTTGTGGGCGCTTTCCTTTTGGGCTCTGCTCCAGTTGTTCATGAGTGCCGCGGAAAGTGGTAACTTCAATGATTTCCCGACCGAACCGCACGTGAACGATTTTAAATCGTCTACCGATAATTCGGGAGTTATGAAATAACTTACGTACTTGTTCAGGAGTGGCATCGGTAGCGATGTCAAAGTCTTTTGGTTTTCCTCCCAATAGTAAATCGCGAACACCTCCGCCGACTAGAAACCCCTCAAAACCTGCTTTGCGCAACGTACTCATCACGCGCAGTGCAGCGTCGCTGATATGCTTGCGAGAAATGATGTGTTGATCGCGAGAGATGATATGAGGGTCAGGTTTTAGCTTTGCGCTGGTTGAGTCAGCGCCCAACATTCCCTTTACTCGATTTATAGCATTAGACAGCAGTTTTGGCATATGCGATTAGGCTTGGGCCTGTTTAATAGTAATAATGGCGCGGATAGTAACACACTCTTGAGAGCGGCAGAATTGCTTGGTATATATCAGGCAGGCTTATCGTAAGTGACGCGCGTAGTATTTATAGGTGAAAGGATAATGATGTAGGGAAAACTCAGTTTTCCCCCATCCAGGTCTCATATTTATTATTTTTATTGGTATATTTTTTATTATTATTGCGAATAGAAATAGCATGTATCGTGCCAAGTAAAAAACTTCATAGAGAACAATGGCTTATCCTGTTGTCGGCTTTCTAGATAGGCCATATGTTCGCAGATTGTTACACTTATGCCCGCGTCGCGTTACAAAATAACCATATGGGTAACAAAAACTGATGTTATTTCGAACTTTAAAACTAGCCGCGATCAACTGAAGTATTAACTTAACAAATTGTAATAAAGCAAGGAGCCAGAGATTAACGAGGCGAGCTAGCCGATATGTGTTGGAGCACTAATTTGGCAAGACAGATATTTTCTTAGAGCTAAATATGGACGGCGTATAAAAATGAATATTGTATAGCTGGTCAGAAAATTGAAGCGTCGCTATTGCTGTGTGATGTGGTGTGGTGTGGTTCGAGGGAGCATTACGAATAAGAAGTAAATTGATGAAGGAAGATCGCTCTTCCCCACCCAGGTCTCAGTATTGTTATTATTATGTTTACTATTATTATTATGTATTATTTTTATTGTACTGTATCTATAGCATAGACCGTGCCACTTATTTTATTCTATATTTATCAATAGCTTAGAGATTCTGTTGGAGTGAGGAAGTGGCTTTTGACAATAAAATGTTACTGTTAGTCTCGACTGTTGTTACTAACAGGGGGGCAGGGTAACAGTAATGCGTTCGCTTACTAGGCCGTTATCGCATTTTCTAATAAATTGCGGGTTTTTACGAATTAATGATTCCATTGCAATAATTGCGCGGCGGAAAAATGGCAGGGGGTTTATTTGACCCCCGGTTCTTCACTAAGTGAGCTGACCGCTTGGTCTGGTCATTGTTTGGTTTATGTGGTGAAGTGCTGCTGCCTTATCGGGTGCGATATTTTCAAGAAGCCTGTGCTGATAGATATTATTCTTTTGTCACGCCCTCTGTTAGGCGTTAGCGGACTTAGCACCTTTTTTGCGAGGAATGCCCAATCGTTGTCGTCGCTCCCACAGACATTTTCGACTGACGCCTAATTTGCGAGCCAGCTCTGTTTCGCTCATTGAGTCCTGGTGTTCCAGTACAAAACGCTGAAAATAGTCTTCCAGTGATAGATCGTCCTGCGTATCGGTTTCAGCAGCAGGAACAACGTTGTTGAGGGTTGATGATGTCGTGTGGCGTTTGGTGCGGATCTGGGTGACATTGACAAGTTCCAGATCAATGTTGAGTAAATCGTGATCGATGCTGCCACCATCAGATAATATAACGGCACGTTCGATAACATTTTCCAATTCCCTGACATTGCCTGGCCATGTATAGGTAGTAATCGCTTGAATAGCTTTGGGTGAAAAAACAGCTGGTTGCTTACCGAGTTCCTGGCAGCGACGTTCGAGAATACATTCGGCCAATTCCAAAATATCTTTGCCTCGTTCACGCAGTGGAGGCAGTACCAGCTGCATAACATTGATTCGATAATAAAGATCCGGGCGGAATTGGTTTTCCTGCGCCAATGTTTTGAGATCTCTGTGAGTGGCACATATCAGGCGCACATCAACCTTACGCGACTCTACAGAGCCAATTCGTCGTATTTCATCTTCCTGGATAAAGCGCAGCAGTCGTGCCTGTGCTTCTATCGGTAATTCGCCAATCTCATCCAGAAACAGCGTACCGCCATCGGCTGCTTCTATCAGCCCCATTCTGCTGGTATTTGCACCGGTAAAGGCACCTTTCTCATACCCGAATAACTCTGATTCGATGAGTGTTTCGGGTATTGCTGCGCAGTTAACACTAATGAAAGCATGTTCTGTGCGATTGCTGTAGGCGTGAATGGCTTTAGCGACTAATTCTTTGCCAGTACCGGTTTCACCATGAATCAGAACTGTTGAGCCCGTGGGTGCAACTTTGTGAATGTATTCATACAATTTTACCATCGGCTGACAGCTACCAATCATTCCACCAAGATTTGGCAGGCCGCGAGTGCTTGTGGTTGCGCGTTGCCGGTCAGGCATTTTTTGAGGTGAGTGATTGGCAATAATGGCTGCAACCGCATCCAGCATTTGTTCGTGATCGAAGGGTTTAGCAATATAGTCGACAGCGCCACTTTTCATTGAATCGACAGCTGAGCGCAAGCTGGCATAGCTTGTCATGATAAGAACAGGAACGTCACCCGCTTTTTTTATCAGATCGGTGCCGGGAGCGCCGGGTAATCGTAAATCGCTGATAATGAGGTCGAAGCTGTTGATGTCAAAGTTGTCCAGCGCTTCATTAACTGCGCCTGCTTCACTGACATGATATTGATGTCGTTCCAGCAATTTGCGTAAAGCACTACGAATGACGGTTTCGTCCTCGACAATCAGAATTTTTTCCATGGAGCAGACCTTAGCAGTTGGCAGCAATTGGTACTTTTTTCAACGTGTATCTTGGTAACATAACGCGTCTATGTTTTTTTTTCTAGTGACAGGCTGACAAAAGTCTCAGTGAGGCTCTTGATTTGGTAAGTACTGGATTAATTTTATCGTAAATCGGGTGCCGTGATTAGTCCCGCTTACCGGGCTTTCAACGCTGATATGACCATCGAGATCATCGACAATGCTGTAAACGAGTGACAGGCCTAGTCCAGTGCCTTCTCCCGCTTCTTTAGTGGTAAAAAACGGGTCGAATATTTGTTCCTGGTGTGCTTTTTCAATACCGCTGCCGGTATCGGTAACGGTGACAAAAACCCGCTCGTTCAGTACCTTGCTATCAATTGATACGGGGCTGAACTCCGGACTGGCATCTCTGGCATTGCTGAGTAAATTGACAAAAACCTGCAGCAATCGTTGGGTATCGCCCAGAATGTAAACGCTACCGGGGCAGTGATTTTCAAAGCTGATTATTTTTGCCTCTTTGTTGAGATGTAATAAGTGGATGGCTTCGTCGATACAGGATTTTAGGTGCACCTGTTCTAACTCGTGGTGGCTGTCTTCGGTGCCCGCATGGGAAAAATTGACGAGTGTTTGTACTATTTTTGATACTCGGTCAGTTTGGACAAGAATTTCTTTACCTGTTTCGAGGCTCTCCGGGTTGTCAGTATCGAAACGTAGATTTTGAGCTAGACAGGCTATTCCCGTTATTGGATTGCCAATTTCATGAGCAACTCCTGCAGCAAGTCTGCCGATAGAGGCGAGTCTCTCGCTGTGCATGAGTTCATCTTCCAGCATTTGTACATCGGTAATGTCTTCCAGCACGATGACACGCCCATCAGCGGGGTCACTTGCTGCACCAGTCGTGGTCTTATGAAGGTTGAACCAGTAGTTATTATTGTTGATCTCGATGTGCTGCTTGTATAAATGAGGTTGCTGCATATCGAGAAAATCATTGAGCAACTTCCCCCAGGGCGAGGGCAGGCTTGGCACGCGTGAGCCAATGACATCAAAGGTGTTAACTCCAGTTAATGCAGCAATCGCATGATTCCACATAAGGATCTCACCGTCCTGGCCGAGTGAACAAACGCCTACCGGTAGGTCTTGGAGTGTTTTCCGGTGATAGCGCCGCAAATTGTCGAGATCGGCGGCAAGACCGGTTAAGTGAGTCTTGTAGGCCTCCAGTTGCACTTCGATCAGGTTGATGTCTTCACTGTTGTCATTACTACTATTGTTTACGTAGGGCAGTAATTGATTGACCATGTCATAAGCGACAGAGGGTCCGAGTAATCCCGAGAGATTGGCTTCCAGTCGATAGCGCAGGCGTCGCAGGGCAAACGGACGATTTTCGTCGTCGGGTAATTGCATCTCTTTCAGTGCCCTGTCTACTTCACGTTGCGCCGTATAGGATCCAAGAGCAATCGCTAACTGGTCTTTCATTTGCTGGGGGCTCTGGACGCTTAGTATCCGTCGGGTTGGGCGATTTAAGTCATCCGTTGCGCACACTTCCGCGGCGTCTTTCTCATCCTCAGATGTGGTTGTAAGTAGCGACACCAAACCAAAAACCAGAACATTCATTCCAATTGAAATAATGGTCACTGTGCTCCATATCTCGTCGGGATTAAGGTTGAAGTAGATTTTTCCGAAATAGCCCGGATCAAAGCTGCTGACGATCGGCAGCATCAGTGCTATTAGCCAAATAGAAAATCCGGTAATTAATCCGGCTACAAAGCCCTGGCGATTGGCACTTTGCCAATATAGGGCTGCCAAAACTCCCGGTAAAAATTGCAATGCAGCAATAAAAGTTGATAGTCCAAGTTCTGATAAAGCGTCGTTACCGGCAATAAACCGATAATACATATAGCCGCTAAGAATGATAAAGATAATCAATGCGCGACGAATCCATAACAGCCAGCGATAGATGTTTCGGTCGGTACTTGGGCGATAAATGGGTAAGATCAAATGCTTAAGGCACATGGATGCCAATGCCAGCGTAGTGACGGCAACAACGCCGCTGGCGGCAGATAGACCGCCCAGATAAATCAGAATGGCCAGCACTCTGGATTCGAGTTCGATACCGAGAGCAAGGGTGAAATACTCTGTCGGTAACGCCGTGTTTAGTTTCATTCCAGCCCAGAGTATAGGAAGTATAGGCAAACTCATTAAAAAGAGAAAAAGCGGCATCCCCCAGCTGGCTGTTTGCAGTGCTTTGGCGTTGGGGTTTTCAGCGAAAATCATATGGAAGAGATGTGGCATGGCGACAGCAGACGAAAAAAATATGAGTAGTAGTGCGCGAGACGATTCATTTCGCATTGGTTCATTAAGAAGAGAAACAGTTTGCGGATTGGCCTCTAGCCATAGATCTAATCCTCCTAAGCCACCAAAAACAGCATATATTGCAACACCTCCGGCAATCAGCATCGCCAGTAGTTTTATTATGGACCCAAAAGCAATCGCTGCGACCAATCCGTTGTGGCGCTGGTGTGCTGTGAGATGTTTTGATCCAAAAGAAATAGTGAATATGCAAAGCGCCACGCAAAAAATAATGGCTAACTCATTATGTTGATTCTTTTTAGTAATAGCGTCGCCGTTCTCACCAACTAGAAACAAGACGCTGTCTGTTACCGCTTGTATCTGCAGCGCTAGTAATGGCCATACCGCAAGTAGCATAAATATAGTAACGAGAGAGCCTGCCCACTGTGTGCGGTAGCGAAAGGTCAGAACATCGGCGAGCGAGCTGTGTAAGTAGTTACGAGTAATTCTGAGGATGGGTTGTAACAGTAACGGCGAGAAAATAAACGCACCAGCGACGCCGAGGTAGTAGGAAAGAAACCCGTAGCCATATTCGTGGGCGAGTTCGACAACTCCATAGATCGCCCAGGCACTGGCAAATACACCGAGTGACAATACATAGGTAAAAGGGTGACGTATTAGTCGCTCAGGAATCCAGCCTCGGTCGGCACTATGTGCAATGCTGAATAGTATCAGCAGGTAACCAAAACCAATTAGGAATAAATGTGAAAGTTCAAAGGTCATTGAGTCATAGCTCTCGATCTTTGTCGGCGGATAGTTTTCTCTGATTGCGACGTACGCTCCACCAGACAAACAGTATTGTTGCAAACCATACTAAATATGGCCTATACCAGTTCGTCCCGCCTTGAGTTACCCAGTCCTGAATGAGGGGTGAGAATACGACGAGCACGAGCATTAGCAGTAATAGCGAGGGGCTAATATTCATGGTCTTTGTGTGCTGAGTGGCCAGTGATAAGGAATGATAGTACGCAAGCTGGTGTTCAGTTGCAAAACAGACTGTGTTGGATCTGTCTGGAGATGCCAATATTGCGCTATTTGGTGCGGTGATGACTTAATTTTTCTCGGTGACGGCAAGCGCTCTGGGTATAGAGCGTAATGACCAGTGTTCGGTCGACCATTCCAGGATATCGCGTACAGATGCTCGGATTTTTATCGGTGGTAATGGTTGTTGCAGAAAGGTCAGCGCTGCTAATAGGTTGTCAGTCGCCTTTTCGAATTCTAACGGCTTTGCAAACGTTTGTTTGCTGAGTTTTTGCCCGCGTGAATTGATGATGATTGGTATGTGGGCGTAGTGCGGAGTTTTGTAGCCGAGTAGTCTTTGCAAATAAATTTGTTTTGGGGTGGATTCCAGTAAATCTGACCCGCGAACAATGTGGGTAATATTTTGCTTGGCATCGTCTGCTACTACAGCCAATTGATAAGCGTAGAGTAAGTCTTTCCGTCGCAGTACAAAGTCGCCAAAAGCTGTGGCCGGGTTCTGGCTATAGATACCTTGTATGCCGTCTTCCATCTGAATACTGCCATCTGTGACATAAAGACGGATGGCGGATTCTTTGTTGGGTTGCAGGTGAGAGCCCCGACAGTGTCCGGGATAAACACCGCCGCTTGCGCGAAGCTCGCTGCGAGAACAGGTACAATAATATGCATGACCGCGCTCTAATAGACTGTCGATGATACATTGATAGTCTGGGTGCCGATGGCTTTGCCACATAGGCTCTTCATCCCACTGTAATCCGTGGGCATACAGGGACTCCAAAATGGCGTCTGCTGCCCCCGGTATTTCTCGAGGGGGGTCCAGATCTTCCATCCGCAGCAGCCATTGACCACCGTTTGATTTTGCGTCCAGATAGCTCGCCACAGCGGCTATTAGCGAGCCGGCATGCAGCAGTCCGGTAGGCGAGGGAGCAAAACGTCCTCGGTAATTTGTCACAGGGCAAGGCGATGGTTGGTCATGTGCATTGTCAGCGATGATATTGGCTTTTGCAGGTGTCATCAGGTTGATGATAAAAAAAACGGGCGAGCATTATTATGTCTCTCCCGCTTCGTTTTCTACAGTTGACGGCTATTGATCTAGCCGAGCTGTTGTTTCTCTTTTATTTCGTCCAGCGTTTTGCAATCAATACACTGAGTCGCGGTTGGGCGAGCTTCCAGGCGTTGAATGCCTATTTCTACACCGCAGGCTTCACAGTAACCATAATCATCTGCGTCGATCAGGTCGATAGTACCGTCTATCTTCTTGATCAGTTTTCGCTCTCTATCGCGAGTACGCAACTCGAGACTAAATTCTTCTTCCTGGGTCGCTCTGTCGGCAGGATCTGGAAAATTGGCGGCTTCGTCTTTCATATGAGACACAGTCCGGTCCACTTCTTCCATCAATTCAGATTTCCAGGATAGCAAAATTCCACGAAAATGCTCTCGCTGTTTTTCATTCATATACTCCTCACCTTTCTTTGGCTTATAAGGTGTGAAGTTTTTAAAATTGCTCGCCTGAGCCTGTTTTTTCTTGGGCATTACTCGCTCTCACTTGTTACTGGTTTTCCAGCATTTACAGTTATTCCACCTGGATCGATAGTGCGGAAATCTGCCCTGACCGACCTCTTCATTGATTGCCAGCCGCAGTATGCGAATGGCAATCAATTGGAAACCGCCGAACATACCAGATTAATGACTTTAGTGCTAGCTATATCCGTCAATGGTAACTTGGCTACGGCTGGGTGGCTGGCGTATGCTTATCGTGGTTGAACAATAGATTTGCCAAGCTCGCGCCTGACAAGGTCCATGCTGGGTTATGGGGCTTGCCAGAATAGGACCGGACAACGAAGTTATCTAAGAGAGTGTGATAGTGAAGAGACCATTTGCAGATAGAGTAAAAGACATAGAGCCTTTCAGGGTTGTTGAGGTGTTAAATCGTGCAAAAGAGTTGCAAGCGCAAGGGCGGGATATTGTTCACCTGAGTGCGGGTGAACCCGATTTTTCCACTGCCGAACAGATTGTTCGCGCGGGTCAGGATTCTCTCGGGCGGGGGGATACCTACTACAGCCAGGCCGCAGGTATTCCTGAATTGCGTGAAGCTTTGGCGATATTTTATCAGCAAGAATACGGTGTTGACGTTGATCCGCGCAGGATAATGATTACTCCGGGAGCTTCCGGTGCACTGTTACTGATTGCTGCTCTTCTGGTGAATCCAGGAGACGGTATGCTGATGACTGATCCTGGTTACCCCTGCAATAGGCATTTTTTGCGCTTAGTAGAGGGGCGGGGACAATTAGTTCCGGTTGGCGCGGCAGATCGTTATCAACTAACAGCAGAAAAAGCGGCACAGCACTGGCAAAAAAATACCATTGGGGCGATGGTGGCATCTCCCGCTAACCCGTCGGGTGAAATTCTTACAAAAGATGAATTGGCCGACTTGTTCGGGCTTTGTCAGCGCAATAACGGGCACCTGGTAGTGGACGAAATTTATCATGGCCTAAGCTATGATGAGCCCGCGACGTCGATATTGGAACTGACGGATCAGGCGTATGTTATTAACAGTTTTTCCAAATATTTTGGTATGACTGGTTGGCGATTAGGCTGGTTGGTGGCCCCGGAACATGCAGTGCCGGAGCTGGAAAAGCTGGCGCAAAACCTATTTATTTCAATGTCGACAATGAGTCAATTTGCGGCGTTGGCGGCTTTTAAGCCTGAAACTAGAGCCATATTGAACGCACGTCGTGATGAGTTTGCAAAGCGAAGGGATTATCTTTTGCCAGAATTGCGCAGACTGGGATTTGATATCCCGCATACTCCTGCAGGAGCGCTTTACATCTATGCTGGCATCGGTAAATTTTCAACTAACAGTAGTGAGTTTTGCTTAAATCTCTTAGAAGAGCACGGCATAGCGATAACACCAGGTACAGATTTTGGCATATTTCATTCGCAGCAACATGTGCGGTTTGCTTACACCACGAGCATGGATAGACTTAAAGAAGCCGTGCGGCGGTTGGATAATATTTTTGGGTAGGAAAATGTAAGCTGGGCAGAGAAGAGATAATTACGGAATAGCAGATGGCCAGACTGTATATAGCAACAGGCTGACTCACGATAATAGCGGGAATACAGCGTCAGTTGTAGGTCGGGCAGCGAGTTCACAGCATTTGTGTTGCCAGTAAACTCGCCACCCCCCGCTTTTGAGGAATAGTGATTATGCGGTCAATCGGTCAATAATTTTCTCTATAGCCTGATCGGCTAAAGCCATCATCTCTTCATCAGTTCTATCCTGAATAGGATGAGGAACAAAAATCATATCTGTCGATGCCCCCAGTGCTTCTTTCTGCACATCTGCAGCTTTTATAAAAGCCGATGATGCAACGCCAACACCAGGAATGCCTCGGCTTTCGAGATCTGTCAGGTCATGTATACAACACGACGTGCAAGAGCCTCAGTCAGCCAGTCCTTCAACAACCAGGTCAACTTGACCTGCGATTTCTTGTTTTAGTTCTGTTGGTGCTACTCGGGTAAACGTTGGTTTGATAAACCGTTTTACCTGGATGTTGCGATCCTTCAGCAGTGCTTCAATACGGTTGAGGAAAACATCTCCGCGCGGCTTGGATATATCCATCAAGCCGACGGTCAATCCTGTTAGATCGAGAGGACGTTTTAGTCTCGGCCTTGTCGCCGCAGAAGTTTCCGCGGTCGGGTCTAATAACATGGTAGTCATTGTTGTTTCTCCCGTGGTGAATAGAAAGTGTTAATACTAGTGGACTAAATTTTTTGTGTTGTTGGTACGGACCCCATCTTACCGCTGGCGCCCCATCCGCCGATGATAGCAGAAAACATCCCGGCCTCGCCTCCTGCCCGAGCAATAAGTAATCCGCCGGGTCGAAATTTCGGAAGTATTTTGTCCTTAAGTGTTTCAGGCAAGCCTTCATCGATTCCACCAGCCCCTATAATCAATTCAGCGCCAGGCCTAAGCAAGAGTTTTTCCAGTTCTTCGCGAAGACGATCTTTGCTCCATCCTGCCTGTTTAAAGACGCGATAATGCTCTGGGCTAATCACCAATATCGCATCTGAGGCCATGACCATCTTGGCATGACCCACCGTTTTTAGTGTTTCGGCAAAACTTTTCGCCAACGACTCGGGGTTTCGCGACTTCTGGTCAAAAACGCCATGCACGCCGTCACCGGCAAACAGCGTGACCGAGGAATGCTGTCGGTCTGCGCCCTGATCCATCGCCACTGTGGGCCAAAAGTCATCGGTTTCGTCTTCGGCAAAAGAAAATCCCAGCTTTCCGGGCGACCCTAGGGTCGAGCGGTCAAGTTCGCCTGGCTTACCTCCGCCAACATTGCGAATCACCAGTTGCAGTGCTCTGCCGATCGTGGAGTTTGCTCTGTTTCCCTGCCCGAGCGCGTTTTCTGCCCAATTCATACCAATTGCTTTGGTGATGGGGCCACTGACTATGGCAATCGGTCCCGAAAACCAGGTTGTCGCGAGTAGGCCGTGCATGCAAAACTCGTCGACCAATGCAGCTTCCACCGCCGCCAGTACGACAGGGAGATATTCTGGTTTACAGCCAGCCATTACGGCGTTAATGGCGACTTTCTCAACGGTACAGGGCGATAAGTTGGGAGGAATATTACCTATAACTTCTGACGGATCTCTATGGGTGCCTCGGAGCATCGCCATAACTCGTATTTCGGAAGGCGGTATAACAGGGAGACCGTCACTCCAGCCGCGGTCGAAGCCCATTTCCATTTCATCAGCGTATGCATCAACCGCAATACGACGGGAGCTCATGATGTCGCCTTTAAACCGTACTTCCAGTTCTTCAAAGCGCCCAGGCTCTAGCGAAAGAGAGCCGCACCCAGGCCGGTTTTCGGCGAGATCAGGAGCGAGATTACTAAGTCCACTCAAGGCTTCCCATTCAGGGCGGTTCCAACCAACAACGCGGTCAACTTCCTTGCCACCAGAAAATCGGATGGCTGTGGGGACAATTTCAATGGCCATCTGCCAGGACTGACCAAGGTCGCTATCGTCGATAACGTGTTTAATGGTTTCCGGGAAGCTGGGATTGTCCTGAGAGATGACTTGCACAGCTAAACCCGACTCGACCATTTGCTCAATTGCAGGAACGACATGGACGCAGGTCGGACAGTTTTCTTTAACAACTATGGTAATAGTTTCGCTGGTATCGACTTCGTTCATGATGAATACCTGACTCCCATGCAGCGGGTTTGTTAATATATAGCTGGCGGAAAAGAGTGGGGGTCGAACCCACCAAACACGCAATTTGCGCGTTTCATCGGGTTTGAAGCCCGTGCGCCCCACCGGGGAGCGATTCCCTTCCGATGATTGTTATCCGGCAATGATATTATGTCTAATGACAAGGCGCTAAGAGTGCCGTACATTTTGTTGAACTGCAAACTCTGTTGATTTTTTTAATGCAGTAGGGTTTCATTCGCTTGGCTAGCATGACGATATTGCTAGAGACATTGGAAGTTACCAACGGTAGTTGCTGGAATCATAAACACTGTAAGAACAATCATGTCTGCCTCATCTTGAGCTTTAGTGCTCCCTGTTAGCTGCGGTCCAGTAAATCAGGAATACTAATCCTGCAAAAATCATGGTTATTACCGGTGCGGGTTTTTTCTGTGGTCGATGATTATCATTGCCGCGAATGATAGTATTCGCCACGATAAACTACCGAAAGTGGGTTGATTCATAGGGCGGTGCTATCGGGCGCGTTATCGCTGGTTGTAAAGAGACAACGATTAATACAGTGGTCGAAAATTAATTGATGACAAGCAATAAAGGAAATTTAATGGCTAATGATCTAACACCAATAGTGGTGGGAGTAGGGCAGGTGACCGAATTGCCGAGAGAAGACCTCGCTGCTGCTTCCTCTCCAATTGAATTGATGGTGCAGGCTACAGATAAGGCACTGGCAGATGCGGGCGTTAGCGGTGAGCTGTTATCGGAGCTTGATCAATTGGCGGTTGTCAGAAGCTTTCGGGAATATACAGATAATACTGCTTTTTGTTTGGCGAGACACCTTAATGCAGAACAGTCAGAGCAGTGGATGATGCCTCATGGCGGCAATGGGCCACAATATTTGGTCAACCGATATTTTGAGTCTATAGCCAAAGGTGAGAACAAATTTGTATTGCTGTCTGGCGCAGAGGCAATGAATACTTCCCGACGCATTGTTAAGTCCGGTTCCAAACCAGATTGGTCAGAAGATGTAGACCAGCCTGCACAGTATATGGTTGCCGATAAGGAAATGAGTACCGAGCATGAGAAAGCCAATGGTGCGTGGTTAGCTAGTTCTATATACCCATTGTTTGAAAATGCCCTGCGTGGAGCTTATGGTGAGGGTATTGATGAACACCAGCAGAAAATGGGTGAACTTTTTGCGAGGTTTTCCGCGGTTGCGGCCAATTCGGCAACGGCCTGGTATCCGGAAAAATTAAGTGCCTCCGATATAGCCGAGGCGACTTTGGATAATCGCTATGTTGGTTGGCCGTATACCAAACGCATGAACGCAATGAATCAGATTAACCAGGGTGCTAGTTTATTGCTGTGCTCTGTTGGATTTGCGAAAGCCGCCGGTATACGTGAAGACAAGTGGGTTTATTTACATGGTTGTGCTGATGTTAATGAACGGCATAACCTGTCAGACCGAGTTAACTATTATAGTTCGCCGGCAATCAATTTAATGGGCAAAGAGACTTTTGCGATGGCGGATATGGCCGTTGATGATATCGATTTTTTCGATATCTATTCCTGCTTTCCTGTTGCCGTGGAAATGGCCAGGGACGAGTTAGGTATCGCCAAAGATGACCCTCGGTCACTGACGATTACCGGCGGTCTGCCTTTTCACGGAGGAGCCGGGAATAACTACGTTATGAATGCTATTGCGACGATGGTTGAAAAACTGCGATCAAACCCGCGGAAATTCGGTTTAGTTACTGCAAACGGGGGTTATCTTACCAAGCACGCTGCAGGTATTTATTCAACAACGCCGACATCCGGCAGTTGGGTTAGAAAAGAGCCGTCGAGCTATCAGTGCATAATTGATGAGATGCAATCGCCACCCTTGGAGATGACACCCGTGGGAGACGCGGTTATTGAAACCTACACGGTAACATTTGGCCGTGATAATACGCCTAATGGTGGTATTATCATCGGCCGGCTTGGGGATGGCAGCGATCCGATGGCAGCGCGATTTTTCAGCAGCCCACCCGACGACCCTGAGTTATTGTTAGCAATGACAACACAAGATTACCTTGGCGTAAAAGGTACTGTCATTACCGGGGAAACTAATATATTTACTCCCGTCAAATAGCTAACAACTTGTCGGGCAATCCAAATTTGAAACCAGTCAATATCACTTAACAGAGGACACACAATGACAACTCCACTATTCGATCTAACAGGCAAAGTTGCTTTGCTAACGGGCTCTTCGAAAGGAATGGGTAAGGCGATGGCAGAGGGCCTTGCAGAGCAGGGCGCTAAAGTGGTTATTTCCAGTCGAAAACTGGAACCTTGTGAAGCCGTAGCGGATGAGATCAATGAAAAATACGGAGCAGGTAGCGCTATCGCAATTGCCTGTAATATTGGTTACAAAGAGCAGTTGCAGCAGCTGGTGGATACAACGCGTGAAAGACTGGGCCCGATTGACATTCTGGTAGCCAACGCTGGCGTTAATCCTTTTTATGGGCCAATGTCTGAAATTCCCGATGGTGCGTTCGACAAGATACTGAGCAGCAACATCAAATCCAATCACTGGTTGTGCCAGATGGTAGCACCAGACATGATTGAAAAAGGATGTGGTTCTATTATGATTACATCCAGTGTCGGCGCGTTTGGCCCCTCAGATGTATTGGGTACTTATAATATTTCCAAGTTGGCTGATATTGCCTTGGTTAGAAACCTGGCCCTTGAGATGGGTCCTCAGGGTGTGCGCGTTAACGCTATTTGTCCCGGCTTGATTAAAACTGACTTTGCCAAAGCTCTGTGGGACAACCCCGCTGCTGAGAAGCGTGCTAATCAGCAAATCCCATTGCGGCGCTTGGGGGAAGCAGAAGACTTCAAGGGCATCGCTGTGTTTTTGGCGTCAAACGCCAGCGCTTACGTCACTGGTCAAGCGATGACAGTTTGTGGCGGTAGCAATATGTGGGCTTAACAGAAACTCCATAGCGTTAGAATGACGCCGGGGGCCTATTAAAGCCCTCGGTGTCATTGGAGTTTCTTGGTTTTTACCCAGTGATTTAGCCCAATGATTTTCGTCTGAGTCGACGCATACCGCCGAGCCAGCGATCGATATCATTACCTTTACGGCGTACATAGTCTTCAACTTCCGGATGAGGTAATACGTAAAATTTTTCTTCTCGGATAGTGTTTACCACTGTTTCGGCCAGCTCGTCAGCTTCGATGATACCGTCAGTTTGACCATCTCCAAGGCTTCTTGGTGCCATTGCCGTATTGACGCCCTGGGGACACAATACAGAAACTTTAATACCCTCGTCGCCGTGAGTGATAGATAGAAATTCTGCCAGTTTGATCGCGGCGCCTTTGGTTACGGTGTAGGGCCCGGAACCTATTGCTGCCAGCAAACCTGCCGCAGAAGCTGTGTTGAGCAGATAGCCATCGCCGCGTTCAAGCATGCCGGGTAGCACTGCTCTTGCGGCATACAAATGTGACATGACATGAAGATCCCACTGTTTCTGCCAAATATCGTTTGATGCATCGGTTAGCAGTCCGCCAGCACCGGCACCGGCGTTTGAGCAAAACAAGTCAATGCGACCATACTTGTCCAAGGTGCGCTTAACGACTGCGACTAGCTGATCTTCGTTGGTGACATCGCAAACTTCTCCATCGCATCCCAGCTCACTTGCGGCAGCTTTGACAGCCTCTTCGCTCAGATCCACGAGTACAACGGCGTTAGCGCCTTGTTTGAGAAATGCTTTAGCCATTGCCTTACCGATTCCGCCGCTGCCCCCGGTTATAACGGCAACTTTATCTTTAAGTTCCATAGACACACCTTGTTAGTTAATTGTTGTTGATGAATTCAAAATTATAAGTTCACGAAGAATAAATGCCTTGCTGCAAAAATTCCAGCCTTAATGGGGTTCGTGCCGGCTATTTCCCAAAGATCTCGGAAGCCGTGCGGATAGGGATGCGATAGTTCCCCTGTCGGAGGGTAAGCCCGGCGCGATCGAAGAATTCGAGGATTTGAATTGTGGGGCGTCGTCCTATTCCTGTCGCGTTTTTGAAGTCTGCTGCGGTAAACCCTTGATTCATGTCTGTTTTGAACAGAGTTTCGGTGTACTGTGCAATTTCATGTAATTTTTCCGGTGCAAAATAACGTTGTTGTTGAATACCTATTAGTGCGCCCATCGATGACAGGTAATCCAGTTTCTGTAAAAGATCTGATGGATCCATGAGCATTTTTTTTGCCATTTCATATACCACTGGCGGGCAAAGGTCATGCGTTGGCATAAGCGCCAAAAAATTTGTTAGAAAAAGCTCATCATCGACGGCCAGGCAGGGGTTATGGTCGGGGAGATGTAAAACTTGGCCACTGTGTTTAATGAGTCCTTGTTGGCGCAATGTTGTAACAATATCACTAAAAGCCGGTTTTATGACCCTGGTTGCCAAAGACTGAAAAAGGGCATCGGGAGAGCACCCTAGTAGATTTACATGGTTGTTGTGAAAAGAAGAGAGTAACTCCAGGCATTCGTCACTAAGTTCCTGCCACCGTGATTTGGTGAGTAAAATCAGTTGATGACCACTTTTGATTTTTTCCAACTTAGTATCTAACGTCTTCAGTAATGTGATTTGTTGATTGTCACTAATATTTCTGCCGTTTAGAAAAGGAGTGGCTAGATATCCTTCGGGATGACTGGTCGTTAGCTGGATCAGTGCTTCACTGGCATCTGATAGGCAGTGAGAGTCTCTATCGTTTTGTCGCCAGCTTTTACCTCTGTTTCGCGCAGGTGCGTCTGGATCAATAATGTAACCGCCGCCAATAATGCGAGTGGCTGATTGGTCGCGGATAATAAATTTGTCATTCCACATTGCAGTAATAGACTTTTCCAGAACGATCTGAACATCACCTTCATCGCCAGGTAAAATAGTCTTGTTTTGAGTTAAAACAGCAATGCGCGCTGTCAGGTGAGAAGCACCAATATGCAGATGAACCGGAGTCCAGTGTTGCAAAGGCTTTCGCTCGCTATTTAGAACATGGAGTTTGCCGTCAAATCGTTGCCGTGGACGATGGGCTGATGGATGAACTATCCACGATCCTGCTGTCACCGTATCTATATTAATATCAGTGCCGGTTAAATTGATAGCACATCGGTGCCCTGCGCTGCTGTGATTAATCGCTCGATTTTCCTGATGTATTGAACGAATACGAGCACGCTGCCCTTTTGGCGAAATAACAATCTCGTCGCCAATAGCGGCGCTCCCACTATGGACGGTGCCAGTAACTACGACACCTATACCATCGACAACAAAACGTCGATCTACAGCGAGTCGAAAGTTCCCCTCAGCACTTCGTGCTGATATTGATTGTGCTTGTTGAATGATGTGTTGTCGTAGCGATTCAATACCGTCACCATTTAGTGAGGAAACATCGAAGTATCGGCTATGGGGAAAATTCGTTTTTGCGACTAATTGGTCCACCTGTTCTTTAGTCGTAGACAATTGTTGTTGGCTGACACTGTCGATCTTGGTAATTACGATTGCGGCGTGAGTTATCCCCATCAAGCTGAGAGCCGCTAGATGCTCATGTGTTTGTGGCATAGGACCATCGTCAGCTGCGATCACTACTAACGCAAAATCAATGGCGGCTATTCCTGTGAGCATATTGGCGATAAACCTATGATGACCAGGTACATCGATGAATCCAATAGCTGTGCCGTCGTGGTGATGGTAGTAGGCAAACCCCAGTTCAATCGTCAGGCCGCGCTTCTTTTCCTCTGGTAGTTTGTCGGTATCTGTGCCGGTAAGGGATTTGATTAAGGAGGTTTTACCGTGGTCTACATGTCCGGCAGTTGCAATAATCATGGCTTGGTTTTTAAGTCATCTGGAAAAGCGAGCTGATCTAACTGGGCGACAAAATCGATAGGGGTTTCAAGGCAGCGCATATCAAACATTAAACTGCCGTTGCTAACCCTGCCAATGACAGGGGTTGGAAGAGATCGAAAACTTTTATCAAGCGTGCGTACTTTTTTTGCGTTGTTTTTCTTATTCCCTGTCGGGCATATCACCACAACTCCGGTAGCGAGTTCTTCCCCCGGTAACGATCCACTACCTATAGCTGAAACACCTTCAGTGATGGTGATTTCCAGGTCTTTCGGAAGATGGTCTCGTAAGCAAGCGGCTATGTTTTCCGCTGTTTGCAGGATCTCACTCAAAGGACGTGTCAATGTTCGCAAAACGGGTAGTCGTTGTCCGAGTTTCTCAGGCATAAGGTAGAGTTTGAGAACTGCCTCTAATGCTGCAAGTCTGACTTTATCAACTCTCAAAGCACGGGTCATGGGATTACGTTTGATTTTTTCAACAAGAGCCCGGTCGCCGACGATCAAGCCAGCTTGCGGTCCACCCAGTAGTTTGTCTCCGCTAAAGGTGACTATATTTGCCCCCGACGCGATACTTTCTCCGGCCATAGGCTCATGGGGTAAGCCGTGATCGGTTAATTCTGCCAGCGTTCCACTACCCAGATCTATCATTAGCGGAACGTCATTTTCCCGCCCTAAAATCGACAGCGCTTTTTCATCAACTGCTGCTGTAAAACCTTCAATTCTGTAGTTACTGGTGTGGACTTTCATCAACAGGCCGGTACGCGGGCTTATAGCGCTCTCATAATCCCTCAGATGAGTTCTATTTGTTGTGCCCACTTCCCGTAATTTTGATCCGGCGCGGGTCATTATTTCCGGGATTCGAAAAGCTCCGCCTATTTCAATGAGCTCGCCCCGAGAGACAATCACCTCCTTGCGCATGGCTAAGGAGTTGAGTGCAACCATTACGGCGGCGGCATTGTTGTTTACAACAGTTGCAGCCTCTGCACCGGTTAACTCGCAAAGCAGCGATTCAACGTGACTATCGCGGCTCCCCCTTTTACCTGTGGCCAAGTCATACTCAAGATTAGTTGGAGACTTCGCAGCCGCAATCATTGCATCGATGGCTTCATCTGGAAGAGAAGCCCGCCCCAGATTTGTGTGCAAAACTGTGCCGCTCAGGTTAAAAACCGGGGTGAGTGAATAGTGATTGAGTTCGTCGAGTTTTAATAGAGCAGCATTAACAATGAGTTGGGTAAGTTGCTGGCGGGAAATTGTGGGGCTAAGATCTTGATGATTATTACGAACGCCCTCTAAAGCTATCCGTACGGATTTGGCGGTAGCTGTATGGCCATAACGTTCTGTCGCTGTTTTAATCGTTGGAGCCGACAGTACATTATCAACTGATGGCAATTTGGAGAAAAGAGTATTGTGGTCATTAGTCATACGCAAGGCGGTGTTCACTAGTGGAATTGATGAGCAAAATCATCCGCTATTAGCGAGGCCGTGTAAACCCATAAGGGCTGAGTCGTTAGCATTACTGCGACAGAGCATAACTCTGTCGCAGTGGTTGCCCGGAACTCTATCAGTAAGAGAAATGCCCTCGTCGCAATAGCGGGTTGATTAAACGGGTAAAAACCCCTGTCAATTTTATCGGTGCATCGGTGACGGCTAAACACACACAGCCACGGTCTTTAGAAACCACCGGCCTGTGCTTATGGCGTTCGTCTCTAACAAGGAAGTCTCCCTCATTATATAAACCGTTTTCATCTGAAAAGCTGCCTTCAAGTAAGAGGGTATACTCTTTGCCAGTGTGAGTATGCATGGGTATCTTGCCGCCAGCTTTAATACGCATGAGACTAACTTTGGACCCGTTGACGTCGGTACATAAATGGGCTGACTGAATGGCAGACGACACTTTTTTCCAGCTTAGTGATTCATAACTATCAGCAACAAACTGCTGCAAAGCCTTTGGAATACTTGTCGTATTTATTTTTACCGGAAGCTGATCTTCAACATATTCGTTGTCCAGCTGCGAAAAAACACTGTCTTTCAACCTCTCAGGCAGACTTGCCGGTTCCAGTTCGTCAAACAAGGTTGTTGCGATGCTATTAAGTCGTTGTAAATTTATTCTGCACTCGTTGCAGTGTTGAGTGTGCACAGACACGCAAAGGGCATGGCTGAGTTGTAAGTTTCCGGCGGAAAAATCCGTGAGCATTTCCGGAGTAGGGTGATAGTTTGCCATTGGGTTACCTCTTTAAAAACAATTCTAATTTTTGCAGTGCTAGTCGGACTCGGGACTTCACTGTTCCCAGTGGTAGTTCAAGTTCATTAGCCGCTTCCTGGTGGCTCTTTCCCTCTAGATAAACTTTTGCCAGAATCTGTGACTGTTCGATCGGCAGTTGTCTTAAGCCATCGTGAACTCGTTTTTCTATTCGCTGTCGTTGAGCCATTTGAAATGGATCAGGGCCTTCGTCTTCTATATTTTCAAACAAATCTGTTGGGTCTATCTCTGTACTGAAACGCCCTGAGCGTCGCAGGTGATCGATTCTGCTGTTTCTGGCCAGAGTAAATACCCAGGTGGTAACAGCCGCTAACTCCGGCTTATAGGTATGCGCTTTGTTCCATACTTTTATCAACACTTCCTGAGCCAGTTCGTCAGCCAATAGTGTTGCGCCCGGTTCTCTGGCAAGACTGTAAGATCTAAGCAAAGGTGCAAAATGATTGAAAAACTCTTCAAATGCCTCCTTGTCTCGATGTTCTGCGATCCTGGCCATCAACCCTTTAAGACGAGTATTTCGCTCTTTGTTAAGGTTCAAACGGGTATTTACCATACTGTCATTCCTAAAGAGAGAGTGGATTATGTCAACGACTTCCGTTGCCAAAGTATCTCCAAATTTGTCGGTATGCATTAGTTACGGCTAAACAAGACCAATGGATCAATCAATAGACCCAGTCATTGCGATAATGTGCGAGATGTTTTCTGGTTTGATGGTTAGGTCTGGGCCGGTGTCATGAACGACTGTACGGCTAGTATGTTGTAGTCGTGCAATAACGGGGAGGTAATGACCTCGGATTTCGGTCGGTTACGTTGAGATGACTGAATGGTCATTTTTGTTCGGATATGAATCATAGGGCTGGCTAATCCCTGTCTGCTTGCTTACCCAGATAGAAGCCGACTGCTGCCCAAAGGGCTGCAATTGCACCTCCGACCAAGGCGATGCCCGCAATACCGAGACCGATGATCTGAGTGAGTCCAGTAAAAGCCCAGCCCCAGAAAACATCACCTCCTCTATAAACAACAACGTCAATGACTTGTTTGGCTTTAAATCGGGTTTCCTGATCGACGTGAGTAAACAGCATTTCGCGTGCGGGACGAGTGATTGCGTAATTACCACCGCGCCGTACAATTTGTAAAGCAACAACGATGGTCAGCGCTGGCACCATTGCCACCGACAGTAAACCTCCCAAAACGATGATCGGAACTATTGCAAGTGTGATACCTAACCCAAATCGGGTTGCCAGTCTTGAAGTAACAAAAAGCCCGGCCAGGATGGTGAGGGTGTTGGTCGCTAAATCCATTAACGCCCAAATTTCAGTACGTTCAGCCTTACTGTATTCAGCCATCATGTTTTTCAGTTCAAAATAAACAAAAGATCCAATGCCGGTGTATAGGAATAAAAACAAACCAATCCCCAGAAGGAATGGGTTCTGCAAAAATAGTTTGAATCCGGAGAGGGGGTTGCCACCCAGGGACTGCATTTCTTTCATCTCGCCGACATTGCCAACATTGCCGAGTTCACTGGTTTTTATTCTCTGCAGATAGAAAATAATCGGCAGGGTTAAAAGAAGAACGACGCTGGCGACCAGCATCAAATTGTAAGTACCCAAATCGGAGAATATCAAGGGTATAGATGGCCCTAGCATAGCTCCTATACTAGCCCCTGTGGTGATAATGCCAAACAATCGCTTCGATTGCTCTTTGTTATACAGGTCGGCCATGAAGCTCCAAAATACGGATATGGGAAATAAGCTAAATACGCTCACCCATATATAGAATGCTTTATCGATCAGTACGGGGTTTTCTATGGTGCCGGAAGAGATATAAAAAACAGCAAAAGTGACCGCAAAAAAACCATAAACTCCAGGTACCAGGTTTTTGAGAGAAACTTTCGACACCGCTGCTCCGTAGATTGCGACAACGGCAAAGCTGAAGAAAAAATTGATCGTCCACAGCACGCTGACCTCAGCATCCGACCAGTCGCTGGCCATTGCATCTCTCACTGGGCGCAAAATGTAATACGCAGCCATTAGAATCAAAACCAGAATGAAAGAAAGCGCCGTTGCTTTAAATTCATTGGGTTCTATTTTCGAAACAAATTTGAAAAATCTTGAAAGCGAGCCAGAATTGCTGTCGTTCACGAATTTGTCCTGTAGGATGCCATGCTGATTGTTATTTTGCGCAAGCGTCAGAAAAAGCCGAAGAGGGTATCGTCATTTTGTTGTCAGTCTCTCCCTTCTTTTAGCCGTCTTAGTTGCTTTTAGGTGTATTGCCCAGAGTAATGTGCTTGGGCCCTGCCATACTTTGCTGTCCACTAACGCCGGAATTGATCTGTTCGATTTCTCCGCCGGATTTTAGAAACGCTAATGTTTGTTCTTCAATTGAAATTGATGTCTCTGCTGCCGCTGGTTGCTTCTTTTTTGCAGCTGCTGTCTTTGGTTTGCCAGCCATGATGGACCTTTTATTTTGCTAAATGGCCGATCATTGTACACGAAAACGGTGATCTCTGCTGCCTCTGTTTTGTTGCCGCACAAGGGTTGCTTAAAGCAGTGGCGGGATGGAATTGAATTACGTTGAGCTATTCGTTAAAATGCGCGCCCCTTCGACTGGTCGCAAAGCATCAATCCGGTGATGAGTGTTCTATACGTTGTCTTTTCTGTGTCCCCGGTTAATTCGGGCTAGAGCCTTGGTAAATTGAGAGAATTACATGTTTGAGTTCCACCCGAATAAAGTTGCCACAATCAGGAATGACGTTCTGTCGGGTTTGACCGTTGCGTTGGCGCTTGTCCCCGAAGCGGTGGCATTCGCTTTTGTTGCAGGTGTCGAACCGCTGGTTGGGCTTTATGCGGCATTTATGGTTGGTTTGATTACGGCTTGTATAGGCGGTCGGCCCGGTATGATTTCCGGTGCTACCGGTGCGTTGGCAGTGGTTATGGTGGCCTTGGTCGCTGATCATGGTGTTGAATATTTGTTTGCTACAGTGGTATTGATGGGTGGGTTACAAATATTGGCTGGAGTGTTGAAATTAGGGAAATTCATCAGAATGGTACCGCACCCGGTGATGTTGGGGTTTGTCAACGGCTTGGCAATCGTTATCTTTCTTGCTCAGCTAGGCCAGTTTGGGGTTGCAGGCGATCCGGGCTGGCTGCAGGGTACCTTTATGCAGGACTCAATTCTTGATGTTGCCTGGTTGGGTGGTGAGCAGCTCTACATGTTGGTTGGGTTGGTTGTCGTCACAATGTCTATTATCTATTTTTTGCCAAAACTGACAACTGCTGTTCCCTCGTCTCTGGTTGCTATTGTCGTGGTTACCTTACTGGTGTTTGGTCTTGATTTGAATACCCGAGTTGTTGGTGATATTGCTTCAATCAAAGGAGGCTTACCTACATTTCATATCCCCTCAGTCCCATTCAACTTTGATACATTGATTATCATATTTCCTTACTCGGTAATTCTCGCTGCTATTGGCCTGATCGAATCTCTACTCACACTGCGGTTGGTTGATGAGATTACGGAATCTCGCGGTCGAGGTAACAAAGAGTGTATTGGCCAAGGAGTAGCGAACACTGTAACCGGTTTCTTCGGCGGCATGGGTGGTTGTGCGATGATTGGTCAAAGTATGATTAATGTAAACTCGGGTGGCCGAGGTCGCTTGTCGGGTATTACCGCTGCGCTTTCGTTATTAATGTTTATTTTGGTGGGTTCTTCGTTAATAGAAAAAATCCCCCTGGCGGCACTTATCGGCGTTATGTTCATTGTTGTTATTGGCACATTTGAATGGAGTAGTTTTCGCATTCTCAATAAAGTCCCTCGCAGTGATGCCTTGATATTGATTCTGGTTTCCGGCGTCACCGTTGCTACAGATTTGGCGTTTGCAGTTATCGTTGGTGTTATCGTGTCAGCTCTGGTTTTTGCCTGGGAGCACGCAAAACACATTCGCATAGACGCTAAAGAGGATCATAAAGGCTCTACTGTTTATGCGGTTACCGGCCCACTGTTTTTCGGTTCAGTTTCGTCGTTTCTTGATCGCTTTGACCCCAAACAAGACAATGATGATGTAATTATCGATTTTGCCCGCTCTCGAGTGGCTGACCACTCGGGTTTGGAGGCAATTGATACGCTGGCTGACCGGTACGTTAATGCGGGCAAAACCTTGCACCTGGTGCATCTCAGTAAAGAGTGTCGTCGTTTGTTACGTCGCGCGGGAACTCTTGTTGAAGTTAATGTTATCGAAGATCCGCAGTATTTTGTTGCTGAGGACCGCTTGGCGTAAATTTGTTTTTAGGGTCTGTTTATTGATGTGTTCGTAAAGCACCTTTCGGGCCTCGCTGTGTCCAGTCAACTGTTTCAGTTGAGCTGTCATGTTATCGCTGATGGCTCGCATCGATTTGTCTATTGATTCGTATCGGGGTATAAATAGCACCTGCGTATTTGCCTCAGTTTTCGATACTCCTACATGTCCATAACGTTAAAATAAGGAAAAGATTATGCGAACCAACTATTTGTTGAAACGAACAGGAACACTTCTAGTGACAGGGTTGTTGATTATTGCCGCAAGCAGCAATGTATTCGCCGAAGATAGCGACACTGCTTTGTCAGCGGTGCTTGATGCTAGAAGTGATGACCTGAAAGCGAGAGACGTAGCGCGTCACCCGAAGGAAACACTTGAACTTTTTGGTGTTAAACCAGGAATGACTGTTTTGGAAGTATTGCCTGGTGGTGGTTGGTATACCAAAATACTGGCACCGTTGGTGGGTTCCGGGGGTGCTATTTACGGTGTCAATTATGCAGATGACATGTGGGCTATGTTTGGTATGTTCAGCGACGAGGCAATAGCTGGCCGAGTCGCGTCAACTGCAGCGTTTGCAGGGGATGTTGCCGGATACCCTGGCGCTGCAGATGTTCCCGCTCGCGCTTTTACTTTTGGTTCTGTTCCAGATGAGTTGCAGGGAACTGTTGATGTTGTAGTGATGGTTCGCGCATTACATAACTTAAATCGATTTGAAGCTACAGCCGCTACCCGCTCTCAGGCAATGAGTGATTTGTACGCGCTGGTTAAGCCTGGAGGCGTTGTCGGTGTGGTGCAACATCGGGCACCAGTTGATGCGGACGATAATTGGGCTGACGGCAGTAGAGGCTATATGAAAGAAGCGTCAGTGATTGCGATATTTGAACAAGCTGGTTTTGAACTGGCAGGCAGCAGTGAAGTTAATGCCAATCCTAACGATAAACCAGGAGCTGATGATATTGTTTGGCGCCTGCCTCCATCCCTCAGCACGTCGCCAGACCAAAAAGAAGCAATGTCTGCGATTGGTGAATCCGACCGAATGACGCTGAAGTTTATTAAAAAATAGCGCGGCTGTTTTGTGACGGTGGTTTGCAGTTGTTGCCATCTTCATTGCAGCTGTAACCGTTAGCCAGGTAGTAGTGATTATCGTTGCTGCCTGCTTATCCGTACTTTTAATGAGTTTCAGATGACGGGTATCCTCGTCGTCGTTCCAGGGAGAGATTAGTATGAAAAGCTACAAAAATATTTTTTTAATGATTGCCATTTTTTTCGGTACTTGCCTGCCATCTTTGCAGGTAATAGCAGAGGAGGAAAGTATGGGCACCGTATTGATTACAGGGGCTAATCGTGGCATCGGCTTGGCTTTGGCTGAAAAATTTAGTGTCGAGGGATACAGTGTTATTGCAACGGCGCGAAACCCTGCTAAAGCTGACGCTTTGAACGCGCTTAATGTGCAGGTTGAAACGCTGGACGTTACCGATGCCGCTAGCGTCAATAAACTCTCAACCAAGATCAAGCAGCCGATTGATATTTTGCTAAACAATGCGGGTATCAGCGGCCATTCCAGTTCAGAGTTTGAAAGTTTGGATGTTGATAAGTTGCTGCAAACCTTCGATGTTAACGGTTTGGGTGCTCTTCGTGTTACTCAGGCTTTTTTACCAAATTTGCAGAAGGGAGAGAAAAAACTCGTCGCCAGCATTAGTAGCATTATGGGGAGTATTGCCAACAATAAAAACCCGGGGGCAATGGGCTATCGCGCGAGTAAGGCGGCTTTGAATAGCTTTAATCAATCTTTAGCAGCCGAGTTAGGCTCCAGAGGTTTTCGCTTTGTTGTACTACATCCAGGTTGGGTCAGGACTGATATGGGAAGTAGTAGTGCAACCTATTCGGTCAAAGAAAGTGCCGATGGCTTGTTTGCAGTGATTAGCGGATTGAAAGCTGAGGATAATGGTCGTTTCTATGATTTACATGGAAAGACCGTAGCCTGGTAGATATCAGCTATTGAGAGAATGTATTTAGATGAGAGTTCTCGTCATGGCATGATCTTAATGTTGCTGCGATCTGGGGTGGAGAGATCTATATTTTCTATAACGGCGGCCGTAAATACGGCCTCGTTTACTCGATGCATCGTTCGCATTAGATGTTTGCGGATAGTCGACGTTACTTTGGTATTTGGAATACGCTCGAGATATATCCACACTGTATACTCAAGGGCATAATTTCCGGTATTGGTAAGCGCCCACTCAAATTCTTTGTTGCCGTTTATTTTTATTTGCTCATTCTCACAACAAGCTTCAAACGCTTTCGCAAAAACTTTGCCTATTTTTTGATTGAATTGATTGAGTGCTTCTTCGCGCTCTTCACCAGTGGCTTTGTTGGTGTCAGGGTAGCCGATTTGATAGACCAGTTTTTTGCGGATTCCCTCGGTGCTGGCAATACGGCTAAGGTTATCAATTTTACTTTGAATAAAGCGACTGTTTCTGATCAGCGTGCGGTGGTTATTGCGGATGTCATAAAGGATAACGTAGACAAATGTTACCTTGTTAATGACATATTCATCGTTGTAGCCGTCGATAACAACCACGTCACCGTCTTCGAGCATTTGTGTATTGAGTATGATCAATCCACTAATGATGTCTGGAGCCCAAATATTGCTGGTGAAGGCAAGGAATGCCGCGATAATTCCGAATATACCTGTTGTTTCTAGAAGGCTGTTGGCGCCCCAGATAATTATCATGAAGTATATCGTGGCTATGACACTGAAGACCAGCAGCATGAGATCTACGAGGCGGCTACTATAGGTTTCAATAAAGACTATATGGTCGTCGAATTCCTTTTCTGTACCAAATTTTTTGCGTAGGAAATATGACGAAATACTATAAGCGAGCAAGCCTGCATATATAGCCATCAACGTCAGGCCGGCTTTTATAAAGTAATTTTCGTAGTCGCTATCGGCGCCGATCATAATAATGTTGATTGCCTGTAGCACCAATACCAATAGATTCAGCGAGCGCAGAATTGTTATTCGAGCATCGCTTTCACTTTCCTTTCCAGACTCAACGATATTCAGTAGTGGGCGAGCGAAAATAAATAGGATGATATTGATAGCAAAGATAGCGGCGTGTGCTAACCATTCGATATTGCTAAGTTCCGGGATAAGCCAAGAGAGAGATAACACTGTTTGTCCTTATATATTGTTTCCTACAGAATCAATATAGTCGGTATCAGTCGGAATAAAAACAGCATTTTCCAGAGTCGGGTTGAATGGTTAGGATATTCGGCGGAATTTGCAGTCAATTGGACTTGTAGCGGGTTTAAAAATTTGCGACCCTGCTGTCCCTTAATGTTGTATCTATAAAGGTTAAATGGGATTTATGGTTAATCAGTCAGTCATGAGTGATAATCGACTTATCGTTGGTATTTCAGGCGCATCGGGAATAATCTATGGCGTTAGATTACTGCAGGTGCTTAAAAATTTACCGATTGAGTCACATCTCGTGATGAGCAAGTCGGCGGAAATGACGTTAGGCTTCGAGCTGGATATCAAACTTAAGCAAATACATGAGCTTGCAGATCAGGTGCATTCGGTTAAGAACGTAGGCGCTGCAATTTCGAGCGGTTCCTTTCGTACTTTGGGCATGGTGATTGCGCCCTGTTCTATCCGGTCTATGTCTGAAATTGCCACAGGTGTAACCACATCACTGCTGACACGGGCTGCTGATGTGGTATTGAAAGAGCGGAGGAAACTGGTGCTGATGGTGAGGGAAACCCCTCTCCATACTGGGCATTTGCGAACCATGACAGCGCTGTCAGAGATGGGCGCGATCATAGCGCCACCGTTACCGGCTTTTTACACCAACCCCAAGACTATCGACGACATGGTTGACCATAGTGTTGGTAGGGTGCTCGACTTGTTTGATATTGAAACTGGTACGGTTAAACGCTGGGGCGAAGACTCTCCCAGGTAATTGTCATTATCCGATACTATTTGCCGAGAATGAGGGCAGGTAGAGGATAATCTGCCGGTGACATAGAGTGAATGTTATCATGCTTAATGGGTCTTGGTTAAAACCTACAAATTGTATAAAAGGTAAGGATTATGAATCCATTTGAATTTATAACGGCAAATAAAGTAATTTGTGAAGTTGGGGCTGCTCATAAGCTCGCTCAATATTGCCAGGAGTTAGGAATAAGCCGATTGATGTTGGTGACTGATAACGGCATTGTTCAGACAGGTATGGCTGGGCCTTTGGTGGCGGAAATAGAGAAAGCTGGTATCAGTGTGTTCTTATATAGCGATGTTCAGGCTGACCCCCCGGAAGCCCTGGTGTTGGCTTCTGTGGAAGTTGCGAAGTTAGAAAAAATCGATGGTGTTGTCGGGCTGGGAGGTGGCAGCTCAATGGATGTCGCAAAATTGATTGCGGTATTGGCAACCTCTGAACAACCGCTTGGTGAAATGTATGGCATTGGCAATATACGCGGTGGCAGATTGCCGCTTATTCAGGTTCCAACAACAGCGGGTACCGGGTCTGAAGTGACACCAACATCGATTATTACTACTGGAGCAACAACCAAAACTGGTGTTATATCAAAGCAGTTATTACCTGATATTGCGATTCTTGATGCTGAACTGACTGTTGGGCTGCCTCCTCATGTGACTGCTGCGACAGGAATAGATGCTATGGTTCACGCGATAGAGGCGTTTACTACCCGGCATAAGAAAAATATATATTCGGATATGTTAGCTCGGCAAGCTTTGGTGTTGATGTCTGCCAATATCAGTGAGGCTGTGCACAATGGTAGCAATCTGGAAGCCCGGTCAAACATGTTACTCGGGGCGATGATGGCGGGACAATCTTTTGCGAACGCGCCAGTAGCGGCAGTTCACGCGCTGGCATATCCTCTTGGGGGGCATTATCACATACCTCATGGGTTGAGTAATTCTCTGGTATTGCCGCATGTGTTGCGTTTTAACGCGCCCGTTGCCTCCGAGTTATATGCTGAGTTACTTCCTTTTGTTAGCAGTGGAGCAACTGTCGCTGGCACTAGTGCCGGCTGTGACGCTTTTATTGATCGTATGGACTATTTGATCAACGACGTAGAGTTACCGAAGACCTTGAGAGAGATGAAAATTGCTGAGGGGGATTTGCCAATGCTGGCGGATGACGCGATGTTGCAGCAGCGGTTGCTGATTAATAATCCAAGAGATGTTAGTCGCGACGATGCACTTGCAATCTACCAGGCAGCCTATTGATCCGTGGGCAAGCTTGCACACAGGCAGCAACTTGATAAGAGCTAAGTGAGAATAGAGTATGGCGCAGAAAGTTAATGTTCCACGGACGGATTACAAAATATTTTATCCGGTCACTACCCGATGGATGGATAATGATGCTTATGGCCATGTAAACAATGTTACTTACTATTCCTATTTTGATACCGCTGCCAATTCATTTTTAGTGAATCACTGCGGTCTTGATTATCGCAATGGGAAAGTTGTTGGGTTAGTGGTGAGTTCAGGTTGCGAGTATTTAGCACCGATCGAATTTCCCGATAAAATTGATGTAGGCGTACGTATCGATCGATTGGGAAATAGTTCTGTGCAATATGGCATAGGTATATTTAAAGAAGGGAAGGACCAAGCCTGTGCATTTGGGCACTTCATTCATGTGTTCGTCGATAATGTCTCGCGTAAGCCCGTTGCTATTCCGGACGAAATGCGAAAAAATATGAAGAAAATTGAAGTGACTACTTCAGGCTAAACAATGTGATCCCTTATTGGACCAGGCAATTCCGTCCGTTCTGTTTGGCGCGATACAAAGCTCTATCGGCAGCTTTTATAACCTTGTCAGGAGTGTTAACGAGGTCTGTGCGCTCCGCTATTCCAATGCTTATAGTGACGCTGACAGTGTTTTTCGGGCGTTTCTTATTCTGCTTGTCATTCCGCTTTTTTGCCCCTAGCTGTGCATTTTTTGGTCTGTTTTTCCGGTCTCTCAAGATGATGCGATGATCGCTAATGGCTTCTCTTACCGATTCTAAATGAGGTATACAGGGTTTGAGTGATTTTCCCGGGAATATCACGCAGAACTCTTCGCCCCCGTAGCGATAAGGAATGCCGCCACCTGTCGTTTCGGCAATATGGTTAGCGACAATTTTTAGTACGTCATCACCAACGTCGTGGCCATAGGAGTCATTAAATTTTTTGAAGTGATCTATGTCCATCATTGCGATCACATAGCGATTTCCGAGCCCGCGTAATTTTTCGTTCAGGGCTCTTCTACCCCGTAATCCGGTAAGATCGTCCTGGTAAGCCATTTCAAATGAAGATCTAAGCAGGCCTAAAATCATGGTTAGTCCGGCTGCAGAAAACATCATGGTCGATATTAATGATTGGTCGAATTTTGCCAGCGTAATCGAGCTAACAATGATACAGGCAGAAAATGAAGCTTCTGCTTCTGCATTGCGAAGCAGCAAAAAAAATAAGGCTATCAGTAGCATTATACCCATCCATGCACTGGCAAAGAGGGACATGATAAGACCGGGATAGGGCTTGAGCGGCATATGCCGAAAAATAATTTCTAGTTGTGAGCCGTCACTCGCGCTGGCGAATATACACGTAATTCCCAGTAATACTGGCCCCGCTAATATGGGCAGCAAGCCGTGACGATTCCATAAACCTTTTTCTGGCAAGGCCGTCAACAGGGCCAAGCCGAGAGGCAGTAATATACTCATTGTCGTAAACAGATAAAAAGCTAATGGTGCATCGAGAGTTGTTTGCAAGTGGTTCTGAATTAACCAAAATGACATGCCCATCAGCAGGGCGGCAGCAAAAAAACGTGACCGATTGAAGTAATGACTTAGCCCGAGAACAATAATGAATAACCCATAGGGCAACAATTTTAAGAGTTTGACATAATCACTGTGCATTTCGTCGAGATAGTTAAGCGAAAATACAGCTGCCAAAAGTAGCAACAGTGGCACAGTTAAACGAAATAGCGGTTTGACGGAAAGCGACATGTTGGAAGCTATTGATTGTGGCTGGATGGGTATAAAGTATAGATGATAATTGGACTTTGAGACTGTTACTTAGGTCTGAAATTGGACAAGCAGTAAACTCGATGATGTGTTATTTTCAGTGGTTAGAGGGGTCGATTTCGATGGCATTGTTGTTTGTGGGCTCAATCTGCCCTGAGTAGTTGAATAGTTGATAAGGCGTTTTGAATTTAATGAAAAGAATTAAGTCTGGAGCACTGTGATGAGTGACAAGAGTGATGATTTGGGAAAGAAGGATAAGGTTGCCAAAGGCAATTCCCTGTTTGAGCAGTGGCTACAATATACGAGCGCTATGGCCAGTGGCGCTGTTAGTGCCGCTCAATTCCCCAATATACTGACCCAGATGTTTGGTGAGCGTTGGCTGAAAGATGCGATGTTTAAAACCATGGATCCCGAACGCCTTGTCGCTATGGCTGAGGCCGGGAAACTTATCAAAGATGCCCGTGAGGTGGCGGGCCTGTCTGCGGCCGAAATGGCGGCAGCTATGGGAATGAAGGATCCTGCACGCCTTGAAGCAGTGGAGAAAGGTGAAGAAGTGCTGCCTTTCGAAATGATATTTCGCAGTGCATCGTTGGTTGCAAGGTATGATCCCGTTCCCTTTATATTGAAATTCATGCGCACATACAATCCCGGTTGGAGTGACCTTATGGATAAGTGGGGGGTGACAGCGCTTCCTAAACAATATGAGCGGGAACGTCGTTTCCTAAATGTATACCGTAAATACGATGAATTGCGAAAGCTTGATGATGCCGAATACGAGCGCTTTGTTGATTATATCGACTCAGCGGCAGAGTTGGTGCTTGGTGTCATGATGAATGAAAAAGAGGCGAATATCAGCGAGACAGAATAATGAATAAGCTACAACAACGTAAAAAAGGGGGTTTTTGAAATGCCTTTAACGCTTAAGGATATTGGAGCGTTAAAGGCAGAGAGCCTAGAAAGAATAAACCACAGTCACTGCTGTTTCTGTGTCGGCATGTTTTGTTGCTATCGGTACTTCCTCTGTATATTTGATGCTGTACGATAGTTTTAACGCCAGTGAACCGGCAATTTGAACTTTTAATGCAGTAATTGACTTACTGATAGTATTGTCAGAGCCTGCTTCGACATTGAGTGACTGACTGAAGTTAGCGGTTTCACTGAAATCCCACGAATATGCTGTAAACGCTCTTACTATTGCCTCGTCAGAGTCTTCGCCGACAGTATTGTCGTCAATCTTACTAATACGGTAACCAGGTCCGATTTCTACATCCCACTGCATCGCTTCATTATTGATCAGGCGTCGTCCCCAGCCGGAGGCGAACGTGGCTTGATAGTCAAAGCCGCTAAAACGATCGTCATCGTATGAGGCATAAGCAAAAATATAATCGTTGTCGTTATACTGATACCCTAACCGGTTAGACAAAAAATATTTTTCCGCAGCGCGCTGGTTACTTGCTTTAGAGTTTAACGAATCAAACGTTATGTTGTAACGCCATTCATCTTTTTCGCGGTCTGCTTTTGCCCGGCCTACAACGGTTGTTTCCTGAGTGTTTCCCGATGTATCAACGTAGCCGAACTCGGCGTCGCCAGACCACAATTTATTGCTCTCGGCGTCTTCAGCGAAAACCTGAGTACTGCCGGCGGCTACAATGACAGCAGCCAGCAGTGGAGAGATTTTAAACATTGTCATTCTTTAGTCCTTTTGAAGATGGATGTCCATTTGAGGGAATGGGATGCTGATATTTTCTTCGTCAAAGCGCATTTTGATCGTTTCTAAAAGCGCAAATTTAGTCGGCCAGTAGTCACTAGAATTGACCCAGGGACGAACCACAAAGTTGACTGAAGAGTCTGCAAGTTCGGCAACACCAATGGTAGTACCCGGTTCTTTAAGTACTCGGGTTTCTTTGCCAATAATGTCTTCGAGAACTTCTTTTGCTTTGCGGATATCTGCGTCATAGCCAATACCAATAACCATATCTATCCGACGTGTTGCTTCGAGCGAGTAGTTAGTGATGTTGCCGCCCATGATATTGGAATTAGGCACAATGATGACCTTATTGTCGCCTGTTTTCATAGTAGTGCTGAAAATGCCGACTTGGTCTACTACTGCTGCTTCACCTGCCGCTTCAACAAAATCACCACTGCGGATCGGTCTAAACAAAATAAGTAAAACCCCAGAGGCAAAATTTGACAATGATCCTTGCAAAGCAAAGCCAACGGCCAGGCCTGCGGCACCAACGATGGCTACGAACGAGGCAGTTTCGATGCCTAGTTGCCCAAGTGCAGCGATAATAACAAACGCAAATAAAGCGGAGTAGAGTAGGCTGCCAACAAAACTGCTGATGGTTTTGTCGACGTCCTTTTTGTCCATTCCCCGAACAACTGCGTTAGAGATGACTTTGGCAACCCATTTTCCGATGAGGAATATAAGTACTGCCATCACTAATTGGGTGCCATAGGCAATAACGAGAGCAGGCGCCTGCTCCATAATCTGTTCAATATCAAAATTCATATAAATCTCCAAACTTAAGTGTCACTGTTTATTGTATTACATCATGTGCAAAAATTTACTCAACCTAGCCTATCCACAACATATACAGCCAACGATGGTCATACATGGTAGTCCCCAGCTATGAGCAGGTATTGTGTACGAATATTAACATGGTGATAGAAGGCTTACGATAAGCTGGATGTAAAATTTACTTTACAAAATAGGCCGGTCGTTATGGTGATTAAAATCGAATATTTCTCGGACTTTATTGCGCATATAAAAAAGGCCTACCGATTAGGGTAGACCTCTGATATTTGGTAGCGGGGGCTGGATTTGAACCAACGACCTTCGGGTTATGAGCCCGACGAGCTACCAGACTGCTCCACCCCGCATCAATGAACTCTGTAAATATCGTTTTTTTTCAGTCTGTGATATTTAGCAAGGCGCGCATCATAGGGTTAAGGCCGGGTGTCGTCAAGTGGATTAGGTTATTTCTTCACAGTATTGTGTGATTTGTTGGTTGCGACCCTTGTATTGGTGGGATTATCACCATAGTTAGTATGTTTTCTTTCGTTCAAACAGCGGGGAGATGGAGCCGGCCATAACTGTGCTCTGGGTTGCGCTGATGACTATTCGGCGTATTTCCGGTATTGTTTGCCGCTTAGATAACCATAGAGTGATAGTTGGAAATGGATCAGTTTGCTGATATCCGCCCCTACAATGACAGTGAAGTTCCTGCGGTTTTGAAAAAGCTGTTGGTGGACAAAGAGCTGGTCGCGGCGTTAGCCAGTTTGCGGTTAGGTAGTTGGCACAAATATTTCTCCTGGTTGATATACCCACTTATCCGGTTTTTTCTTCGGCGTGAGTTAAGGGGAGTTGAAACAGTTGAAGACTTCCAGCATGTCGTGAAGAAATATATGGATGACATGATTGAAAGTACTACCACCAGTTTTACCGTGTCAGGCCTCGATGCCCTGGATCCCGCCAAACCCTACTTATTTATGAGCAATCATCGCGATATCACACTTGATCCCGCACTGATAACCTATGCGTTGTATCACAATGGTCACGACACCGTTCGTGTCGCTATTGGTGATAATTTGCTAACTAAACCCTATGTGTCTGATTTGATGCGTATCAATAAGAGTTTTATTGTCAGGCGTTCGGCTAAAGGCCCTCGACAAATTCTGGCAGCTTACAAGATGCTGTCGGCGTATATTCGGCACTCTATTGAGGAAGACAGTAATCCGATTTGGATCGCTCAGCGAGAGGGCCGTGCCAAAGACGGTGTTGATCGCACTCAGCCGGCTATCATAAAAATGTTGGCAATGAGTCAGCGGAAAAAGACAGAAAGTTTTTCCGAGTATATCAATGCACTGCATATAGTCCCCTTATCGATTTCTTACGAGCTCGATCCCTGTGATGCGGCTAAGGCACGTGAATTGTATGAAGTTGATGCCAACGGAAGCTATCAGAAGACAGAGCATGAAGACGCTACATCTATCGCCAAGGGAATAGCCGGTGATAAGGGTAATGTACATGTGTCTTTTGGGACTCCATTGGAGGGAAAATTTGATAATGCTGACGAAGTTGCCGCCGCGATTGACCAGCAAGTGGTGACTAATTACGTCTTGCATCCAACTAACTTTTTTGCCTATAAAATACTAAACGGAAATTACCCCTCGGGCGTCTATTCGGCACAGCATCTGCCTTTTAATAGTGAGCGGCTAACGGTCGAAGAGACTGCTTTTCGCGAGCGAATTGAGGCGATGCCCGCGGAGCATAGAAAATATGCTCTGGGTACGTATGCCAATGTCATTGATAGCAAATCGCTGTTTTTACCGGCTAATTAATTAGCCTTGGTGATTCAGCGATATGATAGTATTACCATCGCTCTAATCCCTTATCCTACTAGTTAATTCAATGTTAACCGATCAGCTAAAAGAAACGATTCAGACCGCTTATACAACCTTGCTGGACAATAAAAGCCTGAAGGCGCGTTATGGCCAGCGGTTAATGATTGCAGATGTCGCTCGAACACTGGCGTCAAAGTCGGATCAGACTGAAACACCAGTGTGTGTGGTCGAGGCCGGTACCGGTACCGGTAAAACAATTGCCTACACGGTAGCTGCGGTGCCGGTTGCTCAGGCGATGGAAAAGACGCTGATTATTTCTACCGCAACAGTCGCTCTGCAAGAACAGATCATCTACAAAGATTTACCTGACATTCTCCGTCACAGCGGACTGTCTTTTAGTTTTGCGTTAGCTAAAGGTCGTGGACGCTATCTGTGTTTGTCAAAGCTCGACAGTATTTTGCAAGATAGTGCGGTGAACAATGAAACGCTGGGCTTGTACCCGGATGAACTGCAGGCAAAAGTGGATACCAGCACTTTGACCGTTTATCAAGATATGTTATCGGCGCTGGGTGCTGGTGACTGGGACGGTGATCGCGATTCCTGGAAAGCTGAGCTGGATGTGCCGGTTTGGTCTCGGGTAACAACTGATCATAATCAATGTACCGGACGCCGTTGTGCAAACATCAGTCAGTGTTGTTTCTACAAGGGTCGAGAACAGCTGGGGAAAGTTGATGTGATTGTAACTAATCACGATTTGGTATTAGCTGATCTGGCTCTGGGCGGTGGCGCTATTTTACCCGACCCGGAAGATTGTATTTACATCTTTGATGAGGGGCATCACCTACCTGACAAGGCGATTAATCATTTTGCCCAATTTAGTCGAGTCAAATCAACTGAACGCTGGTTGGATCAGGGGATAAAAGTACTCTCCAAAGCGGCAGCGCAACTGGCGGATAAGGGGGGTGTAAATCGGCATTTACAGGCATTGCCATCAGTGATGGAAACACTGAAACAACATGTGGGCATGCTGTTCAATACACTCGAGAGTATGGTTAGTTCAGAACCCGATCGTCGTGGTTCTATTCCTGCTCATCGATTCCCCAGAGGCATAGTGCCTGCTGAGTTAAGAGGGCAGGCGCTGGAGTTAGTGGCGCTGTTTCGCAACATGGAAAATCTGCTCGACAATAGTTGTTCACTTTTAGAAGAGGCTATGGAAGATTCCGAACATGCTATTCCAAAAATTGATGCAGAGTCCTGGTTTCCGCCATTATCAATGTTGAGGGGTCGTGCTGAGGCAAACTATTCGCTATGGCTGGATTACAGTAACGCTGAAGTTGCAGAGGACCCGCCGCGAGGTCGTTGGATCGCAGTGGTTGAGGGCGCAGGTGGTGGCTTGGATTTTGAGGTGTCGACCAGTCCTATTCTTGCCGCTAGTACTTTGTCGCAGTATCTCTGGAATCGCTGTTATGCAGCTGTTGTAACCTCCGCTACGCTGACTGCTCTTGGAGGCTTTGACCGCTTCAAGATGCGTGCAGGCACTCCAGATAGCGCTCATTATGGAGTTGTTCCCAGTCCGTTTAATTTTACCGAAGCAGGCGAGCTTTATGTACCGCAAATGCACTGTGATCCGTCTGATGCAGAAGCCCATACAGAGGCACTAATTGACTTATTGCCCAATATGCTCAGTGATAGTGACGGCAGTTTGGTGTTGTTTGCGTCTCGTCGGCAAATGGAGCAGGTTTATGAAGGTTTAGATGCTCGTTGGCAGCAGCGAACCATCATGCAGGGAAAATACCCAAAACACGAGATTTTAAGATTGCACAAGCAGGCAGTAGACGACGGTGATGGCAGTGTGATTTTCGGCTTGGCGAGTTTTGCTGAAGGTGTGGATTTGCCGGGTAAATATTGTAACCACGTTATTATTGCCAAAATTCCTTTTTCGGTTCCTGATCAGCCGATTGAGTCGGCTTTGGCAGAATGGATAGAAAGTCGTGGAGGTAACCCCTTTATGGACATTACCGTTCCTGACGCAGCCTTGAAACTGGTGCAGGCAAGTGGTCGTTTACTGCGGACTGAAACAGATAGCGGCAGAGTAACTTTGTTAGATAGGCGAATAGTCAGTAAGCGTTATGGGCAAGCGATGCTTGACTCATTGCCGCCATTTAGGCGCAATGTGTCATAGTGTTAAATCGGAAAGTTGTGGCAGCTGTTGTATCGGTTAAGAGTGAGCCTCGGTGATAAAGATTGTCACCGAGGCTCACTGATCAGAAAATATTCCCGGTAATTTCGAACTTCCTTGTTCTACTTTCAACGTGTTTAGCGCTAGTGTCTAGGTAATATCAATGATTATTGACTTATTCCCAGTTTAGCGCGCCGCCAGTTTGGTATTCAATAACGCGAGTTTCGAAAAAGTTCTTTTCTTTTCTTAAGTCCATTATTTCACTCATCCATGGAAATGGATTTTGCGCGCTTTTATACTGTTCTGGTAACCCTAGCTGGTTCAGTCGGCGGTTGGCTATAAACTGCAAATATTCTTCCATCATCGCCGCGTTCATACCCAATACGCCTCGTGGCATAGAATCGCGGGCATATTCAATTTCCAGCTGTGTGCCTTCCAGGATCATTTGAATAATTTCTTGCTGAAATTTTTCTGACCATAGCTGAGGGTTTTCCAGCTTAATCTGGTTGATCACGTCGATACCAAAATTCAGGTGCATGGATTCATCACGGAGGATGTATTGAAACTGTTCAGCTACGCCGGTCATTTTGTTGCGACGACCCATTGATAATATTTGGGTGAAACCGCAGTAAAAGAAAATTCCTTCAGTAACAGCATAAAACCCAATGAGATTCCGCAACAATTCCTGATCACTTTCTGGTGTGCCTGTTTTAAAGTGAGGATCAGACAGTGAGTGAGTGTGGCGTAAGCTCCAGGCTGCTTTCTTGGCGATAGAGGGAAGCTCTCGATACATGTTGAACACTTCGCCTTCGTCCATTGCGAGTGATTCAACACAGTATTGGTACGCGTGTGTGTGAATAGCCTCTTCAAATGCCTGGCGAAGAAGGTATTGCCTGCATTCAGGGTTAGTGATGTGGCGATAAATAGCGAGGATCAAATTGTTGGCTACCAACGAATCTGCTGTTGAAAAATAACCCAGTGAGCGCATGACAATGCGACGCTCGTCATCACTTAGACCATTGGGGTCTTTCCACAATGCAACATCGGCAGTCATGTTAACTTCCTGCGGCATCCAGTGATTGGCGCAACCATCGAGGTATTTTTGCCAGGCCCAATCGTATTTGAACGGTACCAATTGATTAAGGTCAGCTTGGCAATTAATCATCGCTTTGTCTTCTACAGTAAGACGCGCTGCCCCCATTTCAAGCTCTTCCAGTCCGGCGGTAACATCAAGACTGGCAATCGCCGCTTCAGCTCGGGCAATGGGGTCATCGGTTTCTGTAGTACTAATGGTGGTTTCGCTGGCCACTTCCGCAATAAGGTCCTGTTCGATAGTTTCGCTTGCCTGAGCCGCTTCTTCTATGGCTGCAGCAACTGGCTCTGCCATGAGTGCTGCAGTTTTGGAGTCATTTTCCTCCAGGTGGTAGTCATCCCAATTCAACATATATTATTTACCTCTTACGCTTTCGTAGTGCTATTACTTGCCGAAACTATCGGCTGTTATTTGTTCCCGGCTCCGGTGCTACTGACAGGCTTCACAATCAGGATCATCCAGTGAGCAGGCCTCTGGTACTGGTGCAGGACCCGCTTCAACGACAGGTGCTTCAGCCTTTGACGAAACCGCATTCAAAGAGCCTGTATCGATGGTTGATTTTTCTGTGCCGGTGGCTGCTAGAGCACGCAGGTAATACGTTGTTTTTAACCCTTTGTACCAGGCCATGCGATACGTGATGTCCAGCTTCTTGCCGGAAGCGCCAGAGATATAAAGATTTAGTGACTGAGCCTGGTCAATCCATTTTTGGCGACGACTGGCAGCGTCAACTATCCAACGTGGTTCTACTTCAAAGGCTGTGGCGTAAAGCTCTTTCAACTCTGATGGTACGCGGTCAATGTTTTGCAGGCTACCTTCATAATATTTCAAATCGTTGACCATAACGTTGTCCCACAATCCTCGAGTTTTTAAGTCTTTGACCAGGTGCGGGTTAACAACGGTAAACTCTCCAGAGAGATTGGATTTAACGTAAAGGTTTTGATAGGTAGGCTCAATGGATTGGGATACTCCAGTGATGTTCGCTATGGTTGCTGTGGGTGCAATAGCCATTACGTTAGAGTTACGCATTCCCTTTTCTTGTACTTGGGCCCGCAAGCTATTCCAGTCCAGTGTTTGAGACTGATCAACGTCTATATATTCACTGCCTCTTTCTGCAACCAGTTTTTTCACTGAATCAATAGGCAGTATACCTTGGCTCCACAATGATCCTTCAAAGGTTGAGTAGGAGCCTCGTTCCTCTGCTAGAGCTGAGGACGCCTGTATGGCAAAATAACTGATGGCCTCCATGGAACGGTCGGCAAACTCTACGGCTCGATCTGATCCGTACGCCATGTGTTGAGTGTACAGAGCATCCTGGAAACCCATCAGGCCGAGACCGACAGGGCGATGGCGCATATTAGATTTTTCCGCCTGGCCAACCGAGTAGTAGTTAATGTCGATAACGTTATCGAGCATGCGTACAGCTGTATTAATCGTTTTTTGAAGCTTGTTCAGATCAAGGCCGTTTTCACTGACATGTTGGGCAAGATTCACTGAGCCCAAATTACAAACGGCAATTTCTTCTTTGCTGGTATTGAGCGTGATCTCAGTACACAGATTAGACGAGTGGACAACGCCAACGTGTTGTTGCGGTGACCGAATGTTGCAGGGGTCTTTGAAAGTAATCCATGGATGCCCGGTTTCAAATAACATTCCCAACATTTTCCGCCATAGCTCTTGCGCTTTAACGGTTTTGAATAGTTTCATGTCGCCGTTTTTGCATTGTGCTTCATATTCGGCATAGCGCGCTTCAAATGCTGAGCCGTATAGATCGTGTAAGTCAGGTACGTCGTTGGGTGAGAATAGTGTCCACTCGCCATCGTCAAATACGCGCTTCATAAACAGATCGGGGACCCAGTTGGCGGTATTCATATCATGGGTACGACGGCGATCGTCGCCAGTATTTTTGCGCAACTCTACAAACTCTTCTATATCCATGTGCCATGTTTCGAGATAAGCACAGACCGCCCCTTTGCGTTTTCCGCCCTGATTGACAGCAACAGCGGTGTCGTTAACAACTTTAAGGAAAGGAACCACGCCCTGAGATTTACCATTGGTACCTTTGATATAAGCACCTAACGCCCGCACTGGTGTCCAGTCATTACCGAGTCCTCCGGCCCATTTTGATAACATGGCATTGTCTTGAATGGCGCCATAGATACCGTGTAAATCATCGGGAACTGTCGTCAGATAGCAGGATGACAGCTGTGGGCGCAGTGTTCCCGCGTTAAACAGTGTCGGGGTTGAGCTCATATAATCAAAAGAGCTCAACAGACGGTAAAACTCGATTGCTCTGTCTTCCCGGTTTTCTTCCCGATAGGCCAGTCCCATTGCCACTCTCATAAAGAAGATCTGCGGCAGTTCAATACGGACGTCATTGCTGTGGATAAAGTAGCGGTCGTACAGAGTTTGCAGGCCCAAATAATTAAACAGTTGGTCTCTGTCAGCGTCAAGTGCCTGACCCAATTTTTCCAGATCATAGTCAAGAAGGTTTGGTGCTAGTAGTTCAAGCTCAATCCCTTTGTTGATATAGGCGGGCAGTGCCTTGGCATAAAGTGAAGCCATTTCAGATTGGGTGGCGCTGGCGGCGACGCCGAGAAACGGTAGTGCTTCTGCGCGCAGGTTGTCGAGTAACAGACGCGCTGTCACGTAAGAATAGTTAGGTTCTTTTTCAACCATCGTGCGGGAGGTGATTACCAGTGACGTGTTGACGTCGGCGAGAGGTACGCCGTTATACAGGTTCTTTAGTGCTTCATCGATAATAGCTTGTGGGGATACATCTGAAAGTCCTGCACATGCTTCGCTGACGACAACTTCCATGCGACCAAGATCGAGCGGAACCTGACTGCCGTCACTTTGCGTGACTCGAATAGTTGGGTGTGCCTTGGTTGGCTCGCTGGCTTTCTTTTCTTCCCGCTGAAGGCGGCGCTCTTCTCGGTACAGGACGTAATCTCTGGCAACCTTGTGCTCTCCGCTGCGCATTAGTGCGAGCTCTACTTGATCCTGAATATCTTCGATATGAATAGTGCCCCCGGAAGGCATGCGTCTCTTGAATATCGCACTAACTTGCAAAGAGAGTTTTGCAACTGTTTCGTGAATGCGTGACGAGGCGGCGGCAGTGCCACCCTCTACTGCCAGAAAAGCTTTAGTAATGGCTACAGCAATTTTGCTATCGTCATAACTAACAACCGTGCCATTACGCTTGATGACTCGCACTTGGCCGGGTGCGGTGGCTTGCAGTTCTGCCTGTGTTGCCGCTGAGGTTGAGGTTTGTGAGGTGGGGGGAATATTGGCTTTGTTGTCATCTACTTCTGTGTGCATGGGATCTCCGGGTGCGGCAGTCGGCGTTGTCAGTTCGTATTTTGTTGTTAAGTCATTTCAGCTGGGACTAACAGTGGCTCTATCTATTTGATTCACTTTCGTCGGTATGAAAATGGATGTATAGAGCCATTGGATTATTGATGTATCGTCAATGTTTTTAAGACCGTGCTAAACAGATTTGCTGAAACTCTCAGCAAATTTGCGAATTCCTGTTGTTTGCTGGTAGCGATCATAAGTAAGTACTAACTTTTGTCTGGTTGAGACCAGATTATTATCATCTAGACTACTACTAAACCCCTACATGTTGGGGTTTGCGAAAAACGTAGTACAAGATAATGCGGTTTGGGTTGTTTTGCAAGGACAATATGCTGAGGAAAAGCTGTGGATAATATGTGGGTAAATCGTTCTGTCTGTGACCGCTAACCTGCAAACATAGAGGGCGCTAATAGGTGTGGCGAGATGGGTAGAAATTGATCAGGCAGAGGGCTTAGAAATATTTTCTAATAAAGAAAACTCTTTATATTCCCAGAAGTTTATTCATCGAGAGTAAAGGCAATGAGGTGCTCTACCTCTGCCGTCACCATCAGCATTTCTCCCGGTTTATAATCGTGATGACTGGGGAATAATGATTCAACCAGGCTGCCTGTTGGTAAGCGCAGGGTGTAAAGGGTAGTGCTGCCCGAGAATACTTTTTTTACCACTTCCGCCGCAATACCGTCACTGCCATTTAGCACAACATCATCAGGTCTCAATAAAATATCCAGAGGGGTGCCTGCCTGCCATGGATAGGCGCGATTGCCGGCAATCACGCCTAATTCTGTCTGTACTCTATTCTGGTCGATGGCCACGCCCGGAATGAGGCAACCCTGACCAATGAAATTGGCGACAAATCGATTGGCGGGCTCGTGAAATAGGTTAAATGGTGTGTCCCACTGCTGTAATTTTCCCTGATGGATCAGGCCAATATGATCGCCAAAGGCGAACGCTTCTTCTTGATCATGTGTGACCAAAATAGCGCTGGTGCCCAGGGATTTTAAGATATCCCGGACTTCCAGGTTAAGATGTCGCCGCAAGTCTACATCCAAATTGGAAAATGGCTCATCCAGAAGTAACAAGGTGGGATTTGGTGCCAGTGCGCGAGCGAGGGCAACTCTTTGTTGCTGCCCTCCCGATAATTCATGGGGAAAACGTTCTTTTGTGTGTTCCAGCCGTATCAGTGTCAGTAGGTCATCAGCAATTTTTTGCTGTTCGGCTCGTGAACGCTTGCGAATACCAAACAGGATGTTGTCGAGAACTGTCAGGTGAGGGAATAGGGCATAATCCTGGAATACCATGCCGATGTTGCGATGTTCTGGTTCGAGCTGGAATTCACTATTACCCAGCACTCGATTATTAAGGGTTATTTCACCTTGCGATAGAGATTGGAAACCGGCGATAGCTCGCAAAGCTGTGGTTTTTCCACAACCACTTGGACCAAGCAGGCAGCATATTTCACCGCTATTAACGTGAAAGCTGAAATCGTCGAGTACCGGTCGACCCGCAGGGTTGGCGTCACTAATATCAGTGCTGGATTGAGCCTGCGTTGTTTGATGGTAATGGCATTGAATGCTATCAACTTTAAGCACGGTGTTATCCTGCTTGGCTGTGGCCGATAGTTATTGAGTTAATAATAATTCCATTAGCGCTTTTTGGGCGTGTAAGCGATTCTCGGCTTCTTCCCAGATTACGGTATCTGGTCGCTCCATTAACTCGGTGCTAATTTCCTCTTCCCGGTGAGCAGGCAAGCAGTGCATATACAGTGCTTTGCTGTCGGCGTAGGAAAGCAGCTCTTCATTAATCTGAAAGCCGGAAAATTGCTGTATTCGTTGCGCCTGTTGATCCTCCTGTCCCATTGAGGCCCATACATCTGTGACTAGCAGGTCTGAACCTTTGGCTGCAAGTTTGGGGTCGCGTATTATCGTGACCCTATCCTTGTTAGCCGCTACCAACTCGGCGTTAGGTTCAAAACCTTTAGGACAGGCGATGCGCAGTTCAAAATCAAACTGTTTTGCCGCATTGATATAAGACTGGCACATATTATTCCCGTCACCAATCCAGCTAACGGTTTTGCCCTGGATGCTGCCCCGGTGTTCTACATACGTCTGGATGTCAGCAAGAAGCTGGCAAGGGTGATAGTCATCGGTTAGCGCGTTAATGACGGGTACTTTTGAATGTGCGGCAAAACGTTCAATAATTTCGTGGCCAAAGGTCCGAATCATAATAATGTCGACCATCGTTGAGAGCACCCTGGCACTGTCTTCAACGGGTTCTCCTCGACCCAGTTGGGTGTCTCTTGGGGATAAAAATATCGCATGCCCGCCAAATTGTGCCATGCCTGCTTCAAACGACACGCGGGTTCGAGTGGATGATTTTTCAAACACCATTCCCAAAACTTTGTTTTTGAAGGGGTCATTGTGCCCGCCACTTGCCTGCTCAGCTTTAAGCTCTATCGCACGAGTGATTAGTGATCCCAGTTCGGAGGGGGATAGGTCCAGCAATGTCAAAAAATGTTTTACGGCCATGTCAGTAGTTCTTTTGTTACACGGGGACTATTTGGTGGAGCCCTAAATTATCCCGGTTGATATTATGAATTTTCGATAAAGTTTTTAATGATATCGATCACCACGGTCGCTACTTGTTCTGTTTGCGACTGGTCGATAATGAGCGGTGGCAATAATCTCAGCACATTACCTGATGTGACGTTGATTAAAATACCTTTGGCGCGCGCCTGGTCAACCAGTTCTCCGCAGGGGCGATCAAGTTCAATACCAATCATTAGTCCCCGTCCGCGAATATCGTTAACAGCGTCATCGTTTTCAAATGCCGTGTTAAATCTATCCAGTAAAAAGGCTCCCATTTGTTGGGCGTTGTGGCAGAGTTGTTGCTGATTGATAGTGTTGACGACTGCGAGAGCTGCTGCACAAACCAGCGGATTACCGCCATAGGTGGATCCATGATTGCCCGGGCCAAAAACTGTTGCTGCTTTACCGTGCGCAAGACATGCACCGATAGGCAGGCCATTTCCCAGCCCTTTGGCGGTGGTCACTACGTCAGGCAAAATGTTGTTATGTTGGTAGGCAAAATAACGTCCAGTGCGGCCATTGCCAGTTTGCACTTCATCCAGCATCATTAACCAATCGTTTTTATCACACAGTGCCCGAATTTCATTCAGGTGATTGTCTGGTAAGCAGTTCACGCCGCCTTCGCCTTGTATCGGTTCAATCAGCACGGCAACAACGTTTGTGTTGTTGTTAGCTATGTTGACTAGTGCGTCAATGTCACCATAAGGTGCGCGAACAAAGCCATTGACCAGAGGTTCAAATCCAGCTTGTATTTTGCGATTGCCGGAAGCGGTCAATGTTGCCATTGTTCTACCATGAAAGGCATTTTCCATCACTACAATGTGAGGTTGATCGATACCTTTGTTATGCCCGTATAGCCGTGCTATTTTTATCGCGGCTTCATTGGCTTCGGCGCCAGAGTTTCCAAAAAAGACATTATCCATTCCCGATGCAGCGCATAGTGCTTCTGCGAGTAGGGCCTGGTTCTCTACGCCATACAGGTTGGATGTATGGATGAGTAAATCAGCCTGCGTCTTAATGGCATCACTAACAGCGGGATGAGCGTGACCGAGAGCATTAACGCCGATGCCGCTAATGGCGTCTATATACTCATTACCTTCTTTGTCATAAAGATAGACGCCTTTGCCATGAGTAAAACTCACGGGTAAGCGACCATAGGTATTCATTACTGCTGCCATGTTCATCACTAAAACTCACAGTTTCCAGATTTAGAAGCGAGGTGGCTGGCGTTGAACTCAATCGGTTCGGAACGCGAAACCCCAAAAACGCAAAAAGGCAGCTAGAGCTGCCTGAATAAGCTGCTAATAGTATATGGCTTATCAGCGTTTGGCAATTGTGTCAGGGTAAGTTTCTTTAGGGTTAGAATAGCGGCTAAATTACGGTGTCGAAGCGAGGAGTGTTTTTTTGAACAACAGGCAACTAAACGCGGTGGATCTTGGGGTTTTCAGCAATCGGCTTGAGGCTGTTTGTGATGAAATGGGTGCGGTATTACAGCGTTCGGCGTTTTCTCCAAATATTAAAGATAGGTTGGATTTTTCCTGTGCGGTGTTTGACGTCGATGGAGGGCTGTCTGCGCAAGCTGCTCATATCCCTGTTCATCTTGGCAGTATGGCTTACGCAATGAAAGACATTATCAGTCAGTGTCGGTGGGCGGAAGGAGACATGGTGGTAGTCAATGATCCCTTTATGGGTGGGACGCATTTACCGGATGTGACAGTTATTGCCCCCGTTTTTGTCGAGAATACACTGGTGGCTTTTATTGCAAATCGTGCGCACCACGCCAACATTGGTGGCAGCAGCCCTGGATCGATGCCTATATCTAAAACGTTAAGCGAAGAGGGTGTCATTATTTCGCCTACACATCTTATGCGAGGGGGCGAGTGGGTAACAGCGTTGCTGGAGATGCTTGGAGAAGACATTGATCAAGGTGATTTTGCCGCTCAGGTTAGTGCCAATAAAATAGGTGTGGCGCGTTTGTGCGGGTTGATAACCACAACGGGGTATTCTCGATATGATCAGGCGCTCGAGCAATTGAACGCATATGGTGAGAGACTGGCGCGATATCATTTGGCCTCAATTCCGGAGGGCTGTTATCGTTTTACCGATGTTATGGATGATGATGGAGCGGGGTTGGAAAACATTCCCATTACGGTTGCACTGACAGTTAGCGGTGCGGGTATTTGCGCAGATTTTGAGGGTACCGCCGGTCAGGTTCAGGGCAATATAAACTGCCCGCTGTCAGTAGCTGCCGCGGCAGTTTTTTATGTATTTCGCTGCCTGATGCCTCGCCATACGCCCTGTTGTGCCGGGGTTTTTAAGCCAATTGTACTTAAAGCGCCCAAAGGCAGTCTGGTCAATGCTGAATACCCGGCTGCTGTAGCCGCAGGTAATGTCGAAACGTCGACACGTATTGCTGATGTTGTTCTCGGTGCTCTGGCAAAAGCGCTGCCGCAAAATATCCCCGCTGCGAGTCACGGCAGCATGAATAATGTTGCAATGGGAGCTGCAGCTTGTGGTCTGGACAAGCGGTGGGACTATTATGAGACGATTGGTGGTGGTATGGGGGCAAGCGCAGCTGGGGCGGGGTTGAGTGGTGTGCAGACCCATATGACCAATACGCTTAACACGCCGGTCGAAAGTTTGGAGATGCATTACCCTTTACGGGTGTTGTCATATCAATTGCGGCAAAATTCTGGTGGTAGCGGTTATTACTCCGGAGGTGAAGGGATTATACGAGAGTTTGAGTTTTTACAGCCGGCATCCGTTACTTTGCTAACGGAGCGTCGCAATAATACGCCGTGGGGTTTGGCTGGCGGCGATAGTGGGTGCGTTGGTGAAAACACACTCAATGGCATAAGAGTCGGCGGTAAGTGTGAATTGCAGGTGCAGGCGGGAGATAGATTGCGCATTGCTAGTCCCGGGGGCGGTGGCTGGGGAGATAAAGGTAAACATTGAGAATTAGTCCGTTGTTTTTTTAATCAAATTTTGTGCGATTGTCTAGGCAAAAAACTGCTAGCCGAGGTATAATATTTCCCAGCAATACTGTCGGTATAGGTGGCAGTTTTTATTTTAAGTACGCCGTAACCACGGTTCTGAATATCAAAGGTAGCATCGATGGATATAATGGATACAATTAAAAATCAAGTGGAGAGTAATCCTATTATTCTCTATATGAAGGGGTCGCCTAACCAACCACAGTGTGGCTTTTCTGCACGTACGGTGCAGTCAATTATGTCATGTGGTGAGCGTTTCGCTTTTGTCGACGTATTGTCTAACCCGGAGGTGCGTTCTAATCTTCCCTCTTACGCGAACTGGCCTACGTTTCCACAATTGTGGGTCGGTGGTGAATTAGTCGGCGGCTGCGACATTGTTTGCGAAATGTTTGATAAAGGAGAGTTGCAGACTCTACTTAAAGAGACTGTGGAGTCATCAGTTGATGGTGAATAAGTATTAACTCTGTCAGCAAACGTTAAAGCCGCCGCAAGGGCGGTTTTTTTATAAGTGTAGTATTCCCCATGAATCTAATTGCAAATCATTCTCATTTGCATTATCGTTGACATAACTTAATGACTCAACACTAAGGATTTATGGTGAAAAAGATAATTTCAGTTTGTTTGCTGGCCATCGGTGCTGCCGCTACTGTTCAGGCAGAAGAAGATATGGCCGAACAGCACTCCCTGGAGCAAGTGGTTATTATTGGCTCTAAAGCAGATGCCAAGGCCATGGCGGGATCTGCTTTTGTTATTGATAGTTCCGAAATGGAAAAATTCGAATACTCGGATATTCATCGTTTGCTGCGGCAGGTGCCGGGTGTATATGTTCAACAGGAAGAGGGTTATGGCCTTCGACCGAACATTGGTATCCGTGGTGCGGGTGGCGCGCGTTCTGAAAAAATCACATTGATGGAGGACGGTATTCTGATCTCTCCCGCGCCGTACTCGGGGCCTTCGGCGTATTATTTTCCTACCACAGGCAGAATGAATTCAGTTGAGGTTTTGAAGGGTGCTGAAACGATAAAATACGGTCCTTATACGGTTGGTGGTGCTATTAATTTGATTTCTACCCCGATTCCTTCTGAGTCTTCGGGTTTCTTGCAAGCCGAGGTGGGTGACGCCGGCGAAGACCGGATTCACGGTTGGTATGGAGATAGTGGCGATACTGCTGGCTGGTTGTTGGAGACCTATCAGCACAATGCCGACGGTTTCAAGGATATAGACCGATCATTGAGTGATACCGGCTTGGATAAAGAAGACTATATAGCAAAAGCGCGATTTAACTCTGCCACTGATAGTCGCTATTACAATCAGCTCGATATTAAGCTGCAATACTCGACAGAAGTATCTGACCAGAGCTATTTGGGGTTAACCGATGCGGATTTTGATCGCGATCCGAACCGTCGTTATGGGTTGAGTGCAAGGGATAGAATGGATAATACACACTCATCAATTACCGTGAGTCATCTGGTAGTGTTCAGTGATGATGTTAGCTTAAAAACTGCAGCTTACTACAACGACTTTGAACGCGATTGGTACAAGTTGGATGGTGGCAGTTCCTATATCAATGCGGCAAATTCCGGCGATGTTATCGCCCAGGGAGTTCTCGATGGGAGTGTCGACGCAATAGGTCTGAATATTAAACACAACGCACGCGAGTATAAATCTTACGGTTTACAAAGCCAGTTGAATGTAAAAATGGAACTGGCATCTATCAGTCATGACGTCGACCTGAGCATTCGCTTGCATGAAGATGAGGTTGACCGGTTTCAGCCAGCCGATGTGTTTGATCAGGTAAACGGCAGTCTTGTGTACCAGTACACTCAAGATCCCAGTGCATCTAATAACCGACTGGAAGAAGCTGAGGCATTGTCTATATATCTGATGGACCATATCAGTGTTAATGAACATTTGGATATTACCGCAGGTGTACGTTATGAAAATATAGAAACTGAGCAGCACCGGTATAATGATGTTAACCGCTCCGGCAGTACGCGTACGGCAGCTAATAATACGGAAGATGTTCAGTTGGCAGTGGGAGTCACTTATCAGCTCAGTGACAACTGGAACTTGATAGGAGGTGTTCATCAGGGGTTTGCCCCGCCGGGTGCTGGTTCTGAGGATGAAGATCCGGAAGAAAGCACTAATTACGAGGCTGGTGTACGATTTAATAGTGACAGATTTTATGCAGAAGCGTTGTATTTCCTGAGTGACTACGATAATTCTGTTCAATACTGTACGGTTGCCAATCCCTGCGATGGGCTTACGTCTGGAAGTATCAGTCAGGGAGAGGCAGAGATAGAGGGTTTGGAGTTGCTGCTGAATTATGAATTGAGCAACTCGGCCGGCTACAGTTTACCGCTTAGTTTTACCTATACTTACACTGATGCTGAAATTACAGCGGATAGTGATGACGGCAGCAATTTGAACGGTGATCGCTTAATGGATATCCCTGAGCAACAGTGGGCTGCGTCACTGGGGTTTGTCGCCGTTAGCGGTTGGGATATGTATGTAAATGCCAGCTATAGCGATGAAACCTGTATCGATAACAGCTGTGAGCGTGACGGCGTTGATAATACCTTTCGCCAGACCGAGGATTTACTGGTGTTTGATCTATCGGCCAGCTACCCGATCAATTCCATGGCAAGAGTTTACGGTAAAGTCGATAATCTGTTTGATGAACAAGAAATTGTTTCTCGTAAACCAGACGGCGCGAGAAGCAATAAGCCTCGAACCGTATACGTCGGTATAAAGCTCGATTTTTAGATATTCCGATTCCAGTGTACTATGCCCGCGCTGCATTGCAGTGCGGGCTTTTTTTTGGTTTGCGCATGCAGTGAATGACGTAGTGGTAGTTTTTGTTGTAATAGGGTTATCTCTATAGTCAGTTTTGTGATAAAAATGAATGACTTATACAAATACTAAATAAAACTAAGTAGAGGCTGGCGCATCAAAATCGAGATTCCCGGTTACCGTATTGTCAGGGCCATAGGGCGCGGCGGTATGGCAACGGTCTTTTTAGCTATTCAGGAGAATTTTCAGCGTGAAGTGGCGTTGAAAATAATGTCGCCTGTCTTATCTGAAGATAAGAATTTTAGTGACCGGTTTCTCCGGGAAGCAAGAATTGTCAGCAGTTTGGTGCACCCCAATATAGTCACTGTCCATGATGTCGGTATTGAAAACGGGCATCACTACCTGTCTATGGAATATATTGAGGGGAATGACCTGAAGGCTTGTTTGCCAACCTTTACCGGCAAGCAGATATTTCGAGTGATGAAAGAAGTGGCCAGTGCTCTGGATTATGCAGGTAGAAAAGGCTACGTGCATCGGGATGTAAAGCCGGAAAATATTATGATTCACGACCAGGATGGTCGCGCAATACTGATGGATTTTGGTATAGCCAGGGCCGCCGATGCAGTGAGTAGTATGACCCAGACAGGGACCGCCCTGGGGACGCCCCACTACATGAGTCCGGAGCAAGCCCGGGGCCATGCTATTGATGGTCGCTCGGACCTCTACAGCCTTGGTATTTTGTTGTATTTTATGATGGTTGGTGAGGTGCCTTTTGAGGCTGATTCAGCCGTCGCGATTGGGATAAAACATGTCTCAGCTGCTATCCCGGTATTGCCTGATGCCCTGAAAATCTACCAGCCACTGATTGAAAAATTGCTGGCTAAGAAGCCGGAACAGCGTTTTCAATCCGGCGCTGAGTTGTTGGACGCCCTCGAGCAATCAGATATTGGCGCCTTAGACAACTATATACCAGGCCGCACGCTGGCGATCGCCAATCGTGTCAACGATACGCCTGTTCGCAATGACACGGCGTCGGATGATGGTAAGTATAAAGCCTCGGAGTTGAAGGGGGCTGGTCTCGATCAAAAACGGGGTATTGATCGCTCTAACGATACTTTGGCTGCTGAACCGCGTGAAGCGTTGCATATTCCACGAGAAGACCTCAATGACAGGCAGGGTAAAAAATCAGGCAGTAGCGTTGTTAGTTGGTTGTTATTGCTGTTAGTTATAGCTGCAGGTTCAAGCTATTACGCACACAATGAAGGTTTAATACGCTTGCCGGTTCAGCTACTTCCCGACCATGTTGTCAGCTTGCTTGGTTTGAAAATACCTGCACCGTCATCTGGTCTGGCAGGCAATCAGGCTAACAAGAATAAGGCTGGTGTCGATGAGCGGGGGGTGGCTGTTACAGAATCGACAAATCAAACAGGTGTCGACAGTATCGGCGGCCAAATAGGGCCGGGTTCGGCTAATGCCGCAGCCAATTTGGTCGATGCGGGGGTGGCGCTGTCTCCTGTAAATGCGTTGCTTGCTGAGGTTGACGGCATGAAGCTGTCGGTTGCCGACACCCCGGAGAAAACTGAAGAGCTGCTGATGCTCTATCGCCAGATTCTGGCCTTAGACCCAGATAATGTGACAATCAATTCAGCCTACGAAACAACGAAGGCGCAGGGGATGTCGACAGCCCTCTTTTTGTTCGAAGAGGGCGATCTCGATGGGGTTGAAGATGCCCTGCAGCAGATTGTTGAATGGTTTCCCGAATCGGCCGAACAGAGTGACTTCCTGGATTTGCGTCAATCGCTGAAATCTGCACTGCAAGTCACCGAACTTCTAGAGTTGGCAGAAGGCTACTTGAAACAAGACTATTTGATTGGCCCTTTGGGTAAAAATGCTCGAGAAATGTTTGAACAGGTTCTGGTATTGGATCCCGACAATAGCCAGGCCCATGCTGGTTTGGAAAAGATCGTGGCACGTTATTTGGTATTGGCACAGGGTGCAAGGGCCAGAGGCGACTTTGATAAAGCACAAACATTTGTCAGCAACGGCTTGCGAGTGGATGTATTGAATGGCGATCTGCTGGATCTGGGGGATGGTATATCGCGCGATCAAATCAAAGAGCAGCAGGTTTCCGGGTTATTGCAGTCAGCAAATGCCCTAAGTCAGCGTCAACAATGGTTTGGCGATGGCGACAATGCTACGCGCAAATATCAGGCAGTCTTATTAATTGACCCCTCTAACCAGCCGGCGAGAGATGGCTTGTCTACGTCACTTGATGAGTTTATTTCGGAAGTCGGTGGGTTAATTGCAATAAAAGATTACGATCTTGCCGAGGACAGAATTCAAATGGCAATGGAGTTGCTGCCTGATAGCGATGGCTTGATTCTTTTGGCGCAACAGTTGGAATCTGCCAGGCCGGCGATCACTCAATTACTGCTGAGCGGACGCCCGATACCGGCAGATACAGTGGTTTCTCAATCGAGGTTTTCCGCCTATCGCACTTTGCATATAGTGTTCAATTTCAAAAATCTGAGCCAGGCTACTACAGTCTTTCAGGTGCGTTTATTTGATGCTGTGCGCTCAACCCAAATCGCCGCTGTACCTGTCGTAGTGGCGGGAGAACAGGGTAGTACGCAAGTCCGTATTAACAGACCAGTGGAAGGCTTCTCGGAAGGAGGCTACCATATAGATATCTTATTAGCGGGCAAGCGCATTTATACCAGTGCTTTTGTTATCGATAATTGAGTTCAGGCGTTAGCGGGATTTCTGGCTGACTTAGTTGCCTTAGCAAAATCAGGAGCAGAGAATGTTGGAAATGAAGATATTTAATAGACTGTTACTTCCCATCGGTTTAGCCCTTTTTGTCTCGGGTTGCCAGACTCCACCAGATATAAAAACCCTGGAAAGCGAGAAGACACTGCTTCAGCAGCAGCTGACTCAGGTGCAGGCGCAAATTGGCCAGCTGGAAGCTGATAATGTGTTGCTGCAACAGGATGTGGCTGAATTGAATCGCGTTGTCAGTATATTGGGTGAAGAGAAAAGCTCACGGGTCACTGAATCAACTAATTTGCGTGGACAAGTCAGGGAATTTGTTCAGCTGCAAATCGACGGCCTCAAAGATTTTCTGCTGGCAAGCGATTTACTTGATTATATTGGAGGCGAATTGGTTGGTCGCTCCGATCTGGACGAAGAACCTGTGCTCATCGTGGATCTATATAACAGCGTGCCGCGCAACGGTACCTTGACCGGCGTTGGTGGCTACTTTCAAAATACGGGTTCTATCTCGGTTCGGGTTCTAAGGCCTATCAATAATAAGCTGGTGGTGATTTGGGCCAGTCAGTCAGTGGAAGTTGCAGATCGTGGTGTTCAGCGTATTAATTTCCCGGTGTCCGTTGGTGTCGAAAAAGGTGATTTCCTGGCCTACTATCTTGCCCAACCGGGTTTGATCAGTTTTGATACTGGTACCGGTGATACCCGCTACCTGGATAATAATGTTGCGGTGGGTCACAGCATTAAACGCTCATCATTAAAGGGAGAGAATGACAAGCGAGCATATGCGATTGGTGTGTTCGGTTTGCTAAATACCGACTAAGAGCAAGCAGTAACAAGCGTCATTCAGGCCTGAATTATTCACAATTACCCTAGTAGTATTTTTACCACTATGGCAATTGTGAGTATGTTTACCTTCCTTATTTTGGCTGCATGCGTATGCCACCGTCCATACGGACGGATTCGCCATTAATATAATCATTCTCCATCATGTGCTGGGCAAGAGAGGCTATTTCGTCCGCCAGGCCAAGTCGTTTTGGATAGAGTACTTGAGAAGATAGAGGCTGAAGACGTTGCTCAATTTCAGGTGTCATTTCTTCGGCGCCGCGCAACAGCATCGGCGTTGCAATAAGACCTGGAACAATAGTGTTCACACGAATACCAAGCACTGCCAAATCGCGCGCCACAGGAACTGTCATGCCGATAATCCCTGCTTTGGCGGAGGCATAAGCCGCTTGTCCGATCTGTCCTTCATAACCCGCAACAGAAGCGGTATTGATGATCACGCCACGCCCCGAGTATTTATCGAAAGGTACATTTTTCGACATTTGCTCTGCACATAGACGGGTCACATCAAAGGTGCCAATCAGGTTTAACATAACAGTCTTTTTGTAGTTTTCGATGTTGTGAGGACCGTCTCGCCCCATGGTTCGTGCTGCGCCGCCAATGCCGCCGCCGGCAAAGTTGCAGCAGATGTGGATTGCACCAAAGGTATCCATTGTTTTGGCAATACCAGCTTCGATGGAGGAGGTTTCCATCACATTAACGTGACAATAGATTACATTGTCAGCCCCAAGTTCTTCAATTAAGGCCTGTCCCTTTTCGTCATTTATATCGAAAATAGCAGCCTTACCGCCTTCTTTAACAATGCGGCGAATTGTCGCTTTGCCCATGCCTGAAGACCCGCCAGTTATAACGGCTATTTTTCCATTAATATCCATAGTATTACTCCCATTTCTTATGTGTTTATCGGAACCGGTTTAATCTATCCCCATGCATGAGAATAATAATGCATCTATGTCTTTAAACTTACTATAACAAGCGGGTTGCTGACAATTACCGAGGTACTTTTTGGGTTTTTTTAGGCTGTATTCTTGCTCGCACATAGTGCGTCTGGCCCCATTTAAGAACTAACTCATCACTCAAACGGGTTGCCGAAACTACGCGGTAAGCAGCGCCCAAAGTTGATCTGGGTCGGTAGCGGCCAGTTGTTTACCTAAAACTATATTCCACTGTGCCTCATTGCCCCATTGGTCACGCCAGCTCCACAATCGTCGGCTGCGGTGATGTAAGTCATGTTCATAGGTAAAGCCCATCGCCCCCATTACTTGGTGCGCGATTTCACTACCTATGCCAGCAGCTTCTCCAGTCACGGATTTAGCCACCGCTACAGAGCGAATGAAATCCTGTGACGATATGCTAAGCGCCGCGACACGAGTTGCCTGCCGCGCCTGGCTATATTGTCCTGCCAGGACGGCGAGCTGTTGTTGTATCGCTTGAAACTTAGCAATGGGCCGACCAAACTGTTTGCGTTCGAGCGCATAACTTACACTATTGTCTAACATAAACTCTAAGGCGCCAGACATGAGCGAGCTACGGCTGAGCGCAGCCAAGCCTCGCCACCATTCAGTGTTGTGCTGTGTTGTTAGGGTCACGCCATCGTTCTGTTTCAGGTCAATCTTATCATCGGCCTCGCCGGCATAGTTATACCCCTCAATAAAGGGTTGATTTATCTTCGGTAGATAACGCAGTTCATGTTCTGACCACAGCACTACGCCGTGACTAAAGCGGCCAAATGGTATCGCCGCACCTGCCTGAGCAAAACTCAATGGACCATCAGGAACATCTATTCCCGCTTCATATAAGGCTAGTCGGGCGATATAGGTTTCAGCCAGCGGTAGTGGTATGCAATGTTTGCCCGCGAGCTCTAGCAGACGAAAAAAATCGGCCATTTCTCCACCAACGCCGTCGTATTGCTCAGGTACCCCCGCCAGTAAGAGTCCGGTTTCCTCAATTTTCTGCCATAAGTCATCGGCAAACTGACCCTTCTCGGCTTGATTGATCAGCTCTTTATCACAATGTTGAGCAAATAATTTATCGGCGGTTTGCAAAATCAGATCTAATGTTTCACTCATCGTAAGCCCAGGCCTCTGGCGATAACACCTCGTAAAATTTCACGCGTACCTCCACGTAAAGTAAATGACGGCGCATGTAAAATTGCGGATTTTAGAGTCTGTTGAAATCGTTCGCTGGTATTTTCTGGCGCAACTAAGCGCAATAATTCAGGCATTGTTTTCTCAAAGCTATTGCCTAGATCTTTTACAACACTGGCCTCTAAAGCGGGGTTTTTACCCTCCTCTAACATCAGTGCCACGGATATTGACATGCGTCGCATGGCAATAATATGAGCACTGATTTTACCGATCACTTCAGCTTGGCGATCATCTACATCACCTTTCAGTTCTCGTAATAACTCCACCAAAACACGATATGCACTTAGAATACGCTCTGGGCCGCTGCGTTCAAATGCCAGTTCACTCATGACCTGTTCCCAGCCGTTACCTTCTTTGCCAAGTAAGCTTGAATCCGGACAGTAAAAATCCGTAAATACCACTTCATTAAACGTATGATTGCCGGCGAGGTTTTGAATCGATCGAATTTCGACACCCGGTGTTTTCAGATCAATAAGAAACTGACTGAATCCGGCATGACGATTGTCTCCTGCAATTTCGGTGCGTATCAAGGCAATCATGTAATTTGCATGATGAGCGCCGGTGGTCCACAGTTTGGTGCCATTAATTAGCCAGCCCTGACCGCTACGTTTTGCGCTGCAGCGCGCGGCGGCAAGGTCAGAGCCAGAGTCTGGTTCGCTCATACCAATGCAAAAACAAACGTCACCTTTGATAATTTGCGGCAAAATTTCGCGTTTCTGCTGTTCAGAACCATAGCGCAGTAAAACTGGTCCAGACTGACGGTCGCCTATCCAGTGAAACCCCACCGGTAAACCGGCGGCGATCAATTCTTCGGTCACCACAAATCGGTCTAAAAAGGAGCGCCCGCCGCCGCCATAGTCTTTCGGCCAGGTCATACCAATCCAGCCTTTTGCACCCAATTGCTGGCTAAACCATTTGGAACTGGCTGCATCAAAATTGGAATCGGGTAAGCTGGCTATTTGCGGTTGTATCTGTGCGACAAAGTCGCGTACTTCCCGGCGTAATGCCTGAGTACTTTCGGGAAGGTCGATAGCCCTGAAATCTAAGCTGGCGCTCATGATTACTCTCTGGTTGTCTATTTTTGTGTTTTATACTACCCAGTACTGCTGCCAGCGGCAATTTATCGTAAAAAATATTTGGATAGTGATGGCGTCAGCCAGACTTCACATCGAATAATTGCGCTTTGGCAGTATATAAATGTCATCCGATGATGACAAGGTAAGGAGGCTGGCGAACGTCTGATTGCGTCATTGGGGTAGGTTGAAGAAAGAATCCGAGCCGGAATGATTTTGTTTCAACCCGGATTCTTCCTGCATTAAGCCTGAGACTGGAGCTATGAGGATTGCATCTTACTTTGTTGATAGTTCTGTATGCCCACTTTTTCGATCAGCACTAATTGAGTTTCCAGCCAATCAATATGCTCTTCTTCAGATTCTATGATGTTCTGAAATAGATCGCGGCTAACATAGTCGCCCACAGATTCTGAGTAAGCTACAGCGTCTTTTAAATCTTGATGGGCAATCATTTCGAGTTTTAGGTCACATTCAAGCATCTCTTGAGTGTTTTCACCAATCATCAACTTTCCCAGATCCTGCATATTGGGTAGGCCTTCGAGAAAGAGTATGCGCTCAATGAGTAGGTCAGCGTGCTTCATCTCATCGATAGATTCGTGATACTCGTGATCGCCAAGCTCTTTTAAGCCCCAGTCTTTGTACATGCGTGCATGCAGAAAATATTGATTGATGGCAACCAGTTCATTGCCCAGGACAGTATTAAGGAATTCGATAACTTTAGCGTCACCTTTCATGGTATAGCTCCACAGAGAGTATTGATTACGTTCAGGATGTCCGGGGAGTGTGGGCTAGAAGCGCGGTGGTGTCAATGTTAAGTTATTGATTTTCAAGGAATTTGTGAATGATAATGAAAGTTATTATCACTCTCATTATGGCGTTATTGGTACACTATTCGCGCCTAGCCAACAGCGTAAAAGAGTTGTTCCTGATCGATATTAAGCTCAAGACTTTGGTTGAAAATACTGCGCGCGAGAATACCGCATTTTCCACATTGGCTCGCCAGCCCCAGTTCCCTGCGGACCTGGCCAAACTGTGTGGCACCTTTTTCAACTGCTTCCCTGATTTGGCTATCGGTTACAGCATTGCACATGCAAACGTACATAACATTTCCCGGTATTTGTTTATCATTTAATCAAATATGGCTAAATAATAAGTTGAATGAGAATCATTGTCAATAGCATTTAGCTTACGCGTTACTAAAAATGAGAGCGTTTGAATGATTAGTCATCGGCAAATTTGACGGGAATCTAATAGTTGTAAACCTTAGGGCTGATTCGCGAAAATCGTTGGGATTGTGACTGTCGGATGTGTAATATCCTCGCTCCATTGAACTGGATAGTTATTGGACATGTTTTTATTTAACCAGAGAGAGTAGATAGTAATGAGCGTACTTGTTGGCAAACCCGCCCCTGATTTCACCTGCAATGCGGTATTGGCTAGTGGAGAAATTATCGATAATTTCAATTTGGCAGATACGATTAAAGGCAAAATCGGGTTGGTCTTTTTCTATCCTCTGGACTTTACCTTTGTTTGCCCTTCAGAGTTATTGGCTGTTGATCACCGTATGGACAAATTTAAGGAGTTGGGTGTGGAGGTTATAGGTGTTTCTATTGATTCTCATTTTACGCACAATGCGTGGCGTAATACGCCGGTAAATGATGGCGGTATTGGCCAGGTTGGATATACGCTTGCGGCTGATATTAATCACGATATCTGTCGTGCATATGATGTTGAGTCTGAAGGTGGCATGGCATTTCGCGGTGCTTTTATTATTGACCAGATTGGGGTTGTCCGGTCACAGACTGTTAATGACTTGCCTTTAGGTCGTAACTTTGATGAGTTTATTCGTGTTATTGAGGCACTTCAGTTCCACCAAGAGCATGGTGAAGTATGTCCAGCCGGCTGGACCAAAGGTGACAAGGGTATGATGGCGTCTCCAGATGGTGTTGCCGCCTATCTGTCAGAGAACGCCGGTAAATTATAGTATTCCAATGCGTGAGGTGTGGTTAAAAAAGAGTTTGAGTTTCTCAAACTCTTTTTTTTTGAGGCGTGTTAGCAAACCCTATTTTTTAATAATTCCTGAGTAATTGACTAATACTTTTTCTCCCACAACAATCTCGCCCTGCACAAATACCAGCGATCGTGTTGATCGAACCACGCGGCCACGGGCTTCAACAAAATCACCGAGTTCTCCAGCGGCAATAAATTCACCGTTTAAACTGATAGTGACGCTGAATCCGGTATCCAGGCTGTCATGGGCAATAGCAAATAGTGAAAAGTCTGCATAGGTCATTAGCAGCCCGCCGTGGATCTTGCCGCCGCCGTTGATATGCTTTGGTTCAGCAACCAGTGCACAAACAACAGACTTATCTTGTTTTTGTTTAAAATAAAATGGTCCGCTGTGGTCTTCGCAGGCGTCTAAGCCTTCCCATGTGACATAGCCTTCATAGGGCCCGGTTCCTTTTTTTGTTGGATGATCTTTTGCAAAAGTCGGTTCAGTCATTAGTTATATCTGCTAAGTTGTCGTTTTCGATGTCCCAGCCGCCGAGATCCTTCCACTTGTTAACGATCAGGCAAAAAAGCTCTGCTGTTTTCCCCGTATCGTAAGCGGCTGAGTGAGCTTCTGCATTGTTGAATTTGATGCCGGCGGTTTGGCAGGCTTTGGCCAGTACTGTTTGGCCAAATGCAAGGCCGGATAGCGATGCCGTATCGAATACCGAAAAGGGATGAAACGGATTGCGCTTGATTTGGCAGCGTTCGACGGCAGCCATAACAAAACCGTGATCAAAGTGGGCGTTATGGCCAACTAATACTGCACGGGTGCAGTCATGTACTTTTACCTGTTTGCGAATGGCGTTGAGTAAATTGGTAAAAACAATCTCTTCGGGATCGGCTTCGCGAAATGGGTGATGCGGGTCGATGCCGGTAAACTCCAGTGCCGCGGGATCGAGATTGGCGCCTTCGAATGGCTCTACGTTAAAATCGAAGGTTTTATCAACACAGATAATACCCTCTTCATTCATCGTTAATGTTGATGCGGCAATTTCCAGAATGGCATCTGTCTGACAGTCAAAGCCGCCAGTTTCAACATCGATGACGACTGGTAAGAAACCGCGGAATCGGTTGGAAATGGGGTGGTTTTCGCTTTTATCGCTCACAGGGTATCTCTTATCGACTGATGACTTGCCATTGCATTGTCTCACCGCTGCGCAGTGGTGTTAGCATGGAGTTGCCAAGGGGGAGTTGATCAGGAACGGTCCATGGCGACTTTTCCAGTGTAATAGTGTCACTATTTCGTGGAAGTTCATAAAAGTCTGGACCGAAGTGGCTTGCAAAGTTTTCGAGTTTATCAAGTGCGCCAGCTTGTTCAAATATCTCAGCATAAAGCTCTATGGCCGCATGGGCGGTATAGCTCCCAGCGCAGCCGCAACTTGTTTCTTTTTGATCTGTGCCGTGTGGCGCCGAGTCGGTGCCAAGAAAGAAGCGGGGGTTACCACTTGTGGCAGCACCAATAAGTGCCTGCTGGTGTGTGTTGCGTTTGAGAATTGGCAGGCAATAATAATGAGGGCGTATACCACCGACCAGCATGTCATTGCGGTTATAGAGCAAGTGATGAGCGGTTATTGTTGCGGCAATTTTATGGGTTGCATTGGTTACGTAGTTAACAGCGTTTTGAGTCGTAATGTGCTCTAGCACCATAGCGAGCTCCGGGAAGTCGTTGCCCAGCTGCTGCAGTACACGATCGATAAAAACTTCTTCTCGGTCAAATATATCAATTTCGCTGTTGGTAACTTCTCCATGTAATAAAAAACGCATACCTAAGCGTTGCATCTCTTCCAGTGCAGGGTAGATTTTGGTGACATCGGTGACGCCAGAATCAGAGTTGGTGGTTGCTCCAGCGGGATAGAGTTTGCAGGCAACTACGCCGGCCTCTTTTGCCCTACGAATATCCTCGGCGCTGGTGTTATCGGTTAGGTAAATCACCATGAGCGGCTCTACCTGACGAGCACAGCCCTGCTGAGCAGCCATTATCCGCTCTTTGTAAGCTAATGCCTGAGCTGCATTGCTAACGGGTGGTACAAGGTTGGGCATGACAATGGTGCGGCCAAAATATCGAGCCATATCAGCAACAGTGTGAATGAGTGTCTCGCCGTCACGTAAATGAACGTGCCAGTCATCCGGTCGGGTGATACTTAGTGTAACTGGGGTAGTCATGAGGTCACTTCTGTGAAAGCCGCAGAAAAGCCGATCAATTCGTTGGCATGGAGTTTAGCTGACGCATGCTACCGGAATACCCGCCGAGTTTAAAGATTTAGCCAAGCTTGCCGATAGCAGGTGAGTAAATAATGAATACAGCTGTGTGCACGGAGACAACAGTGACTCGATTGATTGCAAATTTGTTTATTGGGCTAATCGCCCTCAGCTGGGCTTTATCTGCCCATGCTGTACGTTATGGCGCATCGCTCAATCAGGCTGAATGGCGGTTGGAATTGTCGCCTTTTGAGTGTCGGATGTGGCAACCCGTGCCTTATTTTGGAGATGCTGTATTTTCCAATAAAGCAGGGGAGGCCCAATCTTTCCATTTGGCGCCAGTGCGTAAGGCAATGAAATCGGGCAGTGCAAGCCTGACGGCTATCGCGCCAGTGTGGGACGAGTCTCGAGCCACGGTCGATATGGGTGTTGTTGAGGTCGATGCCAGCAGTACGCCGGTTGCGCTGGGTGAACGGCGCGCGTATCAGCTGCTCAATGAGCTTTATGATGGTATGTCGCCAACATTTGTACGGCCATCCTGGTTTCAGGAAGATGAGAATGTTGAATTACTTCTTTCTGCAGTCAATTTTCGCAAAGCCTACGGACAGTACCGTGATTGTTTGGCGAGCCTCTTACCCGTCAATTTCGATCAAATTAATCGGTCTCGTGTTCATTTCCCTACGGCTAAATTTGAGCTGACTAGCGATGCCAGAACTCAGCTTGATCACGTTGTTCAATATGTTAAAGCTGATTTGTCAGTAACGGGATTTTATATTGATGGTCACACGGATAATGTTGGTCGTCGGTTGTACAATTTGGAACTATCAAAACAGCGGGCAGAGGCGGTGACCAAATACCTGGTGTCCAATGGTGTTGATGAGGCGATGATTACCACGCGTTATCACGGTGAACGCTATCCGGTGGTAAACAACAGCAACATAAATAATAGGGCGGCTAACCGCCGGGTCACACTTCGTCTGGAGCGCGGTGACATATAACGCTATCCATATTGCCCTTTCCATAAGAAACACGCCACAGGCACTCGCCTTGCAGGCCATTCCTCGGTAGAATGGCCGCCCTCTGAAATCCGTGAAACTATGCCCGCCGAGAGCGTGGAGATTCTCAATGTCTGATATCAATAAAGTTGTTTTAGCCTATTCTGGTGGTTTGGATACATCGGTCATCGTGCGTTGGTTGCAAGATACCTATCAGTGTGAGGTGGTAACGTTCACAGCTGACATTGGTCAGGGTGAGGAAGTAGAACCCGCCCGCAAAAAAGCAGAAGCGCTGGGCGTAAAAGAGATTTACATAGACGATCTTAAGGAAGAGTTTGTCCGCGATTTTGTTTTTCCGATGTTCCGTGCCAATACTATTTACGAAGGCGAATATTTACTGGGTACGTCAATTGCGCGCCCTCTGATTGCCAAGCGTCTTATTGAAATTGCCAATGAAACCGGGGCCGATGCTATATCCCACGGGGCGACGGGTAAAGGCAACGATCAGGTCAGATTTGAATTGGGTGCATACGCACTGAAACCTGGCATCAAGGTTATCGCGCCTTGGCGTGAGTGGGATCTGACTTCCCGGGAAACATTGATGGCCTATTGTGAGACTCACAATATCCCCGTTGATTACGCCGGCAACAAGAAAAAATCTCCCTATTCGATGGACGCTAATTTATTACACATTTCCTACGAGGGCGGTATTCTCGAAGATCCATGGGCTGAAGCTGAAGATGATATGTGGCGCTGGAGTGTGTCTCCTGAAAATGCACCGGACATAGCTACCTATATGGAACTGACCTACCGTGGTGGTGATATCGTCGCTATCGATGGTCAGGAAATGAGCCCGGCAACGGTGTTGGCCTATTTGAATAAAGTGGGTGGCGATAACGGCATTGGTCGCCTGGATATTGTCGAAAATCGCTATGTTGGTATGAAATCCCGGGGCTGCTACGAAACACCTGGTGGCACTATTATGATGCGTGCTCATCGAGCGATTGAATCAATAACCCTCGATCGTGAAGTTGCTCACCTTAAAGATAGTTTGATGCCAAAATATGCGGAGCTGGTCTATAACGGCTATTGGTGGGCTCCGGAGCGGCATATGCTGCAAACCGCCATTGATCAATCACAACAGTTTGTAAATGGCGAGGTGCAACTCAAGTTATATAAAGGCAATGTTATCGTTGTTGGGCGCAAGTCTGAGCAGTCTCTGTTCGATGAGAGTATTGCTACATTTGAAGATGATGCCGGCGCATACAATCAACAAGACGCGGAAGGGTTTATCAAACTGAATGCGTTGCGCTTGCGGATTGCCGCCGACAAAGGCCGCTCTTCCTTATAGGGTGGCGCAGAATGTTTAAGGCTATGTAGCGCACTGTGTGCCTGGATGAAACGGATTCCAGTCAGGCATCGCAGTGATTACGATATAACCGCTGATACTTTTAGCGCCTTCAGTTCCTCATCGCCCAATCCCAAAACATCCCTGAATATCTCGTCATTGTGGCTGCCCAGTTTGGGGCCTGACCAGTCAGTTTTCCCCGGTGTAGAGTCCAGTTTGGGCATAATGGCGGGAATTTTTAAAGGTTTTCCGTCAATTTCCACCTGTTCGAACATTCCACGTGCTTGATAGTGCGGATCGTTGATCATGTCCTCTATATTGTAGATCGGACCTACGGGAACGCGTTCAGCTTCCAGTTGATTGATAATAGTCTCGGCGTTATTTTCCTTACACCACTGGCACAAAGCCGCATCGATTTCTGCCTCATGTATGACTCTTCCCGCATTGTCTGCCATCGCTGGATTTTCAGCCATTTCGGGATGATTTGCGGCGATCATCAAACGTTTAAAAATGGCGTCGCCGTTGCCGCCAATAACAACAAACCTGTCGTCTTTGCATTGGTAGGTGTTAGTCGGCACAATTCCAGTAATCGTGGTTCCTGACGGCTCGCGAATCACACCTGCGCCGTCATATTCCGGGACTACCGCTTCCATCATATTGAACATGGATTCGTAGAGCGCAACATCTATAACTTGTCCTTCGCCTTTGCTGTTATTTGTTCGTTCGATAATCGCAAGTGCAATGCCGAGAGTGGCATGAATGCCAGCCAATGTGTCGCCAATAGATAAGTTAGGTCGCACCGGTGGCTCTCCTTTAAAGCCGTTAACATAGCGAAAACCGCTAAAGCCTTCAGTGACTGATGCGTATCCAGGTTTGGTCGAGTTGGGGCCGGTTTGTCCGTATCCGGAAATACGTGTGTAGATAACTGCGGGGTTGGTTTTCTTTACATCGGCGGGTCCCAGTCCCCATTTTTCCATCACACCGGGGCGGAAGTTTTCAATGACAACGTCGGCAGTATCAATGAGCTGTCGCACTAGCTGACGGCCTTCTTCGGATTTCAAATCGATAGTTACCGATTTTTTGTTGCGCCCCAGACTATGCCACCAGAGCGATGTGCCGTCTTTTACCTCGCGCCACCCTCTTATCGGATCACCACCGTCAGGTGACTCCACTTTAATAACTTCGGCGCCAAAATACGCCAGCATCGCTCCGCAGAAAGGTCCCGCCAGTAACTGCCCCAATTCGATAACTCGTATGCCGTCAAGTGGGCGTTTGCGTGTTTTTGGCATAATAGAACCTGTTGATAGTTAGTAAGATGGGTCGGTAATGTATAGCTGGCCGATGATATCATGATAGATTCCGGCTGCGCAGTTGGTGTGGACAGTGTTTTATGGTTGGAGGTCAACTTGCGGAAACAGCTCTGCCGCTTTATTGCTGATCATTGTGGATAATGTAATGGGAAGAAGAATGAGTTTTGAAAGACACCTGTTTCTTGTGCTGGTTATGGCCGGGCTGGGATTTAATTCTCAGTCAGCCCGTGCCGATAAGTGGTGTTTTACCCATGCCGAAAGCTATTACCAGCAAGTTTTTTGTCAGGTGAAAGCTGCGGGTAAAGGTAAGCATTTACCCCCTTTCTATGAATTTAAAAAAAATAATGAAACAACTCAGGCATTGTTGTTAAAGCGGGTTGCGCAACAAATTGGTATCAATTTGAAAATGCCCGGGAAGCAAAAGATTGAGATGATCGAAAATCGCAGAGGCCCGGTTAGAACAAAGGCGCAGGATGGTGCTTATTGCACCCGTGATGACAACAAGATTCGTTGTGGAGATACTACGTATCGCCTGGTGGCAAATAGGGCTAACAGTGAGCTTGCCTCTGGTGCGCTGGCGGCGGGCAATCGAATGGGTCTTTCTGTGTACGACGGCAGCGTTACTGATGCTAATGCCATCACCGAGTATTTGTTACTGAACTATCAGCGCTATCTCAATAAAATGATCGCTATCGGCTTAGGCGGGGCTACTCTTTCGTACGGTAAATTTTCCTACCTATTTGAAGATCTTCGCAGCAAGGGGGTAAGTTTCTCCGGAAGATTTGAAACCATGTACAGTTATTTGAAGAAAGATAAAAAGACACTATCGGCGCCTTCCCGATCATCGGCTCCCGATGAATTGGCGATAGAGGATTGCGACAGGCTCGGTAATCTAATGGTATGTAGGCTCGGTCGTATTAACTGGTTGTTTGATAGACAGTAGGGTGAACTGTAGGATACACAGATAAAGCCAGAACACTTAATCGGTGGTATTGTAGGCTAGATAAAACCATAACTATAAATGTTTAATGAGGGTTACAGCATGAGTTCAGATCTTATTCAAAAATGCCAGCGTATGTTTCTGTTAGTAGGTAGGGGGCTTTTAGGGCTGTATTTCATTGTGCCGGGCATCACCAAAATTACTGGATTTGCCGCTATGACTGAATACATGGCGGCGCACAATGTGCCGCTGGTACCGGTATTGTTAGTTGTAACCATTGTTGTCCAGATTGGCGGTGGCGCGTGTTTGGCAATAGGCTACCGCACTCAACTAATGGCATTTGTTTTGGCTGGGCTTACGTTAGTGATCAGCGTTTTTATGCACAATTTCTGGGCAATGGAATCCGGTATGGAACAAGCCCACGAAATGCAAAATTTTGTTAAGAATATGGCGATTATGGCGGGCTTGATGTATGCGGTAGGAGTGAGTACCTCTGCAAAAAGTAGCTAGTGCTTGACGGAAATCCCCAATACTAATAAAAATGGAGTGGGTTCTATGGGTGTGACAAGTAAAAAAAGCGAGAATGAAACGGCAACAGCGACGGACTTTGACGCAGTTATTGTCGGGGCTGGTTTTGCTGGCATGTACATGTTGCATCGGTTGCGCCAGCAAGGTTTGCGAGTACGTGTTGTTGAAACCGGTAGTGGTGTTGGTGGTACCTGGTACTGGAATCGATATCCTGGCGCTCGTTGTGACGTTGAGAGTATGGAATATTCCTATCAATTCTCTGAAGCATTGCAGCAAGACTGGGAGTGGAGTGAGCGTTATTCCCCGCAACCCGAAATACTGGCCTATGCAAATCATGTTGCCGATCGTTTTGATCTGCGGGGCGATATTCAATTTAACACTCGAGTGGAATCCGCTCATTATAATGAAAGCAACAATAGCTGGAGTGTGAAAACGAGTTCAGGAGAGAATCTAACGAGTCGATTTTGTATTATGGCTACAGGGTGCCTGTCGTCTGCAAATACGCCTGATTTTAAGGGTTTAGAGAGTTTTAAGGGGGCTAGCCACCATACCGGGAATTGGCCTCACAGCGGCGTCGATTTCACCGGTTTACGCGTAGGCGTTATTGGGTCGGGTTCGTCTGCTATTCAAAGTATCCCCCTTATTGCCAATCAGGCAAGTACATTAACTGTTTTTCAGCGTACGCCCAACTACTCGGTGCCAGCGCAAAACAGACCTTTGGAACAACAGGAACAGCAGATAATCAAGTCTCACTATCGTGAGCTCAGAGAGCAGAACAAAACAATGCCTGCTGGTTTTGGTGTAAGTCATGCGCGGGAGGACGCTGGATCTGCTCTTGATCTAACGCCCGAGCAACGACAGGCTCGTTATGAAGAGTATTGGGAGCTGGGTGGGCTGCTTTTTATGAGTGCCTTTGATGATACCGGCGTTAATGCCGATTCCAATAAGACCGCCGCCGAATTTGTGCGGAACAAAATTCGCCAAGTCGTGGACGACCCTCAAACAGCTGATTTACTCTGCCCGGATAATACCTTTGGTTGTAAGCGGTTGTGTGCGGATACTCGCTATTTTCAAACCTATAATCGGCCTAATGTTAATTTAGTCAATGTAAAAGAGACGCCTATTGATCACTTTACCGCAGTGGGACTGGTGACCGGAGGCGTTGAATATGAATTGGATGCGGTGGTTTTTGCCACCGGTTTCGATGCGATGACAGGTGCTTTGCAGCGGATCGATATTCGCGGAAAAGGTGCGCTGCCATTGAACGAAAAATGGGAGGCCGGACCACGCACTTACCTGGGATTGTGTACAGAAGCTTTTCCTAATCTATTCACCATTACAGGCCCAGGCAGTCCCTCGGTGTTGACAAATATGTTGCCGTCGATTGAGCAGCATGTCGATTGGATTTCAGAGTGTATCGCTTATTTGGACAAAGAAGGTTTGTCAGTGATAGAGGCTGATATTGACGCGGAAAATGACTGGGTTGAACATGTTAATGAGTTGGCAGAGGCGACCTTATTCCCGACCTGTAATTCCTGGTACTTGGGCGCAAACGTACCCGGTAAGCCCCGGGTGTTTATGCCGCATATTGGGTTTCCCGCCTATGTTGAAAAATGCAAAGACGTTGTGGCTGAAGGTTATCAGGGGTTCAGTTTGAGCTAGATTTTTGTAAAATCTATTTTGGTAGTGTGCGTCTTGGTATTGATGACTAGTGTTTAGACAAAAGGAAGATCACAAAATTGAATGTTTCTAATCACGAGTCGAATGAAAATTTTCGGTTCAATAAAGTTCTTGTCGCCAACCGTGGTGAAATAGCAGTAAGAGTGATTAAGGCTTGTCGCGATCTTCATATATCGTCTGTTGCAATTTATTCAACCGCAGATAGTCGAAGCCGCCACGTTCAACTAGCAGACGAGGCAGTTTGGGTTGGTGCTGCGGAAGCCTCCGATTCCTATTTGAATATCGATCGCATCATTGACTCGGCAAAATCTTTAGGTGTAGACGCCATTCATCCGGGCTATGGGTTTCTTGCAGAAAATGCGCAAATGGCCGACGCCTGTGCACGCAACGGCATTGTATTTATAGGCCCTTCTACTGACAGCATGAAGGCTGTTGCATCCAAACAAGCAGCCAGGGAATTGGTTGCAAGTTTGTCGTTGCCAACAATTCCCGGACTTAATCAATTAGTTACCTATGGCGAGGAATTTGTTACCCAATGTGAAGAAATTGGATTTCCGGTTTTGCTCAAGGCTAGCGCTGGCGGGGGCGGGGTGGGAATGCGAATTGTCGAGCATGCGGCGGATCTGGAAGCCGCATTTGCAGCTGTGAGCAGAGAGTCGCAGCAGGCGTTTGGTGATAGCGGCATAATTGTAGAAAAATATTTGCCAAATGCTCGTCATATAGAAGTACAGGTGCTGGCAGACCACCACGGACATTGTGTCCATTTACATGAGCGTGATTGTTCTATTCAGCGTCGTCGGCAAAAAATTGTTGAGGAATCTCCGGCTCGCCTATTGTCCACGGATATCAAACAGGCGCTCTGCGATACAGCGGTAGCCATCGCTCGTCACATAGATTATCACGGTGCCGGAACGGTGGAGTTTTTGTATTCATCGGAACATCAGCAGTTCTATTTTTTGGAAATGAATACACGCTTACAAGTGGAGCATGGCGTGACTGAGTTGGTTACTGGTATTGACATTGTCCAGTGGCAAATCCGACTGGCTGAGGGAGAGGTGCTAAGCCTGAATCAGGCCGACATCCCACAGAGAGGACATGCTATTGAGTGTCGGGTTTGTGCGGAAAACCCCGCCAGGGACTTTATCCCGGCGATTGGGACCATTGAGTATTGGGCCGAACCGCAATATCAGCGTTGTGATAGCGGTATTAAGTCGGGAGACCACATTAGTATTTATTATGATTCGCTGGTTGCCAAAGTTATTGCTCACGGCGACGATTTTTCTCAGGCAAATCGAAATCTTCAAACTGCGCTGAATCAGTCAGCATTATTAGGTGTTGATAACAACTTGTCTTATTTGCGTAATTTGATCAGCTCCGATTCATGGCGTAAGGGAGGCTTAGACACGCAGGCGGTTGATCTAAATCATGCGCATTGGACATCGCCTCTCAATGTTAGCGATCGCAATCATCTGCTATGTGCGGCTTTGGCAGTTGTTGATGGTTCTGCCGAGTCGTGTGAATGGCCTGGTCGGCAGTACAATCCGCAGTTGTGGCAAGTCAGTGTGGACGGCGTTAACCTCAGTGTAGAAAGCAAAACCGGGTTGAATGCAAAGCGGGTGATCACCATTGAAGATCAGAATTTTCAGAGTACAGTTTTTGGAACAGGGTCAGTCGATTGTCAATTCGGGAAACTTGTTGATATTGAAGTTAATCAACACCGCTTTAGGGCGGTATGTGTGATCAGAGATGGGGAGGCGTTTGTCCATAGTGATACCATTGGCGAGCTAAATTTCACGCTCGGTTCTGTTGGGCAATCGGGAGCTGAGGGGTTATCCAGTGACGTTGTCAGCTCGCCAATGCCGGCAAAGATTATTGCTGTTAATGTCGCCGCCGGTGATCAAGTAGTAAAAGGACAGGTGTTACTCATATTAGAATCAATGAAAATGGAAACGTCAGTTGCTGCAAGCCGGGATGCAGTTATCGCTAGTGTTAATGTTAGTGAGGGCGAGTTGGTTGAGGCTTATGCTTCATTGGTAGAGTTTACCGAGGAGAAATAGATATGGGCCAAATCGAAGTTACAGTAGGTAGATATTAATGAGTTGGCTTGAAGAAGTAGAAGAGTTAAAGCGTCGACGAGAAATGGCACGACAACAGGGTGGCGACGAGTCAGTGCGGCGCCATCATCAACGTGGAAAGCTCTCCATTCGAGAGCGTATTGATTACTTTCTTGATCACAACAGTTTCAGAGAGCAGGGAAAAATCGCTGGCGGTGCTACGTTAGACGATAGTTTGAAGGCGGTGTCATTTTCGCCGGCAAATTATGTGGTTGGTGTGGGTCGTGTTAATAAACGGTTCACTGCTGTTGGCGGAGAGGATTTCACCTTGAAGGGTGGCTCGCCCAATGGCGCCGGTTTACGTAGAAGTATTTATGCGGAGAATCTGGCCGTTCAACACAAGATCCCTCTGGTTAGGTTTTTGGAAGGTGGCGGCGGTAGTGTCGGAGGTTCTCCGCCCGACCCGAAACAACCCCGTACAGTTGGTACGCCAGTGTACGAAAAAAACCGAATGAAAATTATTGGAGAGGCGCTGGGGCTGGTTCCGGTCGCGTCGGCTGCGCTAGGACCAGTAGCGGGGTTTCCTGCCGGACGGTTGGTTGCGTCTCATTTTTCTGTAATGACCAGGGATACCGCCCAGGTAATGATTGCCGGTCCCGCTGTGGTTGAAAGGGCGCTGAATAGCCCGATCACTAAAGACGAGCTGGGGGGCGCGCAAGTTCATTTGCGCAGTGGTGTTGTTCATAATTTGGCTGTTGACGAATATGATGCCTTTCGACAGATTCGCCAATTCCTCAGCTATATGCCGCAAAATGTAGGGGAATTAGCTCCTCGAATACAGTGTGGCGATCCAATAGATCGACAAGACGAAAATCTGCTATCGGTTGTGCCCAGAGATCGTACACAAACCTTTGAGATGAGAGATGTTATTCATAGTATTGTCGACAGGGACTCTTTTTTTGAAGTCTCTCAGCAATTTGGGCTGGGGCAAATCACCGGTTATGCGCGGATTAACGGTCAGAGTGTCGGAATTACCGGCAATGACTGCCGCTTCTTTGCGGGTGCAATGACGGCAGATGGTGCCCAGAAAGTACGTCGTTTCATTGAAATCTGCGATACTTTTCACTTGCCCATTATCAACCTGGTTGATGAGCCCGGCTTTATGATTGGCCCTGACTCTGAATCGCAGGGTACAATTATGCACGGTATGTCGACCGTACTCGCTGCGGTACAATCCGTTGTGCCCTGGGCATCGGTTATGGTTCGGAAAAGCTATGGGGTGGCCGGAGCTGCACACTATAGTGATCAGGGGTATGTGTTGAGCTGGCCCAGTGTGGACGCGGGAGCTCTGCCAATAGAAGGAGGCGTCGCTGTTGCGTTTAGACGTCAAATAGCGGAAGCAGATGACCCCGACGCCTTTCGAAAGAAAATGGAAGACGAATTTGCCAAGGGGCGTAACCCCTATATTTCGGCAGAGTCTTTTGCTGTTCACGATCTTATTGATCCCCGTGAGACCCGTCCCTATCTCTGTGATTGGATAGAGCTCATTCAGTCGCAGTTACAGGACCTTGTTGGCCCGGTGGGATTTACCTATCGGCCTTAATGTGTTTTGGGCTCAAAGCAGTGATCGGTGGTTAAGTGAGTTTGATGCATAGTCATTTGCTAACTGCTTCATTAAAAGACTATCGACGAAAGGTGCTGCTTTGGCGATAATAGCGACCCAAAATTGAGTTGTTTGTCTCTGTGGGATGAATTAATTGCGGAAAATTTGTGCACCAAAAGCAGGTATTGAAGATTTTTAGGAAACATTACTTATGACCAGAAAGACTCCACATACACCTCCAGATATGGAAGCGCCGCAGAAAGTCATTGAAGACCGGTTATCAATGGATTCTGATGACGACCCGAATTATCACGCGGAAGCACCCACTTCTACAATCATTACCAGAAAGCCAGAGTGGTTCAAAAACGCGTTGGATGCCCCTCATCAAGAAAAGCATGTAACACACGAAGGTTGTGACATCTGTTATTTGGAGTGGGGTGATAACAGCAAGCCAGGGTTGATTTTTATCCATGGCAATGGTGCCCATGGTCGCTGGTATCATTTTATTGCGCCATTGCTGGTCCACGATTTTCATGTGGTGAGTATTCATTTGTCTGGAATGGGGGACAGCGGATGGCGTAAAGAATATACCCGTGAACTCTACGGCGATGAAGTCATGGCGGTCTGTGACGATGCCAAGATGCAAGATAAGCCCATAATTGTAGGGCACAGTTTCGGTGGTATGGTGACACTAGTAACAGCGCACCGGCATCATCAGCGGTTGGGTGGTATTGTGTTGGTGGATTTCACCGTGAAATCCAAAGATCGCCAGGATGAATGGTTTAATGACCGAGATGAGCCGAGGCCGACTCGTGTTTATGCATCTTATGAAGATGCCAGAGCAAGGTTCCGGCTAGCGCCTCCACAGCCTTGCGCCAATCAATATATTCTTGATTATATTGGTCATCATTCTCTGAGGGAAACCGATGATGGCTGGACCTGGAAGTTCGACCCTTCTATCTACTACGGATTTACCATCGGTAATGATCACGAGGAAATCTATCGAAATCTACCGATACCTGTTGCCGGTATTATGGGGCAGGATAGCTGGGCGTCTGACGCTGAAAATATCGACCCCATGCGTGAAATGCGGCCAGAGGCGCCAATGTTTTCGATTCCTGATGCCAATCACCATGTTTTTCTTGATCAGCCGCTAGCGTTTGCGTCGTCACTTAAAGCTTTGTTTAGCTGCTGGCCCAAATAACAGCGCAACTCATCACAATAAAATCACAGTGAGGCATAACATGAAAAGATTGTTCGGGTTCAAACATATACTCGTGGGATGTCTGGCTATTAGTGCCACATGGTTTACTTATGCAGACCTCGAACAGGGTGAAGGTCTCTACAGTAGCTGTATCTGGTGTCATGGAATGAATGGTGAAGGGGTTCTCGGCATGGGTCCGGCGCTTGCCGGCCAAACAGACGTATACTTAAGTCGTCAGCTTAACCATTTTAAGGCGGGTATACGTGCCAGTGAAGTTGATGATTTTTTTGGTGGCCAAATGCGTGCAATGAGTATGACTCTGGTTGATGAGCAGGCAGTGGCAAGTGTTTCTGCTTACATAGCGTCGCTACCGGTTAGTGCTGTTACCAGCGCTAACGCTGTCGCCGGTGATATTGATAATGGCAAAATGATTTATCAGGGCAGCTGTAGTTCTTGTCACGGCGCAACTGCTGAGGGTAATCCTTTGGTCAACGCCCCTCGGCTGGTCAGTTTGGATGCAACCTACTTAGCGCGGCAACTTAGCGGGTTTAAAACCGGGTTGCGAGGCTCTCACGAGGATGACGTCTACGGTGGGCAAATGAAATTTATGGCTAAAAGTATCCACTCGGATCAGGATTTGAACGATGTGGTTGCGTATATTTGGTCATTGGCAAAATAAATGGTTCGGCTATTGGCGTCTTTCTTGCCAATAGTTCCGGAAGATTGAAACACCACTAAAGTAAAATTATGGGCTAACGCAAAGCTTTTAATAACTGCTTTATTTCTCGCTGCAACTGTTGATCTTCGGTTTTGGCAGCATGTTTATTGGCTATCAAAGCACTGTCTACAGCTTGCTCTTTTTCATCTTGTTCCTTGAATAACATTGCCATGGCATAGCTGATGGAAGCAATGTAATCGTTAGCATTGATGCTTTGTGCATAGTCCAGAGCCTTCTTGTATATGGCCATTGCATCGGTAATATCTTCTGTAAAATCAGCCAGAGTTTCCCACTGCACTGGATGATTTTCCGGTTTGTCTTCGTATTCATCGCAGAGTGTTTTGAGCTGTTGGTAATAGTTGATAAACCGTTCATCGTCCTCCTCGTCGGCAGCCAGTAACATCTCAGTTGCAAGGCTATGGACTCTTTTGTATAACTTGGTACTCATGTATGTTGCAGTATTCATGGTGTTTTCCGAGTAACGCGATGCGTGGGTGGAGTAGTTGCAATCGAGCATATATTTAGAATCGCGATTAAAACACTGTTCTGTTGATACGCCAAGGATTGCAGCAAGCATTTGGTCGTTGGCGTAAAGGATTTTTGTGTTGGTTTACGTTGATGGCAATTTATTGGCCGCAAAAATTGTTTATGCGGAGGATCAGGATTGTCTTTACCGGGCTTGCTCTCCAGCTGTTACAATGTTTATTGACACCGGCGCAGCAAAGATTATTGGTACACAAAAGGCAACAACATGAATTTGAAACAAGAATTGCAGAATTTAAACAATCGGCTCGATAAGTATCGATCCAAGTTGTCGTCGGCGGAGCGACGTGACGATAAGGAAGTTATTGCCCAGGCGACGCGCGGCATAGAAAAAATTACCAAAAAAATTACCAACGTCAAAGGGCAGCAGACAAGTCAGTTAAGCGGTAAAGGCCATGATATTAAATCGCTGGCTTTTAGTCGTGCTCTGACCAAAGCGGAGCAGGCTGATATGGGAAAGCTAAAAAAATCCGTTCGAGGTCTTATTGTTGTACACCCGATGACCGCGCTGGGCAGAGAAATTCAAGTGGATGTTGTTACTGGTTACGCCCCTTCAAAATTTTAGCCCTTGATAATGGCAATAAATAGCCATTACAAATTGCCACGGTATTCGTAATTTCTTGGCTGCTGATGCCGTCAGTACTTTTCTCTGTCCGTTGGCGCCTGCTTACTAATTCTTTTTTTGCATACTTTGAACGTTTTATATGAAAATTCTGTATTTGGGAGATTCATTACTCTTTGTTAATGTTTAATGAAGGGCGGTTTAGTGTTCTATAAAAATAATAATGCTTAAAAAGAAAGGGTGCCAAGAATGAATAATTCAATCGCGTATTTATTAATGATGGCATTTAGCGTGTCAGCAGCGCTGTTTGTTGTGTCGGCAATAGGCACATTTTTGGTGGCATATAGCAAAGAATTTAGGCAGGCGACGATAACCTGCCGTGATCGTGATCTTACGGCTGATAGTGATAGTTAATTCAAGCGCAGCCAGTTTGTCATAACAGCATTTTTTTGGCTTGCATTAATCGGCATCGAACTTCCATACATCGCCGTCTTGCCTGATATATCCGGCGGTTGGAGTGGCGAAATGGGTGCCTATAATAAGAGTAGAGGATTGGGCGTGTTCGGTGAACTGCCGGCATCGTGTCTCGGTACTTTCATTGGGGTCCGTATCAACCGCAGCAGCCCAGTCCGGTCTTGCCATTTGGCAGGGATGATGAACAAAATCACCGGTTATTAGTGCAGTCTGTCCCTTCGATTCAATTTGTATGCTGACATGCCCGGGCGTGTGCCCATGGGTGGGAACCAGTCGAACCTCATCGCAGATAACCTCATTAGTGTCGACCAATTCAACCAGCCCTGCTGCTGAAATGGGGTCGACAGAATCGCTCATTACTTGCCGTTGTTCTTCGTCGCCTGCTTGACTCCAGTGTTCAAACTCTTTTCTAGCCATAAGATAGCGGGCGTTGGGAAAGGTTGGCAGCCATTGGCCATCGACAAGCATTGTATTCCAACCGACATGGTCGACGTGTAAATGCGTACAAAGAACGGTGTCTATAGTTTCTCGATTAAAGCCTTCTTCATTGAGATCTTGAAGAAAACCGGTCTGTAAGTTGCTCCAATCCGGAATGGATCGTTCCTTGTCATTGCCGATGCAGGTATCGACAATAATACGTCTCCCGGGTGCTTCGACAACCAGGGCGTGAATCGACATCTTGAGCTTGCCACTCTCACTAGCAAAATTCGGGTACAGCCAGTCAATTTCCCTGATGGATTCGGGTGTGGCTTGCGGTAACAGAAATCGAGTGCCTCCAGTTGTTTCCATTTCTACAATTCTTGTTACCGTGACATCGCCAATAGTCCACTTGCCGCCATTCATAGTTATCGTCCTTTGGTAGTGTCTGTTGTTAAGTTGATATATCGTATATGTTGGAACCGTTAAGGCAGGGTATCATCCTGAATTGACGCAGTGATACGCTAACTGATGAAGTTACAATTATCAAATACATGGCGATATACTGCCAGTGGTAACACATCTGTAAATCAATCGTGAAGGTTTTTAATGAAGTGGTCATGGAAAATAGCTCGCATCGCCGGAATTGATGTTTATGTACATACAACCTTTTTCCTATTGGTTGCCTGGTTTGGGTATCAGTATTGGAATTTGTATGGCACGGTGAATGCGGCTTTTGACGGCATGGTTTATATTATTGCTCTTTTTTCCTGTGTGGTTTTGCACGAATTTGGTCACGCGCTTACCGCTCGTCGTTATGGCATAGTGACGCGGGATATTACTCTTTTACCGATTGGCGGTATCGCTTCCATGGAGAAGCTACCGGAAGACCCGCTACAGGAAATCAAGGTTGCTCTGGCAGGTCCGGCAGTCAATGTGGTCATCGCGGGCTTGTTGTGGATATGGCTTAACATCAACAATATTGAGGTGACAAAAGAAGAGTTGATGGCAACCGGAGGGCCATTTGCATTTCGCCTGATGGTAGTTAATATTCTTTTGGTTATATTTAATTTGCTGCCGGCCTTTCCTATGGACGGTGGTCGGGTGCTACGTGCGGTATTGGCTATGCGTATGTCGCACCATCACGCCACTGCAAGAGCTGCTATGATCGGGCAAAATTTTGCCATCATGTTTGGTTTGCTGGGTCTTTTATACAATCCGTTTTTGCTTTTGATTGCTGTGTTTTTATGGTTTGGTGCCGGTGCAGAAAATGCGGCAGAACAGACCAAGCATACTCTGGAGGGTGCCACTGCAGCCAGTGCGATGCTTACCGAATTCCACATTCTTTCTCCTGACGATCATTTGTCTAAAGCCATTTCATACACATTGTCAGGCAGTCAAAAAGATTTTCCGGTTGGCTCGGTCCATCATCTAGAGGGAGTGTTGACCCAGGCGGATTTATTGCAGGCACTGCAGCAGCACGGTGAGCATATAAAAGTTGGGGAAATAAGCTTACGAAGTATCAAACAAGTTGAACCTATTACACCGATTCAACAGTTACTTGAAGAGTTACAAACCGATAGCACGCACATGCTTGCTGTTAGCAGCGGCAGTAGAATAGAAGGTATTGTTAACCTCGAAAATGTGGTTGAAATGATCGATATTTATACAGCGCTTAATGCTAACAAGAGGGCTGTAGGTTAGTGCGGATCATTCAATTTACCTGTTGGTAAGTGTGGCTAAAAATACCATATTTAAAAGCATTTCTAAGATATTTTTACCATGGGCTTTTTCACTATCTAAAGCCGCGTGGATAAGGTTCAATAGGCCACTTTTTCCAGTTTGACGAGCACCTCGAAGAGTAGATATATGAGTGAAATAACCGTAGAAGCGCCGTTAGACCCCTATGAAAGTTATAGTCAGCTGAGAAAAAATGCCCCAGTTTCAAAAATGGATGATGGTCCCTGGCAAGTGGCGAGTCATGAACTGGTTCAAATCGTTTTGCGAGATCACCGCACATTTTCCTCAGACGTTGCTTTGCGTCCAGCTGACGAGAACAGCACACCCAGTATGCTGTTCAGTGATGCCCCCATTCACAACCGGCTGCGGAAGCTGGTGAGTCATGCGTTCAAACCGGCACACATAGAGAGTCAGCGTGAGCTGATTACCGAGCGATGTGAAGAGCTGATGCTCGAGTTGAAAAAACACCCGCAAGCGGATTTGGTAGAATTGATGGCGGCACCCCTCCCGGTGACAGTTATTGCTCATATGTTGGGGGTGGTAGATGGTGATATTCGTGAGTTCAAGTCATGGTCTGATGCAATATTCAGCAATATCGCTGATATTCTTTTTGGTACCGCAAGCCCTGAAGCAGTGAAAGCCGGCGAGAAAATGGATGCATACTTCCTCGCACAAATTGAACAGCTAAGAGTGTCACCTCAAGATCATTTGTTAGGCCGGCTGGTAGAAACCGAGACTGAAGATGGCAAGTTGTCGGACGAAGAGTTGTTGAGTTTCTGCCGTCTGCTGTTGATTGCGGGGAACGAAACAACAACTGGCTTAATTACCGGAAGTGTAAGAGTTCTCGATGAATTTCCCGAGACATTAGCGCAGCTGAAAAATAATCCGGCGCTGATTCCGACGTTTGTCGAGGAGGCACTGCGGTTCTACTCACCATTTTCGGCGACAGCAAGAAGAACAGCGTGCGATACAGAACTGGGTGGCGTGTTGATTCCCAAAGGCGAGTTGGTTATTCCCCTAATGGCATCGGCTAATCGGGATGAAAAGGTCTTTCAAGACCCAGACAATTTTGTAATAGATCGAAATCCCAATCCACATCTTGCCTTCGGTTTTGGGATTCATTTTTGTCTGGGCGCACATTTAGCCAGACTCGAGGGTGAAATTTTCCTTCAATCATTGATCAAACATATTGATAGTATCTCACTGGTCGAAGACGACCATTCACAAATGAGCGATCTGGGCGGCCCAAGCAGCCTGATGGTGAATCTGGTGGCCTTGAAAGTTTAGCTGCCCTATTGCTTTTTTTGGTAAGACGGCGATGAAGATAAGCTGTCATTCACGATCGCTAAAATTACGGGGCGTTGTGAATATCCCTTGGATGCTATAGGAAAGGGCGTTTTTAGAAGCTCAGGGTGAGCCGGTTACTCTCACATCAAGCTAATTTCTGTCGAAATATTTTACAGTTCCAATCTCTTCATTATCCCTTCTATTTGTAAGTGATTGATAGTACTGAAATTACTTTTATTGGCGTCTAACTTGCGTGTTTTTTTGTTACCAATTCGTTGGATAACAAATAAATGGAGTTAGATATGAAAAATTTTAAAGATTTTTTGGTTGGAGCTGGATTGCTTTGTATGACGTTGATGTCCTATCAGGTGTCGGCGTATGTTGTGGGGGGAGCATCAAGTGGGATTACTGGCCAAAGTGGTTGCTGGGCTTGGAATGGCTCTTGCGTTGATGATTTTAGAGCGGCGTTGGAGACGCCGGAGTATTTTGGACCAACAGGCGTTGTTGACGAGGTGATCACCACAGTTACATTAGATACCGTCGATGCTACATCATTGGCTGGTGTTGATATGTTTATCGCCCCCTGGGTTGGCGACAGTGATGGGCTCGTGTTCTCTGAAGCAGTGGTAGATTTCTTTTTGAGTGGAGGTGATTTGTTTCTGCTTCAAGATGATGCTAATCATGATGTTTTGGGTACTATGTTGGGAATCAGTACTACGGCCAGTTCAGGTGCGGTGTCTAATGGAGGCGCGCCACTCTATGATGGCCCCTTTGGTGTTGCCAGCGATGTTAATCAGTATTATCTCGTCGGTCAATTAGATGCAACTGAAATAGCGGATAACAACGGCCGTGTTGGCGGTACCAATGAAGATGGACAAATCACGGCGGCTTATTGGGCGGCTAGTGAGTATGCGGTAGGCGCAGGTTCGCTCTTCGTTGTTGCCGATATTGACATGATAGCGACAACCACCGGCTGTCGCTTGGCCATCTGCGGTGGTGATTATGCGTTAACAGCGCCTGACGTAAATAGCTTAAATAACAATGCTATTTATGGGTTAAACGTGTTTTCTTTTTTGAAGGACAATGGTGGCACTAGTGTTGTTATTGGCGATGAAGTTGACGTTGGCAGTGGTGGCGGCAACGGCGGTGGCAGTGTTAGTGTTCCTGAACCTTCGTCAATTTTACTATTGGGTTTAGGTTTGGCAGCGCTGGGAGCGCGTCGTAAGTTGAGTTAGTGAAAAACAGTCTAATTGTTAATGTTGATTGAATGACCCCGGTCCGGGGTCATTTTTTGTGAAAATCATAGCGCGTCAGTATTATTCATTCCATTCTTAAATACCTCTTCCAAAAACCCAAATCAACAGGCTTGGCGTTTAACGCTGTATTTTTTTTGACGCATATCAAGGCAATATTTCCCCGTGGGTATTAAATATAGATTCACCGTCGAAGAGCACTTGATCCGACGCGATCTACAGCAGTAAAAATATCTGATTAGTCATTATATTTTTCTACTTGAAAAAATGTATAGCTACGCTCTTTATCCCGGAGGCAACAAAACTCGTGAAAGAAAAACGGAACGAAATGAAAAAACCTCAAAAACCAACAAAAACAGATTCAAAAAAGGTCGGAAAGGGCGCCATTGTTTACGATCTCAATGCTAAAAATGGCAGGATCGAATGGAACGCAGATAACGCGTATCCCTACAAAAAGAAAATGGATGTTTTGGAGTACGAGCAGCATAAACACGAACTGCAGATCGAACTGTTGAAAATGCAGAATTGGGTGAAGGACACTAATCAGCGAGTGATTATTGTATTTGAGGGGCGCGATGCGGCTGGGAAAGGGGGCACGATCAAGCGCTTCATGGAACACTTGAATCCTCGTGGTGCTCGCGTTGTCGCGCTGGAAAAGCCGAGTGCTCGTGAACGAAATCAGTGGTATTTCCAGCGTTATATCAGCCATCTGCCAAGTAAAGGAGAAATCATTCTTTTTGACCGTTCCTGGTACAACAGATCGGGTGTCGAAAAAGTGATGGGGTTTTGTACCGACCAAGAATATTTGGAGTTTATGCGTCAAACCCCCGAGCTTGAACGCATGTGGGTTAATAGTGGAATTTTAGTATTTAAATATTGGTTTTCGGTTAGTAGGGCGGAGCAATTTCGGCGGTTTAAGTCACGACAAAATGATCCTTTGAAACAGTGGAAGCTGAGTCCGATTGATATGGCTTCTTTGTCCCTCTGGCATGACTACAGCAAGGCTAAGGATGCGATGGTGTTCCATACAGATACAAAAGATTCACCCTGGACGGTGATTCGGTCTGATGACAAAAAGCGCGGGCGTATCAATTGTATGCGCCATTTTTTGCACAATTTAGATTACCCCGATAAAGACCACGATGTGGTTTATCAGCCAGATCCAATGATTGTCGGCTCCCCGAAAGATATTCATGAGAAAGATGAACAAGCATAAACGTACTTTATAACTACTGGAGATAGATGGATGAAACCCAAAAAACGTTTTGAAAAATTGAAAAAAGGCCTGGAAAAATGCCAAAAAGATGTAGACAAAGCTTTGCTCGCTACTGAGAAAGCCTCAAAGCGGGCCAAAAAAGCAATGGCCACTGTTGAGATCGCTGAGAAAGCGGCACAAGATGCCAAGAAGCGTTTGCAAAAATCACTTCGTGAGCTAAATGAAGAAAAGGCGAAAAAAACCGCTGAAAAGAAGGCAGCAAAAAAGTCCGCGATAAAGAAGGCCAAAAAAGAATCCACAAAGAATAAGAAGAAAAAGAACCGGAGCAGCAAGAAGAAGTAGGTTCATATTCTTTTGATGAATGTTCGCTAACCTTAAGGTGGAAAATATAAAATTCGAAAAATAAGAATAAATAATTGGATGCGTGGCGGTCATCGATATTGCTGAGAAAAGTTGGAGGTGGAGTACGATTGTTCACCTTCGCCGCTGTACTAGTCCAGTGTGTTATCGCAGTCTGTAATACCCTGTCTTTTTTCTTCAGGATTCCGTTTCAATAGTTGCCGAGTTATCCACCGGACAATGTAAATTGCACCGCCGTAATTTATCGGTGGCAATTGTGGTTGCGAAAAAATCGTAGCAATCGGCTTTTCTTATATAAACGTCATCTAAGCAGTTGTTATGGGGTTGGACGGAGTGTCAAAGGATTCTGTCATTTTTTATTCCCATGCAGAAGAGCATAGTACGGTATGGGAAAAAACGTATGGTAACCCAGTATGAATCTTGGATTTAACTTGATCTTTTCCGTGCTACGAGATTGCGTTATCATCAGAGCAGAATACCTAAAAAAGTAGAGATTTCACTATGCAATTTACATCGATTACACCGCATTTGGGTGCCGAAGTGACCGGTATTGACCTGTCTGAGCCGATGAGCGACAGCACCTTTGATGAACTGCGTGAAGGTTGGCTGACATGGGGGGTGTTGGTTTTCAGAGACCAGCATCTTAATCGCGACCAGCACATCGCCTTAGGTAAGATGTTTGGCGAGTTGCATGTTCATCCTATGTATAAGGACAAGAAAGAGCATCGAGAAATTCTTAAGGTTGCGACCAATGCTGATTCAGCTTATACCGCTGGTGATGGTTGGCACACGGATGTTACTTGTGATGAATTTCCTCCTATGGGCTCGATGCTGTATGTCACTCAGACACCTTCATGTGGTGGTGGCGATACGCTTTTTGCAGATATGTATTTAGCGTACGATTTGCTGTCCGACACAATGAAAGAAATGCTGCAAGGACTCACCGCAGTACACGATGGTGCCTTACCCTATGTGGGGAGTTACAAATCTACACCACCTGAAGGCGGTTACCCCAGAAATGAGCACCCTGTTATTGTGACTCATCCTGAAACAGGTAAAAAAGTGCTGTATGTGAATTCGGGTTTTACTTCTCACATTAAAGGTCTTCGGCCTAACGAGAGTCGCGCTATATTGGATATGTTGTTTCGCCATATCAGTTCAACGCCAAAGTTAGTGGCGCGGGTGAGTTGGGAGCCAAATACACTGACATTTTGGGATAACAGATGTACTCAGCATCATGCGGTTTGGGACTATTACCCCGAGAGCAGATACGGTGAAAGGGTGTCGGTTATCGCGGATACTCAGCCTGCTGCCTAGCATCCAGCCCGCTTCTGGATCCACGACCCTGCCACCCCTTGTTACAGTGTCAAATGGTTTGGCGGCAGCAGGTACTGAAAGCGATAGTGTGATTATTAGTGTGGATAGAACCTTTGTGATGACTGTCGGTTTCTTGGTGAGAGCTGCCAGGTTGATGAACATTGGCTGTAGCGTAAACCTCAATTAGGCGACTGTTAGAAATTGCTGCTGGTTTTTACCGCAGAGGTGACTTAGAACTGAGGCTGACATCCAATCTTCAGCTTGATTCATCGATAGCAAACAAAGTGCCTTTTGTGTGGCGCCCTTGCAACAGAAAAGCTTCCGCAGTGGTCAAATCAAAGCCGCTGCACAAAAACATTTTCCGGCCATTATTCAAAAGATAATTTGCAGCTTTGAGCTTGGTCACAATCCCGCCGGTGGCAAACGTCGTTGTTGGTGTATGCACCTGAGCCAGAGCCTCTTCGGGGATGTGTGAAATATGGGAGCGAATCTTGGCATCATCATGTTCAGCAGGATTTTTGTCATAATATCCGTCTATGTCACTCAAAATAACGAGTAGATCGGAATTGGTGTGATGAGCCACGTGGGCAGACAGCTGATCATTATCACCAAACAGTTGTTCTGATGTTGTGGTGATATCATTTTCGTTGACGATCGGCAGAATACTGTTTTCCAACAGGGCGTGGATAATTTGCTTAAAAATATTGATATGAGTGATGGAATCAAAATCTTCTTCAGTGGTAAGTATTTGACTGATATCGATATCGTAAATATCGAACAGTTGTTTATAGCCACTCATCAGAATGGGCTGGCCAACAGACGCCAACACCTTTTTGCTAATATGTTCTTTGCGATCCAGCCGCAGAGCGGTGTAACCCGCAGCCACTGCTCCGGAAGATACTAGTACCACTTCATAGCGTTTTTTCAGTTCGCTAATAAGAGACACTAAATTAAGCATTCGTTCTTTGGCAATCGCATTGTTCTCAGTTAATACACTACTGCCTACTTTTAACGTTATTCTCTGCACTATGACTCCTGGTTGCGGATTTTGGTCAATACAGCAGGGTTAATTCTAACACAGGAATTTGAGTCGCCCGAACCCTGGCTTATGAAAGGGATTGAAAAATGGGGAACAAACGAAACCTGATTGTTACCATGAACCTATTTGGTCAGGCGTACTGTTCCGTTTTCCATGTGGTCAATTGTTGGTGCTGTTGGCAATTTACAGTTTGCACCAACCGGAGACATACATTCACCTGAGCTGACGCTGAAGCGATAGCCATGCCAGGGGCACGTTATTTCGCCATCTTTTTGCAGGGCATCTTCCAATGGCCCGCGCAGATGTGGGCAGTCTGCGGCATGCACAAACAGCTCACCGTCGATATCGAGAATTCGCCAGTTTTTACCGCCAAACTTGACCGTCATTGGCAACTTGAGATTTCGGGCGGGGCCAAGATCAAGAATGCTGTCGGTTACAATGGGCTCGTCCAGCCTTATCTGACGCTGCATCATCATCACTTCATCTTCATTCCAAAGTTGCGTGTAGACGTCCAGCATGAGCTTTCCGATTTTTTCTTTACCCTCCTCCCGAATATTTGCCAGCAGGAATGACACCTGAATTTTAGTGGCTTCCCCATGGCCTTCGAGCTCAGTCCAGATTTCAGACAGCTGACTATTCATGTCGTAGGTGCGCGCTACATAACGACTATTGCCACGATCTACGCAGAGTTCAATATATTCAGAATGTTCGGCATTCGACCAGGCACGCCAACCCCATTCACCCGCTTCATCAAGTTTAATATAGTCAAAACTTGAGTCATGCAACCACGGTAAATGCTCCCAATCGAGGACATTTTCCCACACTCGATCCAGGTTGGCCCGAATAGTCCGCTTGTACACTGAAACCTCAGTTAGGTGAAGCTTGTTGGGATTGACTATGAGGGCATTGGACTGTTTTGTTAGCATATCTGACTCTTCGACTTCTCACTTAAAAAATGTACGCTATGAGGTTCAAAATGGTTATCAAGTTTTCGTGCCTCCACAATGCAAAATTTTGCTTAACCACGGCACGTCTTCCAGAACTTCCAGGTAACTATAACATGCTCTTGATGTGCCTCTGCAAATACGGTCTAACACTACTGTCCCCGTCATTTTGTCCTATACAGTGGGCTGCTGAGAGATAACCCGATTATGTCCGCGGCCCTGTTCCTATCAACACAAACCCACCTGAAATCAGAGGTAGCACATTTACCTCAATTTATTGATGTGCGGTGGTTTACGGCCAGGCTAATTCACTTCACATAATTGTCATTGGATCTTCTAGAAGCATAAACGTTTGCTACACAACTAAAAAGGCGCGCTAAAGCCCACTGTGCTGTTCTTTTAATGTTGGAAAAAACTATGAATTTCAAATTCTCTTCAAAGACCCAAACTCACGCTGGGGGTTTTTCATGTATTGAGTGTCTATATAGAATAGTTAAAGTTTATAGGGGAACGCTGACAAATGATTTACTCTGATCTTTTGATTCGGGCCAGTTGGATATATCCGGCATTGGCTCGATGCTATTAAGTAGGAATCAGCATGTCTTCAGCAATTACAGATAAAATCATCTTAATCACCGGAGCTTCCTCCGGTATTGGAAAAATCTGCGCCGAGTTTCTCTGCAGCAAGGGACATAAAGTCTACGGCACCAGTCGCAGGCCCGGCACAGAGGCTCGGGCCTTCGAAATGATAACCATGGATGTCAACGATGATGTTTCGGTAGCGGCTGGAATTCGCTATATAGTCGACCGGGAGGGTCGTCTGGATGTGGTGGTGAATAATGCCGGCATGGGAATAGCGGGGGCGTTGGAAGATACCTCTATGGAGGAGCTTAAATTTCAATTTGAAACCAATTTTTTTGGTGCCTTTAGAGTATGCCAATCGGTTCTACCGGCAATGCGGGCACAAAAATCAGGCTATATCATCAACGTAAGTTCGCTGGCGGGATTAGTTGGAATACCTTTTCAGGGCGCCTATAGCGCTAGCAAGTTTGCTCTGGAAGGATTGACCGAAGTATTACGCATGGAAGTGAAGCCCTTTGGCATTCATGCCGTGCTGATTGAACCGGGAGATTTTAATACCGGTTTTACTGACAGTCGTATCAAAACCCGGCAATCGCAAACTAATACACTGTATCGCGCACCCTTCAATACGGCTTTGGGGATCATGGAGCGCGACGAAACCAGTGGCGCCACGCCCGATAAAATTGCAGTACTGGTAGACCATATTATTAGTCATCCCGCGCCCCGTTCGCGCTATAAGGTAGGCCCCGCACTGCAAAAATTTGCCGTTGCTCTAAAAAAGTTCATACCCTCGCGTTTTTTCGAAGCAATAATTATGAAGACTTATAAAATTTAGACTGTGGTAATTATGAACAGCCTGGCACTGTTGTAATTATTCTCGATCGACTTACTTAGTGGGAGCGCATAAACATGGCTGAGTGGCGTACTCCGCCTTTCTCTTGGCGTCGTACTATTCGAAAGTTTCTAGTTTCTAAAGAGTGTCGGATATTTTTACATCCAAATAATATTGTCAGTATCAAAATATCGCTATCTAATTGAATATATTGATCTTTTCTCTTTCTGTTGAGGCTGGCGTAAATATTGCAAAAATAGTGAGTGGATAATACGTATCCATATGGACGCCAAACTTGTTGTGAAGCAAGGACGGAAAGCTACGGGTCTTTTTTCAACTAAGATCGCCGAGTTGCATGTTTATAATTTATAAGGGAATACATAATTATGAAGTTATCAAGTATCAAGCATTTAGTTCTTGTGGCAGCTGTCGGCTTTTCTGCTACTGCAGTGAATGCGGCGAGTATCGCCTATTCGGATTCATGGAATTTTGGCAGTTCAACTTTTTATGACAGAGAAGGCGGCGGTTCGACAGCAAGAACCGAAAGTGACCGGCTGAATTTTTCACGTTTTGATTCATCGCTGGGCACGTTGACCGACGTTTCACTAACTTTTAGTTCAAACTGGACCTACCGCAGCGGCATCTATGCAGATGATGATTACGACAATCGGGGCAGAGAGTATGCAAACGGTGCCGGCAGATCCTCCCAGCGTTTGTTATTTAGGCTGTATGACCCTGCGTCAGCAACTACCAGCAATTATGATGCTGAATCAAGTTCATGCTCAGTTCGTGGCAGCTACTCTGATGCTACTTGCAGAGACTACGAGTATAACAGGGGTTCATTTAATGGCGGTCTGGATCTAAGTAGCATCGACCTTAGCGCTTGGATTGGTACTTCTAATGATGTCAATGTCTACTTGCAGGAATATCGTACTGCACGAGTGACTTCTTGTGGTGGTAACGATAACTGTAAACAATACAGCTATAACGACGACTGGGTTGGGAATGCAACAGTTACCTATAGCTATAGCGTGCCAGAACCTGCGTCATTGGCGCTGCTTGCTTTAGGTCTAGTAGGGTTGGGGGCATCTCGCCGTCGTGCAAAATAGAGTTATTTAGTTTTATTTTATAGGAAAAGCGTTTTAAGTCAGCGGGCTTCCCCCTCAAGATTTAAGGCGCTTTTTATCATCGCTCGATTATATCAGGCACTTGTTTTCTTACACGTGGTGTCGGCGATTTCAATTAGCTATCATACTGCAACAGTCTAAAGCACCCCCGGTAACTAGTCAGTTCAAACTTTTCGCTAGGGTTCCATCCATTCCGCCTATGGTTTTCACACAGTCGTACATCTACACAATGTTAGGCTTTTAGTGCTTTTTAGAATTTTGACGGACGGCTTTTTGGCAATAGAAAACGTCGGTCAGAAGTCGTTGGTCTTAATCATTTTGTGCAGACGGCATTAGTCGATTTCCCCCGCAATGTATATTAATAGTACATATAAAAATTATTTATACATGTTTGTCGTACTAACTCTGAGGGCGAACAATATAAAGACGTTCGCATCATTTTGTTTTTGAAGTCTATGGGGAAATGTGTGATGACTAGGATTACACTTGAAATAATAGGTAGTCGGTTTTTTTTACAATTGGCGGTAATGATTTTCTTAACTTATTGAAAAATATAGGTTTATTTTATGGCATGCGTTTTGCTATATACGGTTAGAAGTGTATATGTATAGAGGAAAATCTTATGAAAATGTTTAGAACATCAATTTTTTGTGCTGCTTTGTGTGTGTCATCATTATCTCAGGCCGTATTAATGGACTTTGAAGATTTCTCTGATTCGAATACGGTTGAGGGGACTCTAAGTTCATTTACGTCGGGTGGGTTAACGGCAAGTTTAACTGCTGGTAGCACTCAAGGTGGTACTAATTATGACCCTTATCTTGATTACGGTAACGCTGGCGTGGGTGTTTGTAAAAATTCCACCGCTGCTGCAATAGTCGGCAGCGGTCGTAATAACAAATGTCGTACTCCTGACAACACAGCTGGGGCTGCGGGTGATGACAACCTGCAATATATGGAGTTTTTGCGGTTGGATTTTAATGAAGTAGTGACTATCACTGATATATTTTTCCGTGACAGTCATCATAACAATTTGAACGGAAGTGTATTATTTTCCGTAGATGGAGTGGCGTTTGGTTCCGGCGCCACATTTGCTAACGGTTTGAGTCAAGGGCTTACTTTTACTGGCACAACTTTAGATATTACGATTGCTTCGGGTGCGCAAGAGTTATATTTGAGCCGACTTAATGTCCAGAGTGTGCCAGAACCCGGGTCGCTGGTTTTATTGGCTATGGGTCTGATTGGTCTGGGTGCTGCTCGTAAGAAAGTTAAATAAATCAAAATTATTGTTCGTGTGGAATTACAAAGGCTGCTCATTTGGGTGGCCTTTTTTATGTTGGCTATTCATTAGAACTTCAATAGTTGGCAAGTAGCAGTAAATACTTCGATAGCGGTATAGCAGGGCAGCTATTAGATTATGTTTCTAAATTTGGCAGGTATCTAGTAGTACTTTCAAGTACGCAGACAAACGTTTTCTCGGCAATAAAAAAGGCCAACCATTGCTGGTTGACCTTTGATATTTGGTGGAGCCGGCGGGAATTGAAC
>JBALTE010000004.1:33975-305447 GCA_036963965.1 Oceanicoccus sp. | reverse complement strand
GCGTTAAGCAGCCAAAATTTTGAACCTTGGAGGTGTATGAATGAAGTACTTATTAGCTGTTGCAGGGTTTCTTATAGGTGCAATTTTCTTCGTTGCAGATGGGACTCCACTAATGGACCATATCATGGCGTTAGACGTAGAAAAGTATCAGGCTCAACCATTTTCGAAAAAAGTACATTGGTTTTTAGTTGATAAAGGCTTTTATTCTGAGGCAGTAATCGGAGCAGTCGTGGGTTTTATCGCAGGTTTTTGGTTTGATATTAAGGCGAATAAGGCTGAAATCGATAAATAAATAAAGCATGAATAAGCTGCTTAACAATTCGCTGTTGTCGGAACGCCTTTCCGCTGCGCTACAAGTCGTCCGCAGCTGCGGGCGTTATATTTTGGAGAAAATGAGATGGCCAAAAAATTGGTGATTTTTGTACTAATCAGTTTAGGCATAATAAGTATGAATTTGACGGGGAATCGTTTAGATTCAGTTAGAAAATCAGCCGAAAATCATCAAAAGTCCTGCATAGCCCGTATTGGTCAACTCACATTACAAAACAAAGGGCGGCAAAATTACTGTATATGCGTAAGGGATTATCTTGAAAACGTCAATGCGCCACATTCGATAGTAGACAGAGTCACCTTTGGCTACTTTTGGAGCAAGCAGGAAGCTTTAGAAGAATACTCGGGGCAACTTGCGCGTTGCGAGTCCGGGAAATATACAAATTAAGAATATAGCCAGCGGCTCAAAAAATGGAGATGCACCATGAAAAAAATACTATATTTTTGCATGTTAATATTTTCGCTACAAGCTCAAGCTCAAGCTCAGGACCATGATTCGCTTCAAGGTTTAGATGCACCAGCGACTAAACTTGACGTTCTCATTTCGTCGTTATATGGAAAAATTGGTTGTAAAGTAAAATACTCTGTTCAGTCTATTGATTTAATGAACCATATGGAGCCTGTTTTATGTATGAGTGATTTGGACTACTTGATAAACGCAAAAACTATAAGAATGAAATTTGTTGTTTCAGAAGGCCACTATCTGGTAAGTGGATTTAATGAATTGGAAGAAATAAATAAATCAAAAACTGTTTTAGGCATAGCTAAACTAATAGAATCAAAAATAAAAAATACTATTACACAGATATCCCTTGTGCTTAACATTGAACGAATAAATATGGAATTCAGTATTGCTCATAAAGGACATTTAGCTTTACGTAAAAAAAATGGTGAAATAAAATCCACAAAGTATGAAGTAAAATAGTAGCGTTAAATTAGTCATCGAAGGAATTGTAATGAAAAATCGTCCACAAAAACAGCGGAATCGGCTCGCTACGCTTGCCTTTTATTGCGGCATTATTACTGGAAATTGATATGAGTAAAACAAAAGATAAGAGCGCATTAGAAAGTTCCGCACTTATAATAGCTACAATAGGCGCTGGCGTAGCCACACTGCTACTGGCGAATATATTTAACTTGGATGATGATGTTGCTTTTTAGGTTTGGATAGGCGGTAGTTTTTTAGCCTATATCCTTTTATATAGCAAAGGGCTAGGTCAATTAAGTTTAAAACCATGCCCGAAGTGTGGTGAGGATATAAAGAATATTGCAAAACTATGCAAGCATTGCGGCACGGAGATTGAATAAATATAACAAGTCAAAGCACCGGGATTTGGTGAAGCTGTCACTTTTTTTCAATAATACTCAAAAAACCGCCAGTTTCACCAAGCCGGTGTTTGAGGCGTTAGCACTAGCGGAGATTGTCACTTGAACCTGAGTAAAATATTCATAATTTTGTTGTCTACACTTTCTCTAAATGTTGTTGCTTCAACTCAAGACGAAATCAACCATCTTTTGCGTTTCGTAACCTCTACTGATTGTAAGTATGAGCGTAATGGCACGATGCATAATGGTAAGGAAGCTGTAGAACATATAAATAAAAAATATGAATATTATTTCGACGATATCGAATCAACGGAAGATTTCATAGCGTATTCTGCAACTAAGAGTAAAATATCGGGTAAATATTATAAAATTCACTGTAGCAGTAAAGCACCTGTAAAAAGTCGGGATTGGTTGTTAAGCGAATTAGAGGTTTATAGACAAGCACAAAAGTAGTACTTACAACTTGTTCAAGCGCATCAGATAACAGTTGGCTGGTTCCGCTTCACTCCACATTTAGGCCAACTAAGATTTTCCTCGTAACATGGCGTTAGAAGTAAAAAACTATCGGAGAAAACCATGCAAAAAAATACAAAAAGTAAATATTTGAGTATCGCACTTTACGCAATTGGTGTCGTTTTCATTGTAGGTGTACCAGCGATGATGATGGTAGTTTGGCCTGATGGGTGGAGTTGGTCGCCGGCACAACCAGAATATGAACAGATGATTATGGGTATCTACATCACTCTAGGGATATTCTTAATTCGTGCTGCAAAGGATCCTCTGGAGCATTCAAGTCTCATATGGTTTACCGTTTGGTCGAGCATTGTTCACGCGGGAATTATGCTCGCGCAAGCTATCGTCGATGAAACTGAGCATGCAAATATGTTGGGAGATATTCCTGCGTTGTTTTTTGTCGCTTTCCTACTTTGGTATTTAATGCCAAATAAAGCTGAGATGTAGCAGTTCAACTGCCAACAAGTTTGGCAAGCGGGACCGTCTAAGGCGTTCAAGAGGGGGACATAATGTTTGATTCAATGGTTGCTGCTTATTTATTTAGTTTTCTAATCGGTATCGCCGTGGCTTTTCAACTTGCTCTGGCAATAGGTATGCCTTGGGGGGAAATGGCAATGGGGGGGAAATTTCCTGGGCGTTTCCCCGTCGCAATGAGAATAGCCGCGCTTTTTCAAATTCTATTGTTGCTGTCATTTGCATTGATTGTACTAGCGAGAGCGAATTTGGCTTTACCTGAATATTTCGAATTTTCCGCATATGCCATCTGGATTGTTGTCTTTTTTTCTTTTATAAGCGCGGTATTGAATACCATAACACCCAGTAAGAAGGAGAGAATGCTCTGGTCTCCAGTAGCAATTGGTCTACTTATATGTAGTATCATTGTGGCTGTTGACTAGAAAATTTACGAAATCAAAAAGACCTTGTTTCATAAGAAACCATTCGCTCACGCTTGAATTTTCCCGCTGCAACACGCGGTATGTATTTTCGGAGCATGCACTTTGAAAAATGTTCTAATATTTAGAAATTCAGGCTCCGGTAAGTCGACACTTGCCAGAAGGCTTTGCACTACTTATGGCCTATCTCGATTGGATATCTTAATACACGAGAAGAACCGATTCATTTTCGAAGGCTTCGCATACGACACTGTATGAAAAATATACAGGTAAAAAACTCATGATTACCAGTAACCTGTAGAACGCTAATAATAGGCACCCTACAGGTTCGATCCGTTACTGCACGCTCTGGCTTTTTGTGTTCGAGTATTCGGCTTAGCCTAACCCGGCATTAGTAATTTGTAATTATGCCTTGAGCGTTTTCACTACTTTTAAAGGAACATAGATTGTTGCACTCACTACACAGAGCATCAGCGTTATTCATCGGAATATTTATTGTCCTTCATTTGCTTAATCATTTATTCATTCTTGGTGGTGTTGAGCAGCACATATCGTTAATGGAAATATTTCGACTTGTTTATAGAAATGTTGTCGTTGAGGTGTTGTTATTGATTTCGGTGTTGTTTCAAGTAAGTAGTGGTATCTATTTTGTGTGGAAAAATCGAGGACAGCGGGTAGGTTATCTTGAAAAGGCGCAAGCCGTCTCGGGATTGTATTTGGCTTTCTTTTTCGTTAATCATATTGGTGCTGTGTTATTTGGACGAATATATTTGGGTTTGGATACTAACATCTATTACGGCATCGCTGGCTTCCACGTTAGCCCATTTTATTTGTATTTTGTACCCTATTATTTTCTTGCGATAGTGTCCCTATTTATTCATATGGCATCAGCTTTTAATTGGTTGGCCCGCAATAGAATAGTTGGTGAGATACGGGTGAAAGTAGCTTATCTAATTATATGTATTGGCATTTTATTGTCATCTCTATTGATGTTTGGCTTTGGTGGCGCATTCAGTGATATAACAGTACCAATAGAATACCGGGCTACTTATGAATAATTGTATGATCAAACGACACAAGACATTGGCGAGTAGTAAGCGATGATTGAAGGTAGCTGTCTTTGCGGCAAAGTCCGCTATGAATATAATGGCTCTATTGAAGAAATTGTCATGTGCCACTGCTCGCAGTGCAGGCAGGCCCAGGGTGGTGCCTTTGCAACAAATAGCCCTATCGATTCTCAGAAGTTAAAATTTGTAGGGCAAGAATACATAAAAGAATTTGAGTCCAACGAGAATAAAGTCCGAGCTTTCTGCCAGAATTGCGGTAGCCCTCTATATAGCGCTCGTAAAGATCTCCCAAGTATAAAACGTTTACGACTCGGCACTATCGAAACCCCTTTTTCCTGTGAGTATCGGTATCATATATTTTCTGCCTCAAAAGCATCATGGCACTCAATCACCGATAATTACCCTCAATTTGAATCAAAAGAACAGACAGTCCTATAAATTCGTCACAGTTTTACGCGGAGAGCCAAGGAGAGATTGTATTGCATCATGTAATGTTTGATGTTGATGGGACTCTCGTAGAGTCTTTTGAATTTGATGAGGCGTGTTATCTTGATGCGGTTTACAGAGCGCTCGGTGACAAACTCGACAATGATTGGTCACAGTACCCACACATATCCGACGCAGGGATTCTTGATTACCATTTAGCAAAAAAAGATAGGCTTCATGAACGAATTGAGATCCAGGCTAGCGTTAAGTCAACTTTCATAGCCAATATCAAAGAGCATCTTGCGCAATCACCCACAAAAGAAGTAGACGGGGCCGCACAATTTATTACTTATCTGAAAAGAAGAAAAAACGTCAGCTTATCTATTGCAACAGGGGGTTGGGGCGAGACTGCTCGATTGAAACTTACATCAGCAGGTATAGATGTATCGGGTATTCCAATGGTCTCCTCAAACGATCATTTTTCCCGTATTGAAATTATGAAAATGGCGCTACGGAAAGCAGCTGTACCGCCAGAGTACGATCTGACCTATTTCGGAGATGCAGAGTGGGATAAACAAGCCTGTGAGGCGTTAGCGTTTAACTTTGTTCTAGTCGGTAATCGAATTGAGCATACGCAGGCAATAAGCGACTTTACGTCACCTGAACAAGCGTGCAAGTTCATCGGCTTATAACAAGGCCGGCATGTAATCGGCGCAACAGGCGTTGCGCCGTAATAAGCCCCTGATTAGATATCGAGATTGGCAACTTTGAGGGCATTTTCTTCGATAAACTCTCGTCGTGGCTCTACCTGATCACCCATTAAAGTTGTAAATATCTGATCAGCGGTGATCGCGTCTTCGATGGTTACCCGTAACATTCTACGAACTTCGGGATCCATAGTTGTTTCCCAAAGTTGATCGGGGTTCATTTCTCCCAAACCTTTGTATCGCTGAATACTCAAACCGCGCTCTGCCTGGATCATCAACCAATCAATCGCATCACCCAGGTCAGTAATTTCTTCTGTTCTTTCGCCGCGTTTAATATAGGCACCTTCCTCTAGCAAGCCACTTAATGCGCTACCTAATTCAACAATTGCCTTGTAGTCATTAGAAGAATAGAAGTCCTGATTAAAAACAAACTCTGTTTCAGAGCCATGAGAAAGTGAAATAACTTGAGGCAAGAAATTGTGCCGCTCGGTATCTTCCCTAACACTAACGTTGTAGGTTTGTGCTGTAGTACCGGTGCCGAGTTTTTCCTGCAATAGATCAACCCATTGTTGAACTGTCGCTCTATCGTGCAACTGTTCAACAGTAAGAGCAGGCAGATAAACCATTTCTTTCATCGCTACATCAGGGTATAACCGAGATAGGCGCGAAATTGTCGCCATCACGCTTCTATACTGTTTGACTAACTCCTCTAGCCCTTGACCACCAATACCTGGAGCATCAACATTCACATGTAACGATGCTGTTTCCAGAGCGCTTTGTGTCAAGTACGCTTCTTTACCGTCTTCATCCTTTATATATTGTTGTTGCTTGCCTTTGTTAATTTTGTACAACGGCGGCTGAGCAATAAAGATGTGGCCCCGCTCTATTAGCTCAGGCATCTGTCTAAAGAAAAACGTTAGCAGGAGCGTGCGAATATGGGAGCCATCTACATCGGCATCAGTCATGATAATGATGCTGTGATAGCGTAATTTATCTGCATTAAATTCGGAGCGTCCTATACCACAACCTAACGCTTTCACTATAGTTCCGACTTCGACCGAGGAGAGCATTTTATCAAAACGGGCTTTCTCGACGTTTAGAATTTTTCCTTTAAGCGGAAGAATAGCCTGAGTTCGCCGATCTCGGCCCTGCTTAGCTGAACCGCCAGCAGAATCACCCTCCACCAAATAGACCTCAGACAATGCAGGGTCTTTCTCCTGACAATCCGCCAGCTTGCCAGGTAACCCGGCAATATCTAATGCTCCCTTTCGGCGAGTCATATCACGTGCTTTGCGAGCAGCCTCACGAGCGCGAGCTGCATCAATCATTTTGGTAACAACCAATTTGGCTTCACCAGGATTTTCTAACAGATAGTCGCCAAACGCCTTGTTCATTTCTTGTTCGACAATAGTTTTCACTTCAGAGGAAACCAGCTTATCTTTAGTCTGGGAAGAAAACTTGGGATCAGGCACTTTTACTGAAATAACCGCGGTTAAACCTTCGCGAGCATCGTCGCCGCTGGTCGAAACTTTGGCTCTTTTAGCCAAGCCTTCGCGTTCGATATAGGCATTCAGGCTACGCGTTAGCGCCGCTCGAAACCCTGCTAAGTGGGTACCACCATCTCGCTGGGGAATATTGTTGGTGTAGCAAAAGAGGCCTTCCTGAAAACTATCGTTCCACTGCAGCGCCACTTCCACACCAACGTCACCTTCACCCATCACATTAAAGTGAAAAAGTTTGTTAATAGGCGTTTTGTTTTGGTTCAAATAACCTACAAACTCACGTAAGCCACCCTCATAGACATATTGTTCGACCTTACCGCTGCGCTCATCTTTCAGTTCGATATTGACGCCAGAGTTCAAAAAGGCGAGTTCTCGCAAGCGTTTTGCCAACTGGTCGAAGTGAAAGTTGATATTAGTAAAGGTGTCTGAAGACGGTTTAAAGCGTAATTCAGTACCTGTAGTTGCAGAATCGCCTACAACTTCTAATGGTTTTTGTGGGACGCCATGTTTGTATATCTGTTCATAGAGTTTTCCACCGCGGCGGATCGTCAGCTTTAGCTCTTCTGACAACGCGTTTACGACCGAAACACCAACGCCGTGCAAACCACCGGATACCTTATAGGTGTTATCGTCGAACTTTCCACCTGCGTGTAAAACCGTCATAATTACTTCAGCAGCCGAAACACCTTCTTCGTGCATTTCAGTAGGAATGCCTCGACCATCATCAGATACGCTTACTGACTCGTCCGGGTGAATCACAACTTTGATAATCGAACAATGGCCGGCCAGTGCTTCGTCTATGGAATTATCGACCACTTCAAACACCATGTGATGCAAACCAGTGCCGTCATCGGTATCACCGATGTACATCCCGGGGCGTTTTCGAACCGCATCAAGCCCTTTCAACACCTTAATGCTGGATGAGTCGTAATTATTCTCTGATTCGCTCATATATAGAAACCTGTTTGCTATAATTGTACTATTAGATAAAAGCTAAACGTCTTACTTTATGTCTGGCTACTCGCTATTGTTCCGTGTTCCACGTGGAACATACTAACCGGCGCATCGACGGACCAACACCCTGCCAGATCATTATGATCCACACAGGTCACAAATACTTGGCAACCGAGCTCTTCGAGTAAGCCACACAGTGCTGTTCGGTGGTCCTTATCGAGCTCTGAAGGAAGATCATCAATCAAATACACACACGATCGACCCGTTTCTTGCGACAAGAGATAACCCTGGGCGACCCGCAACGCACACACAACCAGCTTTTGCTGACCCCGTGACAATATATCAGCGGCGTTTGAGGACTGGTATCGAAGCTTAAGATCTGCCCGATGTGGTCCAGTCTGTGTATGTCCAACCTCTTTATCGCGTGTAAGGTTCGACGCCAGAACGTCACTCAAAGACCGGTCAACGTCCCAGCCTCTATAGTACTTGAGACTCAAACCTTCAATATTCAACAAACGGGCCAATGTCGTTTCAAAAACAGGCATTAGCAAGTCGAAATAGCGCTGCCGATAGTGATCAAGCTTTTCACCGACCGTGACCAACTCTTGCGTCCATACAGACAGCTGTTGATCGTCTATTCTACCATGACGAAGCAAACTATTCCGTTGTTTTAAGCAGCGCTGAGCGCTTTTCCAGACAGAATGGAATTGATGTTCCACGTGGAACACTCCCCAATCCATAAATTGCCGCCTAATGGCTGGAGAGCCCTCCAGTAGTTTAAAGGTATCGGAACAAATAACCTGTAGGGGAAGATTTTCTGCCAAAGCCGATGCAGACCTCACGGTCTGACCCGACACTCGAATTACTGCAGGAACCGTCTGACTTCTAAAGCGCTCAACACCCACCGGCTGAAAACCGGAACCAGGGAAGTTGATCTCCCCAAACGCAACACAACTATCCATGTCACTGTTAATAAGAGGCTTGAGTTTATGCCCGCGAAAGGACTTAGCCGACGAGAGTAGGTGAATGGCCTCCAACACACTGGTTTTACCAGCTCCGTTGTCGCCATAGAGTATATTTATAGGAGAGAGGAGGGGAAGACTGACACTTGTCAAATTGCGAACTCCTGCAATTTCCAGCCTTCGTATAAGTACCATAAGAAACGTCTATTAAGCTATATTACCTATTAAAGCCGCATAGGCATAACAACATACATGGAATCGCCTTCTTCTGACTCTTCAAGCAAAGCACTGCTATTGGCGTCAGCAAGCGACAACTTTATTGTTTCTCCCTTCAGAACACCCAAAACATCAAGCAAATAGCTCACATTAAAGCCTATTTCAAGCGCCTCGCCCTGATAATCAACGGAAACTATCTCTTCCGCTTCTTCTTGCTCCGGGTTGTTAGCAACAATTTGAAGGGTATCGTTCGACAACAACAACCGGACTCCACGGTATTTTTCATTGGATAGGATTGCAGTACGAGAGAAGGCCTGGCGTAATTCGTCACGTGACCCAAAAATAGTTTTAGTACTGGCTTTAGGTAACACCCGGTCATAGTCTGGGAATTTGCCATCAACTAACTTAGAGGTGAAGGTATATTCTTCTGTGGTTGCTCGAATATGGTTGGATCCAATCACCACGCGAACGTCATCATTCTCATTCATCATCAATCTGGCAAGCTCAACCACACCTTTGCGAGGCAATATAACCTGCAAATTCTCGGACGTCTCTATTGACGTTGCCAGTGTACACAACGCCAGGCGATGACCGTCGGTAGCAACAACCCGCAACTGCCCAGACTGAACCTCCCACAACATACCATTTAAATAGTAGCGAACATCCTGCTGCGCCATGGCAAAACTTGTACGATCAATCAATCGCTTCAAATCGCCCTGTTTAACGGTAAAATCCTGGCTGCCCGGGCTTTCTTCGACATTAGGAAAGTCACTAGCCGCAAGTGTCGATAGCGTAAAACGGCTCCGACCGGACCGAATAACTACCCGCTGATCATCCTGGCTAAACTCAATATCACTCCCGTCGGGCAAAGATTTACAAATATCGGCCAATTTTCTGGCTGGAACTGTAATCTCTCCGCCCGATTCAGGTGTTTGATCGAGAACAACGCGCCCAACCAGCTCTACCTCAAGATCGGTACCGGTAATGGACAGTTTATTTCCTTCTAGCTCTAACAAGACATTTGAGAGAATAGGTAAGGTCTGGCGACGCTCTACAACTCCAGCAACCAGGTTTAATGGCTTGAGTAGTGCCTCGCGGGAAATTACAAACTTCATCTTGATCGTTATCCTTTGGTTTTATGGCAGAACGGCTTAATTGGCCAAATTTTAAGTTGTCAGAGACCGCAATAGGTTTTTACAATCTTCACGGATGTCTGCGTCTGTTTCTTCCAGCTCTTTTATCTTACGACAGGCATGTAATACTGTTGTATGGTCACGACCGCCAAACCCATCGCCAATCTCGGGCAAACTATGGTTTGTAAGCTCTTTCGCCAGAGCCATGGCTACCTGACGCGGCCGAGCCACCGATCGGCTACGACGCTTAGACATCATATCCGACACTTTAATTTTATAATACTCAGCGACCGTACGCTGAATGTTTTCCATACTGACCTGTTTATCTTGCAGTGCCAATAGGTCTTTTAGAGACTCTCTGATCAGTTCAATATCTATCTCTCGCCCCATGAAGTGAGCACTCGCTATCACTCTTTTCAATGCGCCCTCTAGTTCCCTGACATTCGACCGAATACGCTGGGCAATAAAAAATGCCGCGTCTGCGGGCAATTCAATTTTCGCTTGCTCTGCCTTTTTCATCAAAATGGCAACCCTGGTTTCAAGCTCCGGTGGCTCTACAGCAACCGTCAAACCCCAACCAAAGCGCGATTTCAAGCGCTCTTCCAGACCGTCAATCTCTTTTGGATAGCGATCACAGGTCAATATCATTTGTTGACCGCCCTCCAACAAAGCATTAAACGTATGGAAGAACTCTTCCTGTGAGCGCTCTTTTCCAGCAAAAAACTGAATATCATCAATCAACAGGGCATCTACCGAACGATAATACCGTTTAAACTCATTAATAGCGTTAAGCTGTAACGCTTTTACCATATCTGCAACAAACCGCTCTGAATGCAGGTAAACAACTTTTGCATCGGGTTTCTTTTGTATAATTGCATTACCTACCGCATGCATTAGGTGAGTTTTACCTAAGCCAACACCACCGTATAAAAACAAGGGGTTATAGGCACCACCAGTATTTTCGGCGACCTGAATTGACGCTGCCCGCGCCAACTGGTTTGACTTACCCTCTACAAACGTGTCAAACGTATAGTTTTCCATCAGAAAGCTCTGATGCTGAATACCACCTTCAACTTCAACTTTTCTAGGTGAAGACTGTTGTGCTCGAGAGTTGCTGAAACTGGGCATAGAATGGGAGGGCGCAGAAGTAAATCCGGGTTTCCTTGGCGCACTGTTCGAAGAGGCCTGGATAATTGGCTGGTTTGTCTTTCGTTCAGCCGGACGAGCCTGATGACAACCTATTTCCAAACTAACGCCAAGTCCCTCATTTGGCGCCAACTCAGAAACGATTTCTTCAATGCGTTCCAGATATTTACTTTTAACCCAATCTTTCACAAATCGATTGGGTGCAATGAGCTTAATCTGCCTACCGTGAACTTCCGCCTGTAATGGCCGTATCCAGGTATTAAATTGCTGTGAAGGCAGCTCATCCTGCAAATAGTGATTGCATTGCTGCCATGTTGATTCAGACAAAAGACATTACCACTGCTAAGCCAAACCACTGGGGATCTGGTAGCTATTAATACTAATAATTTCTGTTAAAACTGCAGAAGAGTGAATACTTCTCTCGGCAGTCATCTTTTTTATATTCTAGCCGTTAATGAACAGCATTGTACTCCCTGATGTGAGACTTATCCACAAAAACAAAAGGAATAAGCGAAATAATTGAAAACGAAAATAAACCTTAAATATCAATAGGTTACAAATAATTAGATTTTAGTTACAAAGCAAAAATGGTGAAATATGCTGCCTGTGGATAACTATAGTTAACACCTGTGGATAACCTATAAATAAGCTGTTATTGAGCTGTGTAAACTGACAATCAGGGGCATTTCAAAGTCTTCCTTCCTTTATATACCTAATTTTCCGCTCTTCAATACGTTGCTCTTTAATACATTAACAATTGATATTGGTGAATAAATTCACTAGAATGCGCGGTCCCGAATATTGGGGCTATTTACAGTGCTGGTGTTATATCCGTTTCCGCCACTGGAAAAGTTTATTAGTTTAGTTTTACTTAATTGGAATTGCTGTCATGAAAAGAACCTTTCAACCAAGCGTACTGAAACGCAAGCGTACTCACGGCTTTCGCAGCCGTATGGCCACTAAAAGTGGGCGTGCATTAATCAATCGTCGTCGGGCTAAAGGCCGCAAGCGTCTGGCTGCTTAATTGATTTAGTTGCCGGCTTCCAGCAGAAAGGGAATTAGTGTGACTCAATACCCTTTTAGTAAGTCCCAACGGCTACTGGACGCCTCAGCATATAAGTCTGTTTTTGACGACGCTAGACTAAAGGTATCTCGGCAACAGGTACTATTTCTAGCTCGTCCGAATGACTTAGCTGGTCCTCGTTTAGGGCTGGTCATTGCCAAGAAAAATGTGCGAAAAGCAAATCAGCGTAATCGAATAAAACGCATTATTAGAGAAAGCTTTAGGTTAAAGCAACATCGACTTAGTGGTGTAGATACCATCGTGCTTGCACGCCGCGGTTTAGACCAATTAAGCAATGCAGATTTACACACCTTGTTTGGCCAGCTTTGGCATCAGCTACAACAAAAAGCTGATAAATTAGCCAATCAGCCGAAGAACGATTCTTAAAGGCGAACCATGCGCCGATTATTCATAAGCTTCATTCAATGTTACCGGTATTTGATAAGCCCGCTAATGGCTAGTCATTGCCGCTTTCATCCCAGCTGTTCGAGCTATGCAATCCAGGCTATAGAACGATACGGTGCCTTCAAAGGTAGTTGGCTAGCAATCAAGCGCCTCTTGCGTTGCCATCCTTTTCATCCCGGTGGCTACGATCCTGTGCCGGAAAAACATTCAGATAACGACGGGCATATCACACACTAATTATGGACTTTCAACGCTACTTACTAATTGGCTCCATTGCCGCACTTTCATTCATGCTGTTAACCGAGTGGGTGCAATTCAAAGAACAAAACAGTGGTAAAGACGTTGTTGCTGCCTACCAACTACAACAGGGCAATTCTACTAACGGTGCCATCGGTGTTGGTGAAATATCTGACACCCCTGTTCCGGCATCATCACAGATAAGCAGTGATAGTGATGTTGATATTCCCTCATTTGAACAACCTGCTTCCAACAAAGAAGTCGCTACAAGCAGTGTTGTTCGTCGGATAAAAGTCAAAACAGACATGCTGGAAGTCGATATTAATCCATTAGGCGGCGATATCGTATTCGCAGCCTTTCCGAAACATTATGCCGAACTCGATACTCCGGATATTCCTTTTACTCTATTAGAACAATCTAACCGCCTGACATACATCGCCCAAAGTGGATTAATCGGTGTTAATGGCATTGATACGGCAAAAGGGCGGGCTCTCTTCAGCAGTACAAGTGCGGAATATGTTCTTGGCGATAATGACAATGAAATGGCGGTCGATCTTATTTTTCAAGATGACTCTGCTGTGAGCATAACCAAGCGTTTTCATTTTACCCGCGGAGAGTACCTAGTTGGTGTTGAATATATTATTAACAACAACAGTCCGCAATCATGGACGGGAGGGATGTTCGGGCAACTCAAAAGAGATAATTCTCCCGATCCGTCTGCCGACACCTCCGGCATGGGACTAGCGCCTTACTTGGGTGCCGCTATTAACTTGCCGGACGAGCCTTACAAAAAAATTAGTTTTGATGACATCGAAGAAAAGAAATTTCCCAAACAAAACATCGAAGGTGGTTGGGTGGCTATTATCCAACACTATTTTACCAGTGCATGGATTCCAGACCCTCAGCAAACCCACGCTTACTCTATGCGGAAAACTAAAGATGGCGCCAACATAGCAGGTTTTACCAGTCCTCAAATTACGGTAGCCGCTGGTGCTATCGGCAGTGTTGAATCAAAGCTCTATATTGGACCAAAAGACCAATATCGTCTGGAAGAAATATCGCCAGGTTTAGAGCTGACTGTAGATTACGGCATATTATGGTGGATTGCGCAGCCATTGTTCTGGCTGTTAACAAAGCTACATGGCTTTTTGGGGAACTGGGGATTTGCCATTATTGCAGTAACTATTTTAGTCAAAGCGGCCTTTTTTCAACTCAATGCTAAAGCATATACATCGATGGCCAATATGCGAAAAGTGCAGCCTAAGTTAACAGCGCTGCGCGAGCGATATGCTGACGATAAACAAAAGCAATCTCAGGAAATGATGGCTCTTTACAAAAAAGAGAAAATCAATCCTCTGGGTGGATGTTTGCCTATATTGGTTCAAATGCCTGTTTTTATGGCCTTGTATTGGGTGTTAATGGAAAGTGTTGAATTACGACATGCCCCCTTTATTGGTTATATCAAAGATCTGTCAGTGATGGATCCGTATTTTATCTTGCCTTTAATTATGGGCGTATCGATGTTTGTGCAACAACGATTTAATCCACCACCACCAGATCCAATGCAAGCCAAAATCATGCAATGGATGCCTGTTATGTTTACTTTTTTCTTCCTGTTCTTCCCTGCCGGATTGGTATTGTACTGGGTAGTAAACAACACTTTATCGATTGCACAGCAATACCTTATTACCAAACGCATTGAGGCCAGTGACTAACACAATGCATCGGGATACAACGCACAATGGCTACTTTTGACACGGATACCATCGTTGCCATTGCCACGGCTCCCGGTCGTGGTGGCGTTGGTATTGTTCGTGTTTCAGGTCCTAATTCTAAAACCATTGCAGCATCAATAACTGATTCTCAGTTAACGCCTCGCTATGCTCATTACGGTGCATTTTACGAAGCCCGCTCGTTAGCCAATAACAATCCCGATCAAATTATTGATTATGGATTAACGCTATTTTTTCCAGGACCACACTCTTTTACCGGTGAAGATGTTTTAGAGCTTCAGGCCCACGGTGGACCGGTAGTTCTTGATTATATGCTTTCCGAAATCATCAAGCTGGGTGCCCGCTTGGCACGTCCTGGTGAGTTTTCTGAACGAGCCTTCCTAAATAACAAGATTGATTTGACGCAAGCCGAAGCTATTGCTGATTTAATAAATAGCGCTTCCCAGCAAGCCGCAAGAAATGCTGTGCGATCGCTGCAAGGACAATTCAGCGAGAAGATAACGTCGCTTGTTAAAGCTGTTATCCAGCTTAGGGTTTACGTTGAAGCAGCTATCGATTTTCCGGAAGAAGAAATCGATTTTCTAGCTGACGGAAAAGTAAGCTCGGACCTCAAAAATATAGTGACCCGACTTAACGCCGTTTTTTCTGAGGCAAAGCAGGGCACTCTTGTGCAGGAGGGTATGACAGTTGTTATTGCCGGCAAACCTAATGCGGGAAAGTCGAGCCTGTTAAATGCTCTGTCTGGAAGAGACAGTGCCATTGTTACGGAAATTGAAGGAACGACAAGAGATGTATTGCGTGAACAGATTCAGATTGACGGTATGCCTCTTCACATTATAGATACGGCAGGGCTAAGAGAAAGCCCTGACATTATTGAACAGGAAGGTATTCGCCGGGCGTGGGACGAAATTAATAAGGCAGACCGCATTTTGCTGGTTGTTGACAGCACATGCAGCCAGGAAACAGATCCGGCCAAACTAACTGATGATTTAGGGCAAGACATTGCCAGCAAACTATCGTCACTGCACAACATCACGGTCATTCATAACAAGGCTGACCTGTCAGGACAAACAATAGATATTGTTGATGGCGACCCGACGTTGATTAAGCTGTCAGCTAAAGATAACAAAGGTATCGAATTGCTGAGGCAACACCTTAAAGCCTGTATGGGTTATAGCGGAGCGGGAGAAGGTGGCTTTACAGCCAGGCGTCGACACCTTGATGCATTAGCACAGGCGCAAGAGGCGCTATATGCCGGACAAGAACAACTACTATCGTATGGTGCTGGCGAGCTTCTAGCTGAGGATTTGCGTCATTGCCAAAATTCGCTTAGTGAAATTACCGGAGAGTTCTCTTCGGACGATTTACTTGGAGAAATATTTTCAAGTTTTTGTATCGGAAAATAATAGAATCTCGCTACCCAATAAAACCCCTTTACTACATCTCCTCACAACTAATTAACACCTTATCAACAACAATCAGACCCACTTATCCAATATATTCGCCAATATATACACTAATGCAACGCAACTACGCCGGATGAACAAGTGAAGGATCATCTGTGGAAAACTCTGTGATAAAGCCTGTTAATAAGTAGTGTTAAAGCTATGGACTAAAAATTGCCCGTCAGGACGCAATCTTCTGCCTGTGTATAACTGACCGAGTTGTTAACCGGTAATGATCAGCTTAACAGCAGCTAGTCCCTTGTTTACTAAGCGGGTTATCATTTATTTAACCTATTGATTATAAAAGGAATAGTAAGGTTATTAACAGAAATACGGCTACGTAATAATAGTAGTAACATTAGAAAACAATATATCTATATACATATATATATACTAATTAATTAGTTAAATAATAAATAGGAGAGAAACTAAAACATATCGATTACAATCGCCTTATCACCTTGATTGTTTTTTCACCAGTGCTTTTGCCTGTATCGTCCCACTGCCGTATACTCCCTCGCCCCGTGAAGGGACTCGTTAGTTTTGTTGGTTGTTTGATTACCAGAGGTTGTTGTGGATTTTCCCGAACAGTTTGATGTCATTGTCATTGGTGGTGGACATGCAGGTACTGAGGCATGTCTTGCGTCTGCCCGTATGGGCTGTAAAACCCTATTGCTAAGTCACAATATCGAGACCTTGGGTCAGATGTCCTGTAATCCGGCCATTGGCGGTATCGGAAAGAGTCATTTGGTAAAAGAAATAGATGCGCTTGGCGGAGCAATGGCAAAAGCGACGGATAGTGGTGGTATCCAGTTCCGTGTTCTTAACGCCAAAAAAGGCCCAGCAGTCAGGGCAACTAGAGCCCAGGCAGATAGGGTTCTCTACAAAGCCGCAATCAGGGAAATATTGGAAAACCAGCCCAATCTATCAATTTTCCAACAAGCAGTAGATGATTTGATTGTTGAAGGCGACAAAGTATCTGGTGTGGTCACGCAAATGGGCCTGAAGTTTTTCGCGCCGACGGTCATTTTATCGACAGGAACATTTCTCGGTGGAAAAATTCACATCGGACTGGATAGTCACAGTGGTGGCAGAGCGGGAGACCCTCCATCAATTACTCTGGCAGAGCGTCTTCGAGAACTGCCGTTTAATGTGGATAGACTGAAGACAGGAACACCGCCAAGAATAGATTCCCGTTCGGTTGATTTTAGCGACTTGGAGGAGCAATGGGGCGATAAGCCTGAACCCGTGATGTCGTTTCTCGGATCACTGGACCAACACCCTGAACAAACCTGTTGTTGGATTACTCATACCAATGAAAAGACCCACGATATTATTCGTGGTGGACTGGATCGTTCGCCGATGTATACCGGCGTGATAGAAGGTGTTGGACCTCGCTACTGCCCTTCCATTGAAGATAAAATACACCGTTTTGCAGACAAAAACTCTCACCAGATTTTTATCGAGCCGGAAGGACTAAAAACACACGAACTGTATCCGAACGGTATATCTACAAGCCTTCCGTTTGATGTGCAATTAGAATTGGTTCGCTCCATTAAAGGATTTGAAAAAGCACATATTGCTCGTCCGGGTTATGCGATTGAGTATGACTATTTTGATCCACGGGACCTAAAATATTCTCTGGAAACAAAGTTTGTAGAGGGCTTGTTTTTTGCCGGCCAAATAAATGGAACAACTGGATACGAGGAAGCGGCAGCCCAAGGCTTGCTAGCCGGTATTAATGCGGCGTTGAAAATTCAGGGGAAGGACGCCTGGTGTCCACGTCGGGACGAAGCATATATTGGTGTCATGGTAGATGATTTGATAACAATGGGTACTATGGAACCCTATCGTATGTTTACCTCTAGAGCGGAATATCGGTTGCTGTTAAGAGAAGATAATGCAGATCTACGCTTGACGGAAAAAGGTCGGGAGTTGGGTGTTGTTAATGATAATCGCTGGGAAATTTTTTCCAAAAAAAGAGAAGCAATAGAAAAAGAAATTAAGCGATTGGAATCGACGTGGATACAACCGAAAACCCCAGAGGGAGATATAGTTAATTCGTTAGTTGATCAACCTATATCCAGAGAATATAGCCTCAAAGATTTAGTAAAGCGTCCGGGAATTAACTATGTAGATGTTGCTGGTGTAAAAGGTGAGGTAGCTGAAGACCCTCAGGTAGCAGATCAGGTAGAAGTTCAGATTAAGTATGCCGGATATATCGGCAGACAGGCGGATGAAATAGCACGACTGCGTCGACACGAAAATACACTATTACCCGGGGATTTTGACTATCAGTCAATTGAAGGGCTTTCCAATGAAGTTAAACAAAAACTTGCAGAATACCGACCCGAAACATTAGCGCGAGCGTCGCGTATTCCTGGGGTAACACCTGCAGCTATTTCCCTACTTCTCGTGTACCTAAAAAAGAATGGTGCTTTGGAAAAAAATAAAAAAATTGCTTAATAAAAAAACTGCCAACTTATTGCATGCTACTTGTTGAGGGACAAATTGGAAAATTCTTATCGTTCAATCTTGGAAGACGGAATTACAGAGCTTTCCCTGACGGTTTCTTCTGAGAAAGTTGATTGTCTATTGGCATATCATGAATTGCTAATTAAGTGGAATAAGGCTTACAACCTGACAGCGGTTCGAAATCCGAGGGAAATGGTTTCTAGACATCTTTTAGATAGTCTAACAGTAGCACCCTATCTGAAAGGAAATCACTTTATAGACATTGGCGCTGGGGCTGGGCTGCCAGGCATCGTATTAGCGATATTATTTCCTGAACGAAAATTTGATTTACTTGACAGTAATGGCAAAAAAACACGGTTTCTGTTTCAGGTGAAAACCGAACTGGCATTGGATAATGTCAATGTGCAGCATTGTCGAGCAGAGCAACACGTAACACAGCATGGGTATGATGGCGTATTATCAAGAGCTTTTGCCACCCTCACTGATATGGTGACTAGCAGCGAACATTTGTTAGCAGACGACGGGCTCTTTTTAGCGATGAAGGGTGTTTATCCTGAATCTGAACTGAAAAAGTTGAGTGAGTTGGGAAAAGACTATACTGTCGATGCATGCCATACGTTGCAGGTGCCGGGGGATTCTGGTGAAAGACGCCTGATTGTTATCGGTCGGGGAAAGCAGCCAATCAAATCAGTAGAAAGGTAGCAAGCATTGGGTAAAATTTTAGCAGTCACCAACCAAAAAGGTGGTGTTGGAAAAACAACAACTTGTGTCAATTTGGCGGCATCACTGGTAGCGACGAAAAAGAAGGTGTTGTTGATTGACCTTGATCCTCAGGGCAACGCTACTATGGGTAGTGGTATCGACAAAAACACCGTAGAAAAAAGTCTCTACGATGTGTTGGTCATGGACACACCCATTGCTGAAGTGAGTATTCACGCCGAGAATTGTGGATACGATATAATTCCCTCTAACGCGGACGTTACTGCCGCTGAGGTTGAACTATTAAATATTGAAGGGAAAGAGTTTCGGTTGCGAGATGCACTCGCGATCGAACGCGCAGAATACGATTACATAATCATTGATTGCCCACCATCACTGAACATGCTGACGGTTAATGCACTCGCGGCTGCTCAAGGCGTGATAATACCAATGCAGTGTGAGTACTATGCACTGGAAGGACTGTCAGCATTATTGGAAACAATCTCGCAGATACAACTGGTATTGAACCCAAAGCTCGAAATAGAAGGGTTGTTAAGGACAATGTATGATCCACGCAATAGCCTGACTAATGACGTTTCAAAACAATTGATTGAACATTTTGGTGACAAGGTCTATCGGACGGTAATCCCGCGTAATATTCGACTTGCAGAGGCTCCTAGCCATGGACTTCCCGCACTTCAATACGATAAACAGTCAAAAGGAGCTCTTTCGTATCTGGCGTTGGCGGGAGAAATGTTACGTCGGGCAGATAGTGATTAGCAGTGGGGTTTGGTTACAGAGTTAACTCTCAACTTGGGTTTGGCGTTATTATATGGCCAGCCAGTATAAGGTGAAATGAGTTTCACCGTTCACAGTTTTTCAACGGTGAAAGAGCTTACCGGTATAACAATTGGAATTTATTGATGGCGGCAAAAAAACGCGGTTTGGGACGAGGTTTGGACGCCTTGTTGGGAAACAACCAAACACATGCTGATACTAAAACAAGGCAGTCACCGGGGTCATCTGCAACAAGCACTGATGGTGATTTACGCAATCTTCCGGTTGACCTGATTCAGCGGGGGAAATATCAGCCTCGCCGGGATATCCAACCTGAAGCGCTTGAAGAGCTGGCAGAAAGTATTAAAGCCCAGGGTGTTATGCAACCCATAGTAGTGCGTCCAATTGGCCCGGAAAAGTTTGAAATTATAGCGGGTGAACGTCGGTGGAGAGCGACTCAGATCGCCGGATTGGACACAATCCCCGCTATTATTCGCGAAGTGCCCGATGAGGCAGCGATAGCGATGGCCTTGATCGAGAATATCCAGCGTGAAGACCTAAATGCAATGGAAGAGGCATTATCACTATCTCGCCTGCAGCAGGAATTTGGACTGACGCAACAACAGGTTGCAGATGCGGTGGGGAAATCCAGATCAACGGTGACCAACTTACTGCGATTAATATCCTTGAGAGACGATGTTCAGAGAATGCTCGAGCATGGAGACCTTGAACTGGGACACGCTAAGGCCCTTTTGGGGCTGCCTGTTGAACATCAGTCTCAAGCCGCATCGACGGTTGTTAGTAAGGGTATGTCTGTGCGTCAGACGGAGGCGTTGGTCCGCTCACTATTATCCCAACTTGATTCGCCCAAGGCCAAAAAGAACGTGCCGATAGACCCGGATATCAAGAGTTTGCAAGATCAGTTATCGGATAAAATTGGCGTTCCAGTGACTCTTCAACATGGAGCAAACGGTAAAGGTAAGCTGGTATTAAAATATAGTAGTCTTAATGAGCTCGACGGAATTCTTAGCCATATCAAGTAAATAGCAGCAACTACTTGTGTAATTAAAGGATGATGGCTGCAATTATTTTGTTGGAATCCAGCGGGCATTTTATCGTTGATCTTCAACATGTAGTGCCACGGATAACAAAAATTACTACATAAGGTATGGATTGCAAAATTTATTGATTAACCATCTACGCCTCGATTTTACCAGGCTATTTTGCAACTGCAAATAGTTTCTCAAAACCGATAATTCGGTTGAATACCGCCCTTTTTCTCCATATAATGCGCCCGCGTTAATTTAGACGGTAAATTACTGCAACACGCGGGATTTAGTACGGAAGCCTAGCGAGGGCTTAACAGGTGACAACGCAGTTGAAACAAAATACTGCGCGTGGCGCCCAAATACCAAAGCCTCCCTTGCTGAAGATATTTGCAAGTCAGTTTATTGTGCTTGCAGTTTTATCATTGGGTCTGTTGTTCGTTAATGTGACAACAGCTTATTCTGTACTGTTAGGTGGAATGGTTTGTATTTTCCCTAATGCGTATTTTGCTTTTTTGGCCTTCCGTCATTCGGGCGCCAGGGCCGCTGAAGATGTTGCAAAGTCACTTTACCGTGGCGAAGTGGGAAAATTTATACTGACAGCAGCGTTGTTTGCCTGTGTGTTTGTATTGATAAAACCATTGTCAGTTGGCGCTTTGTTTACGATGTTTATTGCGATGATGGTACTGAACTGGTTTTTAGTCCATCGACTGAGCAGTTTTTAACGGGTTATCGCTAAGATAGCTCTTTTATATTGATTTAAGCTTTTGAGAGATCACTATGTCAGGTGAAAACCTAACAGTTAACGGCTACATCAAGCACCACCTCACCAACCTCACCTATGGTAAGTTGCCTGCTGGTTATGAGCGTATTGATGAGAGTGGACAGATACATGTCCTGGCACAAGATACCTGGACAATGGCTCATGGTGGCGAAGAATCGGCTGCAATGGGCTTCAACGCCATTCACGTTGACAGCATGGCTTGGTCTATCGGTCTGGGTTTGATATTTTGTTTGTTGTTTCGCAGTGTTGCGAAGAAAGCCACCAGCGGCGTGCCTTCTGGCATCGTTAACCTGGTTGAAATGGTCGTTGAGTTTGTTGATAACAATGTTCGGGATACATTCCATGGTCGCAACCCTATTGTTGCGCCGCTTGCGTTAACAGTTTTCGTTTGGGTATTCCTGATGAATCTGATGGATCTACTGCCGGTAGATTTAGTGCCTGAACTGCTGCTTTTGCTTGGCGTTCCGTACCAAAAAATTGTCCCTTCGACGGACCCCAATATTACCATGGGTATGGCTGTCGCTATATTTTTCATGATGTTGTACTACAACATTAAAGTTAAAGGGTTTGGTTTTGTTAAAGAACTAACCATGAATCCCTTTAATCATCCGCTATTTATACCGGTTAACCTGTTTATGGAAGTTGTTGGCTTTCTCGCCAAGCCGTTTTCGCTGGGTCTTCGTTTATTCGGAAACATGTATGCTGGCGAGATGATATTTATATTGATTGCCGCCCTGTTTGGTGCTGGTGTTATGTGGATGATTCCGGCTGGTTTGATGCAGATGGGTTGGGCTTTGTTTCATATATTGGTAATCATACTGCAAGCATTTATTTTCATGGTCCTGACGGTGGTTTACCTCAGCATGGCTCATGAAGATCATTAATGTCACTTTAAGTTTTATTTAACGTTTGTTTTTTAATTAGGAGAACACTATGGAATTAATCTACGTTGCTGCCGCCATTATGATGGGTCTCGGTGGTCTGGGTGCCGCAATTGGTGTAGGTCTGTTGGGTGGTAAGTTGATCGAAGGTTCAGCGCGCCAGCCAGAATTAGCACCTAAACTACAGGTTACATTCTTCCTTGGTGCTGGTCTTGTTGATGCGATCCCCATTATTGGTGTTGGTATTGCAATGTACTTGATCTTCGTTGTTGCTCCTGGCGCCGTATAGGTTCTTTGAGTTATAACAACCGTTTGATTGAACGGGTTATGAAACATAACCCACTTAACCAGTAACTGTGAGGAGCATGGCGTGAATATTAATCTTACGCTAATTGGGCAAATGATTGTTTTTGCCCTGTTTGTGATGTTCTGCATGAAGAATATATGGCCGCTGATTATTGCCGCCATGCAGGAACGTGCAGAGAAAATCGCCGACGGCCTTGAAGCTGCAGATCGTGCCGATAAAGATCTAGAGCTAGCCCAAGAGCGTGCAACACACCGTCTGCGTGAAGCCAAGGAAGAAGCAGCTGTCATTATTGACTCTGCTAATAAGCGCGCTTCCCAGATTGTTGACGAGGCTAAAGACCAGGCTCGCGAAGAAGGTGACAGGTTGAAAGTAGCAGCTCAGGCAGAAATCGAGCAGGAAATGAACCGTGCAAAAGAACATTTGCGTGGACAAGTTGCCTCTTTAGCGATTGCCGGTGCTGAAAAAATACTGGAAGCGACCATCGACGAAAATGCCCACAAAGAGTTGGTTGAAAAACTGGCTGCGGGCCTTTAAGCGAGGAGCGAGAATAGCATGGCTGAATTAAGTACACTGGCAAGACCCTATGCGAAAGCTGCTTTTGAATTTGCCGTAAGTGCCGGTGAATTGGCTAGCTGGTCTGACCAACTATCGGTCATTGCTGCAGTTTCTCAGGTGGAAAAAATCGATAAGGTTTTAAGTTCTCCCAGCCTGACATCTGAACAGCAGGCCGAGCAATTTATCGGCGTGTGTGGTGATGAGTTAACTAATAGCGTTAAGAACTTCGTTAATGTGTTAGCTGATAATAAGCGCATACCTTTATTGCCTGAAATCGTAGAATTGTTCGAACAATTTAAGTCTAATCGCGAAAAAAGCGTGGACGTAAATGTGACGACTGTTTTTGAGCTAGATAACGATATTCAACAAAAACTCAGTACTTCTTTAAGTAGAAAACTGGATCGCGAAGTTAATTTGCAAACAACCATCGATAAAAGTTTGTTGGGCGGTGTGGTTATTCGCGCTGCTGATATCGTTATTGATGGCAGTGTTCGCGGGCGTTTGGCAAAGCTTGCCGAAAGCATGCAGTCCTAGTTGTTACTAGAATACTTTAAAGAAAGTAAAAACGAATTTTAAGTTCAAGCACTCCTGCACCAATACCAGGATTGAGGAAACGACAATGCAACAGCTGAATCCATCCGAGATTAGCGAAATTATCAAAGGCCGCATCGATCAACTTGATGTGTCTGCTGAAGCGCAAAACGAAGGAACTGTAGTATCGGTTACTGACGGTATTATTCGAATCCACGGTCTTACCAATGTTATGTACGGTGAGATGATCGAGTTTGAGGGCGGCGTCTATGGTATGGCGTTAAACCTCGAGCGCGACTCCGTCGGCGCGGTTATTCTAGGTGAATACCAAAGCTTGGCTGAGGGCCAAACTTGTAAGTGTACCGGTCGCGTACTTGAAGTACCTGTTGGTCCCGAACTGCAAGGGCGAGTAGTTGATGCGCTAGGTAACCCGATCGACGGTAAAGGTCCGATCAACGCTAAAGAAACTGATTTTGTTGAAAAAGTAGCTCCAGGCGTTATCGCTCGTCAATCTGTTGACCAGCCAGTGCAGCTTGGACTGAAAGCAGTTGATTCAATGGTGCCTATTGGTCGCGGTCAACGCGAGCTGATCATCGGTGACCGCCAGATCGGTAAAACTGCGATTGCGGTTGATGCGATTATCAATCAGAAAGGCACAGGTATTAAGTGTATCTATGTTGCTATAGGCCAGAAGGCATCTTCTATTGCTTCAGTAGTGCGCAAATTAGAAGAGCACGGAGCAATGGAGCATACGATAATTGTTGCTGCAACCGCTTCTGACCCAGCTGCAATGCAGTTTTTGGCGCCTTTTGCGGGCTGCTCAATGGGCGAGTATTACCGTGATCGCGGTGAAGATGCACTCATTATTTATGATGACCTCACCAAACAGGCGTGGGCTTATCGCCAAATTTCACTGCTGCTGCGTCGTCCGCCAGGTCGAGAAGCGTACCCCGGTGATGTTTTCTATTTGCACTCTCGTCTGCTCGAACGTGCGGCCCGGGTAAACGCCAAATATGTTGAAGATTTCACTAAGGGCGCTGTAAAGGGAAAAACAGGTTCTCTTACTGCCCTGCCTATTATTGAAACACAGGCTGGTGACGTATCTGCGTTTGTACCGACCAATGTAATTTCTATTACGGATGGTCAGATATTCCTTGAAGCCGATATGTTCAACTCCGGTAATCGTCCAGCAATGGATGCCGGTATTTCAGTATCGCGGGTAGGTAGCTCTGCACAAACCAAGATTATCAAGAAACTGTCTGGTGGTATTCGTACTGCGCTCGCGCAATATCGTGAACTGGCGGCATTCTCTCAGTTTGCCTCGGATCTTGATGATGCAACCAGAGCCCAGTTAGATAATGGTGAGCGTGTTACTGAGCTAATGAAGCAGAAGCAATATTCTCCACAAAACGTCGCAGAAATGGGTTTGATGGTTTTTTGTGCCAACGAAGGACATCTTGACGATGTTGTCGTTGATAAAATTGGCGATTTTGAATCAGCGTTACTGGCCTTTGCAAATAGCGAATACGCAGACACTATGAGTGCGATTGCGGTGGCTGGTGACTGGAATGACGATTATAAAGCCAAGTTTCAGGAAGCAGTTGAAAAGTTTAAAGCGACGCAAACTTATTAATGACTCTGAACGGGGGCGGTTTTTACCTCAGCCCCCAGTAAGGTAAGAGAATGGCAAGCGGAAAAGAAATACGTACTCAAATATCGAGTATCCAAAGTACGCAAAAAATTACCAGTGCCATGGAAATGGTGGCTGCTAGTAAAATGCGTAAGGCGCAGGATCGTATGCGCGTGGGAAAGCCCTACGCTAAACGAATTCGCTCGGTGGTCGGACACATTGCTAACGCCAATCCGGAGCATAGACATTTGTTTATGCTCGAGCGCGAAGTAAAGCGCGTTGGTTTTATTATTGTATCCACTGATCGCGGCCTTTGTGGTGGTTTGAACACGAACTTGTTCAAAGCTGCTATCAAAAAGATGAAGGTATACGCAGACCAGGACATAGCGATAGATCTTGCTTTAGTTGGTGCCAAGGCTGCCGGATTTTTCAATAGTTACGGCGGAAATATTGTCGCTGCTGTTCGCGATTTGGGTGAAGATCCATCGATCGCTGATTTGATTGGCAGTGTTAAAGTGATGCTTGATTCTTATGGTAGCGGTGATATTGACAGACTCTATTTGGTTGGCAATGAATTCGTTAACACGATGACGCAAGAACCTACCGTTGAGCAATTGTTACCTTTGCAGGCGGAAGAAAACAAAGACATGAAGCACTATTGGGATTATTTGTATGAACCCGATGCGCAAGAATTGTTGGAAGGGTTGCTGACTCGCTATATAGAATCTCAAGTCTATCAGGCTGTGGTTGAAAACGGGGCATGTGAACAGGCCTCCCGTATGTTGGCTATGAAAAGCGCCACTGACAATGCTGGCGATCTTATTGACGACTTACAGTTGGTTTACAACAAGGCTCGTCAGGCAGCAATTACCCAAGAGCTTTCAGAAATCGTAAGTGGTGCTGCGGCAATCAGTAATTGATCGCGGTAATACAGATTTGCAAACAGAATTAAATTTTGACGGCGATACTGAAAATGTTGAGCCGAAAAATCCTAAAGAGGAACCGGACATGAGTAGCGGACAAATCGTTCAAATCATTGGCGCGGTAATCGATGTGGAATTTCCACGCGATTCAGTACCGCGGGTTTATGATGCACTAATAGTCACCGAGAAGGGTTTGACCCTGGAAGTACAGCAGCAATTGGGTGATGGTATTGTACGCACTATTGCAATGGGTTCTTCCGAAGGTGTTAGTCGTGGCTTGGCTGTAGAGTCGACAGGCGCTCCCATTTCAGTACCTGTAGGTATCGAAACACTCGGACGGATAATGGATGTACTCGGTAATCCAATCGATGAGTGTGGTCCTATTGGTGAGAAAGAGCGGGCTTCTATACACCGAAAAGCACCGGCCTACGATGAGCTTTCTGCATCTGAAGATTTGTTGGAAACAGGTATTAAAGTAATCGATCTGATTTGCCCATTTGCCAAGGGTGGTAAAGTTGGTTTGTTCGGTGGTGCCGGTGTTGGTAAAACCGTAAACATGATGGAGCTGATCAATAACATCGCTTTAGAACACTCCGGTTTGTCAGTTTTTGCCGGTGTTGGTGAACGTACTCGTGAAGGTAATGATTTCTACTACGAAATGCAGGAATCAGGCGTGGTAAATGTCGAAGAGCCTACCAAGTCAAAAGTAGCGATGGTTTACGGTCAGATGAATGAGCCACCCGGAAACAGATTGCGTGTTGCCTTGACTGGTTTGACCATGGCTGAGAAGTTTCGCGACGAAGGCAAAGACGTTCTGCTCTTTGTTGATAATATTTATCGCTATACTCTGGCTGGAACAGAAGTTTCTGCACTTCTAGGTCGTATGCCTTCTGCTGTTGGTTATCAACCAACATTGGCTCAGGAAATGGGAGAGTTGCAGGAACGTATCACTTCTACTAAGACCGGTTCGATTACCTCGATTCAAGCAGTTTATGTACCAGCGGATGATTTGACTGACCCATCACCGGCGACCACGTTTGCCCACTTGGATTCTACAGTTGTACTGTCGCGTGACATCGCTGCCAAGGGTATTTACCCTGCGGTTGACCCACTGGATTCTACTTCACGTCAGCTGGATCCACTGATCATCGGTACTGAGCATTACGATACAGCTCGTGGCGTTCAGTCTGTTCTGCAGCGCTATAAAGAATTGAAAGATATCATCGCAATTCTCGGTATGGACGAATTGTCGGAAGAAGACAAGCAGACTGTAAACCGCGCTCGTAAAATTGAACGTTTCTTATCCCAGCCTTTCCACGTAGCGGAAGTATTTACAGGTTCGCCTGGTAAGTATGTATCGTTGAAAGACACCATTGCCGGTTTCACCGGAATTTTGGCGGGTGAATATGATCACATACCAGAGCAAGCGTTTTTGATGTGTGGTGGTATTGATGACGTGTTAGAAAACGCGAAAAAATTATAAGCATCGCTTCTGCGTTTGCTAAAGTCGATTGAGATATAGGCGTAATACTTATGGCTATGACCATTCATTGTGACATCGTCAGTGCTGAAGAAGAAATTTTTTCAGGACTGGTTGAAATGATAGTTGCAACAGGAGCTCTTGGTGATTTAGGGATCAGCTATGGCCACGCGCCATTGTTGACATCTCTTGAGCCGGGCCCTATTCGTATCAAAACCCAGGCCGGCAATGAAGAAATATACTACGTTTCCGGCGGGTATCTGGAAGTCCAACCTGGAACAGTTAGTGTTTTGGCTGATACAGCCATCCGTGCAGGTGATATTGATGAAGCTTCTGCGCTAGAAGCGCAAAAAGAAGCTGAACAAGCACTGTCTAACCAGTCGGGTGACTTTGACTACGGACGTGCTTCAGCTCAGCTCGCGGCTGCTGCTGCACAGTTGAGAACGATTCAGGCCATCCGCAAGAAACTTGGCTAATAACCGCCAATCTGCATTATTTCCTATTAAAAAGGGTAGCGAAAGCTACCCTTTTTAATTTACGCTACTACTATTATTTATAGTCGTTCGTTGCCGCGCCGAAAACGCTGATTTTTTAGTATCAGCGGTAACTTATATCATTTATTCAGACGTAATAAAGGACACACAGTGGCTACTGAGGTGGTAATTTTAGCAGCGGGTCGTGGAACTCGTATGCGATCCAAATATCCAAAAGTCTTACACCCGATCGCCGGTAAGCCAATGGTTGAGCATGTTATCAGCTCAGCGAGAAATATTGATGCTGAAGCCATTCATGTGGTTATTGGCCATGGGGCCGAACTGGTTCGCGATAGGATAAAGGGTCCGGATATACAGTGGGCTATGCAGGAGCAACAACTGGGCACCGGTCATGCCGTTGCTCAAGCTATGCCTAATGTTAATGAAGACGCTATTGTTTTGGTTGCCTATGGCGATGTGCCGCTGGTCGCAACAGAAACGCTGGCAGCGTTGGTAGCGGCAGCCGATCAGTCGACCTTATCGCTGTTAACTGTATTTTTGGATGACCCTCAAGGGTACGGACGAATAGTGCGTCGTGATGGTGCCATCCAGGCAATTGTAGAACAAAAAGATGCCAGTAAAGAACAGCTGGCTATCAGTGAAATCAATACAGGAATTCTTGCTGTTTCAGCAGCAAAATTGAATCGGTGGTTACCACAACTTTCTGCAAACAATGCGCAGGAAGAATATTATCTGACCGACATTATTGCGATGGCTGTCGCCGATGGGATGACTGTATCCGCTCATCATCCGCGGACTGAACTGGAAGTCGAAGGCGTTAATAACCGCAAACAACTGGCAACACTGGAACGATTCTATCAGCAACAACAAGCCGAACAGTTGATGGCCGATGGGGTCACGCTGGCGGATCCGGAGCGCATTGATGTTCGCGGCAAGATGACTGTTGGCGAAGACATTTTTATCGATGTAAATTGCGTTTTTATTGGTGAGGTTTTTATTGGTGATGATGTTTCAATTGGACCTAATTGTGTCATCGAAAATTCCAGCATCGGTTTAGGCTCTGTTATTAAGGCTAATAGTATCCTTGAGGGTGCAAGTGTCGGTGTGACTTGTGAAGTTGGTCCATTCGCTCGTTTGCGACCGGGAACAGACTTGTCGGCGAAAGCAAAGATAGGCAATTTTGTAGAAACAAAAAAAGCAACTATCGGTGAAGGCAGTAAAGTGAATCACCTCTCCTATATAGGGGATGCAAATATCGGTATAGGCGCCAATGTTGGAGCCGGTACCATCACGTGTAACTATGACGGTGTTAACAAGTCTGTAACTAATATTGGTGACGGTGCTTTCGTTGGGTCCAATAGCTCCTTAGTGGCGCCGGTTAGTGTCGGAAAGAACGCCACTGTTGGTGCCGGGTCTACGATCACTGCTGATGTGGCGGACAACCAACTTGGTGTTGCCCGCGGAAAACAACGCAACATCAATGATTGGAAACGGCCGATCAAAAAATCATAATTCAGTTTTGGTAAACTGTGTAAAACAAATTGACTAAATGGAAACTGACTTTGCTTCCGCCAAAGAGACAACGTTATCAGGGTATTGGTTAACGTCGCTCGCTGAGCTGGAGAGGTTGAAGGGTATAATATGTGTGGAATAGTAGGTGCTGCAGCGCGACGGGAAGTTTCAGCTATTTTAGTGGAAGGGTTAAAACGCCTTGAATATCGAGGTTATGACTCAGCTGGCGTAGCAATTATCGATAGCAGCGGTGAGATAGGCTGTCACAAGAAACTCGGGAAAGTTGCTGTCTTGGACGCGGCGGTTTCCAAATCACCACTGACTGGATCTACCGGGATTGCTCACACACGCTGGGCAACACACGGGCAGCCTTCCGAAGAAAATGCTCATCCCCACATGTCTAATGATGAAATTGCATTGGTCCATAATGGCATTATTGAGAACCATGAAGAACTGCGAAGCTATTTGATCTCCAAGGGTTATGAATTTAAGTCCCAGACGGATTCTGAGACAATTGTTCACCTAATACACCTGGAGATGACATCAGGTTTGAGTTTACTGGATGCTATACACGCAGCCGTTAAACGACTTGAGGGCGCATTTGGTTTGGCGGTCATTAGCAAAGCTGAACCGGAGCGGATTATTTGTGCTCGCAGTGGTAGCCCTCTGGTTCTTGGCCTGGGACTCGGTGAAAATTTTCTGGCGTCAGATCAGCTCGCACTTCGACAGGTTACGGATACTTTTATCTATCTCGAGGAGGGTGATTTTGCTGAAATCACACCATCAAGTTATAGAATTTGGGACAAAAATGGCGCAGAAACAGAACGTAAAACCCATCGGATAACCGAAAAAGCCGAGTCTGCCGATAAAGGAAAATATCGCCACTACATGCTCAAGGAGATTTATGAACAGCCAGAGGTGGTAAGAAATACTCTCGCAGGGCGCCTTGGCAAAGATCACATCCTCGAACAGGCTTTTGGAACTAATGCCAAAAGTGTTCTCGATAAAACGAAAGCTGTGCAGATTGTCGCCTGCGGGACCAGTTATCACGCTGCGATGGTCGCTCAGTATTGGATTGAGGGAATAGCGGGAGTTCCTTGTCGTGTCGAGGTAGCCAGTGAATTTCGCTATCGGAAATTTGTCGTGCAAGACGATACACTGCTGGTGACCATTTCTCAGTCCGGAGAAACAGCTGACTCCCTTGCGGCACTTCGACTGGCAAAAACATTGGGATACGCTGCGACAATGACTATTTGCAATGTTGCTCAAAGTTCTTTGGTTCGGGAATCGGATTTGGCGTTAATGACTGAAGCGGGCCCTGAAATTGGCGTCGCTTCGACCAAAGCATTCACCACTCAATTAGTTGCATTGATGCTGTTAACCATTGCACTGGGGCGGCGGAAGAGTTTGGACAGGAATCGGGAAGCGGAGATTGTCGAAGCCCTTCATCAGCTACCTGATCTGATGGAGAAAACCCTAAAACTCGACAAAACAATTCACAAAATGTCGGAAGCTTTTGCAGAAAAACATCATGCGCTGTTTTTGGGGCGCGGCGCACAGTGGCCGATTGCAATGGAAGGGGCTTTGAAGCTAAAAGAAATCTCCTATATTCATGCAGAAAGCTATGCGGCGGGAGAGTTGAAACACGGGCCGCTCGCGCTAGTCGACGCAGACATGCCGGTTGTGGCTGTCGCGCCGAATAATCAATTGCTTGAGAAACTGAAATCCAATCTGGAAGAGGTACAGGCTCGCGGCGGAGAATTATTTGTTTTTGCCGATAAAGCGTCAGGTTTTAGTAGTAGCCAGGGAATCAACTTAGTTAATGTTCCTAGCGTGCCTGATGTCATTGCGCCAATTATTTACACCATTCCTCTGCAGTTATTGTCGTACCATGTTGCAGTTCTCAAAGGTACGGATGTTGACCAACCACGTAATTTGGCGAAATCAGTAACGGTAGAATAAAATCAAAAACCGGATTATCCCCTCAAGCTTTTGCGGTATTCAGTAGGGGAAATGCCAATAATTTTTTTAAACAACCGCGAAAAATAAAGCGGGTCTGTATAGCCTAACTGTGAGCTTACCTGTTTGGCTGAGTGGTTACTGGTGTCGAGAAGATAGCAGGCTCGTTCCATCTTTAGGTGAATAAAGTGTTTCACTGGTGATATCCCCGTTAGCTTTTTATACTTGTCGGCAAAGTGATGACGAGATAATTGTGCACAAGCAGCCATTGTATCCAGATCCAGTTCACCTTCGATATTTTCCAGCATTAAGCTACGAAGTTCTTCCAAGTTGAAATTATGTCGTTTTAGCGTGTTGCTTGACCGAATTTGTAACGCCAGAAAATAAAGGATTTGTCGGGTAAGAGCTGCAGCATAATTGAACACGCTATGGCGATAACCACTTTGACGCAAACTTAGCAGTCGATTAAAATCACTGGCAAGCAGCGGTTGCTGGCCGATAGAGGCGACCACTTGTTCGGCATTAAAGTCCAGCTCTTCGATCAATTGGTTCGCTTGCAGGCCATCAAAATGTACCCAATAGATTGTCCATGGATCTTCGTCGCTGGCCCAGTACTGGTGGGCGTGACCAGAGGGCAATAATATGACATCCCCTTTTTTTACCTGACCATAAAATTTGTCTGTTCTTATATATCCGGTACCATGATCACAATAGATAAGCAGATTGTCGCTATGCTTACTTCTTAGCATTTTGTGCCCTTGTGCATTAGGATAATACCCAAATGAGGTAGGATAGCAGGCACGTGTTAAGGGGTTTTGCTGTAGATGTTCCAACATAAAGCCAGGAGTAATCTGTCTTACAGCGTTGGTTGTTAACGGCCACTGCGATGTTGTACTCAAAATAGACTCCCGGCAGGTATCTGTTTAGCGCTGTAAGTTGGTGTTTATTCAATTAAGATCAAATATAATCTAAAAATAGTAATATAGTCCATCAAAAGACTAAGATAGTGAATTCAGTCATATATCTATTGTGTGTTTTTATAGCTGGCTAATAAGTGATTACACTTAAAAGTACATGCTAATAGCCAACTTGGAGAATAAAATGAGCGAAGAAAGCAATTCTATAGCCCTTGAAGCCGCTGCAAATATCAAGGTTCTGATTGAGCGGTCTCAAGCAGCTCAACAGCAGATCGAACATTATTCACAAGAACAAGTTGATGAATTGATTACGGCAATGGTCTGGTCGGTATGTCGCCCTGGTGTTGCTGAAGAAATTGCCCAGTTTACGGTAGATGAAACGCAGCTAGGCAACTATGAAGGTAAATTCCTAAAGATATCCCGTAAAACCCGCGCCACGTTGATGGACATTATTGACGATAAATCAGTGGGGGTTATCGAAGAAGATAAAGTTCGCAATATTGTCAAAATCGCTAAGCCCATGGGCGTTGTGGGAGCGTTAATTCCTTGCACTAACCCTGAGGCAACACCGGTAATTAAAGCGATTTCTGCCATCAAGGGTCGTAACTCAATTATTCTAGCGCCGCATCCTCGTTCCAAATTAACGAACAAAAAAATCAGTGATTTAATGCGCGAGGCGATTAAGGCCTGCGGAGCACCGGAAGATTTGGTTATTGCCATCGATATACCCACGCTGGAGACGACTGAAGAGTTGATGAAACAATGTGATCGGGTGTTGGCAACGGGTGGAGCAGCTATGGTTGATGCGGCCTATTCGTCTGGAACTCCTGCGCTGGGAGTTGGTGCGGGCAACGCTGTTATTACCGTTGATGAAACGGCAAATATCGATGAGGCTGCAGAGAAAATTCGTATATCTAAAACTCTGGATTTGGCCGCGTCTTGTTCGTCCGACAATGCGGTAATAGCAGTAGCGTCTGTGTACGACGAACTGTTAATAAAGCTGGAAGCACAAGGTGGTTATCTTGCCAATGCACAAGACAAAGACAAACTGGAAGCAATCATCTGGGATCACGGCCATATTGATACAAAAATTGTTGCTCAGCCGGCTGAAGTATTGGCTGAAATGGCAGGTATCGATCTTCCCGAAGGTAAAAGCTTTTTCATTGTGGGAGAAACTGGCGCAGGTGCAGATTATCCATTTTCCGGTGAAAAAATGTCTGTAGTTATGGCCTTCTACAAAGTTGCAGATATTGATGAAGCTATCGATTTAACGAATCGCATTCAAGCCTATCAGGGACAGGGTCACTCTTGCGGAATTTATTCCTACAGTGACGATAACATTATGAACTTTGGTATGAATACTAAAACGTCCCGCGTTATGGTGAACCAGCCACAGGCGGCATCCAATAGTGGCAATTTGTGGAACGGTATGCGACAGACTTTCTCGCTGGGCTGTGGTTCATGGGGTGGAAATGGCACCAACAACAATATTACCTGGGAAGATTTAATCAATGTCACCTGGATTTCAAAACCACTTGAACAGAATAAAGAATTACGCAGTGATGAAGATCTGTTTGGCAAAGTGATGGGTAAGTTTGGTTAACACGGCTGATATTGAATGTAGTTAGATCGTAAACATAGGCACATTGTATGGATTTTACCCTTAACGAAGATCAGCAGGCTTTTCAAGACACCGCCCGTGCTTTTGCCCAGCAGCAAATGGCTCCGTTTGCTGCTGAGTGGGATGAAAAAAAGATTTTCTCCAAAGAGTTATATGCAAAAGCAGGAGAGTTGGGTTTTTGTGGTTTGTATACGCCGGAAGAGGCAGGCGGAATGAATCTTTCACGGCTTGACTCGGCAATAGTGTTAGAAGAACTGGCAGCTGGATGTACATCCACAGCGGCGTTTATATCTATTCATAATATGGCTACCTGGATGATTGCGACGTGGGGACGAGAGTCCACTGTAGCACAATGGTGTGGTGATCTTACCCAGGGTAAAAAGCTGGCTTCCTATTGCCTTACTGAGCCGGGGGCAGGCAGTGATGCGGGTTCGTTGCGTAGTACTGCAAAAAATCAAGGTAATCACTATTTGCTCAATGGTAGCAAAATGTTTATCAGCGGTGCGGGGGATACTGACGTTCTTGTGGTTATGGCACGAACCGGTACCCAAGAAGATGGTTCAGCAGGGATATCGGCTTTTGCCATTCCTGCACAACTTGAAGGCATTCACTACGGTAAAAACGAAGCAAAAATGGGCTGGAACTCTCAGCCCACTCGAGCGATAAGCTTTGAGAATGTTGTCGTGGACGAAGACAATCTTCTTGGTGACGAAGGAGAGGGTTTTAAGATTGCCATGCGTGGCCTCGATGGTGGCCGAATTAATATAGCTACTTGCTCTATTGGCGCCGCTCAAGCCTGTATCAATCACAGCCAGGGGTATATGTTAGAGCGCCAGCAATTTGGTAAACCCTTGGCCGCGTTCCAGGCATTACAATTTAAACTTGCCGATATGGTAACTGAGCTAATTGCCGCGCGGCAAATGGTCAGACTAGCGGCTAGCAAGTTAGATGCGGATGACATCGACAAATCGACGTATTGTGCAATGGCGAAACGTTTTGCCACCGACGCAGGCTTCAGTATTTGTAATGATGCAATGCAATTGCACGGTGGTTATGGTTATTTGAAAGAGTTTCCTCTCGAGCGTTTTATGCGTGACGCGCGCGTACATCAAATTCTCGAAGGAACCAATGAAATCATGCGTGTTATTACTGCGCGAAGGCTTTTCGAAGAAGGTGCTCCTGAAGCATTGCGATAAATAGCTGTCCAGTTTGATGCTGTAATTCCCCTCCATTGATACTGACACTGATAGTGATAACAAAAAAGTGAGACAGAATAATGAGTGATTTATTAAAACTCGAAAAACGTGGCCACGTAGCTATATTAACCATGAATAACCCTCCGGCTAATACCTGGACACCGGAGAGTTTGGGTTCACTGAAGAATATTATTGGTGAATTGAATGAAGATAAAGAAAACTATTCGTTGATAGTAACCAGTGACAGCGAGAAGTTTTTTTGTGCGGGCGCAGATCTCAACCGGTTTAATCATGATGACAAAGCTCAGTCGTTTGAATTTTCTCTGGCTTTTGGTGAGGCTTTTGAAGCATTGACAAATTATCAAGGTGTTTCTATTGCCGCGATAACCGGTTTTGCGATGGGTGGGGGGCTGGAAGTCGCATTGTCCTGCGATGTTCGAATTTGCGAAGAGCAGGCACAAATGGCACTCCCTGAAGCCGCTGTCGGCTTATTGCCATGTGGGCTGGGTTCGCAACAATTGTCGTGGTTAGTTGGCGAAGCCTGGGCCAAGCGAATGATGTTATTGGGTGAAAGAATAAAAGCACCGCAGGCTGAGAGAATTGGTTTGGTGAGTGAAGTCGTAGCAACTGGAACGGTTTTGGAAAAAGCACTTGAACTAGCGGCTAAGGTAGAAAATCAATCGCCTACATCTGTTCGCTACTGTAAGAGTTTGATTATGGAAGCGAGAGGAGGTGACATCAACTCTGCTTTCAGCAAAGAGCGCGAAAAATTTGTGAAGCTATGGGATACCAAGGACCAAAAAGAAGGCGTGTCAGCGTTCATTGATAAACGTAAAGCGGATTGGAAAAATTGCTAATGACTAGCCCGGTGTTATTTGAAAATATTGCCACTGCCAACGGTAAATTTATTGGGCAAGCCATTCTGAATGTCGAGGGAACGTTGAATTCGCTGACATTGGAAATGGTTGATTTGTTGTTATCCCAGCTAACTAAATGGCAGACCGATGATTCTATCGTTGCAATATTTATTCGAGGCGCTGGCGAAAAAGCGCTTTGTGCCGGAGGTGATGTTCAGGCTTTACATCAGTCATCGGTTAGTCAACCTGGCGGTCCCTGTGAATATGCTGAAACATTTTTTGAGCGAGAGTACAGATTAGACTATTTACTGCACCAGTATCTTAAGCCGACAATCGTTTGGGGTCACGGTATTGTTATGGGAGGTGGGCTTGGTATTTTGGCCGCCTGTAAGCATCGTATTGTTACTGAAAAAACCCGTATTGCTATGCCAGAGGTTACCATTGCTTTGTTTCCCGACGTCGGAGGAAGTTATTTTCTCAATAAGATGCCGGGCTGCTGCGGTCGTTTTCTTGCGTTGACTGCCGCATCGATCAATGCGGCAGATAGCCTCTATTCGGGAATAGCTGACTATTTTATTAGCCATCAACAATATGAGCAGTTATCTCAAGCACTGGTGCAACTGCCCTGGAGCGGCGACAAATTTGACGACGACAATTTACTGAGCAGCACTATCCATAAACTGGAACAGCATGCTATTGAGAAAATGCCTCCGGGTAATCTCGAAAGCCATCAAACTCAGATTGATCAGCTCTGCCATGGTGATGACGTAAACGTTATCGCTGACCGCATTGCCAAACTGCAAACTGATGATAAATGGCTTTTGAAGGCAAAGTTGGGATTGTCGGGCGGCTCGCCTTTGGCAACCAAATGGATTTTTAGACAATTGAATCTGGCCAAAGGCTTATCGCTTAAAGAGGTTTTTCAGGCGGAACTGTTGTTGGGTACCAATATCATGCGACATCCTGAGTTTGCCGAGGGCGTTCGGGCGTTATTGATCGATAAGGATCAATCGCCGACATGGCAAATTGCAGACTTGGACTCAGTCAGTGAGGAAGCGGTTGCGATTTTTTTTAGCGCGCCCTGGCTGCAAAACCCTCTGGCTGATTTATAAATTTATACGAGGAAATAGTATGGCTAAGCGCGTAGCGTTTGTAGGACTTGGAAACATGGGCGGCGGCATGGCTGCTAACTTGGTAAAGGCCGGTTTTGAGGTCAATGCATTTGATCTTTCAGAAATTGCCATCGCTCAAGCTAAAGAGAATGGTTGTAACACAGTATCCTCGGCGGCAGAAGCAGTAGACGGTGTAGATTTTGTCGTAACAATGTTGCCTAACGGACATATTGTGGAGTCTGTTTATATAGGCGATGGAAAAACTGCAGGGCTGTTGGATGCAATTCCCAATACGGCTCTAATTTTAGACTGTTCAACAATTGCTCCCACCAATGCCCGCGCCGTTGGTGCTGCTGCTACCGAAAAATCCCTTCGCTTTGTGGATGCGCCGGTATCCGGTGGTGTTGCGGCAGCGGCAGCAGGTACATTGGCCTTTATGGTTGGCGGCACCGAAGCACATTTTGAAGAAGCGAAACTCGTGTTGTCTGCAATGGGCAGTAATATCTTTCGGGCAGGAGATGTTGGTGCGGGTCAGGCTGCAAAAATTTGTAATAACATGCTGCTTGCAGTACATATGGCTGGTACCGCTGAAGCATTGCAGTTAGGCGTTGATAATGGACTTGATCCCGCAGTACTTTCAGAAATAATGCTTAAGAGTTCAGGTTGTAATTGGTCTTTGGAAAAGTACAATCCCATGCCGGGTGTTATGGACGGTGTACCGTCTAGCAACAATTATGAAGGTGGGTTTTTGGTAGACCTTATGTTGAAAGATTTGGGTTTGGCGATGGAGGCGTCTTTGAATAGTCGGTCTTCAGTGCCTATGGGTGCGGCTGCCCGAAATCTGTTTAATTTGCATAAACACTCTAATGGTGAAGACAAAGGAAACAGAGACTTCTCCAGCATTCAACAATTTTATTCAAAATCGTAGCCCTATTTTTTTGTAAGAAGAATACTTGTGACACCGCCTATACTATTGGTGTTGTTGAACCATGTTTCGCGCGTTTGAAAGGAAAAGACGATGCGTTGGGCCCTAACAGATGTTAGCGTAACATTGGATTATGAAAGGTTCTGTTTCGTTGATAGAAAGTCTTCTAAAAACCAGGCTGCAAATGCATGACGTCCGTCTACTCCGGATTTTCCATAGATTGTCGATGCTTGCTGTCTGACTGTTTTTTCCTGGGTTGATCTTACTGCGGCAATCTCCCTGAAGCTTAGCCCTTTTAGCAGTAACATGGCGACTTGTTGCTCCCCCTCTGTTAATTTCCACTCACCAAATTGTTCATGGATAACTTCACTATACTGACGTCTGGCGCTTTTCATTTCGTTGGTGATGTTGGCAAGTTGCTGGTCTGCAACTGATAGTGTGCGGGCAAGTGCAGCCACTTCTCGGGACTGTCGCCTCATTTCTATTACCAGGAAGATAACAGCGATCGCGGAGGCGAGAACAATGACGCTTTCTTCAACAATATGCCACATTGGAACACCCAATCCAATATCTGTTATCACGTCGATAAAGTTGAGCGACATAATAATGGCCAAAATAGAAACAATAATCTGATCTTTCATTTTTTCCTATCTAATCAACACGTTAAAACCTATTAGACAATTGTACCATAGGTACATTTTGGACACTTGTACGATGATATTTGAGTGGTTGCCGATACTATAAGATCATTCGAAATGGTCTTTTGTTGAAAAGTAATGATATGAAATTATCGGTATTTATTGCAATTGTTTTGTTGTCAGCCTTGTTTCCGTTGCAGACAAGCTGGGGACAATCTATTGGTGATATATCATTGAATGAAGTACTTGCGGTTTCTATGGAGCGATCTTTATCCAGGAACGATTCAATCGAGCAGATGCAATACCGTTCTTCCTCCTGGCTGGCAGCGCTCCCGAGTATTAGCCTAAGCTATTTGAATAGTGACAACCGGGAAGGAACGGACGAAGCCGAGCTTAGTTTGAATCTACCGATTAAATCTTACAGCCAAAGACGGATCGATAAAAAACTACAAACCTTGGTCGATGAATACAAAGCGATCAGTATCCAACAGAAACGCGTTTATCTTTCCGGGTTTATCCGTGAGGCGATATGGTCATATAAAGTGGCTCAAGTTCAGAGACAGTCTGCCAGTAAAAAATCTCACCTGTTGAAACAATTGGCGCAGCAATATCAGGATTTGTTTACGGCAAAATCAATATCCGAATATTCTCTGTTACGCGTTCAAAAGGAGTGGTTTGATGCCCAACTCAATGAGTTGGAATATCAGCAGGAGCTGCAGCGCTGGTTGCAACAATATCATGCGATAACCGGATTAGGCAGCATTCCTGACGACATCGTTGAAGACGCTATAAATACCAGTAACTTCTCACTGGAACAGCACCCACAACTTCGATTGCTGATAATGGCCTGGTCGCAGAAACAACAAATGATGTTGGCGTCTGGTAATCAATCAGCACCGTGGAACGTTGCACTGACTGCGAGGAACGTCGATTCGCCAGACTTTCAGGACGATCAATATGGTATTGGTGTTGAGATACCTCTCTCATTTATAGATATGTCCAGCGAATCACAAAAAGGTGAATGGCAGCGGGAACGGCAGAGTTTCGATATGAGCCGCGACGAGCTGCGATTGGGATTACAGCGGCGCTGGAATATGCTGGTTAATGAATCGACTACGTTGCGGAAAAAGAGTGAGCTACTCCGACACTCTAGCGAGCTGAGTAAGCGTCTTGCACAACAATCGAAGGCATTCAGGGCTTTTAGGGAAATTGGTGAGGAGTTGGTTTTGCGCCAACTAATCGATGCTGTCGATGCCCAAGCTTCTCTCGAGTTAAACAAAATCTACATTCAACAGAATAATGCCATGCTTCGGCAGGCGGCTGGTATCTCCCTATGACATTTAGACTAATGACCATTGTATTCTTGGCGATTCTCCTCGCGGGGAAATCGATGGCTGAAGACGTAAGCCTGACATCACTGGGAGCGTTACGGCTCTCTTATCAACAAGCTGAGCCCGTATCTTCATACCCCGGACAACGTATTGTTGCCGAAGTTAGTTATAAAAAAGGCGCAGCGTATAGTCTGCTGGCACCTAGCCGTGTGCAGCAAATTACTTATTTGGTAGAGATTGGATCGACTGTTAAAAGGGGCCAGCCTTTTGCTGAATTACGTGGGCCCGAGATGCATCACTTTGTATTGGAAATGGAGGTCGCCAGGAAAATGTTCAAGATTGCCGAGCGACGCTTTAAAAGTAATCAATCGCTGTACGCAAAAGGGGCGATAAAGGAAAGCCAGTGGGTGGAGGTTAGTGAGCAATATTATACAGCTCAACTCGAATACGAGCATATGCGGCATTTCAATGACTTGATTATTTCGACCGATGAAAAAACCGACAGCATGACCGTCGCCGCGCCTATAGACGGATTGGTAGACTATACATTAGAAGATAACAGCATAAATTCAGGTGACGAAATTGCTGTTTTCATTCCCTTGTCGGGAGTGCGTTTAAAGGCACAAATTGCTACCAGTGACAGAACTGGTTTGATGTATTTTGAAACGGATAGCTGTCGGTTATCTGTCTCCAGCATCGGTGCTGTAGCCAGTGGGTTTTTTGTGACAGCTTGGTCTGAGTCCGTGAACGCAACGTGTAATTTTATTCTGGGCCAACGCTTTTTGGCCACTCCTTTTTACCAAACCGTGGCATATCGGGTGCCTGACTCAGCGCTTTTTCAATGGCAGTCTGCGGCGGCCATTTTTATTAAACAAGGAGCACAACTGCGAGTTGTAGAGGTTTCGTTGGTTAGCTCCAGTCGTGGTGATTATCTGGTGACGTCGAATCAGGATCTGGACAATACTCAGGTGCTGATGACATCCGTCAGCGCAGTGCAAGGTTTATTACTGGGATTGGGGGGCGAATAAGTGCTGCAATCGATTATTCGATTTTCTCTTAGCCAGCGACTCTTTGTCAGTATTATTGCACTGACTATTGTTGGCCTGGGAATTAATGCCTGGCTGAAGATACCTGTTGATGCGTTTCCTGACATCTCGCCAACTCAAGTAAAAATCATTTTGAAGATTCCCGGGATGACAGCAGAAGAGATTGAGCTGCAAGTGACTCAGCCAATTGAAACCGAACTGTTAGGCATTCCCCGTCAGGAAATGTTGCGCTCGACAACCAAGTACGCGATTACCGATATAACGTTGGATTTTGAAGATGGAACAGATATTTACTGGGCGCGGCAGCAGGTTAACGAACGCCTGTTGAGTGTGTGGGATAGCCTGCCTGAGAATGTGGGCGGTGGTATCGCTCCAATGAGTACACCGCTTAGCGAAATGTTTATGTTTACGCTCGAACATCCGTCAATGTCATTGATAGAAAAACGGCAGTTGCTGGACTGGGAAATACGGCCATTGCTGCGAACTGTAGCGGGTGTCGCTGATGTGAATGTATTAGGTGGTTTTGCCAAGAGCTACCAGATTTCCATTAATGCGCCGTTGATGGCCAGCGTAGGCGTCACACTACCTGAGTTAGAGAATTCGATACGAACAAACAATCTGAATGTCGGTGTTGGCAGGCTTATACAGGGTAATGATACTTTGATTGTTCGTGCTGAAGGGCGTATTGATTCAATGGAAGAATTGGCTGCACTGGTCATTAAGAATGATGGCGATCATTCCTTTACCCTTGCCGACGTCGCAGAGGTATCGATAGGTCATTTGGCACGGTATGGCGCGGTGACCCGGGACGGTGAGGAAGCGGCGGAGGCGTTAGTTATTGCGTTAAAAAACAGTAACACCGCTGAGGTCGTTGCAGCTGTCAAGAAAAAACTGGCAGAGATAGAGCCTAGCTTACCCGAAGGAACAACGATCAATGTATTCTACGATCGGGCTACATTGATCAACACGGCCATCAATACAATTTCGAATGCATTGGTGCAGGCAGTGATTATTGTTGTAGTTTTACTGGCAGTTTTTTTGGGAAATTTGCGCGCTGCGGTTGTCGTCTCTTTATCGTTGCCGTTAGCGGCTTTAGCGACATTTTTCCTGATGAACCAGTTTGGCTTATCAGCTAATTTGATGAGTTTGGGGGGGCTGGTAATTGCAATAGGAATGATCGTAGACTCATCGGTGGTGGTCGTCGAGAATATCGTTACTCAGATATCTGCTTCCAGGGGGCTACCGCGATTGCATCTGGTTTATCGCGCAAGCAAGGAAGTTGCCACACCAGTAGTATCCGGCACGCTTATCGTTCTTATTGTCTTCTCGCCACTGCTAACGTTAACAGGTCTGGAAGGAAAATTGTTTACGCCAGTAGCGTTAACAATCGTATTTGCCATGTTTTCTGCTCTGCTGTTATCTCTGACCGTCGTGCCTATTATTGCGTCATTTCTTATCAACGAAGAATCGGCAAAGTTGCCACGATTGGTTATGATGCTGCAACGTCATTATGAAAAAAGCCTGAAAAAAGTTTTGCTAAAGCCTCGGGTCTTATTGTTTTCCGTCATTTCTCTATTGTTATTGAGTATGGTTTTGTTTGCCCTGATAGGAAAAATATTTATGCCAGTTTTAGACGAGGGCGATGTCATTGTGCAGCTGGAAAAGACCCCTAGTATTTCGTTGCAGGCATCTATCGATATCGACCAGCAAATTGAAAATACACTGTTGAAAAAAATTCCTGAAATCAAACAAATTGTTGCTCGTACCGGTTCTGATGAAATTGGTCTTGATCCAATGGGGCTTAACGAAACGGATATTTTTATGGAGTTGCACCCAATGTCCCAGTGGCGGTTTGATTCGAAAGAGTTACTGATTGATGAAATCCGGCAGGTTCTTCTGACTTACCCGGGAATCAATTTTGGTTTTACCCAGCCTATTCAAATGCGTGTTTCGGAAATGTTAACCGGGAGCAGTGGTGATATTTCCATAAAAGTATTTGGCAGTGAAATTTCTGTCTTATCGTCGTTGGTGTTGCAAGTGAGCGAGGTTGCCAAGACGATCAATGGCAGTGTTGATGTGCAGGCCTCAGTGATAGAGGGAGGCAAATTTCTCAATATCGAAATCTATCCAAAAATCGCCAAAGGTTTCGATATGTCAGTTGCTGATTTTTCTCGCTATATAACATCGCAACTGGAAGGTGTTGTTGTTTCGGAACTTATACAAGGCAAAAAACGTACACCCATTGTGGTCGCCAATAGTCCCGATAGCGATCAATATTTGTCGACCATCGTAGATTTTCAAAAACACCTGGTAATCATGCCGGATACCAGCCTGGCGCCGCTAAAGGATATTGCCCATATTTCTTTCAAAGAGGGACCACTACTTATAGAGAGAGAAAAAGGCAACCGCTTTGCTGTAGTAACGAGTAATGTTACAGGAAGAGATATTGTTAGTTTTGTCGAGGAACTAGATGCTACCATTCAGGAAAAAATTGATCTTCCCACTGGCTACAATATTGTATTTGGTGGGGAGTTTGAGAATCAAGTGAGAGCGACCAACAACTTATTGATGGTGATTCCCGTAGCATTGTTACTCATCCTGATCATTCTTTTCACCACGTTTCAATCGATGGCAAAAGCCGGGTTGATCCTGGCCAATATCCCTTTTGCGATTATGGGTGGAATTATCGCTCTATATGTCAGCGGCGAATATCTATCGGTACCTGCGTCGGTAGGACTGATTGCGCTATTAGGTGTTGCTGTTCTCAATGGTGTGGTGATGGTGAGTTACTTCGAACAAACCCGCTTGACGATCAATGATCTTTCATTTCGTATTGTCAATGGATCGGTACGTCGACTGCGCCCCATTCTCATGACCGCGACAACTGCAATGTTCGGTTTACTACCACTTGTTTTTGCTACTGGCCCCGGTGCTGAAATACAAAAACCGCTGGCTATCGTCGTTATCGGTGGCTTGTTAACGTCAACCATTACTACCCTCTATATACTGCCCTTGTTCTATTACCGGATGGAAAAAAAAGCCAATGCCTGAACATCAATTACTCATTGTCGTTGTCCCTGTTGATATCAAAGATGATGTTGTTGACACCTTAATCGGGCTCGAGGACATTAGCGGCTTCAATTTGGAAACAATAGCTGGCTACAGTCGCGAGCACAGCCAGTTTAGTATCCGCGAGCAGGTTGAGGGTTATCGACAGCTATTTCGGTTTGAGATTATGCATAGATCAGATCAGCAAGACCGGTTAATTTCATCGCTGCGTCCAGTTTGTGCGGGACCGCATTTGCGCTATTGGATTGTCCCCATTTTTGAACAAGGCCATTTTGGTGATACCAGTGATGCTGTAAACAGTATTTCTTCGTAAGGTAAAATGAAAATAGGCTGCAGTAGTCTTAACGATAGGGTTTATACTGTCTCACTGATTGCAATGAAGGTGAGATGTAACATATGGACCGTATAATCGAAGAACTCAGGCGATCTAATGAGCCCGTGCCGGTTCCTTTGGATCTGCCGGACATGGACGATATCATTGATGCCGAAGAACAAATTCTATTGTCGCTGGATCCGGAGTTTCGTCAGTTTTTACTATCGGTGAGTGATGTGGTTTGTGGTTCTATTGAGCCGGTAACCGTTGCCGATCCAAATTCCCATACATATTTGCCCGAAGTGGCGGCTACGGCCTGGTCTCTAGGCGTCTCCCGGGAAGTTATACCTCTGTGTGAACACCAGGGTGGATATTATTGCACCAACGAAGCGGGTGAAGTTGTTTACTGGAAAGATGGAGTCGCCAGTGATGAAGAGCCTTGGGCAGATGTATGGCAGTGGGCCGAAGGCGTTTGGCTCGATAGCTAACACCTTGTCCCCGTTCTCTACTCAACAAAGGCCCTCTCGATAACATAATGCCCGGCGTTACCGTGGCGAGCCTCGCTGAACCCACGCTCATTCAATATGTTGCAAGTATCTTTGAGCATGCTGGGGCTACCGCAAATCATAAAACGGTCTACCTTGGGGTCTATAGGTTGCAGGCCTATATCTTTACTCAATTTACCGCTAGCCAATAGATCAGTGATTCTCCCCCGATTAATACCCGCGCTGTTGTCAATGACGTCGCGAGTCACGGTGGGATAGTAAATCAATTTTTCGCTGATTTGATCACCAAAATACTCATTGCTCGGTAGGGTATGGTGAATGGTATTTCGATAAGCCAGCTCTTCTCGAAAGCGACAGCCGTGGGTGAGAATGACTTTGTCGTATTGCTCGTAGGTTTCCGGATCCTTGATAATACTCATAAACGGCGCAAGCCCTGTACCGGTGCTGATGAGATATAAATTGCGTCCAGGCAACAAATTGTCCAGTAGTAGGGTACCAGTCGGTTTACTGCTGATAAGAATATCATCCCCCGGTCTGATATTTTGCAATTGTGATGTCAGTGGTCCGTCTGCCACCTTAATACTAAAAAACTCCAGCTCTTCTTCGTAGTTTGCACTGGCAATGCTGTAAGCACGCATCAGCGGGCGTCCTTCTTGCTGTAACCCGATCATGGTGAAATGGCCATTTTTGAATCGAAAACTGGAATTTCTGGTAGTTTTAAAACTGAACAAGGTATCAGTCCAGTGCTTCACATCGGTGACTTGTTCGGTTAGTAAGTTGTTCATGGCTGTCTCACATCTTTGTCGTGTTAATGATGTGTAGAGTATGAAAATTGGTAATATCTGTAAAACGGGTTATTCTTATATATATAATCGTTTTTAGCGATTAATGAGTGCGGTTTATCATTATCACAGGACTTATATGCGATACACACTGAGGCAGTTAGAAGTATTTCTCGCAACAGCTCACTTTGAAAACGTTACAAAAGCTGCAGATAGTCTGGCGATGTCTCAATCAGCTGCCAGTGGAGCGCTCAAAGATTTAGAGCAACAGTTCGATTTTCAGTTGTTTGACCGTATCGGGAAACGACTGCGGGTAAACGATCAGGGTAGAAACCTGAGGCCAAAAGCGGAGGCGTTGATGGAACAGGCGCGAGAGCTTGAAATGGAAATGATTGATCCTCGAAGCATTGGTCATCTAAATCTGGGTGCTACCCTGACTATCGGAAATTATCTGGCTGTGGATCTGGTGGCAGAATTTATGCGGCGAAGTCCGGGAGCTGATGTGAGCATGGTTGTTGCCAATACCGAAAGCATTGCCAGGCAGGTACTGAACTTTGATCTGGACATCGGTCTGGTGGAAGGAGAATTGGCTCACTCGGAACTGGATGTTAGTCACTGGCGCAATGATGAGCTTGTTATATTTTGCTCTCCGAGCCATCCCTATGCGACCAAGTCTAGCCTTGATGATAAGGATCTACTGGCGGCAGAATGGATCCTCAGGGAAACCGGTTCAGGCACCCGTCAGGGTTTTGACCGGGCGATGCACGGCTTGTTATCTAGCCAACACGTAAAACTGGAACTGCAACATACTGAGGCAATTAAACGAGCAGTGGAGTCTGGGTTGGGGATTTCCTGCCTATCGAGGATTTCCCTTGAAAAAGCTTTTGACCGCGGCGATTTGGTGCCACTAATTGTGCCACACAGAGATTTGCGTCGCGCTTTCTATTTCATAGTGCACAAAAACAAATTTCGTAGTGCCGCCATTAAGCAATGGTTAGACCTTTGTCGCGAGAAAAATACTGCCTGATGATAACAACTGCACAACGATAGATTATTGCAAATCTGCAATGAGTGGTATCGGACAATCCATAACAGCGGCTATCGCCGACAGTATTTCAAGTTCATCGGTATTAATCGTCTTGTCATGAGTGGCACAATCCCGCAGAGCTTTAAGTAGCCTTGGCTTTAGCAGCGGATAACAATTTGCTAGCTGATTAACGGCGCTGATAAAACTGTCGATAGAATACTGCTTTTCCTCCAACAATGAGAGTGTGTAAAATCCGGCCGAGTTAGCGCCTCGACTGAATGCGCGTTGTTTTTCTTCCGTGTCATCGCTTCCGTAATGTGCCAGTAATGAAAGAACCAGTTGGAATTCTTGTTCCACAGTATTCACTGTTTTGTGAATAGGTCGACTAAACTTTGTCTTCCCAAATTCGGGGTCGAGGTAGTGACGAAGCACCTGATAGAGGCACCATTCAAATAGTTCAAATTTTCTATCAGCACGAATCAGTAACAGAAGCGTTTTGCAGAATACGGAATATTGTTCCTTTGAGATACATTTTAATGCCGGTAGCGTCAGCTCTATAAGTGACAGACGTTTTGAGCTATCCAGTGAAGTGACGGCCATTTGAAGTTGTTGTGTTTGTCGCACGATACCGGCAAATCCCGACTGTTCGATAAATCCAAATTGTCGGTCGCTAGTGTCCACATCTTTACTCAAAAACAAATTGAAAATAATGGCAATCGCACTAAAAGGTTCGTGAGCGTGGCTGTTTAACGACAAGGGTTGTTCCGCAGAACTTTCTACAGTGTTGATCGGCATCATCTCCGCTGCTACAACAGCAGAAGCTATAACAGCATCGAGAGGGTTATGGTGTATATCAGACAGAGTTGTCTCGGTTGAATCACCACCGGTGTCACTGGCTTTTCGAAGTTCTCGGAAAATAAAATGACCGTCCCAATTTGGCTCGATACGACTGATTCGATCTTCCAGCGGTGGGTGAGTAGCAAACATACTCGTAATATGACTAACAGCCTGACCAAAGAAAAGATGGCTCATTTCAGTGGCACTTGTTGATTGCACCGTCGCTGACGGTAAATAACCGCCAATGATCTTCAAGGCGTCGGAAATTCCCTGTGGGTTGCGGGTAAATTGGACCGCTGAGGCGTCAGCCAAATATTCCCGCTGACGGCTGACAGCAGATTTAATCCAGTTCCCAAAAAAACGGCCCAGCCCGCCAATGACCAAAAGAGCGACACCCAGGATAGCCATTTGGCTACCTCCAGAACTCTTTCTCGATTGATAAGATCGAACAGCCCCCCCTCGTAACAGCAGTTCTCCGATCAAACCGATAAATAGAATGCCGTGCAATATCGCAATCAAGCGAATATTCAAGCGCATATCGCCATTCAATATATGGCTGAACTCGTGGGCGATAACACCTTGCAGTTGTTCGCGACTAAATTGATCGAGGCAGCCTTGAGTGACGCCAATCACCGCGTCAGCTGGTGTTGTCCCTGCTGCAAAAGCATTGATGCCAATTTCTTCGGCTAACAAATAGACCGAGGGAACAGGCATACTCGATGCTAAGGCCATTTCTTCAACGACATTAAGAATACGTTTTTCTTCAACATTGTTGGTATTAGGATGAATGCGACTACCACCCAGCTGCTCAGCAACACGCTTGCCGCCTCCAGATAATTGAATCCATTTAAAAAGAATGGCGCAGGCTATGACACCAGTTACTGCCAACGTTATTAAAGCAAATCGTCGCAGAGTAAAATAGTCAGCAAAACCAGTTGTCTGCTGATATGCCATCGTGTCGAGTGCATTCTGATAGGCCTGGTAATTCCCCGCCATTTGCCCGTCTATTAGCCAAAGTGTAATTGCCACCAAAATATTAGTGAGAACAATAAGGATGACCACCGCAATAGAAAATAGCACGACCAATATTTTTGTACTGCGGCGAGCTTGATCTTGCTCGCTAAAAAAGTCCATTACTTACAGACCTGTCAAAAAGACACTGTTGGTGCGGCTTGAATTTGGGGGCTGTCGTCAAACTCCAGTAGTGAGGCATCATCGGGATGACCAAACTTGGCAGCGAAAAAAACAGGAGGAAAAGTTTGACGATAGGTATTAAAAGCGGTGACAGCATCATTGAAAGCCTGACGGGAAAATGCAACGCGATTTTCAGTGGTGGTTAACTCCTCGGTAAGCTGCATCATGTTTTCGTTAGCCTTTAATTCCGGGTAAGCCTCGACGACTACGTTGAACTTGCTAAGTGCTCCCTGAAGAGCACCTTCTGCTCCGGCGAGTTGCTGTATTGCTGCTGGGTCAGACGGGTTCGAAGCGGCATTTTTTAACCCGGTTAATGCTTCGTTTCTGGCATTTATAACAGCTTCCATGGTTTCCCTTTCATGGTTCATATAACCCTTGGCTGTTTCTACCAGATTGGGTATCAGGTCGTACCGTCGCTTGAGCTGTACTTCAATTTGTGAAAATGCATTTTGATAGCGATTTTTCAAAGTTACTAATTGGTTATAAATACTGACAATATAAAAAATTGCCGCAACCACGATAACTAAAAAAATAATTAGTGAAAGATCCATTGCTAAAGCTCCCTTTGACAGTAAATGGTATTGTGCACAGATAGTGTGCTAATTGTAGTTCACCCAGCTATTCATAGCCGGTAAACGAAATTGCGTTCCTCGATAGTCTAGCACTACACTGTCCTTCAAAATGGCAATAACTCTCATACCAGGCAAAATTTGTGAACCAATTTTATGGATCGATCCATTAAGGTTCACAAAACCTGAATTTTCTTTGTCTGAATAAACATGTAGTTGATAGTTGATGTTTGGCACTGTGCGTTGAAATCGAGATGATAAATTGGTAATAAGTGGAATCTTTTGCAGAATTTCTCGACCGTTATCGACGTTTTCTTTCGGCGTTGGGGTTTCAAGAATAGCCTGTTTGCTACTCTCTGGTTGTGCTGCCTGGTAGAGAGAAGGTATCGCGGGATCGGGTGTGTTCAGCTTGACGATAGGTTCAGGCTGTTCAATTGTTATCGTGGAGCTCTCTGGTACTTCTTCCGCGGCTAATTTTTCTTCAGTTGTGATCGTTAACAGTGGGTCGCCGCTTGCGAAAGCGGGTACGCCAGCGACTGCTTGCGATTCCTCATTCCCCGGAGGCCACAGTGAATAGACAATCCCCCCGACAATTAGCAAGAGGGCTACACCCTCCAAGACCCATCGTAGAATCGGCCTGGCCGTTGGTAAAATAGCTTGCTGATGGTGGAGCGGATTTGGTGATGCATTTTCTTCGCTGCGTTGCTGGTCGGCGCGGTTGAGAGCGTCTAAGATTAGTGACATCTCTAACCCCCCTCTGCTGAGACAGTATTTTGAACATTGGTGGGGTTTAGCGTTTTTGCAACGCCGAGTTGTTCGTTCAGCTTTAACAATGTCATTAAACCGACCACACCATCATCTTGCAATTGATGGCTGCGTTGGAAAATTTTAACTCGCTCTGCTAATACGGCATTAAATTCCTCGTGACTTAACAGCTGGGATTGGCCATCCAATTGTGCGAATTTTTCGGCCAGCCACGTTACTACAGGACCCCGAAAATTTTCTGAAAAAGGATTTTCGTAAGAATCTGCGGGATGCCAAATGATTGTAAAGTCTCCCGTCCATAGCTCGCCTAGTAAAGCCAGTGGCACGTCAATTTTTTCGCCATTGTAGCTTAATGTGGCTTGTTGGTTGTCAATATGAATGAGTACAGCATAAGCCTGATTCTTGGCGGTAGTAATCAGTGACAACACGGCGGGCCTGTTGTATTTCATTAATGCCTGCCAGGTAGAGGCATGTATCTGTTCGCAGCGAGGTGATAATACTTTCTCACGCATACAAAAAGGGCCAGCTTCTTCATGGGGTATTTCCAGCCATTTTAACAGCTCATTGATAGCCATTTTTTCGTCATTAATCCATAACTCGCTCATCGTTGAGATGGTGGATATCTTCATAACATCTGGTGACAGAGCCACAAGCTTGTCGTGAGGAACTTTTTCATAGGTTGCAACGTCACTGGATGGGTTGTCGATTTCATGGTGTACTGTAGGTGCACCCAAAAAACCAATTTCACTATTTTTGATGATCGGCCACTGCCACCACAATAAGTACACTAGTGAAATGGCTGTAACTGCGAGAAGCCAAGGCACTATAGAAACGGGTTTATGGAGCTGTAGCTCCTCATCTTCACCCATGACTTCGGCAATAGCCTGTTTTAACATCGCTCTGTCGACTATTGTTTTGTTCTTGCCGAAGGTACCCAATAACATGCGATCACAGAGCACATTGATTATTCGTGGGACCCCGCGACTGGCTTTGTAAATGCCTTTTACGATATTTCTTGAAAATAGGTCCTGATTGGCAGGTAGTCCGGCTACTTGCAGTCGATGGCGAATATAGGCTTGAGTTTCCTCCAGATTTAGGGGCTTTAGTTGATAGCGCGCGGTAATTCGTTGAGCCAGCTGCCGGAGCTCGGGTTTGTTTAACAAGCTGCGTAATTCTGGTTGGCCAACCAAAATGATTTGCAGCAGTTTTTTGGTGTTCGTTTCAAGGTTTGTTAAAAGTCGTATCTGTTCCAAAACGGCAAATTGCAGGTGCTGAGCTTCGTCAATGAGTAAGACGGTATTGCGGCCATTGCCGTGATTGTCGAGTAAAAACTGATGCAGTTTGTCGGTGAGAACCTTAAGGCTCTGTTCGCCAGACTCATGGGGAATACCCAGTTCTTCGCAGACAGTCGCCAATAACTCAATAGCATTCATTGCCGGATTGAGAATAATGGCGATATCGGTGTTTTCAGGGAGCTGTTCTAACAGACATCGGTTTACCGTTGTTTTGCCAGTGCCTACTTCTCCAGTTAACAGGATAAAACCGCCGCCTATCCCAACGCCATAGAGTAAATGCGCCAGAGCATCTTGATGGCGAGCACTCATAAAAAAGTAACGAGGATTTACAGCAATCGAGAAGGGTGCTTCCTTCAGTCCAAAATAGCGATGATACATAAGCTCAGGTCGGTTTTATTTGGAGGCGGCATCATATAGTGGTATATGATGTGGTTTTGTTGCTGTTCAAATACGTGCGAACAAGCCTGGTTCGATTATGCATAATTTGGGAATTGATAGCCACGCAATTACAAACTTGGCGATTCCTGTCAAAGCTATATGAGGAAACCTGATCATGAACATGGATACTGTAACACAGTATTTACTGGGCAAACCGGAAGCGGTAGAAGACTATCCGTTTGGTGACGAGGTGATGGTATTTAAAGTCAAGGGGAAAATGTTTGCGTTATGTTTCCATCATCAATCTGCTGGTCAGGGCAATAGCGAAAGGGTCAACCTGAAATGTGACCCTGATCAGGCATTTATCCTTCGGGATATTTTTGATGCGATTATCCCTGGCTATCATATGAACAAAAAACATTGGAACACGGTTATTCTGAATAACACGATACCTGCTGGAGAAATTGAACGAATGATCGATCATTCTTATGAACTGGTTGTTCGTGGCTTAACCAAAAAGCAAAGAATGGCGCTGGAAATAAAACATGGACCCGAAGAGCTGTATCGATGAAACTATGCCAATCGGAGTTTCAAAATCATCATTGAATGGTTTACCATGGATCTTACCTATTATTATAAGTTTCGATAGGCACTGAGAGGTAATTGTGGCAGAAATTGAATTTTCGGAAGCAGAGAAAAACGCAATTGTCCCCAAAATTAAGCATTATTTTCGCGAAGAACTGGATCAGGATATAGGTCGGTTTGACGCAGAATTTTTGCTGAATTTTTTTGCTGAGGAAGTGGGCGCATACTTCTACAATCGCGGCCTATATGATGCCCAGGCGGTACTGGAAGAACGACTACAAAATATCAATGAAGCGATTTATGAAATTGAAAAACCTACCGACTATAGTAAATGAATATCGACGGTCTATAGTCACCCCTGTGCTAGCGACCGTCGGTAGCACAAAACAAGCAGGTGATTTGTGAACACAGTATTACGGTTATATATTCTATTGCTCTCAGCAGTGTTAGTGGCCTGCGCCCCTGTTAGTGATACAGGTGTTGATAAAAAGCCAGAGAGTGAAATAATTAATGCGACAGTATGTACAGATCCAAGGCCTGAAATTTGTACCATGGAATATATGCCTGTCTGTGCAATGCATATCAGTGGTGAAATGAAAACCTATAGCAGCGGATGTTCAGCCTGTAGTCATCAGCAAGTTATTCACTATCAAATGGGTGAGTGTGAGACTGCAAAGTAAGTTAAGACGTTTGTTATGTTGGTGAGTCCCTAATTCCCAGTGAACCGTAAGTCCCCCTCTTTCTAATTTTTCAGGATGTAATGACCGATCACGCTAAGCCAATTCTCGACCCCCAGTCCCCACCTAGTTGTCCGGTTGGTGAGCGTCAATGTGTGGTTATTGACCAGCTTCTTACACTGCAACAAGATGTGGCTCTGCTAGCGGAACAAATCCGGACTGATACTTTGACGGAGTTATTTAATTTTCGTCATTTTCGCCTGTCGATAGAGCAGGAGATGGAGCGCACGCGGCGTACCGGGCAACCCACAGCCTTAGTGATGATCGACCTGGATCATTTTAAGCAAGTTAATGACAACTGGGGGCACGAAGTGGGCAACCAGGCACTGGTTGCTACCGCCGCAGTTGTGCGTCAGTTAATACGGCGCCTTGATATTCCCTGTCGCTACGGCGGTGAAGAGTTTGCTGTCATTTTGCCAACGACAAATACGATGACGGCTATCCAGGTGGCTGAGCGGGTGAGAGAGAAAATTCAAACTAGCTCGCTGATGGTTGATAAAAAGCCAATTCCCTTAACGGCGAGTCTAGGGGTTGCTGTCTATCAGGCCTCAGACGATTTTAGCCCGGAAAATTTTGTACAAAAGGCCGATACCTGTTTGTATCGAGCTAAACGTCAGGGGCGCAATCAGGTTTGCTATGACGATGAAAGCACTGATCGCAGCGATGCGGCAGTTAGCCAGGAAGAGCGGGACATCTTGTCAGATTTTTTTGGTGACTCACGGGGTGATGAGGATTATCAGGATAATGAATAGTGAATCGTGTTCTTATTACCCTGAATTATACAATTTCACCGATCGTAGCGTGGCGAGGGTAATACAGTTATGATGTTGTACAAATACTTCGACATATTTTTTTGTTGAAGTCTTTCTTGAGGAGGCGGCCATGTCTGGTTCTGTTAATGTTAAAGATCATATGTTGAAAAATCCGGTGACTATTGCGGCGGCTGCACCGCTAGCCGACGCGGTACAAAGTATACTGCGTAACAAGGTATCGGGTATTTGTGTGATTGATAGTGACAAACGTTTACTGGGTGTGTTGTCGGAAATAGATTGTCTGCAGGGTTTTCTTGCTGCTACTTATAACAGTAGCAGTGTTGGTTCGGTTGCAGAATACATGACCAAAGATGTCGATGTTGCTCATCTGCAGGACAACATTATTAATGTAGCCAACGACATGATGAGCAAAAGTCAGCGTCGTCGTCCGGTTGTGGAAAATGGCAAGCTAGTTGGCCAGATTAGTTGTCGGCAGTTGCTGTTAGCAGTAGATGAATTCTCACGCAAAGATAGCTACGCATAACGATCGAGGGCGCTGAATTGTAAAAGGCCGTTTTTCGATAGAAAACATGGAGAAGCACCGACGATAATCGGGCTTCTAGATGCGGAATACAACTTTTTTGATTGATCATCCATTTAATTCCAGAGCAACTTTTAGCTTTAGTTTGTCTCTGGCAATTTTCTTGCTGAGAAAAAACAATACCAGGGTGAACAGCGGTACAAACAATGCTGCCAGAATTAGCAAACTATTTTGTACGCCTTGTCTGTCAACCATCATTCCAAGTAGTGGTCCGGTAACAATAAATATACCTCGCGTTCCCAGGCTCACAAGAGAGTTTACCGTTGCACGAAATTCGGCATTTAGACGTTTATTCAGTGCCGCATAAAACACAACCAAACTAATACCACGACTCAAAGGAAAGGCTAATCCAAGGGCAATACCCAGCCATCCTCCAACAGATCCCATGCCAATAAAACCAATGATCGGCATTGCCGCAATTAATATAAACAGGCGCTTGAGTCCCAGCCAGCGTTCGAAACTATTAGCAAAATGAGCGCTTATTCCACGGACGCCGCAAAAAGCGGCCCATATATATCCGAACCAGTAAACCGGTATCGATTGTAGCTCCCAGTATTTTTGGTATAACCAGAAACTGTATAAAGCGGACAGGCTAAAGATAATAATCGCTAAGCCGGTCCACAGTACCAGGGGATTGTCGAATATCGCTATCCCCACCTGCTGAATGTTATCGCGATGATTTGCGGTACTGATTTGCCGTGGTGCTTCGACTAGCTGAGTTGCAAAGAACAAGCTCATTATGCCGATTAGTGCCTGTGCCCAAAGTACCCAATCCAGTGAAAACATTGTCAAAACACCGGCTAACAGCGCTGCTACGCCGCCGCCCAAACCTTCAATGGATACCAATCTTGAAATGTGACGATTGCTATCGACATGATTTTTGGAGTTTCCGGTTTTGTTAAGCAAACCCTGGCTATCGTAAAGTAACGCCAGATCAGCCCCGGAATTTAAACTAATACCTATTGCGATGATGAATTCGTAAACCAGAAAATCAAAAAAGCTGTCGGCAATAATCAGGTACAAAAATGCCATTACGCATAAAAACGCTCCGGCTGTAATGGTATTCTTTCGCCCCCAGATATCGGCGAGATAACCACTGGGCACTTCTGAAAACGCAACCACCAACGCAAACCAGGACTGGGTTTGGAGAACTTCAGTCATCGATAAACCATGTCTTTGCATGAGGGGTACAAAGACTGCGGTAACTATCATGGCGTTCTGGAAAAACGACATAAAGAATATGTTGGAAATATTGCGGCGTAATACCTTTTCCATGAGTAACTCCTGTTATATAAACTAGCAACAGAGAGCCTGGACGGGGAACATTTTAGGAGTTGAACTTTGGAAGAGTTACAACGAAAAAAGCCTCCGGGATTCCAGGTCCTCGGAGGCTTTTAACTGTGTTAGTAAACCTGAATCAAGAACTGAACCATTTATGCGGGCGTACACGCGAATGTACACAAGCACGCGCAATAATTAGCGCGGTGTACATCGGTTTACAGAGTTGCTTCAGTGTTTTCATTGTATTTTCGTTTGCTGATTACAAGATTTATTCACTGCCTTTAATAGGCAGGCCGGGCATATTGCTCTCTGGTTAAAAATAAGTCAACACGGAAGGCGTCTATTTTTTATGTTTATGGCACCGACAGTGTTCATTTTTGTTTACTAATAGGTCGAATGGCTTTATAACTTGTTCTTTGCGTTATCTAATAAAAAAGGAAAATCTGATGGATCTAATCGCGACCGTTGCTGCATTAATGTTGGTTGAATACTTTGTCTTTGCTATATTGGTTGGGTCTGTTCGGGGCAAAACCGGTATTGAGGCTCCTGCTACAACGGGTGATCCTCGACTGGAAAGAATGTTGAGGGTACAGATGAATACGCTGGAACAACTCATCATTGCTCTTCCTGCGATGTGGATCTTTGGTCTTTATATTAGCGCGACCTGGGGCGCAGGATTAGGGTTGGTTTTTATAGTTGGGCGAATTATCTATTGTATGGGTTATTTGAGCGATCCGAAAAAGCGCGCCCCCGGGTTTCTTATTGGGTTTTTAGCAACGATAGTGCTTATGTTCGGTGGGCTCTATGGTGCGGCTATGGCAGCACTTCAATAACGGCTTTTCAGGTAAGTATGACACCGGACACTGTTGAATCATTTCAATAATGCCCGGTGTTCATAGCGCTTGTAAGAAAATTTAGGCTTTCTTATTGGTTGCTACCAGCCAAACCGCGTGCAAAACCCCTGGGAAAAATCCCAGCAATGTCAGAATGATGTTAATCACAAAATGTTTAGTCAGCCCAACTTGTAAAAATGCCCCTAGTGGGGGTAGCAATATGGCCAAAATCAAATTCAGAATACTCATAGTCTTTTCTCGCTATTGTTATTATTTGAAAATACAGTGTCTGGCAAAATCGCCAGCCTCATTAGTTGTCCAGTCGCCTTTCGGTTTTTCTTTAAGCTGAGTACACCATTCTTCGCTGCCTACTTTTGGAGAACATGCAGTCAGCAAGAAGATTGAAGTTATTAACAGACCGACCAGTTTTGTTGCAGTTGTCATTGTGTAATATCTTCCTATACGGTGAATAGCTTAGAATTAGCTTGCCTCTTCAAAAGCCATAAATCAACGACTTAATTATTCAAGATGTTACGGACATGCCAACGCGTGCCGGGTTCTTTGAGCTGAGGAGTATCGTGGTTTATCGTTTTTTAAATGGAGCTGTAACCACCGGTGGTTACCCTCCTATCGAGAGAGATAGCGCTACTAACTAATGGTTGCAGCAGTTGCCAAGGGTTTTATCCAAACGGCTGCGCGTCCTTTCCCTTGGGCTGCAATCAAGTTGTTATCGCGCATTCCTCGCAGCGCCATTCGAATCTGGTCGCGGCTGATAGTTGGGAAAGCAGCGCAGACGTCGGCAGACCGGAAAGGTTTTTGCTGCTGGATGACAAAACGCTGTATCAGCGCAGTTTTTGATCCACGTCCAGCATTGATGTTGGCGTGGTTTAATTGTCGATCAAAACGCTGGTAGAGGCGACGAATAAGTACCCACCAATAGCTTAACCAGGGAATCGGGTTTGCGTCATCGCGAGAACATTGATACAACGAGCGGTAGAAGGCCCGTTCGGTTGCCAGAAGTTCCGACTCCAGATCAATGTATCGAACGACCTGATGGTCATTTGCCAGCAGTAAATAACGCATCAACAATAACATCATACGTCGATTACCATCGAGAAACGGGAAGATCTTCATCAATTCCAGTCCAAATAATGGCACAGTAAATAAAGGATCGATGGTTGTATGTGCGTAAAACGATTGCAGCAAATTTTCGATATTAGTGTTGATTGTCATTTTGCTGCCGGGAATTTGTAACGTGTCACTGCTCAGCCCGCGCCGGGAAAGTGTTAGCTTCACCGATCGCCAATGACCTCCCTGAGGATGCAGTCGACCGTGCAATTGTTGAATGGTATGGCTATTTAGTGGTTCTCGACCGTCCAGTTCAGCTACAAAATGTAGCGCTTGCGGGTAATCAAAAGCCTTATCACTAGCAGTAGATAGGTGATTGTTGCCAGTTATACCATAGCTGGACTTCGCGCTCATGGCTGCGAGAAGATCGGGGGAAAGATTTTGATAACAATGATAGCGCCCCTGCAAATATCTCAGCTCCGCCAGTTGTTGAGCGGCTGCAATTGGCAGCTGTAAATAGTGTAAGTAACTTGGGGAAAGAGTAAACATTATTGATCTTTATAAGAGGTATTTATAGTCTATGATACCCTTTATAAAGAAAAAGAAAACTATTTTCACATTGTCGCCGGGAATGTATCTTTCAATGATTGAGTGTGATGGCTAAATGGACTTATTTTCAAATAATAGAGGTATTAATTGTTTTAAATACCCTTAATATTACTATCCAGTTGTCTTAACGATTGCAACCCGCGATGTATTTTTTGTAAATGTTCGTTAATTGCGGGGCCTTTGGCTCGTGATACCCCCACGGCTAGAATGTCCATAACCGCCATATGTGCCATCCGTGAGGGCAGTGGCGTGTATTTTTCGATGTCCTCTTTTACATCGATATGTAGAGGAATATCACAGTTTAAGGCAACCGGAGTATTGCTGGGAGCGAGACCAATGATTGTTGCTCCAGCCTCCTTTACCAGCCCCATTGCGTCAATCAACGCCTGAGTTCTACCAGATTGTGAGATTGCCACTACGACATCACCGGGTTGTAGCGACATTGCTGACATGGCCTGGATATGGGGGTCGGAATGTGCTGAAGAAGGGATTTGTAAACGAAAAAATTTGTGTTGAGCGTCGGTGGCAACGGAGCTTGAGCCACCAAAGCCGTAGAACTCTACTCGCCCTGCCTTTTGCAGTGCACTAATAGCCATTTCTATCGCCCGGGTATCAAGACTATCGCGCACTTTGGTCAATGTGTTGATCGCCGAATCGAATACCTTGATGGTGTATTCCCTGGCAGAGTCATGCTCGTTAAGACTGAATTCTTTGTAGCCAGGATTGTTAGCAACATGTTGTGCCAATAATACTTTGAATTCTTGAAACCCTTCACAGCCGATTGCTCGAAAAAACCGGACAACAGTTGGTTCGCTAACACCGGCTTGTCGCGCCAGGTCAACGATGCGTAAGTGGATGACCTTATCAGGCTGCTTCAATATGTGATCAGCAACTTTTAGCTCTGACTTTCTGAGCTTAGGGCGCTGAAGCTCTATTGCATTGATGATATTGATGGGATTCAACATAGTATCTTTTTTGGTTATTAGTTAGCCTATTCTAGCGCATTTATTTAATTAGTCCCGTTTGCGGTGAACAGGAGTCTGATAGAATGTGCGCCTATGGACGTATCTCATATTCTCAATGATCTAAACGACGCTCAGCGACAAGCTGTGGCGGCACCTGCGACCAACCTATTGGTATTGGCAGGTGCTGGCAGTGGTAAAACACGAGTGCTGGTGCATCGTATCGCCTGGCTAATTCAAGCGGAGGGTCTCTCGCCCCATAGTATTTTGGCGGTGACGTTTACCAACAAAGCTGCAAAGGAAATGCGTGCGCGTATCGACGAGCTATTGGGAACCTCCGGCAATGGGTTTGGCGCGCCAAGAGGCATGTGGGTCGGTACTTTTCACGGCATTGCGCACCGGTTGCTTAAAGCCCATTGGAAACAGGCGGGACTACCGCAAAACTTTCAGATTCTCGACAGTGACGACCAGCTGCGACTGGTTAAGCGAATTCACCGGCAACTGGATCTGGATGAAAGCCGTTGGCCGCCGAGGCAATCTCAGTGGTTTATTAACGGACAAAAAGATGAAGGGAAACGGGCTGCCCACATCGAAGACTATGGTAAGGATCTGAATCACTCCACTATGTTGCGTGTTTATCTGGCCTATGAACAATCTTGCCAGCGCCAAGGGGTGGTCGACTTTGCAGAACTACTATTGCGTGCGCATGAATTATGGCTGCAACAACCTGCAATACTCCAGCACTATCAGGAGCGATTTAGTCACATTCTTGTCGATGAGTTCCAAGACACTAATACTATTCAATATGCCTGGTTACGGGTATTGGCCGGCAAAAATATTCCGGTTGTTGCGGTAGGTGATGATGATCAGTCCATTTACGGTTGGCGTGGCGCAAAAATAGAAAATATTCAGCAGTATTCGAAGGACTTTCCCAATACGCAAATCGTTAGGCTTGAACAAAACTACCGGTCGACATCAACCATTCTCAACGCGGCTAATGCGGTCATTGACAACAATACCGACCGTTTGGGAAAAGAATTGTGGACCGATGGCGGCGAAGGAGAACTAATTTCTTTGTATGCCGGGTTTAACGAACAGGATGAGGCGCGGTTTGTTGTAGAGCGAATAGAAGAATGGGTGAAGAATGGCCATGACCGATCCAGTTCGGCCATTTTATATCGCTCCAATGCACAGTCGCGGGTATTGGAAGAAGCATTGATTCGTGGAGGGGTGCCTTATCGGATATATGGAGGTCAACGATTTTATGATCGTTTGGAGATTAAAAATGCTTTGGCTTATATGCGCCTTACCAATAATCGTGATGATGACACGGCGATAGAAAGAGTTATTAATACACCGACCCGGGGTATTGGTAGTAAGACGATTGAAGTGATTCGCGATTATGCTCGTGAACACGATCAATCCTTGTGGCGCGCTGCTGTGAATATTATTGAAAACAAGTTGCTTCCGAATAGAGCTAGCAGTGCACTACTGGCTTTTATGGAAATGATAGATGCAATGGATAAGGATACTGATAATGTCACTCTCGAAGAGTTGGCTGATCACGTAGTTAGTACCTCAGGCTTGATTGAATTCCACAAAAAAGAAAAAGGCGAGAAAGGACAGGCGCGAATTGAAAACTTGCAAGAATTGGTTGTCGCGGCTCGTCAGTTTGAACCGGACGACGAAGCTATTTCTCCACTGCAGGAATTTCTCGATAGCGCTGCTCTTGATGCGGGAGAACAACAGGCAGACGAGTTTGAGGACAGCGTGCAGCTGATGACATTGCACTCAGCCAAGGGGCTGGAGTTTCCGTTAGTGTTTTTAGTGGGCATGGAAGAAAATTTGTTTCCTCATAAGATGTCAATGGACGAGTCAGGTCGGCTAGAAGAAGAGCGCCGACTTTGTTACGTAGGTATTACTCGTGCGATGGAAAAACTCTATATTACTTATGCGGAATCTCGCCGTATGTATGGTAACGAAAACTATAATTCACCATCGCGTTTTATCCGCGAAATCCCGCAGGAATTAATGCAGGAAGTTCGACTCAATACTGCTATCAGTCGGCCTGTAAGCTTTTCGCCCTCTTATAACAATTACGCTATTCCGGATACCGGAATAAGTCTCGGCCAACAGGTTTATCATTCCATTTTTGGTGCAGGCACCGTACTGGATTTTGAAGGACATGGGCCGTCAGCGAGAGTGCAGGTAAATTTTGATGATGAGGGCAGCAAGTGGCTAGTTGTACAATATGCTAACCTTGAAGCCATCTAAACAACAATAATCTATAACGGTAACTATTATGAGCACAGCTTACAATCGATACAGCCCCGCTATCATTCTTGTGTTGCTGGCAGCATTGGTTACTGTGAGTTGGCTACTGGTGATTAATACTGCCCAGCAACAGCTAAAAGTTGGCAGCAGTTCTGAAAAATCCCCTAATATACTGTCGGACAGTGAGTCTAGCGATCAACAGACTTTTGAGTGGAAGTTAGTTACCTCCTGGCCAAAAAACCTCCCGGGATTAGGCACCGCTCCAGAGCATTTTGCCGACGTTGTAAATGCCATGAGTGGAGGGCGTCTAACTATAAAGGTGTATGGCGGCGGAGAAATGGTACCGGCGTTGGAAGTATTTGGTGCGGTGTCCCAAGGGACGGCGGAAATGGGCCATGCGGCGGCTTACTACTGGAAAGGAAAAATTCCCTCGTCACCTTTTTTTACCGCAGTTCCGTTTGGTTTGACAGCTCAGGAGATGAATGGCTGGCTGCACTATGGCGGCGGATTGGAATTGTGGCGAGAAGCTTATGCCCCATTTAACCTGATTCCCTTTGCCGGTGGTAATACCGGTGTTCAAATGGCGGGATGGTTTAATCGTGAAATTAATACTGTTAGTGATTTAGAAGGACTAAAAATGCGTATCCCGGGGGTCGGTGGTGAAGTGTTTAGCCGCGCTGGTGGAACCAGCGTTACCTTGCCAGGCAGCGAAATATATACGTCACTGCAGACAGGTGTAATCGATGCAACTGAATGGGTAGCACCCTACAACGACATGGCGCTGGGCCTGCACGAAGTGGCGAGTTACTATTATTATCCCGGCTGGCATGAGCCAGGCCCAACATTGGAATTAGTTGTTAATAAAACAGCATTTGAGTCTCTGCCTGCCGACTTGCAAAAGATGGTAGAAATAGCTGCGCGCTATGCCAATCAGGATATGCTCGACGAATATACCGCGCGTAATAACGCATCATATATGGATCTGCTGAACAATCACAAGAATGTTCAGGTACGACGGCTGCCCGACGACGTGCTTCGTGCGTTTCACAAAGCGTCAACTGAGTATTTGGAAGAATTGGCAGCGGAAGACGAAATGGCAGCTAAGGTGTATAAATCGTGGAAAGCATACGCCGACGGGGTGAAAAATTACCATCGCATTTCCGAGCAATCTTACATCAACGCCAGGGACTTATAGGATGGGAGATTATTAGCTGTATCACCCGCGACGATAGCCTCGGCTACCGTCGTTTACGAAACCAGATATACCCTAAAAGGACACTGTGAGAGTTATTGTTTGACGGCATAACATGGTTTCAGTAGATAATTGATCCGCTGGTATCGGTGTATCTGACCAACTCTGGCAATATTCATACAAGCAGCGCTACTGACCGGAAAAAATATTTCTATCGGTTCGCTGAGATGGCGCGGGTTTTTCCTGTGTCGTCTATCGCAACAAAAACAAACTCGCCTTCAGTCACTTTAATTGGCTCGTACGTTGTTTGATGACTTGTCCACACTTCAACATTAATTCTTATCGAACTACGCCCAACATCGAGAATATCTGCATAACAACTGACAACTGCGCCTACGTGAACGGGTGTTAAAAAAACCATACTGTTAATAGCAACAGTCACGACGCGCCCTCGGGCAATTTTCATCGCCGCTGTGGAGGCAGCCAAATCCATCTGTGATACCAACCAACCACCAAAAATGTCATTGCTGGCATTGGTGTCTGCGGGCATTGCAATTGTTTGTAGGGCAAGTTCTCCTGCCGGTGTTGGTATGTCGTCGTTTAAGTCATCGTCGCTCATGATGAGTCCTGCAAATGTTATCGGAAGTACCTATGGGTTGCGGCTACTGTAAAGGGAAATAATTTAATTGCAATGGCGAGTCGACAAAATAGTCGGCTAATTCTCAGACTTGGAAAATTAGCGTTTACTTAAGCATTGCGGGAAGTCCAGTAACCAGTCCTGGCCACAGAGCAATAATTGCGAGTAATAATAGTTGAATGAAGACAAAGGGAATAACTCCCCGATATATATCGCTGGTTTTAACAGTAGATGGAGCAACGCCACGCAGATAGAACAGAGCGAAACCGAAGGGTGGGGTCAGGAACGAAGTCTGTAGATTGATGGCGATCATAATGCCTAACCATATTGGGTCGACACCCATGGCTAATAGAATGGGCCCAACAATGGGTACCACAACAAACGTTATTTCAATGAAGTCGAGAATAAACCCCAACAAAAAGATAACTAACATAACAACAGCTGTTGCGCCAATGACGCCGCCAGGCATTTGCTGGAAAAAATGGTGGATAGTTTCTTCTCCACCGAAGCCTCGGAAGACCAGTGAAAATACTGCCGCGCCAAGTAAAATCATGAAAACCATACAGGTGACCTGAAGGGTAGATTTACCAACTTCCCGAAGTCGCTCAATATTGAGTTCACCTTTTAATGCCGCCAATATTGTCGCGCCTAATGCCCCGACCCCAGCTGCTTCAGTGGGGGTTGCTGCGCCGACCAATATTGAGCCAAGAACAGCTACGATCAGTAATATTGGCGGCATTAGGCCGACTATGACTGCGGTCAACTGCGGTGCTTGTTGATCATCAATTACTGGCGCCGCCTCCGGTTTGAGTTTGACGTAAATCAGGATATAAGCGATATAGAGGGAAACTAGTATTAATCCGGGGACGAGGGCGCCAATAAAAAGGTCGCCAACGGAAACCGTTTTGGGATTGAAAATACCCATATTAAGTTGGGCTTGTTGGTAAGCTGTTGAAAGGATATCGCCTAACAGAACCAATGCAATAGAGGGTGGAATAATCTGTCCCAGCGTGCCAGTGGCACAAATGACGCCGGTAGCCAGAGTCGGGTCATAGCCGCGTTTCAGCATGGTTGGGAGTGACAATAAGCCCATGGTGACCACAGTTGCCCCAACAATACCGGTGCTGGCGGCCAATAGTGTGCCGACAACCACCACAGATATGGCCAGACCGCCACGCAGTTGACCAAATAGGGCGGCCATATTGCCAAGCAGCTCTTCTGCCACGCGAGACTTTTCTAACATGATGCCCATCATCACAAATAACGGCACAGCGATAAGGGTGGTATTGGTAATTGTTCCAAACACCCGGTTTGGTAATGCCGTCAGGAAAGAGGGGTCAAAATTCCCAGTTAGAATACCGCCACCAGCAAACAATAACGCTGTGCCAGCAAGGCTGTAGGCAACGGGATAGCCAAACATCAGCACTATGCAGACGGCAAAAAACATAAATAGAGGGATGAATTCAATCATGGCTGTGTAGAATCCTCGCGAGCAATCAGGATGAATAAGTTGCGCAGGATTTCAGCAAAAGCTTGCAGACCTAAATTTACTGCCATTAACGGAATGAGGGTCTTTAATAAAAATACAGCAGGTATACCACCGGGCTCAGTTGATATTTCGCGAAAGCCCCATGATTGTTGCACAAAGCCCCAGCTGCTTATAAAGAAGTATACGCATAGCGGTAATAGGAAGAGAATCCCTCCCACGCAGTTGATCCAGGCTTTGCTGCGGGGTGACATGTTGCGGTAGAAAATATCCACGCGAACGTGGCCATCCTGTCGCAAGGTGTAAGCCGCGCCAAGCATAAAAATACTACCGTGCAGATAAGTCACTGATTCTTGTAAGGCGATGGAGCCGCCTTCGAGGACATAGCGAATAAAGACCACAGAACAGAGCAGCAGCATCATTAGTAAACACAGCCAGGCGAGTATGCGACCGGTAAACTCACTGAATCGGTCGATGTTGTTTTGAAGGAACGCAAGTAGTGCCATGGCTGTCGTATGTTGATCGCTTTAGTATTATTGTTGCTGCATTATAGCTGAGCTATAGACTCTGCGCACCAACACGGTTTGATCGAAGAGTATGTTGGGCTGCCGCGACTGGCAATAGGGCGCTTTCATCTGTTATGGTTGTACCTATATCTGCTCTACTTAGGCATTCGCAACCGGTTAGTACAGTTTATGAGAAACCCACTGAAATCGTTTTTTTCACCCCTTTTTGTCGCTGCGATTGTTTCGTTAACGGCCTGTGAAAGTAAATGGGAAAAAATGCCGGATGATGAGCTGGTTAATAAGTCCTCCGAATGCCTGAATATTAGCGACCCCGGCGCCGCTATGATTCAGGTGTGTAAAAATATAAAGCGTGAATGTGAGCGTCGCCGGGAAATCGGCATCTACCTTTGCTAGCCCCGCACTCCGTATACTCTGGTTAGAAATACTATCATGAAAGAAAATAACCCGGCTGTTATTGGTGGTGAGACTACTATTGAGCTCATCGCTGGCCGCCATCCTAATGGCGAGCTGGTGGTGGAGAAAATTTTGGTCAATCCACAACCGCAAGAGAACAGTTTTCAGCTGTTGAAATCGCCGCTGTTTGTGCGAGGTATTGCGCGAACGGATGTGATTCAGTTAAAGAAAGGTACTCAGGGACAGTTTAATATTGTAAAACACGGTGGTAATTTGTGTGTGCGGGTGTTTAGTAAGCAGGACTTTAATTCAGCTCAAATGGAGCCAATTGAACAAGCTCTGACATCAGAGCTGGAAAAGCTGGGTGGAGATTTGGACATCAAAGAAGCCCGTGCTTTAGTTTATTCCATTCACGTTAGCTGTGGATTTAATGTGATTGAAAAAATTCTTAACGATATTCTGTCAAGTCAATCTGAGTTGGCCTGGCTTTACGGTAATGTTTATGATCCCGATAGCGGTGAACCACTCGATTGGTGGCAGCCTATTCTGGCTCCGGAGTAATAATTATGTTGATGATCATCTCCCCGGCAAAAACTCTCGATTTTGAAACGCCGGCAAAAACTCGTGTTGCAACCACTCCAGATTTTCTTGATCAATCCCAGCAACTGATTGATCAACTCAGGCAGCTGTCGCCAACAGATGTCTCCAATCTAATGGGCATTAGCGAAAAATTGGGGTTATTAAACCACGATCGCTTTCTCAATTGGCATGTTCCCTTCGATGCAGCCAATGCCAAACAATCAGTATTGGCCTTCAAAGGTGATGTTTATACTGGTTTGGATGCGGAAAGCTTTAACAGTGATGATTTTAAATTCGCACAAAAACACTTGCGTATTTTGTCCGGCCTTTATGGTCTGTTACGGCCTCTGGATTTAATACAAGCATATCGATTGGAAATGGGAACCAAGTTTTCTAATGATCACGGCGCCAATCTTTATCAATTTTGGGGCGATCAATTATCAACGGTAGTAAATACGCAGTTGGCAAAATCTAAAAGTAAGGTGCTGCTTAATTTGGCGTCTAATGAATATTTTAAGGCGATAAAAAGCCCGCTGATTGAAGCAGATATTATTGTTCCTGTGTTCAAAGATTTGAAGAACGGAAAATACAAGATAATCAGTTTCTACGCGAAAAAAGCTCGAGGGCTGATGGCCGCCTACGTGATCAAAAACCGTATCAATGATGTCGAACAAATCAAGAATTTTGATGTAGATGGTTATTGCTACAATGAAGCGATGTCGACGGCAAGAGAATGGGTGTTTACTCGCGACTTAGCGGCGTAATCGCGTTGTTTTTTAGTTCGCGTGATAAATTGTATCCAAGATAGAGACAATAATGGACCGACCTTTTTCACAAGCCTGCGATAATAATAAGGCGTCGATTTTAACGGTTTTGCAAAAACATCTTGCCGATGCAGATTTTGTTCTGGAAGTTGGCAGTGGTACTGGGCAACACGCAGTTCACTTTGCGCGGCATTTACCTCACCTGACTTGGCAGCCGGCTGACAGGCCTGAATATATTGATGGGATCAATCTTTGGCGAGATTCTGAACCGCTTGATAACCTGTTACGCCCATTGCAACTGGATGTAAACCAGCCCTGGCCAATTGAATCTGTAGCAGCTGTTTTTTCAGCCAACACATTACATATAATGGGCTGGCTTGAAGTAGAAAAATTCTTTCATGGTATTGACGAAATTTTAGAGAACAAGGGCGTTTTGTGTGTTTATGGCCCTTTCAATTATCAGGGGCAATTTACCAGTGACAGTAACAGCCAATTTGATCAATGGCTGAAAGATAGAGACCCCTTAAGTGGTATTCGGGATTTCGAAGCCATTAACGCATTGGCAGTTTCATCCGGTTTAACGTTAGTGGCCGATTATCCGATGCCATCAAATAATCGCTGTCTGGTGTGGATCAAGAACTGATCCAGCTGTGAGTGTTACTGGTTAAATGACGGACTACTGGTCTGATTTTTTGAACGGTAGTAAAGTCTGGGCTCTCTCAATGTAGTCGGCAACTGACTGATTATCCCGCAATAGAAAATCATCAATAGCTGCGCTAAATTCAGGGTGAGCAATCCAATGATTTGACCAGGTTTCTGTTGGCGTAAATCCGCGTTGAATTTTGTGCTCCCCCTGTGCGCCTGGGTCAAAACGTTGTAGTTTGTGCTCAATGCAATACTCAATGCCTTGATAGTAGCATGCTTCAAAGTGCAAAAATTCATACTCCACCATACAGCCCCAGTAGCGCCCATAAAGTGTTTTATTGTCTTTAAAATTTAGCGCTCCAGCAATAATCTCGTTGTCCCGATTTTGATCATACGCCAACACCAATACCAAATGCTCTGCCATAGTACTGGCGATCAGTTCAAAGAAATTTTGGTCGAGATAGCCTCCATGGCCGCTGCGTTTTGCATAAGTTAACTGATAGAAATAGTAAAAACGCTGCCATATTTCCGGTGAAATATCTGGACCTTGTAAAACTTCCAGCCGTAAATTCTGGTCTTCAACACGTTTGCGTTCCTTATTCAGATTTTTCCTTTTTCGAGAACTGAATGTCGATAGAAAATCATCAAACGTTTTGAAATCATGGTTATACCAGTGATATTGCGCGCCCCGCCGTTTGTTCAGCCCTAGCGTCTGCAATCGGTCACTTACGGCTGGTGTCGGAAATAGAATATGAATTGACGACACATTGAGGGCTTTTGCTTGCTGAATCAAACTTGCTACCACAGCTGCATAAATACTTCCCTCGTCTGCGCCGGCCTTTATACACAAACGTGGCCCGGTGGCCGGGGTAAATGGGATCGCGTTGACAAACTTCGGATAGTATTCGATGTTGTGTTGAGCGTAGGCGTCTGCCCAAGACCAGTCAAAAACATACTCGCCATAAGAATGGTGTTTTAGATATAGGGGCATCAATGCAATCGGTTGGTTGCTAGCAGACTCATAGACCACCAGATGATGAGGTTGCCAGCCAGATTTTCTATCAGTGGCGCCGCTGGCTTCCAGGGCATGGAGAAATTCATATCGGGTAAAAGGGTAATTGGTGCCAGCGACTTTATTCCACTGCTCGCGACCAATAGATTCAATGCTGTCGACAAATTTCACCTGCATTGAGCAAATCCCTAGTGCGTTGATAGGTTGTAATGAAGAAAAATGCCGGCGAAAATAATGGCGCCAACCCAGTGATTGTTGAGAAATGCGTTCAGACAATCATCACGATCGCGATTCCGAATTAAATATTGCTGGTATGCGAGTAATATCGCACCACCCACTAGCCCGGCAAAATACCAGGTGCCTAAATGGAATTGGCTGCCCACTATCACCATCAACACCATCATGATTATTTGCAACAATGCTGTAATTAATCGGTCCTTCTCGCCAAATAAGATGGCAGTAGATTTTACCCCAATAGCAATATCATCATCCCGGTCAACCATTGCATAAAAAGTGTCATAAACTGTGGTCCATAACACTACTGCCAGAAAAATTAGCCACAGTTTTGCCGGCAGCGCATTTTGTTGGGCGGCAAATGCCATAGGAATGCCCCATGAGAAGGCCGCGCCAAGAACAACTTGGGGAAGGTGAGTATGGCGCTTCATAAAGGGATAACATGCAGCAAGCGCAGCGCCAGCAAAAGACAGTAAAACGGTTTTTTGATTGGTGAAAAGAACCAGCAAAAAGGCGAGCAAACACAGCGCACCAGAGAATAGCAGTGCTGACTTTGGTGAAATTTTACCGGTAGCGATGGGTCGAGTGGCGGTGCGTTTTACCTGTCCATCAATATGGCGGTCGGCGTAGTCGTTGATAGCACACCCCGCGGAACGCATCAGAAAGGTGCCCAGGGTGAAAATGACCAGTAGTTTAAAATCCGGAGTGCCTTCTGCGGCTATCCACAATGCCCAAAGAGTTGGCCATAACAGTAAATAGGTACCGATCGGACGGTCAAAACGGATGAGTGCAAGATAGTCAGGGGTCTTGGCGGCAATGGTTTTTAGCACGCGTATCTAGATACTGCCCAGATAGTTGCCAATGGCCATAGCTGATATCAGCGTAGTGATGGAGATAGAAACGAGTAATTCAAAGCTATCCATACCGGTACGACCAACAATAAGCATGTAATCATTATTGGGAAATTGTCGTCTATCAATACTACGACGATGCGTTTCAGCTGTGCGATCTTGTAGTTGTCGTCTATCAATGCCTGAACGGCGATTCCAATGTACATACGCTGTCATGTCGTCATGCCTGTCGTTCTTCAGGGCGTCCATTGCGTTACCAGCTATCTGAATTATAGGTGTAATGTTACACCGAATCTGATCAAATTTGTAACCCAAATAGAATTCTGCTTGTTTTTGGTGCTCCGGATGTATGAGAAGGCCATTAATGCGGGCTAAAAGGGGCTAAAAATATCTCGCTGACCATAATGGGTTGACTGGCTAATTCGAAACGACACCGTCGACCCCATAATAGATGGGACTGACGCAGGGGGGCGGGAATTTGTTCGCTGCCCCCGTCGATTCGGGCAATTTGGAACGCTTTGCGTCGCATACTGGGATCTTTAAATAACATTTCCCCCAGCGAGCTATCGTCGAATTTGCGCAATCGGCGCAATCGGCCGGTAATGGATCGTGCTGGTATTACGCTACGAGCAAAGACCCAGGGTTCGTCCGCACACAGTAAAATAACTTCCCTGACAATGGCCATTTCCCGGTGTGACATGCCGAGCAGAGAAGCTTCTGAACGTCTTGGTTGCTGCCAGCTTTGTTGTAAAACCTGAACTCTAAATCGGTTGTTACTCGCTTTAATCAGCCTGCGGGTAAGCGACCCTCGATCTAGTAACCAGGGCCTGACAGCACTCGGTAATTGGGTAGCCGTGTAGTGATGGTAGTCTTGCCAGTTGGGTTCTCTGGGCTGGTATCCGGATGGTTGAACAGCGTACAATGTGGGCTTCCAGCTAGTGACTAAATGAATACGTTGCCTTGATGTGAGATAGAGCAACACCAAGCTGTGAGGAGAATGCGCGATAAGCATAAAACATGCAAGCGCTAGAGACAGATTCGCTGCGCCCAGATTGCTCTCGCAAACGGGTTGTGGCTTGTTTTTCGCTAATAGATAAGCGAAGAACCGACTAAACGGGGAAATAATGTCGATGAAAAAATGGGAATGTATTGTTTGCGGCTGGGTCTACGATGAGACAAAAGGCGACCCGGAATCTGGTTTGGCACCAGGAACACGCTGGGAAGATGTTCCCGACGATTGGATTTGTCCCGATTGTGGTGTTGGTAAAGATGACTTTGAGATGATTGAAACTACTGAGTCCGAAACTGATGTTCCCCATCATCAGGATGAAGATTCTACAGATCATGTTATAGCCCCAATCATTATATTGGGTACCGGTTTGGCGGGGTATGGTTTAGCTAAAGAATTTCGTAAGCACGATAAAGAGACCCCTCTCATCCTTATTTCCAGCGACGATGCCCGCGCCTATTCAAAGCCAATGTTATCAACGGGATATACCAAGAATACAGAGGCTTCTACACTAACTCAGGCTGACGGTGGAACCATGGCTCGCCAGCTGAATGCCAGTGTTTGGACTATGACGGAAGTTGTAGCAATTGATACTGACAAACAGATCATCAAAGTGGGCGATGCGGCCACCAGTATTCACTACAAAAAACTGGTATTGGCTTTAGGCGCTGAACCTATAACTCCACCGATCAAGGGCGACGGCCTCGATCATGTTTACACCATCAATGATTTGCTCGATTTTGATGATTTTCGCAAGTCGATGAAAAAAACCGGAGCAAAAAAAATCTGTGTTATTGGCGGTGGTCTTATCGGTTGTGAATACACCAATGATCTACTAAATGGTGGTTTTGACGTTGAGACAGTAGACCCTCTGGATTATTGTTTGCCAACACTATTACCAGAAGCGGCGGGCCGAGCTGTTCAGCGCGCACTTGAAGAAAAGGGTGCAAAGTTTCACTTTGGCCCACTGGTAACTGAAGTAAACAACGCAGAAAATGGTGTTGCTGTTACCCTCAATACTGGCGAAATAATTGAAGCCGACTTAGTGATTTGCGCTGTGGGTGTAAGGCCTAGGACCGAATTAGCGGCAGCGTCGGGTATAACGGTTAATCGTGGTATTGTCGCTGACAGGTTTTTAGAGACCTCCGCAAAAAATGTCTATACCCTAGGTGATTGTGCAGAAGTCGCAGGTCATGTTTTGGTTTATGTTGCACCATTAATGGCTGGAGCCAAAGCCCTTGGTAAAACGCTTGCTGGTGATGAAACTAGCGTAAGCTACGGAGTGATGCCGATAACGATTAAAACACCGGCCTGTCCGGTGATTGTTAATCCGGCCCCTAGAGATGCAGAAGGTACCTGGTCAATTGAGCAAGATGGCAATAATGTTGTTGGCGAGTTTCGTGATTCCGATGGTAACCTGCTCGGTTTTGCATTGACTGGTGATGGCACGAAGCAAAAGATGAGACTACAGAAAGAATTGCCCCCGGTAATGCCTTAAAAATTATGATTTTTTGATTAACTGTGAACAACCTATTAAAAGAGAGAAGATAATGCGTAAACCAGACCTCGCCGCAGAAATTGCTGACAAAGCAGATATCCCTGCGGATAAAGCCAATGAAGTACTGTCAGCTATTTTGGACGAAATCACTAATGCCCTCAGTCGCAAAGAATCTGTCAGCTTGATAGGTTTTGGAACTTTTGAGCCACGTCACCGCAATGCGCGTGCTGGTAAAAACCCCCAGACTGGCGCGGCCATACAAATTGCGGCCAGCAACACCGTTGGTTTCAAGCCTGGCAAGGCACTGAAAGAAGCAGTGAACTGAGCGTCGTTGTCATATCTATGAAACGGATGTCGTTCTTGCGTCATCCGTTTTTTTTTCCACGTCGGTTGAGTAATGAACGATCATGACAGTTGCACATAGTGAAATTATTAGCCGAACTCGATTCTGGCTTGAAAAAATAGTTGTTGGATTGGATCTTTGCCCATTTGCCGCCCCTGTTATTAATGAAGATCGGTTGCGGCTGGAGATCTGTAATAACAGCAAATTGGAAGATATGCTTGCCGCGGTACTGCGAGAGCTAGATCTCTTGCAGCAAAATGATGAACACAAAATTGCTACCAGCCTGTTAGTATTTAGTCATGGACTTGAAGAGTTCGATGATTTTTGGTCACTGGTAGAAATAGCTAACGAGTTATTGCAGCAGGTTGGGCTTGAAGGCGTAGTACAGATTGCCAGTTTTCATCCCCACTATTGCTTTGAAGGAGTGGCAGAAGATGACGCTAGCCACTATACCAATCGTTCGCCATTTCCGATGTTACATTTTATAAGAGAAGCTCAACTGTCGAGAGTGTTGGCTACTTATCCTAACCCTGAGGCGATACCTGAAAATAATATTCATCGTTTGCAAGAATTGGGGAAACAGGAGATTTTGAAATTACTGGAACAATAACAAACGTTTAAATCACTTGATATCACTATTTATTAGAATGGCTTTACTATGAAAAACTTAGCACTTCATTGGCAAATACTTATTGCAATTCTCGCCGCTATTGCTGCCGGTTTTTTGACGGGAACGGATACAGAAATATTTGGTGTGACCTTTTATGCCATATATGAATTTGCCGGTACTCTATTTCTAAATGCGCTGAAGATGATTATCGTACCGTTAGTACTTTCATCAATTATCACTGGCATATCTGGTATTGGTGATAGTGATAGTCTTGGCCGCCTTGGCGGAAAAACAATTTTGTTTTACGCCACTACAAGCTTGTTGGCCATACTTATTGGTTTAACCGTGGTCAATATAACGACACCTGGAATTATCGATGGGCAACCAGCTGGCGAACAGCTTAACCTAACAACCGATAAAGATGCGCTAGCTGATGTTGTAAAAAAAGTTGAAGGCCGTGGCGCGAGTGACATCAGCGCTGTATTTTTGCGTTTAGTCCCAACTAATGTTGTAGCTGCTGCTGCCGGCGGGCAAATGTTGGGCTTAATATTCTTTGGTTTGCTTTTTGGTTTTTTCATGACTCGTATTGATCGCGACAAAAGCGAAGCCCTAAAAACATTTTGGCAAGCTGTTTTTGATACGATGATGCTCATTACTATGTGGGTAATGAAATTTGCGCCTTTAGGGGTATTCGGCTTGGTGGCAAAAACCGTTGCTGCAACCGGTTTTGCGGCATTTTCTCCGCTACTAATATTTTTCTTTTCCGTGGTGGTTGCATTGGCTATCCACACATTTGTTGCCCTGCCATTATTATTGCGCTTTGTTGGCGGGGTAAAGCCGGGGCGCTTTATGCGCGTAATGTCGCCGGTAATGCTAACTGCTTTTTCAACCGCGTCGAGTTCAGCGACATTACCACTGACGCTGGAAACCGTAGAAAAAGAAGTGGGAGTATCAAATCGGACAACAAGTTTTGTATTACCCTTGGGCGCGACTATCAACATGGATGGTACTGCCCTTTATGAGTGTGTGGCTGCTATGTTTATCGCTCAGGCCTACGGTATTGATCTTAGTATTACCCAACAGTTTACAATCGTGCTGGTTGCGCTGTTGACGTCGATTGGAGTTGCCGGTATTCCCGCGGCCAGTCTGGTAGCAATTACTGTTATTTTGGGGGTGATGGGACTGCCTCTTGAGGGACTTGGATTATTGCTGGTGACTGATCGTGTTTTGGATATGATGCGAACGGCGGTTAATGTTTATAGTGATTCCTGTGGTGCGGTAATTATTGCTCGCACCGAAGGTGAAACAACCAATGTGGCTTAAAGAGGGTATGTCGCTGTGAGGCGTTCTTAATGAAACAACGTATTGCCTCAATTGCTTTTGGTCTATGGATCGCTATGGGTTGCACCTTGGTGCTTGGACAACAGACGGAGTCGCAAAAATCCCGTCAACAAGAGGCTGAACAAATTTTGCGTGAGCTGGGAATTGCTGATGCAATAGCCCAACTTGATCAGGTCATCGCGCAGAGCGCTTTGGCGATACAGCCCTACATTGATCAGAGTTCTCTGCAAAGCAAGGCGGGCAGCGGGAGTGCGCCACTGACCGACCTTTTACTACGCAGTAGCGGCACAGAGGCAATCGCTGCTGCTACCACAGCTTACATGGCACAATATTTACCGCCCGATACTGATGAGGCCAGAGAGATACTGGACAGCGAATTAGTGAAACGCGTTCGAAACTTTGATATATCATTGGAAATGGACGGCGCGCTTGACAAGTTTGTTGCCTTTCAGCAGAAACTTAAAGAGCAGCCGGTAAGTGAAGCCCGGGCTAGTCTGATCAGGCGTTTAGACATCGCGCTGTCTGGTTCAGCCGTTGCGGCGATGCTGCAAACCGAGATCGAGATATCCGTTGAGGCCCTTGCGGCACGGGTGATGGATGCGCCCTTGTCGATACCGCATATACCGGGTAAACAGGATCAGAGACAAAATCATATGGCTGGGATTGCCGCGAACTTACATTTGTTCAGTTATCGATATATGCAAGATCGGGAGCTGCAGCGCTATGTTGAATTAATGGAACAAGACAGGATTCAGCAACTGCTTGGCGTTAGCATGAAAGGCATGCAGCAAGCGTTACAAGCAGGCAGGGCTGTTGCGCTACAACAGCTTCCCGGAAGTCGCTAGGACGTGTGTAATTTTTTTGACGGTACTCAATTCTGTTAGCTTCAATTTCTGCAAAAACCGCCAAATAGTAGTCAATTTTTCTGCATATCTAATCTGTTTTTCTTATTCGTTGAATCTATTTTTTGTTATATTTCAGTAGTTTACCATCTATAGTTATAGCAAGTTGTCGTTTTGGCCTGATCGTTGCTTTATCCATTCTATAAGAACTAAAGCAAATACGATCAGGAGCAATATCATGCTGCATAACTACATAGCCAATCTTCAAAACAGCATTATTTGGGCACAACACCAGGACGATATAGATGTCCTGTGCCTGGCCAGGGATAACATGAACCAGCTGTTAGACTTTGTCACAACGTTGCCTGAAACCGCGCAGTATCAAGTTCACCAACATATCGATGACGTCTTACCTATGGAGTGGCCTATGTGGATGGAAGCCTGCCGGTACGAGGATTTTAATGGTTGTATGGCTTCCGATGAAGTGTTCCACTAATCAAAGAGAGTGTTTAAACATCTCGACACTGCATGATGACCACAAACCTGTTTGTGGTCTGCTCCCAATCTCAATCGTTTTCATATTGCGGCGAAACTGAAAGTTTCGAGTCATCTACCCGCGTTCGGAAATCTTATTAAAAGCGCTATCTCTTAAACACAATCGACGGTTCTCAGCAAATTCGCGCGCCTGAACCGTGGGTCGAGATTGTATTAATATCCGATGATCGAGGAAGCCGGGTAAACATTGATTTAGTAAGATCTTGTATAAATACTCACTCATATCGAAACTCTTTGGAAAAGAAGTATACGGTATTGGCAGTCTGCCGTAATTGGCCGTATATTCTGACGGAATTGCTACCTATGATAATGTCGTTAGTATGGGTAAGCGGCTTGAACATGATTCTTAGCAAGCCAGGAAAATTGATGCTGGACTTGTTATATTACAACGTAATACGTCGATTACTCAGGGCTACCTTGCTTCAGGAAGAGACAATGATTCAAATTATCGTGCTGCTTACCATTAAAGATAGTGTCAAATTTACTGACTATGAAACCCAGGCCATAAAAATTATGGCTGAACACGAAGGACATTTAATATCCGCGTTCACACCTGACGAAAACGAGTCAACTGATAATTTTGTTCACGAGGTCCACATTCTTGAATTCCCGTCGATTGATCTATTTTATGCCTACAAAAATAATCCAAAACTACAGCAGCTTGCGGATTTACGCGAACAAGCTATTGGCAAAACAACGATGTATATGTCCGATAAATTTCGAGACTATGGGTCTAATAGTCATTGAGAGTTATTTGTACAAGTGGCTAATCCCGTAACTATGATGAGCGGATTTTCATGCTTCGTAGATAGCCAGCAACCCATATGCAATAGATCTGGTCGGGAGATAAGGGTGTATACAATCATAGAGACACAAATTAATTCTGATTTTTCTAAAAAACTATACTCAATGTTTATTGGCGAATGGGAAAATATGGAGGTATTTGAATCAACAAAATCTGGCTTAAGCATTCCAAATCCGATGGTGGCGCTGGCGAATAATCAGGTTATTGGTGGCGCATCATTTACCCGCTACCAGGAACCTGGCAGCAACAATATTGTGATATGGCTTAATGCGTTGTATGTGCGGCCTGAAAACCGAAATCAGGGAATAGCAACTGAGCTTATTCATGCTTCGCGAGGTGTTGCAAACAGCTTGTATGCACTTACGGATGTTGCCGATTTGTACACCAAAGCGGGTTGGAATATAGTAAAAACAGATAAAGACGGCACTATTGTTAAACGAGTAGAAGAAAAATAATGTGAGCAACCAAGCTTGCCACATTTTTAAGCCTATATATGTCGCTGAATATCTGCCACGTTGTTGTGTACATTTTTCAGGATCTCGAAACTATCTTATTCTTTAGAAAGAGGTTTGTATTGTGTTTGAAGGCAGTTGTTTGTGCAAAAGTGTGAAGTATTCAGTCGCCTGCGATCCCCAGCCAATGGGGCATTGTCATTGCCATACCTGCAGAAAGTCACACAGTGCAGCGTTTTCTACCGTTATGTCAGTTCCAAAGAATGTGTTCAAGTGGGAACACGGTGAAAACAATTTGTCGAAGTATCAGTCGTCGCCCGGAAAGACGAGATTTTTCTGCAACAATTGTGGTTCGCAATTGATTGCTAGCCGCGATACAACGGACTACGTCATTATTCGGGTTGGATCAATAGACACCGAGATCTCGAAACGCCCGCAAGTACATTTTTGGTGTTCCGATGGAGCGCTTTGGTATGATCCTGATGTCAAATTGCCGTTGCTGCCTGAAGGTGTACCTTAGTTGCGGGAACAAAACCCTTGGCGGCTATCTTTCTTACACGTTAGTATCAGTTAACGGGTGTGTTGTCGAAAAAAAGAATGGATATAGGAAGCGCTATGAATATTGATTTTTCAGAACAAGAACTGTCGTTTCAACAAGAGGTTCAGCAATTTCTTAAGGAAAAACTGCCGGCCGATATCAGCGAAAAGATGTTGAGCGGAAAAGGCCTGACCAAAGAAAATCACGTGCGCTGGCAGCAAATATTGCATGCCCAGGGTTGGGCTGGCGTCAATTGGCCGGTTGAACATGGAGGTACCGGGTGGACTCCGACCCAAAAATATATTTGGGCCAGTGAGTGTGCCGCCGCCGGCGGTCCTGATGTTGTTTCTTTTGGCTTGAAGATGGTAGCCCCGGTTATCTATAGTTACGGTAGTGACGAACAAAAACAACGGTTTCTACCTGACATTCTCGCCAGTAAGGTCTGGTGGTGTCAGGGTTATTCTGAGCCTAACGCCGGCTCCGATCTGGCGTCGCTAAAAACTACGGCAGTGCGAGACGGTGATGATTATGTTGTCAACGGCACCAAAACCTGGACCACTCTTGGTCAACATGCTGATTGGATTTTCTGTCTGGTGCGAACCGGTACTCCGGACGCTAAAAATCAACTTGCGATCAGTTTTCTGCTGATTAATATGGACGACCCCGGAATTACCGTCTCGCCGATTATTACCCTCGACGGCTTGCACGAAGTTAATGAAGTACACTTCGACGATGTACGGGTGCCAGTTGCTAATCGTATTGGCGAAGAAAACAAGGGCTGGACTTACGCCAAGGTATTGTTAACCCACGAACGCACCGGTATTGCCCGTGTGGCTGTGTCTAAACAACGGCTGGAGCGAGTTAAACGATTGGCTGCTGAAACAAATGACGGGGGAGAACCTTTGATCGATAACCCCCGGTTTTCCCATAAGCTAGCAGAAGTGGAAATTGAATTGCTCGCACTGGAATATACTGATCTGCGAACTCTATCCGCAGTGACTACCGGTAAAGCACCGGGGGCTGAGTCGTCTATTTTGAAAATTAAGGGCACAGAAGTTAATCAGGCAATAGACGAACTCTACGTTGAGGTGGCCGGTTATTATTCTCTTCCCTTTGTTAAAGAGCAGTTTGCTGAGGGCTTTGACGGTGAGGCGATAGGGCCAGACATGGCCGCCAATAGCGCGTCACGGTATTTTAATAACCGCAAAGCGTCTATTTACGGCGGTAGTAACGAGATTCAGAAAAACATTATTTGTAAAGCGGTACTGGGTTTATGATCAAAATCTTTCGCTAGTCATTACCGCCGATTACCGGAAAATTGCTGGCACGCCACCGCAACATACCGCCGGCGAGGTTGGCGACTTTTGAAAACCCGGCTTTTTGAAGCAGCACTGAAGCCTGAGCCGAGCGAGCACCTGAACGACAAACGGTAACAATGGGCTGCTCGCTATCAATCATCTTAATTTGTTCGGCCAGCTGACCCAGTGGCAATAAGCGCGCGCTGTCAATATGACCTAGCGTTCCATTAAATTCATCTGCCTCACGCACATCCAGTATCTGCACTTGATGAGTGACTTCTTCGAGGGCCTGCGGTGTAATCTCCCATATTCCGGCAAAGGTGTAAGCCAGCACTGCCCAGTCTTGAGTCTTATCATCTAACCCTCTTCCTTGTGGCTCGCCGCAACGCATGTTAGCGGGCACCGCCTCGGCGATCTGACGAGGATGTGGAAGGTTGAGATTTTTCATATAACCTACAAAATCCTCTTCAATGATATCTCCGCCGAGGCGCGGGTTGTAACGCTGTTCCTCGGCGACGCTGGTCACTGTCAGTCCGCGATAATCGTGACCGGGGTATATTAGACACCCCACCGGCAAGGACAGTATTTGTGTGTGAACCGAGTGAAACATGGATTTTGCATCGCCCTGCTGAAAGTCGGTGCGACCGCTGCCACGAATTAACAGGCAGTCACCCGTAAATGCCATGCTTTCATCGTCAAGTACAAAGCTTAGGCAGCCATTGGTATGCCCCGGCGTAGCGCGTACTTGCAGATGGCGCGTGCCAAAAGCCAGATGATCGTGATGTTGTAAATACCGATCAGCTCCCGTTGCATTACTGACACGAGCAACGCAAATCCGGCTACCCAGGCGTTGGCGGTGGAGCCATGCCCCGGTAATATGATCTGCGTGAACATGCGTTTCCAGTGTGTCTACCAGGCGCAAACCAAGCTCATTGATCAGTGCTGCATCGCGTTGCGCTTGCTCAAAAACCGGGTCTATCAGCACTGCTTCTCCGCCATCCCCTAGTAAGTAGGTATAGGTAGAGGACACTGGATCAAACAGTTGGCGAAATATTAGCATGAGACTCTCCCAAATTATGTGCAATGACTGACATAGCCACTGCTACGTCGATCCCGCTGTTGACAGCGTTTAGATACCTTCACTTTACCAGTTAACCCGCACTGGATCCGCTCAAATTGCTGGCAAAAACGCAGTGTTATCATAGTTATTGTTCTATGACATTATTTCAGGACTACTTGAAGTGAGTGCAATCCGGGCTTTCGGTAGCTAGCATGAGCAACTAATGTCACTATATGTCTGAATGAGCGGCTATTTGAAAGAGTAGCAAGCATGACCACGGTCTTGTCGTTCTTTACGTATTATAAATGGGGAAACTTTTGTGAAATTTGGATGGATGTTACTTTTAGCAATAATCGGGCTGTTCTATATCTCTGAGGTCACAGCAGAAACAACAATATTGGCTGGCGGCTGTTTTTGGTGCATGGAGTCTGATTTCGAAAAACTGGAAGGCGTCACCGATGTGGTGTCTGGGTTTACTGGTGGTGCAGTGAAAAATCCAACCTACAATGGGAATCATACCGGCCATTTTGAAGCTGTTGAAATTACCTATGACCCGGAGAAAATTTCTTATGAACAACTACTGGAATTTTTTTGGATAAACATCGATCCTTTCGATAGTAGAGGACAGTTTTGTGATAAAGGCCCCAGTTATCTGAGCGCCATTTTCGTTGCTAATGACGAAGAAAAAACAATCGCTAAACGATCAAAGCAAAAAATAGTAGAGAGTTTTCCTGGTCTACAGGTTGTTACACCGATTCTCGAGGCATCAACTTTTTATCCCATCAAAGGCGCAGAAATATATCATCAGGACTTTTACAAAAAGAGTCCAGTTCGTTATAAAGCCTACCGATGGAATTGTGGTCGTGATAAGCGACTGAAAGAAATTTGGGGCGATAAATCAAATCACTAAAAGATGAAAGTATCGTCTCGCTTCAACGACAGCTTAACCGGGCACAGTATGGCCAATTGATTATGGGGGACAAGTAATGACCGACAACCACATATACTATCGATCGGGATACAAATACCAGTTGGCTAAAGATTACTGTATTGAAACCCGCATCCGACCTCCCAAAGAAATCGATATGCAATTTATTTCCATGAAAAAAGACGGCACCATGATCGTAAAAAATGGATATGCCTGGGATGGAACGTCGGGACTTATTATAGATACCGACGGTAATTTAAGGGCTTCCCTTGTTCATGACGCCCTGTATCAGCTTATGCGCAAAGGAAAGCTGACACCAAGAAAAAAATATAAGGATAAAGTTGATAAACTATTTCGTCGTATGTGCAAAGATGACAAAGTTCTATCTCCGATTGCCCAGCTCTATTATGAAGTTTTAAAAAAACTCGGTAATCCTTCAACGGAGCCAGAAAACATCAAGAAGACTCACACGGCGCCCTAATTTGTAAGGGTTGAGTTTAACTATTGGGAAGCGGCACAAGTAATGGACAATCTAAAACTTTTAGCGTTGTCAGGCAGCTTGCGCGCGACATCCTATAACGCCGCGTCGATTGCAGCAATAAAGGCGATTGCCGCAAGTCATATTGAGCTAGCTGTTGGAGATATTGGCCGCTTGCCGCTGTTTAATCCCGACCGTGAGAACGATGAAATCCCGGCCTTGGATGATTTGAAAATCGCGTTGAATAAATCTGATGGTCTTATCATAGCAAGTCCGGAATATGCACATGGAATAAGTGGGCCGTTAAAGAATGCACTGGATTGGTTGGTGAGTGATGTTGGTTTTCCACATAAGCCGGTAATGTTAATCAATACGTCACCGAGAGCATTTCATGCACAGGAGGCACTAAAAGAGGTTCTCACAACGATGTCTGCAAATATCATCGATGGATCATGTGTAACGATTCCGCTGTTGGGTCGCGACATCGATCACAGTGGTATCGTTGCTGATCGAGAATTATCAGCAACGCTAAAAGCTGGTCTCGATATATTCTGCAGAGAAATTGAAGGTCTGAAGCGTCATGCTAATGTCAGTTAGACTTTTTTTAAAATCAATGTGGTGAAAAGTAACGTTACTCTTTACAAAGGCATCGTTGGTGTCGGAGTACAGTAAATATGGGGTTAGAGTTTTGAGTGTAGACGAACATTTTATTCCGATAAGAGTCAGTGATCTATTACAGCTTTGTAGTCAGGACATGGATGATTCAGATGATCGATTCGAGAAGTTGGGTCGTCTGGTACAACGTTATTATCGTCAGTATTACTTCGTTCAGCTGAATGATTTGAAATCAAGTTATCAAAGTCTGGACCCCGATAGCGATCTGGTTGATATCGTCGGGATGTGCGGCGATGGCGAAGAAAATTTCTTACCTCGATTGCGTCATTTACTTGAAAAAGGGAATTTTGAACAAATTACCCACGATACCTTACAGCAGGCGTTGCGGGAGGAGTCGTTGTTCAATATTCGACTCGAAGTCAATTTTGACTACTTTGAGGAGGTGCTGTTTTTTTATCGCGGGGAGCATCACGAATCTGTTGTTCTGAGTTCGTTGTTTGGGCTAAAAAAACGGTCCCTGGATTATACACGGTATGATCGGGTTGCGGTCTATGTCAAGTTTAAGGACCAACGATACTTTGACGAACGCGAGATTGATACGAGTCTGTTTCATCCTGGAACGTCGCTTATCAAATTGTTTAAAAATGTTCCAAAAGCTGATTTGGAAATGCTCTTCCCCAATGCCAAAGTGCGAATGAGGAACGTCGATAAGGTGTTGATTGGCGCCCCGGCGCTAGTTGGTGGGGGTGTTCTTATAGCGACCAAGCTTGGTGGGACCGTATTGTTGTTGGTCGCGCTGGTAACGTTTTGGCTGGGGCTAAAAAAAGAGGCGGTTTCGATTGATCAAGCAGCACTGATCACTCTTGCCATGGGCTTGGGGACATTAGGTGGCTATCTGTGGAAGCAATTCGGGAAATTTAAAAACCGAAAAATACAATTTATGCAGGCCCTATCCGAAAGCTTGTATTTCAAAAACCTAGATAACAATGCGGGTGTCTTTCACTACCTCACCACCATGGCTGAAGAGGAGGAATGTAAGGAGGTATTGTTAGCCTATTTTGTTCTTCGTCAAGAAGAGCGGGTGGATAGTGCTGAGGACCTCGATAAGATTGCAGAGCAGTGGCTTCGTTCTCATGCCAATATCGATGTGGATTTCGAAATAGTCGATGCTTTGGATAAACTGACGCAACTGGGGTTGGCAATTGAGTCACACGGCAGCTTTAGCGCTGTCTCCCTCGATATAGCTATCGAAAAGATGCGTGAGCGGTGGTACGCTTTTGTTGATTAAAAAATCTGCTATTATCTGGTAGAGTATCGATCTGATTGAAGCGGATTATAGTGTCCGCCGGTTTTATGAGTACATTTTCTTGTCTGTTTAATTATTGGAGTTTAGTAGCGTATGGGTTCATTAGAAAGAATAAGCATGCTGGATTATGATCCTGCAACTATGCCGTTAGAAGATATCAACGTCAGCGACGTTGATCTATGGATTAAAGATGTAAAGTGGGACTATCTAACTCGGCTCCGCAATGATGCACCAGTGCATTATTGTAAAAGTAGTGAGTTTGGGCCGTACTGGTCGATTACACGTTTTGACGACATTATGAAAGTTGAAAAGAACTGGGAGGTTTTTTCGTCTTTTCCGTCAATTACTATCTCAGATCCTGACGATGCGAGTGATTTTTCTGCGCCTACGTTTATTGCGATGGACCCACCGACTCACGATGATCAACGGAGAACCGTACAAGGTGTTGTCGCACCTCCGAATCTAAAAGAACTTGAATCAACTATTCGGTCACGAGCCGAAAATATTCTGGACTCGCTACCCATTGGAGAAACATTTAATTGGGTTGATCGCGTATCAATTGAACTTACAACGCAAATGTTGGCGACCTTGTTCGATTTTCCTTTTGAAGACCGGTATAAATTAACTCACTGGTCAGACGTAACTTTTGCTCGCTTGGGTGCCGGACTTATAGAGACAGAAGAAGAACGTCAAAAGGAACTACTTGAATGTTTAGACTATTTCTTGCGGTTGTGGAAAGAGCGTGAGGACAATCCCGTCGGTAATGATTTGATATCGATGATGATTCGCGGTGATGCGACTAAGAACCTGAGTCCGCAAGAATACCTGGGAAATATTTTATTATTGATTGTTGGTGGAAATGATACCACTCGGAATTCAATTACCGGTGGTTTGTTGGCATTGAACGAAAATCCTGCCGAATACGAGAAGTTGCGTAATCACCCGGAACATATACCTAATATGGTTTCCGAAATTATTCGGTGGGTTACCCCTCTTGCACATATGCGTCGTACGGCTACCCGGGACTATGAATTTGAGGGGCAGCAAATTAAGAAAGGTGACAAAATAATCATGTGGTATGCGTCAGGTAATCGAGATGAACGCACCATTGCCAGGCCCAATGAGTTTTTAATTGACAGGGAGCGAGCTCGCAACCACATTTCTTTTGGTTTTGGCCTTCATCGTTGTATGGGAAATCGTTTAGCGGAAATGCAGTTGCGAGTTCTGTGGGAAGAAATTCAGAAGCGTTTTAAAAATATTGAAGTGGTTGGAACACCCGAGCGAATTCCCTCTTGTTTTGTACATGGAATCTCCAGTTTGCCAGTGCGTTTACATCCACATTGATAGAATTATGGATGACTACATCGGCGCATAGATGTGGTTGTACGTGCTGATATACGCATTGTGAATTGTTACATTAAGTCGTGTCGGTGTTCTTCAAAAAGTAAGAGCTTCCGACAGAGGCTTTTCATCTGCGTAAAACGCCAAATCAGGATTATGTTATGCCTGCTTATATTGTTGCTCAAATTCAAATTAACGACCGTGAAGGATATTCGAAGTACGAGGAGGGGTTCATGGCTATCTTCACCCAGTTTAAGGGCAAAATGCTTGCAGTGGATGAAAGCCCGAAATTACTGGAAGGTAGCTGGGGTTATACCCGCACGGTGTTGGTAGAATTCCCGTCAAATGAAGATGCTAACGCCTGGTATTACTCCGAACAATACCAGATGTTGGCGCAACACCGTTTTGCCTCGTCGTCGGCAAATATTGTTTCTATTCAGGGGCTGGAGACGGATAGCGCAGTTAATGAGAATAAATAATACCTGGAAAAACGACTGATCCATCATGCTCGGTGGTTTTCTGAAGTTGTTATTGAGTACTCTCCTCTTTAGCTCCTTTTCTTATTAATAAGTCAAAGTTTCAATCAAGCGCTGCCGCTGACTTTTTAGCCATCATGTCACCGATGTACTGACCGATCGGAATTGCGGAGGTTGCTGCCGGTGACGGAGCATTACAAACGTGTAAGCTGCGTTTGGATTCGGCAAACAGAAAATCATGGACCAAACGACCATCGTTCATCACCGCCTGTGCCCGGACACCGGCAGGATACGGTGTAAGATCGTCGATTGTCAGACGAGGGCAGTATTTTCTTAGCAGTTTTAGATATCCCGGCTTATAGAGACTGTTCTTATATTCTCTGAGTCCCGACGCGAGGTGGCGTCTTCCTAGATGCCAAAACCCGGGAAAGGTCAGCAGTTCAAAGCTGTCTTTGGCAGAAAAATTGACGCTGTTGTAACCTTCTCGCTTCCAGCCCAACACTGCGTTTGGACCGGCAGTGATAGTGCCATCGATCATTGGTGTCAGGTGTACACCGAGAAAGGGCAAGTCAGGATCAGGGATAGGATAGATTAAATGTTTGACGATATTTTGGTGGCGGTGGTGCAGTTGATAGTATTCTCCTCGAAAAGGGACAATGGCAAAATCGATTTTAATATCTAACATCTGAGTAATGCGATCGGCCATCAGACCGGCACAACAAATAAGCTGTTGCGCATGAATAGTGCCTTGCGAGGTTGAAAGTTCTATGGCGTCAGGTCGCTCGATAGCGTTAAGCAACTCTGTGCGGAGCAGAAGATTTCCCCCGTTCAGCTGAAACTGCTCGGCCATTACTTTAGTCATTTGTGGATAGTCGACAATGCCACTCTGATCAATGTGCAGCGCTCCCAAACCAACAATATTCGGTTCAAGCTCGCTCAGCTGCCCAGCCTGGAGAGATTGCGCTGTTATGCCATTATCTTTACATCGCTGTTTTAGACCCGCCATTCGCTGCAGCTCAAGGGGATTGGTGGCGATGAGTAATTTACCCGGTTGTCGATATTGAATGTTGTATTTGCGGCAGAATTCCATAGTTGCCAATGCGCCGCGCTTGCAAAAATCAGCCTTCAAACTTCCAGGTTCGTAGTAAACACCAGCATGGATGACGCCACTGTTGTGGCCAGTCTGGTGTCCTGCCAAATGAGCCTCTTTTTCTATGATAAGAACTGAGCTAGAAGGTTGCCGCTGTTTTAACTGATAGGCTGTGGAAATACCGACGATGCCGCCGCCAACGATTACGTAGTCATAACTTCGAAGGGGATCGGTAAAAGCCATTGCCAGATTGATTCCTTTTTGGGTTGGGTGAAAAACGGCCGGCCGCGTGCAATTTTACACATCATAGCAACGGGTGTGCAGTGATAATTTACCTGCCCCTGATAGGCCTTATCCTATAAGATAACTGACTTCAGATTAACAGTCCCAACAAACTTACGCATCACCGTACTGACTAAACTGCCAGGAGATACCATTGTGACGGCCTCATCGATATACCTTCCCAGAATACTGCGCATTGGCGCTGGAGTTAGTGGTCAATTAGCAGATGTGTTATCGGAAATGGGCCTTTCAAAACCTTTATTGGTGTCTGACCCTTTTATGGCGCAGTGTGGCTATGTCGATAAGATAGTCAGTGGCTTGGTTGAGGCCAAGGTCGAATGTGGTACGTTTACTGATTGTGTTGCCGACCCGACAACAGACTCCATTGCAGCAGCAATGGAAAGCTGGCAACAGGGTCAATTTGATTCGGTAGTGGCATTGGGTGGTGGCAGTTCGATTGATACCGCTAAAGCACTGGCTGTTTTGGCGGTTCATGGTGGCAAGGTGCGTGATTATAAAGCGCCTAATCCGGTTCCGGTTGGTGTTCCTATCATAGCTATTCCAACGACAGCTGGAACAGGTTCTGAAGCCACCCGTGTTACGGTGGTGACTGACACAGAAACTCAGGAAAAAATGATGTGCCTCGGCGTGGGTTTAATGCCAACCGCTGCGCTAGTAGATTACGAGCTGACAATGACGATGCCTTATCGTTTAACAGCGGATACAGGAATTGATAGTCTCTGCCATGCAATGGAGGCGTATGTAAGCCGCAAGGCCAACAGCTTCACCGACACCATTGCCCTGGCTTCTATGTCATCTATTGCTGCCAATATTCGAATTGCCTGTGACAATCCCGACGATAAAGTGGCGAGAGAGGCGATGATGTTAGCCGCGACACAGGGTGGAATTGCATTTTCGAACTCTTCGGTGACATTAATTCATGGCATGAGTCGTCCACTGGGGGCATTTTTTCATGTGCCCCACGGCTTAAGTAATGCCATGTTGATGCCGGTTGTCACAGAGTATTCACTACCTGGCGCTGTGTGCCGCTATGCAGACTGCGCTCGAGCTATGGGTCTGGCCAGCGTGTCGGATAGCGATGGCGTTGCCGGTGGCAAATTACTGGATGGTTTATACCAGTTGAATAGTGATTTGCAGGTGCCGTCGCCGAAAGTGTTTGGTATTGCAGAGACAGACTATGTCGATGTTATAGCTATCATGGCAGAGCAGGCATTAGCATCCGGCTCACCTAATAATAACCCGCTGGTCCCCGGACACGCAGATATCGAACAGCTTTATCGCAAGGTATGGAGCTAGTTCAATACGGTGTCAGCTAGGAGAGCATACGTACCTCTCGTTGCGGGTATGCAATTTCTATCTGAGCTTGTTTTAAGGCGGCATAAATGGCGCTGTTGGCTTGATAACGAATTTGGAAATGGTTGCTGGTTGGTGCCCACAACCTGGCGGCCAGAGTGATATTGCTGTCACCAAAACTATCGATACCGACTTCAGGATTGCTGCGCTCACTGTCAACGTGCAAGGCTGCCAATGCTTGTTTAATGACGGTCACAGCCTGTTCGGGGTCGGTGTTATAGCTCACACCTACCTCGAGTTCTATCAACGTATCAGCGCGAGAGTTATGAATCACTTCGCCAATAATATGTTTGTTGGGTATCGTAATTTCTACACCATCTTCATTGGTCAGGCGGGTATAGGCGAGACGTATTTCCTCGACGATGCCGGTTACATTTTGCACGGAAATCGTATTGCCGACGATGAAAGGCCGGGTGAGGATAAGATTAAGGCCGGCACCGTAATTCGATAACGGACTTTGCAGTGCGAGACCGGCACCCAGCGAAACCGCACCGAGGGCAGCAACAAAGGGACCGATGCTGATGCCAATTTTTCCCATGGCAATGATCGACATTATTGCTATTACAAGAATTTTGGCTGTGCTGGCAAAGAACGAGCTGAGTGTGACATCCATTGAATGGCGTTGACAGATACGAAGAATCAGTGAGGCAACTCTTCCACCTAACCAAAATCCGATGATGATGATCAGAACAGCGCCTAATAGTTGAAAACTGTAAGTGACAAAAAACTCTACTACCATGTCGTAGATTGCGGTTATTTGTTGAATTTCTTCATCCATCGTTCTGCCCTATGTCGTTGTGATTTAAGTCGATCGATCGCGGAGTTAGCCTATGCGCTTTGATTCTATTGCATTACTATAGTGCTTCAAAGTTGTTGAATTTGTATTTGAGTTGAGTCAATTTATGTTTACAGGCATTGTACAGGGTTCTTTCCCGATTTTATCAATAGAGCGTAAACCGGGATTACACACTTTACGATTTGATTTTCCGGCTGCATTGCTTCAGGACCTGGCAATCGGCGCCAGCGTCAGCGTTGATGGTGTATGCCTGACAGTCACCATTATTGAGGGAAGTTGCGTGAGTTTTGACGTTATGCAGCAAACCCTGTCGCTCACAACTATAGGGCAGCTTGACGGTGGTGATGTGGTGAATATTGAGCGTTCTGCAAAACAGGGAGTTGAGGTAGGTGGTCACATTGTATCCGGCCATGTTGATGGTTGTGCAGAAGTTATTGCTATTGAACAACCGGAAAACAATTGCTTTATCAGCTATCGGGCACCTGCTGAAAAAATGAAGTATATTTTTCCGAAGGGTTTTGTAGGCTTGAATGGATGCAGTTTGACTGTAGCGGAGGTTAACAAGGCTGAAAGCGTTTTTACCGTTTGTTATATTCCTGAAACGTTGCGAGTGACAACACACGGTGCCAAGAATGTTGGTGATAGAGTGAATTTTGAGATAGACAGGCAAACCCAAGCCATTGTCGACACGGTTGAAAACTTCCTTGGTGATAACCCGGGATTACTCACGGCTCGTTAGTGAGCAAAATAATTCTCCATCACTATTGTCTATTTTGATCTAATTTGTACAAGAGTAGGTTTTATTGGTTCCCATGACATTTAACAAGCAACAGGAGAAAACGCTGCGAAAGAGCCTGGACCGACTACACGGTCGCGAGGCGGCTTTTAGCTATTATCAGTTGCAAGGGTTTTTATTTGCTATTGCCTGCTCACCAGAGACGATTAAACCATCTGAGTGGTTTGACCTGATTTGGTTGAATGACGAGCCGCAGTTTGACAGTGAAACAGAGGCTCGAGATTTTTTTTCCCAGGTTGTGTCACTGTCCGTCCACATTGCTGATATGGCTCAGCAGCGGCGATTCCTGCCATTTAGCGCTCGCTACTCGGAGCGTTGGCAAAATGAACTTGCGGAATGGTGTGAAGGATTGTTAGTGGGGCACCAGTATTTGGAAGATGTCTGGTTGATTGCCATTGATGACGTGAATGATAACGCTCTGACCGATGATGTTGATGCGTCCCTTAATCTGGCTGCAACATTTGCTGATGCCAGCAGTGCTCGCCAGTTAAGTTTTGATGACGAAATCGATCTTGGCGGTGATCATTTAGCCGAGGCTTACGAGCTGTTTTGGAAGGTATTAGGCACTTACGCTACGATGGGCCATGTCTGGGCTGACGGCTCCTGGGACTATAATGCTGAACAGTTGTTTCTGGCGCTAGAGCCGGCTGCACATGATGAGCCCTGTCCCTGCGGTAGCGGCATTAATTTTTCAAGCTGTTGTTTACACTAGGCCGGTTGGCGTTCTTATTATTGTTTATATTCCTTTCGTTCTATAACGAAGTGTCAGATTGAATTTGGTTATTAGTCTTCGTTGTTTAATAGTGGTATAAGTACTATTTGACGGCGGTCAAGTATCACAAAAATAGTGATCGAAGGGAGATAGGGATCGAGTGGTGATGGCAAAGAACACGAATAATTTCAAAGCGCTGGCGATTAAAATATGTGATGAAGTACAAGCGTATATCCCCACACAGTTTGAGAGAGATAATGCCAGGCCAGGCTTGCTTGACACCATTGAATCGCTACTCGGCGAAAACGAATTTGATGACACAATTCCGGAATCCCGGCGCGTAACTATCCTCTTGTCTGATATTCGCGGTTTTACAGCGCTTGCTGAAACGTTTTCGGCGATGACCGTGATGGAGCTGTTAAACCGCTATTTTTCTCGAATGACGAATGTCATTGTTCGACATGGTGGCACTATCGATAAGCTGATGGGCGACTCCATCATGGTGTTGTTTGGCGCACCGAATAGTGAAATAGATGATGTTGAGCGCTCGATTGCCTGTGCTGTCGAAATGCAGCGAGCGATGTCTGAATTTAATCAGCAAAATCTCGCGCTGGGTCTGCCTGAATTATTTATGGGGATCGGGATCAATACCGGTGAGGTGGTTGCTGGGTCTGTGGGTTCTGAGCACCATAGAGAATACACGGTGATTGGAGATGAAGTGAATCTGACATCGCGTATTGAGGCGCAAAGCCTTCGCGGTCAAATACTGATTAGCGAAAATACCTATCGGGCGGCGAAATCTTTTGTTTTGGTCGGAGAGCCGAACAAGGTCCACGTTAAAGGTAAGCGGGAACCGGTCAATTTGTATGATCTGATGGGTACGACTCGGCCACGGGCAATTACTGTTCCGCGTAGGGAAATACGGAAAAGCCCACGGGTGAATATCAATATGCCTTGTTACTTTCGTCGCTTGCTCGGTAAGCAGGTACAGTCGGATCAGTTTCGTGGCGAAGTGATAGATTTGGGTTATGCCGGGTTACTGATGCGCAGCCCGATCGAGTTAGTGCCATTTTCCGAGATCAAAATTGAGGTTTCACTGCAATTACTGGGCGCTGATACCACCGATATTTATGCGCGGGTTATTAATGTAGAAAATGCCGATGCCGGGGTTTTATGCAGTTTAGAATTTACTTCAATGGATGAAATTGGCCAACATACAATCAAGCGGTTTGTTGATAACCAGTTAACCATAACCTGATGACGAGGCTTGTTGTCCCTGCTAATCTTGGTTATTCACTTCTCAGCTGTTAATTAACTATGAACTACAGTTGTTTTTCGCCCCCTAACAGGCTATTTTGCGCGTCATGGAAAATACCGAAATCCCATCGCTCAGCTTTCAGCTTTTTCAGTTGCAAACCGAACACCGTATGTTGGATACTGAAATTGGCAACTTGCAGTCATTTCCCTATATTGATCAGCTGCAATTACAGCGGTTGAAACGGCAAAAGCTGCGATTGAAGCAAAACATTGAACATATAAAAGCAATGTTGATTCCAGATCTTGACGCGTAAGCACAACACTATAAAAGAGGTAAATATGCAATTAACCATACGATACATTTCACTGATTCTGGTGGTATTGGTAGCGGCCTGTTCGGCTCCTGGTAAAACAAGGCAGGAACAAAGGGCCCATATTACTAATATGAAGACTGAAGTGCTTAATGAACTTTACAAAGTACGACCCGATACTCGGGAAGAGATTCGCAAAGCGCCAGGTTATGCGGTGTTTAGTAATCTCAATTTCAACGTTATATTCGCCAGTATTGGAAATGGTTTTGGTGTTGTTGTTGACAACACTAGTGGTAAAAACACCTATATGAAAATGGGTGAAGTTGGGATCGGCTTAGGTTTGGGAGCAAAAGATTTTAGAGCAATATTTGTTTTTGATAATCAAACAGTCATGAATCGATTCGTCGACAGTGGTTGGGCATTTGGTGGTCAGGCTGATGCCGCTGCCAAGGCCGACGACAAAGGCGCGGCAGTTTCTGGAGAAGTGATACTGGACGGCATTAAAATTTATCAGTTAACTGATACGGGGCTCGCTCTTCAGGTCACGGTAAAGGGTACAAAATTTTGGAAAGATTCCGATCTTAACCAATAAGCCGTTTTGAAAAACCGGAAATGGCAGACCCCTGGTCTACATACCGGTTATTTTTATAAACTGACGCTGGTGATACTTTCCCGATAGTCGTGAAAATAGATCCAAAATGCGCATTTGCCAGCGATATTTTTTCACAAGCAGCTGATGTGCGTTGTCAATTTCCCTGCTGTCATCCATGAGTGTTGCTGTTACTGATATTGGTTTAGCCAGCGTTTTTCCTACGGCTGTACAGGGAGCAATGCTAGCATTCGAAAAGTTTTTTAAACGCTTCACTTTCCCGGCATTTTTCGCTGAAAAAACGTAAAACATACCACCTGTTTTAGCAGCTGCAAACCATACGGGGGTGTCAACATAGCTTCCATCTCTTTTTTGAGTACTTAGAGACAGATAGCGGGCATTTTCCAATGGCTTATTCATAGTTAGTTTAAGTCTCGTGTAACCCTTCAGTTTTCTACTCCCAGTGTATATCAGGAACACCGTCGTGCACACTCTTCACCCGCTTTGGTCTGTTCTATTAGCGGGATGGTAAGGCTGCGATGCAGGTTGTCTGGAGCGATATTATCCATTAACCTGTTCGGAATTAAATGTCGACAATAAAATAAATGAGACCAATATATGAATCAACATGTCATCAAGTTTTGCCCCCAGTGTGGCGGGGGTGTAGTCAGTGAACATCTGGATGGCCAGCTTCGACTTCAGTGTGCTTATGCATGTGGTTACGTCAATTGGGATAACCCTACTCCGGTTGTAGCAGCCATTGTGGAATATAACGGACAGGTGTTATTGGCTCGTAATGCCCAGTGGCGAGAAGGGATGTTTGCTTTGATCACCGGGTTTTTGGAGAGAGGAGAGACCCCTGAGGAATCGGTGTTGCGTGAAGTTAATGAAGAGCTCGGTTTGAATGGTGAAATAAGCGAGTTTGTTGGCAATTATACCTTTCATCGAGCCAATCAATTATTGATCGTTTTTCATGTAACCGCTACTGGTACTATTCGTCTTAATGAAGAGTTAGTCGAGTTCAGATTACAAAATAAGGAAGATGTAATTCCCTGGGATATGGGCACTGGTCCAGCATTGAAAGATTGGCTGTCTTCACAGTTGAACTAACTTGCCAGTTGCTGCTATTTGTTAGAGATATCTCTTGAGCTCTTAACAAATGGCAATAGAATAGGGCTTCTTGTCATGGCCGCCATGTTTCGGTACTGACTCCATTGTTTTATGTATGAGGCAAAGCTGCAATGTCAGCCACTGTGATCAAATCGTTATTATCGGGAAGCGTGGGGTCGGGAACTGCGGTGGCAGTTCAAGGTTGGGTGCGCAGTCGACGAGATTCGAAAGCCGGGATTTCGTTTATGGCGATCCACGATGGCAGCTGCTTTGCCGCTATTCAGGCAGTTATTCCAGCAGAATTAGACAATTATCAATCTGAGATTCTTCAGGCTGGTGTCGGTTGTTCTGTCAGGGTTTCTGGTATTTTGGTGGCGTCTGAAGGGAAGGGTCAGGATTTTGAAATACAGGCAGACACCGTTGATGTCGTCGGCTGGGTCGATGATCCAGAGACATATCCGGTCGCTAAGAAGCGACATAGTTTCGAATATCTTCGTACCATTGCCCATCTGCGTCCTCGGACAAATACCTTTGGCGCGGTAACTCGTGTTCGCAATGTGCTGGCAAATGCTATACACAACTATTTCTTTGATCGACATTTTCAGTGGGTCAACACACCGATAATTACCGCCAGTGATTGTGAGGGCGCTGGGGAGTTATTTCGAGTGAGCTCGTTGGATATGGCCAATCTTCCACGCGATGTTGATGGTGCGGTAGATTTCACCCAGGATTTCTTTTCCGATGAGTCGTTTCTGACTGTTTCCGGCCAGCTTAACGTTGAAGCGTTTTGCATGGCTATGTCTAAAGTTTATACGTTTGGGCCTACTTTCAGGGCGGAAAACTCTAATACCAGTCGTCACTTGGCAGAGTTTTGGATGGTCGAGCCGGAAATTGCCTTTGCTGATCTGAATGATGATGCGACGCTGGCGGAAGACTTTCTAAAATATCTATTTAGCGCGGTGCTTAATAAGTGCGGCGATGATCTTGAATTTTTTAACCAGTTTGTTGATAAAACCTGTCTCGAACGATTGGAACAAGTGTCGCAGCAAAATTTTGAACGTATTGATTATAGTGAGGCTATCCGCATTCTTGAAAGCTCCTCACGAAAATTTCAATTTCCGGTAAAGTGGGGCCTTGATCTACAATCTGAACATGAGCGTTTTTTGTGTGAGGAGCATATTGGTGCGCCTACGATAGTCATGAACTACCCGAAAGACATCAAAGCGTTTTATATGCGAATGAATGATGACAACAAAACTGTCGCTGCAATGGATGTGTTGGCGCCTGGTATTGGAGAAATTATTGGTGGCAGTCAGCGTGAAGAACGGCTTGATGTGTTGGATGCCCGGATGGCAGAACAGGGCGTCGGTGATGACTTGTGGTGGTATAGAGACTTGAGACGGTACGGCACTGTACCACATGCAGGTTTTGGTCTCGGATTTGAGAGGCTCATCAGTTACGTCACAGGGTTGGATAATATTCGCGATGTCATTCCTTATCCCCGTACGCCGGGACATGCGCCTTTTTAACTATCGAAAAAGGCCAAAACACAGAATGTGGGAAGCTCTGTCCCGCAATTGTAGTTATTCAATCTTATCGTTAGCCATTTCTTAGTGCCCCAATACGCTTTGTTACTTTACGTATTTTGTTCACTTAATTTTTTCGCCCACTAGAAAATTTGAACCAAAAGGGCGCAAATCGATCAATGAAAGAACATTCTCAGGGCTATTTTTGTGCAATTTCCCAATTCTGGTCCATACTGAAAATGAGAAACTGATCTGGTGGTGATTAATGTCGCCGCTATTCCAAAGAGGAAATTGCAATGCCGTTGGCAAACAACGACAAAGGTACTGTCGATGAGATGTCGATTGTAGATGTTTTCACTAAGTTGATTTTTGATGCCGAAGCGGTATTGAATGATACCGAGGTGCAAATTGTCGACTGCCTGGGGTTAATAGAAAGCTCGTTAACGCATTCTCCCCGAAGAGAAATTGGCGAATTTTTGCGCTCTATGGGCGTTGATGAGATGATTTCTCTCGTTGCGACGGTAAAGTGCAAGATGGATCAGCAGCAATTGATTGCCGCAAAAAACCTGGGCCACGATCCTCGAATTCATCACTAACAAATACTTATTCTATATAAATAGGCTACTACTCGACTGATTTGTTAGTTGAAGAATCAGCCTTGTCTATTGGTAGCGATTCGGATTCCGAAACTACCGTAGTCTGCTGCGCAGCTAGCGGAAGAGTAAAACGAATACTTCGCTGATCACAATCGACTTCCTTAACGACAATTTTGATGGTCTGATCAAGTTCAATAGTAAGATTTTTACTTTTGAGCCGCAGTCGCATTGGATCAAAGCTATATTTATCCGGCAGAGTTCGTGTTTCTACAAACCCTTCGATAAGATTTTCATCTAAACGAACTGTAAAACCATTGCTGTTTATCTGTGATATTTGTCCGCTAAATTCCTGACCTATTAGCGGCTGTATAAATTGGCATTTGAGCCACTGCTCCATCTGCGAACGAGCTTGACGGGAATTGTCCTGCCGCTGCTGGATCGCCGCCAGTTGTTCGTCACTACAGCGAGTTTGAGATAGGCCACGCAATTGTTCTTTGATAATTCGATGTACCAAAAGATCGGTATATTTTCGAATTGGTGAAGTAAAAGTTGTATATGAAGGTAATCCCATCCCAAAATGCGGCAGGCGTTTGTTGCTCAACCGCGCCCTCGATAATAGACGACTCAGTACGGCGCGAAGGGGGAAATCCAATGAATCATCATCGATGGATTTAATAATACGCTGGTATCCATCTGGCTGGGTAACATCTACATTGGTTAGTGACAACTGTTCTTCCGCTAACTTGCAAACATCGGCAACTCGTTCCGGGCGAAAGCCCGGGTGGCTAACAAATATAGCATCGTCGTCGAGCGTCTGGGTAACACAACGATTTGCCGCAATCATACATTCTTCAACAACCTGACTCGCAGAATTTTTATGTTGTAGCTCTATACGATCCATCTTTCCCTTGGCGTTGAGAACAAGACGCAAGTCAGGTCGATTTGGGATGACCAGATTTTTTTCTTTGCGGTTAAGGAATAGTGCGTCGGATAGCTGTTTAAGCTGAATTAGTGCTTCACTGTGAGCGCTACAATTGGCTAGTGCCGTAGCGTCATCGCGCTGTTCTAAAAACGCCGACACATGGTCATAGCTCAGTTTTGCCTGGGAGCATATTGTCGCCTCGGAAATAGTGTAGTCTTCAATGTCACCTGAACTATTGACGTCAATTGTGCAGACTATTGCCGGGCGAATTTGCTCCGGTGCGAGAGAACACAAATCGTTGGCCAATTTAGCGGGTAACATAGGAATTGCACAGCCGGGCATGTAAGTAGATATTGCCCGGTTCGCTATTTGTTTATCCAGGTCAGAGTTTGAAATTATAAAGGCGTCAGGATCGGCAATCGCGACCTGTAATCTCCATCCTTGATCGGTCTTGCTTGCATACAAAGCATCGTCCATATCTCTGGTGCTGGCTGCATCGATGGTAACGAATGGTACGTCTTGCATGTTTTTACGTTGTGAAAAGTCGACATCCGCTAAGGACTCTTCCCAATTATCTTTCCATGCGGGGTCGAGTTGAAATTTGCTCGTTACGTACTCAGCCTCTATACCTTTTTTTCCGAGATTGCCGATTACTTCAAGTATTTTTGCCTGAGGTTTCTCGTTTGGATAAGGGTGACGACTTATTTTGCAGCGAATATAATCACCTGCTGAGGCATTTTTTCTAGCAGCTGGGGGTATAAAAATCCACCGATGGAGCTGCGGAAAGTCAGGCTCAACAAAATGTCCCTGCCCTTTAACAATATAACGTCCGCTGAATTCTTTAAGCGGGGAGTGCAGCAATGCTTGTAAAGCTCCGCTTACTTTTGGTTTGGCATTTTTGTCTTTGGTATTTTGCTGTTCCGTAGTGATAAGAATTTTTACCGTATCACCTGGGAAGACTTTTATCATTTCATCGGGGCTCAAGAAAATTTCCCGACCGTCTTCCAGTACAACGAAGCCGAACTTTCGTTGCGTGCCTTTGACAAGGCCTTCGGCATATTCCTTGCTGTCTTCGATGTCTTGTTTTAATTGTTTTAACTGAGAGAGGGTGCTGTTGTCTAACATCAGATTGAATACCAAAAATGCGTGCTTAAAGTACGTTAGCGAATGGAACCTTGGTGATGTGTCCGTTAGCCTTTATGGGGGCAACAGAGTAGCGGAAATCGAAGCAAATTTGTAGGAGAATATGAATTAATGAAGAGCTATATCGCCGAATAAGCCGCTGCCCTCAACAGAGCGGTTATGCCGATGACTGTTTTGGAGGAGTTAGGCGCCACTACGGACATGAAAGATTAAGTGGCAGCTTTATCACTACGTGGATGAATAAAGCGGCCGAAAAATACGCCAAATTCAAATAACAGCCACATGGGCAGTGCCAGCAACGCCTGAGAAATGATATCGGGTGGCGTTAGCAGCATGCCAAATACAAAACAGCCAACCACAATATAGGGACGTTTTTCTGACAGTGCTTCAGGTGTAGTAATACCAGCCCAAATTAGCAGTATTGTCGCAATGGGAATTTCGAAGGCAATGCCAAAGGCAAAAAACAGCTTCAACACAATATCAAGAAAACGTGCAATATCGGGTGTGTAGGCGACGCCCTCTGGCCCTACTCCGCTGAAGAACCCAAATATTAGTGGAAAGACAACGTAATATGCGAATGCCAGACCCGCGTAGAATAAGACGATGCTAGAAGCGAGCAATGGGATGGCGATACGTTTTTCCGAGTGGTACATGCCCGGCGCTATAAAGCTCCATATTTGATAGAGAATAAACGGCATGGCAAGGGCCAATGAGGCCACTAAGGTCAATTTGAACGGTGTTAAAAAGGGAGAGGCTACTTCGGTTGCAATCATGCTAGTTCCCTCCGGCAATAATATTCGCAGAGGTTCTGAGACAAAATAATAGATATCGTTAGCGAAATAAAATAGGCTGAAAAAAACGACTAAAATCGCCAATACACAGCGTAACAATCGATCTCGCAACTCGGTGAGATGGCTTACCAGTGGCTGTGCCTGGTCTTGATTTTTATCAGATTCTGTCATGGCTTATTTTCGGGCGCAATAACGCTTTCACTATCAGCGTTGTCGCCATTACTATTATCAAGATTGTTGTTTGTATCGTTGTTTGTATCGCTGTTATTCGTATCGTGCGGCAGGTGTTCAAAATTTGGTTTGATGTCGTCAGTAACTAGTTGAATTTGATCCTGAATAGCATCTTTGGTTTTTTCCAGGTCTTTCATTATTGATTCATTGTGTATCTGTTGCCGGATTTCATCAGCACCAACTTCCCGTTCGATCTCAGATTTAATTTGCTGAAAACTACGGCGTAATCTGGCAATCCATAAACTGGAAGTACGAATAGCACCCGGCAACCGCTCCGGCCCCATGATGAGCAACGAGATTACGCCGATGAGAAGTAATTCCTGAAATCCGATATCAAACATCTAGAGTCTTATTATTTCTCGTCGCTTTTTTTATCAATGTCGATGCCATCATTTTCAGAAATGTCACCTTCGCTGTCATCGGGCTTCTTTTCGTCGCTATCATTAGACATACTGCTACGAAAGCCTTTTATTGCCTCGCCCAAATCGCCACCAATATTCCGTAAACGCTTGGTACCGAACAACATGACGACGATAGCCAGAATAATCAATAACTGCCAAATGCTAATACCACCTAAGCCCATATTTACTCTCCAACATTGTTTTTTAGTTAGCCCTTGATTTTAAGGCGACTGAGATTAAAAATTATTTTCCGCCCTTGCACCTGCGGCTACTTACGTGACGCTTTTTCGTCGAGCCCTGACATATCAAAACGTCTTGCCAGCTCATTGACGACATCAATGCCGTTCGCCCCAAGATGTGACAACATCACCAGAGAATGAAACCATAAGTCGGCAGTTTCATAGATCACGGCGCTATTATCACCGCTTCGCTCCGAATCTTTAGCGGCAATAACTGTTTCGTTGGCTTCTTCACCTACTTTTTCGAGAATTTTGTTGAGTCCCTTGTGATGTAAGCTCGCGACATAGGAAGACTCTGGATCAGCATTTTGTTTGCGCTGTTCCAGTATTGTTGTCAATTGCTGTATTACATCACTCATACATTCAGTCACTTACTGTGGTTGCTTGTTATAGATGTCGTTGGGGTCTTTGATGACTTTCTCTACCGTTTTCCACACGCCATTTTCGAGCTTTCGATAGAAGCAAGTGCGCCTTCCAGTGTGACAGGCAATACCACCTAACTGTTCTACCCTTAAAATGATCACATCTTCGTCGCAATCGATGCGAATTTCCTTGATCGACTGCACATTGCCCGATTCTTCCCCTTTGCGCCATAGCTTTTTACGTGATCGGGACCAATAGACTGCCCGCTGTTCAGCCACAGTAAGCGCTAGAGCCTCTCGGTTCATCCATGCGACCATTAGAATATCATCGTTCAAGTGGTCCTGAGCGATAGCGGGTACCAGACCATCGCTGTTCCAGCGGACTTGGTCCAAGAATTCCTCATTGCCGATATTGTGCAAGCGCGTCTCAGTCATGTTGTATTGTATTAGCGTAAGGCAGGCATTATGACACAGAACATTCAGCGTCGCAGCCAGAGTAGTGCTACTGCAATGGCTGCCCAGCCGACTGCTGGAAATTGCTGTATCGCCACACCAATTTGCGGAATGGAGACTACTAATAGCGCGATTAACCCAATAATGATGCAGTAACTGCGGTTGCGCTGCGATTGTAATTTCTGTTCCAGTCGTTGCAGCCGCTTTGCCAGGTCATTGCCAGTCGGTGCTTGTTTCGGTTGGGTTAGGTTTTCCAGCAACGCCTCCGGTAAATGTGGTAATTGTTCAAGCAGTGCTGGCATATGTTTACGCAATCGTTTGTAAACGCCGCTGGGGGCATAGCGATCTTTTAACCACTGTTCTAAAAACGGTTGTGCAGTATCCCAGAGGTTTAGCTGCGGATATAATTCACGACCTAAGCCCTCTATGTTGAGCAGTGTTTTTTGTAGTAACACTAAAGAGGGCTGCACCTCCATCTCAAAACGGCGAGCGGTCTGAAAGAGATACACTAGCAATTGTCCAAAGGAAATCTCTGCCAATGGTTTTTCGAACACAGGTTCACACACGCTTCTCATCGCTGATTCAAATTCGTGAACTTTGGTCTCGGGGGGAATCCATCCACATTCAATATGTAGTTCGGCGACCAGTCTGTAGTCGCGCTGGAAAATGGCTAGTAGATTGCGCGCCATATAGTATTGATCAGATTCGCTAAGTGAGCCGATAATCGCGCAGTCTATGCCGATATATTGGGGGTTTTCGGGGTTCTGCCGAGATACAAAAATATTACCTGGGTGCATGTCTGCATGAAAGAAGCTGTCTCGAAAGACCTGAGTGAAAAATATTTCGACACCACGTTCAGCCAGCGCCTTCATATTAGTATTCTGTTGTTCCAGTGCCTTTACGTCAGTAACGGGAATACCATAAATTCTTTCCATGGTTAATACATGACGATTGGTATAATCCCAATGGACTTCGGGGACATATAACAGGTCAGAGTTGGCGAAGTTTCGTCGTAATTGCGAGGTGTTACCCCCCTCTCTTTGCAGATCTAATTCGTCGAGTATGGTGATTTGATAATCGTTGACAACATCGACAGGGCGTAAACGCCGTCCATCCGGAAAATGTTTTTCTATTAACTCTGCCAGGGTGAACAGCAGTTTGATGTCTTGCCGTATGGTCAGTTCGATCCCGGGACGAACAACTTTTACAACAACCTCTTCACCGCTGAACAAGGTAGCCGCGTGAACCTGGGCCACCGATGCCGAGGCCATAGGTTGTGTGCTGAACTGTGCAAAAAGCTTATCAACAGACTGGCCCAGTGCGCTTTCAATTATGTCGATAGCCTGTTGGGATGGAAACGGCGGTACTTGGTCCTGAAGTTTTGCCAATTCATCGATGATGTCGTCGGGTAACAAATCCCGTCGAGTTGATAACATTTGGCCAAATTTAACAAAGATAGGTCCTAACTCTTCAAGCGCCTGCCGCAATCGGGCGCCACGTGATTGCTGTGGTATTGGAAACAATCGCCAGGGGGCGATAGCAAACAGAGCCGCCATTGAGGAGGGGAGTTGGCCCTTGTCGACAAAGGTGTCCAGCCGGTAGCGTGTGACAACACGTGCTATTTTGCCAAGTCGTAGAATGCGTGACACAAATGATCCTTTTTACCGCTCTGGAAGATTTACGGTCAGATTGCCCTTGGCACTTTGCCTGAGCTTTTGAAGTTGCGCCTGTAAGCGTTCAGTACGCATCGCCAGCTGGTCGACATCGTTGTAGAATCTGTCTACCTGCCAACGGGGTGGCAGCATGTTGCTTTCTTCGATGACATAGTCATCGATCTGTCGTTTAAGCCCTTTGAAAGCTTGTAATCCGAAGCGTGTGGCCCGACGGATAGTGCGGCCCATCTGGTGTCCTATGACATCACCAAAAATGGACGCAAGAGATGACTCCCAGTCAATATCCAGCTGTTTGAGGATCTTTTGCAAATTGATCAGTGCCTGACTATCGCCGTGAAGCTCCAGCTCGCCATTGATCAACGCGCTGGCAGGGTCTGTCGCCGTCGCCAGTTTTGCAAATTCCCGAGCACTGCCGGTGAGTCTTGTGTCGGCCTCATCATCGAACATACCGCAGAGACGGACCTCATTCTCACCAGGGATGAAATAGAGGTCTATCTCGGGAGCCGTGCAGTGCAGAGAAAATACATGGTTTTGCAAAGTATTCAATTTAATGAGGGTCGACGGGTCCAGTTGCAGCGCTTTGTTGATGGCTGTTTCCAGCGTTGCAATGGCAGCTGTGTGTAGCGTATTGCTGACTATCAAGGTTTTATACCCTTGTGAACCGCAACGATACCACCTGTCATGTTATGGTATTCACAACGCGCAAACCCGGCATCTTCCATCATTTCTTTTAACGTTTCCTGGTCAGGATGCATGCGAATACTTTCAGCCAGATAGCGGTAGCTGTCTTCATCGTTGGTGATTAGCTTGCCTATTTTTGGCAGTAACTTGAACGAATAAGTATCATAAGCCTTACTCAATAGCGCATTACCAGGCTTGGAAAATTCAAGAACCAACAGACGACCACCGGGTTTTAGTACACGGTTCATCGACTTTAGGGCGGCGTCTTTGTTGGTAACGTTGCGTAAACCGAAAGAGATGGTGATGCAGTCAAAAGTATTGTCAGGAAAGGGCAGACACTCGGCATTGGCCAGTGCATATTCTACATTGCCGATAATGCCCAGATCGGTCATTTTGTCTCTGCCAACTCTCAGCATAGACTCGTTAATGTCGGCGAGAACTACCCGGCCTTCTGGACCAACGATTTTACTGAATTTTGCGGCGAGGTCGCCAGTGCCTCCGGCGATATCCAGAACGTGGTGTCCAGGACGCACTGCGGATAATTCTATGGTGAAGCGCTTCCAGATACGATGTACACCTGCAGACATGAGATCATTCATCAGGTCATATTTGGCTGCCACGGAGTGGAATACACCAGCAACCATCCCTTCCTTATTTTCCTTGTCCACAGTTTTGTAGCCGAAATGAGTACTTTTGGAGTCGGTTTGAGGTTTTGTCATGGGTTGTCTACTTGTGAATCTATGAGATAGGCAGGCTGCTATTGTAGCGGTTCCCCACATAAAATCCATTGCTGACGGTGGCTAATAGCGACCTTTGGCAATGGATATTTGTCCCCTGATGGATGTCAGGACCGTGGGCAGTCGCCAAACTCAATGACCGTTTAGATATCCAGTTCCTGGCGCAGTGTGTGCATTCGCTCTTTGCGTTCTTCGTTAGATAATGACGGGTTGATAGTTTCCGGTATGGCTTTGTGAACCGGCAAGTCCAGCCGCTCGCCACGCATAACCCGTTCACATAATATTTCATAGTTGCGTTTGAACACCGGAAAAGCTCTGGTTTCTATACTATTGGCTAGAAAAAACCAATCGGAAGCGCTGCCAGCTAAATAGACCGCCGGGTGCGTCCAGCGCTGTTCCATTTTAGGGGTGGCGGCACGGCATGCCTCGAGGTAGGCATTGTAGGCGTCAGGTAGCCCCAGCTCTTCCGGCACCGGCTCGCTGAATTTCCTGATGGTATGTAAGGTGGGCAGGTATTCCGATTCCTTGATGGCGCGGCGAGTAGCGGCAACAATGCGTTCAGGTGCTAAGTCGCTCAATGTCTTTGCCCACAGCTGTTTTGCCATGATGATCTTTTGATCGTCGGAAAATGCTTTGTGGAATTGGTTGTGATATGCCAATTGGAACTCAGTAAACATTTGGTTGATCGCGGTGATGTGATCTTCAGTTGGTATACTGTCGGCGCCTTTTTGTCGGTAGTAATCTGGCGTTATCATTTCAGCTGCCCTCGACGAGATTTTGTGCCCAGCTTCTGTCGGTGAGGTGTTCGAAGGTTGTTTTACGCTCTGACTGAGTTGATCGATCAGTGAGTTGCTGTCCCGCATAATGTTGGCCCATTTGATGGCGTGTCGCCCATTGGTATTTGGCGTGCTGTAAGAATTTGGTATTCCACGAACGTTGGATTTGCTGGGTATCGCGCCAAAATAGAACAAATTCGGCAACCAGGCCTCTAGCGAAGGCAATATCGATAGTCGCCAATTTTAGTATATCGTAGACATCCTCGCTGGGCTGCCAGTTTGCCGGTATCTCCCTGGGTTCGTAATCTAATTCCATCGACTTGGTATATATCGCCCATTGCCGGCGTATATGAGCGATGAATTTTGAATTCCATGTACTGTGCGCTTCACCGCGTTCGCGCCAATACAGGACAAATTCGGGAATGGCGTCGTTGATAAAATCACCGTTCACGCCTGTCCTATACAATATTTCCAGCGCATCCTGACTGGGGTTCCAGCTATTATTCAGCTCGTTGGATTGAGCCTGTTTGGTTTCTACCTCGGCTAACCGGCTTTGGTGAAACCGCCATTGTTTTAGGACGTGTTGGCGAAACTTACTGGGCCATGAGTGTGATACCTGTTGGCGGTCTTGCCAGTACATCACGAAGTCTTCACGTTGCTGGAGTGCAAAATCTTTGGGAATATTGTGATTAAGCTCAAGTAGCTGCAACAAATCGTCTGGAGGATACCAGTTCTGCGCTAGTAGACTGGCACCGGACGTTCGTTGATTTGCAGAATGCTCAGCGGATTTGGTAGTGACAGAAGGTCGGGTTTGAGTAGTTTGATGAACGGCAACTTCATTCATTGCATAGGACAGGTACTCGCTCTGTTGAAGCGGTGGTGACTCGATCAATATAACGCCCTTGTCCTTTAGGCTTTTACTGATTCGTTGTAGTTCAATAACATTCCAGAACGGCATAATACGTTCCAAATCGGACTTTGAAATGTTGAACCAAAGATAGCCCTGTCTGTTATTGCCATTGGTCAGCGAGCATATATCATTGAGTACGTGCAGGAATACAGATTCTTCCAAGCCAATGGTAGTGGCCAGTGAAGGAGAGATGACAATGGGGCGCTCTGGGATCAATGATGACATAGATAGATTGTATAGGGTTGAAGGCGCTGGGTGTATCTTTGATGTTGCGCGAATGATCTTTTGTTGGCTAGTTTACCAGTGCACGACGAGTGTGATGGGAAAATGGGCACTGTTAATTTATACAGTAATTCGTTAATATGTTATCTGTTCACTCGCTGTTATTCCCTGAATCCAGGACTGGAAGAGCAATGGCAAAACCTAAAATGGCATATGTTTGCAATGACTGTGGTTCGGACTATTCGAATTGGCAAGGTCAATGTAAAGATTGTGGTGCCTGGAACACACTGACTGAAATCAAATTGCCGTCGTCGCCGACAGCTGCGAAAGAAATTCGCTTCCAGGGTTATGCCGGTGCTGCCAATAGTCAGAAAGCGCAAACACTTGATCAAATAAATTTAGAAGATTTACCGCGGATCCCTTGCGGAGCCGGTGAATTTGACCGCGTTCTAGGGGGCGGTTTGGTTCACGGTTCAGCAATTCTTATTGGTGGTCATCCGGGTGCCGGCAAGAGTACGTTATTGCTGCAAACCATGTGTTACTTGGCTGAATCAATGCCGGCGTTATATGTTACTGGAGAAGAGTCCCTGCAGCAGGTGGCGATGCGTGCACGTCGCTTGGGCCTGCCTACTAATAAGTTAAATATGTTGTCAGAAACCAGTGTTGAGGCCATTTGTAGTCAGGCAGAATTATTGAAACCGAAGGTGTTGGTGGTGGATTCAATTCAAGTGGCGCATACGGAAGATGTGAGTTCGGCACCGGGAAGTGTGTCTCAAGTTCGTGAGTGCGCCGCTTATTTGACCCGGTATGCGAAACAAACTGGCACTGTGTTATTTCTAGTGGGGCATGTTACTAAAGATGGCAGTTTGGCGGGACCAAAAGTATTGGAGCATATGATCGACTGTTCAATTCTGTTGGAGGGATCTGAGGATAGTCGCTTTCGGACGTTGCGAGGACAAAAAAACCGATTCGGCGCAGTCAATGAGCTGGGGGTGTTTGCGATGACCGAGCACGGTTTGAAAGAAGTAAAAAACCCCTCTGCTATATTTCTGTCGCGCACGGAGGAACCCTCTTCGGGTAGTCTGGTGATGGTCGTATGGGAAGGTACGCGACCCCTGTTAGTAGAAATTCAGGCGCTGGTAGATGACTCTCAACTGGGTAACCCACGTCGGGTAGCAGTGGGCCTGGAACAAAATCGACTGGCTATGTTGCTGGCTGTATTACATCGTCACGGGGGTCTGCAGGTTGGTGACCAAGATGTTTTTGTTAATGTTGTTGGCGGCGTTAAAGTACTTGAGACGAGTGCTGACTTGGCATTGCTTTTGGCGATTGTCTCGAGCTTCCGGGATCGGCCTCTGCCACAGGATTTAGTGGTATTTGGAGAAGTTGGTCTCTCGGGAGAAATTCGGCCAGTGCCCAGTGGGCAGGAACGGATTCAGGAGGCAGCTAAACACGGGTTTAAGCGGGCAATTGTTCCTCTCGCCAACGTACCCAAAGGCGGTATTGCCGGGATGGAAATTATTGGTGTGAGTAAACTGACCGAAGCGTTAGAGGCGATATAAATTCGACGTCTGGCGGGAGTCGTCTTCACTGCTTGATTGCTAACGCCGAATATCAGGCCGGGTTCTGAATAGTCTAAAAAATATCCTCCACCATAACGTCTTCCACGTTACTGGTATCACCTGCAATATCGTCAATGCCCGCTTCTTCGGTCGGTGCAAACTCTTCTCGAAATATTTCAAAAATCGCGTCGGTTTGTCCTGGTTTGGCTAACAGCCCTGTCGTGGGGTCGATTTTGACAGTGACAACCCCTTCCGGTTGTTTGAATTCTGTCTCCGGTTTTCCGTCCAGTGCCACTCTCATATAATTAATCCAGATCGGTAGTGCTGCCTTGCCGCCATATTCATTCCTGCCAAGCAGGCCATTTTTATCAAAACCCATCCAGGCGGTAGTAACAACTCCACCACCATAACCGGAAAACCATGCATCGGTAGGGCCGTTACTGGTACCTGTTTTTCCAGCAAGATCGTCTCTACCGAGGCTTAATGCTTTACGACCGGTACCTTTTTTAACCACGTCACGCATCATACTGTTGATGATATAGGCGACTCTTGCCTCAACGACACGTTCTGCGGTGGGTAGGATTAGCTCCGGCTCCAATTCCGCCACTGACAGATTAAGAATATCCTCTATTGTCGCCAATTCATCAGTGGTATCGATTGCCAGTAGTGCTGCTTCATTGGGCGCAGCAACAGTACCCAGGTCGACCGGAGAGGTCTCTTCAACAATAACAATGTTATCCTCTGAGGCTGGATCCTCGAGTGTATCGCAGTCCCGACAAACTGAATCTGGCGTGGCGGTAAAAACGGTTTGGTTGTCAATATCTTCAATATATTGAATCAAATACGGCTCTATTTTATAGCCACCATTTGCAAGAATGGAGTAACCACTTACTATCTGCATTGGCGTTACAGAATGGCTTCCAAGGGCAAGAGACAAGTCTCTGGGAAGTTGGTCGGGATCAAAGCCAAAGCGTTCAACATAGTCAATCGCATTATTAAAACCCAGATTGCGTAGTAGTCTTATTGACACCAGGTTCTGGGATCTAAACAAAGCCGATCGCAATCGCGTGGGGCCGTAAAATTTCCCACTTGAGTTGGTCGGGCGCCAGGTACTTTCCAGCCCTTCATCTTTGAATACTACTGGTGCATCATTGATGATGCTGGCCGGTGTATAGCCGTTGGCTAACGCTGCGGTATAGACAAAGGGTTTAAAGTTTGAACCCGGTTGTCGGGTTGCCTGGGTAATACGATTGAATTTACTTTGACCGTAGTTAAATCCACCGACAAGACTGAGAATCGCCCCGTTATCAGCATTGAGCGATACTAATGCCGCTTGCGCTTCGGGTAATTGTGACAGATGCCAATTGCCGTCCTGTAACTGTCGTATGCGTATCAGATCACCAGTCGCCACTAGATCACTGGCCGATTTTGCCGACCTGCTGCGTCGATCGACTGATTCATAACGGCGCTTTCCTTTCAGGCCATGCTCCCAGGTGATGACCTTTTCACTGCCATCTTTCATCAGCGCATTAAATGACTGCTCATCTACAGTGGTGACAATAGCAGGTAACAGGCCGCTTGCATCATGAGTATTGGCAAGCGTTTGCAACCATAAATCTCGATTTTCCAATTCACTATCTGCCAGCACCGACTGTTCAGGGCCTCGATAGCCGTGTCGTTGATCGTAGCTAAGCAGTCCGTCGAATACTGACTGCTGGGCAGCAGACTGCAGAGTGCTGTCGATGGTGGTATAAACGCTGTAGCCCGCGGAATAGGCGTCCCGGCCGTATTTCGCGAGCATTTCTTTGCGCACCATTTCAGAAACGTAGGGTGATGAAAGTTCTATTCTGGGGCCGTGATAACTAGCCGTCACCGGGCTGTTGGCAGCGCGCTCATATGCGTCCTGGTCGATAAAGTCTAGCTCCAGCATGCGCCCCAGCACCACATTTCGACGACGAATTGCTCTGGCAGGATTAATGATTGGGTTGGCTACAGAGGGTAGCTGGGGCAGGCCTGCCAGCATCGCAAATTGTGGCAATTCCAACTGCTGGAGTGATTTGCCGTAGTAGACCTGAGCAGCAGCTTCGAAGCCGTAGGCACGTTTACCCAGAAAAATTTTGTTGGCATAAAGTTCCATTATCTCATTTTTACCCAGTTCTCTTTCTATCTGCAGTGAAAGCAGTATCTCGCTGAATTTACGGGAAAACTGCTTTTCAAAGCTGAAAAAATAGTTCTTCGCTACTTGCATGGTGATGGTGCTGCCGCCACCGCCTTTTTCACCTGTCAGCAATAATTGTGAGACAGCTCGCAGCAGGCCTTTGATATCTACGCCATGATGGTCATAGAAACGGCTATCCTCAATCGCAAGAATTGCATTGACAAATAGCGGTGGCATTTGGTCAAAAGTTATAGGTAGTCGACGCTCTTCACCAAATTCACCAATAAGTTTTTGATCTGAGGTATATACGCGCAGCGGTGTTTGCAGGCGAACATCTCGCAGATCATCAACGGTAGGTAAGTTTGGACTGAGGTAGAGATACGCGCTTGTTAAGATAAGCATCGTGCCTGCTAGGGAAGACAGGAGAAGCCAAATGGTGATTTTCGCAATATTTGTGAGCTGAGCCATACTTTTCCAGTTGTCAAAAAACGATATAGATACTTTACTTGAAGTTAGTTTGTCGAAGTGTGAAATTATAAGCACTTATTTACAACGATTAATTTGCGTAATAGCGATACGTGATATTTAATGTAAGTTATAAAAGTTCGCTGTAAGTTACGGAAGCCAATAGGAAAAGTACTGTGCTAGGCAGTTTATTTGGAAAAAAGAGATCCAACCCCGTGCTAGGCGTAGATATCAGTTCTACGACTGTTAAGGTGCTTGAGATCAGCAAAAGCGGTGATAAGTATAAGGTCGAGAGCTATGCTGTAGCTTCTCTGCCCCCCAATGCTGTGATTGAAAAAAATATTGCAGAATTGGAAGGGGTAGCTGAATCGATCCAAAAAGCTTGTGATCGATCTAAAACCAAGCTGAAGTCAGCAGCCGTTGCGGTTGCCGGGTCGGCGGTTATCACCAAGCTTATCGATATGCCTGCGGGCCTCAACGATGACAATATGGAAACGCAAATTACTTTGGAGGCGGATCAGTACATCCCGTATCCACTGGATGAGGTGGCCATAGACTTTGAGGTGCAGGGTGAATCAGAGCATAGTCCGGAACAGGTCGAGGTTCTTTTGGCCGCTTGTCGCCGAGAAAATGTTGATTTGCGAGTGGATGCCCTGGAAATGGCTGACCTTGCGACCAGAGTGGTTGATGTTGAAGCTTACGCGATTGAACGATCGTTTGATCTGATGCTACCGTATCTGGATTGCGACGAAGATGGTGCTATTGCGATTGTCGATATTGGCGCGACTATGACTACGCTCAGTGTACTGGTCGACGGCAAGACGGCTTATACGCGTGAACAATTGTTTGGTGGACGGCAGTTAACAGAAGAAATTCAGCGCCGTTATGGTCTGTCGTTGGATGAGGCTGGACTTGCTAAGAAGCAAGGTGGCCTGCCGGACGACTACGAACCGGAAGTACTGGAACCCTTCAAGGACGCGGTGGTGCAACAAGTGACCCGGTCACTACAATTCTTCTTTTCATCCAGCCAATATAATGATGTTGATCACATTATATTAGCGGGTGGAGTTGCTTCAATGAATGGTCTTGCCGATGTGGTTCAGGATAAGTTGGGGACTCCAACATCAATAGCCAACCCGTTTACAGACATGTCAGTTGCATCGAGAGTTGATGCCACGGCTTTGAGTAACGATGCTCCTTCTTTGTTAATCGCCTGCGGCTTGGCGCTAAGGAGTTTTGATTAATGGCTAATATCAATTTACTGCCTTGGCGCGAAGAGCGTCGACAGGCACAAAAACAATCATTTTTGGTTGTTCTTGGCGTTGTTGCCGGAATTTCATTGCTGTTAGTAGCATTAACTCACATGTTTGTTAGCGCCTCAATCGACGGGCAAAGCGGTCGAAATGGGTATCTAAAAAAACAGATCAGTGAGTTAGATCAGCAAGTTAAAGAAATTAAAGAGCTAGAAAATAAAAGGAATGAGTTGTTAGAGCGGATGAAAGTCATTCAGGACTTGCAGGGTAACAGGCCTGTAATTGTCAGGGTATTTGATGAAATGGTTCGGACACTTCCCGACGGTGTTTTCTATGAAAAATTGGTGAGAACTAAGGATGTGATCAAATTGCAGGGCATCGCCGAATCAAATCAGAGAGTTTCAAGCCTAATGCGGAAGGTGGACAGATCAGACTGGTTCGCGTCACCTAACCTAACTGCCGTTAAAGAACAGCCGAAATATGGAGAGCAGGCAAGTGAGTTTAATATGTTATTCAGCATTAGTACGCCTGCGGCTGCAGCTGCGGCCGAAAGCGAGGAGGAATAACTGATGGCTTTTAGTGATGCGCTACAGGAATTAAAAGAATTTGATGTCAATGATCTTAACCTCGACAACATGGGTTCATGGCCAATCGCCATTAAGCTTATTGTCTGGGTGATAGTATTTATCGCCGTATTGGCGGTGGGATATGTTTACGACGTATCAGACCTGCAGAAAAATCTGGAAAAAGAACAAAAGAAAGAACTGGATTTGCGATCTCAGTTCGAAAGCAAGGCTTACCAAGCGGCGAATCTTGATGCCTATCGAAAGCAAATGGTAGAAATGGAAGAATCGTTCGGCGCACTGGTCAGTCAGCTACCCAGTGATACGGAAGTACCGGGTTTACTGGAAGATATTACCAATAAAGGTCTGGCCAGTGGACTTGATATCAACAGTATTACGTTGAGTAATGAGGTCGCCCAGGAATTTTATGTTGAGAAACCTTTTAAAATAGTGGTACGTGGGAATTACCATGATATTGCTACTTTTGTCAGTGGTATTGCCAGCCTTCCTCGTATTGTAACGCTACATGATTTCGAAATTACCCAGAGCGAAGATGCGATTCTAAATATGAAAATTACCGCGAAGACTTATCGCTACAAAGACCTGGAGGAAGATGATGCGTAAATTTTTCCTCTTAAGTCCTCTGTTGCTTATGTTGGTTCTAACTGCTTGCACCAGCGACAATTATCAAGATCTCGACGAGTTTATGGCCGAGAAAAAAGCCAGACCCGCAGGTGTTATAAAACCGATTCCTGTCTTTAAAGCTTATAAGGCATTTACTTATAGTGCCGCAGGTATGCGTGGACCTTTCGACCAACCGGTGGACGTTGGTGAGATTACGCGGATGCAATTAAATAGCAACGTGAAACCAGATAACAATAGAACGAAAGAATACCTTGAACAATTTAACCTCGATTCTTTATCAATGGTCGGAACGCTAGAACAAGGTGGTCAGTTCTGGGCGTTGTTGCAAGATGATAATGGTGGTGTGCACAGAATTCAGAAGGGCAATTACGTTGGCCGCAACCATGGCAAGATTGTTGAAGCTAGTGAAACTTATTTGTCAGTGATCGAAATAGTACCAAACGGCGTCGATGGTTGGGTGGAAAGACCCAAAACCATCAAGATACAAACAATAGAAGAACAGTGATAGCGGAGAGTTCCATGGAAATTGCATACAGACAATTGGGTTCTATTAAAGGAGGGGTGAATATTAGACCGCTTCAAGTATTAAGGACTCTGTTCGTCGTACTGTGCGTATTAACAGGCAGCATGACATTTGCTGCTGATGCCAATCTAACTGACGTCCAGTTTAGTTCTCAGCCAGGAGGTCGTTTTGAAGTACGATTGGATTTTGACAACACTCCTCCTGAGCCCAAGGGTTATAACATTGAGAAGCCTGCCAGAATTGCTATCGACCTAGCGGGTGTCGCGAGTCAGTTGGAGCAGAAAAAATTTCCACTGTCTTATGGAAACGCTACCAGTGCTGTCATTCTTGAAGCGGGTGGTCGTACCAGAATGATTCTTAACCTTGTCGAATTAGCACCGTACAAAACCCGTATTGAAGGCAATAGTTTATTTGTTGAAGTGGGTGATTCAGGCGTTCGCGACTATTTGAAACCGACCAAAGAGAACCCCGCTTTGGTCGCCGCCACCAAGCGGGCAACTACAGCTGGAGCCAACGAGATCGTTGACGTTGATTTCCAGCGTGGAGAAAAGGGTGAAGGTCGCCTGGTTGTTAATTTGGCCAGCCCTAAAGCCGGCATTAACGTCTTTGTAGAAGGCGGGTCAATTAAGGTCGATTTTTCAGGGGTTACTTTACCCGAGCGTCTGCAGCGTCGTTATGACGTTAGTGACTTCGCCACTCCAGTTCAGTCTGTTGAAGCCCACCCCAGCGATGGCGGAGCATTGTTTTCATTGGAAGCAAGTGGTGAGTATGATTATCTCGCCTACCAGACTGACAACGAATATGTTGTTAGCGTTAAGCCATTAACTGATGAAGAAATTGAACTTAAGAAGAAAGAGTTTGCATACGTTGGCGAGAAACTATCATTAAACTTTCAGGATATTGAAGTTAGAGCGGTTTTGCAGTTGATTGCCGACTTTACCAGCTTGAATCTGGTTGCGAGTGATACGGTTTCCGGACGCATAACACTGCGCTTACAGAACGTGCCATGGGATCAGGCTTTAGATCTGGTGTTAAAAACTAAAGGTCTGGACAAGCGTCAAAATGGCAACGTCTTAATGGTTGCACCGGCGTCAGAAATTGCCGAGCGGGAGCGCCTCGAAATTGAAAACAATAAGCAAATTGAAGAACTGGCGCCACTGCAGACCGAGTATCTTCGTATTCGATATGCGGACGCCGGCGACATGTACAAATTATTTGAAACAGGCAGTGATGGCGAAGGTGAAAAAGCGTCGACCAGCATGTTGTCGGCCCGTGGTAGCGTCATTGTCGACGAGCGGACCAACTCTTTGTTAGTGACTGAGACTGCTCAAAAACTTCAGGAATTGAGACGTGTTATTCGTTTACTCGATGTGCCTGTAAGACAGGTACTTGTAGAAGCTCGCATTGTTATTGCCAACTCCAGTTTTGATGAAGAGCTAGGGGTAAAATGGGGTGCCGCCGGTACTAACTTTATTAATGGTGACAACCAGTTGTTCTTCGGCGGTAACACAGAATCTATTGAAGCTAGCCGAAATTCTGTAGCAGATGCATTGTTAAACATAGCGCAAGGTAATCCGCTGACAGAAGCGATACTGGCGCCTGATGCACTCAATGTTGACTTGGGTGTTGCCAATCCAGCGGGCAGTGTCGCGGTTGGGTTTGTTAGTAGTGATGTCATCTTGCAAATGGAGCTAAATGCACTGGAGTCTCAGGGTCGTGGTGAGATTGTATCTCAGCCTAAAGTTATCACTGGCGACAAGCAGGAAGCTGTTATTAAATCGGGTTCAGAGGTTCCTTATCAGGAGTCGTCGGCAAATGGTGAAACCACTATTTCGTTTAAAGAAGCCGTATTGAAACTTCAGGTTACGCCAAGTATTACGCCGGATGATCGCATTATTATGAAACTGGAAATTAACCAGGATTCTATTGGCGAGCTGGTACCTTCCGGTAATGGTGGAGTTGTTCCGACTATTGATACCACGGAGTTAACGACTCAAGTATTAGTAGGCAACGGAGAGACTGTGGTATTAGGTGGTGTATTCCGGACTGTTGATGTCGAGTCTGAATCTAAGGTCCCGGTTTTGGGTGATATTCCTTATCTTGGCCGCCTGTTTACTAATACCTCTGTGACGCAGGAAAAAACAGAGACGTTGATTTTTATTACGCCAAGGATTCTGGCTGACACATTGATCGATTAATCTTCTAGTAATAATCCATGAAATCATCTTCAAATGTTTTTCTCGTCGGCCCCATGGGGGCCGGCAAATCGACTATTGGGCGGTTGCTGGCAGCCGAACTCCGTTTGGATTTCAACGATACTGATAAGGCTATCGAGGACCGAAGTGGTGTCGATATTCCATGGATTTTCGATATGGAAGGGGAAGAAGGCTTTCGAGATCGGGAAGCGGCGGTGTTGGACGAATTAAGCCAGCTGGATAAAGTATTACTGGCAACTGGTGGCGGCATCGTTCAAAAACCCGAAAATCGGCGGGTGCTTTCAAGTCGAGGCAGGGTTGTTTACCTAATGACGTCAATCGACGAGCAGGTCCGGCGCACTGCAAGGGACAAGAAACGACCTCTGCTGAACAGTGATGACCCACGTAAAGTGCTGACAGATCTAATGGAGTCAAGGCATCCAATGTACGATGAAATTGCCGATTATATTATCGATACTGATGGTCGTAGTCCTAAATCTGTAGCTCAGGAATTGGCGAAAACGTTAACATCCTGAATCCTGTAATTCTCTCTTATTTTGTTTGTCCGGCTGTGTTATAAAGTACTTTCGGTAGTGTAGTTTTTCAGTACTGCTAACAGAACAACTCTTACTGGCCCCATCAGTCAACATTGTCCTGATAGTAAAGTGCTATTCATTTTAAACGTTGAACTACCCGTAATCGCTAATTTCTTTCTAACAGTCTAAACGTATGATGCAAACACTCAATGTCGATCTGGGCGATCGTAGTTATCCCATTTATATAGGTGAAGGCTTGTTGTCGCAAGCTGAATTGCTGCGCCAGCATGTTCATGGCAATCAAGTATTGGTTGTTAGTAATGAAACCATAGCGCCTATTTACCTTGACTCGATAAGGCAGTCATTGGGTGACCTGCGCTATTCTGAATTAATTTTGCCAGATGGTGAACAATATAAATCACTTGACGTTCTCGGAAAAATTTTCGATCGTTTGTTGGAAGAAAACCATAATCGAACAACAACACTCATTGCTTTAGGCGGAGGTGTTGTTGGGGATATGACCGGTTTTGCTGCTGCCAGCTATCAGCGTGGTGTCAACTTTATTCAAGTTCCGACTACTTTACTTTCACAGGTCGATTCATCCGTAGGTGGTAAAACAGGAGTCAATCATCCGCTCGGAAAAAATATGATCGGCGCTTTCTACCAGCCACAATGTGTGATTGCGGACACTCAAACATTGTCCACATTGCCGCCTCGCGAACTGTCAGCCGGACTGGCTGAAGTGATTAAATATGGACTGATATCGGACGCTTCATTTTATCTCTGGTTGAAAGAAAATGTGGATGGACTACTAGCTTGTGATGGAAAAATTCTCAGTGAGGCAATTCGTCGTTCATGTGAAAACAAGGCAAAAGTTGTTGCCAGTGACGAAAGGGAGGCTGGCATTCGGGCAATACTGAATTTTGGCCATACTTTTGGCCATGCCATCGAGACAGCGCAGGGTTATGGAAACTGGTTGCATGGAGAGGCGGTGGCTGCTGGTATGGTGTTGGCGGCAGATTTGTCTGCGCATTTGGGTTGGCTACCAGTTGATGATGCTAATGATGTGAGACAATTATTACAACATTCAAAGTTACCGGTGGAACCGCCAACAATGAGTTGCGATCAGTTTTTGTCATTGATGGCGCGCGACAAAAAAGTGTTGGACGGTAACTTGCGGCTCGTTCTGCTAAAACGTATAGGCGAGGCGGTTGTAACAAGCGACGTTACGGAACAGCAGATAAAAGCCACTCTGATGGCTGCGGGTGTTCAGTCTTGAACGTGTTGCTGTACTCATTGACAGGAAAATAGCGTGATGCGGCGGACTCTATTTAATAGTACCGGTCCTACCTCCAGATGAGGAGAAATCCATGACGGAAGTATCTAGCGAGTATGGCGTTGATCACTATGTGCAACGTTTGGATTTGGGCGATGATCCGTTCAATGGCAATAGTGACAAAGAGTATTTTTATTCAGGAGCTGCGCGAGGTCAGATCTTAGATCAGCTTGTCCATTTTGTTCGATTTGGCGAACAGGTAGTGGTGTTACTGGGTGCTACTGGCAGTGGTACATCGAGCTTGCTTGACCAGTCATTGGTAGTGTTGGAAGACTTGATGGATTGTTGCTATATCAATGGCGACGACGAAACCCTTCCTGAACAAATTATGTCATCACTGAATGAGCAATTGCAGCTGCGTCTATCTGAGCCCGTTGACCCCGCTCATTTTTTAGAAGCGATAAAACAGTTCTCGTTGGTTGATGGTGAGCCGGAACCTTTTTTGCTTGCGGTTGACCAGGCTCATTATCTCTCTTTTGAAAGTTTTGAATTATTGCGCAAGATGGTGGCTGCGAGTGGCAACATTGTCAGGTTGTTACTGGTGGGTGAGTATCAGGTTGAACAGTTAGCAAAGCTGGCATCTTTTGGTTCAGGGCAAATAAAAATATTGGAGCTGGAACCTCTTTCGAGCAGTGAAACAGGGGAGTACCTACTCGGTAAATTGCAATCGGTTGGGTACGCCGGGGATATGCCGCTAAATAGTGATCAGCTTGCTGTTTTATATGAACAAGCTGGTGGTAATTTGGCAGAGATCAATCAACTGGCTCCGGTGTTGTTGTCGTCTCAAGACCAGAACAGCGTTAGTCATAATCGTTTTGGGATACCGTTGATTCATGGTGTCGCTATAGCTGTTCTTGCTGTTGTACTACTTATTTCCTGGGCCTTCCAGAGTTCTAACGACAACCCGGGAGAAGAGAGTGCAGCGACGGTATCGATTCCTCTCGACCTCAGTAATTCCCAGATGCATCGAAATGAGATGGATTCTGCTAGCGAGCCTTCATCAAAGGGGTCTTCGGCCGTTGTGGCAGATGGTGCCGGCAGCGCAACAACGGTGACTGATACTATGGTAGTAGCTTCAGCTTCCGGTGATATTGATCGTAGCTCGCCAGCAACTGCGGATTCAACGATTGTAGTAACAGAAACTACTGGCGCATTATCGAACAATATAGTGGAAAAAGAGTTGATAAGCGCCCGCAGTCAATCGATTCCAAAAATAATTGCTGATGTCGCGGTGCCAAAAAAAGCAAAACCAACTGTTATAACCGAAAAACCAACCAACCAGACACCTCAAGTGGTCAAACCGGTAAAGTCTGTGTCCGAGCCTGGTCATATCTCTCCCAGGGAGCAGCGGATTTTAAATCTTCCAGTTACAGCCTATATGTTGCAGTTGATGGGAGCGGTGGATGAATCAAGAACCAGAGGGCTGGTAAAAAAATACATAGGACGTTTACCCGTGACATATTTTGAGACTCGTCGGAAAGATAAACCCTGGTTTGTGGCTGTCGCAGGTCCCTATGATACAAAAGAGGCTGCATTGACAGCGATAAAGGTATTACCACCACTGTTGCAAAAGGAACGCCCGTGGGCAAGAAGTGTTGCCAGCCTACAGCAAGAAATCCGAGATAATAGACGGTAATTCAACGATCGCTTCGATTTTAAACCACCCGTTTTTTCAAAATTTGTTCCATTTGCGCCTTCTGTGTAAAATGGCCTTCCGTTTTTCGCGCATCATAAAAGATTACGCGGTACTCATTATAATTTTTCAAGGTTGCCAGGCGGCCAAAAGAGCCCGGCATGGTTGAGTAGAGGTATAGCCAAGTTAGTTGTGAGCAGTGTATGTTCCAACTACTGACATGGTTGATCGGATGACAGGTCTCTAAAGTCTGAATCAACAATACATTCACAAAAGACATTGAAGTATTAACGTCAAATGTCTAATGCCCATATTAGTATTATTATGACTTTAAAAAATGATCGTTTTTTACGTGCCCTTCTGAAACAGCCTGTGGATGTTACGCCGGTATGGATGATGCGCCAGGCAGGACGTTATTTACCAGAGTATCGAGCCAGTCGCGCTAAAGCGGGTGATTTTATGTCTTTAATGATGAATCCGGAATTTGCCTGTGAAGTGACTATGCAGCCATTAGACCGATACCCTTTAGATGCAGCGATATTGTTTTCTGATATTCTGACTATTCCCGATGCCATGGGTCTTGGCCTCTATTTTGAGACGGGAGAAGGTCCGCGATTTAGAAAGACAATACGTACTGCTGCTGATGTTGAGGCTTTAACTATACCGGACCCACACAAAGATCTGGGGTACGTGATGGATGCTGTTAGTACTATTCATAAAGAACTTAACGGTCGTGTACCGCTGATTGGTTTTTCGGGAAGCCCCTGGACATTAGCAACTTATATGGTTGAAGGCGGCTCTTCCAAGGACCATCGGATTGTTAAAGCATTAGCCTTTAACGAACCGCAAACAATGCATGGTTTGTTAGATAAGCTGGCTCAAAGCGTTACGTCGTACTTGAATGGACAAATCATGGCTGGAGCTCAGGCTGTGCAAATTTTTGATACCTGGGGTGGTGCTTTAAGTCATGCGGCTTATCGAGAGTTTTCTCTGTCGTATATGCAAAAAATTATCGATGGTTTAATTCGCGAACACAATGGTCAGGTTATTCCTGTTATTCTGTTTACCAAAAATGGTGGCCAATGGTTAGAGACAATTGCCGACACGGGAACAACAGCAATTGGTTTAGATTGGACTACGGATATATCCGAGGCGCGCCGACGTGTTGGCGATAGGGTTGCGCTACAAGGTAATATGGATCCAACCATGTTGTATGCTTCGCCCCAGAGAATCCGCGAAGAAGTTTCCTCAATACTTGCAGGTTATGGTAGCGGCAGTGGTCATGTGTTTAATCTTGGTCACGGAATTACTCCGGAAGTTAATCCTGAAAATGCGCGAGTATTTATAGAATCAGTGCATGAATTATCGGCTAAGTATCATCAGGATTGATCGGTTTTTACGAGATTTTTGAACTTAGTTTGGCGGGTATTGGCTAAAAATTTCCATTACCGCGTCATTCATTAGCAGGGTGATTTCCTGTGGGGATTCATCGCCGATTTTTATAGTTTTGCTGCCACGCCATTTCAATTTATTGTCACTAATACCTAACATATCAATAACAATAAGTGTTTCTTTAACAATCGTATCTCCTCCAATGGGTAGACTAAGCCCTAATCCCAAGACGGAATTTCCGCTACCACCGCCAAAACCTACACTGGCTCGTGATTTGGATTCCTGATTATGGGTCGCTGAGGAAACGTTAAGACGTATCAGAACATCAGCGGAATTTTTCTCCGTTGCCGGATTCAGGAAAGAAGTGAACAATGCTTTTTCTACAGCATCTTTCGTGCGTTGTAGCATTAGTGAATCAACGCTCCCGCTATCAGTTTGACTATCACTGTGCCAGCTATAGTGTTCAAATTTGGAAAAATCGGTATCGGTATCGTAATCAACCATTACATTGCTGCTCTGGCATGCCGTCAAAAAAACAATGAAAATTATTACAGTATATAGTTTGGTCAATATCAAACGTGTGTTCATTGTCAGTACCCTGAAGTGTGGTGTTCGGCTAATGAGCAATGGCCGCTATCAGCACAATATAAGTTATTCGCGGCATTCTATCAAATACCGATAACTTAGTTGTATTCGGGAATTTGTTGAAAAAAAGGGTGGTGCCAGTTAGTCTGTAGTCGTTGGTTGAATATTGGTCAGTTGCTGTGAAATACGGAGGCAGCATGCATAGATTACAATATAGGCGTATTTATCGCGTTGCTTTAGCTGTTGTTATTCTCACAACGTTGCAACCTTCATTCGCTGAGCCCGCACAATTCAGCGGTGTGGCAACTCGTGGTAATTTGTCGGTATGGCGCGCTAATCACCAAAGCGGAGCGGTGTCTTTGTGTAGTTTTGAAGGACATGCCAATAGACCTGATTGTTATCCGTGGAGTGTTAATGAACCCATAGGGAAGTTTGAAATTATCCCAGGTGATGATGTGCTGTCGACCTGGCGTATTAATGTTACTACCGGTGAAGTATCCCTCTGCGAATATGATGATATTTCTGTCCCTCCTGTATGTACCCCCTGGAGCAAGAACTAGCGAAGCTTCAGGCAGGTATCGCTCGACTAACATGCTTTTTGTGTTGCCAATACGCTTCAAATGAACGCAGAGTCGACGACTGTTGGCCAAACAAATTGTGGCGAGCAACGGGGAATTCTTGAAATTCGAAAATAGCTAGTTGCTGCAAATTGTTGTTTAATATCAATACTGTTCCACTATATTTTTTGTAAGGATTATCCTGAATGAAGATGGTTAGCCTGCTTGCTCTGTGCCTGACACTACTTGTATCTTCCTGCGCGACATCGCCCACCGGACGTTCACAAATGTTGTTAATGCCGGAGGGGAAAATGGACCAAATGGGTGTGGCTGCATTTGACGATTTAAAAACAACGACAAGAGTAAATAGCGTCTCCACCACTAATCATTATGTTTCCTGTGTTGCTAATGCAATAACATCAGCGCTTCCAAGCAAAGACCAGCGGCAGTGGGAGGTTGTCGTTTTTGTTGATGACTCGGCGAATGCGTTTGCCTTGCCGGGAGGAAAAATAGGCGTCAACACCGGTTTGCTGAAGATTGCTGTTGATCAGAACCAGCTAGCGGCTGTCATTGGCCATGAAGTCGGCCATGTATTGGCTCAACATGGCAATGAGAGAATGTCGATGGAGTTTGCCACGCAGACAGGAGCTCAACTAGCGGGTGCAATGCTGGCTAATACCCATGAAAAACCGTTGTTAATGGCAGCTATGGGTGTCGGTATTCATTATGGATTGAAGCTACCCTACAGCAGAACACATGAAGCAGAGGCCGATATGATGGGTTTGGAACTAATGGCCCGCGCTGGTTTTAACCCTGAGGCAAGCGTTCAGTTGTGGCGTAACATGGGTGCGCAGCAGAAGGAGTCGTCACCACCTGAGTTTCTATCAACACATCCCGCCAATGCTACACGTATAGATGGCTTGGCTGCGAATATGGCTGGGGCACTAAGAATATACCAACAGGCACGACAGCAGGGCAGACGACCCGATTGCAGGAAGTAGTTGCAGATTGCATCAGATTCTTTAACTCATATCACAGTTGATACCGTGATTCATGTCTAGCGCCGGCTGATCGCTGCCGGGCGTGCCAACTACCTTTGCGGGTACTCCAGCAACGGTAGTATGCGCAGGCACATCTTGTAATACAACACTACCAGACCCTACTTTAGCACCCGTTCCAATGCTGATGTTACCAAGAATTTTGGCGCCAGCACTGATTAATACACCATCCCCCACTTTCGGATGACGGTCTCCACCTTCCTTGCCAGTACCACCCAATGTCACCGAGTGCATAAGCGAGACATTGTTGCCAACAGTTGCGGTTTCTCCAATTACCACACCCGTAGCATGATCGATGAGTATACCGTGGCCTATCTTTGCTGCGGGGTGAATGTCCACGCCAAATTCAGTAGAAATACAATTCTGGAAAAATAATGCTAAATCTTGCCGTCCCTGATTCCACAGCCAATGAGCAACGCGGTAGGCTTGCAGGGCGTGAAAGCCTTTGAAATAGAGGAACGGCACAGAGTACAAGCTGCACGCAGAATCACGCTCTTTTACCGCGCGGATATCACAGCGAACGGCTTTGGCAATGGTTGGATCAGACGCCAGAGCATCTTCAATGACTTCCCGAACTAACAGCGCAGATGCTGTCGGGCTGTCTAATTTATTGGCCAGGTGAAAGCTTAGAGCGTTTTCCAGTGTCTTGTGGTTGAGTATAGTAGAGTGCAAAAAACTCGCTAATACTGGTTCTTTACTAATAGCCGCCTGAGTTTCAATCTGAATACTTTGCCAGATGGCGTCTTTGTCAGCGTTAATCGCAATAGGTTGCGTTGCCATGGTTGTACTCCCTTCATCACATGCGCTACTTTCTACGTAGTTGGGGTAGTATAGCGATTTTTCAAGGCTAATGCCCTACTAAGAAAGTTTCGCTGTACAGGACCATAGTAGATGGCCTGATTCTCTATATTTTCTTTCGAACGGTGTAATTGGTTTGGCTTCCGTGAGGGTTTGGATGTTTGATGTGTATCCTGCGATTGATAGTGCGGCGGAAAACTCTTGTATATAGTTAGACCAATTACTGCGAACTTCTATATCTCCACCTAGCGCTAACAGTGATGAAAATAGCGGCGAGCCATGAACTCTTCGTTTTAGGTGAGCTGATTTTGGCCACGGATTAGGGTACAGCAGATAGTGCTGGGATAGTGACCAGCCCGTTGAAACGGCAAGCCGCCAGAAATCTTCGACATCAGCTTGCAACAGTAGATAATTGTCCGAGACTTCAGATGGATATTGAGTTTCATGTTTGTTGAGTCGGTGTCGAGATTTGTCAATTCCGATGACAAGTGCATTCGGAAATTTTGCCGCCAGGAAACGAGTACTTTCACCAACACCACAAAACGAGTCCAGAATGAGCGGCCCTTGATGGTGGGTTACCCTTTCTGCAGCCTGTTCAAAAGTTCTTAAACTGTGATCGGGAAAAGGTCGCCGAAATCGAGTGTTGAGATGTCGTTTTACAACAGCATCAAGGTTTTCATGAATTCCTTGCTGATTGCTGACTATAGCGCGTGAATTGGCAGGAGGATCATTGGGTGAATGGGTCACAAAGGGCCTTTGATTGCTGGCTGAATATTATCGCATTATAGCAGCGTCGCTCAATACGCCATCATTTTTCTATTGCCATACAGACAGGTAACACGATTGCGATTTTCATGCGCGACTGTCAGACTTATGGAAAAATTTTCCAGGACTTTTTGATGAGACAAGATCGTCGTCCCTATTGGGTAAAAAAAGTGTATTTGGATTTCCGTCGTTGGTATGGGAACCATTTCCTCAAGCCGGCCTGTGATTATCTGGGTGATCACCACACCATAATGAAGCCGTGGTATGTGTCGATCTCCGGGCCTAATATTCGCATTGGAAAATGCGCAACTATTATTGGTGAGCCCGATCAACGTATAAAGATTGCCGTTTGGGGTAGAGAGCCGGAACGAGGTGAGTTGACTATCGGAGATTATGCACTGATCAGTCCTGGCGTCAGGATTTCAGCGGCTGAAAGTATTACTATTGGAAATAGCGTGATGATCGCAAATGGTGTTTATATAACAGATGCTGACTGGCATGGAGTTTACGATCGCAGCCAAAGGGCTGAAGTGGTTACGCCAGTGGTTATTCACGACAACGTCTGGTTGGGTGACCGCTGTGCTGTATTAAAAGGTGTCACAATTGGTGAAAACAGCATTGTAGCGGCAAATGCGGTAGTGGTTAAAAATGTACCTGCCAATGTGGTGGTTGCCGGTAATCCTGCAAAGGTGGTTAAGCAATTGGATCTTGATAGAGGCTTTGTTACCCGCGCCGATTTCTTTTCGGATCCTAAAGGTCTTGAAATTTTTTTTGACGCGGTTGATAAGACCGTGTTGCAAAAAAACGGTTTCATTCAGTGGTTGCGAACGTTATTTTTTCCGACTAACAGGGATTGATTCGATATATGCTGTCAACATTTTCCATAACATAGCTAGAACAGCTGCAGGGGCGGTTCATTTAACATTGCAAGTTGTTCCCGGAGTTCCAATATATGGTCGGACCAATATCGTGGGCTGTTAAACCAGGGGAAATTACGGGGGAATGCCGGATCTTGCCAGCGTCGTGCCAGCCATGCACTGTGGTGCATGATACGCAATGTACGCAGAGCTTCAACTAAATGTAACTGTCTCGGATCAAAATCATAAAATTCATTGTAGCCCTCAACTAACTCATTGATTTGCGCAGTCTGTCTCTGTCGATCCCCGGATAGAAACATCCAAATATCCTGAACTGCAGGTGCCATACGGCTATCGTCGAGGTCGACAAAATGAGGGAAATCGCCGCGCCACAAAATGTTTCCCGAGTGGCAGTCCCCATGAACGCGAATAAGGGACTCAGGCACTTGGCTGAAAGCATCTTTTATGCCTCGAATTAAGTCTTCACATAAACTGTTATAGGCTGGTTTCAAGTCATCGGGCATAAACTGCTCTCTGATCAAATGATAGCTGTCTTCTGCAAAACTTGTAATATCAAGAGTTGGGCGATGGACATAATTGGTTTGCGCACCGATAGCATGGATTCGGCCGCACAACCTTCCGAGAATAAGTAGGTTATCCAGGTCATCTAACTCTGGAGCATGGCCGCCTTTGCGTTCGTATAAAGAAAAACGATAACCTTGAAACTCTAACAGTGTTTTGCCATCGATAACCATTGGAGGCACAACAGGTATTTCGACATCGTGCAAATCGAGGCTGAATTGATGTTCTTCAAAAATTTGCTCGTCACTCCATCTTTCAGGACGGTAGAATTTGACGATAACGGGTTCACTGTCATCAATGCCAACCTGATATACCCGATTTTCATAACTGTTAAGTGGAAAAATTCTCAAGTCACTCAGTCTTCCCGTGCTTTCGACAGCATCGATAACCAATTCTGGTGTTAATTGTTCGTAGGGGTGGTGCTTGTTCATTATTGACGATGCTCATTGAGTAGGGCGACTGTTTTAATTTGCGCAAAAACTGCTTGGCCGGGGTGTAGTTTCAGTTTGTCGACTGATTTTCGAGTCAAGCGTGCCAACAAAAACTGGCTGGCAAATTTTAAGCGAACTAGCACTCGAGCATCTGTATTGATTGCTTGATCGTTTTCTATTTCGTCGATGACGCAGGGCAAAATATTCAAAATACTGCTATGTTGAGGTTGTTGCAAAGTGATACTGACATCTCTGGCGGGAATTCGAACGCGTACCGACGTGTTAACGTCATGATCAATGGCCGTCAGGAATATTCGCAGCTGCTGATCGACTAACAGTTCAGTAAGTTGGTAGTGTTCGTCATGCCGATCAACGCTGGCTACAATAATACTGGCCGCGTTATCTTCATGACTAAGGCGTAAATCTATTCGTGAGCTGATTTCCAGCATTGACCCCTGAGCGATGACTTTTCCCTGTTGCAAAATAAGCAGTTGGTCAGCCAGCCGGTTGATTTCTTCCAGGTTATGACTGACATAAAAAATAGGTGCAGACAATTGCTGGTGAAGTTTTTCCAGGTGTTGCAGGATATGCTCTTTGCTTTGTTGGTCGAGTGATTCGAGTGGTTCGTCCATCAATATTAGTTGAGGGCTACTTAATAGTGCTCTGGCCATGGCTACACGCTGCTGTTCACCGCCAGATAGAGTGGTCACATCGTTTTCCAGTAAATGGGACATATCGAACCAGTCACAAACGTGTTTTAGCGATGGACCATTGTTATTGAAACGTCGATGATAGGCGTATTGAAGATTTCCACGTACCGTTAAATGTGGAAATAGTCGCGCATCCTGGAACACATAGGCGATCTGTCGCTGTTGCGGCGATAAGAAGAAGTTTTCGTCCTGCCACACTTGATTATTAAAGACCAGATGTCCAGGGGTGTTCTTTTCGAGACCGGCAAGCCAGCGCAAAAATGTTGTTTTTCCTGCTCCGCTATGACCATATATTGCTGTAACTCCACTGCTATCCAATGCTGCCTGCACTGATAAGTGGAATTTTTTTCGTTGTAAGTTAAGGCTAACGAGAAGACTCAATGGCGACCTCCTCTTACTGACCCTATTGAGACAGGACGATTAAATCGATATATTATTGCCAACAGTAGAAGTGAAAAAATCACCAATCCGCCGGCTAGCCAATGTGCCTCATCGTATTGTAAATTTTCAACTTTGTCATAAAGCGCGATAGACAAAACCTGAGTTTCTCCTGGAATATTGCCTCCAATCATCAATACTACCCCGAACTCGCCAACTGTGTGCGCAAATCCAAGACTAGCAGCGGTGAGAAAACTGCGTTTACTCAACGGCATTACAATAGAAAAAAATTGATCTTTGAGGCTTGCTCCCATGGTTGCTGCCGCTTCCAGTAGAGATTTTGGCAGCTGCTCGAAACTGGCCTGGAGAGGCTGTACCACGAAGGGCAAAGAATAGAGTACGGAGCCTATGACTAGTGCGCTGAAGCTAAAAGCCAGAGAGTCTCCTGTCACTGCTACCCAAAGTTGCCCCAGTGAGCTATTTGGAGCAAACGCTAATAGTAGATAGAAACCTAGTACCGTGGGAGGAAGGACTAATGGCAGAGCAACAATAGCTTCAATGGCGGGTTTTACTTTAGTGCGAGTGTTGGCTAGCCACCAAGCCAGCGGTGATCCGAGCAGCAGTAGAATCCCTGTTGTCACTGCGGCTAATTTTAACGTCAATAAAATCGCGTCAAGGTCTTGTGGTGACAACATGTCTATCTCGGGTTAACAGTTTCATCGTGTGGTGTAGCCATGGCGCCGAATAATGGCCTTTGCCTTGTCGGTTTTTAGGAAAGCTAAAAACGATAAGGCTGCTGGATTTTGCTGGCCGAATTGTAGCAGGATCGCTTGCTGGCGTATTGGTTGATACCAGTTTTCAGGCACTGTCCAATATTCCAGTGAGTGGTGGACTTGGTGTTCCGGGAACGAAAACTGGGACAGGGCGACAAATCCAGCTGCGACATTAGCTGTGGCAACAAATTGATACGTTTGGCCCACATTTGAACCCCGAACCAGATGTTGTTTAGTCGATTCCCATAAACTTAAATATTGGAGTACTTGCTGCGCGGCAATGCCGTAAGGTGCAATATCCGGATTGGCAATGGCGAGCCTACTGTGCTGTTGACGAATATTTGCTAAGACGGCTGTGAAACATGATTGGTTTGCTTCAGGCAGGCGGTTATGTTCGGAGTTAGAACAGGGAACAGGTTGTATAGTGCGGCTGAAAGCCAGAATCAGTTTTCCTTCAGCGTAGGTGAATCGTGATCCTGGAATAGCGAGACCACGTTTTTCCAGCTCTTGCGGGTAGCGGCTATTGGCTGAAAGCATGGCGTCAAAGGGAGCGCCAAAGGTGATTTGATTGAACAGAGTTCCGCTGGAAGCATTTACTTGGCGTAATCGATGGGGGTGGGAGAACTCAAAGGTTTCAATGAGATCAGACATTGCCCACTTGAAATTTGATGCAGTGGCAATTGTTCCCAATGCTGCAAATGATCCGGTTGCCCATAAGCAACAAAAAACGGTGAAGAAAACTCTGGGCATATCTTATTCCGGAATTAACGAAAAATACATCTGCCAGAGTACAATCAAGCAGAAGTTAAAGCTTTGGCTACGGTTATAGTATCATCGATTATTCTGTCTCGTTAAAAAGCCAGGGTTAAAACAGCCCTTACCGTTATTGGCGACAAAAAAAAGGCTAACTGATGGCCGTTAAGAGCCAAGAGTTAGCCTGAATCACTCAATAAGAGTCTAGTTAACGTTAGCGTCTAGTTGGTAACGACCAGTACGCCAAAGTCTGCGAGAGTACCACTCATTTCTTCAGGGCCACGTGCGATCACAGAGGTTAGACCTCCTGCGGCCAGGGTGAACCCTTCAACATTAATGGCAGTAGAGCCGCCAGCCAATACGCGTATGTCGTAATCGCCTGGGGCAATATTAACAAAGCCAGTTACTGTGCCAAACGAAAATGCGTTTAGCAGCGGATCGCCAGCCATACCGGCTTCAACTTCTGCTGTGGAGTACTCGCCCGCTGCGGTCACAAATACATCAACGTCACCTGCTGCGGGTGCCGCGTGAATGACATTAACAGACGTGTGGGTGGCTATAGAACGGGCGGCCTCGACAGATACCAGTAAGCCAAAATCCGGACCGCTTAACAATCTACCACTGGCAACCACGGTGTACTCTACACCAGCATCGAGGCCCAATGGGTCAGAGGTAAATACCGAGTCAGCAATTGTGTCGGTATCTGGTGCAACATCAACCACATACTCACCAGCGGGTACGGGAACATGGCTGCTAGCGCCCGGCACGATGTCGGTGTACACAAAAACATCAATCAGCTCAACAGGGTTTGGCCCGAGAGCATCGCTGGTAGCAAACACTTCAACACCACCGCCCGCAGCAGCATTAGCATCAGGTGAAGCATGAACAACACGTAAGCCAACTTGGGTGTTTTGATCTGGTAACACGAGTGAGCTTTCATCGGTAGCTACGAGAATTTGTACTGGCGAGCTGGCCTGTTGAGTGGCATTGGTGGTGTTAATTGCAGCCAATAACAAACTACTACCAGCAAAGCTTGAGAGATCAACGGCACCGGAGTCGTAGACCACAGTTTTAGTATCAGCCAAAGTTGCACGAATACGATAGGTGGCAGCGGGTAGATTGCCCGCATCAACGCTCTCCTGAAAAGCAAAACTAAAGTTGGCGTTTACATCATTGATATTAGTGTCGTCTGCAGTTACATAGACATCAACCGCGGGCGCGGCAGGGGAGGCATGTACAACTTGCACAGCAACTTCATCGGCACCGGGATCTTGTGCGGTGTTGTCTACGACGATCGGCGCGAGGCTTTGGTCTGCAACTAAGCCGCCAGCAATCACGGTGATTTTAGTCTTTTTGGGAGAATCAAAGTTTGCGGCTTCTATGACTCTAACTAAGTCACCAAGCACTTGTGCGTCGACAGCCAGGTCGTTGTTGCCAGCACGTACCTGGATGAATGGCGTGCTCTGTGCGTAGTCAAGATCTTCATAGGCGTTTTTGTCATTAGCAACAATATTAACCAGTGGGGCGTCGGGGGAGGCGTGAATAAATCTCAGGTCAGCTTTAGGCTTGCTGCTTGAGCTGCTGTCACAACCCGATAACAGTAGTAAAGAACTGAGCACTGATATTAAAATTACGCTGAATTTTTTCTTTCTTTGTCCAGCCAAATGGCGCATTGGGGTATCCATGATATTCTCCTTTCGTGGTCTCTCAATCATTAATTGTCGGAAAACAATGTGAATCACATCGTGTCGTTTTGTTTGGTGGTATACACAGCGTTGTACGCTGCAAAACAGATATAGGAGCACCTTAAAAAAACCTATTTAATACCTATTTAAAATAGGTGGTAAGAAATGTTAGTAAAAAATATGAATTTTAAATATATGTATATTAATCAATAGCTTAAGTAGATGTATTGATTAATTTCATTTTTCATTAGCAATTTTTCCAGTAATGATATTGAATATCTTATAGGTGCTAGAGTAAAAAGTTAGTAATCGTGATGATCCATAGATAATGACTACAGAAAGGTGCTGTAATGAATGAGCAATATCAACAGGTTGACAGGATACTGCTCAACCAGGCGGTAGATGCCAGCAGTTGCGGAATTAGTATTGCCGATGCGAGTAAGCCTGATATGCCGCTGGTGTATGTGAACCAATGCTTCGAAACAATGACGGGTTATAGCTGGCAAGAAATCGAGGGGAAAAATTGCCGCTTTCTACAAGGTGGAGAGCAACAGCCGAAGGTTTTGACGACGATTAAACAAACCATTAAATCCCTGGGTAGTTGCACAGTGGTGGTAAAAAACTATAGAAAAACTGGCGGGCTATTTTACAACGAGCTGCACTTATCGCCTCTGCTGAATAGGCAAGGCGAAGTGAGTCACTATGTCGGTATACAAACGGATGTAACTGAGCGGGAGACGTTGAACAAACAGATGCAACAACATCAGTCACAATTAGAGCTATTGATTGCTGAGCGAACGGTCGAAATAGAACACAAAAATATTGCCCTGCAAGAGCTAGTGAGCCAAGTTGAGTTAGATCGCAGAGCGTTAAAAGAAAATATTACCGCCAACGTGGATGCGGTAATCATGCCGTTGGTAAAAAAACTGCGCAGAAAGAGTGTACCGGGTGATGCTGTCTATTTGGACATGCTGGTCAAACATCTTATTGATTTAACCTCACCCTACGGCAATAAAATTTCCCGACGATTGTTTGCTTTGTCACCAAAAGAGATAGAGGTCTGTACATTCATCACCAATGGCATGAGCAGCAAAGAAATTGCCAGCTTTTTTAATGTGTCACAATCGACGATAGAAAATCAACGCAACACCATAAGAAAAAAACTAGGGATAGCAGGTAAACCTATCAACCTCACAAGCTATCTGCTTTCTCTTTAGCAGGATAGCCAACGATAATGTTGGCTGAAGTTTTGAGCACAGTCATATAATTATCGACTATTCGGTTCTCGCTAAACACCAGATGTGAATTTCCCTCGCTCCGGCTTGCAGTAAACAATGGCTCGCTTCGCTGACTGTTGTTCCTGTTGTCATTACATCATCCACTACGACAACTAATTTTCCGGACACGTCCCCGCAGGTCTGAAACGCACCTTTCATATTACGGCGACGTTGGCTGGCTGTTAAGGTTTGTTGTGCTGCGGTCGACCTGCAGCGTTTCAAATATCGCTTCATTGGAATATTTAATTGTTTTGAGTAATGGCGGGCCAAATATTCACTTTGGTTAAATCCTCGAGTGATGTGTCGGGTCCAGTGTAATGGGATAGGTATAATCAAATCGGGTAACTCCCGACGTTTGTAAGTACTCACATATGCACTAAGCGCTATTTTTGAGAGGACTTTGCCGACACTGTATCGCCTATTGTATTTGAAGCGACTGATCAATTGAGCAACTGGAGGTTGATATAGCCAGGGCGATTCAACGTGTTGGTATGGGGGAGGGGATATAAGACACTGTCCACAGTAGACGGTACTTTCTTGTAACGGCAAGGCGCATTGTCGACAGTGTTGGGTTAGTACAGGTAGCTCCAATTCGCACTGTGGGCACAAATCCAAGTCTTGTTGGCCCGGAGCGGCGCAGAGAATACACTGGCCGGTAAAGCCCTGTAGTGCCGTTAACTGTCTCAACGCCGTAGCCGTGAGCTGCAAAAATCTGTTAACCATAACACTCCTTGTTGGTTGACAGCGTGTTGATAATCCTTATCATTGAACACCACTTTATGACAACTTTTGCGGAAATTCCAGACTGACAGGAAGTTTAATGATACTTGCCAAGCGACCAGTCTTTGCGTCGACCGTCACCTTTGGCCCCCCATCCCGGATGAAATTTATGAACACAAGCCCCCTCTCCATTCGTCATGACTGGACCTATAAAGAAGTACAGGCATTATTTAACATGCGCTTTAACGATTTGTTGTTCAGGGCCCAGACTGTCCATCGCCACTATTTTGATCCAAATACCGTCCAGGTCAGCACTTTACTGTCAATTAAAACGGGAGCTTGCCCGGAAGATTGTAAATACTGTCCGCAGAGTAATCGTTATGACACCGGGTTGAAAAATGAAAAATTGATGGAAGTTGAAAAAGTCATCGCAGCAGCGCAACAGGCTAAAGCAAGTGGTGCTACCCGTTTTTGCATGGGGGCTGCGTGGCGTTCACCGAAGAAGCAAGATATGCCTTATGTGACAGCAATGGTAAAGGGGGTGAGGGAGCTAGGTATGGAGTCTTGCATGACATTGGGTATGTTGACTCCCGGTCAGGCAGCTGAATTATCTCAAGTAGGACTCGATTATTACAATCACAATTTAGATACGTCACCGGAGTATTACGGCGAGATTATTACAACAAGAACTTACTCAGATAGACTGGACACGCTAGCTAATGTTCGTGACGCGGGGATAAAAGTCTGCAGTGGTGGTATTGTTGGGATGGGTGAGAGCACGCAAGATCGCATCGGTCTATTGATGCAGTTGGCGAACCTGCCGCAACACCCGGAAAGTGTGCCGATTAATAGGTTGATCCGTGTTGAGGGTACGCCTCTGGCGAATGAAGCGGAGATTGATTCATTCGATTTTATTCGCACCATTGCCGTAGCGCGAATACTAATGCCTGAATCATATGTACGGTTGTCTGCCGGGAGAGAGTCGATGAATGACGAAATGCATTCTCTCGCATTTTTTGCTGGCGCCAATTCAATTTTTGGAGGTGATACACTACTTACTACCGCCAATCCGAAAATGGATAAGGACTTGCGTCTGTTTAAACGTCTGGCTATCAATACCGAATCGATTGAAACCGATCGTTGTGACGAAGGTGAAGAAAAGCAGTGGCGTGAGCAGCTGCAACGGGAAGATAAAGACACGCTATTTTACAATGCGGTTACTACCGAATAATGCAAAATGTCAATAAACTTATAGGCTTGTGAATGGCTAGGCATCAATTTTTTATTGCGGGAACCGAGAGCGATGCTGGTAAAACGTTGGTCGCGTCGGGGTTGCTTACCGCGGCAAATAATCGGGGTCTGATCACCGTGGCACTAAAACCTGTTGCAGTTGACTGTGTGCAAACTGATGAAGGTTGGCGGAGCAAAGATGCAATGTTATTCCAGCACAAGATGACGCTGGATTTGCCTTATCAACAGATTAATCCGGTTGCATTGCCATTAGCGCTATCACCACATATTGCCGCGGAGCAAGCGGGTAAGAGATTACTGGTCTCCCAGTTAGCCGGGTATTGTCGAGGTGTATTGATGCAACGCTCAGACCTTGTGCTTGTTGAGGGCGTTGATGGTTGGCGAACACCGATAAACACGACAGAGACATTCGCCGGGCTTGTTAAAGAATTGAATCTTCCAGTTATACTGGTTGTTGCGATACGGCCTGGATGTATAAGTCATGCATTGTTAGCTGCCGAGGCTATTGCCAGAGATGGGCTGCGTTTGGTCGCTTGGGTTGCCAACCGGTTAGTAGAAGATATGCCGGGTTGTGAGGAAACAGTCCTCAGTCTAAAGTCTTTACTGAGAGCGCCTTGCCTGGGTGATATTCCGTTCCTGGCTAATCCTGATTGTTCTGACATGAGTGACTATATGGTGTTGGAAGCTATTATTAGCTAAGTTAGAGAACTGAGGTTAATCTTGGGTATTAATTCCATTTTGATCGATCTGACATGGATTTAGAGGCTAATCTTTGCTTAAATAATAACCATAGTGAGCGGTTTGTTACGGTAGGTACAGTTGACTGGTAGCAGCGCGCGAAGTATTCAAAATTCAGTAGAAAATCACTGAAAATCAAAGGGTTAGCACCATGGTTGATTCGGTTTTATCGGTGGGTCTACAGGGCCTTCAAAACGGTTTAAGTAGCGCGCGGCAGGCGGCTGAAGATATTAGTCGGGCAACTACGACGGCTACCAGTACTGAGAATGATGATTCGGCGTCGGATATCACAGCAGCTGCGGTCGAGTTGAAGTTAAGCGAAAGACAAGTACAGGCATCCGCGACGGTGGTTAAAACCGCAGATGAAGTCCTCGGTACCCTGCTCGATGTCAAAGCCTGACAACAAGCATCGCGGTTTTTATTCTGATTGTTTCGACATAGCTCTTACAAAGCTACCTCAACTTATAGCCCCGACAAGCGTCTGGAATAGGCTTAATGAACCCTCTGGGAACAAATACATCAATTTACACCAGCTCTACTCCCTTGGTCGTTTCAGGGGATATTGACGTTGTCCGATCGGCAAAAGCCAATCTAGCCAATATTGAATATGAGAACACAGTGTTCTCTCCAGTTGACGAGCCGACAAGTAACCCGCCTGTAGTAAGCCGCGATGACAAATCCGCCGACGCTAGCGAAGCATTATCTTCCGCTGAAGAGAGGGCTGTAGATCTGCAGCAGCAAAATGACCGTCGCGTCATTGAAAAACTTGCATCTCGAGACCGTGAAGTCAGGGCACATGAGCAAGCTCATGCGGCTGTGGGCGGGCAATATGCGGGAGCTGCCAATTATAGTTACCAGCGCGGTCCCGATGGTATTAACTATGCAGTTGGCGGTGAAGTTCCAATTTCATTATCCTCTGGTAATGGTGACCCTCGACAAGTACTGGCCTCAGCTGAGCAGGTTCGCCGCGCCGCCCTTGCTCCTGCAGAACCTTCTGCACAAGATCGCAGCGTTGCTGCCGCCGCGACGGTAGTTGCAACACAGGCGCGTATCGACTTGGCCGAACTGGCAGCGAAAGAGTTGCAACTTGAAGCAGAAACCTTAGTTGAAGAGGGCAATGATAGTCCTGCTGATAAAAACGATGTTAGTACGTTGGAAAATCCCGCGGCTGATAACAAGACGAGAAAAGAACAGCAGTTAGCCGACACTCAGGCGACATCGCTTCGCCGATCTCAGCTCAGTGAACAGCTAATTACATCGGATCAAATTCGACGCAATCCGGCGGTTGGAAGTATTTTTGATCAGCGAGCATAATGTTTCTTTTCATTCCGGCTCGCTAGCACCTCAGGCTTTTGCCATAATTAGGTCAGATGTTCATATCAGTTAAGGTGTATCGCATGACTAAAGAAAATAAACTCTATCCCGAAGACCAAGCCAGAGTAGACGAATTCCTGAAAACCGGTGTCAACTCAACCGAACGCAAACCATTTCGCCCCCTTCGTTTGCTGCTTATATTGATAGTGATTGTTACCGGGCTGAGTCTTGCCAGTATTAAGTTAGCTGAAATATCCGGCGTTTATTAACAATATACCGACGTGTAGACGAGTGTGCGCATTGGCGCTGTGTGACAGCATGCCTGGTTCGGGACGACGAGGTTGCTGTTTAATTTTGCAAAAAAAGGCGGTTTTTTTCAGCTAGGACACGGCGCTAAATGACAATGAAATAGGACTTGGAATGATAGCTCTATCGCTAAATAAAACGAGTTTACGCTGGATTATTTTAGTTGGCAGTCTGATGATGACGGCTTTCATCTTTATTGATCTGGAAATACTGCCCCCTATACTTCAGTCTGAGTACTTAAAAAGTCGGGTTATGTTTCAGATTCCTACAATGCTTTCACTGCTGGCTTTCACCTATTACAAAGACTTCGAAAAATATCAACAGGCTGCAATCCTTCTTGCCATCACAGTAGTTACCTACGCAAATTACTGGCTCATTCAACAAAGTTGGCTAAAGGCAGAGTTTGCGTTTTCTTATGAGGGGACGTTGCTCTATACGTTTTTTGCTTTCTTTGTCGTCCGTCTGAATTTTCGGTTTGGTATTGCTTATGTGCTTCTAAGTTTGTTGGGTTTCGGTGTTTTGGTTGCGTCATACCCCATTTATGGTGCTTACAGTTCGGTAAATTTTGGATTTGTTGCTATGGCGCAATCGATCTGTCTGGTAGGTTTATACACGCTAACGAATTCTCTGAAAGAGATTGATAACCTCGCCGAAAAATTACACAAGTTAAGTCGGATTGATCAATTGTCAGGGCTCTATAATCGCAGGGCCTATGAGCAGGATGGTCATATGCAATTTGAACAGGCCAGACGATTAGAGCTCCCGATCTCAGTTTTTTTGATCGATATTGATAATTTCAAAGATTACAACGATGCTTACGGTCATCAAAAAGGAGACGACGCAATCCGGATTCAGGCGGCTATTTTGAAATCAGTCTTTCAGCGGCCAATGGATGTTATTGGTCGTTTTGGTGGCGAAGAATTTATTGTAATTGCTATTGATATGAAGCATTCCGCAGCAGAGGCAATGGCGCAAAAAATAATCGACGGATGGTCGGCACAACATATTCCTCATGGAAAAGGTGCCGCCGGTCCTTTTCTTTCCTGTTCAATCGGAATCGCAAGTATTGTGCCGAAGAAAGATATTACGTTAACTAAAATGATAGGCCTGTCTGATGTTGCGCTCTATAAGGCAAAAAACGATGGTCGAAATCGTTATCAGACTCATTTGCTTGCAACTGAGTAGCAACTATCGGCTTTAAAAATTCAAGTGGTAGCGACAGTGTGCGGTCGATTTTTTCCAAGAAATAGATATGATGTTGAGGATAACTCGTCAATGTTATCAGTATCGACCAGCCTTTGATAACAGCTGATCAATACACTGTCAGTTAAAATTACTCTTGCAGATGTAATATTTTCAAATTTGGATCAGATTGTATCTCTTGTTCTGTGAACGGTAATTTCAACCATTTTCCCTGTGAGTATAATTCTGTTTGGTCTGAGAAATGATCTGAATCTTGTTCTTGCGATTGAGAATAAGTAAGAATTCCTCTGGCATCCAGTTTCCCCGCTTTGTCCCAGGATATAACTTGAATATAACTATTGCCATGTTTAATCGGAGTGTAGCCTTTTCCTTTTTCCAGGTCGGCAACAATCATGCTAAACATACCCGCCCAGCCCTGACCCCCAGGTATAGGAATACGCTGGCCATTTTTTTCGGAAAACTGTACTTCACCCCATGGACTGTCCAGGGCAACCCCCGCATCATCAAGAGTATTCTGTGCTTCAACCAAGGCTTGGTGTACTGCTGTTTTCACCTCTGGTCTAGATAAAGCGATACCTCGGGGTGTATTGACCGGATCATTTGCATCAAAAGCATACTGATATAGATTGGGAGTTTCACGGACATTGCGCCAAAATTCTGTCCACACCTGGGCACCTCGACTTTCAATAGTTTGTCGACGATCCCATGAGCGCAGAACCGCACAGCTGCGGGTTATATCTGCTGCCATCTCATTTTGGCTAAGGTCACAAATATTCAGCACATCATCCAATAGTAATTCAGCACCAAAATTGCGCTGTGCATAGAGCATCGCCTGTATATCAGACGGCCCAACTTTTCCATTGGCAATTAGACTCTCTACCAAGGTTATGCCGGCACGAGTGCGTAAAGTTCTTGCTGTCTTTTCGGGTCCGATAATGGGCGAATATCCCTCTAGCGGCTCACTGGGATTAGACAGCCAATAGCTATCATTCGAGTTGGTGACATAGTCCTGCCTTTTTAGTCTCGGCATCTCTTCGGCGGGCAGGGTGTTTTTAATTTTCGCTCGCGCATCACTCTTCCACTCACAATCGACTTTACTGCCATTGAGAACAACCATTCTTCCAGGCACACCCTCAATATCAACTTTGCAGTTATCGAGTATGGTCTTATCGATATTTGCGGTTACTGAAATGTCGGCGTATAAAGCGTGGCCATCCCTGTCTGCTGCAATGGTATTAGTAAATGAAATACCCTGATGACTAATTGCCGCTTCTACATCATCAACAGTTTTGGCTTTATGTAATGCGTCATAGGTAATAGCTGATTGGCTGTTATAAACATTTGCATCTCGCACAGCGTACGCATGTTGTTTGTCCCAAGGCAACTCCGTGCTCATCACGATAGGGCCATAATGGGATTGATATACTTGATGTGTTTCTTGTGTCACTGATCCTTTTTCATCGAGGACCTCGACTGTAATATTCAAGGGTTCAATATCTCGGTAATCGTCACCATACAAATATTGCATGGGATTATTCGGGTTTAAAGTCAGCTCATAGAGTGTTGCTCTTAATGCTGTCGATACCGTGTGTGTCCAAGCTACATCTTTGTTAAAACCGATCGCTATACGTGACATTGTCATCAGGCCTGCGCCCATTACGTCAACTTCACCGGGTATGGTTGTATGAATCATATGAAAACGGGATGAGCCAGACCAAGGGTAGTGTGGGTTGCCAAATAACAGCCCGCGAGCTGATCGAGTAACCTCGCTACCCAGAGCCACTGCATTACTTCCTATACCGTCAAATCCGGAAAAGTCTGCTGCGCGGATGGTAAGCTGTTGGCCTGGTGGTTTAGCATCGGCCATATTTTTCATATAACGGCCGACGCCATATCGAATGCCAACACCGATGTTGAGGCGCATGACGTCAGCCTCTGATATATCACGAAGCCATTTTTTTCCTAAGCAGGAGGCGGGTAATTTTTCTCTATTGTCTTTTAGGTAGCGGTTGTAGCCTTTGACATAACCTTTAGAAAACAACAGGCTATTGTCTGATTGCAGGGCGTGAAAGCTGTCCAATAGCGAATCATTAAGTATGGTCTTATAAAAAATATCGCTTTCCAGATTGTCTTCTTCGGTGCCGAGATACAAAGACTTTTCACCGTTAACCATCATAACGTCTTTGGCTATAACGCAAATTGCGTCCTCAGCCGTTGCATAAGAAAACCCATAACCCAAACTACCCCAATCTTTTGCTTTAACATGAGGTATGCCGTAGCTTGTCCAGCGGATTTCTGTTGCAAAGGTGGGTTGTTCTTTTTTGACTGTATGTGCCGCTGGTTCTTCTGGTGACTCATTAGTACAAGCGGCAAGCACAATAACTGTGATGGCAAGATATGCGAGTTTCATAACCTCTCCTGATTGTTTATTTTCTTGGGCTATTCGATATCGATAATACTCCCTTTATGATTCGACATACCAATATAAGCTAGCTATTGATGGCCGGTTTTTACGGGTTATATACAGTTTGTGCGTGTTTGGGCAATAACTATTGTCATAAATGTCCGGTAGGCCTTAACTTATCCTGTTATTAAAGATATGGTGAGTACTGCCGATTTCCTGTTGTGTCGGGTTAAAAAAAGAGAGGCCTCATGTTTTCGACATTAATCGATCGATATAAAAGCTTTAGGGGTCACAAAGAGGATAGTAGACCCGACGCCAAGCTTAACCACAACTATCTTAGTCTTCACCAGGCGCAGCGAGATCATCGTTTTCTGGAAGTCACCGCAAACGGTGACGATGTTGTTTATCAAAGTATTATTCTCGAGCTTGACCCGGAAGAGCGCACATTATTGATCGACGAGCTGTTTCCCAATGATTTTGTCGGCATGCCCGGACAGCGAGTCAACGTTGCTATTCGGATGGATGGCGGTAGGAAAATGAAGTTTGAAACTGATATTACCGAGAAATATATTCATGAAGGAGCACCTCTATACGTGCTCGCCATGCCTGTGGATATAGAGATTGATCAGCGTCGCAACGCATTTCGCTTACCAATTGGCGATAGGGTTGCGATTGATTCGCGATTTATTGGCCCCGATGAACAGCCTTATTACGGGCGTTTGCGCAATGTGTCCAGCTCGGGAATTTTATTGGATGTTATGGTGCATGGGGAAAGTGCCAACAGCTTTCATTATGACGATTTACTGAGTCATCTAACCTTTGATTTTGCGGGTCTAAATATCGACTGCGGCGTGTCTGTGCGCAGTATCGATGTCGATCAAGCAGATGATAGCCACTGTTTTATCGGTGCCGAGTTTGTGGATCTGCCGGCCGAGGAGCAGCGATCACTGGAGCGCTCAATTATGCGCATACAGCGTGATCGGCTCAGAATGTCAGGTAACGCCGAAGCCCAGTTGTCTATGGCTTGAATACAGGGGCCATAATCCAAGAAGGGCCTATCTTTTGATAAGCCCTTCTTGGATTATGGCCCGCCCGACAGGATTCGAACCTGTGACCAACGGCTTCGGAAGCCGCTACTCTATCCAGCTGAGCTACGGGCGGTTTTCTGATAACTAAATGGGCTTAGTAGCCCTATTTCAGGGCCGCAATCATACCTGTGAACTTCTGAAGAGTCCATTACGCCGGCTGATGATGTGGGCAGATTAGTCGTGATAAACATTAATTTTACCGGGGATTTCCGCTCAGCGCTGAAAGTGGCTATAATTCGCGCCTGTAATTTTTAGTCACTGCACCGTTGTAGTGAAAAGTGAGGACACCAAGAGTGATGAGAATAGTGAAAAGCGGCACATTAAAACTAATGGGGTTATTGTTGTTAGGTGTAACATTGTCAGCCCACGGCATTTCAGACAAACAGCAGGCAGAGATTGAAGCGCGTATTATGCCGGCCGGAAAAGTATGTTTGGAAGGTGATAGTAGCTGCGGAGCTGCGGTTGTTGTTGCGGGTGGTGGTGGTGCTAAATCGGCTGATGATATTTACAACACTAACTGTATGGCGTGCCATGCGACAGGTGCAGCCGGAGCCCCCAAACTTGGTGACGTTGCAGCATGGGCTGGCCGCATGGAAAAAGGTATTGATCAGGTTTATGCGAATGCGATTAATGGATATAACGCTATGCCAGCAAAAGGCCTGTGCATGAGCTGTTCAGACGACGATGTTAAATCTGTTGTTGACTACATTCTGGAAAATAGCCAGTAGCATCAGGTTTGCTGCTGCCAAAAAGCTGCTATTTCTAGAAAGGGATATGGTTTTTGTTGATATTCAGCCTGTAAAAATTCAATCGTGAACAATGATAAAGCCCTTATCTAGATGTAGACGTTTAGATAAGGGCCTTTTCTGTTGCCGGAGAAATTTCCGTTAGCGTTTATCGGGTTTTTTGGCACCGACGACTGGGCCGGGGACCGTCGCTGCATAGTTCTGGCCCCTCCGGGGTGCCCCGAAGCGGCTGAGCCTTAAGGCGCTTCGCTGTCTCTTTCACTCCCTCGGCCTGGCCTTTTACTATTCCTCGGCGGCCCCGGCCCGCTCCTTTAGCATTGTGCTAGATTTTGGTCAGAGTCTACTCCATGACAATGCTGTGCTTTCGTATCACGTCGCGCCGTTGCCGGGTTAAACAACCGCTGCAGGGCTGGTTACAGTTACCGCGCTAGTCTCACACACTACTAATTGTTGAGCCAATCTGGCACAGGCAATTTCATGCGACGTAAAAAAGCAGGGTTAAATAATTTGCTCTGGTATCGATTTCCATAGTCGCACAACACAGTAACAATCGTGTGCCCAGGCCCCATTTCATTAGCGAGATGGACCGCCCCCGCAATATTTATCGCTGAGGAGCCACCGAGACAGAGACCTTCGTGTTTAAGAAGGTTGTAAATATAGGGCAGCGCTTCTTCGTCACCAATTTGGAAGGCCATATCAACCTTGGCCTCTTTAATATTGTCGGTAATGATACTAATGCCAATACCTTCGGAAATTGAGCGCCCCTCTGATTTTAGTTCACCGCTGTTGTAATAATTATAGAGAGAAGAGCCCATTGGGTCAGCAATACCGATTTTTATCTCGGTATTATGATTCTTTAGCGCGTTAGAAACCCCGGCTAACGTTCCTCCCGTGCCGACGGAACAGATAAATCCATCAACTTTGCCGTCGGTTTGCTGCCATATTTCTTCGCCGGTTGTGCGGCTATGTATTTCCATATTGGCCAGGTTGTCGAACTGTCTCGCCCAAATGGCGCCGTTTTCACTGGTCTTATTGAGTTTTTCGGCCAATCGCTGGGCTTGATGAACATAGTGATTCGGATCATCGTAACTTGCGGCTTTGACCAGCCGCAGGTCGGCGCCATATAGATCCAGAACTTCTATTTTTTCTCTGCTCTGAGTTTGTGGCATCACCACAACACTTTTGTAGCCCAGAGCGTTGGCGATTAGTGTTAATCCGATGCCGGTATTACCCGCTGTTCCCTCCACGATAGTGCCACCGGGATGCAGCTGTCCCTTTGCCTCCGCATCACGGATGATACCTAGAGCGGTACGATCCTTTACTGATCCTCCCGGATTGAGGAATTCGGCTTTCCCGTATATTTTGCAGCCAGTTGCTTCCGAAACTTCACGTAAATAGACCAGTGGCGTATTGCCGATCATATCCGGTAAGGTGTTATGGCTTGCCATGGCGAATCCTGAAAAGTAGTGTTTATAGCCGCATGTTAACTAGCTGGTAAAGCTCTGGCAACTGAGAGGTAGCACTAAAATGTTTTCACACGGTATTGAGCTCACTATCCTGCCAAAAAGTGCATTTCGATGTTCTGTTTAAGTGTGATGGAATATACTGAGTTCTGTCGACACAATACTGCAATTCCCTAAAAAATAGTGAGAATTTAGTGACAAATAGAAAAGATTTGGTCAGCTGGAAGCGGCTGGAGAGTTTGGCTCGGCAAGAACCATTGCAGCTCAAGCCGCTATTTCAGGCCGACGATCAGCGCTTTAAACACTTATCCATTAGTGCATGCGGCATCCTGTTTGATTATTCAAAACAACTGCTGAGTGATGAGGTCAGGGGAGAATTGCTGTCGCTGGCAGAAGAGTGTGATCTAGCGACTTGGCGACAGGCGATGTTTTCTGGTGAAATGATCAATAAGACTGAAAATCGCGCCGCGTTACACACTGCTTTGCGCAGCTCTTTTGCTGGAGATGATTCGATTCAGCAAGAAGTAGGCATGGAATTAGAACAGGTAAGGGCTTTTTCGGAAGGTATTCGTTCCGGCGATAACAAAGGTTGGTCAGGAAAAGTCTTTACCGATGTGGTTTGCCTTGGGGTGGGTGGCTCAAACCTCGGACCGCAAATGGTCACCGAGGCACTATCAGGGGTAGTTAGCGGGCCGCTACGGTTACACTATGTATCCAGTGTCGACGCTGTTCCATTAATCAGTCTGTTAGGACGTCTTAATGCTGAGAGCACGTTGTTTGTGATTTCTTCAAAGACATTTACAACATCGGAGACAATGCTCAACGCCAATACCGCGAGAAGTTGGTTCCTGAAATTCGCCTCCGAAGATGCCATTGATCTGCATTTTGTAGCCGTGACTGATTCAATAGCGAGAGCGAGCGATTTTGGTATTGCAGAAAAAAACTGTTTTAAAATTTGGGATTGGGTAGGTGGCCGTTTTTCTTTGTGGTCGGCGATAGGGTTACCCATTGCGTTATATTTGGGTTTTGATGTTTTTCAGAAATTGCTTGATGGGGCTTCGGCGATGGATCACCATTTTCTGAATGCACCACTGTCCGAGAACATTCCGGTGATGATGGCTCTGGTAGGTGTGTGGAATGCTACATTCCTCAACATGGATACATTGGCAGTTTTACCGTACGATCAGAATTTACATCAGCTGCCCGCTTATCTTCAACAGGCCGAAATGGAGAGCAATGGCAAGTCTGTAAATTGGAATGGCGAGTCTGTAGATTATCCCACTTGTCCCATCGTTTGGGGGCAAACTGGCATCAACGGTCAGCATGCTTTTTATCAATTACTTCATCAGGGCACTTGTCGTGTGCCGGCAGATTTTATTGGTTCAGTGCATAGCAATACTGGTGTGAGCGAACATCATGAAACACTGTTAGCCAATTTTTTTGCGCAGCCAAGAGCCTTAATGAACGGTGTGTCCCTTAGTGAGGTTGAGAGAGATCTGGCGACAAAAGGTTTTAACCCTGAACAAATTTCCAGATTGGCAAAACACAAGGTGCATACAGGTAATCGACCTTCAAGCAGTATTCTTATAGATCGCCTTGATGCTTTTCATTTGGGGGCGTTGATTGCATTGTATGAGCATAAAATTTTTACCCAAGGTATTCTTTGGCAAGTACATTCTTTCGACCAGTGGGGAGTCGAGCTGGGGAAGGCGTTAGCCAATAGTGTGCTGGAGAGTGTCCTCTCTGAGGGGAAGGTGTGCGATTACGACAACTCCACCAATGGCTTAATCAATTATTACAAGTCACACCGTTAGCAACAACTTTTGAATGTTTCTTGAGCTTCGGCTTTGCGTTGCAGTAATAGAAAATCTTAAAGATTCGAGCTCAGGCAGACAAGGCTGACTCGATTGAATACAGTCTCAATACTTAGTCAGGATATAGCCATGAACAGAACACAGGATATAGTAGACCCCGTCATAATGGGCGATGAAAAATCGATGTATGAGCTCTTTCGGCATTTGCGTGAAAATGATCCGGTGAGCCTATTTGAACACCCGGATTTCAGGCCGTTTTGGGTGATGACTAAGCACAAAGATATCAAATATATCAGCCAAAATAATGATAAGTTTATCAATAATCCTCGGACCGTCATTATGCAAGAAGCATTTGAAAAGACGCTGATGGAAAAATTTGGCACTCCTAATGGTTTTGAAACCCTGATCCATATGGATAATCCAAAGCACCGCAAGTTGCGGAATGTCACTCGTGATTGGTTTAAGCCCACACCTATAGCTAACCTAACACCGATGGTTGAGCAAATTGCCAAAGAATATGTCGATAAGATGGAAGCGATGGGTGGTCAATGTGATTTTGTTAAAGACATTGCCATGCTCTTCCCCTTGAGAATCATTATGTCGATACTCGGAGTGGCCCCTGAAGAGGAGGGGATGATGTTGAAATTGACTCAGGAATTATTCGGAGGTCAGGATCCCAGTCTCAGTCGTGGCGAAGAAAACGACGATGGCCTGGGTGTGATCATGGATTTTTTCAATTATTTTACCGGAGTTGTTGAAGACAGAAAAAAGAACCCTGTTGATGATTTGGCCACAGTATTGGCCAACGCACTGGTTGACGGTGAACCGATGGAAGCACTGGATCAGATCAGCTATTTCACGATTACTGCTACCGCTGGCCACGACACCACGTCAGCGACAATCAGTGGTGGCATGAAGGCGCTGATGGAATTTCCCGATCAGCTAAAGAAATTGCAAGAGGATCCTGAGCTTTGCAAGAGTGCAGCGAAGGAGATGATTCGTTGGACTTCACCTGTTCGTCATATGATGCGCACGGCTACAGAAGATGCACAATTTCAAGGTCAAACGATTAAGGCCGGTGATAGTATGGCGCTGTGGTATCCCAGTGCTAATCGTGATGATGAGGCTATTGATAATCCCAATATATTTGACGTGGAGCGAGACAACCGCAATCAACTGGCGTTTGGCTATGGTGGGCATATGTGCCTGGGTCAACACCTGGCGGTACTTGAAACCGAGGCGTTTTTCCGCGAGTTGTTACCGCGTTTAGATTGGATAGAGTTTGATGGCGATCCGCAGTGGGTGCAGGCAATTTTTGTTGGCGGTTTGAAATCAATGCCGGTTCGTTACGCCTTTAAAAAGTAATATGAAGGACATAAAAAAGCCTGATTCAGTTAACTGAATCAGGCTTTTTTTTGATCAAATTACTGTGAGTGTGTCTGTTTAAGGACGACCCATCAAGTAAATTTAGACCGAGTAGTACATGTCAAACTCAACAGGGTGAGTTGTCATGTTTAGCTTTTCAACTTCTTCACTCTTAAGAGCAATATAGGCGTCGATCATATCGTCGTCCATAACTCCGCCGGCAGTCAAGAATGCGCGATCCGCATCCAGGGCTGCGAGCGCTTGCTCCAGACTTGAGGCAACTGTTGGTATTTCAGCGGCTTCTTCAGCGGGTAAGTCATACAAATCTTTATCTGCAGCATCACCAGGGTGAATCTTATTCTGAATTCCATCCAGACCTGCCATCAACATACTGGCAAACATCAAGTATGGGTTTGCCGTAGGGTCACCAAAACGAACTTCGATACGACGTGCCTTTGGATTTGGAACAAAAGGAATTCGAATGGATGCCGAACGGTTACGAGCAGAATATGCCAGCATCACTGGCGCTTCAAAGCCGGGAACCAAGCGCTTGTACGAATTGGTAGACGCGTTGGCAAAAGCGTTGAGTGCGCGAGCGTGTTTGATGATACCGCCAATGTAATAGAGAGCAGTTTCAGACAAACCACCATACACATCGCCAGCCATGATGTTGGTGCCATCTTTGCTTAAAGACTGGTGCACGTGCATGCCAGAGCCGTTGTCACCCACTAATGGTTTAGGCATAAAAGTTGCTGTTTTGCCGTAGGCATGAGCGACGTTATGTACACAGTACTTGAAAATCTGGATTTCATCCGCTTTTTTAACCGCGGTGTTAGGGCCAACGCCAATTTCACATTGGCCTGCAGTTCCAACTTCGTGGTGGTGCACTTCAATATCAAGGCCCATAGCTTCCATGGCATTACACATGGCGCCGCGCAAATCATGAAGAGAATCGACTGGAGGTACAGGAAAGTAGCCACCTTTTACGCCAGGACGGTGACCGGTGTTACCGTCGTCATAGCTGTGGTTAGACGACCATGCCGCTTCTTCAGAATTAATTTCGTAGCCAGCGCCACTTATATCCGCATGCCATTTAACGTCGTCAAATACGAAAAACTCTGGCTCTGGACCAAACAAACAGGTGTCGGCGATACCGGTAGATTGCATATAACTTTCGGCGCGCTCAGCGATAGAGCGAGGGTCGCGGGTGTAACCTTGCATTGTTGTAGGCTCAACGATGTCACAGCGAAGATTCATAGTTGTGTCGTCGGTAAACGGATCGATAACAGCAGTTGAATCATCAGGCATTAAAACCATGTCTGAGTCGTTGATACCTTTCCAACCGGCGATAGAAGAGCCGTCAAACATCTTTCCATCTTCGAAAAAACCTTCGTTAATTTCCTTTACAGGCAGGGTAACGTGTTGTTCTTTACCTTTAGTGTCGGTGAAACGTAAATCGACCCATTTCACATCGTTTTCTTTGATCATATTCAGGGTGTTTTCTGACATCCTCGACTCCTTGATAGTGAGTTATTTAGTAAATTGTTAAAAGTTGAATGTAATTTGCAAATTCTTGTTTAGTTGAGCCCTATAAGCCTCATCGAGGATGTCGTTACAAGCACCTCTCGAATACCCAATGTTGTTAGCGCATGCTTTCGCAATTCCAGTGAATAAGTAATAGCAATTTGTATGCCAGCTAAACCCTGTAGCTAAGTCACTGAATTAATTGGGTTTCGGTGTGGCCATGAGATCAAATTGAATCAAATGCGCACCATAATGGCTCTGCGCGATCCAAGATGGTGCAGCGGGCACCTTTTAGGCGGTCTAGTGTAAACCATTATGGGGCGCTTAGAAACTATTCGGACCGCAGCGCTAGCGGCTTCCGGCTTTCAGTGTCGGTCCAGACGCGTATAATGCGCTTGCTTTTAAAGTCAGGCGTCGGGCGTCTGCAATCGATCGAATAAATTTCAGGCCGCACCGCACTCGGAGTTCTATTTTTACATGCAATTTATCGTTAGGTTTTTCCCGGAAATAATCATTAAAAGTAAGCCTGTGCGCAAGCAATTTGTGAAACAGCTTCGACATAATCTTCGAACTTTACTGAAAGTTGTGGATTGTTCGGTAGTGGTTGAGAGTGAGTGGGACAGGATAGTTGTTGACAGTAACGTGGTGGATGAACAGCAGTATTTGCAGATGGTCGATATATTATCGAGCACGTCGGGTATAGCTCACTTTCTCGACGTTATAGAATTTCCGTTTGTCGACATGCATCAAGCCTTCGAAAAAACCATGCAGCTTTGGGGTGACCGACTGGCAGAAAAGACATTTGCGGTTCGCTGCAAGCGCTTAGGCAAGCATGATTTTAACTCTCATCAGCTGGAACAGTATATCGGCGGAGGGCTCAATCAGCATTGCGATTCAGCGGGGGTTGATTTGCGCAATCCTGATATCACGGTTCGGCTGGAAGTTCGGGATGACAGTTTATATATTGTCAATCGCCGCTATGAAGGTCTTGGCGGCTTTCCTATGGGTACTTTGGACCCCGTGGTGAGTCTGATTTCTGGGGGATTTGATTCTACAGTATCAACTTATATGACCATGAAGCGCGGTATGCGTACCCATTTTTGTTTCTTCAATCTTGGCGGTCGCGACCACGAGGTTGGTGTTAAGGAGGTGGCGCTCTATCTGTGGATGAAATATGGCGCATCGTCCAAGGTAAAGTTTGTTTCAGTGCCTTTCGATGGCGTGGTTTCAGAAATATTGAAAAATGTGGACGATTCACAAATGGGTGTGATTCTGAAAAGAATGATGCTGAGAGCCGCGACCGAGGTTGCCAAAAATCTGCATGTCCAGGCTTTGGTAACCGGAGAGGCGGTTGCGCAGGTTTCCAGTCAAACCCTGACTAATTTGTCGGTGATTGACTCTGTCACCGATACGTTGGTGTTGCGCCCCCTTATTGTTTCGGATAAAGAAGATATTATTCGTACTGCCAGGGAAATTGGAACCGAGAAATTTGCAGCCACAATGCCAGAGTACTGTGGTGTTATTTCAGTGAGCCCGACCACCAAGGCCAAACCTGAAAAAATTGTACACGAGGAGGGAAAGTTTGATTTTTCTATACTCGACAAGGCCCTGGAAGATGCTGTTTATACCCGTATCGACAAAATTGCAGAAGAAGATTTGTCTGTACACCCTGTAGAGATATTAAGCATTCCGGTTGACGGGGCGGTAGTTATAGATATTCGCCATCCTTCTGAAGAAGAAAGAAAGCCGCTAAAAATTAAAAATATAAAAATACAAAAAATTCCCTTTTACGAGTTGCATGGAAAATTTTCTGAGCTGGATACCTCGAAACCCTATCTGCTGTATTGCGACAAAGGCGTAATGAGTAAGCTTCATGCCTCTTATCTGGTAGAGCAGGGATATCATAACGTTAAAGTTTATCGCCCGGCATAAATGGGCTTACGATCGAGTGACGGTGAAATTGTAAATTTGGAAACTATTCCCGTCAGATGTTAGCGTAATGTTGATGGCGGCAGCTCCTGTACTGAACAGGGCATCTGCGGAGTAGTTTATTTTTCTGTCGCCGAATAAAAATAAGGCACTGGCAATGCGGGAAAATTGGAAGTTATCGACAGTTTTCAATTGTCCAAATTTTCGATAGTGAACAAGCAGTGTTTCCAGTTGTGAATCATTCAGGGTTTTTTGTGCATCTTGAGACAGATGTTTTAGCAAGACGTCTTTTTCCCAGCTGCTAATTTCTGTAATAATATTTGTGGCGACAGGGATTGCCACTCGGTCGTAATAGTCTTTTTGCTTGTCAGTGTAAAAATACAGGCCCACACATATGGTGAGCATTAGCAGTGTAATTATTCGTAGGTTAGAGGGTTTCACTGCAATAGCACCTTGATTGAAAGAACTGCTATTATAGCGCATCATCGAATAATAATTGAGACAAAGTATGACGGCATCAAGAGAGCAATTTGGCTCGCGTTTGGGGTTTATATTAGCCGCTGCGGGGTCGGCGGTTGGCATAGGGAATTTAGTGGGTTTCCCTGTTGCTGCTGCTAAAAATGGCGGAGGTGCATTTCTTCTAATATACGCTTTGTTTGTTTTTCTGGTTTGTCTGCCAATTATGATGGCAGAGTTATCGGTGGGCCGGCATTCACAGAAAGATCCATTAGGTGCCTATCGAGACTTGTCAGACAAATCAACATTATGGTCGTTGGCGGGATGGCTGGTTTTAATTACGCCTTATATGATAGCCATATTCTATATGGTGATCACTGTTTGGCTTTTCGGCTATGTCTATGAAGCGGCAACAGGGAATTTAGACAAGCTTGCCAGTCCCGATTATTTTGATCAATTTGTCAATTCCAATAACGTCTTTATCTATTTTGCTGTTGTTGCTGCAGTGGTCAATATCATTTTGGTCGGGGGGGTGAAAGATGGAATTGAGCGCGCTGCCAAAATAATGATGCCGTTGCTGTTTATTATGCTAATTGGGTTGGTCGTGTTTGTATTAACATTAGACAATGCCTTTGCCGGTGTCCGTTACTATTTGGTTCCAGATTTTAGTAAAATTAACGCCAGTGTTATCAATGGCGCGCTGTCGCAGGCATTTTTCTCACTGTCGCTTGGCATGGGAATAATGATTACTTACGGCTCTTATATGAGTCGTGGTGAGAGAGTTGCCAATTCTGCCAAGTTTGTTGCAATGACCGATACTGCGGTTGCCTTTTCGGCAGGGTTGGTGATTCTACCAGCCATTTTTTCGTTTAATCCGTTAACCGATACGGCAGATTTGAGTGATTCATCAATCGGGCTTATTTTTACCTTCTTGCCCAAAATATTTCTCGCTTTGCAGATGACAATCGGCTATTTCGGCGCCAGCGTTGTGGCTTCTATGTTTTTCTTATTGGTGTTTTTTGCCGCCATTACCTCGCTGGTTTCTATCACTGAGGTACCTACTGCCAGTTTGGTTACAGGAAAGGGTTATTCTCGGCGTAAGGCCTTGTTGTTACTTTCCCTGTCTATGGCAGTGATTTCGATTGCCTGTATTTTGTCCTTTGGTCGAGTAGGGTTTCTAACCGAATTTGCTGGATATGCGGGGCAATCAAAGTCGGTGTTTGATGTGATCATTGACGTCTTTTATGACACCATTTTACCGCTCAATGGCCTGGTGGTTTGTTTGTTTGTCATCTACCGCTGGAAAAAGCATAACTTTCATGCTGAGTTGGAGCACGGCGACCCCGGCTATCGTGGCTCTATGGTTGAGCGGTATGTAGACTTTTCTCTCAGTACGTTCATTCCACTTATTTTGGCTCTGGTGTTTATTAATACGGTGGCACTAAAATTTTTTGGGGTTAGTCTGATCGGTTGACGCTCGCTAACAGTCTCGTCAGGCAGAGGCAAGAAGCCTGCCTGACTCGTAGTACCCTGAAGATCCGTAGTAGCGCCCGATAAATTTGTCCTGATCTTCTTCGGGCAGCCAAATTGTGGTGTTATCTTTGACGTCTGGAGCGCTTTGTTAGCGCCTTTCGTCGCCGTTTGAGGGAGTTAGTTCCTGGAATACCGATATTATTAGGGTGTTGGCGGCGCACTTGATGTATAATCCCGCACCTTTTTTGCCCTCGCTACTATTCAGGTACCCCTAAGTGATAGAAAAACTTCGTAACATCGCTATTATTGCCCACGTCGACCACGGTAAGACGACCCTGGTTGATAAATTGCTCGCGCAGTCCGGAACTTTGGAGCGCCGAGATGAGGGTGCTGAGCGTGTCATGGACTCCAACGACCAGGAGAAAGAGCGCGGTATTACTATTCTGGCGAAGAACACCGCCATTGAGTGGAACGGCTATCATATTAATATCGTTGATACCCCTGGACACGCGGACTTCGGTGGTGAGGTTGAGCGCGTGTTGTCGATGGTAGATTGTGTGCTGCTATTGGTTGATGCGGTTGATGGCCCTATGCCGCAAACGCGATTTGTAACCTCCAAGGCTTTTGAGCAGGGCCTGCATCCGATTGTTGTTATCAATAAGATCGATCGTCCCGGTGCTCGCCCTGACTGGGTTATGGACCAAGTGTTTGAGTTGTTTGATAACCTTGACGCCACTGACGAACAGTTGGATTTTCCTGTTATCTACACCTCGGCTATCAACGGTATTGCCGGTTTAGATCCCGAGGAAATGGCTGAAGATATGACGCCATTATTTGAAATGATCGTCGATAAAGTAGAGGCTCCTTCGGTTGACATAGATGGCCCTTTGCAGATGCAGATATCAGCATTGGATTTCTCAAGCTATGTAGGGGTTATCGGTGTAGGACGTATTGCTCGCGGTATACTCAAACCCAATCATCAAGTAATAGTAGTAGGCGCGGACGGCAAACAGAGAAAAGGCAAGGTACTGAAAGTTATGGGTCACCTTGGCCTTGAACGGATTGAAGTGCCTGAAGCTCGTGCCGGTGATATTGTATGTATTACCGGTATTGATGGCTTAAGTATTTCAGATACATTGTGTGACCCTGATAAGATTGAAGCGCTGCCACCACTGTCGGTGGATGAGCCAACGGTGAGCATGACCTTCATTGTTAATGATTCTCCTTTTGCTGGTAAAGAAGGTAAGTTTGTTACTACCCGCAATATCAAGGATCGTCTTGATCAAGAGCTTATCCACAATGTGGCGCTGCGTGTTGCTCCTGGCGATACCCCGGATAAATTTGTTGTCTCTGGCCGTGGTGAATTACACCTGTCGGTATTGATTGAGACGATGCGTCGCGAAGGGTTTGAGATGTGTATATCTCGGCCTGAAGTTGTTCAGAAAGAAGTTGATGGCAAAATTCATGAGCCTTATGAAATCGTTGTTATCGATATTGAAGATCAGCATCAGGGCGCGATTATGGAAGAGTTAGGTCTGCGTAAAGCGGAACTGACTAATATGGAACCAGACGGTAAAGGTCGTGTACGCCTGGAATTTTTAATGCCTTCACGCGGTTTGATCGGTTTCCGGGGCCTGTTCCTTACACTGACTTCCGGTTCGGGTATTATGACCAGTATCTTCGCCCATTATGGACTTGCTAAAGAGGGCGATGTTGCCAAGCGTCAGAACGGCGTGTTGGTAAGCATGGTGAGTGGTAAAACAGCAGCTTATGCGTTGTTTAATATCCAGAGTCGAGGTCGTTTATTCCTCGGGCATGCTGTTGATATCTACGAAGGACAGATTGTCGGTCTTCACTCGCGCAACAATGACTTGGCTATTAACCCTATCAAGGGTAAGCAGCTGACCAATGTTCGTGCATCGGGCACTGATGAAGCATTAACACTATCGCCGCCAGTTACGCATACACTGGAGCAAGCTTTAGAGTTTATTGAAGACGATGAGTTGGTAGAAGTTACGCCAGAAAGTATTCGTTTGCGTAAAAAGTTATTAACTGAGAATGCGCGCAAACGCGCCAAATAACAATGACGATCAGTGGCGGTCAGCCGACCGCCACTTTCAGCGCCACTATAATTATCAGCACTCCAAATACCTTTTCCAATATATTGCCGTAACCAGAAAATCTGTCAGCAACCGACGCTGTTGTTACTGCCGAGGCCACCAGAATAAACCAAAAAATATCGACGCTAGTTGCCAGGGCTGCCATTAAAAGCTTCTCTCCCGTTCCCGCGTCACTATTTACAAATTGGCTAAATAACGCCAGAAAAAACAACGCCACCTTCGGGTTCAGTATTGCAATAAAAAAACCGGTACGTGCACTGGCAGACCGAGAATAGCTCTGAGGGGTGAGTTGTGGTTGTGCCTCTGGGTGACTGCTGGCTCCGGAGGCGGGCTTCAATCCGAGAGCGCGAAGTCCCAGATACAGCAAAAAAGCGGCACCTAGCCATTTCAGACTGTTGAATATCCACGGATCATTGGTAATAACTAAAGCCAGACCAAGACTTGCTATCAGGGCATAACAGCCCACTCCCAATCCGTGTGCGATGGCAGCTATAACGCCGTGTTGCCTACCCTGCTGGCTGCTAATTTGAATAATGACGGCAGCACTTGGACCAGGGCTCATTGCCCCCAAGGTGCACACTGCCAGTAGAGACAGCCAGGAAACTGATTCCATTGTCGATACATCCCTATCGATATAGCAAAAAGGCCTAAAAAACCCGCCGTTTGAGGCGTAATAGCCTATCATACAGATTGCACCACAATTGTGCTTCATTTATGATGCGCCACCAGTTTTCTTCGTCATTAGTTATTGTCCAAAACTATATGAGAAAAACAAAGAAAGCTGAAAACACTTTTAGGGGAAAAAAATGAAGAAAAATTTACGCAATGTGTGGATGGTTAGCTCCATTGCGCCTGTCGTTACAGGTGCGATGTTATTGAGCTCCCATGCCTACGCGCAGAACAATCAGGCAAATCAGGAAATTGAAGAAGTTGTAACCATCGGCACACGCGCTCCTGGCAGAACCGCTTTAGAGAGCCTCGTTCCGGTTGATGTTATTTCTGAAGCTGCCATTCGCAACTCAGGTGCCGTTGATACAGCAGATATGCTGAGGAAATTAGCACCGTCTTTTAATATGAATAATACAACAACTTCCGATGGACAGGATTTAATGCGTCCTGCCACATTGCGCAGTATGGCTCCTGACCAGGTGCTGGTGTTAGTGAACGGCAAACGACGTCATCAACAAGCGATGGTTGCGGTTCAGGAAAACGTCGGTCGCGGCTCTGCCGGTACTGACCTCAGCTCGATACCACTAACAGCTATTGCCAGAGTAGAAATCCTGCGTGATGGCGCGGCAGCCCAATACGGTTCTGACGCTATTGCCGGTGTTATCAATATCATTTTGAAAGAAGCTGAAGGCGGAAGTGCCTGGGCTCAATATCGCACCACCGATGAAAACGATGGTGATACGACAAAAGTTGGCCTTAACTACGGTATGGAAATCGGGGATGGCGGTTCGCTGAACTTTACCTTTGAGCAAGTGGATCAGGATTCTTTGAATAGAGCGTCAAAAACCAATTGGTTTGGTGCGAGCCCGGTCACTGACCAACTAATTTTGGTTGGTGAAGGTGAGGTAGAAAGCAGTTCTTTTTGGGTTAATTCAACGTTGCCTGTTGGCAATGGCGAGCTTTATGCATTTGGTGGCATGACGAAAAAAGAAGGTGAATCGTTGGGTTTCTATCGTGGTCCAGGTGATGGCCGTGTATGGTCTGAGCTGTTCCCCCAGGGTGTTACTCCAGGATTAGGCACAGAGTCCCAAGATACTTCATTAGTTGTTGGTTTTCGTACCGAACTTGGTGACTGGGATACTGATTTCAGCGTTAACTGGGGAGAAAATGAATTTGAATTTAGCAATACCAACTCGCTTAATGCCAGTTATGGAGCTGCTAGCCCAACCAAGGCGTATGATGGTTCGTTAACCGTTGACCAACTGGCTTTTAACGTTGATGCCGTGCGTTCAATCAGTTTATCGTTTGCGGAAGATGCAACTTTAGCGATTGGTGCTGAATGGCGTGAAGAGGGTTACAAGCAGGAAGCTGGTGACGAGGTTTCATATGCGCGCGGTGACGTTCTATGTGACGAAAACTTCGAAAACTCTACAGACCCAGCTAAAGATCCAGCCACTTGTATTTACGATGGAACAAACGGAACGACAGTGCCTGGTATGCAGGGTTTTCAGGGTTACAGTCCAGCAATGGAGTTAGATACTGACCGCGACAGTTACGCGGTGTATGCCGATGTTGAAATGGCATTGTCGGACTCGTTTGATATTGGCATTGCCACACGCTATGAAGACTATTCAGATTTTGGCGACACTGCCAATGCAAAAGTTTCTGGTCGTTATGCATTTACTGAAGAACTCGCAGTTCGCGGGGCGATCTCTACAGGATTTCGTGCTCCGGGCGTTCAGCAGCAAAACTTCACTCAGCGTTCTATTTCCCTGGATAATGGCGTTCTCGCTGACCTAGTGACCTTGCGGCCTGACAGTGACTTGGCAAATGATTTTGGTTTTAGCGATCTGACCGAAGAAACGTCGACCAGTTATAGTATTGGTTTGACGTTTAATCGCGGCAACTGGGTAACTACGCTGGATATCTATCGCATTGACATAGATGATCGCATTGCATATTCCGACAATATCTCAAGAGGCATCAGTGCTGAAATTGATGCTCTTTTTGATGCAAACAGCGGTTCAGGTCAGCTGTTAGACGGAGTTGCTAACGTCTCCATTTTTACTAACGCAATTGACACGGAAACTACCGGGTTGGACTGGGTTAACGAATGGGACTATGAAATCAGTAACGGTAGTCTGGTACTGGAAGCGTCGTTACATCTGAATGACACTGATGTTTCGGGTGTTAACTCATCGTCAAACTTAGTCGGTGCTGATGTTATCTATGGAAGTAGCGCAGAGTTATTACTCACGGAAGGCCAGCCGGGCGAAAAGGGTGTTTTTGCTGCTACCTATAGTGTTGACGACTGGTCGGTTACTGCAAGAGCCAATTATTATGGTGAAGTCAGTAGCGCCAGCTATGGCAGTCAAGAGAAGACTTGGGGTGCCAAAACTCTGTTTGACCTGACTGCTTACTGGGACATTAACGAAAGGTTTCGGGTTTCGGGCGGTGTGTTAAACGTCTTTGATACCTACCCGGATAAGTGGGGTAGTGAAGGCGGCGACTTCCCAGAGCTTGGATTTCAATACGGTTGGACTACGTTCCCATTTTCCATTGCCGGACGTGAATTTTATGTAAGAGCTTCAGTTAACTTCTAATAGTTGTTGAAGTAAAAAGGGAGCACATTTGTGCTCCCTTTTTTTTGTCTAGTTAAAAGGGTAGGTATCTGGTAGATTTTGACCCTGTTGTGTTAGTTGTAGTATCAAATAATAATTCTTTATAAACAGAGACAAAGTGAATGGCCTCCAGAGAACAGTTTTCCTCTAAAACCGGTTTTGTTATGGCCGCAGCTGGTTCTGCAATTGGTTTGGGCAATATCTGGGGTTTCCCTACCCAAACCGCCAGTAATGGCGGCGCCGCTTTTGTGCTGGTCTATTTTGTGCTGGCTTTCTTTCTTGCCTATCCGGCGTTAATGGCTGAATTGATTATTGGGCGTCATGCAAGAGCCAATGTAGTGACAGCTTTACGCAGTATTTCAACGGGTCCATTTACCTATAAACTGGCGTCATTAGCTGGTTTTTCTGGCGTTATTGTTGCAAGTCTTATTCTTAGTTTTTACGCCATTGTTGCTGGGTGGATGATTTCATACTTGATTGCATCAGTGTCAGACATACTGGGATGGGAGAGTACGAGTTCCTGGCTAACGACTGATGATTTCCAGCGCAATGTAATTTTTCTAGCGGTCTTTATGGTGTTGACCATGGGAATTATTGCCAAGGGTGTGGCTGGCGGTATTGAGAAATGGTCAACACGTTTAATGCCGATGTTGTTGATTTTACTGATTGGCCTTATCGTTTATGTGCTGATGCAAGAGGGGGCAGAAGAAGGGTTACGTATCTACTTGCTCCCTGATATTTCGCAAATTAATCCGGCCTTGGTTCTCGATGCAATGGGGCAGGCTTTTTTCTCATTGTCACTAGGCGTTGGAACCATGCTCATCTACGGCTCCTATTTAAGCGAGCAAGAAAGCTTACCTCGTTTGGGTGCCATTGTTACTGTTGTTGATGCCAGCATAGCTTTTATCGCCGGGTTATTAATTATTCCTGCTATCTATGTCGCAAAACACTATGGCGCTGATATTTTTACCGCCGGCGGAGAATTGATTGCCGGGCCCGATTTGATTTTCCAGGTTCTCCCAGTGTTGTTTGACTCAATGGGTAGTGTTGGTGCAATTGTCGCATTTGCATTTTTTCTGTTAATGACAATCGCCTCATTAACCTCATCGATATCTATGTTGGAAGTTCCTGTTTCTTATGTCTCCGAAGAAAGTGGAGCCAGTCGCGGTCGTGCGACAATGGTAATAGGTCTAATCATCTTTATTATTTCGACTGTCATTCTGATGAATTTTGAAGCGTTGTTTGGTTTTGTTATTGATTTAACCACTGTCTATAGTCAGCCATTGTTAGGGGTGGTGTTATGTGTCTTTGTTGGGTGGATTTGGCATCGCGATAATCTATTGAAAGAAATAAAAAGGGGGCACGGTGAAATTGAAAGTACGTTGTTTTGGAAAATATGGCCCGGATATGTCAAGTTTTTCTGTCCTGTATTAATCCTCGCGGCTTTTGTTCAAAGTATTATTGGCTGACCGACTGTTGGTATTAGCCTGACGAGACCTGCAATGAAGACGTTATATCCAGAAATAAAGTCCTACGCCACGCATCGCCTCACGGTGCAGGAACCGCATGAACTGTATGTGGAAGAAAGTGGCAACCCGGAAGGTATTCCTGTGTTGTTTGTACACGGGGGACCGGGCGGTGGATGTGATAGCCGCAGCCGCCGTTTTTTTGATCCCAATCGTTATCGCATTATTTTGTTTGACCAGCGTGGCGCGGGTCAATCGACACCACATGCTGAATTGTCAGCCAATAACACCGACGCTCTGGTGCAGGACATAGAGTGTATTCGGCAATATTTCGGTTTAGAACAATGGCTTCTGTTTGGGGGGTCATGGGGTTCTACCTTGAGTTTGGTTTATGCCCAGAGATATCCTGAGCGGGTAAAAGCGCTGATTTTACGCGGCGTATTTCTATGTCGAGATAAAGATCTGCAATGGTTGTACCAACGGGGTGCCAGCGAAATATTTCCCGATTACTGGAAGAATTTTTTGAAGCCTGTCGCAACTGATTGTCGCGACAATATGATTGGTTCCTATTACGATTTGTTAATCGGAGACAATGAACTAGTTCGTATGGCGGCGGCAAAGTCATGGTCTTTGTGGGAAGGGCGCTGCGCAACGTTGCACCCAAGTTCCGAAGTCGTCGAACATTTTAGCGAACCACATCTGGCATTGGCACTGGCGAGAATCGAAGCGCATTATTTTGTTAATCAGGGCTTTTTGGAAACGAATCAGATTATTGCCAATGCTGCCAAATTGTCAGGTATCCCTGGAGTTATTGTTCACGGACGCTACGATATGATTTGCACATTGGATAACGCACTATCGCTCCACGATGTATGGCCTGATAGTCAGCTAAATATCATTCGTGATGCGGGGCACGCATCGTCAGAAACCGGCATAGTCGATGCGCTGGTACGGGCGACTGATGACATGGCTAATCGTTTTTGAAAGCGCTTATTCAGCGAGTGACAGAAGCAAGTGTTTCGGTGAATGGCGAAGTCATCGGCGAAATCGGGCAGGGTCTAGTCGTTTTGTTAGGTGTTGAGCGTGATGATTCGGCTGCTATCGTTAATCGCTTGGCCGACCGATTACTGGCCTATCGAATATTTTCTGACAACGATGGAAAAATGAATCTTAGCGTCACTGATGTTGGTGGAAGTTTACTGATTATTTCTCAGTTTACCTTAGCGGCAGATACCAGCAAAGGTTTGCGTCCGGGGTTCTCCGGTGCGGCAAAACCAGAATTGGCTAATGAATTATATGAGCAGCTTCTCGAAAAAACCCGCCGTAAAGGTATCGAGATTGCCAGTGGGAAATTTGCCGCAGATATGCAAGTCAGACTGACCAATGATGGCCCGGTTACGTTTATGCTGGAAGTCAGAGAGTAATAACGGAAAATCATTTTCATGAATAAGATATTGGCTAGTTAATTTTCCACGTCGCTGTGGCAATAGGCTGGAAGAGTTAACTTGCGCTGAGAAAAAATCCAGTAGGTTAGTCTGGATTCTGAGGCGAAAAAAAAGGGCTTAGAGTTTTTACCCTAAGCCCTTTTTTTAACTAGCGTCTATTTAACAGTTTCATAAAATGTCGCATCTCGAACACTATTAGCTTCTGAAATCACAAAAGCTCTGATGGCCTCAGCTGTCTCGGCATCCAGTATAGTGCCAAAGTTAGGCATTCCCTTTTCCGCGAAAGCACCGTCACGCACTACTGTTTGCCATACTTCGGCACTCTTGGTAATGGCTGAATAACGCAAATTAGGTATAAGTCCTGATGAAAATGCCTGATCACCGTGACAGCCTACGCAGGTATTCGCGTAGGCAGCTGCACCTTTTGCAATGGTTGCTTCGGGAACATCGAGCATAGCGGGAAGTTCCGGGGCAACAAACTCTTCGTCTATGACGGTTGGCAGTTCGCCTGTGGCTCCGACTTTAAATACCATAATTCGCCCTACTTTCGCTTTGCTACCGGTTGGTAAAACACCGCCAAAGCCTAATACAAACGAACCGCCCCAACCAGAAGCAACAGCAACGTATTGCTCCCCATCAATCTGATAAGTAATTGGTGCAGCCGCTACACCTGTCTGAGTGAAGTATCGCCATAGTCGCTCACCAGTGCTGGCATCATACGCGGCAAAATGCGCGTCCGCCGTACCCTGGAAAACAAGACCACCTGACGTTGATAAAACACCACCGTTCCAGGGGCCGCCATGTTCAAATGACCATCGTTCTTCCTGGGCAACTGGATCCCAGGCAATCAGGCGGCCTTGCAGCATCGCCTTTAACTCTTTAAACAAGGTAATGTCAGTTGGCAGTACTGCCAGATTGAAGTCGGTCCCGGTATTCCACGCACCTTCTTTGTACGAGTAATTGATATCATTGCCATAAACCCAAGGTGCTTCTTGGGCGGGTATATAGACAAGACCGGTGTCTGGGCTGAAAGACATAGGATGCCAATTGTGGGCACCGAGAGGTCCCGGTAAGTGCAGGTCACCGGTGTAGCGAGCGCCGTCAGTTTCTACGGGTCTGCCTGATATCGGGTCGATATGGGTTGCCCACGTGACAGGGACGAAATTATTAGCAGATATGAATTCGCCAGTTTCGCGATCGATGACATAAAAGAAGCCATTTTTAGGCGCCTGCATGATGACTTTCCGTTCTGCGCCATCAATGTTCAACTCTGCCAAAATCATATGCTGTGTTGCAGTGTAATCCCAAGTATCTCCTGGCGTGGTCTGATAGTGCCATACATATTCACCGGTATCGGGTCGCACCGCGACAATCGATGAAAGGAAGAGGTTGTCGCCGCCGCCGGGGCTGCGAATATCTTGATTCCATGGCGCGCCATTACCGACACCAACGTAGAGTAAATTCAACTCCGGGTCGTAGGCCATTGAATCCCAGGCAGTACCGCCACCACCAGCCGCCCAGTATTCACCATTCCAGGTTTTGGCTGCCATTTCCATGGTTTTATTTTCAAAACCATCTGCAGGGTTGCCGGGTACGGTATAAAAACGCCAGATTTGATTCCCAGTTTCTGCATCGTAAGCACTGATATAACCTCGCACGCCGAGTTCTGCGCCGCCATTGCCAATAATGACCATACCGTTGATGATTCTAGGCGCACCGGTAATCGTATAAGATCTGGTTTTATCGATGGTGTTGATATCCCAGTTTTTTTCACCGGTTTTTGCGTTTAGAGAAATCAAACGGCCATCAATAGTCGCGGTAAATACTGAATCTCCCCACAACGCAACACCGCGATTGACGACATCACAACAGGCCTTTGACGCCTGTTTTTTATCGACTACTGGGTCGAATGTCCACAATTTGCTACCTGTTTTTGCATCCAGAGCATGGACGATATTCCACGTTGAAGTGGCGTACATAATCCCGTTATGAACGATTGGTGTTGTTTCAATGCCGCGGCTGGTCCCAAGATCATAAGACCACAATATGCCAAGCTCATTGACATTTTTGATGTCTATATCCGTTAGAGGTGAATGTCGTTGCTCAGAATAGGTACGTCCGTGAGACAGCCATCCGGATGATTCAGCTTTAATGATTTTTGCGGCGGTTACGTTGTTATCAACGGGTTTATCAACAGCCGGGGTGGCCTTTGTGCCCGTTTCAGATTGGCCGCAGGCGGTCAAAAATAGTGTTGTCAGAAACACGAGTCTTATCAATTTTGGCATTTTTTTCTCGCAGGAGGTTTGATTTATTATATTACGATCGGCGATCAGTAAAATCGGCAAGATCAGATTACCGCTTTTTACCGCTAAAATAAAGCGGCGGAAATTTCGTTTTCATGGCTTGCAGATAGCTTTCAGGTCGTTTGAATCACCGTGCTGGAGGTCTCTCAACGAGTCGATAGAAAGGGTTTTAAGGCGACGATCGAGTTATTCATGATCGATACGACTGAGCAGCAGTTTAACAACGTCCTGACCGTGGGAATTCTGCAGGAAGTGGCCGGCATCAGGAATTGCATCAAAGCTTGCGTTTTTCATCCGCGACGACCACTCACGGCCCCATTCCTCGGTGAAGACATCATCAGCGCAACCCCAAATAAAATGGACAGGTTTGTTCCAGCCTAATAGGGTTTGGTAATGCAGTGCTTGTGCTGCTCCGTTACCGCCAGAGAAATTGTCAAAGGGAATCGAGAGTGGGAACCGTCTTAGCCCGTTAAAAGCGGTATCGTCTAGCCCACGGTATGGAGCAGAAAAACCGTCGTACATTAGAGCGGCTTCACCTTCAAGTTCGGGGACGGTGTTTTCCAGCAATGCGGGAATCATAGCGCTGGGCTCCATCAGTCCCGCGCTCAATACCAACAACACACCTATATTTGGTGTCTCTCGGCAAAACAGGCCGTTTTCGTGCCATTGTTGATTCCACTTTCGAATGGCTTCGGAATAGGTATAGCCATCGTGGTGCAGCCACGTATTCATGATCGTCAGTCGAGAAAAGCGATCTGGCATCATTGCCGCCTGAGCAAGTCCGGTTGGTCCACCCCAGTCCTGGCAAATAAGGGTAACGTCATTTAGATCTAACGCAACGATTAGCGATGTTAATACTTCGGTGTGACGTGCGATGGTATACCAGTGTGTATCTGTAGGTTTGTCAGAGCGGCCAAACCCCAGGTGGTCAGGAGCAATACAGCGGTACCCCGCATCAACGAGTAAGGGAATCATATGGCGATAGAGGTAGCTCCACGACGGCATGCCATGCATCAGCAGCATCACCGGGCCATCTTTCGGACCCTCATCCAGATAGTGAACACGCAAATCGTGCCATTGGTGATAGTTAGGTTGAAAGGGAAAGTCCTGAAGTTGTTCAAACGCTGAATCCGGGGTTCGAATGAATTCCGTCATAGGGGTACCCTTACGATGTTGATAAGTGACCAGGCGAGATTATCATAAGCGGCTACGGAGTCCATTGTTCTCTTCAGCTAGTGTTGATGGCCGCCAGTGCCATGGGCGTGGCCATGACTCACCTCTTCCGGCGAGGCCGTGCGCACGTCGTCAATCTCGATGGCAAATTTTACCGTCTGTCCGGCAAGGGGGTGGTTGAGATCGACGTCTACGCTGAATTTGCCAACTTTAACAATAGTCGCGGTCTGCGCACCTTGATTAGTATTAATACGAACAACTTTACCGGGATGAAGTTTACCTTCGTGTTTTAAATACTTGGCAGATATGCGGTCCTTTTTGTCAGCCTGGAATACGCCATAGGCCAAGTGTGGCTCAAGCGTGACGTCGATCTTATCTCCGACTTGTTTTCCGATGATTGCCTGCTCGAGACCGGGAAGAATGTTACCTGCGCCCATCAAGCATAGGGACGGATCGCTATCGCGACTACTTTCTACCTCGTCGCCTGCCTCATCAAACAATGTGTAGTGAAAAGCGACAACGGATTTAGAACTGATTTGCATGATAAGACCGCGCTAGTGTAGTGCCAGCTTATGTATTAATAAGCTTGGGTTGGATTGGGCGGGCAATATTACTTGCTTTGCTGTAAGTCGACAACTTGACGTCAGGGATTATGCCATGCGCTAATAGTCGTCTTAGAACACTAGACCTCGAATAGGTACCTCGTTGGCTGAAATACTACCCTTCAAAAAACCTGCGGTAAATCGCAACAGCGGTGGTAATACTTTGTGCCGCCAAGGTCATCATAAATGGAAGATTGTTACTCGGCAAAAATTTGACGTCAAACAGGGAAAATTGGTCACCGTATCCGAGTGTAGTCGTTGCGGCAAGCGTAAAGTCCAGGCTTTATAGGTTGCAGCGCTGGAATTGGTTTCATCCTTCAAGTGTTTAAACCGGCGCCAAAAACCGCAGTGTCATTAACCCTGTGAGTGCGGTGATTTAGCCTGTTGAGGCTCTGGCAACCGGCTGATTTATAAGGGATAATTCTGTCTCGTTTACTCTCCCCAAAAAGTGGAAAAATTTATGTCAGACCAGTTTCATATCGCTGCTGACGGCGTCGAACAAGTCTCGCTGAAACACTACACTGAAAAAGCGTATCTGGATTATTCCATGTATGTCATTCTCGACCGGGCATTGCCGAATATCTCTGATGGTTTGAAGCCAGTGCAGCGGCGTATCGTTTATGCCATGAGCGAATTAGGACTTAAGGCTGGCGCCAAGTACAAAAAATCCGCGCGTACAGTTGGAGATGTTATTGGTAAATATCATCCTCACGGCGACAGTTCAGTTTACGAAGCCATGGTGTTGATGGCGCAGAATTTTTCCTATCGTTATCCCTTGGTTGACGGTCAGGGCAATTGGGGCGCAAGTGACGATCCAAAATCATTTGCCGCGATGCGCTATACCGAATCAAAACTGGCAGCCTTTTCCGATTTGCTGTTGTCCGAGCTAGGGCAGGGTACGGTTGAGTGGCAGGCAAATTTTGACGGCACCATGGATGAGCCGAAAGTTTTGCCGGCACGTGTTCCCAATGTTTTACTCAATGGCACTACCGGCATTGCTGTCGGTATGGCTACTGATATTCCCCCTCACAATTTGCGGGAAGTGGTTAGTGCCTGTATCCGACTTTTGGAAGAGCCCACCGCCACGATAGAACAGTTGTGCGAACATATACAGGGGCCTGATTATCCAACCGATGCAGAAATTATTACGCCGATGGATGATATCCGGAATATGTATAAGACCGGTAAAGGCAGTATTCGTATGCGCGCGATTTGGCAAAAAGAGGGTAGTGATGTTGTGGTGACAGCATTGCCTCATCAGGTTTCCGGGTCAAAAATTCTGGAGCAAATAGCACAGCAAATTAATGCTAAAAAATTGCCGATGGTGGCAGATTTACGCGATGAGTCCGATCATGAAAACCCCACCAGGCTAGTCATCATACCCAGATCTAACCGGGTCGATATCGAACCGATGATGAATCATTTGTTCGCCTCCACTGATCTAGAGCGCACCTATCGGGTAAACCTCAATATGATAGGTATTGATGGGAAGCCTGAAGTTAAGTCGCTGGATAAGATACTGACAGAGTGGCTGCAGTTCCGTTCAGAAACCGTACGGAGACGTTTGCAGCATCGATTACAGAAAGTAGAAGAGCGGTTGATGCGGTTGGCGGCGTTAATGATCGTCTATCTCAATGTTGATGAAGTTATTCGTATCATTCGAGAAGAAGAGCACCCCAAACCTGTGTTGATTGAACGCTTTGATCTGGTCGAGATGCAAGCGGAATATATTATGGAAACCAAGTTGCGACAGTTGGCGCGATTGGAAGAAGTAAAAATCCGTGGTGAAGAGGAAGACCTGGAAAAAGAAAAAGCAAACCTTGAGCAGATATTAGGTTCTGCACGTCGTCTAAAAACACTGGTTAGAAAAGAATTGTTGGATGTTGCCGAAGAATATGGCGATGATCGACGCTCACCAATCACCAGTCGAGATGAAGCGAAAGCGTTTACTGAAGAGGAGCTGATGACCACTGAACCGGTAACGGTTGTATTGTCGGCGAAGGGCTGGGTGCGATCGGCAAAAGGTCATGATATAGAACCGCAAAGTCTCAGTTACAAATCGGGAGACAGTTTTCATCTAGCCGCCAAAGGTAAGTCCAATCAGTCAGTCGTCATATTAGACTCTACTGGGAAAGCTTATACCGTTGCTGCGCATAGTTTGCCCTCTGCTCGCGGGCAGGGAGAACCGTTGACCGGTCGGATTAATTCGCCCTCAGGTGCGAGTTTTGAAGGTCTTATGATGGGAAGTGCCGATGATCTGTATTTGCTCGCGTCCGATGCGGGTTACGGCTTTGTGGTTAAGTTGTCAGATTTGCAAACCAAAAATAAGGCTGGGAAGGCTGCACTGAGCTTGCCTAAAGGTGCAAGAGTATTGCAGCCCGGTATGGTTGGTGGAGCCGACACCAACATGCGATATGTTGCTGCTGTGAGCAATGAAGGACGGATGTTAATATTTCCTTTGGCCGAATTGCCGACAATGTCCAGGGGTAAGGGGAATAAAATTATTGGTATTCCTCCGTCACGAATACAGGCTAGAGAGGAATTTGTTGTTGCGGTGGCAATTCTTAACGAGCGTGACACTCTGCGAGTTCATGCTGGAAAGCGCTACGTGAATATGAAGTTTAGTGAATTGGATCACTACATGGGAGAGCGTGGTCGCCGTGGACACAAATTGCCCAGAGGGTTTCAAAAAGTCGACATGGTTGAGGTCATTGAGCGTTAAACTGCTTGCGAAGTGTGTCGAACTGGCGAGTTAGCAGATCGCCATAAGGCTCCATTACATGGTCAACAATTATCCTACCTGCCAGTCCAGCATCACCTTCTAATAGTTGATGCTTTATTACTCGCCCTTTAACGCTGGCATGTTGGTAGAGATTTTTTTCCGTAACTAATTGGTTGTCAACGATGGCACCATTGATCATGGCGCGCTCAATGAGTGCCTGTTGTAAAAAATGCCGTTCAGTACTATTTTTTGGCAGGGAGTGATTGCTTAAAGCGATGCCTTCGCGAACATCCAGTATTGATTGTTGCAGCCATCGTAATGCTAACAAACCCGAGCAGAGTGCGCGAAATGGAAAGTCGCTTTCACCATCTATTCCACAGAATGTTATGCAAAACCCATTGCTTCTGTGCACCGATAGTTTGCCGTCGTACAATTTGCTAATCATTATTAGTTGCTGGTTTGTTGTGGCCACCAGCGATTCGATTTCTTGACGGTTTAATCGGCGCCTGAGTTCATGCAGATTGTTGAGTTCAATGACGAGTACGGCTTCGGTAAAACCGTGTTGGTCTGTATTTTGTGCTTTCGGCGATGAAGATAATATCTGATGCGCTAGTTGTTGTACTTCATCCTCTCCCCGGTAACCAATTTGACTGTTAGTCTTGCGCTGGCCTGCCGGGATGCCTGCTATTACAGTGAGATCTTTTAACGCCGTGCTGACATACCTTGCCGGAATGAGACATAGCAAAAAGCATAGACCGGACAATAGGAATACAAGGGAAGTTAGTTGCCAGCTTGCCTTGTTTACCTGTTGTAAGAGGGGGGAGGCATCGAGAGTGATAACAGCATACCCGGCAATACTGTCTTGGAAAGTTATCGAGGCTGATATTGACTGTGCTTGCCGTTGAACCTGTCCGGCGTCTGCGATCAAGCGGTTTTCAATATCATAAATTGAGCCCCTAGTGACGATTGGGCTTTCTACCAGCTTATTCAGTAGTGATTGGAGACTGAGTTTGTCACCCTGTACAAGTGGATTACTTGCATCCCGAGCGAGTTGACGGGTGAGGCTCTCACCATAAAGCTGGCCACTGCGTTGAATGAGTTGTTTATCGGCAATATGGCTTGCCGCAACGATGGATAATGATATAGAAAAACAGCACACGGTGCATATCAATGCAGCTTTTTGTGGGATCGAAAGTTGCAAGAACTTCGTAGTGAGCCGGTCTTTGAGCATGAACAGTCTGTTTCAATAGATGGTAAAGAGGAAGAACTGGTGAATATGTTGCAATTAATCTGCCGAGTATAGACGATGAATGCATGTTTGACCGACTAAATTTGGCGCAATTAGATGCTGCCGGTACAATAGCCGCCATCTAGAATATTGTCCTTTGATTAATAAGGCCCACTTTGTGAAAGAAATTATACTGATTAATATCGCCGGCGATGATAAACCGGGACTAACTACCTCAGTGACTGAAATATTAGCCGGTTACGAGGTCAATATTCTTGATATTGGGCAGGCAGTTATTCACGATACTTTGTCATTAGGTATTCTGGTGGAAGTTCCCGCTAGTGCTGAATCATCGCCTCTGCTTAAAGACATTCTATTTCGAACCCACGAGCTTGGTTTGACCGTGCGTTTTTCTCCGATCAACGAGCAAAGTTATGGTCAATGGGTTATGGGCCAGGGTAAGCCTCGCCATATTGTGACGTTGCTGGCAAGAATGATAACGGCAGAGCACTTGTCTGCGGTGACCGCGGTAGTAGCGCACAATGATTTGAATATCGATCGTATTGATCGTTTGTCCGGGCGGGTTCCGTTGGATGGTGTTCATGATCAGACTAAAGCCTGTGTAGAATTTTCTGTTCGTGGTTCAGTCGCTAATAGTGAGGTTTTCCGCAGTGAGTTGATGGAGCTGTCGAGTCGGTTCGATATTGATATTGCATTTCAGGAAGACAATATGTTTCGCCGCAATCGCCGACTTGTAGTGTTTGATATGGATTCAACTTTGATAGAGGCGGAGGTGATTGATGAACTGGCCGTTGCAGCCGGCGTTGGTGACGAAGTATCAAAAATTACCGAAAGAGCAATGGCTGGCGAACTCGACTTCACTGCGAGCTTTTGTGCCCGAGTGGCGTTACTGAAAGGTTTAGATGAATCTGTGCTCGAAGAAACGGCCAAAAATTTGCCAATTACCGAAGGCGCGGAAAAACTAGTTTCTACGCTGAAACGACTGGGATACAAAACAGCCATTCTTAGCGGTGGCTTTAATTATTTTGGCAAGTATCTGCAAGACAAATTGAATATCGATTATGTCTATGCCAACGAACTGGAGATAGTCGATGGCAAAGTCACCGGCAATGTAACTGGCACGGTGGTTGATGGCAAAAGAAAAGCAGAATTGTTACAGGAAATTGCTCGCAAAGAAAATATATCATTAGAACAATCCATCGCGGTTGGCGATGGCGCCAATGATTTGCCAATGCTTAGTATTGCGGGCCTTGGCATCGCATTTCGAGCTAAGCCTATTGTTAAGAAATCGGCGGAACAAGCGATTTCCACCCTGGGGCTGGACGGCATATTATATTTGTTAGGTATCAGTGATCGCTACTCATCAGAGCATGAGTAATAACAACTACATTATGCTATGTCAGTGAATTCATAATCCATTATTGTTGACGGTCCAGCCAGATAGCCGCCTTGAATATAGTCGACACCAATTTGCCAAAGTTGCGCGAGGGCTGCAGCATTTTCAACGCCGCTTATAATGGCTTGAATATCATTTTCACCAACACTGCTAACCATGGCTTTCAAAAGCTGAGCATCGCCGCCAGGTTCTAGCTGTTCGGTAAAGCTATCAGAAATTTTTGCGAAGTCTGCCTGTATATGATTCAGAACTTTAAATGGATCAGTGGCTTTACCAAATCCAGTTATTGATATCTTACAACCCAATTCTCGCATAAGTTCCGAAAAACTAATGGCTGGTTTTAAATAGTCGGATATATCCGGGGCCGAAAACTGGAATATCAATGCTGATGGCGGTATGCCACCAGCTTTTACCACTACACCCAGCCAGGGAATCAGACTTTCGTCTTGCAGCGAGTTTGCCGAGAGATTGATGAACAAGCGGACATCTTGCTTTTGTTCTATTTGGGCTGCCAGTTTTTTTGTCGCTTCTAAAATTATCCAGCGGTCCAATCGAGTATTAATACCAGAAAACTGGATGTTGTCTGAAAACTGACTGGCTTTCAGAATATTTCCATCGTCAGTCGTCATTGTTGTTCTGACTTCGTAGTGCTCTCCGCTAGTACCACGTAAGCTGACCACAGGTTGATATGATAGAGAGAACTGCCCATTGTTCAGGGCTTCTTCAAGAAATTTGTCCAGCTCCTGGTCGCCAGCGGCATTGCCCAGTGATTTCTTTTTCTTCTTGGTAATAAATTGCATGACGCCACAGCCACCGTCATTTCTGACAATCTCACAGACTGAAAAAGCGTTATCAATACACTTGGCTGAACTGTTCGATTGTTGCCCATCAATGACAACCAGGCCAATACTTACGGTACATTGGATAGACTGACCGCCTATTTCAATAATATAACCCTCTATACTGGAACAAAGTTGCTCAGCTGTTTTTTGTGCGCTGTTGGCATCTAACCCATCGAGCAAGGCAATCAGACCATCATCGCAATACTGGGATAAATAAGTACCGCTTGGCAACTGCTGACTAACAAAATCGCTGATGTTGGTCAAAACATGATTGGTTTGAGTTATGCCGACACGGCTTCTAATGTCATCTATGCCATCGATACTGATAAAAGCAAGGGTTGTGAGCTTATCGCCATCACCGGCTTGAGAAATTCGTTTGGTCAGTTGTGTTAAAAGCTCTGTGTTGCTGGCTGGTAATGGTGCCAGCAACTGTTCAGGTTCTGATGTTGATGAAGGTATCACTTCGGATTCTGTATTCGTTGTTGGATCTTCGCTGTCATTGATAGTTAGCTGGATACACGGTTCGTCATCAAATACTGAATTACTTAGGTGCATTGCGGCTGTAAATGTTTCCCCGTCTTGCGTTTGGCCGGTAAAGTTGAAATCAGTTCCGTCTTCGTTTCCGTTTGCCAAAGTCTTTAACAGTTGTTTGAATTTGCTATTGTCAGAGGCGGCTATCAGGTCAATGACGGGGGTACAATCGAGCTCTTCAGGGTCCGCGTAACCAAAACGTGCGCAGAACAGAGCATTGGAGCTGATCAGCATACCATCTGCAACATAAGCAAGGGCTTCTTGAGAATCCGCCATTAGCAGGTTACAACGTGCTACCGCATCGCTCAGTTTTTCTTTAGTGGAGATAAGTTGGCGGCGATCGTCGAAACTACGCAATTCACGCAGTGCAGCAAACATCAGCCGCTTATCATCATCACTGGCAATGACATCACATGCCCCGGCATCTAACGCTGAATTTGCGTCGCCATCACGAATAACGATTGAGGGAATGACGGTATGGTGTTTCTTTAATAGTTCAAGGCATTGATCAACAACTATCTCCGGGTGTTTGTCGTTGGCAATTAACAAGTCCCAACTGTCTTGCTCCAGCATTCGGAAGAGTTCTTCAGCTGACTGTGCGCGTTTGGCGCGAGCAACTCGGCCCGCATTGCGGAACAAGCTGATTAAGCGTTCGCCTTCGTTATCTGACTCATTGATCAGTAATAACTTGATTGTATTTTTTTTAGCCATAAATCCCGTAGTGTCCTGAGTGGGATGGTTTTAGAGCGCATTGGATCGTGCGCCTAAAAGAAATATTATTGTCAACACTTTCACTATTCGCAAAGTAAGGTCAATTTTAATGGTCGCAACATCACAGGTTTACTGAAATATTATGGACCTATCTGTTCGTAAGTCATAGCTGTCATTGAATAGAGTGGTGATTACAGTTGATTCCATAGCGAGTCAAACCCGCCATTTTCAGCGCTGTTTTCGTCAATCTGCTGTCGCAGTATAGCAACTTCCTGGATTTCAAATTGGTTGTAAGTGCCAGTCTTGTTCAATTTTTTTCCGAGTTTAATTTGCCGTCGTTTTCCATATTGATTGAGCGTTAGTTTTTGCCCGCTTCTGAACGGAAATCTCGGTGTTAACAAGGTGTTAGGTTGGTTGGTTGTCGTTATCTCTGGCAACATAATGACGCGCATATATTCTTTTCTGCCGCCTGTTTTTGCCATGATTCGAGCACCAAAAGGAGACGCGTTAGCGCAAATGAGCTCAATTCCCATTTGTGTTTTTCCATCACTGCTGTGGCTAACCCATCGGATCACCGCTGTAGTCCAATTGTCCGTGCCCGTTTCTCTTGTCCCTATGATTTCTCCTGCCTTCACTTGAGCACCGGTTTCATCGGGTATCTCGATGCAATACCCATTATCACTTGAGTTCATCACAGTTACCGGATAACTGCTGTATTTACTGACAGCTGCAGCTGTCGTCTTTTTGCTATTGCGAACCTGGTAATCAATGGATTTGAGGGCAGCATCACTCTTTTCCAGATTTGCTTCATAAGGACTGTCCCATAAATCTTTTGGCCTGATCGGGTTGGCTTTAGTTTCCATAAATCGGTTTTCGTTTTGTACCGAATAGGCTGTTCCGCCGGGTTCATCAACTAATGATTCGAAGTTTGCTTCGTTTGATAGAAAGTGATGAATGGTATTTAAGCCAATACACAGTTCAAGTTGGCTATTGCTGACGAGTCGAATTAGTGAGCGGTTTGCGGTTAAGCTCCAGGCGACTATTAGATGGCTCAGTAAATCATTCGAAATCAGACAATTGTCGACGGAAATATTGAGTTTATCCGGGTCGGTATCCTGCCTAATCTGGGAAAGATGCCCGCTGAGCTGTTCGGTGTTTAGTCCTATAAATTGAGGGCCTGTAGGTGACTTATGCAGCTCCCGATAGATTGCCGGCTTATCACCAAGTAGGTCGACAATAAACAAACTGTCACTGTTGTCAACGCCAGCTTCAAGGGTGCAACACGCAGCCCATGCTGTTGCTGGCTTGAATAGTCGTTCCAAATCATCCTGCCGCAATTGGTTCGGTTTGCTACAACCAAATAACAATATGCGGATATAACTTCCTTCAACCGTACAGCGACCAAATTCTTGATCATCGACCATATGGCTGAGAACGTCTTGTTGCTTGGCGAGGCTGTAAAACTGGTGAAGGTCGCGCCAACTATTACTTATAATGGGCTCATATAATTGAGTTTGTCGTTGAATATTTCGACTGTGTTCCGTTATTACCCGATGTAACGCCGATGCGATTTGCGTTTTTTCCGTATTATTGCTGCCGCTGGCGAGAGCAATTGAATGGGTCACGACAAGGAGATAGCCCGTTGCTAGTAACTGATGAATCTCAAAGTCGAGCGCCGCTACCTTGCGCGATTTTTTCGGCAGTACGATAGGTTGATTCAGGAAATGTTTACTCAGTGCATTGCTAATGTAATAGATTGGTGTGCGTAATTGCTCAAGCATCGCCATACGTTTGGCCGGAACGAGCTTAACAGTATTCAATTCGGTCAGCGCCTGAAAAAGCATACGAGTTGTCTGCCCGACATTGGTCATTGGGAGTTTCGCAACCCACGCATTAACAGCAGCTTCGTCACTGTCAAAAAAGCTGCTTTGGTCAAGCCTCTGTTTGGGAACTGTTAATCTTATGGTGTCTAGGCTATTCATTTGGCGATACTTATTCGAGTTTCATATGTATTGGCGCTTCATTTCGGAAAGCTGCTACACACTGCAACTCACCGTGTTATTGCCACGGGCGTTACAAGGGTAGTGTGATCTTCATGGCTAATTATAAGACAGATTATTGAAACTGGCCGCGAATGACGGGTCTCGAGGGTATCTATAGGTGAAAAAAGTGAACTACTACTGAAAATTAGTTGTTTTGCATGTTAAAACCCCCCTTTAGTCAGCAGGGATCAAGTATTGATTGGCATTTTTGATCGTTCACCGGGTTGTTCCCTGACTAGTTTGGGGATGAGATAGCCGGGAAGTTGATTCCGTAAGCTGACGATCAATTTTTGAGCAGATTTTTCAGTTACCTCAAAATGAGCGGCGCCGCTGACTTTGTCCAGCATATGCAGGTAGTAAGGTAGAACGCCCGCCGCAAACAGACGCTTGCTCAGCGCAAGCAGAACGTCGGGATTATCGTTAATTCCAGCCAGTAATACCGTTTGGTTGAGTAATGTAACACCCGCTTGTTTGAGAGTTTGTAAGGCTTTTATGACAGTGTTATCGATTTCATTAGGGTGGTTGCTGTGAATGACCATAACGGGTGTCAGACGGGTAGTTGTTAACCAATTCATGTCGGGAGTGGTAATACGTTGCGGAATAACGACAGGCATGCGGCTATGGACCCTGAGTATTTCAACGTGGGGGATCTCCGCTATTCGTGCCGTCAGGTCTTTTAACATCTTGTCGTTTGCCGCTAGAGGGTCGCCGCCACTTAAAATGACTTCCTTAATGCTGGTATCCTGGCTGATGTAGTCCAGAGCATGTTGCCATTCGCTTCGACTCGGGTTGTTCTGCTGATAGGGGAAATGGCGTCTAAAACAATAGCGACAATTGATAGCACAGCCACCACTAACAATGAGTAATACACGACCTTGGTATTTGTGAATCAAACCGGGAATGGGATTATCGGACGTTTCCAGCAAGGGATCGCTGGAAAAGCCGGGATGTATGTCCAATTCCTGCCCCAGAGGCAATATTTGTAGCAGCAAAGGGTCGTTCCAATCGCCTTTAACCATTCTGTCAACAAAAGCTCGCGGTACTTGCAACGGGAAATCACTACCAGCACGCAGAGCATCGGGAAGCTTACTCTGATCCAGCTCCAATAAATCGAAAAGCTCTTTCGGGTCGCGGATGACATTAGCGAGAGCGTGTTGCCAACTAACATCATTAGAATCAGTAGTATCGGCCTGACGGATTGCTTCGGTTTGAGGTATCATTAGCGCCTTTCTGCGTTCAGCTGATAAATTGATTAATGTGAGGATAACAATGGCGACCTATTCTACCAACGAATTTAAAAATGGTCTTAAGTTAATGGTGGAGGGTGATCCCTGTACCATCGTTGAGAATGAATTTGTGCGTCCTGGAAAAGGTCAAGCCTTTAGCCGCGTAAAGTTTCGTAATTTGAAAACCGGGCGTATTTGGGAGCGCTCCTTAAAATCCGGTGAAACCCTGGAGGGAGCCGACGTGATGGAGATGGAGATGGAATATCTCTATAACGACGGTGAATTTTGGTATTTTATGGAGCCAGATACATTTGAGCAGCACCAAGCTGACAAAAATGCTGTCGGTGACGATGCCAAATGGCTAAAGGAACAGGATCGCTGCGAAGTGACTTTGTATAACGGTTCACCTCTGACAATTGCAGTGGCTAATTTTGTTGAATTGGAAGTGACCGAAACCGATCCGGGCTTGAAAGGTGACACAGCACAGGGTGGCAGTAAGCCCGCTACCTTACAAACAGGTGCAGTGGTGCGCGTTCCGCTGTTTATCAATATCGGTGAAGTCCTGCGAATAGACACCCGTTCGGGTGATTACGTTAGTCGCGCTAAAGGTTAATGATACTGGCGGCTGGTATCTTGCTGGCCGTTTTTCTCACACAATGACAAATTTGTGCTGGCAACCGACTGCCTCAATAGACGCCTTGCGTGCACGCGCGAAGATCATCGCACGTATACGGGATTTTTTTTTCCGGCGTGAGGTAATGGAAGTAGAAACGCCGCTATTGGCTCGCCATTCCGTTACCGACCCTTTTATGGATATTTTGAAGGGCGATAACCCGATGGGTACATCGGGAGACTATTACCTGCAAACATCTCCCGAGTACGCTATGAAGCGGTTGTTGGCCGCGGGCTCCGGGCCCATCTTTGAAATAACCAAAGCGTTTCGAAAGGGTGAACAAGGCAGTCGTCATAATCCAGAATTCACCATGCTGGAGTGGTATCGCCCGGGCTTTGACCATTTCGAGCTGATGACGGAAACGGAGCGTTTGGTCGGTGAACTGGTGCATTGCGATCGTCCATTTTTACGGATGTCTTATGGCGAGATGTTTCAGCAGTTTTTGAATATCAATCCCCATACAATCGGTCTTGAAGAGTTGGCGTTGCTGGCTTGTAAAAGTATTGATCTACAAATGCAAAGTGATCAAAAAGATGATTGGCTCAATGTGCTGTTGACTGAAATTATTGAGCCACAGCTAGGCTTCGACGTGCCTGTTTTCGTTTATGATTATCCAGCTAGTCAATCGGCGCTGGCAAAAACGGCCATCGACAATGAAGGCATTCTGGTTGCACAACGTTTTGAGCTCTATGTTAGCGGTGTTGAGCTTGCCAACGGTTATTTTGAGCTAACAGACGCCAGCGAACAGGAAGCGCGATTAAAAAGCGAACAAACCAGACGTTTGGCGTTGGGGAGAGAAAAAATGGACGTTGATATTTATCTGTCTGCGGCGATGAGCCAAGGTCTCCCCAGTTGTGCGGGTGTTGCACTGGGTGTTGATCGATTAATCATGTTAGCGCTGCAAATGAAAAAAATAACTGACGTTATCGCATTTCCTTCTGATCGCGCATGAAAGGCTTTCAGCACTGACGTGGCAATTATATTCGATAAGTAGTCTTGGTCATTAGTTTTGAAGCAACAGCCATTAGCTTTTTAATTGCCGGTGAAAACTCCTGGCCCCCGGCTTCTAAAGCACGGGCACCGTGAGCCTCTTCGTCAGCAAGCATGCGCTCCAGGATAGCCCGCGTTTTTTCATCGTCTTCGGGTAGCTGATCCAAGTGGTCTTGTAGATGTTTACAGACTTGATCTTCTGTGGCGGCAACAAATCCCAAACTCCATTTGTCCCCAACAACCCCCGCTGTAGCTCCGATCGCAAAAGACGCTGCGTAGAACAGGGGGTTGAGTAAACTGGTGTTGCCTCCGAGCTCGTTGATGCGCTGTTCACACCAAACTAAATGATCAATTTCTTCCTCGGCGGCCAGTTCCATTTCCTGACGAATGTGTGGCAGTTTGGCTGTCAGTGCCTGCCCTTGATAGAGTGCTTGAGCACAGACCTCACCGGTATGATTGATACGCATAAGGCCGGCAATATGAAGGCGCCGCTCGTCATCAAGTTCTCCGCTTTGTTTATTTTCTGCGGGGCTGGATTGGGCGGCATTGGCGGCTGACGGCACCAATGTGCGCAATGCCAGGTCGGCGTTTGCAATCATTTTGTCGACGAAAGATAAACGGCGTTGCATGGCTAACCCTCAATGAATGTTACTGGTTGATATTCTAACGTCAGGGTGTTGATTTTTCCCGGGCAATTGCCCGGTATCCAATGTCCGTGCGAAAAGACATGTTATTCCAGCTGATGGCATTAACCTGTTGATAGGCTTTTTGTTGAGCATCTGTCACTGTGTTTCCAAGTGCTGTTGCACACAAGACTCTCCCGCCACTGGTAACGACCTGACCATTTTCAAGTTTAGTACCTGCATGGAAGACTTTTGCTTCACTGTTATCACAACTATCGAGACCAGAAATGATTTCACCTTTTGCATAGTCGCCGGGATAACCTCCTGCCGCCAAAACAACACCTATAGAAGACCGAGAGTCCCACTGTACTGATATTTCGTTGAGCTTGCCATCCAGCGCACTATTGCACATTGTAATCAGGTCACCCTGCAAACGCATCATAATAGGTTGAGTTTCAGGGTCGCCAAAACGGCAGTTGTATTCAATCACTTTTGGTTCGCCGGCAGCACTAATCATAAGGCCTGCATATAGAAACCCGGTGTAATCATTTCCTTCTGCAGCCATACCTGCAACGGTAGGTTCAATGACTTCATCCATAATGCGTTGGTAGATCGCTGGAGTCACCACTGGCGCCGGTGAGTAAGCACCCATACCTCCGGTGTTAGGTCCGGTGTCACCATCGCCAGCCCGTTTGTGATCCTGACTGGTTGCCATCGGAAGAATATTTTTACCATCAACCATCACTATAAAGCTGGCTTCCTCTCCCTCAAGAAAATCTTCAATAACAACACGATGTCCCGCTTTGCCAAAGGCATTACCCGCCAGCATATCGCGTACTGCATTCGCGGCTTCAATTTCAGTCAGCGCAACAATGACGCCTTTTCCCGCGGCAAGACCATCGGCCTTAATGACGATGGGAGCACCCTGGGATTTAATATAGGCGAGGGCTGGTTCAATTTCGGTGAATGTTTCGTAAGCAGCGCTGGGTATATTGTGGCGGGCAAGAAAATCTTTAGTGAAAGCCTTGGAACCTTCAAGTTGCGCGGCGCCTTTACTGGGGCCAAAACAGCGTAAGCCTTGCTCGCTAAAATAATCAACCACGCCTTCAACGAGTGGAGCTTCGGGTCCGACAATGGTCAGGCCAACATTATTGTTTTTTGCGAAGGTTGTTAATGCCAGAAAGTCCATCGTATCAATAGCAACGTTGGCACATTTGTTATCAGTTGCGGTACCCGCATTACCTGGAGCGACAAAGACAGTTTCAACATCGTCAGATTGTGCCGCTTTCCAGGCGAGGGCATGCTCTCTGCCACCGGACCCAATAATAAGAATATTCATATAAACCCTGTTATAAACTGATAAAGGGTATTTGTGTCAAATACCCTTTACATAGCTAGTGTCGGAAATGGCGCATGCCGGTAAACACCATCGCCATGTTGGCTTCATCGGCTGCGGCAATGACTTCATCGTCACGGATTGAACCGCCGGGCTGAATGACACAGTGGATACCTGCTTGAGCTGCATTATCAATGCCGTCACGGAATGGAAAGAAAGCGTCTGAAGCCATCACTGAACCTTCGACTTCCAGTCCTGCATGTTCTGCTTTGATGCCGGCAATTCTCGCTGAGTTAATACGGCTCATTTGTCCTGCGCCAACACCAACAGTGCGACCATCACAGCCGTAAACAATGGCATTGGATTTAACAAATTTGGCAACTTTCCAGGTGAATAACAGGTCTCGAATTTCTGTCTCGGTTGGCTGCCGCTTGCTGACAATTTTCAAATCAGTTGCGGTGATAACACCGAGGTCGCGATCCTGAATAAGCAGGCCACCATTGACGCGTTTTAAATCGTAGTCAGCGACAGACTCGCCCCATTGACCACACTCCAGTAAGCGAACATTTTTCTTGGCAGTAACAACGTCAATTGCTTCGCGCGAAACCGATGGTGCAATAATGACTTCGACAAATTGCCGTTCACAAATTGCCTCAGCGGTGGCTCCGTCTAGCTCGCGGTTGAAAGCAATAATGCCACCAAATGCTGATTCGGTGTCAGTTGCAAATGCTTTGTCATAGGCGTCGCCGATGTTGTCGGCAATCGCCACGCCACAGGGATTGGCATGTTTCACAATGACACAGGCGGGTTCAGAAAATTGTTTAACACACTCTAATGCCGCATCGGTATCGGCAATATTATTGTATGACAGTTCTTTACCCTGCAATTGTTTAGCGGTTGAGATAGAGCCAGCGGCAGGATTTTTTTCAATATAAAACGCGGAGTTCTGGTGTGAGTTTTCACCGTAGCGCATGTCCTGGGTTTTAGTGAATTGGCTATTGAAAGTACGGGGGAAATTATCATTGCCTCCCGGGACTTTATGGCCAAAGTAATTGGCGATAGCGCCATCATAGGCTGCGGTATGTTCGTAAGCTTTGATAGCGAGGTCAAAGCGAGTTGCCTGAGAGGTCGCCCCATTATTTGCTTTCATCTCTTCTATAATGACGGCGTAGTCCGAGGTGTTGACCACAATGTTAACAAAAGCATTGTTTTTGGCGGCAGCGCGAACCATTGTTGGTCCGCCAATATCAATGTTTTCTATGGCGTCTGCTAACGAGCAGTTGGGGTCAGCTACTGTTTGTTCAAAGGGATACAAGTTTACTATCACCATATCGATGGCATTGATGCCATGTTCGGCCATGACCGCATCATCTTGTCCGCGGCGCGCGAGAATACCGCCGTGAATTTTGGGGTGCAGGGTTTTTACCCGGCCATCCATCATCTCAGGAAATCCGGTGTATTCAGAAACCTCTACCGCGTCAATATTATTGTCGCGCAGCAATTTATAGGTACCGCCGGTAGAGAGAATTTCGACCCCTTGAGATTGTAGGGATTGGGCAAATTCTACGATTCCTGATTTGTCGGAGACACTGATCAGGGCGCGGTTAACAGGTAGTAAATTTTGATCGTTGCTCATAATATTTGTCTGGTAGTGGTAGTCCGGGTTTGGTGGAACGGATGTTGATTAACGTGCAGTTTCACAGCGGAAAAAGAGGTGACACTATCACCCCCTTATCTGGGTATCGCGTGGCTACAGCAGTCCGTATTGTTTTAGCTTCTTACGAAGCGTGCCGCGGTTTAAACCCAGCAGTACTGATGCTTTGGTTTGATTGTTGCGAGTATACTTCATGACTTCTTCGAGCAGAGGTGCTTCAACTTCTGACAATACCATTTCATAGACATCAGTGACATCCTGGCCGTCTAAATGAGCGAAGTAATTGTTGAGGGCTATCGATACACTATCACGTAGGGTTTGTGCCTGCGCGACAGGAGCATTAGTTAGATGCTGCTTCTGCTGATCTTGTTCTGTCAGATCATGATCCGACACTGATTCAGCGACTGGGGTTGGCGCGCTGCCGGGTAGAGTGTCATTGTTTTTCATGCTGCGATTACCTCTTTGTTAATTAGGGCTGTGGGGCGATTTGAGCCGGAGCCTTGTTCATAGTTGTTTGTCGTTTCGCCATGGTGTTGCTGCCATGGCTGAAAATAATCCTGTATGGCCAGATTTTGGCTCTGTGCAGATTCAAGCTGATTGAAATACTTTTGGAACTGTCGCAGTTGGTCAGTACATTCGCTGCTTTCCATATCGGCTTTCAGGTACCAGCCGACATGCTTGCGGCCAATTTTCACCCCCATATACTCACCGTAAAACAGGTGCAGCGCTTTCAGGTGCTGTAATAAAATGTTCTTAATCTCTTCTCGGCAAGGGGATGCTACTACATTTCCTGTGCGTAAAAATTGATCTATTTCACCACACAGCCAAGGTCTTCCCTGAGCAGCTCGTCCCACCATTACCGCATCGGCTCCGGTGTATTGCATGACGGCTAACGCCTTCTGCGGAGAGGTGATATCACCGTTGGCAATAATTGGAATTGATACTGCTGATTTTATTGCGGCAATAGTGTCGTACTCTGCATCACCGTTAAATTTGCAGGCGCGTGTTCTGCCGTGTACTGCCAGCGCCGCTACCCCTAAATCTTCAGCAATATGGGCAATTTCAACACCATTGCGTTGGTCGGTTGACCAGCCAGTCCGGATTTTTAGGGTGACGGGCACGTCAACTGCCGCGGTAACAGCCGTCAAAATAGCAGTTACCAATGCCGGGTCTTTTAACAATGCTGACCCGGCTGCCTTTTTACAGACTTTTTTGGCAGGGCATCCCATATTAATGTCTATTATTTGCGCTCCGCGCTCTACATTCATCCTTGCTGCTTCGGCCATCATCGATGCATCACCACCAGCAATTTGTACAGAGAGTGGACCGGTTTCGCCACAGCGATTGAGTCGTTGTTGAGATTTTTTGGTGTTCCACAAACGAGTGTCACTGGTTACCATCTCGGACACTACTAATCCGGCGCCAAGCCGTCGGCATAGTTGCCGAAACGGAAGGTCGGTAACGCCGGCCATGGGCGCGAGCACAACTCGACTGGCCAGTTTATAGGGACCTATTTGAAACACATCGCTTCCTGGATCGTGAACTGATGACTATATGTAGGGGTTTTATCTAAACCTTGTTTGACGTTAACGTGCTGCCAAAAAAGAGGCGCTATGATAATGGTATCGAGCGAAGGGATAAAGGCCTATTGCACAACTTTTATACAATTTTTTTGTTGACTTTGAGGTTTTGATCGAGAATTTTGACAGCTAGTGCCAGAATAGTAGCCCATTGCTTATTTTTTCGAAGTTTTAGCTTTCTTCTCGGGGATGAAAATACAATTCATAGTTAACTGCTTGTTCACCTGGGTCGACAATCTCCAGTGAGATATGCACCGGTTGCCGAACCGGCATAATCTGCTGGCCGGATAACTCTCCTGCAAGGTACTCCTCCGGATCAAAATTACGGCCTGCAACAACATTGCCCTCCAGATTAGTGAACCGCAATTCCATGACGGGAAATGATTGTTTGAAATCGGCCCGGTTGACAATAACTGCATCTACGACCAAAGCCTGTTGAATTTCAGGATGACTGCGCACCAACAGGTTAGACGATCGTATTAGACCGACATCGTCATTTTTAGGCAGTGTGCAGCCAAAAAAAGAACAACCACTGGTCAAAATTGATCGATATTTATCATCTCGGGCAAGCGTATCGAAATTAGACGCGACATACTGAAAAAACAATAGGGCCAGGGCGGCAGCAATACTAGCGGTCCAGGCTCTTTTAGCCCAGCGGTTCTGGAGTGATGCTCCGGTGAATTCTACAGGTTCAGGTTCTATATTAGCCAATAGTGCTTGTTTGTCCTCTCCAATTCTATTTCCGGCAATAAGTGTTTCACTACCAATAGCAAACTCTTCTTCTTGAGGCGGGCTTTGGTCGTAATTTTCGTCTCTTTGATTGAGTAAATCTTGCAGCTCCGGATCCAGATAGTCGTCTTCTTCGTCCTCGAGCTCTTCAAAAACATTATCGGGGTTTTGGTAAAACTCGTGGCCTTTGTAGTCCTCTTCCATCTCTTCTTCGAACAGTTTATTAGCCCAGGAATCTTCATCGACGTCGCTTCCGTCTCCGGCGCCATGACGTTCGATAAATGCAGCAGTTGCGTCATCATCCTGTTCAAGCCCCAGGAATGAATGACTGAAATCACTGGTCTCTGCGGAATTCGAGCGTTGCTGCAACTCATTGTCGTCAGTCGCTGGAAGAGGGCTGTCATCGCTGATACGAGTATCGTCGAATAGATTCTCCTCCACTGTCGAAGCAACGTTGTCGTCAAACTCAAAAACCGAGTCATCATCTGCCGAAAAAGGTGTCTGGTCACGGTTGGTCGCCATTAATTCGTCGGCAAGTGAATCCAGGCTGGTGTCATCGGCAAAAATATCGTCATCGAAGATATTATCCAGAATATCTTGTCCGCCGGTATCACTGAAGACAGCGCTGTTGTCGATTGTTGACTGATCATTTTCTGATCCGGCAATCTGTGCTGATTTTTCGCTGGTAATAGATGACAGGTGTTCAGTGTCAGAAGCGTCGGTGGGCGAGGTATTGACCGCGAGAGCACTGGCTGAATCTGCACTGGTAATGGTGTGTTCCCGCGCCTGGAATATATTCAGGCAAGACCCGCAACGAACCGCGCCATTGGCGATATCTAATTGGGCGTCTGTAAACCTGAACGATGTGCCACATGACGGGCACTGAGTGACCTGTATGGTCATGATGCTTCAATTCCTGCTGAATAGTGATGTTGTTCGTTTGAATGTTCGCCAGTGGTCGTTAATCCCGTTTTCCGTCGCTACTAACGGAAAAATACTGGATACCTTATAAAGTGTATCGCTTTTTTGAGAAAAAACGAGGACTTATCTCTCTTTTGTGAAGAGAACCCAGCCATCAGCGACAGCAGTGATCCAGGCAGCAATCACTGACGCTTGCAGCCGGATAGCCGTACCCAGTTATCTTCAATAGCGGGTGTATCCATGGAATACCATTGTTGATAACAGCTTAGTAGCTCATCTGCCTGGCTGGCAATAATTCCGGATAATACCAATAAGCCATTATCAGCGGTTAATTGAGCAATGGTGGGTGCAAGATCTGTCAACGGGCCAGCGAGGATATTGGCGACCACAATATCTGCTTCAATGCCGCTGGGAATGTGGTTCGGTAAATAGGTTTTGATACGGTCTCGATCAATATGATTGCGCTGGGCATTGTCTGTGGTGGCGAGCAGTGCCTGTGGGTCATTGTCGATAGCGATGACACTACTGGCGCCAAGCAATAGCGCAGCGATCCCTAATATGCCGGAACCACAGCCATAATCAACCACCGTTTTACCCTCTAACGGGCAGCTGTCGAGCCATTTCAGACAGAGTGCGGTGGTTGGATGGGTGCCGGTTCCGAACGCCAGTCCCGGATCGAGCATCAGGTTTACCGCGTCAGCGTCGGGTGGTTGCTTCCAGCTCGGGCAGATCCACAAGCGCTGTCCAAAACGCATAGGATGAAAGTTTTCCATCCACTCGCGTTCCCAGTCCTTATCTTCAAGAATTTCCCAGCGATAAGCTGGAAGATTATCGCCGAAACAGGCGGTTGCTATGATCGTAGCTTGATCAGTGTCAGTTTCAGCATAAAATAAACCGGTAACCCGGGTATTGTTCCACAGCGGAGTTTCACCGAGAGCAGGTTCTAAAATAGGCTGGTCAGCGCTGTCTTCCATGGTGACAGAAACCGCCCCCGCTGCTAGCAAGGCATCTTCTATTGCTTCAGTCTGTGTTCTGGTGGTACTTACGCGCAGCTGTAACCAGGACATTGGTGTGATGCTCCATCATTGGCGATCAAGGCATTAATAGGGTGTGTGTCTACGTGAGCGTTTATTCGGTAGACATTGGAGAAGAGCTGATAACTGTCGGGACTTCTGCTTGAATAGCAGCACTGTGCTGTGACACTTGGGTAGTGGTATTTCGACTAATCCTTACGGATTCCTCTCCCTCTTTGATTTCAATTTCGTTGATATTGGATTCTTCCAGCAATTCAATCAGTTTTTTAACTTTGCGTATATCCATGGATCTTCTCTTTATTGTTTTTCGGTATCGACTCGCTTTCGCAAACAGATACGTATGTCTATTCTTCTACCCGGGTGATAGCCGCTTGCAGCGCGAGTAAGTAACCTTCACTGCCTAGACCACTGATAACGCCTTCCGCTATATCAGACAGGTAGGAAAACTGACGGAATTCTTCCCGCTTATGTACATTGGAAATGTGTACTTCTATAAATGGGATACCGACACCCAGCAAGGCATCTCGTAAAGCGATACTGGTATGGGTAAATGCAGCAGGATTGAAGATAATGAAGTTAATCCCCTCCTGTCGTGCTTCATGAATACGTTCAATCAGTTCATATTCGGCATTACTTTGCATGGACAGCAGATGATGCCCCGATGCAGTGGCCGCATCACTCAGTTCACGATTTATATCGTCAAGAGTCGCGGCACCGTAAACTTCTGGCTCCCGGCTACCGAGTAGATTTAGATTGGGTCCATGCAGTACCAGTATCGATGCCATAATGTTTGCCTTGCCGTTGCGACCATGGTTTGTGTTGCGGTAATTATTAGGCCTAATTCAACGTTATGCAAATTTAACGAAAATAGCTGCAAAGTTAATGTATTTTGCAGCAAATAGACGATAATTTGAGAAATAACGGGCCGTTAGCGCAGAGTCACGCTCACTTTGGGGGTGGTTGCTTCTTGGATCGCTTGCAATACCGTCTCGGTGGTAAGAATCTGCGGCAGTATTTTCCCTTTATCCGCGTCGTTATTGGCAAAAACAATATAGAGAGGTATGCCATTGCGACCATATTCTTTTAACAGTGCAGTAATTTGCCGGTCACGGTTGGTCCAGTCGCCTTTTAAATAGGTGATACCTGATTCTTTCATTGCCTGTTTTATGGTGTCAGTGCTCAATGTCGCTCGTTCGTTGGCGAGACAGGTGATGCACCAATCGGCCGTAATATTAATAAATACAGCTTTTTCCTGTGCTCTTAATTCGCTCAGTTTTTCGGGGCTGTAAGGCTGCCACGATTGATCTGACGTATCGGCAACGTGAGTCTTCGGCTGCATCAGTGAACTGCCAAGGATTACCAAAGCGAGTGCAACACAGCTGGCTGCAATTGTGCGTTTCACAGTTTTCCCGCGCCACAGCCATATCGCCAAGGTAATCAGTACGCAGCCGAGCATCAGGCTTGCCATGCCGTTGACGCCCGTTTGATTGCCAACTACCCAGCACAGCCACACCGCAGTTGCGTATAAGGGGAAAGCCAGCAGTTGTTTCAGCTGATCCATCCAGGGGCCGGGTTTTGGTATTTTGGCGAGCAATTTTGGCGAATAACTGAGTAACAATACTGGCAATGCCATACCAAAGCCCAGCGTGGCAAATACCGATAGTGCGACAAATGTTGGCTGGGTGACAGCAAACCCCAGCGCGGTGCCCATAAAAGGTGCAGTGCAGGGGCTGGCGACAACCGTAGCCAAAACCCCCGTAAAGAAGCTACCGCTATAGCCGGTTTTTTGTGTCAGGCCGCCGCCCAAATTCATTATCTGGCCACCGAACTCTACAAAGCCGGATAAGCTTAGCCCCATGACGAAAAAAAGATACGTCAACGCCGCGACAAACCAAGGCGATTGTAAATGAAAGCCCCAGCCAATAGCCTCACCCGCTGCCTGTAGTGAAACGAGTATTGCGGCGACGGTAACAAAGCTCAGCACAACGCCGCTGGTATAGACTAAGCCGTGTATTGTCTGGGAGTGATCTTTGTCATTGGCAAAAGCGAGTACCTTTAAACTCAATACCGGGAACACGCAGGGCATAAGATTCAATATAGCACCCCCGATCAGTGCCAGTAACAACATGGCCGGTAGGCTGCCATAGTCAGCTGTCTTTTGATCGTCGGGATGTTGATTTTGCGGTGATAATTGTTCCCTCGCTGAACTGACTTGTGATACCGACAGTTGGTTGGTGTCGAGATGAAAGTGCTGCGTGTAAGGCGGATAGCAGAGCCCGGCATCAGCACAGCCTTGGCTGGTCACTGCTAATTGTAATTGTGCGCTCGCAGGAATTGGGCCGAGAACGATATCGGCGTTGTGGTAATAGACTTCCACATCACCGAAATATTCATCGCGTTTCTCGAGCCCAGTGGGAATGGTGATAGTCGTTTCCACAGTGCCATTTTCGTCTGTCAATTCGAAACCAAAACCGTGGCGATAGAGATAATAACCGTCAGTAATTTGCCAGTTGAGCCGCAGATAGCCATCGGGTTGAAATTCGGCATTGAGGATATAAGCCTGCTCAACCGGTAGAAACTCATCTTCGGTAATTAACCCTCCTGTCTCCAGGGCATTCGCCATGGTTCGAGGTGGTGAGTCAAAAACGTCCTGAGCGGAAACACCAGAAGACTGTAGAAAAAGAGCCATTAACAGACATTGTAAAAATACTAGCCGCATGAAATTCCTGATTGTTATCAATCGTATATAGTGTGTTTGGCCTGTAAACTGGCTTTCAGTTCCCGATATACAGGAATAATGCACAGCGGCGGTGAGCTTTGTTTTTGTTGCTGATACGCACAATTGTATAACATATTGTTTTTATTGCTGGGAATTGCTTCATAATTGGTGTTTTTAGTGTGGTAAATAGTGTGACCGGTGCAGCAAATTTAGCCCTGACTGGGCGGTATTGGATGACTGTACTCAGCGGTCTCCTACTGGCGTCCTGTGTCGAAGTCGCTACAGAGCCAGTGCCGCAAGTGGTTCGTGTGCCTGCGCCGAAAGAAAATCCAGCCGCGGTAAGACGTGCTGAGGAGGCGAGTCAGCGCCATCATATGAGAATACTACTAGCAAGTGCGGAGCGAGCACTTGCCAGCGACCGATTAACCGTTCCTGAATATGACAACGCTTATGGCTGGTATCAACAGGTACTGGCTATTGATCAGACCAATGCAGAAGCCCACTGGGGGATGCTGCAGATTACCGAGCGATATTTACAGCTTGCGGAACAGGCTTTTAGCCGTGGCAGCAGAGGTAAGGGTGAATGGATGCTGCAAAAGGCTCTGGCAATCGCAGCAACCACAGAGCAAATAGAATCGGTGCGTTCACGGTTTAAAGCTCAACCCACTGACAGAGAATTCCTGCTCACCATTGCGGATTTGACAGCGCGCAATGATATAATCACCGCGAAGCTTATTGAGCTGGCTCTGATTGCGAAAAAGGCACAGTCGCGATTACTTATAGTTGCCAGAAATGATGCGGAAGGCCGTTGGATTTACCGTAAAATGCGCGAAGCCGTCGATGGCTACCGCCTGCGTGGTAACATCAAATTAGGATCGGTGCCTCGAATTGTTCTATTAGATTTAGGAGTAGATGGTGTTAAGGAGTAAAACAGCGGGCTTGATTGTCAGTATTTTTGCGGTATTGCTATCTGCAATGTCGTCGGCGGAACTTCGTATTGAGGAGGGCTTTGTTCGAGGGCTTCCTCCGGGTCAGCAGACTACCGCTGCGTTTATGAGGTTGGTGAATGATGGCGACAGTGATGTCACGATTGTAGGAGCTTCCACTGACAGCGCGGAGCGAGCAGAGATACATGCACATACACATCGCAATGGCATGATGAGCATGCAGCGGGTTGTTAGTATTGTTGTTCCAGCACAATCGACGTTCGTGTTGAAATCAGGTGAATACCACTTGATGTTAATAAATTTACACAGACCATTGAACGAAAGTGATACCGTTTTCGTGGAACTGTTGTCAGCGGCCGGTAACAAAGTCAACGCAACTTTACCTGTACGAAGCGTTCTTAATGAGCATAAACATCACTAGTTTATCACGGGACTAAATCCGGGATTTGATCGAGGTATATATGGATTGGCAAGAAGTTAAAGAACGATTCGCGGTATGGCGCGAAGACAGGCTAGACACTGATGAAGACAGCAAGTTGACAAAAATTGTGCTGACGATAGTTGCAGTCTACTTTGTGACTGCGGTCTTTGTTGGTATGTATTGGTCAATGATGCCTGCGCAATTCCTCGTGCAGGAGAATGCGATCGTCATGGCGGAGAGAGACAAACAATCTGTCGCGGTTGGGTCGACGACAACGGCCGCACTAATTGAGGTCATATCGACGCTATTGGATAAGTCCGGAGGTTTTCTAAGTAATGACATTATGCCGCCGGGTTTATGGCTGGATAATATGAAAAACTGGGAATATGGCGTTCTCATTCAGTCGAGAGATTTAACGCGGGCGTTGCGCGAAAGTTTTAGTCGCTCTCAGTCGCAATCGAAAGAAGATTTGGATTTGGGGAAAGCAGAACCCAGTCTAAATTTTTCCAACGATAGCTGGACGTTGCCGGCCTCTGAATCTGAGTATAAGGCGGCAGTCAAACACTTGAAGCGATATTTAGTGCGTCTTGAAGACACGGGTAATTCGGGTTCGCAGTTTTATGCGCGATCCGACAACCTGAGGTATTGGCTAGCCATTGTTGAAAGTCGTCTTGGTAGTTTATCCCAACGTCTTAGTGCCAGTGTTAGCAAGCGCCGCCTGAATACAGATCTGGCCGGCGACTCTGCAGCGCAGCAGTCAACGTCTGCCCCCAGCGAACTGGAAATCAAAACACCCTGGACCGAAATTGATGACGTGTACTATGAGTCTCGTGGAACCGCTTGGGCCCTGTTACATTTTCTTCGCGCTATCGAAGTCGATTTTCATGAAGTACTGAAGAAAAAAAATGCGTTAGTGAGTTTGCAGCAAATTATTCGCGAGCTGGAAGCAACGCAACAAACTATTTTCAGTCCGATGATTTTGAATGGTAGCGGTTTCGGGGTTTTAGCGAATCATTCGCTGGTTATGGCTTCCTATATCTCTCGTGCTAACACAGCCATTATTGAATTGCGGAATTTACTATCTCAGGGATAGTAAATGGTGTTTGCTGAATTTGCCCGATGATCTTTGTCGAACTGCGCTTCTGTGTGGTTATTGTAAGTAGGCTTTCAAATTGACTGAGTGTTGTTAATGAAAAATATTCTTACCTTGATAACTATTTCTCTAGTTGTTGCCTGTGCCTATAGCCCGCAGCAAATCATGATAAACCCCGACGTTGATACCAGTGCAGAAGATTATGGTCGAGGTCGTCCAGTACATGTTGTAGTTGAAGATGGTCGGGCTGTAAAAGAACTCGGTAGTAGAGGTGGCGTGTATAAAGATACCAGTGTGATAACTATCGGAAATAGTATTACCAGCGCAGTTGTCGCGGCCGCCGAAGCTAGATTAGCTATCCAGGGTTTTAATACTAATAGTATTGATGCCGATACGGCGACAATAAAAATAATTATTGATAGCCTGACCTACGATACGCCCGTACAGTCAGTGGGTAAAAAAGTGAAGCTGGAAGCAATTCTAAAACTTGAAGTGACCGCTGGTCGCGAAATCTATACGGGCCAATATAAAAGCAGTACGGAGCGTCAAACGGTGGTGACTCCCAGTATGGAACGCAATGAAGAAATGGTTAATGCAATTTTGTCGAGCACCCTCAATCGACTTTTTTCCGACCCGAAGCTGAAAGTCTTCCTCAATAACATATAGATTAAACCGCTAAATGGAGAGTCAGGAAGGCTTTGTTTTAACTCGCCAGTGGCGAGACGGTCGCGGCGGTGTGGAGCTTGAATATTGGCTTGCATCTAATGAAGGCCCTGTACAAATTTTTCCTCCCGCGCAGAAGGCAGTCCTTTTTCTGCCGATTGATCAAAAACCGGAGAGTGAGCTGCTACTGAAAGACTTTTCCGGATGGTCTTGCGGTGACGTCTCAATGCAGGATTTTGATTTACAACCTGTGTTTGCCTGCTACTTCCTGTCTCAACGAAAACTACGTGAAGCCCGAGATCGCTTAATAGCCGCGGGACTCAAACCCTATGAGTCTGATATCAATCCCCACGATCGATTTCTGATGGAGCGTTTCATCAGAGGCTCAGTACGCTTCAGCGGCGAACAAAAAAAAATAGCAAACTTCCAGACTGTAAGTCATGCAGCGATGAAAACCAGTCATTTTCTGCCGACGCTAAAAACGATATCACTGGATATTGAAACGGCAATGGACAATATCACCCTGTATTCCATTGGTCTTTATGCCTGCGATAATGAAAAAGAATACCGTTTGGTGTTGATGGTTTCTGATCAATGGGTAGCGGATGATGTCGAAATTTTTGCTGACGAAAAATCTCTGTTACTGAGATTTTTTGAGTGGTTGTCGGATTATGATCCCGACATTATTATCGGTTGGAACGTTGTTAATTTTGATATGTGGTTTTTGGAAAGAGTGTGCCAGAAATACCATATTCCTTTCCGCTTGGGCCGCGGTCGACGAGGCCGGGAAGCAACGGCGCATTGGCGATTGTTAGACGATGATGGTGACCGTCGGTCGATATCGGTGCCTGGACGAGTTGTGCTTGATGGCATTGAGTTATTGAAAGCTGCATTCTACCGGTTTGAAAGTTTTTCCCTGAACAATGTGGCGCAGGAATTGTTAAGCGACGGAAAGCTTATTCAAGGCAGTGGTCGTGGTGAGACTATCACTGATTTATTTACTACCGACAAATTGTCACTGGCAAGATACAACGTTCAGGATTGTCGATTAGTTTGGGACATTTTTAACAAAACAAAGTTGATCGATTTTGCTATTGCTAGAACGCGGATTACTGGCTTGCCCCTGGATAGAATAGGTGGCTCCGTTGCGTCGTTTGATTTTCGTTACTTGCCTTTGTTGCATCGCAAAGGTTATGTGGCGCCTAATGGCCATTTGTCAGACATAATCGAACACAGCCCCGGTGGTTTTGTGATGAATTCCCAGCCGGGAATATATAAGAACGTTGCGGTACTGGATTTCAAAAGTCTGTATCCCAGTATTATTCGTAGCTTCAAAATTGATCCCCTCGGGCTGGCGGTAGGTTTGAATAAAGAACTGGATCAATCAGAGCTTGTTCCGGGATACAAAGGTGCATGGTTTTCCAAAGACGACAGTATCTTGCCGGACCTGATTACTGAATTGTGGCAGTTGCGTGATCAGGCAAAAGAGAGTCAGGATACGGCGCTTTCTCAAGCAATAAAGATCATTATGAACTCTTTTTATGGCGTTCTTGGCACCGGCGGCTGCCGCTTTTTTGATTCGCGGCTGGCTAGTTCAATTACTCGTCGAGGACACCAAATTATTCAGCAAACGGCGGTGTTTATTGAACAGCAGGGATGGCCAGTCATTTACGGCGATACCGATTCTGTTTTTGTGTGGTTTAAGGATGTTGAAGACGCAGATCAGGCAGCTCGATATGGACAGCAGCTAGAATCTCGACTTAATCACTGGTGGCGCGAGACGCTGTTGAAAGAATATGGAATTGAAAGTGCTCTGGAAATAGAATTTGAAACACTTTATCAGCGGTTCTTAATGCCTACTATCCGGGGCTCTGATCAGGGCAGCAAGAAACGTTATGCGGGAGTGGTTTGGAAGAATGGCAAGCCGGAACTGATTTTCAAGGGTCTGGAGAGCGTGCGTACAGACTGGACGAGATTAGCCAGAGATTTTCAGTTTGAGTTATATCGACGAATATTCTTTGACGAGCCCTATCGCGATTTTGTTAAAGAAACCGTGCAGAAAGTCATGGATGGCGGCTTTGACGATAAGCTGGTCTACCGCAAGCGACTGCGGAGGAAAATAGACGACTATCAGAAAAACGTTCCCCCGCATGTGCAGGCGGCAAGAAAAACCGTGTTTGCTGGCGGGAAAATACGCCGGGGAGATTGGGTAGAATATGTTATAACTGTCAACGGTTCTGAGCCTGCTGACAGTCAAGTGTCGCAAGTTGATTATCAGCACTATATCGACAAGCAGTTAGCGCCTGTTGCAGATGGAATTTTGTATTTTTTCCAGGATAGCCTGGCGGCAATTATTGATCAACAGATGGGATTATTTGAATAATGGCAAGTGCAGGTTTATTAGCGTTACTCGATGATATAGCAACTTTGTTAGACGACGTGTCGATATTGACAAAAGTTGCCGTTAAAAAGACAGCTGGTGTTTTAGGAGACGATCTTGCGCTAAATGCAGAGCAGGTTTCGGGTGTTCGGGCCGAACGTGAACTGCCGGTGGTCTGGGCGGTTGCCAAAGGATCCGCGAAAAATAAGCTAATACTTGTGCCGGCGGCGTTATTGTTAAGTGCTTTCGTTCCATGGGTTATTACACCGCTATTGATGTTAGGTGGTATTTATCTATGTTTTGAGGGTTTCGAAAAAATTGCGCATAGCTTTTTTCATGCGGACAAAAGCAGCGAGGAAGAGCATCAAGTACTACTCGATGAATTAGCTGATCCGGAGTTTGATTTAGTTGCTTTTGAAAAAGAAAAAATCAGGGGCGCAATACGGACAGATTTTATTTTGTCTGCTGAAATTGTTGTTATCGTTTTGGGGACAGTGCAGAACACAACTTTCGCTCAACAAGTACTCGTTGTTTCTTTGATCGCTGCAGTGATTACAGTTGGTGTGTATGGTCTGGTGGCCGGCATTGTCAAATTAGACGATGCGGGAATTTCCCTAATGGCATCAACAGTAGCTGGCATACCTGGGCGGATTATTCGCGCTTCTGGTCGATTTATTTTGAGCGCCTGTCCCTATTTAATGAAAACATTATCTATCGTTGGAACCGCCGCAATGTTTTTAGTCGGCGGCGGTATTTTGGTTCACGGTATTCCCGGCTCTCACAATGTACTCCATTATTTTACGGATTTTTTTCAGGGTACTCCTGTGCTAATGTATTCGCCCGAGTGGTTTACCGTCAATTTGTTTAATGCCATATCCGGTATCGTTGCGGGCGGTTTAGCGGCTGCCTTGATGGCGTTATTTTTGCGGTTGAAATCGGCAGCGAGCAAATAGAAGCTGGAAATTATCTACCTCTGCGGTCATTGCCTCGGAGTTTGTTAAGCGCTAAGTTTGTTGCGAGTAGGATCAATAATGACAATAACATCACTGACAGAGGAACAATGACAATGAAATTATTCAATTCAATGGGGCCTAACCCAAAAGTAGTTCGAATGTTTGCCGCGGAATGCGGAGTTGACCTTGAGCTACATGAAGTTGACCTTATGGCTGCAGAAAATCGCCAGGGTGAATATTTGAAACTCAATCCGGCTGGTCAATTACCGGCTTTGCAAATGGATAATGGAGATATTATTTCAGAAATTACCGCCATCTGTGAATATCTGGATGAAGTAACAGGCTCCTCGAGTTTAATTGGAACCTCCCCGGAGCAGCGCGGAGAAACCAGAATGTGGGTGCGCCGAATTGATCATGGCATTATGGAGAATTTAACCAATGCCTTCCGATACTCGGAAGGAGAGGCAATATTCAAGGATCGTATGCGGCTGATTCCGCAGGCTGCTGACGACTTGAAAGCTTTGGCACAAGAAAAAGTGGCTTGGTTAAACGGGCTAATGGAAGGTAAAGACTATATTTGCGGCGATCGTTTTTCTCTTGCCGATATTCTCTTGTTCGTATTTTTAGAATTCGGTAGTCAGGTAGGACAGCCGTTAAACGACAACAACAAAAATATAGTGGCGTGGTATCAGCGAGTCAGTGAACGCCCTAGCGCAACTGCGTAGACTATCGTTTAATCAATGGGGCAGGCCCCATTGATTCCTACTTTTCTATCATACCAACTGACTGGCGATTACGCGGGGGCATTATCCAGGCTGTGCTTCAATGTGCGTGTACACATGTAATAGTGAAAGGCGCACCATACATTGACCATAATTGTTAGCGACAGCGCATAGCGAATAGCATCAGTAGCATACTGTGGTTCCAGTAGGTCTGCTGCCCATCCTGTCAAAATAGGCCCCAACCCCAAGCCAATTAAATTGAGAACAAAAAACAATACCGCCGACGACATAGCCCTCATGCGCAGGCCGACCATGCCGTGCGTCATGGCAATGCAAGGTGCCAGATAGAAACCACCAAAAAATACCGGTATAAACCATGACAGTGTGGCGGCAACACCGCCCTCCACGACAAGAAAGGTGATCAGCGCAAATGGAATAGCCGCTAGAGTCGAGATAAACGGAATCCAGATGTACCAGTTTTTGTTCCCCGTCTTGTTTGACAGCGTGTCGGAGAGCCAACCGCCGGCAAGCGTTCCGGCGAGACCACCAATACCAGCGACTAAACCATAGTACTTACCAATGTCAATCGTCGGCATATCGTGAACACGGCTTAAAAAGATCACCATGAAATTGCCAACACCATAAGTCACAAAGGCGTGTAATGCACAGGCGAATGATAAATGCCTGAACGCCTTGCGCGACCACAATAAGGCCAGAACCTCCTTAACTGAGGTGTCCGCGGAATCGGCTCGAGTCTCAGAAAAGCCTCTCGGTGGTTCTTTGACCGTTAACCTCAGCAAAATGGCCAGTAGTACTCCCGGCAAGCCGACGACCACAAAGGCGACGCGCCAATCGAACCATTGCACCAGGTATGCGCCACCAACGTAGCCAACGAGAATGCCACCATAGACGCCCATTGAGTAGATCGACAATGCTGTCGCGCGCTCAGACACTGGAAATATATCCGATACCATCGAATGTGCCGGTGGGCTGCCGCCAGCCTCACCGATACCGACACCAAACCGCGCACCAAACAGTTGCCAAAAATTCTGTGCTGAGCCACAGAATGCGGTAAATAGACTCCATACAGTCACCGATACGGCAATAACATTGCGTCTATTTCCCGTGTCAGCCATACGGGCAATAGGGATACCAAAAACGCAGTAGATAGCGGCAAAGGCAATACCAGACAACATCCCATATTGGGTCAGTGTGAGATCCAGGTCTTCAATGATATATTCAGACAAGATGACAATGATTTGCCGATCAACAAAATTGAAAACGTAAATGAGTGTGAGCACTGCCAGTGCATAGTATCGGTAAGATTTTTTCTGATAGGCTTTATGTGCAGCAGTTTGCTCCACTGAATCTGTGGAATTTATCGATGGTTGGGACATGACGGCGCCGATCCTTGTTGAAAACTATTTATCATTATTAGGCGGCGGGAGGGTGCCGAGAGCCTAATATTACGAGACAAGGGTGGCAGTAGCAATAATTAGCTGGCTGCGCTGGATAAATCTTAATGATAGTATTCCTTCACTTTCTAAGGAGAACATAATGAGAAGAGCTGCAATTGTTAAACCGCTGCGTACACCTGTCGGCAAATATTTGGGAAGTTTGCAGTCTTTGCAAGCTGAAGATTTGGGCGCGATTGTTGTAAAAGAATTGGTCTCTCGTTCCGGTGTCGACCCGGACAGAATTGAAGAGGTTGTCTTTGCGCAAGGTTACCCCAGTGGTGAGGCTCCATGTATCGGTCGATGGGCAGCACTGGCCGCTGGTCTGCCTTTACATGTTTCGGGGACACAAGTGGACCGTCGATGCGGCAGTGGCCTGCAAGCGGTCGCTAATGCGGCGATGATGGTTCAAACCGGTGTTGCAGATGTGGTGATTGCCGGTGGTGCTGAAAGTATGAGTAACGTGGAATACTACACCACCAGTATGCGCGGTGGTGCACGCTCAGGATCGGTAACAATGCACGACCGTTTAGAGCGAGGGCGGGTAAGGTCACAGCCAGAAGCTAGATTTGGCAAGATCTCCGGAATGATCGAAACAGCTGAGAATCTCGCAACAGAATATAATATCAGTCGGGAGGCCGCTGATGAATACGCGGTGCTATCGCAACAACGGGCGACGGCTGCCTGGGCTGCGGGAAAATTCGATGATGAGCTGGTACCTGTGTCAGTGCCTCAGCGAAAAGGCGACCCGATCATTTTTGACAAAGACGAAGGCTTCAGAAGTGACGCCACAATGGAATCTATGGCCAGACTCAGGCCACTTACTGAGGGAGGTATTGTCACCGCGGGTAATGCTTCGCAACAGAATGATGCCGCTGCCGCTTGCTTAGTTGTTGCTGAGGACAAGCTGGCGGAGCTTAATCTGGAGCCAATGGGTTATTTGGTAGGTTGGGCTGCTGCCGGCTGCCACCCGGCTACTATGGGTATCGGGCCAGTTCCCGCGGTGGAAAAATTGATGCAGAGGACCGGAATCACCTGGAAAGATATCGATCTTGTGGAGCTGAACGAAGCCTTTGCATGTCAGGTTCTCTCGGTTCTTAAGGGTTGGGATTGGCATGAAAGCGATAAGCTGAACGTTAATGGCTCGGGTATATCATTGGGACATCCTATTGGAGCAACAGGCGGCCGTATCCTGGCAAGCATGCTTCATGAGTTACATCGCAGGCAAGGCAAGTACGCCCTGGAAACCATGTGTATTGGTGGCGGACAAGGGATTGCAGCGTTGTTTGAGCGCGCGTGATAAACCACACCAAAGTGTCCGGGTTGAAGTGGCTGCGACATTGCCACTGCTTCAATAGTGATGCACAATTTCAAAAATATCTATTTTTTCTATTAATCGCTCATTAGCGAGGTCTGTCATATGAACATAGCAGTTGTCACAGGAACCAGTACCGGTATTGGATTTGAAACCAGTCTTCATTTAGCGCGAAATGGTTATTATGTTTTTGCCGGCATGCGAAATACCAAAAAGGCACAACCGCTAATTGACGCAGCAGCTGCAGAGTCGTTGCCTGTCGAAGTTATCGAAATGGATGTAACGAATGGGAACTCACTGGATTCCGCTTTCGACATTATCAATGCCAAAGGTTCGGTATCCCTATTGGTAAACAACGCGGGTATTGGTGGGGCTTCTCCTTTGGAGCTAACGCCGGAAAACGAACATCGGCAAATATTTGAAACCAACTACTTCGGTACTATAGCTTGTATTCAAAAAGTTTTGCCGGCCATGCGTGAGCAAGGGAAAGGCGACATTGTTAATATTTCTTCTATTGTCGGTATTCTGGCAACGCCAAATCAGCTTGCTTATTCAGCGTCCAAGTGGGCGGTCGAGGGTGCAACAGAAGGTCTTGCCCACGAAGTTTATCGTTTTGGTGTGCGTGTTTTTTGTGTAGAGCCAGGTGTTGTAGCGACCAACATATTTGACAACTCTGCGGAAATGACGCGTTATGATAAAACATCGCCGTACCAGCCAATCATGCGGCGCAACGGAAAATTGTACAGTGCCGGCTTCAAAGCGCCAGCGTCGCCACAGCAGGTTGCAGCTACTGTCTTAACCGCGATTACTCAGAAAGACTATCAGTTTCGCTGGCCTGTCGGCGTTGATGCTGAGGGTATTTGTAGCGGCCGGCCAAAAATAACCGCAGAAGAATGGATTTCGATGGGTGATGAAATAAGCGATAGCGAATACGATAGTCGGTTTGAAGAGCATTTCAATATTAAGCTATAGCTTGCCGTTTGGTTTCAGTGAATAACGCTACCATAAAGGCTGTCACTACCTGAAACGTTGCGATATGTGCGGCCCCGGCCGCACATATCGCAACGCATGATGTTATGTTTATAGTGAAAATGACGCCAAAGGGTTGCGACAAGGTTTAAACGACATTGTGGCATGAGCAGGCATACGCCTGGTTTTGTTGGTTATCTGACATTTTTTATAAGAGTGTTTTGGTGAAAAAAGCAAAAAATCGAATCTACGATAAGTGCCTAACTCATACCTTGATTGTGTTAAGTTGCAGCCTGTTTTCCTTTGCGGCTATGACCGCAGAATCAATCAGCACTGATTCCTTATATAGCACCTATTCTGGTGGTGATATTGTCACAATGGAAAAAATTCAACCGAATGCCGAAGCTGTTGTTAGCAGCAAAAACGGGAAAATAGTTTTTGTAGGAGACAAAGCTGAAGCGGATAAAAGATTCCCGGATTCAAATCAGTTTGACTTAGATGGCAAGACACTGATGCCAGGTTTTATTGAGCAGCATTTGCATCCGATACTGGCAGCATTAACATTGAGCATCCCGGTTATCGCACCTGAGCAGTGGACGCTTCCAGACAAAGTCTGGCCGGCAGTTCTCGGCAATGATAATTATATTCGTGCGCTTGCCAATGCTGAAAAATCTATGAAATCCAAAAGTCAAAACGAGAAAAATGAAATTCTTTGGACATGGGGTTACAACAGTTATTTTCATGGGGAAATAAACAGAGAGGTACTTGATCGTATATCTGCAACGCGGCCAATCGCTGTGTGGCATCGCTCAGCGCATGAATTTTATCTCAACTCAGCAATGATTGATCGTCTGCAGATTACCCAACAAGATATCGATCAGACAGGGTCTTTAGTCGCGCAGCAAATAGATCTGAATAAAGGCCATTTTTATGAAAGTGGATCGATGGTCTATTTGTTGCCAAAACTTTTCGAACATCTCGCTACAGCAGAGCGAATGGTTTTTGGTTTGAAACAAATGGTCAAATTGTTGCACATGCGAGGGATTACCGCATATAACGAACCTGGCGCGTATATTCCTCCTGATGCAGTTGGACTTTACACCGCCATTCTCGGTGCTGCGTCAACGCCGATGTATTCATTTTTTATTCCGGAAAGTAAGCTGCCTTACTATCGATCAGGAAAGGAAGGAGTTGCTGCCGAAGTTGAAAAACTGGCGCAAATTTTTCCTAAAACCGGCAAGGTACGTTTTTTTGATAAACAAGTGAAAATTTTACTGGACGGCGCAATCATTTCTCAGTTGATGCAAATGAAAGATGGCTATATTGATGGTCATCACGGCGAGTGGATCCAAGATCCTCAGGAAGTTGAGGAGATCACCAAAATTTTCTGGGAGAAAGGCTACCAAATTCATGTCCATGTGAACGGCGATTTGGGAGTAGAAGAAATTATTAAAATTCTCAGAAAGCGACAGCAAGAGTTTCCCCGAATAGATCATCGTTTTACGCTGGTTCATTTTGCCAATTCTACCGATGAGCAAATTCGCGAGCTGAAAAGTTTGGGGGCCATTATTAGTGTAAATCCCTATTATGTTACTGGCTTCAGCGAAAAATTTGGTGAACTTGGACTGGGTGAAGATCGCGCTCATGCTATGGTTAGGCTCGCGACAATTGAAGCTGAAAATATATCCGTATCACTGCACTCCGATTTGCCAATGGCGCCAGCCGATCCTCTCTTCCTTGCGTGGAGTGCTGCAACCAGACGCACCAATAGCGGGAAAGTCCTTCGCGCTGATTTGGCGCTCTCAAGAGATGCGGCGCTTAGAGCCATCACTATAAATGCAGCCTATTCCTGGCAAATGGAAGAGTCTTTGGGAAGTATAAAGGTGGGAAAAACTGCAAACTTTACCATTTTGGAGCAGAACCCATATAAGGTAGAGTTGGATGCGCTAAAAGATATTCCTGTTTATGGAACTGTTTTCGAAGGAACTTTATTTCCTGTTGAGTAGTAAGTAAGAAAACGGGCTGCCGCTCTTCAGCAGCTTTACAAATCTGCGTCTAATCTTTTGGTTAAGTCTCTTTTGCTCTCATCAGTATATTCATAGATGCTTTTGATATTGTACTTGGTAGAGATGGATTTCGTTTTTCGGGTTTGATTAAAACCCAATAGAGAAACCCCGACAATTTCTGCGCCCTGTTTTTCTAGCAACTTTGCGATACCTTTTATTTGTCCGCCGGTTTCAATCCAGTCGTCAACAATTAACACCTTATCGCCGGGTTCAATAAGCCCTCTATTCATTTCAAAAGTGTTTTTTTCTTGGGTGTAGTCAGTGAAACTTTGTCTGATAATATACTTTTTTAACGTCGGTAATTTCCCGCCCTTTCGCACTGGTATAAAACCCTTCTTCAATTTCAGAGCGATAGCCGAGCCCAGAATAAATCCCATTGATTCCGGGGCTACAACTTTATCGAATTCGTTGCTGTTGAAAGGTTTGCACAGGTCTTTGATCAAATTGGAGAACACAACAGGATCAGCGAATAAAGTCGAAAAATCAGGTTTCGCCATAGAACGCATATCAATGTGATCGAGATAATAGAAAAAATCCATGGCGACTCCTGGTCGTTAACGTGTTTATAAAAGAGTGTTTAATAACTCAACTGAAAATGGGAATGAACAGGTTTTTTTCTTCACCTGTGCTGACTGTACCTGACAGACCAAGGACTTCTCGATCCATCATTTGACGCAGCGTTTTTTCATCATTGGGTGTTTCCGCGATGAAACGGGTGCCGTCTTCAAGCAATCCAATGACCAGTGCACGTTCTACACTCTTGCGACCGTGGATGACGGTATAGGTTTCTATAGTGGCTTTGCCATTGGGAGATTCTGTGAAGGCGGGATGCACCTCATCAATTATTGCCTGTTGATAATCGGCCGGCTGTTTACGTTGCCAGTTACCCTTGATCGGCGTTGTGGAATAGATACCTATCGAATGTTTGGTGATGAACCAACCATTGGCATTAAGCATTCCGAACTTGCCGGGATTACTGCGTAATACATCCATCATTGTTGCGATAGAATGCATAACGTAGTTGTTACCAGGTCCGCCAAAGTAGGGCAGGCCACCCGTTACGGTGAGACCGCGCGCGTCATCGTGCGCAATGCCCAATTCATCGCAGGCAATTTGCACCGCCGAAGGAAAGCAGCTGTATATGTCCAAATAGTCCATTTCTTCGACAGTTTTCCCCGCCATTGCAAAAGCCTGTTTACCGATGGTTCGAACCGCAGGCGATGAATGGTAATTCACCCTTTCACTAACGTTCCATATATCGTTGGCATCGGCGCAACCGTGCAGAAAAACCATGCGATCTTCACTAATGCCCATTTCACGAGCTTTTGCGAGCGACGTCAAAATCACCGCAGCGCCCATGTTTACTTGAATCACTGAATTCAAATATTTGGTGTATGGAAAACCAACATAGCGGTTGTTGTCGCTGACTGTGGTGATTTCTTCTGAACTTCGCTTGGTGGGAAACCACGATAGTGGATTTTTTGCTGCCACAGCATTGAACCGTTGATATAAATCACCCATCTTTTTGCGATGCTCATCCATACTTAGACCGTACTTTCCTCGCAGGGAATTTTCGAACATCGGATAAGTCACAGATGGCGTTTGAATGTTGTAGATCATTTCGTGATCACTGGCCGACGGGCGGGCGGATCCCAGCATCTTGGGATCTTCACCGCTTTGGTCTGTCCACGCACTCATGTCCAGCCCATTTTTTAGCCGGCCAATCATTGTGCTGAGTGCTTCCGCGCCCACTAATAGCACTGCAGAGGCATCGCCTTTTGCAATTTTTTCGGAATAGAGATTGACCATCATCTGCGGGGTGTTTCCACCGGCATAGGTATAAGTCTTATCAGCAGGATCAATGCTTAGAGCCTTACAAACTGACTGCGGTACATTGCGAATCATGCCCGCCGCAAGACTTCCTGTTTCGCCACTGTCTACGGTTAAGCCTGCTACAGCGATCGTATCGATAGCTTGTAGTAAGGCATCACCGGGACCGGCGTCAACCGCAGCCTTTCTGGCAACATCTACCATCAGTTCAATAGCCGTACTCGCCTCTTCGGGTGAGCGTTTGTCGGTTAATTGGCCGCAGCCGACTAATACAGGGATATTTGCTTCGTTCATAGTATTCCTTCGGGTTTATAGTGATTGAACGTCAATGTTGAAATGTTTGCACGGGTCTTGTTACATGTCTCAGTTTGTTGTGAACGTGCGGCGTGCCTACGGAGCCTATTTTGTAGTAAACAAAGCTGCTTCTCAGTAAACTAGAGCCAGAATGAGGCCCCAAAGCAACCGCCACTGATAACATTATAATAGCGAACCTCTCCTATGGATCCTACGATTTTTGACACATTGATTTACACCGTAGCGGAGGGTATAGCTGAAATTAGGCTGAATCGGCCTCCGTTAAACTTGATCGACAGAGATTCGACGCTCGAGTATCACCATGCGTTACAAATGGCGGATGCAGACCCGCTAGTAAAAGTTATTGTTCTGTGTGGCAACGGCAAAGGTTTGTCCGCGGGAGTAGACCTGAAGTTTCTTGAGTCTTTTTCGACGGCCAATATGGAAAATTTTCTACGTCTTTTTTATGTCGAAACAGTTAACATCGTTAGAGGTTTACGCAAACCCATTATCGCGGCAGTTCATGGCTATGTTCGCGAAGGGGCCTGCACGTTGGCTTTTCTTTGTGACATGGTGATTGCTTCCGACAATGCAGATTTTGCTTATCCTGGCGTGCCCAATCTTGCTGGTCCTCCCGGAATGCATGTCTGGTTTTTACAAAAGCTCATTGGGCGTATGAAGGCCGCGGAGTTGATTTTGACGGGCAATGCTATTACTGCAGTCGAAGCAGAGAAACTTGGCCTGATAACCCGTTGCGTTCCCCATCAAAGCCTTGGCGATGAAACCCGCGCATTGGCTCGCCGACTTGCAGAGATGTCTCCGCTCGCACTGCAGCGAAGCCGGGACTTGATGTATGAAATGGAAAATATGCACTTTGACGATGTGCCAGAAGTTGCATTGAAAGCACTGTCAGCGACTTTCGACAGTGACGACAGCAAGGAAGCGCGAAAGGCCTTTTTAGAAAAACGAAAGCCAATATGGACAGGACGTTAACCGGGAATTATAGCGAAACCGGTGGTAGAGGAGACAGCGATGCCAGGTCTTCCGGAACAGCCTGTTCGTGAGTTCCTTTTTTTTGGGTGGCAATAACAAATCTGTTTTTGCCTTGTTTTTTAGCTGAATACATAGCCTCGTCTGCTAACTTACGTAGTTCTTCGAAGGTTTGGCCATGATCAGGGAACACGGCAATACCCAGGCTGGCGCTTACTGAGAATGTCGCTTGGTTGAACGTCATCGGTTGGGCAATAATATCGATCAATTTCAGCGCAACCACTTTGAGATCGTGGTGGTCTGTCACCGAGTCAATCACCACCAGAAACTCATCACCGCCAATCCTTGCCACGGTATCTACCTCACGAGTACATGTGGTCATTCGTTGCGCTAACTCACTCAGGCAGTGGTTGCCGGCGTCATGACCATAATTGTCGTTAACCGCTTTAAAACCATCAATATCAATAAAAAAGACGGCGGCGCGATTGCGCGCGCGTGCTGTCCGTCGACACGTTAAATTGAAGCGCTTTGATGCAAGTCTTTGCAGTGGTAATCCGGTTAATTGATCATAGTCTGCAAGTCGGCGGAGATCTTTAGCTTGCTGGTTTCCCTCCTCAATCAGCACGACAGCATTTTTTTTGTAAAGCGACCACACGGAAAGAAAAAGACCACTCACCGCTACAGCGACTAACAAAAAGACCAGCCAAGTGCCCGGGTGAATGGCTTGCTGATTGACATCATAAGCGTATTGTAAAGAGCCTGTAGTGAAACCAATACCTGCAACTACAATAGACAAAGAAACGATTGCTGCCACACAGCGTCCAATCCAGTCATTGAAAAAAATGGCCGACAGATAGAGTGAAATAGCAAAAGCCCAGCCCGGCAATGGTGCGGCCAGACCAGATTTCAGTAGGCCCGGTATTGCGATGATTAATCCGATAGTACAAATCAGTGTGGATTTTACCGGCATAGGAATATGGCGACGTCCCAGAGCCAATCCTGTAATCAGAACCAGAGCTGTAATCAGGTAAAAGAAATTTGGGGCTGCGTTATTGGCGGATATTCGCCAAAAATTAGCCAGCGCTGCCGGATAACACAGCAGACAAAAAACAATAGCAGTGCGATCTACAATGGATTCCAGTAGGGTAATGCGATCTTTGGGAGGCTGCGATCTGAGGTCGTTTTCAGTGCCAGTGTTGGTGGCTAGCCGCTCAGTTTTTTCAGCTGCGCCATCGGTTGCTGGAGTTGCCGTCGAGAGAACATAGCGGTTTTTACCGGCTTGTTTTGCCTCGTACATGGCTTTATCCGCCAACGGTTGTAGTCTTTGAGCGTTGAGACTATTATCCGGAAACATTGCGATGCCGATACTCGCACCAACCTGTAGCTCGGCATTGGAAAAAGAGGTTGGTACGTTGATCAACTCAATAAGCTCAGCCGCTAGCTGCGTCGCTTCGAAGGATCCAGAAATCTCGTCGAGCACTACAACAAATTCATCGCCACCAATTCGAGATGCGGTATCTTCGGCTCGAAGACGCGTGTTTAAACGAGTGGCAATAGCTTTGAGACAGGCATCTCCAGCATCGTGGCCGTGGGTATCATTGAGTGTTTTAAACCCATCGAGGTCGATAAAAAATAGCGCTGCCTTAGCCTTATTTCGACGCGCCCTGCTGCAAGCCATATCGAGACGATCTCTGGCTGTGCGTAATAGAGGTAGGTCAGTTAATTGGTCATGTTCTGCAAGGTAGGCTATTTTGTTTCGTCGAGTCTCAGAGGCCGCAATCATTTCCCGGGTTGCCGCTTTGTAATCGCTCACAGTTGGGAATACTGTCGCTATAAACAATAGTGAACACAGTAGTTCGACCACCCAACTGCCAGCTGCTGACACAAACACTGCGGGGGTTATGGCGGGCTCGATATACCCGCTGACTTCGAACAAGCCGATAGCGGCTATGCCCGCCAGCACTATTCCGGTGCCAATAATTGCACTTTTGGTGTTACAAACCATACCAATAAGAAAGATTGCTAGAACTGCGAGCCAGTGACCAGCAGACGCCATCACGCCGAAAGTATACAGACCCGCCCAGGCGACAAAAACACAGGAAGAAATTAACAGAGCAGCCTTGGTAGTGCTGGTTATTTGATGGCGCCACCAAGTGGCTATCAATAACACCGTCACTATTCCTAATTGTAGCCCAAAAACGGGTTGCCACCCGTGGGATACTGCTCGCACAACACTGCTTAAGGCGGTTGGTATCGCGAAGATTGTGAGGAGAATGACAGTTCGATTCAGTACCTGATCCAGAACCTGCTGCAGACGATCGTCCACCCAAGTTTGGTCCCGCCCAAACAGGGGTTGTGACGTATGATTGATGGCGGGAGAGCGGTTAAAAATTTTGCATGCCTTAAAAATACTGGGAACCGGCCCCTCATTATAGACAAAATGTTAATAGTTGACTAAATTTCTGTGGTATTTGCGGTGTGTAGCCACATCAATAAGAGATGAGTTACTACGGGTGCCTCTGGGCAGCACTGGCTGCATCGAATAGTTGTTGCTGATGGTGGAGTAATCATCCGTGTTCTGCAAAAGGGTCGAAACCCTCACCATCAGTAATTTGAGCGCTGTTACGCCGTCATACCGCCATCCGCCATATTGACTGAGCCGGTTACCCAGGAGCTATCGTCACTGGCAAGAAACAACATAACTTTCGCTATTTCGTCGGGGTTGCCATAGCGCTGCATTGGAATATTTGAAGCCATTAACTCTTTGGCCGCTGTCATACCTTCGGGAGACTCGTCGCCACCGTAACCGCTCTCCAATGTCCGCATCATTCGAGTTTCAACTGGTGATGGGTTCACAGTATTAATGCGAATATTGTCAGCTGCGTACTCTTTCGCCGCGGCTCTCATTAAACCGACAACGGCATGTTTACTGGCGCCGTAGGGGCTCAATTGCGGTGCTGCGCCTACTCCTGCCACAGATGATGTGATAACAATGCTACCGCCACCACGCGACTGCATAGCGGGAATGGTTGCCTGCAAGCCCAAAAACACACCCTTTACATTAACATCAATAACCTTATCAAATACGGCTTCATCGTATTCGACCAATGGGCAAACCACGCCTTCAATACCTGCATTGGCAATAAAAATGTCAACACCACCATAGCGTTGCTCAGCACAGGCAACCATAGCTTTGTTGTTTGATGACTGAGTTACGTCGGCGACAAAATAGCTGACCTTATTACTTGCGATTGTTTCACATGCGTCTTGAAGTGCCGTTTCTTCCAAATCGACCAATAGTACATCGGCACCTTCGGCGACAAAAGCTTGTCCAGCAGCCCGACCAATTCCTCCAGAACCACCGGTGATGATGGCGACTTTCCCGTTTAGTTTTCCCATACTGACCTCTTATTATGTGGGTTGTTATCACTTACTTATCGTACATTTGTTTACAATCAATAGCGACAGATAACCCTATATACAGTAGGGTGGCTCTGCGGCACAAGTTTTCACTATGTGCTGTTACATTGCCAAAAATAATTATTGATGAGTGACCAGCGCTGTGCGATTCGCAGAACCACTGGCTCAAGGATAAATAAGGAAACAAAAAATGAGAAGATTTCCCTTTTGGCCGCTGTTCGTAGCGATTATTGCTGCTCCGATAAGTTTTGCAGCCCCCAACACCAGTGACTGGTCAAGTTATGGTAGTTCGCCAGCATCAACCAAATACGCTCCCCTTGATCAAATTAATAAGGACACAATTAAAGACCTCGGGCTTAGCTGGATTTGGAACTCCGTTGATAATGAGGCGATCAAAAGCCGGCCGGCATTTGTGCCAACAGCTTACAAATCTACTCCAATTAAGGTGGGTGAGGTGCTATACACAAGCACATCCCTCGGCAGTGTAGTGGCACTCAACGCTGCAAGCGGTGAACAGTTATGGGCCTTCGATACTGAGACGTGGGCCGACGGTCGGCCGGCGAATATAGGCTTTAACCACCGAGGCGTGTCCTATTATGAAAAAGGTGACGTGAAGCGCATCTTGATCGGCACCAATAATGCGTTTCTGTGGTCATTGGATGCAGCAACGGGCAAACCAGATCCAACTTTTGGGGACGGCGGTAAGATCGATTTGACACTTGGGCTGGGGCGACCAATTATCCGAGCCCTCTATTCTAATACCGCCGCACCGATGATCGTTGGCGATGTCGTTATTATGGGGGCGGTTGTTCAAGATTCGCCCGCCTATGGTTTTAGAATGGAGAAGCGCGCCATGATGCCGCCGGGCCATGTGCGTGGTTTTGATGTTAACACCGGTGAAATGCGCTGGATTTTTCACTCGGTACCAAAGAAGGGCGAATTTGGTGCTGACAGCTGGCATGACAAAGACTGGACTGATACCGGTGCGACCAATGTCTGGACGCTAATGAGCGCTGATTTGGAACTCGGTTACGTCTACTTGCCCTTTGGCACCGCGAACAATGATTTCTATGGCGGAGAAAGGCTGGGTGACAACCTCTTCAGTGAGAGTCTGGTTTGCCTTGATGCCGCGACCGGAAAGCGCATCTGGCATTTCCAGATGATCCATCATGGCGTATGGGATTATGACCTTCCAGCTGCGCCGAATCTTGTCGACATTGAGGTTAACGGCAAAGCCATCAAGGCGGTAGCGCAAGTATCGAAACAAGGCCACATCTATGTGTTTGACCGGGTAACAGGGGAGCCAGTTTGGCCAATTGAGGAGCGTCCGGTCCCCCAGACTACGGTACCCGGAGAAAAAACATCCCCCACACAACCCTTTCCAACGAAACCGTTACCCTTTGATGTTCAGGGTATAAGCGAAGACATTTTGGTTGATTTTACGCCTGAGCTGCGGGCTGAGGCGGTCAAAATACTGTCAGAATACGATACGGGTCCGCTTTATACGCCACCATCTCTTAAGGGTGCTGCGGTGTTACCTTCTGACGGGGGCGCGGCTAACTGGACCGGAGCAGCATTGGACCCAACAACAGGCACTATTTATATTCCTTCGATGACTCTGCCGGCTATGTTCAGGCTCACTGAATTAGATCCCGACAAGACCGAGTATCGTTACGAACGCTCTACGATGACCTTCCTTGGTGGGCCGCAAGGCTTACCTTTGATCAAGCCTCCCTATGGTCGCATCACGGCGATCGATCTAAACACTGGCGAGCATCGTTGGATGGTGCCAAATGGCGAAGGTCCGCGGCAGAAATTAATTGCGGCGGGTATTCCTGATCCTGGGCCGGTTGGCAACCAGACATTTACGCATGTCCTTGTAACTAAATCATTGTTGTTTACGTCACTCGTGGACGATGGCAAGCCGGTGCTGAGAGCGCTTGATAAAAACAGTGGTGCGCTAATTCATGAAATTGTATTACCGGGGGTCCCGAACGGAGCTCCAATGTCGTATATGGTGGGTGGTAAACAATATATTAGTGTTGCGGTTGGGGGTGCCACCGATGCCAAGCTCATTGCACTGGCGATTGGCGGCAATCTTAAAATTGACAAGAAAGACCCTTCTGCAGATGACCAACTGCGACGTCCGGATATGCTCAGGGTGGCGCAATTATACGGACAGGTTTGCGCCACTTGTCACTCGGGTTCGGTGCATGGCGCGCCAAAGCCCGGCGATAAAGCCAGCTGGGCTCCTCGGCTTAAGGCCGGTCGAGAGGGGCTATATCAGCGCACTATCAACGGTATAGGTGAAATGCCTGCGCGCGGCGGCTGTGGCGATTGTACTGACGGAGATCTGATGTCGCTTGTTGATCTTATGCTGGATGGCGTTGAGTAGCTTTTCAAGGTTAGCTAAATGAGGTGAGAGTACACATTGCCAGTGATCGTGTTGCCGGCATGGGTACTGCCTCTTTGTTATTGCAGGTGTTGTACAGACAAAAAATTATTTGCTGAACTGGAACGTCAGTATTTTGAAAAAGCTATACCTGCAGTTTAACTATTTTTAATATTTTGTCCCCGAACTTTGGTCTGATCCTTTTTTGCAAAGAAGCTGAACATTGCTGGAACCAGGTAGAGTGCAAGGATTGCGGAACCTGTAACCCCGCCGGCAATTGCCATTGCCAGAGGCGGCCAGAAATGCCCGCCAAAAATAATTAATGGAATAAAGCCGCCTATCGTGGTGATAGTGGTCGAAACAATATGACGAGTTGCGTTGACAACAATTAAGGTACCCGTCTCGATGTCACCTGATATCGCTGAACTACTGGCTTTTAATGCTGACAAAACAATGATGGCGCCGTTTATCGCTAAACCAACCAGTCCCAGTGTGCCTATCAGCGAGGTATAACCTAAAGGATAACCGCTCAGCCAGACGCCGAGAAAGGCAAGTCCGACGGAAAGAAATCCCACCACGCCAATGATTGCCGCATAGCGAAATGAGTTAAGTGATAGAACAATAACGACAACCATCAGCCAGAGGAAGGTAACAAAAGTGGCGATAATGTTAGAAACTGCCTCACCTCTCTCTTCTTCTTCCCCGCCAAACTCTATTCGATAGCCTTCGGGTAAAACAATGTCCGCTGCTTCAAATTGCTCTCTGAAAGCCTCCACTGCCAAACTCGGAAAGGCATAAGGCAGGAGAAAACCAGACACTGTGTTAATTCGTTCGTTTTGATAGCGATCGATTCGAGTGGGTGAGGGCTCCAGTTGAATCGTTGTTATCTGTTCAAGAGGTATGCCGCTATAGCCTTCATTTCCGCGCGCCGGAATTGAGCTTAAAATCGGAGTGCTTGATAGTTGTGCCAAATCGGAACGTGTACCGCTATTTAGTCGTACACGCACGGGAATTTCGATCGACCCCTCCATCACCGTCCCGGCAATAAGTCCATTGAGGGCTGCATTTAACTGAAGTGGAATATCTTCGTTGTTAATGCCTCGCAATCGCGTCTGGTTTTCATTGGGGTATATAGAGACCTGCGGGATAACCGTCGACAGTGTTGAGGTGCTGTACGTGACTGAAGGTACTTGAGTCAGAATGAGTCGAATTTCTTCTCCCAGTCGTTTTAATGTATTGAGATCAGGCCCCGCTACGCGAATTTCTATAGGAGCGGCGTAGGGGGGGCCTTGTTCAAATGGTAGCGCCATTACCCTCGCGCCAGGAATTTTATCCATTAGCAGTTTCTGTAAATCAGGCAGAATTTTTCGAGGGTCATCGACGTCGGCCGTTGTCATAAAACCGTTGGCAAAACTGGCGACGCCTCTGTTGTCATCACCGAGCATGTTGTAATAAACCCTGGGGGCACCTTCGCCGATGAACCAATGGCTGTCGATGATCTCCGGCACGGTATCGATGATCTGTTGCACCTTTGCAACTTCGTTTGTTGTCTGCTGCAGCGAAACGTTGGCAGGCAGGGTTAGTTGCATCTGGAATTGATTTCTATCCACCGGTGGGAAAAATGAGCTTGTCATTGAGCCGACAACGAGAAATCCACAGAGTGGCAAAATCAAACTGACCAGAATACCAAGGATAGGGTGCTTGAATACCAGATTGATAGAACGTGCATAAAGTCGGGTTAATTGTGGAATACTGATACCAGAAACCCACCAGTGTGATGACTGCTTGGGCGGAAACCTCTGGTCGATGAAGGCCGCGATAGTTGGAATGATTGTCATCGCAAGAATGAAAGACGCTGTCACCGAAAGTACGACGGCGACTGCCATCGCACCGGTAAAGTCACCGACACCACCCGGCGTCATTGCAATGGGTAGAAAGGCAAATGCCGTAGTTGCCGTAGAAGCCAGTAGCGGTACAAATAGATGGTTTACCGCTGCGGTAATTGCCTCATCAAAAGGTTTACCGCGTCGCCGCTGCATTCGGTATTCTTCAATGATGACGATAGCATTATCGATCAATAAGCCGAGAGCGATGATAAGGCCTGTGACCGACATTTGATGCAGTGGAATCTCGAGGAAGTGTAACCCTGTTAGTACCATCGACATAGTTAATGGCAAAGCAGCTCCGATAATAAGGGCCGCCCGTAGCCCCATCAGCACAAACAATGCAACGAGTACCAGCACAATCGCCATAAACAAGTTCATCACCAGCGTGGAAAGCCGCTCGTTAGTGTAATAGTTTTGATCAATGATGGTTTCGATGTTGATCATTGCCGGCAGCTCTTGCCGGTAGTTGTCGACGATCTTCTTCGCCTGAGTTGACCACTGATCGACTCGTCTTCCCGTTTCCATTGTAGTGGCAACGAATATCCCTCTCGAACCATGGATCAATGCAATTGACTTAGGTGGGTCAACATAAGCTTTCGACAGCGTTGCGATATCTGCAAGCCGCAGGAAATGTCCATCGGCATGTTGTCCTATAGGAATTGCACTTATGCGCTCAACTGACGTGAGCTCTCCTTTAACTTCGACTACCAGATTGTTGCCTTCTGATTGATAGCCGCCAGCCGCAATTTTGGTGTCGGATGCGCTGATGGCACGAATGACTGTCTCAATAGAGAGGTTAAGCCTCGCCATAGCATGGGGGTCCATCTCAACCAGTATTTCCTGAACCGGTTCCCCAAAAATCTCTGTCTCTTTTGTCCCCGGCAGAGTCGCCAAGCGAACCCGTAATTCAGTAGCAACTCTTTCGAGCACAGAAATTGGTGTGTGGTCACTGGTGATCGCTACGCCGAGAGTGACCGCAGAAAGCATATTCGGTTTAACAAGGGGGCTTGTGGCTCCCGGTGGAAGTTCTTGTTCTACATCGCTCATTTTGTCGCGAATTTCGGACCAGACTAAATCAACCTCGTCTGCGGTGACTGAATCGAAAAGCTCAATGGAGATAAAACTATGGCCGGCCCTGCTGATGGAACCAATCGTTTTAACCTCGGGTATTTCCCTTAGCCTCGTTTCGATTTTTTCGGTTATGAGGGCCTCTATCCTGATAGCGGATGCCCCTGAAAGATGCGCTTCGACGAACCCAAATCGTTCAGTCATGGATGGATCTTCCTGTCGAGGAAGGTTCGTGAAGGAAGAGATGCCGGTGATTAAGATAAAGCCTAAAGCGAGAAAGGTTAGTCGTGGCAGGCGATAAAATAGGTTTCCAAGGGGCTTCGCCATCTGCTTAACGCCCTGTTATCGAAAGGGGTGGTTCTCTTTTTTCAACACGCACGGTTTGGCCGGGGACAACACGACTCACACCGCTTGGGATGATGAGCTCACCATCCAGCAGAGTGCCTCTAACAAACACAGCGTCTTGTCCTTGATGAATGATTTCGACCAACCTGGGTTCGATAGTAGCACTGTCTTCTGGGCCGGCAACCACCAGAACGGACCAAAGACCCCGCTGACTTTCAGAAATGGCTGAAATAGGGACCCAATAACCTGGACTATTGACCTCCACTGAGAGTTGCATCGTGGCAAGGCTGCCCAAATAAGATTGGTCTGTTTCCAGCGTAAAGAGCGCGGTCACTGTTCCCGTTGTTTCGTTAACCCGTGGTAAGGTTGCTTTGAGACGGCCAGCAATGGATTGGTTATTCGTTACGAACTGATAGGTTGTCGATGGACTGAGTAGATGAACCATCGACTCTGGAATACCCACTCGAGCTTCAACATGTCCCTGTTCGAGTATCCGTATAACTGTTTGCCCCGGGCTGATGATACTGCCTTCATCGATGTTTCTTTGCTGAACTATGGCGTCGTAAGGTGCTCTCAGTACCGACTTGTCGAGAATGACCTGAATCTTTCGATAGTCTGCTTCTGCCTGGGATATTTGAGTTTGGGCAACCAGCAGCATTGCTTCGCTGACGCTCAATTGCTGCGACAACTCATCGAGTCGCTGCCCCGATACATGACCTTCTTTTGATAACTGTTGGTTTCTCTGCAAGGTGAGTTTTTTTAACCCGAGCTCTGCACGCTGTGCTAGTACATTGGCGTTAGCTGAAGTTAGACGAGCTTTGGCCCCGCGTATATCTGCCTGCAGTGAAGCGTCGTCCAGGGAGATGAGCACATCGCCCTTGGCAATACTGTCACCTTCGTCAACGTTGACCACGCCAATAATACCTGATGTCTCGAACCCCATATCGCTGGATCGTCTGGAGGAAAGCACGCCTCCGTAAACGCGTTCAATAACGTAGCTGTCTTGATGGCGTAAAGCCATCGTAGCAACGGCTAGCGGGTCGGCGAACCCTTGCATGGAAGATACCACGGCTAAAACCGCAAAAAGATGACGTCGACCAGAGAGTAATATCACGATAGCAAAAGACTTTTGAAGGATTAATGTAATCAATGTAAACATTGGATGTTTACATTGTCAACATAATCTGGGTAAACTTGACGCACAGGAAAAAAACCCATATGACACAGCACAACTCCAAGCACCCAAATTGTAGCCCTCGACATTATCATCATGGTGATTTGCGGCAGAAATTGATCGATGGCGCCTGCACACATTTGCGAAGCGGAAGTGCTCATGACCTGAGTCTAAGAAGTTTGGCGCGTGAATTAGGCGTCTCCCAAACTGCTCCCTATCGCCACTTTGCATCAAAAGGTGATTTGTTCGTTGCCATTGCTGTGTATGGGTTTGAGTTACTCAGCAAAGCCGTGAACGAAGCCAAGAGCAATTGCGAGAATGACCCTGAAAAATTACTTATTCAACAGGGGCTTGCCTATATCAACTGGGCAGAAAAGAATCCGGAGAAATATCAACTCTTTTTTGATTCATGCCTCGTTAATAGCACGGACAATCCAGAGTTGCAGAAAGCTGGCACAAACTCTTTCCAATTAGTACTGGATACTATTGGGATTGGTATTGCGCAAGGCGTCTTTTTGGACAGGCCTGTTGTTGAGTTAGGGGCTGTGGTGTGGTCCTTTGTCCATGGTAGTGCCAGTTTGTTGATCAGTACAGGCGATATTGGTCGACACTCAGATCGGGAGGATGCCGTCGCGACCGGTGTTTCTTCTATTGCAGATAATCGAGAATCTAATATGGCTCTTTTTGTTGGGGCAATAAAAAAGCCGTAAGTATCTTAGGGCGAAAATTGTCAGTCAAGCTGCCCAGTAGTTGTAAGTTGCAGATCATGCCTTGATAGATTTTCCTTCTTTCAACGCAAGCTGTATCCTTCGGTTCCGTTTTTAACCTTGCGTCAACATGATGAAATCATTGCATTACTACCTGTTAGGTACCGGTTCCTGGTTTTTTGCCCTAGGCATTCAATCCGTGGTGTTTGCGTGGCTGGTTACAATAGTGCTGCAAGAATCTCCCAGAATGGTCGGCTTGGCACAAATGGCACTGTTGATACCCGCCACGGTATTTATGTTAGTGGGTGGCAGCCTGGCGGACCATTATGGCGGTCGACGCATCGCCATAATTGCACAGGCTTGTGCAGCATTTGCTCCTCTCTATCTGGTTTCAATGGTGTTGCTGGATAACCTGGATTATCAGGGTATCATCATTTTTGCTGTTTTCATGGGATGTGCGCAGGCATTTGTTACGCCCGCTCGGGACAGCCTGCTAAATCAGGTTGCAGACGGCAAGATTCAGCGGCGCGTATTGCAAACTAGCATGACCCAATTTGGCGTCCAAATGCTGGGGTTTGTTGCAGCATCATTTGCAGATCGAACCGGTGCAGCGTTTATTCTTATGGTTCAGGTTGTATCCATGTGTGTCGGCGTCTACGCGTTCTATCGTCTTGATATCCCCAATCCTGCACCCAAACCGAAAACTCAGGGGATATTGAAAGAAGTGGCGACCTCCATCGTGGAAGGCTATAGGACTGTTCAGGCGTCGCCTAGCATGCGGGCTGTGGTTATCCAAAACTGCGCGATGGGTATTTTTTTCATGGGGTCTTATATCGTTACCTTGCCGCTTTTAGTTCGAGATGTTTACCAGGGAGCTTCGTTTGAGTTGTCATGGATGAACGCAGCAAACGCTTTGGGATTAGTAACAACCATTATGGTGCTTCTTCGCTTCGGGGATATTTATCGTCAGGGCCGCGCCCTTTTGTTAGCTCATGTTTTCGGTGCTATTGCTTTAGCGAGTTCTGGCTTAGGGTTTGGATTCGCCTGGGTTGTTGCCTGTGTGTTTGCGTGGGGAATTTGCGGAGGTGCGGCGATGACGATGTCACGAACGATTATTCAGGAACAGGCTCCCGAAGGTCAAAGAGGAAGAATGATGGCCTTTCATTCGTTCTCGTTTATGGGTTCTGGGCCAATAGGGGCACTATTTTGCGGGTTTTTGGTTGAGCAAGTAGGCCCCCAATCCGCATTGATGATCGCAGCTGGGCTTATGTTAGTAGTTATGTTGGCGCTGGCTTTTTTCTCAAACCTTTGGCGGCTTGACGCGAAAAAAGTTAATCACCTGCCAACTATCTCGTAAGTTAATAAGTACTGCTGATTGGATGGACTTAAGCTGTAGAAAAGTTATTATGGGAACAGATCAGTAGCTGATGGTGGCTCATTCTCAGAGTGTATGGTTCAGCAATTTTACAGCGGGTGGTGTAGTCAAACAATGAGTGATATTGATGCGTTAGTAGCCGGATTCAAAGAGTTCCATGAAGTATATACCGAGGATCGCGAAGGAAAATACCGAGGGCTAGCGGAATACGGCCCTCATTCAAAAATCTTAATGATTGCCTGCTGCGACTCTCGAGTGGACCCCGCCATTATCACCAACTCAAGTGCAGGCGATTTGATGGTGATTCGAAATATGGCCAATTTGGTACCACCTTATAACCCTGCAAGTACTTCTTATGAGACGCCAGCGGCGATAGAGTTCGCCGCTTGTTACTTACAAGTAGAACATATCGTGGTGATGGGACATTCCCGATGTGCGGGTATCCGTAGTTTACTGACGCGTCTGGTCGATGACAGTGATCCGATACGGCCATTAGATAAGTGGACTGTTGTCGCTGAGCCTGCGGCCAAGGAAGTGCTGATTGAAATGCCGGATGCAGACATGGATGATCAGTCCTGTGCCTGTAGCCGTAAAGCTCTGGCGGCATCACTGAATAACTTGAGAACGTACCCCTGGATTTCTGAGCGATTAAGCAATAAGACAATAGCCATACACGGATGGTATTTTAATTTGGCGACAGGTGAGTTGGAGCGTTATTTGGAAGATGAAAAAACATTCGAGCGACTGTTCTAGCTACCAACCATTGCCGACGGAGCACTGGTGATTCAGCCGGTAAACAGTTGCTCACTCTGTTTCATCGCAACGGCTTTAAATCTTGCTTTGCTCTGTTCAGCGCTAAGTTTTAAGTCCACTATTTGCGTTAAATAACGGCCGTCATTTTTTTCGAGACTGTGAATTTCTTTTGCAGTAAAGCTTTCAAGTTCCGGGATCCAGCGCTTGATGTATTGGCAGTCGGGATCAAACCGTTTTTGTTGCCGCCACGGGTTGAACACGCGAAAGTAGGGCTGAGCATCACAACCGGTTGATGCACTCCATTGCCAATTGCCATTGTTAAGCGCCGGGTCATAGTCAATAAGAAAGTTGCCAAAGTGCGCTTCACCCAGTCGCCAATCGATATGCAAATTTTTAGTCAAAAACGCTGCCGTTATCATCCGTACTCTGTTGTGCATGTATCCGGTTGCACGCAATTCTCTCATGCCCGCATCGACAATTGGAAAACCGGTTTTCCCCTGTTGCCACAAATGAAGCCCGGATGGATTATCGTCCCATATCAGATCTCGATACTTCTCGCGAAATGGTGCGTGATAGACGTGGGGGAAGTGGTATCCGATGTGGACATAAAAATCGCGCCAATAGAGTTGTCGAATAACACCGTGTGACGCCGAATGGTTTGCAAATACCGTTTGATAAACTTCCCGCACAGAGACTAAGCCAAAACGAAGATAGGCCGATAAGCGGGTAGTTCCGACAATGCCGGGAATATCTTTTGACGAATCGTAGTCGCCCAGATTTTCAATATGTTCTAATTGCATTGAGCCACTGCTGCTCTGTCTTTCAGTTTTTTCTTCTACATATTTTCCGAGCTTACTTGTAGAGACTGAATGATTTGGATTGACCGTTTCAAAATTTGAACGTGGGAAATTTCTAAGAGCCGATATCTGTAGCTGTCGGGCTTTTTTGAAAAAAGGGGTAAAAATGGTGTAGGGTTTACCATCCGGCTTTGATACCCACTCAGGCTCATTTAATAGTTGATCACTGTGTTGGGAAAATTGAATTCCATTTTGCTGACAAAAATCGCCTATTGCCCGATCCCGGCGTCGCGATAGTGGTGTGTAATCGCGATTAATAAAAACACCGTCAACCGAATGGTTAGCGACGAGGTTTTCAATAACCTCCACTGGGTCGCCGTCGATAACTAATAACCGACTTTTGTGTTTAGTTAACGCACCGTCAAGGTTTTTAAGCGCCTGTGCAAGAAAAGTCAAACGAGCAACGGCGTTTGGCCATCGTGATAATAGTAAAGGGTCGACAATAAACAATGGAATGACGGACTCCGACGCTTCCATAGCAGCAATAAGGCCAGAATTATCGTTCAGACGAAGATCCCGACGAAAAATAAATACGGATTTTTTTAACAAGATATTGCCTTCAAAAAATTAGAGAGCGGTACATTAGATGCCGTTACGCAACATCAGTTCTCTCGGATGTGGCTCAAGATAATATTGTTTTGCGATATACTCGTGGGGGTAGCGTCGCAGAAAGTGATTCAGCAAGGTTATTGGTACAATGACGGGCACAAGCCCGGTTCGGTGGTCATTAATAAGATCCAGTAATTCAACTTTTTCGTCGGCGTCGATACGGTCTTTAACAAAACCCATAACGTGCATTAACACGTTGGCATGTTTTCGCGGGCTGGCCAAATGTCGCAGCCCGGTCATTAGCAGCTGAAGATAATCAGTTGCTATAGATTCAATATCGTTTGAACCAAGATCAGCTAGTAACCGTCCTAACTCACGGTATGTTGACTCGTGATGGGCTAACAGAAGAAATTTGTGCCGTGTGTGAAACTCGATTAAGCCTTGTTTTGTTAATCCATCGCGCAAAAACTCCTGCCACCTGAACATTGTGAATACTCGAGTGACAAAATTTTCCCGCAGCCTTGGATCATTCAGCCTACCTTCTTCCTCAATAGGCAGCCCGGGAAGTTCCCGCATCAGCCTTGCTGTGAAAATACCAACTCCCCGGCGGTCCGCCGGTGCGTTTTCCTTCTCGTAGACCTTTACTCTCTCCATTCCGCAACTGGGAGAATCCTTTTTCACAATATAACCGCTAAAGTCAGATATCTGCCCGCTAACAGTGAGGGCATACTGATCGAGTTCTTTTGTGTGTTGAATAGTGTAGTCACGAACTTCGACTGCACGAATTTCAGAATCTTTCCCCTCTGCGACTAACCGGATTGGCTTGCGGGGTGTGGGTAGACCAATGGCTTGCTCCGGACAAAATGATACAAAATCAAAATACTCAACCAGAGTTCCAGTGACATAGTCGCTGCGTTTATGGCCGCCGTCAAACCTGACGGGTTTGCCCAGTAAGCAGCTGGATATTCCTAACTTCGGTCGCTGTGGTTCGCTCATCAATTTTATCTGCTCTTGGGCATCGTCAGACTTATCCAAAGGGAGGGTGTTTGTTCATAATAAGACTGATAAGATTGATCGTTTCCCCACATTCGTTGCGCTTTGTGTTCCAGCATTCTTACGCCACTGATTTTTGTTAACAATATGAAAACGAATACTGGTGAAATCAGTGTAAGATATTGCCAGCCTTCAAGAGCAGGGATAGCTGCAACCGCAACTCCAGTCCAGAGGACTATCTCGCCAAAATAGTTCGGGTGTCTTGATCTGGCCCATAAACCATGTTTTATAAACTTGTTCTGGTTAGCCGGGTCGCTACGAAATGCTGATTTTTGTTTGTCCGCGATAACTTCGATAGAAAAACCAATCAGCCAAAGAGTTGTGCCAACAATTACAAAGCCGTCAATACTGTGCTGAGCTCCCGACGTCAGAGCAGTTAAGCCAGCAGCAAATGTTATAAAAACCCACAATCCTTGCAGGGTCCATGTCATCAAAAATTGAAGGAAGTCAGGTTTGATACTTTTAAATCTACTGTCATGCCCGGCAGCTCTAACCCGTATAAACAAGAAGCTTCCTAAACGCAATGCCCAAATCATCACCATCAATGCAATGACAATAGAACCTGGTTGTTGATCGGACAGTAGCAAGGCGGCAAGTGCCAATCCGATATAGGTCATCGATCCAATCAAGTCATAATATTTTTCGGTTTGAAAAACAAATGCAGGAATAAAAGCTAGCCATTGAACTGAAAATGCAACTAATCCAAACAACAAAAGCACAGATATACCTGCAAGCTGAATACCGCCCTGGCCGCCTGCAATCGACACTCCCGCAGCTATGGTGATAGCTGCGACGATTCCTATAACTGAAACGATATTTTGATTCATGACACCTGCTCTCAATATTTTTTGCTCATCAAATTTTCTAGTCTGATGATGCGTTTGACATCCGTAGTGAATCATTATTCGATATTATTAATGAATTAGATCACTTTTGGTTGACCAAATATCACTGATTTAGCCAATGATCCTTCTGCAACCAGCGGTTATCAAGCCACTCCAGGCTATTTTTTACATCGCCGGAAGTCACCGAAGATACCTTAATATGTACCTCATTGAGAAGGCCGCTCATGCAGCGCCAACAATTGTCATCACCGGCATGATAGCGGATAGAAAAATCAATAATCATTGTCGACTCCGGAAGGGATTGGTGAATAATCTTAAACCCTCCGGGCTTTGGTGTGAGTAGGGATGTATAGGGCGAATTTCGATATTCACGTTTCTTTTCACTGAAGCGGGTACCTTCGGGAAAGATAAGCAGCGCACCCGGTGTGGCATTCAGTTTCAGTGACGCTGACTGCGCTACTTGCAGATCTCTTTGTCGCGACGTTATATCGCCCTTGCGCTTTAAACTTGGAAAGTTTAATACAATACAAACCCACCCAAGTACTGGAACCCAGAGCAGCTCTGCCTTAATCAGAAACTTCAAAATGGGGCCGCGACTGGAAACCAGTGTTTGAAGAATAAAAACATCAAACCAGGACCGATGATTGGAAATAATTAGAGGGCTGTCGGTTTTTGCCAATGTTCCCAGAACATTGGTCTCGTCTTCAATCACAAATCGAATGCCAAGTACTTTCCGCATCCACCAGGCGTCTATATTGACAGCAATACGGTATACCTTGTCCACCAAAGTCGAGGTCAGTTTGATGATTTGATGGAAAGGTAAAAGTAGTCGTGTCACCGCCGCAATCAACAGCACCGGCAGCCAGAACAGCAAATTTACTGTAATGAATGTAAACGACAGAATGCTGATCAGATGTCGCGGTATTGTGATGTCATGAGTGCTCATAAGGCTGTATACGCGAAAAACGTCCGGGTAGATGATACAAAATTGCTGGTTTTCCCAGAAAAAATGACAGTCTAGGGCTATTCACTTTATTATACCCTGTGAGATACCGCTGCTTTGGGAATCTTCCCAAGGGCGTCAGCCCGCTGTTTTCGATTTTAACGGGATATTTCAGACTGATTCCAGCGTGCATAACCTGCCGATGTATTATCTCCGATGTCCCTGTTTACTGTCAGTCCGAAATGCGTACAGCAGAAAATAAAGTCAACTTTCACACTGTTGAGCCTCTGTTATCACCTCAAACATGCGATGATAGCTCTCGTTATCATTTTAAAACTCTAAGGAACTGGTTATGGAAATTTTGCAACCATTACTGACAAGCCCTCTATTTTGGTTTGCCATTGTTGCCCTTTACACCCTTAAAAAGGGTATCCATTTTGTACCACAAAACCGTGGCTATGTTGTCTATACCCTCGGCAAATATGACAAAACACTGACTGCCGGTCTGAACTTTATTATCCCGTTCATTCAAACTGTTGCCGCTGACCGCAACTTGAAAGAGCAGTCGCTGGACATCAGTGCCCAGGCAGCTATCACTAAAGATAATATCACCTTATTGCTAGACGGCATCTTATTTATGAAAGTCACCGATGCCGCAGCCGCTACTAACAATATTACCGATTACAAGGTATCGGTAGTACAGTTGGCGATGACCACGATGAGAAACGCTATTGGTGAAATGGAACTTGATGAGTGTTTTCAGAGCCGCGATGCCATTAACGCGAAAATATTGGGTTCTATGACAGAGGCGACAGCTCCCTGGGGTGTTATGGTCACACGTTATGAGATTAAAGATATTACTCCTCCGCAATCCATACGTGAAGATATGGAAAAGCAGATGACCGCCGAGCGTGAAAAACGCTCAGTGATACTCACGGCAGAGGGTGTGAAAAGCGCTGCCATCACTCGTGCAGAGGGTGAAAAACAGGCTCGTGTACTCGATGCCGAAGCGGCCAAAGCCGAATTGGTTCTTGCCGCTGAGGCCAGCAAGACAGCGCAAGTTCTGGAAGCAACGGGTAAGTCCGAGGCGATAACGCTAGTTGCGACAGCTGAGGCAACCGCGCTGGATGTGATAGGTGAAGCAGCCAACTCAGTGCAAGGCCAAACGGCGGTTACATTGACCCTGGCACAAGATGCTATTAAAGCGCATCAGGCCATTGCCGCTGAAAGTACTGTGGTATTAACCGATGGAAAAACCGGGGACAACATTGCCAGTACTGTTGCCCAGGCCATAGCGGTTTCTGCCAGCTTACAACTGGTTACAGGCGATACCAAAACCGAAAACTAAAGGTGAACAATGGACATTATGCAATATCTGCTCGATAACCACGACCAGGCGTTCTATCTGATAGGCGGCGTTAGCTTGGTTGTTGAATTGGCGCTATTGGGTTTGGGTGGACCGCTGTTGTTTTTTGGTCTTGCGGCGTTTATCACCGGCGCACTTTCCGGGCTTGGTGTCATTAGTGGGTGGGAGTCAGAAATATTCACTCTTGGTATTAGTACAGCCATTCTTGCTTTAGTACTTTGGAAGCCACTCAAAAACTTTCAGAACTCAGGCGGTGGTCCCGATACCAGTAGTGACATGATCGGCCTAAAAGTACCAGCTGCCAGTGACATTAATCAACGCAGCGGGAAAATTCGTTATTCAGGTGTTGATTGGAATGCCCGTCTTAGTAATGACGCCGGCGTTGAGACTATAGTAGCCAGGGAGCTGTGCGTCATCGTTGGCGTAAAAGGTACAACAATGCTGGTTGAGCCACAGCCGTAATACGGTATTTTTTGTTGATGTTCTGTTTAGCATACGTATCACAAGTCGAAAGATAGTCGATGGTGGTTTTTATAATGGTCGTTGGTATCTACTCAGGGTTGCGGTGGAAGCTGTGCTTATAAAAATAGTAAATTGGCACCAGCGAAAACAAACTGAGTGCGGCTGAAATTTGAAAAATTAGCGGCACAGGTATAAATCCCTGATTGCCGTTCAATGATGTCGCTATACCAAAATTTTCTATGACCCACGAACCGATGCTGGGACCAACGACCATCGGTATCATCACAAAAAATATTAGCCTGACACCTTGAAACTGCCCCCTGGCGTCGATTGGCATCAAGTTTCGTATCCAGGCCCCCATCACAATCAGTGTTAAAAATCCGAAGCTCTTCAAGATGCCGGTCACCACTAACATCCACAATTCTGTACTCATTGAGAATAACATCTGTCCTGCTGCGCCTATGATTAGGCCAACAATTAGCACTGCTAAACCGTGGCCTCTGTCGCACAGTTTACCTACCGGTAGAGCTAATAGAATGGTTACCGGCGCAATGATTGTTGTGAGGATACCGGCCGTTGTTTTACTGATGTCTAAATAGTTATTGAGATAAATCAGCTCGTAAGGGATAACAATTTGCTGTGATGTCATAAATATTGCCATGGTCAGTAAAACTAGAAATAGAGAACTGTTGTGGCGAATATTGTGCGGCGAAAATACCGAGAACAGCTCAGCGGCAAGACTTTGGTTTTTACCGAAGCTTTGTGGCTTCAAGCTGGGACTTTCTTTGAGTAAAGCAGCCCCTATTCCTCCCATTATTAATACTGCAAAACCCAATGTTAGAAAAAACGTGTAGTAGCCAAACACGTCAATCAATAAGCCGGAAACGCCCATTCCCAGCATTATGGCAATTATGGGTAGGATCAACATCACGCCTTCCACAGAGCCTCTATTGCTGGAATCAGTAATGTCAGTTACCCACGCATTAAACGCAGCATCGTTCGCTGTAGATCCCAGAAAGGTCATCAAAGCATCGAGAAATATCACCAGAAAGATGGCAATATGAATACTCTTTGCCCACGCTGCCATGGGAAATGCCATCGTTGATAGCGCCCACAACATGTAGCCAATAACGATAAAAGGTTTTCGCCTTCCTAGTCTGTCACTGAGAGTACCCATGATCAGCGTCGTGAGCGTGGCGACAATGGCACTCACCGCAACCATAGCTGCAATGGGTTTTGGGTCAGGCGTGATAGTGTCAAATACAAATGTATTGAACCAACTATTTTCAACGTTCCAGGCAATTTGTCCGCTCAAACCCAACAGTATTATAATGGTCCATTTGTCGGCGCCCAATTTGGTTGGTGCTGTCACGGAAGCTCGCTGTTTTCGAATGCTGCGTAGATCTCGGTATTGAGTGCTTTCAACGTATCAGCAGGTATTTTCAGCACTTTTCTGTCATAACTGAACAAACCGTTAGATTCTATTTCAACATCGGAGAATTGGGTATAAACAGCAGCACCGAGGCCTCTTACAATAAGGGGGATCAATTGTTGACGTATCAATGAAGTGTACGCCTCTTCAAACGCGTCGGTGTTTTTCAGCATTTTGTAGCCAAACTTGCTGCTTGCGTCCCAGAGGTGCCCGTCAATTTGACAGTTATAACCACCGTATTCCGAGATGAAATAGACTCGCGTGTCTTTTCGCGGGGGCTTCTTCAGTTTCATGATATAGGTATGGCGGCTGCAAAAATCACCGGCACCTTGGTCAAACCATCCAGAGGCGTGATCGACTAACCTGGACGGGTCACGAGTCTTTACTTCACTGGCAATACGCGCAGCATCAAACTGACCCCAGGACTCATTAAATGGAACCCAGATTAAAATGGAAGTGACATTGAATAGATGATCCATCATTGCAAAAGATTCGTTTTCAAAATCCAAGCGAGATTCGGGAGATTCTCTCCAGGCGCGCTGGTAAAAACGCTTGGTTGTATCGGATTTTTTCTTACCGTAGGCCATAGTGCTCAGTGTTTCGGGAAGGTTTGCGCTGTTTTTACCGCCATTGACCATATCTTGAATGACTATCAGGCCTAATCGATCCGCGTGGTAATACCAGCGTCGCGACTCTATCTTTATATGTTTTCGGGTCATGTTAAACCCAAGAGCTTTGGTCTGTTCCAAATCAAATGCCAGCGCTGCGTCACTGGCAGGCGTCATGCCACCTTCTGGCCAATAACCCTGATCGAGCGGACCATGCAAGAAAAGTGGCTTGTCATTCAATAGTACTCGGGTATGCCCTGAGCCGCCTTGGGCAGTGGTAATACTGCGCATACCAAAGTAGCTGTCAACGCTGTCTAGAAGAATTTCGCCGTCATAGAGCTCAACGACTAGATCGTATAGAAAGGGGGTTTCCGGGTTCCATAGCTCAGGGTTTGGTATGGGTATTTCCAACGATACTCTAGAGGGGTGTTTATCATTTGTACGGGTGTTGCCTTGAACTTTTGAAATGGTACGGCCATTTGTTTTGCTATAGGCGCACACTTTTCCTGCTGCTGAAGACGTTACCGTGACGAGCACTGTTTCCTTATTAATCAGGGGCGTCATTTTTAAGTCAATGATATAGTTTTTTTTGTTGACTGTTTCCAGCCAGACGGTTTGCCATATGCCACTGGTGGCGGTGTAATAAATAGTATGGGGTTTTTCTACCTGCTTACCTTTTTGCTGCCAGTGAGAGTCGGTTGGATCCCATACGGAAACGATTAATTCGTTGTTCTCTCCATTATTTTCTGCCTTCAGATAGTCGGTGATATCAAAGCTAAAGGGGAGATAGCCGCCTTGGTGTTCGCCCACGGGTTGGCCATTGACGTAGACGCAGCAATACCAATCTACCGCTTCGAAGTGGAGTAGTGTCGTCTTTCCTTTCGAATTTCTTTCGGTTTTAAATTCTCTTCGATACCAAAGTTGTTGGCTCGGACTGAGCGTTTTTTTCACTCCAGACAACGCTGACTCAATAGCATAGGGCACTAAAATTTTTTCAGCAAACTGTGTTGGTTTTGCCGCATTCTTGTCAGTAATCTGGTAGTCCCACAGACCATTTAAGTTGGCCCAGGTGTTTCGCACCATCTGCGGTCTCGGGTATTCTGGCAGCGGACAGTTTTTATCGACATCATTTACCCACGGCGTCGTGATCTGTACAGGGGCTGGTGTCCAGTTGCTCATAGTGCTTCACAATTATTGCCGTTCAGAGAATATATATATGGCTAGGAGAATTGTCAAAACACACACTGCCATTCGGCGGCTGTCAGTCGCTGGATGATTTCTCTATACTGATGCCAAGCTACCTTACAAGGACTACAGTTCATGCGCCGTTTCATTTTCGTTTCACTAGCCCTGTTTCTGATGGTTGCCGTATATGTTGCTCCGGCACAATTGGAAAAGAATATGAACATAGTGTTACCTCATGCAGATTATCTTATTTCAAATGAAGCCGAAAAGTTGCACCAGACCCTGACGATAGGCGATCTGCATAGCGATAGTACATTGTGGGCGCGCAACTTATTGGAGAAGTCCGATCGCGGGCATGTAGACATTCCCCGTATGCGCGAGGGCAATGTGGCATTACAAATGTTTACCTCGGTGACTAAATCGCCTCGAGGGCAAAACTACGCAAAAAATTCTGCCGAAGCAGGGGACAACATTACACTTTTGGCAGTTGTACAGCGCTGGCCTGTTGAAACCTGGAGCAGTCTTACGGCTAGAGCCTTGTATCAGGCTGAGAAGCTACACCAGTTTGAATTCAGCGCTCCCGAAGAGCTTATGATCGTTAAATCGGGCCAGCAAGTGCGGGAGCTATTACGACGACGCAAAGCAAATGACCCCATTGTCGGTGGTTTACTGGGCATTGAAGGTTCGCATGCGCTGGACGGAAAATTGGAAAATATTCAGGTCTTGTACGATGCTGGTTTTCGGATGATGGGTCTGCAACATTTTTTCGATAACAGGCTGGGTGGCTCATTACACGGTGAGAGCGGTGTTGGATTGACAGATTTTGGGAGCCAGACCGTTAAACAAATGCAGCGTATCGGAGTTATCGTCGACGTCGCCCATTCTTCAGAACAGGTAGTGAAAGATGTATTGCAGCTGAGCACTGCTCCGTTGATTGTCAGCCACACCGGCTTCTACGGAAACTGTCCCAGTGACCGTAATATCAGCGATGAGCTAATGGTGTCTATTGCTTCAGCCGGCGGTATTATTGGCGTGGGCTACTGGGACGCGGCAGTCTGTGAAGCAACGCCACAAGGCATTATCAAAGCCATACGTTACGGTATTGGTTTGGTAGGCGTAGACCATGTTGCACTTGGCTCAGATTACGACGGTAGCATTGCGGCGCCCTTTGACACGTCTGAGTTAGCAGTGTTAACCCATGAGATGCTGGAAGCCGAGTTTAGCATCGAGGAAATTCGCAAAGTTATGGGTGGCAATATGATGCGCTTTTTCGAAAAGAATTTGCCCTCCCAATAAATAGTGGGTAAGCGCGCGGCTAAGCGTCATCTTCTACGTATGTGAATGTTTAGTCGAAAACCAGAACGTTATTTACTCGTTTTACCGGTTTTGGAATTTCGATAGACATTGCTTCAACACCGCCCAGGGTGTCAAGCCATTGATTAACGACAGTCTTAATGCCGGTGTCCAATTGTTGGTAATAATAAACGGGTCTTTGTAACATCCACTGATTAAACGGCGATATCATGCGTTTACCAGTGCTGTCGCCGATAGTGAATTCGTGTTCACCGATGCTCCGAGGTATATCGGTATCTGGGTTGTCCAGCGCCCATTGCTCTAGTTTTAAAATCAGACTCTTGAGTACCGGAAATTGTTCCTTAAACATTCTTGTAATAATGGCTTCAATTTGCGGCGAAATTTCGTCATTTGGCAAAAGTTCTCCGAAGCTCAATTCGTCGAGTATTCTCATTCGTGTTACCCACTGGTAGACATTTGGCGCTTGCGATTGCATCAATAACATTGGGTAGGGGTCCCGGCCAAGATGGGCATACAGTGGTCCGATGAAGCCAAAATCAGCCATTGTAGGTGCGTCGCCCAAAATAAAGCGATGAGTCGAAAAGTGAGTATTTAGTTGGCCGAGCATTTCTTCATACCAACTTTCAATGGCGCCATACATATCGGGTGTAGCACCAAGAAAGGGAACAGAGCCTTTAAACATCGCGCCTGTTCTTTGTCCCTGCATTCGTTGTTGTTCTTCACTTAGCTCTGGTTTGGAATTTCCACCAAATTCTTTTTCCAAATAAGCTTGATTGTAATCAGGAAAATTCCATCGATAGTGCATAGCAGGAATGATCAGCCATTCATCGGCAAATTGCTCTAATAATAATGCTGCCAAATGTTGTTTTGGTGATTTTGGATACACTGGTTTTTCGCTAAATTGCTGCTCCAGAAAGTCTATTATGTCAGTTGTGTCCTGCACGAATTCACCTTCAGGAGATTCAATGACAGGTACTATCGGATATCCTACGTTGGGCACAATTATTGATTTGTAAACGTCTCTTGTCGCTAACACTTCTTCAAAGTTGATATTCTTATACTGCAAATAGCTACGTACCTTACCGGTATAGAGAGACAGTTCCATACCATAAAGCTTATATGAACCATCCGTTGATTTTTTGTATGTAGACACTTTTTTACTCCGCTATTAAAAATTTCAATAGGCAGAAAAACGCCCGTTAGCGGCTAATTTACTACCAGCAAAGTACCTTTGGCAAGCGCTGTTATAGGTCATAAGAACCCAAAAGAAGTGTCAGGTAGCGAAGCGAATGAGAGAAGCGCTATTGCCGCGAATCGGGTATGATTTCCTCTTTGAGCTGGTTTGTTATATTTGAAGAGGTAAAAACGTGGTATCACCTTTGGAAGGCATTACAGTAATTGAGGTTGACAATTGGATGGCTGCACCTAGTGCTGGCGCGATACTGGCGGATATGGGCGCCAACGTCATTAAAGTTGAGCCGTTAAAGGGAGACCCTATGCGAAATATGGGTCGGCCGGCGAAAGTGGATGAAGCCCGAAAAAATTACGATTATCAATTTGATGTTGATAATCGAGGGAAAAAGTCGATTACTGTTGCAATTGACACAGAGGCTGGGGCAGATTTAGTTCGTTCCTTAGTGGCTAAAGCAGATATCTTTTTGTGTAATTTGTTAGCGCAACGCCAAGAAAAATTTGGGCTCAATCCAGAACGTTTGTTACAGGTAAATCCTAGTCTGGTCCATGCTACGCTAACGGGTTATGGCACTACAGGGCCGGAAGCCTGGCGGCCGGGTTATGATGTGACGGCCTTTTTTGGTCGTTCGGGCCTTTACGATGCTATGCGTGAAGGGGAAGATGGCGAGGTTCCTATGGCACGGCCTGCACAAGGAGATCATACCGTAGGTTTGGCTTTAGTAAGCGCTATCCTGGCAGCTCTGCGAATCGCTGAGCGTAGCGGCGAAGGACAAGTTGTTGAAACATCGTTATATGAAACCGCTGTTTGGACCCAGGCCACCGACTACGCGATCACTGCTGTCGATCGTGCGCCGCTGCGCCCTCGAGCACGCAATCAAATGATTATTGCTACGGCGAATCGCTATCCTTGTGGTGATGGAAAATGGATCGTGATGAATATGCCAGAGGAGTCAGCCTGGCCGCGCCTATGTAAAGCGATAGGTCGTGAGCACTGGCTAGACGATGATCGCCTGGCAGACATACGCGGACGCTTCCGGAATATGCAGGAAATTGTTGAAGGTATCGATGAGACTCTGGCGACAAAGTCCAGAGATGAATGGGGTGTTATATTTGATGCCGCTAAACTCATTTGGGGTCCAGTACTCGGATTACACGAGGTGCCGAACGACCCGCAAGCACAGGCCATCGGGCTATTTCCTGAATTAGAGCATGAATCTATTGGACGTTATCCAACGGTGAATATCCCCATGCGTTTTCATACCGCTGATGTTAAGCCCAGGGGACCAGCGCCTAGCAAAGGCCAACACTCTGAACAAGTATTGATCGATCTTGGCTTATCCAGCGAGGCCATCGCCAGTCTCAAAAGTGACGGTGTGGTAGGTTAATCATTTTACTTTGACGCCCGTCATACGAGCTCATGTTTAACTCTCCTGGGTCTGGCAATGATTATTGGCAGACCCACCTCAGCACCGTAACGATGCCTTTGCCGACGACCGCTGATATTCGCGAGGCGCCGAATTTCCGCCGACGGGATCTGCTCGTGTTCAACTGAGCACAGGGAGACGCTGGTGTTAAGCAGATAGTCCATTCACAGCTGTGGATAGCATTAAAGCGTCGCAGGGGCGCTCTAACCCTTTAGGCACCGCAGTCTGTTGGGGTGTACCCGGTGTCTTGTAGACTGTCCTCAGAGAGTTGGGGCTTTTTGCGATAACTCTCATTATGAAAATCCTCAGCGCAATAATCGCCGGCGTTCAGCCGCGATAGGAGAAAGTGTGTGTTTGGCGACGCGGATTCCAGCTTCAGCAAAGTCAACATGTCAGGACTTGACTGAATTTCATTGGATACCTGTGCCCTGTCTAATTTCAAAAAAGAACTTGCAATATCGGATCGCCGGCTGTTTAATGACTGCCGGTCAGTTATTGAGGGGTTGGAGAAGAGCGATGAATGCACCCCAGAATAATATGATAGATGCGGATACAGAAACGGCCATGCGAGACGCGTTAGAGACGCAGCGTAATAGCTATTTGAGCGAAGGTATGGTGACGGCTAGTACCCGGATCGACCGAATTGATCGTGCAATTGACGCTCTGGTAAGGCATTCCGAAACTATCAGCGAGGCGATGAATGAGGATTTTGGCTGTCGGCCAAGGCAGGTCAATTTGATGACTGATGTCAGTGGGTCTATAGGTTGCCTTAAGCACTGTCGTCAACATCTTAAAACATGGATGAAACAAGAAAAGCGGTCTTCTATGTTTCCTCTTAATTTACTCGGCAGCCGATCGACGATTGAATATCAACCGAAGGGGGTTGTCGGCGTTCTTGCACCTTGGAATTTTCCGTTGGGAATGGTGTTCGAACCGCTTGCAGGAGTGCTAGCTGCGGGCAACCGAGCTATGATAAAACCATCTGAATTTACGCCAGCAACTTCTGCGGTGATCTCAGGCTTAGTCACTGAGGCTTTTGATCCATCTGAACTTGCAGTCTTTGCAGGTGGTCCGGAAGTCGGGCAAGCTTTTACTTCTTTGCCGTTTGATCACATGATTTTTACGGGGGCAACAAGTATCGCTCGTCATGTTATGGGTGCTGCCGCTCGCAATTTGGTCCCTGTAACGCTGGAGCTTGGCGGAAAGTCCCCCGTGGTCGTTTCACGCAGTGCAGATCTCACTCAAGCTATACAGCGGATCATGGTGGGGAAATTACTCAATGCGGGTCAGGTTTGTATTGCACCTGATTACCTGTTGGTGCCTGAGGAGCAGTTGGACGAAGTGATTAAGCTCGCAACAACTGTCGTTGAGGAAATGTATCCGACCATGTTGGATAACGAACAGTACACGGCGGTTATTAATGATCGACACTATCAGCGCTTGACTGGCTACCTGGCCGATGCGGCTGAACGCAATATTAAAACAGTCACTATCAATCCTGCTAATGAAAATTTTGCATCCAATCTTATGCAAAAAATTCCGCCTACTTTGATCATTAATCCAACTGATGATGCTGCATGTATGCAGGATGAAATGTTTGGGCCTTTGTTACCCATCAAAACGTACAAAAATATCGAGGAAACAACCGCGTACATTAATAGTAAGCCACGCCCGCTTGCAGCGTATTATTTTGGTGCCGACAAGGTTGAAGAGCAGCGATTTCTTACGGGCACTACCTCTGGGGGTGTTTGCATTAACGACGTCATGTTTCATATGCTCCAAAAAGATTTACCCTTTGGCGGTATCGGCCCCAGTGGGATGGGCGCTTACCATGGTATTGAAGGGTTTAAGACCTTCAGTCACGCAAAGGCCGTTTATCGACAGACGAAAAAATTCAATGTTGCAAAGTTGGCGGGGCTTCTACCTCCCTATGGCGAGACATCTGAGAAAAATATTCGGTCACAAATCAAACGATGACGATTATTGCCTGGCGTGGGCTCATAGCCTTCGCTATGCCCGTATAAAACTTATTAACTCTGGATAAAGAGCAAGCGAATATGCAGCGTCGAGCGCGAACCCAAGAACAAAAAAATTTCCGTCGCTTGCAGATCCTTGAAGCGGCGGAGCAACACTTTCACGAAGTGGGATACGAGGCTTTCTCAATGGCGAGCCTTGCGAAATTGGCCGGCGTTGTTAAGGGTACTCTCTATCTCTATTTCAAAACGCGAGAGGAAGTTTTTTTAACGCTACACACCATGAGTTTGATTCGGTGGAGCCATACTTTTGTTGATCAATTGAGTCCTGATATGACCGATCATGCTTATGCTAGCGGGTTGTATAAGACAGCTATGGCAGACGGTAGCTTCGTTCCATTGTTGATTCGGCTAGAGCATGTGATTGAGCATAATGTTTCTATGGACAGCTTGATCAAGTCGAAGCGTGTTTTTATTGAAAGGGTAAACTATATTGCCGAAAAAACCGTTCCCATACTGACACTAACGAAGACACAGGCGGCTGAGTTGGTTAGAACTATGGGCGTTTTACTGGTAGGTGCCAGCAGCACAGACCAGGGCCCTCTATTAACAGGTGAAGCAATACCCGCTGATGTGCGGGAGCTCGTTGATTTGTTTTCATCGGAAACTTTATTCATTAAAAATGCGTGCCGAATTATTGCCGGCATTCGCACAGAGGTCAGTGAAACATGATGACCCAGCAGAACCCTCAAATTCATATCGTGTAAGGAGTAACATAATGGAAATAAATCGGCAGTGGCTATTGGCAAAAAGGCCCTCAGGCATGGTGGGCCCCGAGAACTTCAAATACGCTGAGACACCTATTCCGGTGCCTGATAGTGGTGAGGTGCTGGTAAAAAACTTGTTCCTATCTTTTGATCCCACGCAGCGCGGTTGGATGGTCGACCAGCCGGGTTATCTTCCTCCTGTGAGTATTGGTGAGCCGATGCGAGCAGGCTCTGTCGGGCAGGTAGTAGAGTCATTGCACGCGGATTTTTCGGTAGGAGACCTCGTTCAGACAACTGGATGCTGGCAAGACTATATTGTGGTGGCTCCAGGGCAAGGCCCTATGGGGTTATCAAAACTACCGCCGGGGGTATCGCCTGAAATGATGTTGTCTGTTTTGGGGATTACCGGGCTTACCGCCTACTTTGGCTTGTTAGAACTTGGGCAGCCTCGCCCAGGGGAAACGGTGCTGATATCCGGAGCCGCTGGGGCCACGGGTTCAGTTGTGGGGCAAATTGCAAAACTCAAAGGTTGCCGTGTCGTCGGAATCGCCGGTGGTCCAGAAAAATGTGCGTGGCTGCAAGATGAAGCCGGATTTGATGCGGTGATTGACTATAAAAACGAGAATGTACGGGCTCAAATTGCCCATCATTGTCCCGACAAATGGGACGTCTTTTTCGATAATGTGGGCGGCACCATTTTGGAAGATGCCTTGGAGCACTTAAATTTACGATCTCGAGTTGTTTTATGCGGAGGTATCGCCGGCTACAATGCGACAGAACCTCTGCCTGGTCCCTCCAATTTGATGAAATTAGTAACCAACCGTAGTCGTATGGAAGGGTTTATTATTCTAGATTATTTACCCCGCGCGGCAGAGGCAGCTAAAGATATAATGGCTTGGGTGGCGTCGGGAGAATTAAAGTATCAAATTGATTTGCAAGAAGGCTTTGAGCATATTCCAGCCACATTGCAGCGGCTGTATACCGGTAAAAATTTGGGGAAGCAGCTGCTAAAAATTGCCGACCCGATTTCAGTGTAAAGTACCTCGGGTCATAGAAGTAGGGAGGCTGGCAGTTCCTGCTTATCCCAGCGGGGTGGGTCAGTGTTCCTTCTCAATACCTAAGATGGCTAATGACCCTAAATATCACCACTGACTTTATCCCCTAAATCAATGGTAAGCTTTATTGTTACCAGAGAGGCTGTAACCGACGCAAAATATCGACAAGATGGGGGCGGTGGTCATTGCTTATTTAGCAGGAATGTCCTTCAATAATTTCGGGACCAGTTTCTTTACAGCTTTCTTTACTGAGGACTTATTGTCCATCTGATCTTCAATGATCTTGATCACAGTGGCCTGCCAGATTTCTCTGCCTTGTTTAGCATCTTTAATGGTCAGCGACAGATTACCGCGTTGAATTTCGGGCGGTATATAATGGTTGTGTAATGCGGTGCGGTTGACATCCGCGCCATTATCCCAAGCTGCATTAGATTCATTCAGCGGCGAGATTAAGCCGCCGCGGTCTGGCGTGACCGATTGGAAAAAATTATAGATCAAGAAAAAATCTGCCTGTTCTTTTGGTACTTCCTGGTAACCTTTTTTGATTAACTCGGCGCTAATGCCTTTACGCACAAAATGATCAAAGTTGTAATAGCCAATGTTTCGATCATCCTTAATAATAGCCTCATTCGACCAAGCAAAACTTTGATAGCTGCGGGGATCAAACGAGCTGCCGGGTTCAACGACAACTTTGCTACCCACACAGGCTGATACTAACCATACGACAATAATAACCGACAGTAGCGATTTCACAGCGTCTTGCTCCAGAGATATTTAGTTAAACAGCGACAATCGAGTTGACACCATATAATGCGCCAGTAACGGGGTGTTCATCAACGCGGTCCCGCTGGCGCGTGGCTAGGTAATTTTGGCAACATGCCGATCATTCCGTCTGGTCGGGCTTTTTCGAGCATCCGTTTATACGCAGGTCGTGCAACAACTTTCTCTTTCCACAGTGCTACGTTTGGAAATTGAGCTTCATCGACAATATTTAATGATGTGGCTAAGGTCAGAGGAAATAGCATCATAATATCTGCGGCAGAGAAATCTGCACCGCCAAACCACGCATTTTTATCCAAATAGTTTTCAGCAAATTGTACGGTGGCTTCCGAGTCAACAAGGCGAGATCGCTTCGTCGGTGGTTCCTTTAACCAAATTCGATAGTCGGCGATTAGACGTGCCGCAAGTGAGCCTTCGGCGTAGTGCATCCACATAAGATAGCTAGCATATTCATTGCTATCGATGGGGGGATGTAATTCACCGGGGGCGTAACGCCCCAACAGCAACTCGATAATGGCTCCGGATTCTACTAATACCTGATCACCTAAAACTACTGTGGGTGCCATCGGCATATCAGGATTAATGGCTTTGATCTTCGCCATTGAACCGGCTAAGCTGCCGCGCTCAAAGACCAGATTATAAGGTAAGTTCAATTCTTCCATGAGCCACACCAGGCGTTCTGATCGCCGGCCTTCAAGATGGTAGATCGTTAATTCGGGCATCGCATTTCTTACAGAATCTGTTGATGTCGACTCGGCGTAGCTCGTCGAGATCCAAAAAGATGATAGTATTATTAGCGTGAGAAGAATGCGGTATTGGTTCATTATAGTTCTCCATGAAGTATGAGTTTTAATCTCGGTAGGCAGCTTACGTTGAGTACAGGAAGGATTAAACCCTTATTTGCCTTAATCGATCAGAAAAATACGCCACGTGCATGTTGATGCTCGAGAATGGATACAATCGATAAAAAATCACCACAGTCGGTCCGGACTCACCTGTCATCCCGTTTGGCTCTGTTATTGCGGCCTATAGTAATTTAGCTCAAATCGACGGTAATTGTTGTAACAAAAAATTATTGCCAATAACTGCCAGGTTTTCCACCTGCAGTGGGTGTATGTCATACAGTATCTAAGAATAGCTAAGGAATACAATGGACTTTATTTGGATTTTATTTGCATTTGCTTGTGGCCTATCGACCAAGCTTATTTCTCTTCCGCCGTCTATTGGCTATTTGCTCGCAGGCTTTTTACTGCATTTTCTGGGGTTTGAAGCCGATACCTTGATTGATTCCCTCGCTGGTCTTGGAATTACCCTAATGCTATTTACGATAGGATTAAAGCTCAATATTAGAGATTTAGTCAAAAATGAAGTCTGGTTAGGCAGTATTTCCCATAGCCTTTCGTGGTTTGTGTTGTGTATGTTATTCATAAAACTATTTGTTGCCTTGTCGTTAAGCTATTTTTCAAACATAGATACTTTTACCACTTCAATAATCGTCTTTGCATTAAGTTTTAGCAGTACTGTTTGCGTGGTTAAGTTAATGGAAGATCACGGCGAAATGCGAACTCGACATGGTAAGCTCGCAATTGGAATTTTGGTGATGCAAGATATTGCAGCTGTGTTGTTCCTTGTAATTGCCACCGGAAAAATCCCGTCTGCATGGGCGTTATTGTTGCTATTGGCTTTTGTTGTAAAACCGCTAATTAGCAAAATGGTTGACCATATAGGCCATGGAGAACTAATCCCATTGGCGGGTTTCTTTTTAGCGTTAGGTGCGTATGAGCTTTTTGAATTAGTTAATATTAAGGGCGATTTGGGCGCTTTGCTGATAGGAATGTATTTGGCATCTCACAAGAAAGCGAGTGAGATAAATAAATCTTTAATGGGTTTTAAGGACTTGTTTCTAATTGGATTTTTCTTATCCATTGGTTTTACCGCGTTACCTACTCTCGAAATGCTGGCTATTGCCGGTATATTGACTTTGCTCATTCCGGTCAAGTTTCTTTTGTTTTTTTTCTTGTTTACCAAACTGAAACTTCGCAGTAGAACTTCTTTCCTTGGTGCGCTGGCATTAAGTAACTTCAGCGAATTTGGTCTTATTGTTGCGGCTTTAAGTACACAGTCCGGTTGGCTCAGTAGTGAATGGTTAGTTATTTTGTCGCTGGCTGTAGCAATATCTTTTGTGATCACCAATGTTATTTACGGTTATGCGCATCAATTTTTCAGTGAGCATAGATATATATTCACAAAATATGAAAACCCGATAAAATTGACAGAAGACAGTTTTTTACAACCATCAAGTGCTCCTATTGTAGTGATTGGTTTGGGTCGTGTTGGCATTGGTGCGTATACGGCCCTAAATAGTAAAACTCCGGGGCAGGCCTGGGGCTTAGACACGGACAAGGAAAAAGTAGAGTGGCTAAATGAAGGTTCAGTACAGGCTTTTTGTGGTGATGCTGAAGATATTAGTTTTTGGGAGAGTATCGACCTTAGTAAATTACAATTAGTCTTATTAGCAGTACCTTCTGTTCAGGATATTATTAGTATTACTCAACAACTTCGTTATGCGAACTATCAAGGAAAAATTGCCGCAATAGCCCGATTCGACGATGAAAAAACCCCAATTGAAGCCTTGGGAGTAGATAAAGTATTTAACTTCTACAACGAAGCCGGTGTGGGCTTTGCTGAAGAAAGTATTAGTCTTATCGATACAACAAAAATTGCCGCCAGCTAAACTGAAAATTCAAAGCCTATCGCCTTATTAGTATAGATTAATGGAGAAACCATTTCTGAAAATGGTCTGATTCGATTTTTTTTGCAAATAGTTAGCATTTTGTTTGCCAAAAATAAACGGTCTAAAGCAGGTGCCATTGCGTATAATATCTAAAGCTTAGAGGAGTACAACATGTGGAAGAATATTCTCATTGCGTTAGTGATTTCAGTGTTTAGTGGACATATTATGGCGATAGAAGAGCCAGAATATGAAGTGTTAGAGACTTCGGGCACCTTTGAAATAAGGGCTTATAAGGCAATGATTGTTGCTGAAACTCTAGTTGATGGATCTATGGACGAAGCGTCGAGCAAAGGCTTTAGGCGAATAGCGGGATACATATTTGGCGCTAATACATCAACTGTGGGCGAGAACACAAAAATAGACATGACTGCGCCAGTAACTATAAAGCCGAAAGCAGAAAAAATTAGTATGACTGCCCCGGTAACTATGAAAGGGGAGGAGGGTAGTTGGAGGGTACATTTTGTGATGCCTGGCGAGTACACAATGGAAACACTCCCACGTCCCAATGAAACCAATGTGATATTGCGAGAAGTGCCTGCCCAAAAATATGCGGTGATCAGGTTTTCTGGTTTGGCGGGAGAAAAGAAGATAGCGGTGAAAACAGAAGAACTAATGGAGTGGCTAGCGGAAAAGAATATCAGTCAACAGGGACAGCCGCAGTTAGCGAGATACAACCCACCCTGGACACTGCCTTTCTTCCGTAGAAACGAAGTGATGATTGCTATTGGCTTAGCCGGTGAACTGAAACCTTAAGATAATTAACTAAAGTAGCTATTTGTTCCAGTGAGGAGTCCAGTCGCCGTCCATATTCAATGAGACACCTGCACCGTCTTCTTCGAGTTTTACAACATGGAGCTCCCCTTTGTCGCCACCGTAGGTTGTGCGCGCCAACTCAAACTGTTGCTGTGTTGCTCGTGTAATCGGAGCTGGAGTATTGGCGTTGTCACAGGCGTCGACTATTAGAGCGAGGTCTTTGCGGCACAAGTCCAGGCTGAATGACGGGTCGTAGTGTCCTGCAAAAACAGACGGAGCATCATGTTCCATACACCAGCTTTGCCCCGCCCCAATTTTTAATGCTTCCCATGCGAGCTCTAATGGCACCCCGGATTTTGTCGCCATTACCAGTGCCTCTCCCATAGCGGTTGCGTGTATTGCCCACAATTGGTTACTTGCAAGTTTGGTCACGCAGCCATTGCCATTGTCGCCCATATAGATAACGGGTCCCATTAGCTCCATCACCGGTCTGAAACGTTCTACAACAGAAGCATTTCCACCTGCAAATTGGGTCATATTACCTGTTCTCGCTCCATCAACTGCACCAGTAACGGGAGCATCTATGGCGGCGGCGCCTTTTGCAGCGACTTCCGATGCCAGTTTTCTTGCCAAATTCGGTTGATTTGTTGTCATATCGATCCAAGTTTGATTTGGCAGTATCGCAGACAATATACCATCTTCACCGCGCATGACTGCTTCAATCTGAACTGGACCAAAGACCATGGTAAAAATAATTTCTGCGTCTCTAATTGCTTCCGCCGGCGTTTTAGCCCAGCGAGCCCCCAGCACAATATGTTCGCTGGCATTCTCCCTATTCAAATCACAGACGGTTAGTTGGTGGTTGCCTGCGATAAGGCTTTTGGCTGCGGGACCACCCATAGTTCCCAGACCGATAAAGGCAATTTTCATAGTTGTATTCCGTGTGCGCCTACATTGTGGCAGTTTATGTAAAAGGGTATTTAGCCGTTAGTATTTTTATGCAGTATTTCAAACTGACTGTCGATAAATTTTTTACAGTGGCCAATCGCGCTAGCATTGTCGATTAGTCGGTCGTGAATAGACATTCCGAGCCAGAGGCCATCTGACAAACTGATAAATCCGATAGCAGCCGCCTTAGATTTTTCTTTCAGTCCAGCATAATTACTCGTATTTTCAATCGCAGCTTGGAAAAAAAGCTCTTCCATTTTCAAGACATAACCACGATAGAGTTTTTGGTTGGTCGTTCTAACGATCTTGTTGAAGCGTGTTTCATGCCAAAGGCACAAAAAAACGCTCCGATTTTTTTGAGTGAACACCGATCTCGAAAATAGCGCCTCAGGGAAAAGCGTGAGTCGCTCTCTTGCGGTCAATTCGGGTTTATCCATTTGTCGATAGATTGAAAGAGATACGGTGCTATACACGTGTTGTAGAGCTTGGGCGAGCAGGGCTTCTTTACTGCCGAAATAGTGTGTAATCAGTCCTCTTGAGCTTCCTGAAGCCTCGCAAATAGTGCTAATAGTTGTACCGGCCACGCCTCTTTTGGCCAACGAATTGATGGTTCCTTCTATCAGCGCCCGCTTTCTTTCCTGACCTGTTCGAGATTGGGTCCCGTTGGGGTTGGTATGTTCTATGTTTTTACTGTTGCGTTGTTTTTTTGTCATAATCGTCAATTGAAAGTCTGGTACCTGTATTTCTCTTACTTCATGTGTTGGTCTAATAATTACCGGATTGGTAATCCTAAAGACTTGGTGTGTTCCAGTCAAATAAATTGAACGATCGTTCAATTATTGCTTGCGATAGGATAGATTTTATGAGAATTTGTTATCAGCTATTGTTAGACAGTCGGCGGCACGGTAATCGGCGGAATAACTGATGGCCTGGTGTGTAACCATATTTTGATGTTTTTGGGGTGTTAGAAATTATGAGCAGTTTTCATTTAACAGGTGAAACTATTGTCGACCTTGATTGCTATCCAATTCACGACAGAAACAACTCGAAGAGAAAAGCAATTGTTGCAAGGTGTAAAGAGGAGCTAGAAAAAAATCTCTACTGCAGTCTCCCCAATTTCATTCGATCTGAAGCTTTGGAAGCAATGAAACAAGAAGCTCAGAAACTTCGGTCAAAAGCCAATGACAATACATCGCGAAGAAATTGTTATTTGCAAAGGAGCACTGACCCATCTCTACCTGCAGATCACGCCAGAAATCTAATGAACGACGCTAGTACTCGAATGATTTCATACCAGTCACTACCGGACAATTCTCCATTAAAATCCTTTTATCACTGGCGTGAAGTTCGGGAATTAGTCGCAGAAATTGTTGGAGATTCCCCGCTTTACGATAACGAGGATGATCATCAGCCTGCAAATTATGTATGTTATGAAAATGGTGATCAAAGTTCCTGGCACTTTGATTCTGTTAACGCATTTACGATGACATTGATGATACAGGCCGCTGACAGTGGTGGTGAATTTGAAATATCTCCCAATAGTAGAACTGAAAATGAAGAAAACTACGAACATGTAGCTAAAGTATTGCAAGGAGAGAGGGACCAGACAATAGTTTCGGTCGGTCGTGAACCGGGAGCATTGTGTATTTTTAGGGGATGTAATTCATTACACAGAGTGTCGCCTGTTGCTGGTGATACGATGAGAATCATGGGCGTGTTTGTCTATGAGGCTCAAGCAGGTGTAGTCGGTGACCCGGAAGTTAATGAAACGGTGTATGGAATTTGTCGAACCTGAGATTGGAAAGTTAGTTCCAGCCGCACAAGCACCGGAAATGTGTCTAGAGACCAGCGGCAACCATGGACAACGACTACCGATCCGCGATGAAGAAGTTCTAACTTCAGTATGATTATGACTGTAACTAAAGATCATCAGCCAATTCCGTGTCGAGATTCACTGGAACAACTATTGCCAATGTCCACAAACAGCATTGTTGGTATAGGCTTATCGGTTTTTCCTTTTGATGTCGTCGGTCGTTGGTTCAGTATTTCTGAAAACAACGTTTCTGGCTAATCGTTTACTGTTCTATCTGATTGTCCAAATACCCAGACAAAGACCAGACTTACGCCAAAATATTCACTCTTTTTGATCAGCGGGCTATCCTCGTTACTGGCGCCATTGAGATTGTAATACGTCAATTTTCCCGCAACAAAATAGTCTCCGAGACGACGTTTCAGTCCGGTGGAAAATCGCGTGGCGGTATAGCCGCTATCAGATTTATAGTATTCACGTCCAGGTCTAACGTCTTGGGTGTCGATATCATAGATATACCCATGATAGCGGCTACTACTGAATACCGGCCCAAACGTAGTGGTTAGTTTCCAGCGATTCACGTCCATCTCGTGATGCAAGCGAGGGTTGGTGGTCCAGCCTTGGTAGCCCATAAACTCATCGCCAACGGTAAAGCCTCCACGCACCGGAAAGTCTGCCCGAAGTAAATGCCGGTCACTGTTATGAATTTGATATTGCAGGGTCGGCCCCACCTCCAACATCAAGTCCAGATCATCCATACCCTCACGTGCCTCGTTATCTCTACTGTTAACCGGCAGCGAGCCACTGAAACTCAAATTCAGATCCAGCTTTTCGCTGTCATATATTAGACCGCGGACTCCGTTGCGGTCAGCACGAATCAGTTTTCCGTGATAATTAATAAACGGAATCGGTAGCGCATAAGCCCGCTCCTGGCTAGACCCCAGGTAATGAGGATGATAGAGCGTGGAGATACCGGCACCAAACTCCCAGAGGGGTTTCTCTTCTGCCAATAGCGTCGAATTGCACCCAAACAATATTGCATTGGAAAATACTAAACTTAAGATACCTTTATTCAAATTAATGGGTAGACTCCAAAAATAGGGGAAATTTTTCTGTAATTATTAAAGTACAATAGAATGGCTGCGCCACTGGTATACGCACTGCAAATTGTTATAGATTCCTTTTCGCGAATCATACGTTAGAAGCCCGTTAAATCAAAGACTTACAGCGATAGCTCTAATGATACTGTGACCGAGGCTATTAGGCCTAAACACAAATAGCCGAAAATTTTTACAGTAACTTGGTTATCTTAGAAAATCTTCATCAACTCAAGGAGTATCTCAGTGGGCATAATGAGTAAGTTGGTCAAATGGTTGGTTATTGCATTCTTCGGTGTAACTGTACTTATTGTTGTGTGGCTGTTCACTCGTCCCAGCATGGCCGACGTTGGGATCCCCTATGCGCCTGAGGCCGAGAGAGAGCTATCGGGTGTAACCGTTAAGTGGTTTGGAGTGGCAACGTTGTTGATCGATGATGGAGAAACTCAGATCATGACTGATGGATTTTTCTCGCGACCAGGTTTATTTGATATTCTGATGAAAAGCCCGATAGCGTCAGACAAAAAAATTATCTCCAGCATTATAGAAGAGCACAATATCGATCGGTTAGCCGCCGTTATACCTCTACATTCACACTATGATCATGCGATGGATAGTGGTGAAGTAGCCAGGCAAACTGGTGCAATATTGCTAGGCTCAGACTCTACTGCTTTTATTGGCAGGAGCTCCAAGCTGCCAGAGCAACAAATACAAAATGTCGATCCTGGCCGTGCATATACTTTCGGAAAATTTAGGGTCACTTTTTTTGAATCAAAACATGCGCCTCTGGCTAGTAACTCCGGCATTAATGGTGCTGTAAAAGAGGTCTTTAATTTGCCGGCCCCTTATACAAGCTGGCAGCTTGGTAAAGCCTATGCGATTCTCATTGAGCATCCGCAGTCCCGGTTCTTAATACAGGGCAGTGCAGGATTTTTACCGGGTGCTTTTGAACATCTGAATGTTGATGCTGTATTTCTAGGGACCGGTGGCCTGAGAAATCAGACTCAGGAATATCGAAATACGTACATTTACGAAACAGTAACAGTCACAGACCCTAATGTTGTTTATACCATCCATCATGACAATCTGTTCGGCCAGTTGGGTGATGTGGAGCAGAGTAGCCTGATGCCAGAGTTTGACGCGTTGTATGCGTTCGAGTTGAGTCAGCTAATATTACCTGCGCGGTTTGAACAAATGCATTTTGCGCAAGCAGTTAGTATGGATAAATAATGCATTCCAATGTGGTGTATTAGAGGCTCTGAGAGCTGGAGGTTTATCTTACGTGCGTGTCATTTTGTCTTTGTGATTCTTCGAAGGGCTGTATCAAGATGAATTTTATTGGCATAGGCATATATATTTACATCGCCATGAATATTGATGCCATCTCCTATCTTGATTTCCGACTTTTCCAGCAGGTCCCATCGAAAGCGTTTGGCGGATAATCCAAGAGAAGTGTAATTGTCCAGACTGAGACCAGTTTGGATCATGGTGCGTTTGATTGCGCGCTCTAAAGTTGCGTAGTCTTCCGGTGTGATTTTCATTGTGGCGTTTCTTCACACTCAAAAACAATCTGCTGCTTCGCCGCTTTAAGTTTTACTCCAGTTTTCAGCAATCTGGTTTGGATGATATTTTGCATTTTCGCTAAGTTCCCGTTTTGATTGGCCTGCGTCCGACTTTCATCGGTATCGAACACGCAGGTGATGGCAAGGCTGGCTGGAAAGTTGCTGTAGTTCGCATGGTGGGTCAACCACTGGAAACCTGATATATCGTCCAGAAACAGTTCACAGGCATCGGTCAGTGCCAGTCGTATATTGTTGTCTATTTTTTTTTCGGTTTTACTCTGGGGTTTAGCCATTGTTTGGTAGTCTCAGGAGTGGGTAGGCTTCAAGCAGTCTACGCGGGCTTAGCAGGCGTGTCTTCCATATCGCCGACAATCTTTTTTGAATAATACATCCAGTTAACTCTACCTTGTGGATCCTAAATCTTGAGATAGGAAGTGTTCAGCTTGCCGGCCGGGTCTCAACCTACTTACTGTTGCCTGAGTGGTTTGCTATAGTAACCCGCCAGGTTATTTGCTGCGATCAAGCCGGCAATATTGTATTGGAGTATTTATGAACACGTTAACTGCCGCCCTTTGTGGTTTAACCGTCTCTTTTTTCTCAACCGTTGGCTTCGCAATAGAAGAAGCCGACCCAGCGCTAAGTAAAATTACCAATTTTCGGCAGTACAGTGCAACTTTCGCCAGTGCTGGTCAGCCTACGCGAGAGCAGTTTCAGATCTTGGCCGATCAGGGCTTTGAGCGCGTCGTTTACATCGCCTTCACTAACAATCCAAATGCGCTAACCGATGCCGATCAGCGAGCAAAAGAGCTGGGGCTTGAGTATATGCATGTGCCTGTTAGTTTCGATAATCCGCTGCCTGATGATTTCTACGCCTTTGCCGATTCGATGAAGCGTAACCCGACTAAGAAGACACTATTACACTGTCAAGTTAATGCTCGCGCAACTGCTTTTTCCTTTCTTTATCGAGTGATAAATGAAAACGTAGATATTGCTGAAGCCAAGGCCGACATGAATACAGTGTGGCAGCCTAATGAAGTATGGCGTGATTTCATTTTTGAAGTGTTAGCGCAGAATGATATCTCGCCGGACTGTGACGGCTGCGACTGGACGCCGTCTCAACCTAACGGCCAGTAAACATCTAGGCATATGTCCAAATATATGTAAAAAAGGCAGAGCCAATTATTTGGCTCTGCCTTTTTTACGCTTCGACCTAGTTATAAACTGGACTGGTTCAGTGTAATCAGTTCGGCTAGGGGCGAACCTCATAATAGAGGTTTCCCGGATCTTTAAAATCGTGCATCTTAAATCTGGTGAAACCCGCTGCGGTGCACATTGACTCTGCTACATCAGGATTAAAGCCCAGAGTACCAAGCCCGGCCCCGCCTTCTTCAGACATGGCAGACGACATACAGGACATCAAAGAAAATCCATACATCATCGCCAGCATGGGATTTCTCAAATTATCTTCGAAGTCCGGTTTACTTCGAATATCCTTAATAAACCAGGTGCCATCATCCTGAATAATCTTACGTAGTACGCTCATGACCTGCTGAGGTTGAGTCATGTCGTGAATGCAATCAAAGGTGATAATCAAATCGTATTTTTGATCCAGAGGAAGGTCTTCTCCTGACGATACATGGGCTTGTATGTTCGCAAGATTCATCTCAGTTGCCAGCTGCTCCACACGTTCGACCGCATGACGATTTGGATCAAACGCCCGAAAAGTGCTATTTGGATAGGCTTCCGCAAGTGCTAGCGGCACGGCACCATCGCCACAGCCGACATCAATGACCTTGCAACCGCGTGTCAGTTTTTCCTGTACGCCATTGAGGGCGGGAATCATCGTTGGTAATACCTGTGTGCGAGCCGCTCTCCAATGTCTTGTCTCCCCCCTGAGGGCACCTTCGGGTCCGGCTGCTTCGTAAGTTTTACCAATACCGGTGCGAAATGATTCAAGTAGCCCTTCGATAACTTCGTTCGAGGCACCACCATCAAAATTATCAAGCATAAACGATCGAGAAGACTCATCGGCCAACAGCTGTGTGCCGACACTGGGCAATTGGAATTTATCGGGTGGGATAAATTCCAGAATCTTGCCAGCCGTCTGTAGTCTCATCCACTCCAGCAACCAGCGTTCGTGCAACCCGCTTTTGGCAGCGAGTTCACTTGCGCTAATAGGGCCCGCCTCGGCGAGGAGAGGGTATAAACCTAACCTGCGGCCAACGTTAATCATTAAGGCGATGGTTTCAGCCTGTTTGTATTGCCAGAGTCGACCGGCATACCCTTTATCCTGTTGTTCACTGGCTTGCTCGCTCGCATCATGAACGCCCATTATTCATCCTCTGGTATTACTTGTTGAAGACAAGGCTGCCCTTGTCAGAATTAGGGAAGGTATTTGAGAGCGTGGAGCATAAGCTCATTACAACAACGTATCTGTCGCCGTATCCATTAAGATATAGGTCCCAACACCAATCATCACCCAAGGCACAATTTTCTCGGCACTGCGTTCAATACGCAACGCTAAGTCTCGCTGCCCGGAAATTAAATACGAAAGCCCACCCCATACGATAATCATCACCACATAGGTAAGCAGAATGATTACCATACTCGGTCGGTCACTTTCCGCCAGCAGGGGCAAAAAAACCGCAACGCTGTCGCCACTGTTGCTGAACATCAGGATAAATGTTGCCAGCCATATAGTGGGCTCAGACTTGCTGATCAGGGGTTCAGCATCAGTATCACTAAGAGTCTTGCCATTAAAGGATTTGTACAGCATATACAAACCCAGCGTCAGAGGCACAAATCCAAGATAGCCGATAAAATCAGGATTAATAAGAGCGCCCAGCACCACACCGACAATCGATACACACAGTATTGATAATGCGGAAAGTAGATACCCGAGCAACACCGCTGCGCGCCGTTGCACGTTGGCACCCAGTAACACCACCATAATGAGTAAGTTGTCGAGATTGGTAGCGACAAATGCAGATGCTACGATGCCCGCAATAGCGAGGCTTTCGGAATTTCCGAATTGCAAAAATTGCTCCTGTGGCGCTCGGCCTGTCACTAAAAATCCGGCGCTTTCATTTAAAAGTCCCGAAACTAATGTATTGTTGAAGCTTATTTCAGCGCTTTTGAAATTGCGTCAACCATCGCCCAGCGATGAGCCGCCAATGAATCACCAACAGCTTTTTCCCAGGCGCTATGAGTCACTATAATGGTCTCTGTCTTTGGGTCGATCCAAATTAGCTGACCAAATATACCTTGTGCCGCATAACTTCCGTCGGGTTGCAGCCACCATAAATAGCCGTAGCCGTCGAAACCTTTAGAGGGTGTTGTGGACGCTTTCATCCAGCCTTCAGGCAATATTCTTGTGCCATCGGCGAGTACGCCATCGTTCATTGCAAACAGTCCAATTCGAGCATAGTCGCGGAGCGTTGCATTCAAACAACAACCGCCGAGCTCGGCTCCGTAGGTTGCGTCAATAACCCAGCTGGCATCACTTTCCATACCAAACGCTTGCCATATTTTTTGCTCTACATAGGTCGATTCATTATTGCCAATCGCGGCCCTGAGAATTGCGCCAACCAGGTTGGTGTCGCCGGTAGAATAATTGAAGACTTCACCGGGCCTTCCCGATACCTTGAGTGTATTCAGATGTCGAAACAACTCCATCGCATTTGATCCAGCCGCCTTGCTAACATCAGATTCAGGGTCAAAATAGTCTTCATTCCAAGCGACGCCAGAAGCCATCTGCAACACATTTTCTATAGTTGTTTCGTCGTAAGCACTCCCTTTCAACCGAGGTAGATAGTCGGTTACTGGATCTTTTACGCTGTTAATGTAACCATCCTGGATGGCTGCTCCAATCAACATTGAGGTGACAGACTTAGCCACAGAAAAGGCTATCCAGCGGCTTTCCTCGTTGTTATTAAGGCCATATTTTTCATAGACAATTTGTCCTTTTTTCAGTACTAACAATCCCCCGACATGCTGGGATCGCATGTGTTCTTCAAGAGAAAACTGCTGCCCTTCTATTGAATAGCGCACAGTAGACAAATCCTGCAGCGCTAACGGTAACTCAAGCACATTCTGTCCGGCACGAATCTTTCGGGTAGGTAATATTTTTTCAATATTCCGAAAGCCTTTTTCTTTTTCCGCTTGGCCCCAAAATAACATATTGGTGGCTTCAATCGGGGCCAGCGATTCTTCTGTAATCCCGAATCCGCTAACAAAAAATCCTAGCAACAATACAAGCGCATGACTTAGTCTTTTTATTGGCACGATGTTTACCTTTTTATTGGTTTGAAAAATTCAGCATGATGTCAAAAAAACACTACAGCAACACCTGATCGCGGCTACTGAAATCTCATTACTGGCGCTGAAAACGAGTGAAATAGATGCTCTTTTGCGTCCAATTTACTACAAGAAAACTACCTGTGGCAAGCGTTGTTATGGCTCAGATTTCTCGGCAAGATGAGGCTCAGGAAAGTGCCATTTTCCATTTTGAATTTCTTCATGGGGCTGGTAAAGACGCACAACATAACTCCATCCTTCCATGATGTGCAGGCAATTTTTTAGACCATCAGAGCAGTGTCCAAAGTTTATGGTATAAGAGCCATCGTCATTCGGCTCTGCGGTGACACTATTAATACTGTATGAATCGAATTCGTTTTCTTCAAAATACCCCGCTGCGTTATAAATGCTAATCGACCAGAAACCATCTACCGGCACATCTGTGACGGTTAGCTGGTATTTTCCTAAGGGGCGTGATTCCGTTTTACTCTCGTAAACAACTTCATAGGTTGGTAAGCCACCCCAACCGAACGCCGCTCCTATCATATGCCGAGTCTCTTTTACTTCATCAAACTTACCATTCCAAAAAGATGCATCATCCAAATCTGCGCCCAACTGTTGCAATAATTTGTGTGTGCGGGCAAGGCTGTCTCTATCGTAGTTTGGTCGGATATATGTTTTGTCAGAATTTGCATGAACTTCAATTTTAGCTTGAAGATCATTTGCAGTTTTTAGGTCAGCCTTATCTGTTGGATTAGTTAGTATACGTGCAACTACAGCAACAAAAGGAGTGCCGTGTTCGTCCATCGTCAACTGATACGTACCTCCGGCGTGAAAAACTGCGGTGGTGTAATAGTCTTCGTTCATTACGATAACCGACATGTAGCGATTACCTGCATCCGGGATACTCAGCGTCGCACCTTGACTAATATCAACCAGAGCTGAGCTGTAAATTGTGTCGCGGTTCATGCGCTCGATAGTCTGTTTATGTAAAGGCACAGGTTTAGGGGCATGAGCAAACTTGTTCATGCCTCTTGCCATTCTCATCATTCCTTCAAAATGAGCTGATGTTGTTGCTCGAGCATAATTATCAACATTAACTTTGATACGGTTAGCGGCGTCTTTTGTTGGCCCGTTTTCTTTGGTGGTTGTCATAGAATTTGCACGCTCACTGGTTGTTCTATATGAATTAGAAAAAACTAAAGGTTAGCCTAAAAGACCCGTATCCTTACAAATTTGAAACAAAAAAAAGCCCGCGGATAACGTTGCGGGCTTTCTATCAGTTTATTGATTTATCCATTTAGCTGCTCATAACGAAAACGATTACCAGCAGCTTCATTGGACCAAGCTTCGGGAGGCTGCCAGTCCTCACTCTTCTTGTCAGGGTTCAATATCCAGAGGTCGGTAATAATCTTTACCCTCGCTGATATATTCCCCCCTGAGTTTCATAAACGTTTCGCCTGCAGAACCCTCTTCACTCAAGGTGAGGTTTTGGCGAATAAAATTGACGCTATCAGGATTCAGTTCTCGAGCTTTTTCCCAATAGTATTCAGCCTTCTTACTATAACCATGAGTACGAAACAAATTGGCAAGTCGAAAAGCGGCATCCGCTAAAAGCTGATCGGGAGTGTGTTGACGAATATTGCCTGTTACAGTCTCTGCAGACTGAACATGTACGCTGTTGGCGCCATTGGCTATCCAGTCTTTTAGCGCCGGCGAATAAACGTCGGTACCAAAAGATATCGTCTGATCACCTTTACTAATCTCATGGCTCTTGGCATAAGTGCCTTCATCAATTCGTACAATTCTGCCTTCCTCGTCCACCCAGGCCGCAGAGGGTACATTCACAAAGTTGAAAGCGCTGCTGATAATATGATCCGGGTCAACCACCTGAATATAAGTAGCGTTCGCTGCATCGAAAATGGGGCCGGCAACAGCTTCGCCGCCAGTATCTTGTGCAGCACACAGAATGACAAAGTTAGGGTCGTTAATTTCTTCATATATACGTTGCCACACGGGCACGTCAAGGAAGCATCCTCACCACGAAGACCATGTGACGATTAGGGCTTTCTTGCCCTTCAGGTCAGCCATGCGGACAACCTGCCCCTCGCGGTCAGTAACTTCAAAATCTGGCGCCATCGCATCGACCATCATGCTTTCACGTCGGGAGGGTATTTCAGCAAAACTCCATACCCTTGCTTGCGTGTCTGCCACATAGGGTTGTCCGAGCAAATCTGCAAATGCGGTCAGATCAAACCATTTTGTGCCGTCTTGTTCTACAAACAGGGATTCACCAATGGGGACGCACATATCTTCATAACATGCGCCTTCTGGCTTGAGCGTAAATCCGTTAATTGTAGGAAGATCATCTGGTCGAATTAACAGACTGTCTCCATTGCCAACCTGAGTAAGGGTGACATTGCGTCCCTGGCACAGCACGGTAGCGCTACCCTGAGGATGTATTTGTTTTTCTTCGAAAGGATGTCGAAGATCGGGGTATGCCATCATTGCATCGGACATGGTCTTTCTCCTGACTGAAAACTACCTCATCCTAACGCTATATTAGCGATGGCGATAGCCTTTTTGCTGTAACTGTCATATATCACAGTACCTATCGAGCACTCAATTCGGTACACTGCCTCGATAAAAGGAGCCAAAATGACCGACACACAAGCTGAGATTGTAATACCGCGACCGGCGGCCACCGTTATGTTGATTGACGACCGTCCGACACTTCAGGTCTATATGATGAAACGTAGTTCACGTACCGTTTTTGGTGGTATGTGGGTATTTCCCGGCGGCACCGTCGATCCAGACGACAGGCTCGAAATATATGAAACCCATTGTCGCAAGTCCGATCAAGAAGCCAGCAAGCGCCTGGAGGTCGACAGGGGCGGGCTAGCATATTATGTTGCAGCTATTCGTGAAGCCTTTGAAGAATCGGGAGTCCTGCTCGCACTATCCGGTGAATCAGCTGGGTCACTATCCATGTCAGCCGCGGCGGATAAAACCCGATATCACGAGTACAGGGGGTTAGTACATCGATGTGAGCTGCCATTGTCGCAGATAGTCGACACTGAAGATTTAATTCTTGATACCGCTGCAATTCACTATGTTGGCCGTTGGATTACACCACCAGTGGTGCCAAAACGATTCGATACCCGCTTTTTCCTTGCGTGTATGCCTCAAAATCAACACCCGATTCACGACGACAAAGAGCTGGTTAATTCCGGCTGGTTCGAACCCGCAGATTTGATAAAGCGTGCCGCAGCGGGAGAAATTGCAGTGATGGAACCGACACTGCGAATGTTAGAGTCTCTCGTTCCCTTTGATAAGGCAGATGATGCAATGCAAGCGGCAGCAGTCGATAGGGATGCTATACGTGTACCATTTTCGAAGGCAAAAGACGCCAGCAATACACCGACAGCACTTCCAGACTTTGAACCGGGCTGGATATATCTAAGACCTTAACACGTGGCTGAGGGGCGAGTCATATTCAGTGCGGCGTCGATTGCTACAACAACAGCAATCGTTAAACCAATCAGGTAGATGCCAAGAGCCGGCGCCTACCTGGTGGTGATAGATGAGTGAAAAATAGTTAAATCCAGCGTCTTTGAATGGAAAGCCTGCCGCACCAGGGTCACAGAGTACTTTTGTAGTAGCAACAGATTGAGCTGCACAGCATCACTCTAAATCAACTATTGTATTTCCAGTTTCCGTGAAACCCGTAGGGTACCCTATGGGGCAATTCTGCTGTGGCGATTGGGCCATCATCGATATTCTCAGCATCAAAAATCACCAAGTCGCTACGATTTTGACTGCCCCGATAAATAATGCTTATCAAGTAGCCTACGCCTTCCCCCGAGGTTTTGGATTTTGGAACAAAAATAGGTTCTCCTGTTTTGTCGCCATCGGGAAGCTGAAACAGAGTTCTTTTATCAAGCTGTAAATCCTGGTGTGCAACGGCATCAAACCCCATTCCACCATCGGCTACCGTTGAAGCTGCATAATAACCAAAACGGTTCTCAAGGCCGACAAGGCGCTCGTCCAGGCGTGGAAACTCTCCAGTTATATCGTCGAGATAGCGCCGTTTTATACCTCCGCCTTCCCGCAGATCGATAGTCCATTCACACAGTCTTGCATTGGCCTTTTTCGGATCAGCTCTGCTTCCATCAACATGTGGAAATAGGGGGGCTTCTTCAAATTGCATCATATGTGCAATGATTGTGTTGCCTTTGGTGTAAGCATTTAATGCATGGAATACATAACAGGGGTCAATTTCATACCAGCGTATTTTGTCGATGCTGTCGGTTCGACGCATTATACCAATGTGAGACCCCTTGTCTGGTTCCCAGGCAAAAGCAGGTTTGCCTGACATTGCTCGGTCAAGGCTACCGGTCAATGGGAAGATAGGAAATATAACGTGCTCATCAGTGGTAACAAAATCGTGGACCATGGAAGCTATTGGTGCCTCAAAATGATCGGATCGGGTAAGGTTTCCGTGGCGGTCGACGACTTGATAGCTCATTCCTCTGCCAAGAGGCTCCCCTACCATATAACCAAAAAATAACATTTCGCCTGTTTTTGGATCGATCTTTGGATGCGCGGTCATCCGGTCACTATAGTGACCATCAAAGTCCCATGTGCCTTTTGAATCGAGTGTGTGTGGATCAAGCTCAAATGGTGCATGGCCTTCTTCGAGTGCTAATAACTTGTCGCCATGCCAGACGATATTTGTATTTGCAGTACCATCCGTTTGTAGGCCCGCTACGGATGGATCGCAATCCATAGGGTTAAAGGCACTGAAAAGGGATTTTCCAGCGTCTCTTTCAAGGCCCCATTTTTGCGTTCGAGCCCAGCGGTTGCGATAGCTTACTTTGCCGTTTTGGATATGAAAACCATGTACCATTCCGTCGCCACCAAACCAGTGATGTTTACCCCGTGGGGCAAACTGCGGGTCTGGCCCGTTGCGAAAATAACTGATATCCAAATCTTTTGGTATTTCGCCATGAACAACAACATTTTCAATATCACACTCCATTCTAAGTGGAGCAAAATTACCTCTTAACTGGGGGTGGTCGGGATAGGGAGTCGCCATTGTTTACACCTGTCGATTTGAGGTTGAAAGAATTACAATTTTCAAATTTGAGTATGGCTTGATCAAGCCAATCTTTCCAGACAAAATATGAGCGACTTTACATCGCTACTGTCATGCCTGAGAATAAGTGCAATTTGTTTTACTGTTCCCCCTTCAAACATACGTAACCCAGCACCTTTTTATGCCTGCCAGGCAGTAACCACGAGGCTGCTATGAAGGAATGATTGACGTCGTTAAGTGCCACTGATGTTAGGTCATATGATTGTAATCTATATCGGATGCCAGAAATTAACGCTACCCGTTAACCAAAAAATGAGTATAGATACTGGCAAAATAACCCAGTGCAATCACAGGTGTCCATTTCAAATGACTAAAAAATGTGTAGTACCCGCGCGACTGTCCCATCAAAGCAACACCAGCGGCAGAGCCAATCGACAATAAACTACCGCCAACACCGGCCGTTAGTGTAACCAGAAGCCACTGCGTGACTGACATATCAGGGTTCATCGTCAAGACTGCGAACATCACCGGAATATTATCCACAATGGCAGAAAGCAGGCCGACCAATATATTGGCCGTTGTTACACCAAGCTCGCCGTAAATAAAACCAGACATTAGACTGAGATAACCGATAAATCCCAAACCACCAACAGCCATAATTACGCCATAGAAAAAGAATAATGTATCCCATTCTGCCTTGGCAATATTTTCAAAAATATCGAAACTATAATTTTCATGCTCTCCTTTTGGAACCGGAGGGGCAACAGTAATAAAGTGATTTCTTCTACGTAGATAAAAGCCATAAAATTTCAAATAAGCCAGCCCCGTCATCATGCCAAATACGGGTGGCAAATGAAGGAAATTGTGAACGCATACGGCAGTTACAATGGTTAATAGAAATAGTATGAGGATAGTAATTCCCCCGTGTTTGAGCGGGGATTCATCGCTGTTACTGGCTGTCGGCTTACCCGCCGGTAACGAAAAATGCATAATAGTGGCAGGAATGATGAAGTTAACTACCGCCGGAATAAACAGGTCAAAAAACTGCCAAAATCCCAGAATTCCTTTTTGCCAAACCATCAGCGTTGTAATGTCACCAAAAGGGCTAAAGGCGCCGCCAGCATTGGCACCGACCACAATATTAATGCAAGATATACTGATAAACTTTGGTTGTTCCTTACCTACTGCCATAACAACTGCGCACATAATTAAAGCGGTAGTGAGATTGTCAGCAATGGGTGATATCAAAAATGCCAGCGTGCCGGTAATCCAAAACAAGCCACGATAACTAAAGCGTTTTGATATCAACCAGTCGCGCAAGGCGTCAAACACGCCACGCTCTAATAGCGTGCTTATATAGGTCATTGCCACCAATAGAAAAAAGAACAACTCACTATACTCAAGGAAATTATGCCGTATTGCCTGTTCCGTATTATGGGGGAGGTTGTTGGATGAATAGGCAAATCCGATCAGTATCCATATTAGGCCCGCCGCTAATAACACTGGTTTAGATTTTCTGAGATGGATTTTCTCTTCGGCGATAACCAGCACGTAAGAGAATAGAAAAATGGCGATAGCGGTATAACCGACCCAGTGTTCCGTCAAATCAAGATTCTCAGCTACCTCAATTGAGGCGATTGCAGATGATGAGACAATTAAAGAGAGTATTAGCAGAGCCAAACCAGGCATAAATAGTATTCACAAAATTAAATGGGTAGATTTGCCGCAGGGTAACATGAATGTTTCTTCTTTGGTGTTGATCGAAATCAGAGTTAGCCATTGGTGCCAGCTGTAAAAAAGGTTAAAACACGTAAAGACGACTCGACTATTCCAGTGTAATCTTGTAGTTCAATAGAAAATCATCAGTCAGCAGTTCGTTGCAACTGTTCAATTGTAGCGATATTTTACCAACGATAGCAATTTTCGGAATTAAGCGCGCCTGTTCCAGACGATCTAATATGTCGTTTGATAGCCCGTTTGCTACTTACTATAAATAGAGACAAAGATTCCATTATGACCAATGTACCTTTTTCTAAATATGCTTCTGTAAAAGCTTCACTAGTACTGTTACTGCTGGTAGCCATTTTTAATGCGATTATTATGCCCAACTTGGCAGGTGATCAACAAGCAGTTCCAATTGACTTACAATTTGCCTATTCGCCTGAGCGAGCTTATGAGTTAGTAAACTCATACAGCGAGAAAACCCGCTATCATTATATGATTGGTGAAATGACCGTGGATGTACTTTACCCGATTGTTTATACCTTGTTCTTGAGTCTGACTCTATTGCTGCTATTTCCGAAAAATCCGAAAATTGCACTTATAGCTTATGTGATATTTTTCGCCGATATGCTCGAAAATGTCGGAATTATTACTATGCTCTACAATTTTCCGAAAGAGCTATATACGGTTGCTATGTTAACCAGTGTTTTTTCTACGATTAAGTGGAGTGTTGTAGCAATTACATTGTCGTTACTAATTGTTGGTTTAGTTAAAGTGCTTATTACAAAATTTGTGAAATAGCCTGGGCAAAAAATTTGCCCCAGTAATAGTTGTATAAACCGTCCCAGACACTCTTCAGGTAAAATTACGTTATGTCCTTAGGTAAAGAACTTTATCGCTATCATGATGAGTATGGTCCATTACAGGTATTTGATGATGGTAACAAACGCTACTTATCCTTCGGTGATGGTGACGAGCAAAGCTGTCAGCTAAAGTCTGAGCCCTTGCAGTTGCAACATGATTACAGTAGGGCGATGTTGTTAGTGCTGCTCTTTAAAGAACCCCGGGATATGATTTTGTTTGGTTTGGGTGGTGGGACTTTAGCGACAACTATGCACGAGCATCTTCCGGCGTTGAAATTGCGTGTAGTGGAGTTGCGCTCGCAGGTTGTTGATGTGGCTTATCGATATTTTCAGTTTCCTCGCAGCGAGCGTATTGATGTCTTTATTGAAGACGCCAGCGAGTTTCTTGATGATATGGAACACCGTAAAACCGACGTCTTATTTAGTGATATGTATGGTGAGGAAGGTTTGGATTTGCAACAAACTCAAACCTGGTTTATCGAACGCTGTGCACAGTTGCTTAACGATGACGGTTGGTTGGTACTTAACTATTGGCAGCAACATAGGGGTGATCAAGATTTGATGGCTGCGCTAAAAGTGAACTTTGCCGATGTCAGGATGTGTGCGACCGCTGAGGGTAACTGGGTGATACTGGCGGGTAAAAAAGCCGATCAAACCAGTTCTACGCAATTGAAAGCAGCAGCAAAAAAATGGTCAAAGTTATTGGGATATTCGTTGTCGGCTAGTTACAGCCGATTAAATCAAGTTAGCTAACCCTATTCAATGAGTCGGAACCGGGATTGTTAGCGCAGCTCAAACGACTTCTTGCCCTGAGCGATGCCATTCACAACAATTTCAACATGGTGTTGTCCCAGGTACATAGTGCGCGTGGTGATGGGCTTGAACGAAATTTTCTTATCGATTTCAATCGTTTCACCAAGTGAGGTGTTGGTATCTTTGACTGCAAAAACTTTTACTGAGTGGCTGCCATTGGCTTTTAGATAATGGACACGAAGCGCTATCCGAAGACTCTGATCTGCATTCGATGTAATGGTGCATCGGTAGTTGAAATTGTCGCCAACAGCAACACTCCTTGGCGCGCTAACTCGGGATAATTTGAAGTCCGGTTCAGTTGAATAACCTAAAAGTGACAGAGCGCCTCCATGGTCTTGTTTGATTAGGGTGCGAAGTGCATGTCTAGTCACCCATGTCATTTCGTTGGATGGTTGCCTTTGCCAATTTGCGAGTGTGTCGACAACTTTTTGTGGATCAATTTTCGATAGGTCGTTTAGAGTATTGGCGACTGACCGGGTTACGTATCGGGTGCTGTCTTGTTTAAGGACTTCTAATACCTCAAAAATCTTATCTGGTGCAACGTTTGCACGCACAGCCCAAGGTAGAAAAGGGCGTATGCCTTCGGAGGCTAATCTGCGCACATGATAGTTCTTATCGGTTGCGCAACGCCGGATAAATTTCATGGTCTTTTCCGGGTACTGGCGCAGAAAAGGCCTGATCGAGTTTTCTGCGGTAAAACGCATAGTGCTTTTACGCAGAAAGGAGAGTGATTTTTCCAGCCGCTGATCAGTACAACCAAATCTTGCAATATATTCACCGGGCACTGCCCAGATAAATTCACCAAAGTCGTCGTCAGTTTTCTTTGGGTCAAGCGGAGATGGCAGGGCCTCTTCAAGTATAACAATTGCCGTTTCGAATTCGTCTGGCAGATAATTGGCCAACACAGTAACCATCCAATCGATTCGGGCCTTCAATTCAAGGTGAGGGAACTCATCGAGAATTTCTTTCTCGAATTGTTTCCGATTATAGCGAAGTTCGGTTTTATCCAGTGCATCTGAAAGTGTACGGAGAGACTCTGGATTAAATAATTGATCTTTCAGCGAAAAGGTTGTTGCCGCTTTTATTGCCATTTGATATCAGTCCCCGCTTTGTATTATTTTTCCGATGTGAATTTCCCTAGCATATCAAGTTTTCGGGTGTTGCCAAAGTAAACACGTGCACGGACGTCTCCGCCTCTTTTATGTTTGAAAAACCGTCGGGGCTGGTCTTGACGGAAAACTACAAGGGCGCGCGTCTAAGATGAATCGCCGCCGGCGGCTCATTTTCAAGCAGAGATTTGTTAGCTGATTTTGGCGGGATCAATAATTTCCTTGATTACAAACACATCGCTGGCGGCCATGTCTTTCCCCAGCCGTTTTAGCCACAGCACAAACAGCATCCAGGCAGCGATGCAGCCAGCTATCCATAGAGAAGCAAACAGTGGTTGATCTGCCCAAAAAGCGATTTGATATAACGATGAAGCTATGGCGTATGCCAGAAAACTCGTCCAGGCAACTACAACCCACATCCATCGAGCCCCCGCTTCGCGTTTTATTGCGCCGAGTACGGCCACACAAGGGGTGTACAGTAATATCATCACCAGGTAACAAAATGCGCCAATTTCACCATGAAATAGTCCTGCCATTTTGGTGAGGGTGCTATCACCGACACCACTTTCTTGCTGCGCGGTATCGCTACTGGCTACAACCTGTAAGCCAAGAGGATCGAAAAGTGCATTCGTCAGCCCCGCCAGATTTTCTTTAATAGACATCAGTGCGCTAGCGGTGGCGTCAGCAATTCCGAGGCTTTCTTCCTCTTCATCGTCTTCCCCTTGATACAGCGCATCCATCGTTCCGACAATCGCTTCTTTGGCAAAGATACCGGTAAAAATTCCGACAGTCGCGGGCCAGTTTTCTTGTTCGATGCCCATGGGTTTAAACAGTGGTGTAATGCTTTGGCCGATCACGCTTAATACGGATCGTTTTGAGTTTTCATTGCCAAAGCTGCCATCGGTACCGATAGAGTTCAAAAAACTGAGCATGGTAACCACGATGACAATAGTTTTCCCTGCGCGCAGAATAAAACCACGCAGGCGATGCCATGAGGTTATAAAAATATTCCGCCATACTGGCATATGGTAAGCGGGCATTTCGATAAATGACGGTGAGGCGTGAGAGGCAAAAACCTGTTTTCGGAAAATCCAGCCAGAGAATACAGCAACCACAATACCAAGCAGGTATAACAGAAATACGACGTTCTGGCCGTTGCGCGGAAAGAAAGCAGCGGCGAATAATGCATAGACGGTTAAGCGGGCACCACAGGACATAAACGGTGCCATTATAATAGTTAGCAGGCGGTCCGATTCACGGTTCATGGTTCGGGCTGCCATTACCGCAGGTACGTTACAACCAAAGCCGACGACTAATGGCACAAAGGCATTTCCCGGCAAACCGACTTTAGCCATTAATCGATCGATCACAAAAGCTGCGCGTGAAAGATAGCCGCTATCTTCAAGAATTGAGAGGCAAAGATAAAGAAAACCAATCACGGGTATAAAAGTTGCTACCAGCTGAATGCCGCCGCCAATGCCGGTGGCTATAATCACATCCAGCCACATGGGTACGCCAATGAGTTGCAGTAGCTTGCTGACACCATCTACAAAAATGGCACCAAATAAAATATCGAAAAAATCAATAAACACTGCACCAAGATTCACGGCAAAAGTGAACATCAAGTACATCATCAATAGAAAAATGGGGATTCCCAACCAGCGATTGAGAACAACTCGGTCGATGTTCTCAGACCAATTAGAGTGTCCGGGCACCATTTCAACAACACCGTCGGTGAGGTCGCGAACGATATGGTAGCGGCGAGTAGTGCGGCTAACAATATGGTCTTCTTCACCGCCAAACAGGCAGTGCTCGGCAGCTTTCTGTTTGCTGTCAGCCAAGTCATCATTGGCGGCAGCCAGTAGGTTTATTTCCTGCTTTAGCGTGTCTATGCCTTTGCCGGTGGAGCCTATTACGGGTACTACCGGTACCTGCAAACGAGTTGCCAGTAGGTCCCAGTCGATGTCGACACCTTTCTGTTCAGCCACATCGACCATATTGACGACGGCTATCATTGGCAAGCCCAGCTCAACCAGTTGTGAGGTCAGTACCAAATTCCGATTTAGATTGGAGGCATCAATAACATTGAGAATCAGCTTGGGTTCTTCGGCTTCAGTCAATAAGTAATCAGCGGCAATTTGCTCATCCTGCCCTGGCTCTATCTGATCCAGACTGTAAAGACCCGGTAGGTCAATCACTTCCATTGAACTGAGGCCGGGTTGTGTCAACTGGCCGGTTTTCTTCTCAACAGTAACTCCAGGCCAGTTGCCGACCTTTTGGCGAGCGCCAGTTAGGCGATTGAATAGTGTGGATTTACCACTATTGGGGTTTCCGGCAAGAACGATTTTCATCGTTTATAAAGAAATGCTGATACAGGAGGAATCAGCGCGGCGTACGCTGATGTAAGTAGAGCCGGCTTTGATTTGCAACGGATCTCCCAGCGGTGCGCGGTGTAATAATTCCACTTGCTCCCCTGGAACCAACCCCAATGCCATAATTCGGCTAACCAAAGAGGGGCTTGAGTGTTCGACAGCGGTGATAGTGGCTTTTTGTCCGAATGTTAATTCACTGAGAATCATAGCTGCATTAGTTTGATGAGAATAATTCTTATTATCATCATGATGAAGGTGTTTTGCAAATAATTAGTCGTTAGAAACGTAGAATTTGTTAGCATTTGACAAGTTTACTTGCCCAAATGGGATGATTCTGCGACAAATACACGCAAGCCGCCCGGCATCCGATATAGTCGTTATTTTTAATATGAGCAACTGCATAACACAGGGAATGATTAACAATGGTTAGCAGGACGAGAGGACGCCCGCTGTTAAGCGAAGGTGGCGCAATTACTGACGAAGAATTATTGGATGCGGTATTAATCGCTTTTGGTGAAAACGGTTTTGACGGCACTTCAGTTCGGGAAATTGCACGTCGCCTCCAGGTCAGTCACAATTTAATTCCACAACGCTTTGGCTCAAAAAAGAGGCTTTGGTATGCGGCGGTGGACCATGGTTTTGGCCGGGTCAGCGAAGAATTAATTCGAGAGGCACAAACATTAGGCACTGATGATTTGCAGGTGCTTCGTGGATTGTTGGTGCGTTCAATAGAAATCTACGCGACTCATCCCTCACTACTGAAAATAGCTAATCGAGAAGCTAGCCAACCGGGCGTGAGATTAGATTATCTGTTTGACACGTTCATCAAACCCGTTCGCGACTTTGGTGAAACCTGGTTAAATCACCTGATCGATCAAGGTCGAATTCGGCCAACATCGGTAACACTCATCTATTTTATGTTGACCTACGGTGCTGGAGGTTTGTTTACCATGCCGGCGCTAACCGCAAAACTTTATGGTGAAGAGGAGGTGCCCTCCGCCAGAGCGCAGGCAGAAATGGCGGTTAACGTCATATTTGATGGATTAATAATCAAGGAATAAATTGACAGCTGTCACGGCGAGTGATTATATTGGCTTAAATTCAACCAGGAGCCGGTATTATGCAAGCGCTAAAGGCCAGTATCATCAAGCAAATAGAAACCGCTGGCGGACGCCATGACGAGCCAAAAATTTACAGCGGCACACCTGGGGACATCGGTTTAGCGGGCGGACCCGGTAGTATATCCTGGGAGATAAATGGCGATTTTTCCAGCGTCGCAGTGGCTGGACTCAGCGCGATACTCATGGAAGTTCTACACCCATCGGTGATGGATGGGGTTTTTACCCAATCAGCTTATCGCACCAATCCTCTTGGCAGAGCGCGCAATACACTGGGTTACGTGCTGCGGACAACCTTTGGTACTACCGAAGCTGCGACTCAGATTATCGGTCAGGTGAAGCTTGTACACAGTCGTATCAACGGTACTCGCGGCGACGGAGTCAGTTATCGCGCATTAGAACCCGAGTTAATCGCCTGGGTTCATACCTGTATCCCTTGGGCAATCATGAAGGCATTTGAGCGTTATAACCGACCACTGAGCCTATCAGAAAAAGATCGCTATCTTGCAGAGCAGGCGGTGATTGGTCGACTGGGAGGAGCAGATTGGGTGCCGGAATCAGTCGCTGAGCTTGATGATTATATAGAACAGATGCGACCGTTAATGGCTTTTAACGACCAAACTCGTCAGTTTACCGATTTCTTGTTAGGTACCAGCGGTGATGTCGATACAACACGTTATCAACGTTTTGATGCGTGGATGAGTATGCAGGGTTCGATGGCATTGATGCCTGACTGGGCACGTAAGATGACCGGCACTTACCATTCGGAATTTGTCGATCGGCTATCGTTCAAACAAAACGAAAAGTTCAAAGCCAAGTTGCTGCGGTGGGCTTTACCAGTTCTTCCCTGTAAAACTCTGGCACTTGAGCGTGCAAACAGTGAACCGGCAGTTTCACGTCAACCCACCGACCGGGCAGAACAAAGCTCCGGCGCGGTATTTTCCGGATAAATTTAACAATCGGAATCACCGGCTCATTATAGGACGAACGATACGGTTGGTCTTTTCCAACAGGCAACATGTTAAAACATGTGTGATTGTATATAAGGGAGTAAGAAATGCATGACATCGTTATTAGAGGTGGCACGGTCATCGATGGAACAGGAGCCCCTGCGCGCAAGTTTGACGTTGCTATTAGTGGCGGTGTCATCACCGCGTTGCAAGACAATATTGGTCCAGGCCAGGAAGAGATTGATGCTACAGGTCTGATCGTTACACCCGGTTGGGTTGATATTCATTCCCACTACGATGGACAGGTCACTTGGGACCAACATATTACACCGGCGCCGTGGAACGGTGTGACGACGGTGGTAATGGGGAATTGTGGGGTTGGTTTTGCACCGGTAAAAGCCGGCCAGCAAGAGTTTCTTATTCAGCTAATGGAAGGTGTAGAAGATATTCCAGGCAGCGCATTGGCGGAAGGTATTCAATGGAACTGGGAATCGTTCCCACAATATCTGGATGCATTAGATGAAGCAAACTACGCGATTGATATTGGCACGCAAGTGCCGCACGGGGCTGTACGAGCTTATGTGATGGGTGAAGACGGTGCCAACAATACTGAAGCCACCAGCGATGAAATTGCTGCGATGGCAACTATTGTTAAAGAGGGTTTGGAAGCTGGGGCGTTAGGTTTTTCCACCTCACGAACCATGTTACATCGGGCAAAAAATGGCGAGGTTGTTCCCGGGACCCATGCAAGCGCTGAGGAAGTTTTGGGTCTGGGGCGGATGTTGGGAGAAGTTGGCCATGGTGTTTTTCAAATGGCCAGTGACTATATCCCTGAAGAAGCAGAATTTTCATGGATGAAACAATTAACTCGCGAAACCGGGAAACGTGTTTTATACAGTGTGGTACAAAGTGCAGGAGATCCCGACCAATGGCGCAGACTATTACGGGCGTCAGAGGATGATGCCGACAACGGACTTCTAACTCCGCAAATAGCGCCTCGACCTGTCGGAATATTAATGGGTTTTGAAAGTACTGTGCACCCATTTATGTTCCATAAAAATTATGCACCACTGTTAGAAATGTCTTTAGAGCAGCGCCGTGTCGCAATTGCCGATCCAGAGGTTCGCGCTGAAATTTTAGCAAGTCCGCCGGATTATGATCTTTTTGACGGTGTTATAGCGATGATTATGCATGGCTTTGACAAAATGTTTGCTTTGGGAGAAACGCCAAATTACGAACCCCCACCTAACCAATCTTTGGAGGCGCGATCAGTAGTCGAGAGTCGTAGTCCTCAAGAAATCGCCTACGACATTATGGCGTCGGAAAATGCCGCTGGTTTGATATATTTGCCGATGCTCGGCTATGTCGATAATAATTTGGACGCGACGGCAGAGCTTATGCGTCACCCCAATAGCATCTATGGTTTAGCGGACGGAGGAGCACATTGTGGCGTAGTTAGTGATGCAAGTATTCCGACCTATCTACTTACCCACTGGGCACGTGATCGTACTCGCGGTGATCGGATTCCGATTGAAGAGCTGGTTCATAATCAAACGTGTCGCACCGCACAGTGTTATGGCCTGAATGACCGAGGTGTTATTGGCGTAGGAATGAAAGCCGACATCAATGTTATTGACTATGAAAACTTGCAAATACATGCACCTGAAATGGTCTATGATTTACCCGCTAAAGGTAAGCGTTTTATTCAAAAAATTACCGGCTATCACAGTACAATTTGTTCCGGCGAAGTCATTTACCGGCACGGAAAACCCACGGGGAACTTACCCGGAAAACTCATTCGGGGTCCACAACTCGCGCCTCAGTCGATCTGAAAATTCGTGAAAAATAATAAGAAATATGTAGGGCAAGTTTATGAAAGATTCTGTGACACCAAACACTATTAGACTCCCCGGTAGAGCCGGTGATGAAGATTTTCATTTATCCACTTATCAATCGGGAACAGGGCCTGCTGTTGTGTTTTGTCACGGTTTCCCCGATTTGGCAAGAGGCTGGCAATATCAGTTGCCGGCAGTATCAAAAGCAGGGTTTCATGCAATAGCACCGGACATGCGTGGTTATGGTAATAGCTCCTGTCCTGAAAACGTATCCGATTACAGCATCTCGGAATTAGCGGGTGACTTGATTGCATTGTTAGATTCGCTGGATATAGAAAAAGCAGTTTTTGTAGGTCACGATTGGGGAGGGTTTGTCGCTTGGGCGATGCCGGTATTATATCCCGACAGAGTTGCCGGCGTAGCGGCGGCCTGCACTCCATATATACCCTTTCCTAGCGTAGCAATACACTCCGATGCGGTGCAAGGTGATACTGAGCGGCAATACGTTGCATGGTTTCAACAGGAAGGTATTGCCGAAAAATATATGGACCAACATGTCGAAACTATAATGCGCAACACGATGCGCAAAAGCGTGCCACTCAAAGACGTATACGAATCCGCATATCGTAGTGGCCAGCTCAATATGAATCCCTTTTGGAACGTTGAAACCGCCCCTTGTTTAGGGGAGTCTTTATTGAGTGAGGCCGATATTCAATTCTACATTGACGCATTCTCACGAACCGGCTTTCGTGGCGGTATAAACTGGTATCGCAATATCGATCAAAACGCAGCGTCTCATCCGGACATTGGCGTAGTACCACTCGATATACCCTGCCTGATGTTAATGGCGGACCTTGATCCGGCTCTGCGACCGGAATTTGCAGCTGATATGCCGGACCGCTGCAAAAATTTAGAAATGCATCTCATTGAAAACGCTGCGCATTGGGTCCAACAGGAGCAGTCTGAGGTATTTAATGGTTACCTTGTTCCCTGGTTAAAAAAGCATTTTTCTGTTTAGTTGAGACCTCACCGTTCATGTGTTTGCAGAACGGGGAGGGTTGGTTGAGTAAATAGGGTGGCCTTATTGAAAACTGCCCTCCATTGGTAGTAGCGCTAATTTCACCGATACTACCAGCGTACAATATCAGACACGATATTGGGTATCAGGGCAGGATCGTTACGTAGTTTTTCGTATTCTCCTGTCTATCATTTGATGGTTGCTGCTAAATTGTTACCACAATTTTACCAAAGTGTTTTTGTGCAGCCTGATGTGCAAAAGCGTCTTTAAGGTTTTCTAAGGTGAATGTATCGCTAATAATCGGTTCGATATTGTTGGCTTCGATGGCATTTACCATGGCTTCCTGTTCGGCGCGGGAGCCAACTGTTATGCCTTTAAGGGTAATGTTCTGCGAGAAAAGCTGTGCCGTTGGTACCTCGCCTGCAATGCCGGTGAGCACGCCGATGAGTGAAATATGCCCGCTGATTCGACAAGCAGTAATCGACTGTGCCAGTGTTCTGGGGCCACCAATCTCAACCACTTCATCAACGCCTCGACCGCCGGTTAGTTCTCTTGCTGTAACGCCCCATGTCGGATTGTCTTTGTAATTAATAAGATGGTCTGCCCCAAGGGCTTTTAGTCGCTCGAGTTTTTCAGGGGAGGAGGACGTTGCTATCACATTAGCGCCGGCTGCTTTGGCAAACTGTAACGCAAAAATAGACACGCCACCTGTGCCTTGAGTTAATACCCAGTCACCCGGTTTGATCCGGGCTTCGGTCATCAATGCGCGCCAGGCAGTTAATGCAGCACAGGGTAAGGTTGCCGCTTGCTCGAAACTGTAGTTTTTGGGCGCGCGAGTAAAGGCGCTGGCTGGCATCACGACATATTCTGCAGCAAAACCATCAGCGTGATCGCCGGGGACGCCAATTAAATTGGCGAGTTCAGGTTCGCCTTTTTGCCAGTTCGGAAAAAATAACGAAACTACTGAGTCGCCGACCACAAACTCGCTCACGCCGTCACCCACGGCAATAACTTCTCCGGCGCCATCAGACATGGGTATCCGTCCTTCTGCTGCGGGAATCACACCAGAGACGACAGCGAAATCATGAAAATTTAATGAACTTGCCTTAATCCTGACGAGTAACTCACCGCTACCCACTTCTGGTTTTTCTCGATTTTCTATAATAATATTATCGAGACCACCTGGTTTGCGAACTGCTGCGACTTTCATAGTTGTTGCTCCTGATTCAAAAATTCATCCGCACCGAGATCCAATGCATGACGGGTGTGTCGGCGTGCCATAGTAATAAACATTTCATCGCCGCGCTCGGTTTGTTCTACGATCATTGAGGCGATGACGGTCACAGCAAAGCCAGAAAAAGATCCGCGCCGGTAATCTTCCCAGCATTCTGTCCATGTGTAATTTTTTATTCCTGCTGCTGTCAGCGCTTGGTGATAGTCTCTGACAATCGCGTCTTCAACTTGAGCCCGGACCTTAGAAACAAGGCCGGCACCAAGAAAGTAAGCAACGTCGTTCATTGGTTTGCCGATGCGCAGGCTTTGCCAGTCAAGCACGGTGACCTTGGGTTTCAAACCGGATTTGTCAATCAGCATATTGTCTAGACGATAATCTACATGTTCGATACAAAACGGTTTTGTTACCGGCTGAAACAATGGACACCCGGGAGCATCTGCGACACGGGCCAAAATACGTTTTTCATCATCTTCGAGTGCGTGGCCGTAGCGTTCGAGAAACCCCGGAAGTAATTGTCCGTACCACTCTGCAGGGTCTATGCTGTTTTCGTCCGGTAGTAACCAATCATACTGGCGTAAGCTCTCGTCGCACCAGCTGGGAGCCTGCAATCCAACCAGTTCAAGTACCGCGGCTCTGGCTATGTCAGGTTCACAACCTGTAAGCTGGTCACCTGGTTCTGCCGGTGCCATATCCTGTAATAAGAGTACAAATTCGGGCCCTTCGTCGACGATCGCTGTGAAGTAACACTTGGGTATAGCAATGGATAGGCGGTCTGCTAGATGGCGATAGAACTCGACTTCCCGATAATAATTTCTCAGATTGACACCGGTTTCTCTGCTGAGGGGTTCATCGGATGGGAATTTGCCCACCAGACTGAACGGCGCGTCGCCAGCATCGCCTGAGTAACTCAGAGAAAAACGAATACATTTGCCTATTTGGCCGGTGCCTATTTGGTTCTGGCGAACGGTTTCAACCTCGACCCCGACGAAACCCCGACGCTGCAACAGCCGAGTAAACCAATCTGCGTCCATTTCGTCTGCGCTGACTACTTTGTCCATATATTATCCTGGCTTAAGCGGGCCTATTGGTTCTGTCTGCGAACAAGGCGTGGGGTCTGATTTTTTGATACTCAGCTAGGACCGGGGCAAACTCGTCCGGTGTACTGGCATGGATGATGATGCCATCGGCCCCCGCTTCAAACTGATCGACCCAGCGACGGGCGCAGGTTTTAGCATCACCAACTGCTGCTGGCCGCCAGCTTTCAGGTATGAGCTTGGCAATTTCTGCGAGCTGGGTTGTGGTCGCTACACTATCGATCCAGCCTCCCACAGATTTGACGGCAGTATGTTGCCGAAATTGTTCCAGGATGTCTGGATCCCAGTTATTCACCTTTACTAATAAGTCGCCGTAACCCGGAAATTGTAAATAGGTGCTCAGTCTCGCAATAATGTATTTTAGATAAACTTCCTCACTTGTATTACACGCAGTGGCGAGCACCGACCAGACTTTACAGCTTCCCGGGGCTCTTCCTGCTGCCGCTTCACCTTGGCGCACGGCTTTGACGGAGTTGCTTAGTGCCTGATCACTCATAAAGGTATGTAAATGCGCGCCGTCGTAGATTCGACCAGCGTTTTCCAAGCTCTTGGGACCAAAGCCAACATAGAGAATAGGAATATCTTCATTAACATAGGGACCGAGACTCAGATTTTTGTATTCTCCCAGTACGCCTTTGTATTCGGCGATGTTTTCGCCGCGCCAGAGTTTTTTCATCAGTTCGATGAACTCTGCTTCACGTTTATAGGTGGGGTGTGGCAATGCCCAGCCCTTCCATCGTACGATGGACCCTTTTGCAAGGCCAAGAGCAAAACGTCCATTCGATAAGTTATTGAGGGTACTACCCATCGATGCGGTGATCACCGGGTGGCGGGTATTCAAGTTGGTTGCTGAAGTGCCAATATAAATTTTCTCGGTGACGGCAGCACAGGCCCCGCAAATAGCTGAAATTTCCTTATAGTCCGCTCGTTCGGAGATCATTACATTACCGATGCCCAAAGATTCGGCTTTTTGAACCTGCTGAATAATATCCCTCGGTGTGCGGGTATGCCCAGGCAGGCCGTAAAACCCTAGTTCCGGGTACTTTGATAAGTAGGTCGTTGTCATTATTTTTATCTACCTGCTAATAGTGTTTTATTCGGCCTGTGTGCTGTTACCTGTGTTAGGTTTACCTCGATTCCATTTCGGCTCTTCCCATTGATCATAATTGACTGTTTATAAAAATCAATCACTGATGCTGCCTTTATCTGTTCAGTAATTTCAGCTCGCTTGGTCGTCTCGGTTTTATCAGCATCATAAGAGAGAGTGCCATCGGTGCGATTTTATAGTTTGGAATCGGCTGATTTTTTGAACATGCTGGCGAGTATATGGTAATTGGATTGTTTATTGATATCCTTCAGTGTGCATTGGTTTGATGAAGGTTTAAGGCAGTCCCCGCAAAATATTGAGTTTTACCATACAGTGCATAAGACTTGATGAAGTATATTGTTAGCTGCCGAAATTTTCCTTACACGCCATAACAATTTGTCTTGGAAAAACAGTATGAAACTGGAAACTATTACTTATGAAAAGAAAGGGCCTGTTGCCTGTGTAACATTTTTTAGATAAAAGACAACCATTCAATTTGACGTGGAGTGTTAGCAAAATGAACCTCGAAAATCTCTATAACGGGTTCATTGCAAAAGGTCGAAAGATTGTGGTTTGTCCTCCGTGCAAAAGTGGCATGTGTCGAAAAATCCAATTTGAGAAAAGATTCAGCTATCGGAACTGATGGACAGGTTGCAATGATTCTTGTGAATGTTGACCAAGTCATTACCCCCGACAGTATCTGCCGTGATTCAGTATGAAGGACTCTCGACTAATAGATCTAACTATTTTTACTCTTCTGAGCCTGAGAAAAATTCAGTACTTTCAGATGCGGTATCCTGTCTATCTATAATTCCAATATCCAGTACCGGTGACGCGTCAACGTGTTGGGCATCCATCATTTGAGCTACCCTTTGCAATGATGCAATGATCATCGTTTGTTCCCAATTCTGCAAGTCACCAAATTGTCGGGTAAAACGTTCTTGTAAGGGCATTGGTGCTGCTTTGAGAGTGTTAATGCCGCTCTCAGTTAAATAGGCGTGAACTTTGCGCCGGTCTTGATCCGAGCGTTCACGGTAAACCAGTTTTCTTTTTTCGAGTCGATCCAGAATGTTGGTGACGGTAGCCTGGCTGAGGCTTATTTCATTGGCTAGCTCACCGATGGTGACCTGTTCGTTGTCGCGAATGGTTTGTAGAAGCAGAATTTGAGGCGAAGTTAGCCCAGTGGTTTTGGCCAAATATTTGGAATGGAGATCTGTTGCGCGAATGACTCGGCGTAAGGAAACCAATACTTCATCGGTGCTGCTCAAAGCTAATACCTGTATGTGAATATGATAGCGGTACTATAGCAAAAAACAGCGCGCTCCACCCGAAAGTGAGCCGCGGCGGCGGAGCGGCGACCATTATGGGGTGGCGGTGACAAACAAAGTTATCAGATTCACGCCGCCTGAAGCTGCTACATGATGAATTCCGCGGTCTCATGTTTCAACCTTATCCCCGCTGATTTGGCAATCGGTGATGTGTTGTTCTTTGGTGCCAAATCATTCGAACTCTAAATAATATTGTGCCCATTGCCAGTACTGGCAGGCCGTATTTCGGGTCATTTGGCTTCTTGCGGTTGATTAAATGATTATTACGCCATAAAATACTTAGAGTTCAAAATAAAATACAGTCCCCAGAAAATCTCACAAAAACTTAATATCAGGGAGTTTACATGTTCAAACGCAGTGTATTGGCGAGCGCCATAATTGCAACTAGCATGAGTAATTATGCACAGGCTCAGATTGAAGAGGTTGTTGTCACGGCTACTAAACGCGCCGCCAGCACTCAGGATATAGCGATTGCCGTTACTGCTCTTGGCGAAGAATCATTGGAGCAAATGGGTGTATCCAACTTTACAGACTACTTGATACGACTTCCTGGCGTTACTGCAGGTGGCAGTGGCCCTGGACAAAACACCATCTATATCCGCGGCGTTGCATCCACTACGCCTAATTTGACCACCGCTGGTGTTGCAGGCTTGTCGCCCAACGTTGCGCTCTATCTTGATGAGCAACCACTGGCACAACCCGGCCGAAACCTTGATGTCTATACTGCAGATTTGGCTCGAGTAGAAGTTTTAGCGGGGCCGCAAGGCACGCTTTACGGAGCTAGCTCGCAGGCTGGTACCGTGCGTCTGATAACTAATAAGCCTGACTCTTCTGGTTTTAGCGGTAAGGTTAAGTTTGGCACGGCTTATACTAAAGGCGGCGAACCCAGTAATAACGCAGAGGGCGTCGTTAATGTCCCGGTGTCCGACAGCTTAACGGTTCGCGGCGTAGTCTATGTCGACAATCAGGGCGGTTACATCGACAACGTAGCGGGTACTATTGATGCGTCATCCAGCGCACGTTTTAGGCCTGAAGGGACTGTACGAGCCAATGGCTTGGCTGTTAGTGCGGGGCGTTCAGGGGGGCAATCTACTGCGGACCTCAGTAATGTCAACTTCTTACAAGCTGATAACGGCTCCCGAACTGAGAGTGATTTTAACGAATCAACCTATTCAGGCAGCCGTTTTAGTGCTTTGTGGGACATCAATGAAGATTGGAGTTTATTGGTGGGCGCCGCTCAACAGACACTGGATACCGAGGGGGTTTTCTTTGTTGACCCGGACCTGGGTGATCTAGAAATTCAGCGTTATGAACGCGACAGCATGGAAGATTCTTTTGAAAACTTCAGCTGGACATTAGAAGGGCGAATTGCCGATCTGGAAGTGGTGTATACCGGTGCGTTTACCGACCGAGAGACTGATCAGTTTGTCGATTACACTGACTATTTATTTGTTGGTGAGTATATCCCCTATTATATATGTGATCACTCCGTTTCTTATGGTGGTGACAGCCCGTCCGGTACATGTCAGGCGCCCAACCTGTTTGTAAAAAGTGAAACTGAGACTGAAGTTCAGACCCACGAAATTCGTTTCTCTACCGACCAGTCGTCACAACTCCGTGCAACCTTTGGTGCTTTCTACAGTGACCTCGAATTGCGGGAGGTGAATTCGTTTACTTACCCCGGTTCTGAAAGCGTGATTGCTGCTGATGGCATTTCTGTTGGTTATGGTCCTAACTTTTCTGCAGCCGGCGCATCGGTTAAATACCCCGGGCAGTGGCCCGAAGGTGTTATTTTCCGTAATGATGTACTGCGTACCGACAAACAAATTGCAGCCTTTGGTGAGTTGACTTTTGACTTCAATGATCAGTTTTCAACGACCATCGGCGCACGTTGGTACGATGTTGAAGTCGATCTTAAAGGCAGTGCTGCTGGTTCTTTCGGGAATATTGGAGCAGTAACAGACACTAATGGTGGCAACAATCTGGATGAATTGTTCAGCGGCAAGAATGACACAGCAGATTCCGATGGCGTAATTGGCAAGGTCAGTTTTTCCTGGACCCCAAATAATGACATGCTGTATTACGTTACCTGGTCAGAAGGCTTTCGCCCGGGCTTTCTCAATCGCCCAGGTGGCTCTACTAATGGTGCCGGTTACACTGTACCTATCGCCATTGAAACAGATGAAGTAACAAATTATGAGTTCGGATGGAAAGCTGATTTTCTGGAAGGCTCGCTGCGCTTTAACGGTAGCGTATTTATGATTGAAATAGAAAAGTTGCAATCGGGTATCTTTGATCCGAGTATTACTAATCTATTCTTCGTAGAAAACGCTGCTGACGCAGAAGTTAAAGGTATGGAGGGCGATGTAACCTGGCTGCCGCAGTCTGTTGAAGGCTTAACCTTAACGGGTGGTTTTTCGATACTTGATACTGAAATAACAGAAGTGTTAATTCCAACCGGTGATGTTATTAAAGGTGATTCGTTGGCTTTTGCGCCTGAATTTCAGGCGACGTTACAAGCCCGCTATGAATGGCAACTTGATTCAGGCATGACTGCTCACGTGATGCCGCATCTGTCTTACTCTGACGAAGCGTATACCGACATTATTACCATCAACCGGTTAAAGCTGGATAGTTGGGTAATGGTTGGCATGTCTGCGGGGGTGTCTAACGATGAGTGGACGGCGGAGTTATACGTCGACAACTTAACGGATGAGCGAGCTGAAGTATCTGGTAGCTTTAACTATGACCGCGAACGTATTTCAATATCACGGCCAATGACTGGCGGATTTAGGTTCTCTTATAACTTTTAATCGATCAGCTGTAACGGAAAGATAAAGTAGTGCCAACAAAAACGCTCCGAGAGGGGCGTTTTTTTGTTCACAGGATGTGATGTATGCCGTGAGCACATGGATGTGCA